>DATAXW010000032.1:0-130700 GCA_036272895.1 Acidobacteriaceae bacterium | reverse complement strand
CGATTCGGCTATACGTACGGTGGCCGAGCACATGGGCGAGATGACGGCGTGCCGCATTTCCGCGCGCATCCTGATCGAAGCCGCGGTTTGTGAATGTCCGATGGAGGGCGGCCTTCGGCCTGGCGAGCTTGATGTTTCGCGAGCGATGGCGCGTGCGATCTTCGCGTTCCACATTGGTGGCTGGTCGGACGCAATTCATTGGGGCGCGATCGCTCCGAAGGTAAGAATCACCCCTATCGGAGACATTCATGTCGATCACACGTTTATGGACAGCGTCTATAGTCCATTCACTCAAGGTGGTAGTACGAGAGAAGTCCGCGATGCGGTCGATTCTTATGCAGAGGTGTATAGCGAGCTTAAACCAGCGAAGTCCATCACAGACGTCTTTGAACAGAAGTTCCTGAACGCTTGGGAGCAAGAGTTCGGTGTTGCCCTTGACGTTCTGAGAAGGTTCGTTGACGAGCTGGAGGATCTCGGCGTGAAACGCAACGCACTGTGGTTCGAACTCAGCCGCTCTGAACTCCTGGCGATTCTTTCCGAATGTGCGGGACGCGAACCGCGAGATGTCACCGCGACGGTGGACCGCCTCATACTTCCAGCGAGGAAAAATTGGGGACTAACGTCCGGGGACTTTCGGGACAAGGACTGGCATCCTTGGAGGTTCCGTCGCCGCCTGTCCCTCGTGCGGCGTCCTCTGATTGCGCTGGATGGAAGCGAAGATCCGCGGATACTGGTCGCGCCTGCGGTTGTTCGCGAAGCGCTCTATATCCTCCTTAGGTCATGTCACATCGGCGAAACGCCAGATTGGCAAGTATCGTCACGCCAGATGCGAAAGTGGCTCGGCGATACCAACAACGTTACGCGCACTGCTTTCAACGGATTCGTTGCGTCGCAGTTGCGCGATCTTGGCTGGAAGAGCGATTCCGACTACAAGATTTCCCGTTTGCTTGGCGTTCCCCTTGATCGAGACTATGGAGATGTGGATGCACTGGCTTGGGATCCGAAATCGGGTCGCGTCTTGGCAATCGAATGCAAGGATCTCCACTTTCACAAGACGCTCGGAGAGGTCGCAGAGCAGCTGAGCGACTTCCGAGGAGAGACCAAAGCTGATGGAAAACGCGATCTGCTTCGGAAGCATCTCGACAGAATCATTACGATGGAAAACCACAAATCGGCAATCCGCAAACGACTGGCACTTGAAGCAGATCCGCAGATAGAGGCGTATGTCGTGTTTAAGAACCCGGTGCCCATGGAGTTCTCTTGGCCGGAAACAATGCCCACGGTTAAGCCTCTCCTCGCAAGTCAGTTGGGAACGCTGCGCATCCCCGAGATTGACCCCCTCGGATACTGATCCTGTTCCGAATTGGCGATAACAGGCCAATTCACTCACCGAACACGGTTGGCCGACCTCAGGACTAGCCGTCCTCTTAAACGCTTTTGTGTTAACTGAGTCGAACAGCTTCCAGATGGTCGGCAATGCGGGAGTCTGTCTCTGCCTCTAGACGAAACTCTCTTACAAAAGTCGACGGGAAGTCTCGAGAGAAATCCTCAAAAGTGTGCACCGCTACAAATTCGTCTACACCACTGTAGCTGGAAAAGACAGATGCGCTAGCCACGACCAGCGCATCTGCTTCAATCTCAATGAGTTCCAATGGTCGGGGCGGAGGGATTCGAACCCCCGACCCTCTGCTCCCAAAGCAGATGCGCTACCAGACTGCGCTACGCCCCGACATCCTCCATTCTCCCATAACCTCGCGCACGGTAAGCCCGCAAAACAGGTCTGCCCTCAACGCCATCCCGGCGCTCTCGCCACATGCAGCAGCACTCCACCGATCCACAACAGCAGCAGGAACGGCAGCAGCGCCATCAACATCAGCCCCACTCCCAGCAGCCCCATAAACATCCAATCCTTCCACGTGTCACGCCTGCCCGCCGCCAGGCTGCGCTCCAGCAGATGATAGTTGCGCCGGTTCGCGCGCCATCCAATGTCAAACAGATTCCCCAGCACCGGCACGGCGCCAATCCCCACCTCAATCGCAAGATTCGTCACCATGCGTGCGATCGTGATCATCGGCACGCCGCGAAAGAACGCCGCCAGCACAATGATGCAGCTGGCCAACCCTGCCAGCACATCGCCCACGCCGGGGACGAACCCCACAATGCCGTCGAGCCCAAAGCGAATATTCGTCCCCGGAACGCGAAACCACGTGTCCAGCAAGCGTGAGAGCAGATCGAGATTCTCATCGCGAAACGCGCCGACCGCGCCGCGCAGCCTCGGCCGCAGCACCCCTGCAGAGACGACGCCCGGCGGCAATATCTCGCCGCGATTCACCCGCACGCTCATTCGTCGTCTCCTTCGCCGTATGCGACTTGGATGCTACAATCAACCACGGTACGGCGGCTATAGTTCAGTGGCAGAACGCCGCTCTGTGGCAGCGGATGTCGTGGGTTCGAACCCCACTAGCCGCCCCAAACTTTCCTCTCCGCAGAGCATCTTCCACTCGTCGCTGGCTCCATTTTCGCGCATTGTCGCGCGCCTTGTGAGATCGTGCCTTGCCGCGCGCTTCGAACCCTAAATTCCCGGCCTCGTCCGCGATACCCAGCTCCGCCGCGTCGCCGGCAGCCACCGCCCCGCAGCTCTTCGTCGGCACCTCCGGCTGGGCCTATCCCACGTGGAAGCCGGGCTTTTATCCCGCCAGCGTTTCTGCGCGTTCCTTTCTCAACTACTACGCCTCGCAGCTCACGGCAGTCGAAGTCAACTACACCTTCCGCACGCTGCCATCGCCCGCGCAGCTTGAAAATTGGCTCGCCGCCACGCCTCCCGGCTTTCGCTTCAGCTTCAAAGCGCCGCAGCATATCACTCACTTTGCGCGTCTGCGCGACTGCGAGTCTCTCGTCGAAAGCTTCCTTGCCTCCATCGCGCCCACCCGCTCCGTCGGCAAACTCGGCCCTCTGCTTTTTCAGCTTCCACCCAACTTCGCCGTGGACCGTGATCGCCTCGCGCGCTTTCTTGCGATCCCCGCACTCCGCGCCGGATCTGCGCCTCCGATCGCCTTTGAGTTCCGTCACCCCAGCTGGTTCACCGACGAAATCTTCGCCTTGCTCCGCGAACACAACACTGCCCTCTGCGTCGCTGAAAGCGACGAGCTCGCCACACCCGACGTCCGCACCGCTCCCCATCGCTGCTACCGTTTGCGACGTTCTGGCGGCTACACCGAAGCGGAGCTCCACACCTTGGCTCGTCGCTTCGCCTCGCTCGCCCGCGAAGGCGAGGTCTTCGTCTTTCTCAAGCATGAAGACGAACCCACCGGCGCTCTCAACGCCCTCGCTCTGCAATCTCGCGCAGCCCAATCCGCAGCAGGCCAGCTCGCGGCAACGAAGCCGCCCGCACCCAAGATCGCGCCGGAGCCTCGCCGATGACCTGCTCCTGCACTTCTCGCTCCTGCAGCCCAGACTCATTGCCAGCCGAAATTCCTCCCTTTCGCCCACGCCGCTGGCTGTCGAACGGCCATCTGCAGACCATCGCCGGCAACTTCCTGCGCCGCGCTGACAGCCTTTCCCCGCCAGTCCCGCAGCTCGTCGAAGTCGCCCCCGCCCGCGGCTCGCAGATCGCAAGCCAGGTGCTCTGCGAATGCCACTGGCAGCCGCTTCCCGAACGCTCCTCGCGGCCAACGGCCATCATCCTGCATGGACTCGAAGGCTCCTCGCGATCCCAATACGTCATCGGCAACGCCAATAAGCTCTGGCAAGCCGGCTGCAACGTCATTCGCATGAACATGCGCAACTGCGGTGGCACCGGCTATGAGATGGCGCGCCTCACCCCCACGCTCTATCACTCCGGCCTCTCCGGTGACGTCGAACACGTCCTCCGTTTCTTCATCGACCGCGAAGGCCTGCGCTCCATCGCGCTCATCGGCTACTCCATGGGCGGCAATCTCATGCTGAAGCTCGCCGGCGATCTCGGCAGCGACGCGCCGCCCCAGCTCCGCAGCGTCGTTGGCGTCTCGCCTGTCATCGATCTCGGCCCCTGCGCTGACGCGCTCCACCAGCTCCAGAACCGCTTCTACGAGCACCGCTTCCTGCGCGCGCTGCTCAAACGCTTCCGCCGCAAGACCATCCTCTTTCCGCGCGCCTTCGATCCGCAGGCCGCCACCGGCATCCACTCCCTGCGCGACTTTGACAATCGCATCACCGCGCTCTACTCCGGCTTCCGCTCCGCCGACGACTACTACTTTCGCGCCGCCTCCGCACGCGTCATCCACCGCATCGCCGTCCCTACCCTTCTGATACACGCCTGCGACGATCCCTTCATCCGCCTCACCCCCGAAACCCGCTCGCTCATCGCCTCCAACCCGCACATCACCCTGCTGGAGACCGCTCACGGCGGCCACTGCGCCTTTCTCTCTACACCCGATCCCGCCGCCAACAACGACGGTTACTGGGCCGAATACGCCGCGCTCCGTTTTATCCTCGCGCATACAAACATGGACATCGACAGCACACTGTCACAAACAATCGCAGGCAACGCGGTATCCTGAACATCTAATGCTTGCCGAATGGTCTGCTGAGTGTTCCGCCGACGCTCCTGTGCTTGTCGTGCCCTGGGCCGACCCGGACACCGGCACGCGCTTCATTAATCTCCGCGCCGAGCCCTACGACATCTCCGAGATTCGCGAAGCCGAGCGCCATCCCGCCCTCGGTCGCGCCCTTCGCGCCCTCAACGCCGGCCGCTCTCCCTTCGCGACCGCAAAGAGCGACGCCTGGCCGCTCTCTGCGCGCGAAAGCCCCGGAGAACTCGAGCCGCTTCGCCGCGAGCTCGTGCTGCCGGAAGAGGAAGCTACCTTCGCCTTCACCAGCTACATCGATCTCCTCTGGCGCGAGCGCGCCGTCTTCGCCTCCGCGCACCAGCAACAGGATCGTCTCGATCGCATCGCACGCCGTGCCACAAAGCTTCTTCACCCCGAAGCCGCGCTGCAATGCGTCCTTCGGCCCGCGTTCCTCGATCTCGAAGCTCCGCTCGAAGGCTTCGCCACAACCCTCTATGTCACCGCCGTCGGCTCCGACGCCGATCTCGCCCATCACCGCTGGGGCGACGCACTCGAAGAGGTTGTCGAGATGCTGCGCAGCCGCGAGTTCGAGCCCAATCGCCTCTCCGCTACAATCGACCTGTAACTCGAGCGGCCACCACACGGCTCTTCGGGCGAGTAGCTCAACTGGATAGAGCACCGGCCTTCTAAGCCGGTGGTTGCAGGTTCGAGCCCTGCCTCGCCTACCATCCCTTCATACTCTTCCCTTACACCGGCTCACGCTCACTCGCGGGCACATGCACCACCGGCTGCGGATGCCCCTTGCTGAATCCGGTCACATGCCGCAGACCCGCCGCTGCAATCAGACATACCTCCAGCGCGCACACGCCATTCCACTGCCACCGCGCCCACGCCAGGCTCGCCAGCGCCGAGCCCACCGCGCCGCCCACAAAGTACATCGTCATGTAGATCGTGTTCAGCCGGCTGCGCGCCTCCGCACCCAGCCCGAAGATCCGCGTCTGGTTCGCCACCTGCATCATCTGCGCGCCCACATCCAGCACCACAACCCCGATCACCAGCCCCAGCATGTGCACCGCAACCGAGCTGTGCACTCGCTCCGTCAGCCACAGCCACACATACGACGCAGCCAGCACCGCTCCCGCCGCCGTCACCACATAGCGCGTCCCGCGCCGGTCCGCCAGCCTTCCCGCCAGCGGCGCCACCATCGCTCCCGCCGCTCCAACGACGCCGAACGTTCCCGCCACCCCGGGCCCCATGTTGTAGTGCGCCTGCAACAAGAACGTCAGCGTCGTCCAGAAGCAGCTGAACGATCCGAACACCAGCGCGCCCACCGTTCCCGCCTCGCGCAACAGCGGTTCCGTGCGAAACAGCGTCCACAGCGAGCGCATCGCGTCTCGATAACTCATCGACTGCCGCGGGCGCATCTTCGGCATCGCGCGATAGATAAACGGCACGAACGCCGCGTTCATCACCGCCGCGATAAACAGCACCGTCCTCCAGCCGTTCAGTCGGCTCAGCCATCCCGCAAAGCTGCGCGCCAGCAGAATCCCCAGCAGCAGCCCGGTCATCACCGTGCCGATCGCCTGCCCGCGCCGCTCCTCCGGCACCAGGTCCGGAGCCATCGGCAGTGCCACGTGCGTCACCGAAGCCATCAGCCCGATCAGCACGCTCGCCGCAATCATCCACGCCAATCCCTGCGCCATCCCCGCCAGCGCCAACGCCAGCGCCGCGCCCGCATACATCCGCATCATCAGCGTGCGCCGCTCCGCCACATCTCCCAGCGGAACAAAGAGCAGCAGCCCCGCTGCATAGCCCACCTGCGTTGCAACGGCGACAAATCCCATCGCGCGCGCGCCCTGTCCCAGGCTCTTGCCCATCACCATCAGCAGCGGCTGGTTATAGTAGATCGATCCGACCCCGACAGCGCACGCGATCCCCAGAAAGGGCAGTGCCCACCGTCCGCTCAGCGTCTCCCTTGCCCCTTGCCTCATCGTTCCCCGATCTTCTTGAGTCTACACAGGCAGCTCCATCGCAACGTCGATGAGACGCATCCGCAATCGCGATACCGATAACAAACCGCTATCATGGAAGATGGCCTCTTTATGCAGACCGAGACCATTGCCATCGCCATGTCCGGCGGCGTCGACTCCTCGACCGTCGCGGCGATGCTCCACGCCCAGGGTCACACCCTCGTCGGTCTCACCCTGCAGCTCTGGAACCAGCGCCGCCTCGCTGGCCGCAAGGGAATGCCCGAGACAGTACAAGGCCGCTGCTGCTCCATCGACGACGTCTACGACGCGCGCCGCGTCGCTGAGCATCTCGGCATCCCCTACTACCTCGTCAACGCACAAGACCGCTTCGAAGCCGAGGTCGTCCGCCCTTTCGTCGCCGAGTACCTCGCCGGCCGCACGCCCATTCCCTGCACCCTCTGCAACAACCACCTCAAGTTCGATCAGCTTCTCGCCACCGCGCGCCAGATCGGTGCCGACAAGATCGCCACCGGCCACTACGCGCGCAACAGCTACAGCGCAGAGAGAAACCGCTGGATCCTCTCCCGTCCTGCTGACCGCTCCAAGGACCAGACCTACTTCCTCTTTGGATTAACGCAAAACCAGCTCTCCCGCACGCTCTTTCCGCTCGGCGATCTGCACAAGCCCGAGGTCCGCTCCATGGCCGCCGACGCCGGCCTCGCGCTCGCGCAGAAGCCCGACTCCCAGGAGATCTGCTTCATCCCCGGCGGCAGCTATCAGAGCTTCCTCAGCGCCTATTTAGCCGAGCAGGGCCGCGAACTCCCTGATAGCGCGGGCGAACTCGTCGCCGCCGGCTCCCGCGAAGGCGAGACCGTAGTCGTCGGCCATCACGACGGCATTCACAGCTTCACCGTCGGCCAGCGCAAGGGCCTCGGCCTCAGCTCGCCCGATCCGCTCTATGTCCTGAAGATCCACCCAGACTCACACCGCGTCAAAGTCGGCCCCGACTCCGATCTCTACTCACGCAGCCTGCGCGCCAACCGCCTCAACTGGGTCTCTATCGCCGAGCCCACAGAGTCCATCCGCGTCAGCATCAAGATCCGCCACCGTCACGAGCCCGCGCCCGCAACCCTCCGCGTCATCGCGCCCACCAACGGCGGACCCGCCGAAGTCGAAGCCACCTTCGACGAGCCGCAGCGCGCCATCACTCCCGGGCAGTCCGCCGTCTTCTATCAGGGAGACGAGGTCGCCGGCGGCGGCTGGATCTTCTAAGGATATCCGGCTCTATCCGCTCTCGAAGGTGAAACAATATTCTGTCATCTCGACCGGAGCGAGACAGCTTTATCGTCTCGCGTAGCGGAGAGACCCCTGTATTGCAGAAACGCCTAAACAGCCACGGTCTCCGACCCCACAATCTCACACGTCGTACGGTCGCGTCGTCTCCTTCGCTCCACGCCGAAAGAACGGAGAACGCTCCATCAGCGTCTCCAGTCCCACCCGCACGCCGGCGATGAGTCCCGCAATCTGATGCACCGGCCTGCGGATCCCCTCCTGCACCGTGCGCGAAACATCCTGCGCGGTCGAAAGCGCCTCACTCACCATTCCATCCACGCGTTGCACCTGTGACCGCGCGCGGCTGTTCGCCTCCTGCACCGTCCGGTTCAATTGGTCCACCGTCGCGCTCAGCTCATCCACCTTGCCGCGCACCGTATAGCTGATCTGCTCCACGTTCTCGGTCAGCGTATGGATCTTCGGCCCCAGCTGCGTCACCAGCTCGCAGGTCTTGTCCACCAGAGGCACAATCCTGGTCTCCATCTTCTCGGCCATATCTTCGGCCTTGCGCAGCAGCCCCAGGCCGATGGCGCCGCCAATGCACACCACCACGATCGACACCAGCATCACGATCGCAATGATCCCGAGAAAGATTGTCTGGAGATGGATGTCGTGCTGCACGTACCCCGTATTGTCCTGCAACAGCATCATTGCTACGCAACCAGACGCGGCCATTCTCTCCACCTTTCTTCTATCTCAACCGCGGCCAACGCCGCCCCTCAAAGGTCCCTAACCATTGCAGCACACTCTTCGCTCCGCCACCAACGGCAACATTCCGCAACCAACGACAAAGGGCCGGTCGCAAAAACCGGCCCTCGCGTCCTGCCCTGCGCAGAGGCCGTTATGCTTCCGTCGGCCCCGTCGGCTCCGTCGCCTTTTCAACGTACGCCTTCTTGCCCGCATCCACCGCAGCCGAGACCGCCTCGCCCTGCGTCTGGATCAGGTCCTTGCCCTTCTCCACATACTGCGTCCACTGCGTGCGGCCCTTGTCGTAGTACTCCTTGCCCTTGTCGACATACTGGCCCGCCGTCTCTTTACCCTGCTGCACATACTGTCCCAGCTGCTCCTTGCCCTGCTGCACATACTGGTTCGCCTGCTGCTTGCCCTGGCTGTAGAGCTCATTGGCCTTGTCGCGGGCCTCCAGCGCGCTCGCGACCAGATCGTCGCGCGTCTCCTTGCCGGACTTGGGTGCATACAGCACGCCGACCAGCGCACCGATCCCCAACCCTGCCAGAAACCATCCGAAACCGCCGCCGCTGCTGCCGTTGTTCGCCATGACTCTCTCCTCAACTTCTAAATTCGAGTTCTCAATTCGGTTCTAAATTCAAGCTCGTTTCGAACTGCCCGAAGCTGCCTGCACCAGGGCCTTCATCCTGCCGCCCGAATCTCGTCGGAGCAAACCCATCCCTGCGGGTAGATGCCG
This sequence comes from Acidobacteriaceae bacterium, assembly GCA_036272895.1. Taxonomy (GTDB): domain Bacteria; phylum Acidobacteriota; class Terriglobia; order Terriglobales; family Acidobacteriaceae; genus Granulicella. The sequence goes on along the minus strand of DATAXW010000032.1, from coordinate 121,428 downwards.
CGGCACGGCCTCCGGTTGCGTTCTTTCAGCCGCCGCTGCCTGTGCAGCCTAGCACAATCCGGGCCTCTGCGGATTTCCTCACAGCATCCTATCCCACAGCAGAATCTTTCGCTTACCAGCTCTGAAAGGAAAGAGAGGCTCTCTTGCACAATCAGCGGCGCGCTCTCCAGCGGCCTTCGCGCTCCTGGGTAAGGAGATATCCGCAACCCGCGCACACCCGGCAAAACCGACTCCATTACCGGGAGTAAACTGCCAATGGAGCCATCCAGCTCCCCTACCTTCGCGCCGCTTGGCGCCTCCTGAGACGTCTGATCTTGACTCAAACGCCCAAACCGCGGGGATTTCTCACGCTGACACTCCACGCGCATCTGCCCTATGTGGTCAACCACGGCAGCTGGCCGCATGGCATCGAGTGGCTGCACGAAGCCGCCGCCGAGACCTACCTTCCACTTCTCCGCGTCCTGGCTCGCCTCGAACGCGACGGCATCGCGCTGCACTGCAACCTTAATCTCTCTCCCATCCTCCTCGAACAGCTCGCACACCCCGTCTTCCACGCCGAATTCCCCAAATATCTCGAGCGCAAGATCGTCGCCGCACGCGAAGACGAAGCCTTCTTTCTCTCCACCGGCGAACACGTCTACGTCGACACCGCGCGCTTCTGGCAGAGCTTCTTCTCCGAGGATCTGGACCAGTTCGAATCCCTCGGCCGCGACATCGTCTCCGGCTTCCGCGCCTTCGCCGATCGCGGCCAGATCGAGATCATCACCTCCGGCGCCACGCACGGCTACATGCCGCTGCTCGGCACCGACGAGAGCCTCCGCGCCCAGATTCGCACCGCCGTCACCACCCATGAGCGCCACCTCGGCCGCAAGCCGCTCGGCATCTGGGCGCCCGAATGCGGCTACCGCCCCGCCGGCCTCTGGACCTACCCCGTCGTTCCCGAAGGCCTCGGCCACGCGCCCCCAGCCTTCCATCGCATCGGCACCGAGCAGGCGCTCAGCGAATCCGGCCTCGAGTTCTTCTTCGTCGATACCCATCTCGTGCAGGAGTCCGCGCGCGTCCTCTCGCCCTACGAATTTTCGCAGCAAGCCTTCCCGCAGCAGGCCCACCCACGCCGCGAGCCTCCGTTTCACGCCGCCGACGATCGCCGCCTCTACCACCCCTTCTACGTCGACGGCCCCTACGATCACGAGGACAAGCGCTACGCCGTCACCATCTTTCCCCGCGATCCGCGCACCGGCCTGCAGGTCTGGTCCGGCGACGCCGGCTATCCCGGCGACTCCAACTACCTCGACTTCCACAAGAAACGCTGGCCCGGCGGCCATCGCTACTGGCGCGTCACCGGCCCTCGCATCGATATCGGCGACAAGCAGCCCTACCAGCCCGCCGCCGCCGCCGATCGCCTCCGCGACCACGCCGCGCACTTCGTCCAGCTCGTCTCCCAGGCTCTCGAATCCTCGCTCGCCGATCAAGTCCCTCCCGTCCTCTGTTCTCCCTTCGACGCTGAGCTCTTCGGCCACTGGTGGTTCGAAGGCATCCTGTGGCTCGAAACCGTCGCTCGCCTCCTGCATAAGGACTCCGCGCAGATCGCCCTCATCAGTTGCTCTGAATATCTCCGGCACCACCCCCGCGGCGGCTTCCTCGCCCTCCATGAAGGCTCCTGGGGCGCCGAAGGCACCAATCAGGTCTGGATGAACAAAGACACCTCCTGGACCTACGCCGCGCTCTACGCCGCCGAGATCACCTGCCGCGACATCTGCTCCTCGCCGCGCTGGCGCGACGGCGCACTCGGCGAGCGCATCGTCAAGCAGCTCTGCCGCGAGCTCCTCCTGCTCGAATCCTCCGACTGGCAGTTCCTTATCACCACCGGCGCCGCCCGCGACTACGCCGAGCTCCGCTTCAACGAGCATCGCCAGGACTTCGAAACCCTTCGCTCCCTCTGGAACGTCTTCGAGCAACACAACGACCTCGTCCCCGATCAGATCGACAGCCTCACCGCCATCGAAGAGCGCGACAACATCTTCGCCGACATCGACCCCGGCTTCTGGAGCGCCGGCGCTCACGCAACCCGCGAATCCACCCAGCCCGCTGCGCCCAACATCACCGCAAACCCGCAGGCTGCGCCTTCCCCCGAAGCCCCCACCGACGCCACCGTCAGCGAGATCCCCAAGTTCCTTCTTCCCCTCGAAGACCCCGGCCCCGGAGACGCGGATGACCCCGTCTGACCGCGACGGTAGCGCCCGGCGATCGCCACTTGCGTCTTCCTCGCATCCGCCTGCACCCTCCAGCAGCCCTCCCCGGCCCACGCTCTCGCTCGTCCCCCGCAGCGCTAATCCTCCCAAACCGCACTACTCTCCGCTCGCCCTCTGGCATCTGCTCTCGCTCGACGCCCCCTCCGTCGCCGCGCTCTGGACCTTCGCCATCGCACACGCCCTCGGCCTTCATCTCCCCTGGACCGAGCCCGCCGCCATGTTCCTCGCCGTCTGGATGCTCTACGCCGCAGATCGCATATTGGACGCCCGTATCCTCGACGCCCGCATCCTCGACACCCCTCCGCTCCCCGCCGCCCACGCCCTGCCCGACCTCCAAGATCGTCATCGCTTTCACCACCGCCACCGCCGCGCCTTCTTCCTCACCATCGTCTTCGCCGCGCTCGCGCTGGCCGCGCTGCTCCACACCCTCGATCCTCGCGCGCTTCATCTCTATGCTCTGCTCGCCACGCTTCTCGGCGTCTGGCTGCTTCTCATCCACGCGCGCCCCATCCCCGCCGCCGACACCCACCGCCTGCCCAAAGAGCTCGCCGTCGGCATCTTCTTCCCCGCCGCCGTCTTCATCCCCACCGTCGCTCGTCTTCCGCAGCTTCGCCTCGATCTTCTCCCCGTCGCTCTGCTCCTCGCCGCCGTCTGCACCCTCAACTGCCTCTTCCTCTACGCCTGGGAGCACCCCGGCGCGCGCCCGCACGCCCACTGGACCACCCGCTGGCTGACCTCCCACCTCGTCACCCTCTCGCTCTTCATCGCGCTCGCATCCGCCGCCGTCCTCATCATCTCGCTGCGTTCGCCGAATCCCCTCCCATCCCCGCACACTCTCGCAGCCTCTGCGCTCCTCGCCTCCTGCACTCTGCTTAGCGCTCTCCTCCTTCTGCTTCTGCACGAACTCCGCCATCACCTCAAGCCCGTCCACCTCCGCGCGCTCGCCGACCTCGTCCTCCTCACCCCCGCGCTCATCCTTCCGCTCGCCGCGCTCCTCACAACTCCCACAAGATGAGCTCCCACCGCGAGCCCAACCAACCCAATTTCGATCGCGTCGCCGCCCTCTACCGCTGGGCCGAATACCTCGCGCTCGGCCCCATCCTGCAGCGCGCCCGCACCCACCTCCTCCCCCACCTCGCGCACGCAGAACATGCGCTGATCCTCGGCGACGGCGACGGCCGCTTCCTCGAGCAGCTCCTCCTCCGCAATCCACACTGCCAGGCCCTCGCCGTCGACTCCAGCGCCGCCATGCTTCATCGCCTGCGCCGCCGCTGCCTGCGCTCCGTCCCCAACGCAGCCACGCGCCTCCACACGCTGCAGCAAAACATCCTCACCCTCGACCCTCCACCCGCAACCGATCTCGTCGTCACTCACTTCGTCCTCGATTGCCTCCGGCAAACCGACGTCAACGCCCTCACCACGCGCCTCGCCGCGCATCTCGCCCCCGGAGCCCTCTGGCTCGTCAGCGACTTCGCTCTCCCACCCCACCGCATTCTCCGTCCCTTCGCCGCACTCTACATCCGCGCGCTCTACGCCGCCTTCCGCCTGCTCACCGACCTCAAAACCTCCACCCTCCCCGATCCGCAATCAGCTCTTCACAACGCCGGCCTCACGCGCATCCATCGCCATACCTTCCTCGGCGGCCTCATTTACACAGAACTCTGGCGCCTCGAGTAGACTTGCAAAACCATTTCGCGCAACCCCTCCCACCGGCCTCCCATCCATCTCTCTAGGAGCCTCATGAGCCTCGACGCCCACTCCGGAACGCACTCGGCAAACGCCGCCGATCCGCCCCCTCGCGACGCTCAGCCCGACCCCGAACCTGCTCCCCCCTCGCTTCCCGAACCCGACCCCGGCGTCTTTCATCACGATCCGCCCGCGGTCCCCACTAAGCCTCTATCGAAAGCCCAGTCCGCATGAATCTGTTCGTCCTTCGTCACGCCAGCGCCGGAACCCGCCGCTCCAATCCAGCCGTCGATGTCAAACGCCCGCTCGATAAAGATGGCAAGCGCCACTGCCTTCATCTCGCGCACGTTCTCAACGCGCTCAAGCTCAACTTCGATCTCATCGTCTCCAGCCCGCTCAAGCGCAGCCTGCAAACCGCGCAGCTCGTCGGCACCGAGATGGGCTACGAGACCGAGATCCTCATCTCCAACGCGCTCGCCCCCACCGCCACCTTCGCGCAGTTCCATCGTCTGCTGCGCGAGTGCGCCTCCTACGAGAACGTCCTCGTCGTCGGCCACAACCCCAACATCACCACGTTTCTCTCCGAGCTCGTCTGCGGCCCGCACCCCAACGAGGCCAAGCGCAATCACGCGCATATCCGTCTCCGCAAAGGCTCGCTTGCTCGTCTCAGCCTGCAGCGCGGCCCTGCGAATTTGCAGTGGCTGCTCGATCCCCGCACCGTCAAGGCGCTCTACGCCACGTCTACAAAGAGCTCGCGCCGAAAGACGTCGCGAAAGTAGCCCGCCTCTTTCTTCAGCGACCACGCCTCCAGCTCCGCCCCGCCGCGCCCTGGAATCAGCTCCATCATCACCCGCTTCGGATAGATCCGCGTCCGCACCTTCACCGCCGCATTCGCCCGGTCCTGGCTCAACGCCTGCGCCAGCCGCAGCAGCACCACCGCGCGCCTCACGTTCTCATGCTCCTCCACCGCAACCGATCGCATGATGCGGTCCATCGGCTCCGGCCGGCTCTTGCCCAGATACCGCGCAATCGCCCCCACCACCACGCGCTGCTGCGGCGAAAAACCGAAGATCTCCGAGTTCGCAATGATGTACTGCGTGTGCCGGTGATGCCCCTGGTGGTTCATGTACTTTCCCACCCCGTTCATCATCGCCGCAGCTTCCAGCCACAACCTGTACTCCTCCGGCAGCTCATGTACGCGCTGCAATTGATCGAAGATCTGCGCCGCCTGCTCGCGCTCCGGCTCCGCCTTCTTCGGATCCACGCCATACCGCCGGCAAACCTCCACCACGCCCTCCCACCGCTCCGCCTCAATCGTGCGATGCACGCTCGCGCGCGTGTCCGCTTCCGCCAGCATCTGCGCCAGCATCCCATCGCGCAGCCCCAGCCGCGAGTAGCGAAATCCCTTCAGCCCCATTCGCTCCAGCAGCAACGCATACACCTGGGCTCCGCCGACGATGATCTCCGACCGCCGCGGCCCAATCCCCCGCACCGCCGCGCGCTGCGCATTGTTCATGTGCAGCAGCCGGTCCGCCAGCCTCCGCACCGCGGCCGTATTCGTCGTCAGAATGCTGTCTCGGCTCACGCGCAGCCGCTTTCGCGGCCTCATCTTCGTCGGCGCACGCTCAATCTCCGCCTCCGCAGGCAGCGAATGGCTCGCCTCCGCCAGCGCCGCCGCCGTTCCTGACGTCGCCACCACCAGGCTCACGCGCGGCTGTCCCAACCTGCGTTGGCCGCGCCGCAGCTCCCGCTCGATATACTTGTGCAGACGCGCCGCATCCCCTTTGCTCGGCGGATCGTTGCGCAGAAACTCCTGCTGCAGCCGCACCGCACCCAGTGGCAGACTCACCATCTGCTGGATGCGTCCTCCATCGGAGACCGTCACCTCGCAACTTCCGCCGCCCAGGTCGATCAGCAGGCACTTCCCCTTTGCTCCCGGCTCATGCGTCACCACCCCCAGATGAATCAGCCGCCCCTCTTCCAGTCCCGAGATCACCTCGACGTTCCATCCCGTCGTCGACTTCACCCACGCGCGAAACGCCTCCGAGTTCCGCGCATCCCGCACCGCGCTCGTCGCCACCACTCTTACTCGGTCCACGACATGCACCTGCGCCGCCTTGTGAAACCGCTTCAGCGCCTTGATCGTGTTCGCCATCGCCTCCGGCGAAATCATTCCCGTCTCGAACACACTTTCTCCCAGACGCGTAACCTCGCGGTCCTCATACAGCGTCTTAAGCCTGTGCTGCTGCACCGTTGCAATGGCCAGCCTGCAGGAGTTCGATCCGATGTCGATCGCGGCGAATGTAGGCATCGGGTTCTCGCATCCTTCCCTGAAGTCACTTCGTCCGACTTAAGCAAGATACATGGCTGAACCCGCGCGCATGAGACCCTCCATCCTGCCGGCTCTCCCTCCCGGCCTTTCCGCCGCCGCTCCGCCGCTCCTCCGCGCCCTCGCGGACGACGCCGTTCACACCCGCGCCGCATTCACCCCCGAAGACTGCACCGCCACTGCCCTCCATCCTCGCCGCTGGAACCCGCGCCACCTCACCGCGCTTCTGCTCCTCTGGCTCGCCATCTTCGTCGCCGCGCTCGGCACCCCGCCGCTCCTCGACGACGCCGACGCCACCCACGCCCAGGCCGCGCAGGCCATGCTCCGCACCGGCGACTGGGTCACCCTCCACGTCAACGGCGTGCGCTATCTCGAAAAACCGCCGCTGCCCTACTGGATCGCCGCGCTCAGCCTGCGCCTCTTCGGCGAAAACAGCTTCGCCATCCATCTCCCTCTCGCGCTCACCGTGCTCGGCCTCGCCCTGCTCGGCTACGCCTGGGGACGCCGCGCCTTCGGCCAGCGAACTGCCCTCTACACCGGCCTCTTCACCCTCACCGCCGCCGGTGTCTTTCTCTTCACGCGCATCTTCATCCCCGATGCGCTTCTCTCGCTCCTGCTCGGCCTCCCGCTCTACGCCTCACTCCGCGCTCTCCAACTCAAGAAAGAACACTCCCGCCTCTACGCCTGGACCATGTGGTCCGCCCTCGCCTGCGCCGTCCTCACCAAAGGCCTCGTCGCCATCGTCTTCCTCGCCGGCACGCTCCTCCTCTATCTCCTGCTCACCCGTGAGTGGCGTCTCGCGCGACGCCTCCATCCGCTCTCCGGTTCCGCGCTCTTTCTCGCCATCGCCGCGCCCTGGCACATCCTCGCCGCGCTGCGCAATCCACCGGTCCCCTTGCCCGCCGGTCTTGGCTTCCCCGCGCGCGCCGGCTGGACCTGGTTCTACCTCTACAACGAGCACGTCGCGCGCTTCCTCGGCCATCGCATCCCCCACGACTACAACAAGCTCCCCGGCTACCTCTACTGGTCGCTGCACATCGTCTGGCTCTTTCCCTGGAGCCTCTTCGCGCCTGCCGCCATCGTCCTCGCCTGGCGGGAGCGCCATCGCCTCCGCAGCGCGCTTCAAAACACCGCGACTCTCACCTTCGCGCAGCGCTCCGTCCTTCTGCTCTCCATCTTCTCCGCGCTCATCCTCGTCTTCTTCTCCATCTCCACCAACCAGGAGTACTACACCTTCCCCGTCTACCTTCCGCTGCTCCTGCTCCTCGCCGCCGCCCTCGCGCATATCGAAGCCCACACCGAGGCCCGCATCGAGGCGCGCGCCGAGTCGGACATAGCCCAGCTCCACCCCTGCCCGCCGCTCCCCCGCACCCTCACCTTCGCCCACGCCGCCTTCACCGTCCTCGGCCTCGCCATCGCCGCCGCCCTCGCCTACGGCCTCTGGACCTCCCGCCACCTTCCCTTCGTCCCCGACATCGGCGACCTGCTCGCCCACCGCGACGTCGGCGGCTACACCCTCTCGATGTCCCACTTCTTCGATCTCACCGGCCCCTCCTTCGCCGCGCTTCGTCTTCCCGCCGCCATCGCCGCCATCGCCTTCGCCCTCGGCCCCATCGCCGCCTGGATCCTTCGCCGCCGCGGCCGCGCCCTCGGCTCCACTGTCGCCATCGCGCTCACCTCCGCCGCCTTTCTCATCGCCGCGCACATCGCCCTGGTGCGCTTCAGCCCCATGCTCTCCTCGCACAACTTCGCCGAGACCATCCAACAGCTCGAGCAAAACAGCAGCATCGCCCCCAACACTCAGGTCATGATCTTCGGCGACCAGGCCTTTGGCTCCTCCATCCCCTTCTACCTCGGCCGCCGCGTCTCCCTCGTCGACGGCCGCAGCACCTCCATGCTCTTCGGCAGCCTCTTCCCCGACGCCCCGCCCATCTTCCTCACCTCCGCCGATCTCCTCGCGCAATGGGGCCGCGGCCCGCGCAAACTCCTCTTCGTCCCCCTCGAGCAGCGCGACACCGTCGATCATCTCCTCGGCCCGCGCCAGATCACCCTCCAAGAGACCTCCGGCAAAGCGCTCATCACCGATCGCCCGCTCTCCGCCCCTAAACCCGCCGCCTCATCCACACCACCGCGTTGACAGCCCCGTGCAGACCTCCGACCATAAACTCTGTACCAACGCACGCGTGACCTCCTCTTTCGCAGTCTCGAACCCCGCGGCCTCGAATATCGTCGCCTCGCCCGCTGCGCGTCGCTGGCGCGCCTCCTCGCTCATCCTCATCGCCCTCCCCTGGCTCATCCTCTATCTCGGCGGCATCTTCTCTCCCGGCCTGCTCGACGACGTCGACTCCGTCTACATCGAAATCGCCCGCGAGATGCTCCTCCGCCACAACTTCGTCACTCCCTACATCGACGGCATCCGCTTCTTCGACAAGCCCCCCCTCATGTACTGGCTCGCCGCCGGCTCCATGCATCTCTTCGGCGTCCACGACTGGGCCGCACGCCTTCCGCTCGCTCTCGGCGTCCTCGCTTTGCTCTTCGCCACCTACGCGCTCGGCATCCGCCTCTTCGCCGGGATCTCGCCCGCGCACGCGCCCGACCGCGCCGGCCTCTATGCCGCGCTCGCCATGGCGCTCTCCATCGGCCCCTTCCTCTACACCCGCTTCTACATCCCCGACATCCTCGTCGGCCTCTGGATGACGCTCTCCGTCCACTGCTTCCTCATCGCCCTCGAACGAGCGAACGCCCGCGTCCGCGCGATCACACCCGCCGCACGCATCTCCAAACACCCTGTCATCCTGAGCGAAGCGTCACATCGTGACGCGCAGTCGAAGGACCCCGGGAATCCCCGTCTCGCCACCACCGCCGACACCTTTTCCACCACAAACGTCCGGGCGCTATCCCCGCTCCTCCCCATGCTCGGCTTCGCCGCCACCGTCGCCCTCAATGTCCTCACCAAGGGCTTCATCGGCCTCGTCTTCCCCTTCGCCTTCGTGCTCCTCTATCTCCTCTGCACGCGCGAGCTCCATCTCCTCGCCAAACTGAAGCCCCTCGCCTCCACGCTCGTCTTCCTCGCCATCGCCGCTCCCTGGCACATCCTTGCGGCGCTGCGCAACCCACCCATCGCCATGCCGCGCGGCCTCGGCCTTCCCGCCCACGCCGGCTGGGCCTGGTTCTATCTCTACAACGAGCACATCGCCCGCTTCCTCGGCCGCCGCATCCCCCACGACTACGGCCAGGTCCCCATCCCCATCTTCTGGCTTCTTCTCCTCCTCTGGCTTCTTCCCTGGACAGCCTTCCTCCCCTCCGCCGTCCTCGGAGCAATTAAGCAGCTCCGCTCGCACGCCGCAACCTATCTCCGCCTCCACGAAGCCTCGCTCGCGCTCCTGCTCTGGGCCGGCATCATCCTCGGCTTCTTCACCCTCTCCTCACGGCAGGAGTACTACCACCTCCCCGCGCTTCCCGCGCTCGCTCTTCTCGTCGGCGGCCTCCTCGCCGCAGCCGATCGCAATCTCTCCGCACCCGCAACCGATCCCATCGCCGCGCCCTTCGACCACGACGCCCGCCGCCGCGTCCTCCGCGCCTCGCTCTTCTTCCTCGTTCCGCTCGGCGCCGCGCTCTTCCTCCTCTGCGGATATCTCGCGCTCACCTCGCCCGCGCCGCGCCCCGGCATCACCCTCAACGATCTCCTCAACTCCAACCACGCCCTCTACAACCTCTCCCTCGGCCACCTCTTCGATCTCAGCGGCAACGCCATGAGCTTCTTCCGCCGCCCGCTCGCCGTCGTCGCCGTCTCCATGCTCCTGCTCGGCCCCGCCAGCCATCTCCTCCGCCGCAGCGCCGCGGCTGACAAAGGCCCCGCGGCTGACAAACAGCGCCGCACCTTCGCGGCCAACCTCCTCGTCGCCGCCGCCATGACCGGCGTCCTGCTCGCTGCGCACCAGGGCTACGTCCGCTTCAATCCCATCCTCGGCTCCAAAGATCTCGCGCTCGCCATCAACGCCGCGCGCCGGCCCGGCGATCTCATCGCCATCGACGGCGAGCTCACCTCCGGCTCAACCCTGCTCTTCTACACCCGCCAGCCCGTCCTTCTCGTCAACGGCCGCGAGAACGGTCCATGGTTCGGCAGTTTTTACCCTGACGCCCCGCACATCTTCCTCTCCAACGCCGACCTCGCCCGCCTCTGGTCCGGCTCCCATCGCGTCTTCCTGCTCACCTATCACGCCCAGCAGCGCACTCACGACCTCGCGCCTCTCGGCCCGGTCGTCTCTCTCGCCAGCTCCGGCGGCAAAACCATCCTCACCAACCGCAAGTAAGTAATGAATAAAACCAACAACGAAAGCCAGCGGCGATGCACTGCGCACCCTCGCAACACTGCCTCTGTCATTGCCTTATTCCCTGTTCACTACTCACTATTCACTGCTGCAAACTCCCGCGACGTCGCACAACCGGAAACGTCACCACAAAAGAATTAAATCCGCGTAAATCCTGCACAAATCGACTAAGCCGCGTCGAATCAATTGTTGTCTCGACCTACACTCTCACCCGCGCGCAAGCCACTCAATCTCGTCCGCAACCAGTGGCAACCACCCACTCCCACCTACTCTCCAACCTACTAGATCGTGGCCTCTCGCAATCCCGCGCACAGAGGCAAAACAATCTAGGTTGTAGGGAGTACTTCCATGAAATGTTCCACCGCAGTCCTATCCATAGCCACTCTTTCCCTTGCGATGCTCACGCCCGCCTTGGGTCAGAGTTCCGTCCAGAGTTCGGCCCAAAGCTCCAATCAGAACTGGCAGAAGAACACCGCGCAGAATTCGCAGCAGGGCCAGCAACGCGGCCTTCAGCAAGCCCAACGCATGGTTCCCGCACGCGCCTCGCTCTCCCAAACGCTCGACGCCGACCGCACCACACCCGGCTATCAGTTCCGTGCCACGCTCAGGGACACCGTCCGTCTCGAGAATGGAGTCAAACTCCACCGCGGTGATGTTCTTCTCGGCAGAGTCGTCACCGACGACATGAACACCGCCGGCAAATCGCGCCTCGCGCTTCGCTTCACGCAAGCCGTTCTCAAGCACGGTCAAACCATCCCCGTCAAAGCCACCATCGTCGCCTTCTACAAGCCCAGTGATTTCCTCGACAGCGAGTACGCTGAACCTCAGCAGATCCCCAATAACTGGAACGACGGAACCCTGCGCGTAGACGACATCGGCGTCATGAAGGATGTTGACCTCCACAGTCGCATCGCCAGCCGCGACTCCGGCGTCTTCGTCTCCACAAAAGACAACGTCAGGATCCCCCGTGGTAGCGAAATCGCCCTCGCCATCGCAGCACGCGGCAACGGCGGCCCCGCGAATGCAATGAACGGCGGATTCTAATCCGCTCAGACCAAACCAAGCAGCAGAAAGAAACCACACAGTAGTCAGCAGAGAAGCCAGACAGTAAAAGTAAGCTGACCGTCTGCTTCTCTGCTGCTATCTGCACACTAAAAACTAATCACTAACCACTAACTACTCGCCCTCCGGCGCTTCCACCCGTCCACCTTCCTTCAGCTTATAAATCTTCCCGCGATAGTAGAAGTTGTCCCCGCCATAACTCGCCCACCACATCAGGCTGCCCAGCAGGTCGCGCACCGGATAGATCAGCGTCCCCCGCATCCACTCCGCTTCGCCTAGGGCCAGCAGAATCGCCGCCGCCTGCACCCACCGGTTCACCACCATCGCCAGCAGCCACACCCCGCCCACGAGCGCGTGCCCGCTCAGCAGCCCCCACAGCAGTCCCACCAATCCGAACGGAACGGCAAACGTCAGCCCGCTGCCCAGATGCCCCCACGGCCGCGACCGCCGCGTGCTCTGCATCCACCGCAACTGGTTCGCAAAGCTCAGCAGGAACGGCGAATCCTGCACCATCAGCCGGATCACATGCGTCGCCAGCAGCACCTTCGTTCCCTGCGCCGCCAGCCGGTTTCCCAGCACAAAATCGTCCGCATAAAACTGCCCCAGATCCTCAAACCCGCCCGCCTCCTGAAAGCTCTTGCGCCGCACCGCCATCGTCGCTCCCAGCGCGAACCGCATCCCTTCGATCATCTCCGCCACCAGCACCCCGCTGGTCATCTCCACACTCTTGCCCACCGCATCCAGCCGTGACGAAAGACTCGCTCCCCCGTCCGCGCTCTCGCACGCCGTGCCCAGATACACGCAGCTCGCCAGCCCCACCTTTGGGTCCTTCAGCGTCTGCACCATCCGCCGCAGATAGTCTGGCCGCACTCGCACATCCGCATCGCTGGTAATAAACAGATCGTTCTTCGCCTCCGCATCCAGCCTCGCCAGCGAGTACACCTTCGCATTATGAAACTTCGGCATCGGCTCGCCGCAGGTCACATACCGCGCCCTCACCTCGGGATACCGCGCCCCCACCCGCCGCGCCAGTTGCAACCCCTCATCCGTCTCCTGCCGCGCGCAGAACAATAACTCGTAATCGGGATAGTCCTGCTCAAAGAATGTCTCGAAGTTCCTCTCCATTCCCGGCTCGGTCCCATGCACCGGCTTCAGCACGCTCAGCGCGGGCAGGAACTCCGCCGCAGCCTGCTCCTCGCGCCGCCGCCGCAACCCAAACCGCACCGCCGCGACCACCACCATCGCGCAGTAGACAGAAGACGTAACCGACCCCGTCAGGGCCACCCAGAAGAGAACGCGAAGAGCACTATGCATCGTCGGAAAGAGGATCTCCAGCCCACAATCCGCCGGAAAACCACGTCTTCTCAGTGTAGAGCACCGCTCTCCTCAACTCATCGCCACCTTTTCCCACTCTCTGTCATCTCGACCGGAGCGAGACGGCTTCATCGTCTCGCGCAGCGGAGAGACCCCTGTATTTCGCTGCTTGGATCAGAGAAACCGCCGGGTGCCCCACGTCTCGTCTTTGAGACCTGGATTAATAGCGACCCTACCGCCGCCGCCTCTTCGTCCCCACGGACGCCACCGCCGCCGTCGCCATCACCGGCCGTCGTATCGGCACCAGCCCCGCCTGCTGGCTCTGCGCCTGCTGCATCTGGCTCAGCATCTCCGTCCGCACGTACTCCACGAACCCCTGCATCTGCCGGTTCATCTCCTCCATCCGCTCCCGCATCTGCAGCACAATCGCAATCCCCGCGATGTTCACGCCCAGGTCCCGCGCCAGGTTCAAAATAAACTCCAGCCGCTCGATGTCCTCGTCCGTATACAGCCGCGTGTTTCCCTCCGACCGCGACGGCCGCAAAAGCCCCTCGCGCTCATACAGCCGCAGCGTCTGCGGATGAATGTCGTACATCTCGGCCACCGCCGAGATCATGTACGCGCCCTTCGACCTTCGTCTCGTCGCCATCGCCAGCAGAATACCCGACCCCGGCCTCCGAAGCATCCAACAAACCGTCCCGTCCCCCATCCAGCAACGGAACCACACAAAAACCACACCGGAACCATATCGAACGAGTTAAAAATGACCACTTTTGCGGAGTCGAACACCTCCAGCCTGGCAAGGTTTGCCAACCCTTTTTTCCTCGCCGGCTTCGCCACAGGCATTGCCGAAACCGCATTCGACGTTGCAGGCACAGCACTTAGCACTGCCCGCGCCCTCCGCCCCACACAGATCCCCGAAGGCGCCGTGGTCCTCGTCACCGGCGGCTCCCGCGGCCTTGGCCTCGCCATCGCGAACCGCTTTGCCCACAACAACATACGCCTCGTCCTCGCCGCCCGCGACCTCTCCGAGCTCCAGTCCGCCCAGCAGCAAATCCTTGCGCAACAATCACATAGACGCCCCGAAGACTTTCACCTCGTCGCCGCCGACCTCACCAACCCCGCCGACTGCCGCCGCCTCATCGACGAAACCTTCGCCCGCTTCGGCCGCCTCGACATTCTCATTCATAATGCAGGGGTTATCGAGGTCGGCCCCGCCGAACTTCAGCCCACGGAAGCCTTCGAGCGCGCCATGCAGCTCCATCTCTTCGCCGCCATCCACACCACCTGGGCCGCGCTTCCCCGTCTTTACCAGCAAGAACCGCTTCCCGGCTGGCGTCGCCGCGCCGCCATCGTCAACATCGCCTCCATCGGCGGCAAAATCGCCGTCCCGCACCTGCTTCCCTACACCGCCTCCAAGTTCGCGCTCGTCGGCTTCTCCGAAGGCCTGCACGCCGAGCTCCGCCGCCACAAAATCCGCGTCACCACCGTCTGTCCCGGCCTCATGCGCACCGGCGGCGAAGAGCACGCCCAATTCCTCGGCGACCAGAAGGCCGAAGCCCTCTGGTTCAAGCTCTGCGCCAAGACTCCCGGCATCGCCACCACGCCCGAGCACGCCGCCGACCGCATCTACCGCGCCGTCCTCCACGGCTGCTCTGAGATCACCATCACCCCGCAAGCCTGGCTCGCCGCGCGCTTCGCCGGTCTCTGCCCCAACACCACCCAACTCCTCAACGCGTTCGTAAACGACTACATCCTGCCTCGAGCCTGACCGCTCGCAGCCCGAATCCCACCGCCCCTCGACTCCCGCGTGATACGTTCAGCGCATGAACGAGATCGAGGCCGTGGGAGCCGAAGCCTTACTGACTTCCACGAACGCTCCGCCCACCCGCATACCGGAGCGCCCTTGGCTCTTTGCCTTCCTCATCGCGCCCATGGCCGTCCTCTCCAACGGCGTGGTCAACGTCCTCGCCTTCCTGCTGCGCCGCCAGGACGTCAGCGTCGCCCGCAGTGCCGAGATCGTCTCGCTGCTCATTCTTCCCCAGACCATCTACTTTCTCTGGAGCCCGCTCACCGATTTCCTCCTTCGCCGCCGCTCCTGGCTCATCCTGGGGGCCGTCGCCTCCGCTGTGACCGAGCTCCTCGCCTTCCACGAGCACAGCCTCGCTCAACCCTCCGCCGTCGCGCTCATGTTCCTCAGCGGCTGCTTCGGCCAGCTCGTCGTCGCCAGTTGCGGCGGCATCATGGGCACGCTCCACACCGAGAAAGGCCGCCGCGCCGCCAGCAGCTTCTATCAGGCCGGCTCCCTGGCCTTTGGGGCCATCGCTATCTTCGTCCTGGCGATGCTCGCCGAGAGGCTGCAGCAGCCTACGCTCGGCTGGATCGCCGCCGCCATGATCGGCTTTCCTGCCCTCGCCGCCCTCGCCGCCCCTGCGCAGCAAGTCCTCTCCAGCGAGCGCTTCGCGTCCACCATGCAGCGCATCTGGCTGGAGTTCAAATCCACCTTCCTCAACTGGCGCGCCGTCCCCTACACCCTGCTCATGATCTTCCCCATGGGCTCCGGCGCAGCCATCGGTCTGCTGCCCGGCATCGCGCAGGACTATCATGTCGGCGGCCATCAGGTCGCCTGGATGAACGGGATAGCGGGCGCGCTGCTGATGGCCGTTGGCTCGCTCGCCGCAACCCTCATCCCCTCACGCATACGCGCCTCGGTCGGATATCTCTCCTGCGGTCTGGTGAACGCGGCCATGCTCGGCGTGCTGTGGCTGGGCCCGCTGCGTCCCTCTACCTACTTCGCCGGAGTCACGCTCTACCTCCTTACGATCGGCGCCTCCTATGCCATGACCACCGCCGTCATCCTCGAGTTCATGGGGAACTCCGGCAAGAGCGGCAGCGGACGCTATGCCATCATCAACTCACTCGCGAACGTCCCCGTCGCCTACATGACCGCGCTCGACGGCCGCGGCGACAACCTCTGGGGCGCGCGCGGCCTCTCCGCCACGGAAGCCGTGCTGGGCGTCGTCGGCGCCTCCATCCTCTTGTCTTATTTCCTTACCCGGGGCCGCTCCACCGGCAGACCCCCTGAGCTCCTGGAACTCTGAGTTCGCCTAACTCTGCTGCGCCAGCAGCCCGGTCCCACTATCCGCGCCGCACGGTCCGGTCAGTGTCCAGTTCGTCACCGTCAGCGTCGTCCCGTCTGTCGAAAATGTCCCCGTCGCCGTCACCGTGTTCCCCGTAGTCGAATCCGTATAGCTCAGCGTGAAGCTCCCGCCCGTCACCTGCGAGTTCACCACCGACACCGGACTCACAAAGCACGGATTCCCGGGAAAGCTTCCCGTCCCGCTCAACTCAAAGTTTCCGTCCGTGTCCCCATCCGGCGCCTGCGTCAGGTTCGCCACCACGCTGATCAGCCTTCCACCCGCATCCGAGAAGTTGCCCTCGTACGTCCCCGTCACCGAGCTGTAGTTCTGGACCATCGCTGTTGCGGCCTTCGAAAACGCGCACTGTCCACCCGAGACGCTGTACGTCGCTCCCTCCAGCGACCGTCCGTCAGCCGACAGTCCGCCCTTGATCGTCAGCGTCCCGCCCGCCACCTGCCCCGTGATCGTGGTATTTCCCTCGAGATCCGTCGCTCCCGTCACCGTAATTGCATCCTCGGCGGTCGCGCATCCCGTCGTTGCATCCGCGTGCAGCACCCCAGTCACCGTCGTTCCCGACCCCGTCAGCGCGCCCGAAAGGTTTGGCAGCGGCAGCCCGGTCACCGACGAGCTCACCTGCCAGTTCCCCGTAATCGGCGACGTCGGTGTGTTCTCATACACCACGCCGTCATCCGAACAGCCGGCCAGAGACAGCATCAAAACAAAAGAGGCTGCGCAGGCAGTCACAAGGTAGCGGCGGGGGCGGATCGGCATGGCGGCTCCGGAAACGAGCGATCTTCGCCTCAGTATGGCAGTCCCGGCCACCCTCCACAATTACCCGGAACGGTTACAGGCACCGCAGCCCCGCCCGCGCCCCCAAAAACCCGCATTTCGATCAAAATTTCTCCCCTCTTTCCAGCATCCTATTGCACTAGAAATCATCACATAGATTGACAGTAACTCACTCACATGCGACAGTGAGACAGGTCAAAAACCAGCCTTCCGGGGCCACTTCCCCGGACTCAGGAGCAACACAATGGCAAAGATTATCGGTATCGATCTCGGCACGACCAATAGCTGCGTCGCCGTCATGGAGGGCGGCGAGCCCAAGGTCATCCCCAACGAGGAGGGTGGTCGCACCACCCCGTCCATCGTCGCCTTCACCAAGAACGGCGAGCGCCTCGTCGGCCAGGTCGCCAAGCGCCAGGCCATCACCAATCCGCAGAACACCATTTACTCCATCAAGCGCTTCATGGGACGCCGCTACAACGAAGTCAATGAAGAGATGAAGATGGTGCCCTACAAGGTCGTCCAGCAGGGCGACCACATCGCCGTCAACGCGCAGGGCAAGGACTATACCCCGCCGGAGATCTCCGCGATGATCCTTCAGAAGCTGAAGAAGGCCGCCGAAGACTACCTCGGCACCACCGTCACGGAAGCTGTCATCACCGTTCCGGCCTACTTTAACGATGCCCAGCGCCAGGCCACCAAGGATGCGGGCCGCATCGCTGGTCTTGACGTCAAGCGCATCGTCAACGAGCCTACCGCGGCCGCTCTCGCCTACGGCCTCGACAAGAAGAAGGACGAGACCATCGCCGTCTACGACTTCGGCGGCGGCACCTTCGACATCTCCATCCTTGAGGTCGGCGAAGGTGTCATCGAGGTCAAATCCACCAACGGCGATACGCACCTCGGCGGAGACAATCTTGATCAGCGCATCGTCGACTGGCTCATCTCCGAGTTCAAGCAGGAGTCCGGCCTCGACCTCACCTCCAAGGGCAACGAGATGGCGCTGCAGCGTCTGAAGGACGCCGCCGAGCGCGCCAAAATCGAGCTGTCTACAGCACAAGAGACAGAGATCAATCTTCCCTTCATCACCGCTGACGCCTCTGGTCCCAAGCACCTCGTCCGCACCCTCTCGCGCGCCAAGCTCGAATCGCTCGTCGACGATCTGCTCCAGAAGTCCGTCGGCCCCTGCAAGCAGGCCATGAAGGATGCAGGCATCGACGCCTCCAAGATCGACGAGGTCGTCCTCGTCGGCGGCCAGACGCGCATGCCGGCCATCCAGAAGCTCGTCAAGGACCTCTTCGGCAAAGAGCCCCACAAGGGCGTCAACCCCGACGAAGTTGTCGCGATCGGTGCAGCCGTCCAGGCCGGTGTACTTGCTGGCGATGTGAAGGACCTGCTGCTGCTGGACGTCACGCCGCTCACGCTCGCCATCGAAACCATGGGCAGCGTCGCGACGCCGATGATCCCGCGCAACACCACCATCCCGACCAAGAAGACCGAGACCTTCTCTACCGCGGCCGACAATCAGACCGAGGTCGAGATTCACGTCCTGCAGGGCGAGCGCCCGATGGCGACGCAGAACCGCACCCTGGGCAAGTTCAAGCTCGGCGGAATCCCACCCGCTCCTCGCGGCATGCCGCAGATCGAGGTCACCTTCGACATCGACGCCAACGGCATCCTCAACGTCACGGCCAAGGACAACGCCACCGGCAAGGACCAGAAGATCACCATCACCAGCTCTTCGGGTCTCTCCAAGGAAGAGGTCGAGCGCATGGCCAAGGACGCCGAAGCGCACGCGTCCGAGGACAAGGAAGCCAAGGACAAGATCGAGGCTCGCAACCAGCTCGATTCCATGGTCTACAACGTCGATAAGATGCTGAAGGACGGCGGCGACAAGGTCGATGCAGCCGACAAGAGCGACGTCGAAACCGCTCTCGCTGACGCCAAGACCACACTCTCCGGCGATCCGTCGAAGACCGAGCTCGACGCCGCCCGCGAGCGTCTCACCACGGCCAGCCACAAGCTCGCTGAGGCGCTCTACAAGGCCAACGCCGCCGCTGCCTCTGCGCCTACCGATGGCGACGCAGCCGCGGCCGGAACCGCCGATCAGCCCAAGCAGGACGAGGGCGTAATCGACGCCGAGTACGTCGACACCGAGAAGTAAGCGACGGATGAGCAGCGGGCTTTAGCCCATCGGATGAGCAGCGGCCTTCAGGCCGCTGCATCCGGCCGCAACTCTCGGGGGCTTTAGCCCCGGAGAACGTTTCGCACAGAACCATTCGTCATCGCAGTGCGTACAACAAGGAGGAGCCTTCGAAACTGGGGACTCGTCCTTGTTGTATAAGCAACAAAAAATGACATTGTGGTGACGACACAGCGGCCCAACAGCGAATCGAATTCGCGCGGAGCGGGTTCTAATGAATAGCCGGAACGGAGGGAGGCGAAAGCCTCATGAGGCGGGAAAGGGTGGTGGAGGCATGACAAATCAGAGAGCAAAAGACGACGGAACCTGGCCGCAGGCAGTGGAGTGGAACCTCGGCTTCGGCCGCGAACAGGCCAACGAAATTCTCTGGCGCTGCGACGCTCTGCGCGCCGGCCGGCTCTATCAGCGCAGCCTCTTCGCCACTCGCGAAGAAGCCGAGCAGTTCGCCACCCGCATGCAGCAGGCCGAACCCGACCAGATGTTCAACGTCGAGGCCATCAAGGCCAGTACCGTCTGGAACTAACGTTCTTTCGTCAAAACGAGCCGCTGCCTCCGCGAGAACCTGCGCTGGGGCCAGCGGCTCTCGTCTTAGCCGATATACGGAAACACCCTGTCCGAAAATAATGGTGGCGAGATCCCAGGGCGGCCCGAGCGCCCCATTATGGCATCCGCGGACAAGAAGCATTTTGAACGCACCCCGTTGAACGCCGCGCGTTGAACGCGCTAAGATAAAAAGGTGATTCGCTCCTTCGCCGATGAAGAGACCGAGCGGCTTTTCTTCACCGGCCGTAGCCGTCGGTACGCTGCCATCGTCAAGGTGGCGCGTCGCAAGCTGCAAGTGCTGGACAACACCAATCGCCTTGACGATCTCCGCGAACCGGCAGGCAACCGGCTCGAGGCGCTTAAGGGCGATCGCAAAGGACAGCACAGCATTCGCATCAACGACCAATACCGTATATGTTTCGTATGGCGAGAATCTGAACCGCACGAAGTGGAGATCGTGGACTACCACTGAGAGGAAAGTGAGATGGCTATTCTTCGTGATCCGAACCGTCGACCGCCGCCCATGCATCCTGGAGAGATTCTCCGGGAAGAGTTCATGAACCCAAACGGTATTACCGCGCATGCGCTGGCGCTCGCTCTGCGCGTTCCCGCAACCCGGATCTCGGAGATAGTGAATGAGCGGCGGGGCATTACCGCCGACACGGCCTATCGTCTCGCCCTCCACTTCGGCACCTCCGCCGATCTCTGGATGAACCTGCAGACGTCATACGAGCTGGCCCGCGTAGAGCGGAATCTCGCCTCCAAAATCAAAAAAGAAGTACAACGCAGGGTGGCATAGGCATGGCACCAACGCAGACCAAGGACTACTACGGCACCCTCGGCGTCAAGAAGACGGCCACCGCGGACGAGATCCGCAAGGCCTTCCGCAAGCTCGCGCGCAAGTATCACCCCGACGTCAACCCCAACGACAAGAAAGCCGAAGAGAAATTCAAGGAGATCTCCGAGGCCAACGATGTGCTCTCCGACGAGAAGAAGCGCAAGATCTACGACCAGGTCGGCTTCTACTCCGACAACATCGATCCCGCCGCGGCCGAAGCCTACGCCCGCAGCGGTGGCGCCGGCAGCGGCTTCGGCGCAGCCGGCGCGGGCAGCCGCGGGCAGGGCGTTCCCTTTGACTTCGGCGGCTTCGACTTCTCCGGCTTCACGCCCGAGGGCCGTCGCGCCACACAAAGCGAAGGCGCTGGCTTCGGCTCCAGCTTTCGCGACATCTTCGGCGGCATGTTCAGCGGCGGCCGTCAGCCGCGCGGCCCGCAGCCCGGAACCGATCTCGAATATCAAGTCGAGATCGACTTCTGGACCGCCATCCGCGGCGGCGTCACGCGCCTCGAGATCCAGCGCCAGGAGCAATGCCCCACCTGCAACGGACGCGGCGCCGTCGGAAAGCCCATGGAGTGTCCCGAATGCCATGGCACAGGCCAGGTCCAGCAGACCGGCGGCCGCATGAAGTTCAACATCCAGTGCCCCCGCTGCGGCGGCTCCGGCAAGGTGCAGAACACCTGTCCCAAATGCGACGGCGCCGGCGTGCTCACGCGCCATGAGCCGCTGGAGTTCCGCATCAAGCCCGGCACCCGCGAGGGCCAGCGCATCCGTCTCGCGGGCAAGGGAAACGCCGGCACCGAAGGCGCACCCGCCGGCGACCTCTATCTCATCATCCGCGTCGGCCATCACAAACTCTTCCGCCGCGTCGCCGACGACATCCACATCACCGTCCCGATCACAGCAATGGAGGCCGCGCTCGGCGCGCGCATCGAGGTCCCCACCATCGATGCTCCACGAGGCGGGGGCGAAGGCCACCACCCCGGCAGCGCCCAGCTCAAGATTCCGCCCGGCACGCAGACCGGCCAGAAGCTCCGCATGCGCGAAAAGGGCGTGCCCAGCGCCACGCGCCAAGACCAGCGCGGCGATCAGATCGTCGAGATCAAGATCGTGGTCCCCCGCGTGCAGGACGAGCGCTCCAAAGAGATTCTCCGCGAACTGCAGCGCCTCAACCCCGAAGACCCGCGCGCCGATCTCTTCAACGAGTATTGAAGATTAAATGAGCACTGAAGATTAACGGTCGGCTTCCCCGCGCCCTCTTCGTTGACTCGCGTCGCCGGCACCCGTACGCTGGCCCCTGATGCCCTTTGCGCCATCCCGCACCTCCGCAAACCGTCGCGACCCCGCCCTCGACGGTCTGCGCGGCATCGCCATTCTGCTCGTCTTTCTCTTCCACTACGGCGGCGGCCTGCGCTCGGCTCATCCCGCCGTGCGCGTTCTCGGCTATCTCACCGAAGCCGGCTGGACCGGCGTCATCCTCTTCTTCGCGCTCTCCGGCTTTCTCATCACCGGCAGTCTATGGGACTCACTCGGCGCCCGCGGCGTGCTTTTCAACGTCCACGCCGGCCGCGTCTTGCTCAACTTCTACGCCCGCCGCGTCCTCCGCATCTTTCCGCTCTACTACCTTGCGCTGCTCATCGCCCTCTTCGCCTCCGTCGGCCGCGGCTACCGCCTCTCCGAGCTCTCGCCCGTCCTGCTCTACTTCGGCTTCCTGCAAAATCTTCCCGGCCTCGTCACCACGGCCCTGCAGCCCGTCTCTCCGCTCCCGCTCTTTCATCTCTGGAGCCTCGCCGTAGAGGAGCAGTTCTATCTCCTCTGGCCTGCGCTCATCCTTCTCGCGCGCACCCGCACCCGCGCCCTGTATCTCAGCCTCTGGATCGTCGCCCTCTCCGAGTTCTTCCGCATCCTCACGCATCTCTCTATCGTTCCCTCCGAATTCGCCTCCACCTTCGATCCGTTCCTTCTCACGCACGTCGGTACACTCGCGCTCGGAGCCGCCCTTGCGCTTGCCCTTCGCGGCCCCCACTGGAAACTCATGGAACGCTGGGCGCTCACCGCCTTCCTCTGCGGCCTCGCGCTCTATTTGCTCGTCAGCGCAAGCTGCCACAGCTTCTACCTCCAGCCCTATCGGCAGTTCACGCTCGGTCTCTTTGGAGTCGGCCTCGCCTCCACCGCCGTCATTCCCCTCGCCATGCGCCATGGCTCCGCACGTCGCATCCTCAGCGTACCTCCGCTTCGTTTTCTCGGCCGCGTCAGCTACGGCTTTTACGTCATCCACATCTTCATCGAGCCGCTCATCGATCTTCTCGCCCTGCACCTCACCCACCACGCCAGCGGCTCGTCTTATCAGTTCGTGCGCCTGCTGCTTGCCTTCCCCCTCACGCTCGCGCTCGCCTCGCTCTCGTACTACTTCTTCGAGCTCCCCATCCTCGATCTCAAGCGCCGCTTCCCCATGCGCTCGCCGCTGCCTCCGCCCGAACACACCGCCTGATCGCCGGCCACGCCGTCTCGCCACACGATATCCATGCATTCCGCGCATCCTGGCGTCTCCTTCCGCATCCAACATGCGAAGGCGAGCTCCCCCGCCGCATCCCCACATACGGAGATCTACTACCTGACGCATGGCAGCCGCTAGCGCCACCGCCACTCACTCCGCCGCTCAGTCTGAAGCTGACGCGCTGCGCGAGATCACGCACGGCGTCAACCCGTGGCTCATCGCCGCCTCCGTCATGCTCGCGACCTTCATGGAGGTGCTGGACACCGCCATCGCCTCGGTCGCGCTGCCCTACATCGCGGGCTCCCTCTCCGCCACCACCGACGAAGCCACCTGGGTGCTCACCAGCTACCTCGTCGCCAACGCCATCATTCTTCCCGCGTCCAACTGGTTTTCCCTGCGCTTCGGCCGCAAGCGTTTTCTCATCGTCTGCGTCATCATCTTCACCGTCGCCAGCTTCGCCTGCGGAGCCGCGCCCACACTGGGCTTCATCCTCATCGCCCGCGTGGTGCAGGGCGCCGGCGGCGGCGCGTTGCAGCCCATCTCGCAGGCCATCCTGCTTGAAAGCTTCCCTCCCCGCAAGCGTGGTGCAGCCATGGCTGTCTTCGCCTTCGGCGTCGTCGTCGCTCCCGTGCTCGGCCCCACCCTCGGCGGCTGGCTCACCGACACCTACTCCTGGCGCTACGCCTTCTACATCAACATCCCCATCGGAATCCTGGCTGTCTTCATGATCAGCCGCTTCATCCATGACCCGCCGTACATCTCCAAGGCCCGCGTTCCGGCCTTCGACAAAATCGGCTTCGGCACGCTCATCGTCTGGACCGGCTGCCTCCAGGTCGTCCTCGACAAAGGACAGGAGGTCGACTGGTTCGGAGCGATCTGGCTTCGCTGGGCCGTGCTCGCGCTCTTCATCGCCTTCAGTTGGTTCATCTACCGCTCCTGGCACTGCAAGGACCCCATGGTCGATCTGAAGCTGCTCAAGGATCGCAACTTCTTCCTCGGCTGCCTCCTGATCTTCCTCTTTGGCATCGGCATCTACTCCACCGTTACCATCCTTCCGCTCTTCTATCAGGAGCTGCTCGGCTACACCGCCTTCACCGCCGGTCTGGTCGTCGCTCCGCGCGGCCTCGGAGCTATCTGCGGCATGCCTGTCATCGGCTATCTCTCCAATAAGATCGATCCGCGCTATCTGCTCACCTTCGGCTTCATCGTCTTTGGCCTGACCACGCTCTACTTCGGCTCCATCACCCTCGCCCTCTCGCCCTGGACGCTGTTCTGGCCCATCTTCATCACCGGCTTCGGCCTCAGCTTCGTCTTTGTACCCATCAGCACCGCCGCCTATGCCACGCTTAAAAATGAGCAGATCGGCGCTGCCAGCGGCCTCTTCAACCTCATGCGCAACGTCGGCGGCTCCATCGGCATCTCCATCGCCACCACCCTGCTCGTGCGCCGTGCCGACGTCCACCAGAATGAGATCATCAACCACGTTCCCCGCACCGGCCTTCCCTTCCAAAACTCCGTCGCCGGCCTGACCCACCAGCTCACCGGCTTCTTCGGCCCTGCCAACGCGCGCATCGCCGCGGAGGCGCGCCTCTACGGCGAACTCATGCGCCAGGCCCTCGCCTGGGCCTTCGTCGACATCTTCCGCTGGCTCTCGCTCCTCTGCGGCGTCTGCGTCGTCGTCGTCTGGTTCTTCAAAAAGGTCAGGCCGGGCCGCGGTCCCGCCGGCGCCCACTAAGTTGCGCCGGCCGTTGCCGTTGCCTTTGCCTTTGCCTTTGCCTTTGCCTTTGCCTTTGCCTTTGCACTTGACTTTCTGGTTGTCATCCTGAGCGCAGCGAAGGACCTGCTTTTGCTTTTGTCATTCCCGCAGGGAATCTGTTTCTCGTCGCTTCAGCCAAACACTGTGGCCGCTGAATTCACCTCAGCGGCCACGTCCAACTCGTCAACAACCGCACGCCTACCTGAGCGCGACCGTCGTCTCCAGCGGCAGATCGACCGACGACGCTCCCGCCATCACGCGATACTCGCCCGCCGGCCGCGTCCATCGCTTCGCCGCCTCATCCCACGTCGAGAGATACAGCGGATCGACGTCGATCGTCACCGTCTTGCTCTCGCCCGGATTCAGATCCACCTTCTTGTATCCAATCAGCCGTTTCCAGTGTTCGCCCGCACTCGCCGGAAGCTCCGCGTACACCTCCGCAATGTCCGCTCCCTTGCGCTCGCCGCTATTCGTCACCGTCAGCGTCACCGTGGACGCATCGTGCCCCACCTTGAGATTGGAGTACTGGAACGTCGTATACGACAGCCCGAAGCCGAACGGGAACAGCACCGGCAGATGCTTTTCCTCGTACCACTTGTACCCCACCGCCGCGCCTTCAATGTTGTAGTCCACCTTGAAGCTCAGCACCCCGTTCTTCACCGGCGGCGGGGGCTGCGCCACGGTCTTGCGCGGCAGCTCATCCTCGCTCATCGGAAACGTCATCGGCAGCTTTCCGCTCGGATTCACCTCTCCAAACAGCAGGTTCGCCACCGCATGCGCGCCGTCTGATCCCGCATACCACGACTCCAGCACCGCTCCTGTCTTGTCCAGCCACGGCATCTCCACCGCGCTTCCCGTCTCCAGCACCACCACCGTGCGCGGATTCGCTGCCGTCACCGCCTCAATCAGCTTGTCCTGATCGCCCGGCAGCGAAAGATTCGGCAAGTCGCCGCCCTCCGACTCCCACTGCCACGCAAACACCACCGCGACATCCGCAGCCTTCGCCGCCTTCACTGCGTCCGCAACATCTTCTCCCGAGCTGAAGCTCACCGTCGCCTCCGGCGCCTTCGCTCGAATCGCCTTCAGCGGAGAGGTCGGAAACCAGATATGCGCCCGCCACGGCGCGCCCGACATCTCACCCGGCGCGTCCACCTGCGCCGATCCACCGCCCGAGATCATTCCCGCATCCGCGTGCTCTCCGATCACCGCGATCGACCGCACCTTCGCCGCATCCAGCGGCAGCAACGCATCCTGATTGCGCAGCAGTACCGCGCTTCCCTCTTCAACCTTTCGCGCTACATCCAGCCCATGCTGCACATCCACCACGCCTCTGCGCTGCGGATAGTCCACAATCCCGCTCGCAAACTCCGCCCACAACACGCGCCGCACATGCTCATTCAGCTCCGCCTGCGAAACCTGTCCATCCTCTACCGCCTTCTTCAGCGCCGTGCCGTAGTAATAGTCGAATGGCTGCTCCTGATCCAACCCCGCATGGGAGGCCTTCACCGTGCTGTGCGTTCCCTCCCAGTCCGACGTCACGAAGCCCGGAAACTTCCACTCCTTCTTCAGCACCTCATCCAGCAGAAAGCTGTTCTCGCACGCATAGGTCCCATTCACGCCGTTGTAGCTGCACATCACCGTATCCGGATGCCCGGTCTTTACCCCAATCTCGAACGCCAGCAGATCGCTCTCGCGCATCGCCTTCTCGCCGATCTCAACATCCACCTCCTGCCGCCCGCTCTCCTGATCGTTCAGCGCATAGTGCTTGATGTCGGAGATCATGTGCTCCGCGCCCTCGCACCGTATCCGCGCCCCCACCATCGTCCCCGCCAGCACCGGGTCCTCGCCCATGTACTCAAACGTACGTCCATTGCGCGGATCCCGTGTAATGTCCACGCCCCCGCCCAGCGTCTCGTTATACCCCTGCATGCGCAGCTCATCGCCGATCAGCTTTCCGTACGCGCACGCCGCCTCGGGGTCCCAGCTCGCCGCCGATCCAAGATTCGATGGCAGCGCCGTCGAGTACCGCCCATTGGCTGCGCTGTCCCTCACCCCATACGCCGCATCGCTTATCTCGATATTCGGAATCCCCAACCGCGGCACGCCCAGCACCAGGCCGGCTCCGCCGTTGCTCTGGTCCTGCACCGCCTCAATCTCCGGCGGCAGATGCTCCTCCCTCGCCATACCCTCGCCATGCAGCAACGCGATCTTCTCATCGAGCGTCAGCTGCGGCAGCACAAGCTCCGCGCGCTGCTCCGGCGAAAGCTTCTGGTTCATCCATGGCCTATCGCCCACTTTCTTCGCACCCTGCGCAAATAGGCTCACCGTGATCAGGCCCAGCGCACACCCCGCCACCACCATCCCGTGCATTGCTTTCATCGCGTATCGGCTCCCTTCGCAGCCGCGGGAGCCAGTCTAGCACTCAACTTCCTGGCTTGACAGAAAATCTGCGAAGAAAAACGATTGTCTAAGGCCGGCAAGATTTCCCCCGCGCAGTGCCCTAAGTCACAAAAGATCCCGCCGCCCGCTCCGAAACCGCAGAACCGTCTCCTTCTACTGATTCACCCCGCTGGCCAGAAATCCGCCGTCCACCACAAGAATCTCGCCCGTCACAAACGCCGACGCATCCGATGCCAGATAGATCGCCGCTCCCACCAGCTCCTCCGTCTTGCCGAACCGCCCCATCGGCGTCCGCATCCGCAGCTCCTTGCCCCGCTCGCTCTTGTCCAGCAGCTCCGCATTCAGCGCCGTCCGAAACACCCCTGGGGCAATCGCATTCACCGTCACCCCCTGCGCCGACCACTCCACCGCCAGGGACCGCGTCAGCGCGCCCACCGCCGCCTTCGAGCACGCATATGCCGTCACCTCCTTCAACGACACAAACGTATTCAGCGACGCAATATTCACAATCCGCCCATATCCGCGCTCCAGCATGTGCCTGCCAAAGATCTGGCACGAGCGCAGCGTCCCCGTCACATTCGTATCCATGATCGAGTTCCACTCGTCCTCGGGAAAATCCACGGTCGGCGCCCGCTTGATCTTCCCCGCGCAGTTCACCAGAATGTCGACCTTCCCAAACGCGCCCAGCACCGCATCGCACAGCGCCTGCACGCTCGCGCGGTCCGCCACATCTGAAGGCACGCGCAAGCTCCGCCGCCCCTTCGCCTCGATCTGCTTCGCCGCCGCCTCCACCTGTTCTTCGCGTCGCGCGCTCGCCACCACATCCGCGCCCGCCTCCGCCAGGCCGAGCGCCATCGCCAGCCCAATGCCCGACGTTCCGCCCACCACCACAGCCGTCTTCCCCGTCAGATCAAACAACGAACTCGCCATCACTCTTCACCCGCTCCTTTTTTATATCTGCGTCTTTCCGCGGCTCACGACGCGGGCGAAACATGTTGCAGGATCTCCTCAACCACCGTCTCCGGCGTGCGATCATTATTGATCCGCAGCGCCTTCACCGGCGGCTCCAGCGTCGCCAGCTGGCTTTCCAGCAGCTTCGGATTCATATACTCGTGGTGCCGCTGCGCCAATCGTTCACTCAATAATTCTTTCGTCCCATCCAGCCACACAAACGCGATCGCGCCCTCCGGCATGCCGCTCGCCAGCATCTCTCGATAGCTCTGCTTCAGCGCCGAGCACGCCAGCACGCCGCCCTCGCCGCTCTGATACCAACCCTTCAGTAGCCGATTAAGCTCTTCGAGCCAAGGCCTTCGATCATCATCGTTCAGCGGAATCCCCGCCCGCATCTTCAGTTTGTTCGCCGCCGGATGATAGTCGTCCGCATCTGCGAAGATCGTTCCCGTACGCTGCGCCAGAAGCGTGCCGATGGTCGTCTTCCCCGACCCGGTCACTCCCATCAGCACCACAATCATCGACACCCTCTCCGCAACCGTCTCCGCGAGCATCTCCGCGCAGGCCGCGCCCTGCCCTGCACTGTACCATTGCGCAGGCTCGCACCGGCTCTCATCCATCAACATAGTTCACGCCGAAAAACTGCTCACGCCGAAAACCTACGCGCCCAGAAACACCGGCCGGATGTGCCGCTCCCACAGATTCTCCGTAACGTTCTTCGCGATCACGGCCTCGTTCGCCTCCAGCTCCCGCGTGTACCGGTCGCCCATCTTCGCCGCGACTTTGAACCCCACATGCAGCAGCTGCCGGAAGCTTGGGTTATACGCCTGGTTTTTCTGGTCGTGCCGCAGCGCGCTCGTATACTGCTCGCTCGTCCACCCATCCACCTGCTCCGGACTCGGCAGCTTCGCCGGATCGATATCGATCACCGCCGCATACGGCTTGCACAGCTCCTCTTCATGCGCGTACGCCTCGCGATACACGTCCTTCGCCAGCTCCAGCCCCGATCCGCCCGCCTCCGCCAGCCCAATCAGCTCTTCCAGCCACGTCGTTCCCGCGGTCTTCAGGTGCACGCCCGCATCGAACTTCGCCACCGCCCCATGAATCGCCGCATAGATTGAGAACTTGTCCGACCCCGAATGCACGCTCAGCTTCAAATTCTCCGGCAGCCCATACCGCTTCACCGCAAAGTCGATCGCCGCCAGGTCCTCCTCGAACTCCTTCGCAAACTGCTTCACGTCGCCGACGTAGTCCACGCCCTTGTTGAAGCGTCCCGTAAACTTCGGCGCAATTGTCTGGATCGGAATCCTCTCATCCGCAATCGCCGCCAGAATAATCAGCAGCTCCACCGGCGTCTGCGGCGAATCAGTCTCATCCATCGAGACCTCCGGCACAAACTCGCCTTCGCCCTTCTTCTCGATGAGGAACCGGTAGATGCGCCCCGCCTCCTTCACCGCCGCCAGAAACTTGTTCGCCACGCCCCTCACAAACTTTTCGTCCGTATGGAACGGCTCCGCGATCCGCGGAATCCTCACCTCGCCCACCAGCTCCGGATGCCGCGCCACAAATGCATCCACATCCTCCGTCTTCGCCGCCTTGCCAATCTCCTCCGCCACATCGATCGTGAAAAAGTCGCACGGCTTCAAAAACCGCTCCACGTTTGTCAGATTGATGTGATCGGCATCCAGAAAGTACGCCGTCTTCCAGCGCAGCTCCTTCACCGCCGCATCCGCCGCCTTGCGCGTCTCGGTCGGATCGCTGCCGATGATCATGTGCTCGCGATTGGATTTATTCCACACCGGCGCAATCTCCACTCCCGCCTCCCGCGCCTTCACACACGCCGCCAGTTGCGCCTTCGCCTGGTGCGCAAAACGGTCGCCCACCCCCACGGAAAACTTCGGCAGCCGCAGCCCTTCCGCCATCCCATCCTCCATTTGCAACTTTTTACCTTTTGAATCGCATGGCACGCAAGCATTTCCTTCGCGGCTCTATGATCCCATCCAGCATACCTGCGTCCGGTCATACCGCGCAAACAATACGTCTGACAGGAAGCACTCCCCCAACTCGGCAAGGCTCAGTTCTTGAACCGTCCCTTATATGTCCACAACCCCAGCCCCGGGTTGGAGACGTAGAAGATCTCCTCGCCGTCCACCACATTCCATCCATCCTTCAGCTTCGCCGGATCATACTTCTTCCTGTACTCCGCCAGATCGCCGTACTCGTAGTGCACGCTCTCGATCTCCTCACGCGTCAGGTGTCCCGGGCAGTAGCGGATCGTAAACCGTCCCTCGCTCGATCCATGAATCAAGTGCGCCGCCGCACTCAGGTTCCCCGCCAGCCCCGCATCCTCTTTCACATACTCCAGCGTCTTCGGCGTCCCGCAATATCCAAACTTCCGTATCAGCTTGTCGATCGTCGCATCCTCGCCAAACTCATGCACTCCCGGCGCCAGCACAATCAACTCCGCTCCATCCGCCAGCGCCATCCGCGTTCGGTACACACTCTTGTTTCCCAGCCAGGTCGAATGAAACTCATGCGGATCGAGAAATACCACCGCCTTCTTGATCTCGCGGTCCATCATCAGAAAATTGCACTTCAAACTCAGCTCCGCCGCCCGCTCAAACGGCTCCTCACCCTCGCCGATGAATAGCCCACGCATCACCAGTTCCCCGCGCTCATTCTTGTTCACCACCGTCTGCACGTACACAATCGGCGGCATCATCGCGCCAAAGTGCTCGCTCGCATAGTTCAACACCCTCCGCACCGGCGTATCCGCGCGCCCCATCATGCGCTCCATCCCATACACCGCGCCCAGAAAGTGCGAGCGGTGAATCCCCATCACCCCACCCGTGCCCACAAAAACATTCTTGTTGCCATTCGCCATCCCCACCACCTCATGCGGCACCACCTGCCCAATCGACAGAATCAGATCGTGTCCGCCATTCCCGGAGCCCTCAGCCGACCTGCCTTTTGGAGACCCGACAAGCAGCTTGTTTACCTGCGCCGGCCACGTATAGTCCAGCTTCCCCTCGCTCACCTCGCGAATAAACTCGCCCGGCACCTCGCCCAGCGTCACAATGTCCTCGCGCCAGTTGTGCACCCGGAAGAGCCCGCGCGGCGTCTTCGGATACATGGTGCGAAGCTGTTCCTCGCTCATCGGCGTATGCGTGCCCAGCGCCGGCAGCACATCCGTCAGCCGCTCACCGTAGAACTCATAGGCAAGGTCGGTCAGCTCCCCGGCCTTCGAGTGAAACCGCGTAAAGTCCGGCGGCACCGCCAGCACCCTCTTCCGCGGCCCCAGCCTCTCCAGCGCCTCAAACAACCCCGCCCGAAACTCCTCCGGACTCAACTCCGTCGTCGACGATCCGGCAGCAAACAACAAGCTCATAGGACCCTATCTTATCTTCGCTACGACAAGCTTCCGGCCCATCTTCGCTTGACACGGCCGCTACAATAGAAGCAGCAGCCCGGCCATGCCGGGCCTTTCTGTTTCCAGCTCTTTGATCTTCCGATCTCCTTGTGCAAGAAGACTTTGCAGGTCACTACCCCAAAAAATCGGACGTTTCGGCCAGGAAAACAGCCAAGTCCGGACCTAAGTCTTCTCGTCTGAAGACTTTGCACACAAACAGGGGGGAGGGGGTGCCCCTCGTTCCAGCGAAACCCTACAGCTTGTATGCCTTCCGCACCAGCCTCACCGTCAGATCCTGCGCCAGATCCAACGCCTCGTCCTCGTCCAGCCTTCCCTCGGCAACCAGTCGTCCGAGAAACGCGCAGTCGACCCTACGCGCCACATCGTGCCGCGCCGGAATCGACAAAAACGCGCGCGTATCGTCGTTGAACCCCACTGTGTTGTAGAACCCCGCGGTCTCCGTCGCCTGCTCCCGAAACCGCATCATCCCCTCCGGCGAGTCCTGAAACCACCACGGCGGCCCCAGCCGCAGGCATGGATAGTGCCCCGCCAGGGGGGCCAGCTCCCGCGAGTACGTCGACTCATCCAGCGTGAAGAGAATAAATGTGAAGTCCGGTTCATTGCCATACTTCCCGAGCAGCGGCTGCAACCCCCGCACATACTCCGTCGGCGCCGGAATGTCCGTTCCCTTGTCGCGCCCGAACTTCGCATACACCAGCGCATTATGGTTGCGGATCGCCCCCGGATGCAGCTGCATCGTCAGCCCGTCCTCCACGCTCATGCCGGCCATCTCCGTCAGCATCTGCGCCTGGAACAGCTCCGCATCCCCGGCCCACATCTTGCCGCTGTAGATCCGCTCATACAGCGCCGAAGCCTCCGTCCACGGCAGGTCCGCCGTCGCCGCCGTCAAATGTCCATGGTCGGTCGCCGTCGCTCCGTTCTGTTTGAAAAACGCTCTCCGCTTCCGCAGCGCATTCAAATAGCCGCGATAGCTCCCCACGTCCTCATTCGCCACCGCGCCCAGCCTCGCCAGGTTCTCGCGAAACCCCACGAACTCCACGTCGACCACCGCATCCGGCCGAAATGTCGGCAGTACGCGGCCCTTCCATCCGCTCTCACGGATCTTCTTATGCCACTCAAGCGAGGAGATAGCCGGATCCGTCGTCGCCAGCACTTCAATGCGAAACCGCTCAAACAACGCGCGCGGCCGAAACTCCGGCGTCTGCAGCGCCTTGTCGATCGCGTCATAGTACGCGTTCGCATTCTCCGGCCGCAGCCGTTCCTTCAATCCGAACAGCTTCTCGAACGCATAGTCCAGCCACAACCGCGTCGGCGTTCCACGAAACAGGTAGTAGTTCTTGGCAAAGATCCTCCACACCTCGCGCGGATCGGCCTTCTCCTTCCCATCCACCTGTGGAATCCCCAGCGACTCCATGCTGATGCCCTGCGAGTACAGCATCCGAAAGATGTAGTGGTCCGGCTGAATGAATAGTCCCGCGGGGTTCGGAAATGGCTCATTGTCCGCAAACCATTGCGGGTCCGTATGCCCATGCGGGCTGATAATGGGCAGCTCCGCCACCGACGCATACAACCGTGCGGCCACCTTGCGCGCCGCCGGCTCCGCCGGAAATAGCCTGTTCTCATCCAGCATCGTTCATCCTCGTCCGAGCCCTTTGCGCTCGGTGGCCGTATGCCGTCAGCCTACCAAACACAGTTGCCCGCTGTCTGACAGGTTTTCGGGTACCCGCTCCATGGGCTATCCCATTTCATGCTTTACTAAAAAGAAAACCTGCAGTTCCTGCTGCCGTTCCCACCGCCGGAGCCCTGTTTGACCACTCGTTCCGCTGATCCCAAATCCCTCACTACCTCCGAACTCTTCGCTCGCGTTCACCAGCTCGCCCCCCGCGTCGCCGTCTTCGACTGTGACGGCACCCTCTGGTCCGGCGACGCCGGCTCCTCCTTCATGCTCTGGACCATGGAAACCTCTCTGCTCTCTCCCGAGGCCACCCGTCGCCTCAAACATCGCTATGAAGGCTACAAGCGCGGCGAGGTCTCCGAGCTCGCCATCTGCGGCGAGATGGTACAGATCTACAACGGCCTCCGCGTGGATGATCTCCGCCGCGCCGCCGCTCAGTTTTTCCACGAGCACATCGAGCCCAACATCTTTCCTCAGATGCTCCAGCTCGTCGCCGATCTCGAGCGCGGCGGCGCCGAGATCTGGGCCGTCAGCTCCACCTGCGACTGGGTCATCGAAGAAGGCGTGCGACGCTTCAACATTCCCGTCCACCGCATCCTCGCCGCCTGCGTCGAGTGCGTCGACGGCCTCGCCACAGATCGCCTTCGCGACGTTCCCACCGACGAAGGCAAGGTGGCCGCCCTCGCCCGCGTCGGCATCACCGCTCCCGACGTCGTCTTCGGCAACTCCGTGCACGATGCGGCCATGCTCGCCATCGCGCGCCGCGCCTTCCCCGTCAACCCCTCCCCCGAGCTCGCGCGCCTCAGCGCAGAACGTGGATGGCCGGTCTACTTCCCCGCAAGCGCACCTGATTGAATTCATCCACCAACAAAGCTCCCTGCACCTTCCACAACACATTCACCGTCTACACATGCAACGAGACGTGAAACGGCCAATCCGCAAGCTTCCATCGAGGTCACAGAAGCCGCTACGCTACGTCGTCGCGGCGCTCATCCTTCGCGGCGAGCACCCCAACCGCGAGGTGCTTATCGGCCAGCGCCGCCCCGATCAGGCTATGGGCCTCAAGTGGGAGTTTCCCGGCGGCAAGGTCGAACCCGGTGAGAGCGCCGAATACGCCCTCGCGCGTGAACTCGAAGAGGAACTCGGCATCAAAGCCACCATCGGCGACAAGGTCACGACCGTGCTGCACACCTATCGCAACGGCGGCGCCATTGAAATCCAGTTCTTCACGGTCACCGACTTCTCCGGCGAAATCGACAATCGCGTCTGTCACAGCGTCTGCTGGAGTCCGCTCGAGCGCCTTCCCGACTACGACTTCCTGGCGGCTGATCTAAAGCTCATCCGCGAGCTCGCCGACGGCAAGCTCCTCTAGCTTCCCGCGGTGTGTCCTAGATGCTTTGCCGCGCCCACCAGCATCACCACCGTCAGGATCGTCGCCAGCGCCGTCAGCGTCCACGCAACAATGTTGTACGTGGTTCCATTGCGCCGGTTGCCCATCAGTGACCTGCGATTGACGAGGATCAGCATGAAGACCAGCACCGCCGGCAGCAGCACGCCGTTCAGCACCTGGGACAACACAGCCAGCTTCGCCGGCGGCGACTTCGAAATCAGGATCACCGCCGCGCCCACAACCAGCAGCCCCGTATAGAGCCAGTAAAAGACCGGCGCTTCGCGGAACCGCTTGCTCAACCCACTCTCAAAGCCCATCGACTCGCACACCGTGTACGCCGTCGAAAGCGGAAGAATCGACGCGGCGAAGATCGACGCGTTCAGCAGGCCAAAAGCGAACAGCACCGAGGCATACTGTCCGCCCAGCGGCCGCAGTGACTGCGCCGCGTCCGCCGCATCCGAGATATTGTGCTGTCCTCCCACAAACAGGGTCGCCGCGCAGGCGATCACAATAAATCCCGCCACGAAGATCGAAAACACTGCGCCAAACACGGCGTCCGTCTGCGCCAGCTTGAGCTTCGACCGGTGCGTGCCCTTATCCACCACCGAGGCCTGCAAATAAAACTGCTGCCACGGCGCCACCGTCGCCCCAATCAATCCCACCGACAGATAAAGATACTGCGAGTTGTGAAGGTCCTTAAGCCGCGGCATGCGCAGCGTATCGCGCACCGCCGAACTCCAGTTCGGATGCGCCAGCACTGCGGTGATGATGTAGGCGATATACAGAAAGCTGAGACACACAAACAGCTTCTCCAGCTTCTTGTAATCGCCAAAGACCACCAGCACCCAAA
The DNA here is from genome assembly GCA_036272895.1 of Acidobacteriaceae bacterium. Classification (GTDB taxonomy): domain Bacteria; phylum Acidobacteriota; class Terriglobia; order Terriglobales; family Acidobacteriaceae; genus Granulicella. The sequence continues at coordinate 85,996 of DATAXW010000032.1, read as the reverse complement.
CCAGCCCCAGCACCACTGGCACAGAGATCCATTTGCTGATGTGGAACAGTCCCGCGCTCGAGCTCACGCCTGCAAACTCGCTCACCACATCGCCCAGGTTGCACAGCACCAAACAGAACATCAGCATCGCCGTTATCCGCAGCCCGAACTCCTCGCGGATAAGCTCGCTAAGCCCTTTGCCTGTCACCACGCCCATGCGCGTGGAGATCTCCTGCGCGAACGCCAGCATCACCGCCATCGGGATCATCGTCCACAACAGCGCATAGCCGAACTGCGCGCCCGCCGTCGCGTAGGTATAGATCCCACCCGCGTCGTTGTCCACGTTGGCTGTAATAAAGCCGGGGCCCAGCACCGCCAGGAGCAGCAGAATGCTGGTGCGCCAGCGTCTCCAGCGGTTCATCGGCGCTCCTCCGGCAATAAATTGGCTGCGGAGGCCACGCCTTCACGCTGCACGAGATCGTAGAGACGCCGCGCCGGCTCCACCAGCCCCGCATCGTCTGCGACCTCAACATTGTCTCCTATATGCAATCCATTCTTCGAAGAAACCAGCACCACCGTTCCCAGATTCATCTCCAGCGCAGCCTTCAGCATCAGCGCAGCCACGGTCTCGCGTTTCGAGAGATCCCTGCCCACCTGCTCCGACCACCGCTTGCACAACTCCGGCTCACCCTTCATCCGGTCATGCAACTCCCGCAGCCTCTCCGTCAATGCCCGGTGATGAATATGAAACGCATCGCCACTCTCTTCCGCGCGATCGAACACCGACCACTCATGCTGCACCACGCGGCAAAACGCCCGTCGATCGCGCAGCAGCGCCGGAACCTTCGCACTCTCACTCCCCACACCAAAGCTCCCAATCTTTCCCTGCGAAATTGCATCCTCCAGGAACCGCAGCAGTCCCTCATCCGCCAGATCACCCGCCTCAGCCTCATGCAGCAGCCACACATCAACAAAGCCCGTTCGCAGCGCGCACAAACTGCTTTCGAGCGACGCCCGCAACTCCTCCGGCGTAAATCTCGCTCGGCTCGCGGGTGCTGCCATCGCCCCGGCCGCCCGCGCCAGCCGCCTCTTCAAAGCAGGAACTCTCTGCGCAACAGGCCCTGCAATCGGCCCCACAATTCTCCGTGCAGCGCGCAGCAACCCACCACGCTTCGGCGCAACGATTCCATACTTCGTCGTCACCGTCGCCGCGCCACGGTGCCGCGCGAGAAACTCTCCTAAACAGCTCTCCGCCTCGCCGTACCCGTACATCGGCGCAACATCGAAGTGCCGAATCCCCGCGTCAAACGCGGCCTCCAGCAGCCGCAAGCTCTCTCGCCGTCCCAGCCCACCCATAATCGACGAGCAGCCGTAGCCCAGCCGCGTCGTCTCCCGCCCGTTCGTCGCGAGCCTGATCCGCTCCACAGCGCCTCCACTCCACCGAATAGACTACCCGTCCGCCATGAAGCGCGCGTCAGCTTCGCGCCAGCTCCTCCGCCAGCCGCATCGCTAACGCAATCACAGTATGTGTAGGGTTCGAAAACCCTGACGTCGGAAAGACCGCGCTGCTGCATACATAGGCGTTTCTTGTTCCGTGCAATCGCAACTCCGGCGTCACCACGCCGTTCCCCGCCGACGCCGCCATTCTCATCCCGCCCATGTGGTGATTGCTGTCATCGCATCTCTCCAGAAACGATGCATCTGCTCCCGCCAGCGCCTCGTCCACCTCGACCTCAGCCACATCCGCCAGCGACCCCGCCGCCGCCTCCGCGAAATACCGGATCGTGCGCAGCTCCAGCTCTGAGATCCTCCAGTCCAGCCGCGCCCGCAATAGACCCAGCGAATCCCTCTCCTCCGCCAGCGTAATCGAGCTCTCGCCGTCCGGCTGTTGCTCGCAATGCACGCGCAGCCGGATCTCCGCTTGCGCCGGGTTGTATGCCCGATGCTGCAGCGCATAGCGCAGCGTCTGCCGCACCAGCAGAGGCGCGTGCCGCGCCGACCGCAGCATATCCACCGGCCGCACCTCACCCCACCGTCCCCGCAGCAGATGCTTCGCCGTCGTCTTCGTCGCGCCCAGCGCCTCATCCATCTCGCTCTCGAAACTCATCGTCGCCGCACAGTTCAGCACGCTGGCACTGCGCTGCTCCTCCATCCGCAGACGAAGCTTCGGGTGATACTTGTACCCTCCGACAAAGATGTTGTCGAAGATCCGCGCAAACCTCTTTCGATCCCGTGGCCGCACCTTCGCCGCATTCGCATCAATGTGATCTTGAAAGTGCCGCCCCAACATTCCGGATCGGTTCCACGGCAATCCGCCCTCGCGCGGCTGCAGAAAAAACCGCACACACTCGATCGCCCCCATGCAGAAGATGAACTCCTTCGCCTCCACAACCATCTCGCGTCCACTCTGCGTTCGGCAGCGCAACCCGCGCACTCTCTCGTCGTCCAGCAATAACTCCACCGCATTCGCGTGCAGCCACACCTGCACGTTCTCGCGCGTCTCCAGCGTCTTCCCATGCAGCCGCGCAAAGTTCGGCTCCGGACACCACCGCGTCAGATAGGTCTGCATCGCCGGAAACTGCGGCTCCGCAATCCCAATCCGTCGCCACACATCCGCATCGTTGACCATCGCTCCGCCGAGCCCCTCAAACTCCAGCGCCCGTTGATAAAACGGCTCCAGCTCTGCGCGAGAAAACGGCCACCCGCTCTCCGCAACCCACTCTCTCCGCTCGAAGTCCTCCGCATTCAGCTCCAGGATCTGCCCGCCCCACCGTGTCGTCGTCCCTCCGTGCGCGCGAAACCGTCCCTCATGAATCCCCCGGTGCACATGCCCCACCACCTCGCTGCGGTACGGTTCCTGCGCCGCCTCTTCAATCTCGCGCCCGCCGCCCTCCAGCACCATCACGCTCTTGCCGCGCCGGGCCAGCTCCACCGCCAGGCAGATCCCCGCCGCGCCCGCGCCCACCACACAAACCTCCGGCCGATACCCCGCCGCCGGACTCCCGCGCAGCAGATCGCGAATCATCGCACCCCGTCCCGCCGCGCCATGATGCTCCGCAGCCGCTCCACAATCTTCACCACCTGCGCGTCGTTGTGATATCCGCCACTCTCCGCGCGCCGCCTTCCGGCCGCCGCAATCCGTGCGCGCGCCGCCTCATCCGGCAGATACCGCCGAATCTTCGCCACGCACTCCTCGATGCCCTCGAAGAACACCGCCTCCTCATCCTCCACAAACCGCTCCAGATGTCCCGCCGAGCGCTCCGCCAGCAGAAACCCCTCGCACGCCGCAATCTCAAAACTCTTATGCACAAACTCGTCCTGGTTCGCATGCGTCAGAAAGCTCAGGTTGATCTTCGACCGCCATATGCCCTCGCGATACGCCTCGCGAAACAGCTCACCGTGCCCGCGATACAGCGCCGCCGTCGCCTCCGGCCCCAGCGCTCTCTTCCACACCAGTCCGCCCGAGATCGCCACCGGCAGCCCAAACTCCTTCCACAGCCGCGTCAAAAACTGCGCGCGGTCGTCATACGGAGTCCCAATGAACGACACGCCACGGTCTCTGTCCTTGTCGCTCCATCCCTCTGGCGGCGGAAAGTGAATCGTCGGCTCATACGCCGTCTGAATCTTCAGCACATCGCGCGCTCCATGCTCGCGATACTCCGCCACGTTCTTGTCCCGCTGCACCACGTGAAGATCGAAGTGCGGCAAGTCTTGCTTATACAACCGCCACCCGGGATCCCCGCGCATCCCAAACACGTTGTCGATCATGTAGCTGACGCTCGCCACACCCATGCACCGCAGCGCCTCCAGCGTCTTCGGCCGCAGCGCCAGCAGCTTGTCTGCCCAGAACACGTCCGGCCGTTCGCGCTCCGTCATCGCCAGCACCGCGCGATTCAGCCGGCTCACCCACGGTCCCATCTGCGCGCGGTAGGTAATCTTCCGCAGCAGCGGCTCCTTCGGCTCAAACTCAAATGCATTCAGGGGAACAACCCGGTGTCCCTGCCGCTCCAACGCCCACAACCGGTACAGCGACGAGTCATTCGGCGATAGCCCCGATGCATACAGGATTACCAGCGGACGTTCCGCATTCATCGGGCCTACCTCTCACGCAGTTGAGCAATCACCTGCTCCGCGTGAATCACGCCCGCAACCTTGCGCTGCACATCTACCACCGGCAGCGACCGCAGGTTGTACTTGTCGAACAGCTCCGCCACCTGCTCATCGGTTGCATTCAGGGCGCAGGAGACGTTGTGTCCCTCCGCCAGCGAAGCCAACTGCGCGTCAGTCTGCGCCAACAGCAGCCGCGGCAGCATCACCACCCCATCCAGCCGCTCCTCGCGGTCCAGCAGATAGATCTCCGAGATCGTGTCCGGATCGCCCTCGAATGCCCGCAGCGCCGTAATCGCATCGGCGACCTTCGCATCCCGCGCCACGCTGATGTAGTCCGTCGTCATTCGTCCCGCCGCGGACTCCGCCGAAAACTCCAGCAGCTCCTCCACGTCGTGCCGCTCCTCCGGCTCCATCTCTTCCAGAATCGCCTCCGACTGCTCCTCGCTCAGCTCGCCCAGCAGGTCCGCCGCCGCACCCGGATCCATCTCCTCCACAATGTCCGCCGCGCGCTCGCGGTCCATGCTCTGCAGCAGCTCCTTCTGCAGCTTCGGTCGAATCTCTTCGAGCGTCTCCGCCGCCGTCTCCTCCGGCAAACTCGTAAACACCGCCTCGCGCTCCGCCGGCGGCAGCTCTTCCAGAATGTCCGCGATATCCGACGGATGCAGCTTCGCCAACCGGTCTTGCCCGATCTTCAGCCGCACCCTCCGCGCCGGATCCCGGTCGATCACATCCACGCAGCTCCACGGAATTACCCGCGACGGAATCGCATGAACCAGCCCCTCCACCGCCGCCGTCGGCAGCCCTCGCAGCAGCCGCCGCAGCGCCCCCCTCATGCCAATCTCGACGTCCTCGATGCGCAGCTTCGTCCCCTCGCCATCGCTCCCGCGCTCCCAGGCAAGATTCACATCGTTTACCCGCACCACCTTGCGGCCATTCACGTCGATAATCTGCTGATCCAGAAGGTCTCGCTCCAGCAGCAGCGTGTCGCTCAAACTCGGTACCCGCTCCGGCTTCGTAACCGTCTGCAGCGACCTCTCGGAAGCATGCGGCAGTCGAATCGTCTCCACCGGAACCATCGACCGGTGCGACTTCCCCCCGCCGCGCCGTGTCAGCAACAGCCCATACACCTGCGTGCTGTCCTTGCCCACGTCGACCGCCAGCTCCTGCACGCGGCCATACTCCTGGCCGTTCTCGTCCACCACGCGCGTCCCCACCAGCGTCGCCACGGTCGTGGGATTGCTCGTTGTGCCGTTCGTCGGGTTGGCCGCCGTGCCGTTCATAATCCTCCCCTAACCTATCCCATCCCCGCACTTCTGGCACACCGCTGGATCCATGAGTAGACAAGATGCCAACTCCCGCGAAGATGCCAACTCCCGCGCCCCCGAAACGCTCCCGCAGCAAAAAGCCACCGCGCTCAGCGGTGGCTTCGCCTCACGCGTGTCCTCGCCACTATTTGCTGAAGTCCACCACCGGCGCCTGCGCGTTCGCCGGATTGCCCTTGAAGTACTCATCGCGGTAGTGATACCCCGCCATCCCCGCCCAGATGCTATTCGGGAACTGCTGGATGTAAACGTCATACGCCTTCAGCGCCAGGTTGTAGCGGTTCCGCTCCACCGCGATCCGGTTTTCCGTCCCCGCCAGCTCGTCCTCCAGCCGCATGAACTGGTCATTGCCCTTCAGGTTCGGATACGCCTCCTGCAGCCGGTACAGCGGAAGGATCGCCGCATCCAGCTTCGTATTGGCCTGAATGCTGGCTGCGCGGTTCGAAGCCGCCGCCAGCACGCCCGCGCGCGCATTCGCGATGTTTGTCAGCACCGCCTCCTCCTCACCCATGTAGCCCTTCACGCTGGCCACAAGGTTCGGAATCAGATCCAGCCTCCGCTGCTGCACCACACTCACCTGCGAATAAGACTGGTTCACGTCCTCATTCAGTGCCACCATGTGGTTCTTGGCCGAGACATAGCTGCCCCCAACCAGCACCGCAATAATCACCAGAACAATCACTACAATCAGTGCGACCTTCGTTCCCTTCATCGTTCGTCCTTTCGTGCGCTCCCGCGCCGTCGGCCCGTCAGCTTCCTTCACAAACTCCGTCCTAACCTACCAGCCGCCGCCCGCTCCGCCGCCGCCGCCGCCGCCGCCAAAGCCTCCACCGAAATCACCGCCACCACCTCCGCCAAACCCTCCCCCTCCCCCGCCGCCGAACCCGCCGCCGCCCCATCGCGCGCCACCACCCCCGCCCAGCAGATTCCCCACCAGCAACCACGGCAGCCATCCGCCGCCGCGCCGCCCGCCGCCCAGAAACAGCAACAAAATAAAGAGCGGGACGATCAGCCCAAACCAGTTGACGCCGCTCCGGCTCGCCGCCGGTTGCGGTTCGGGTGTCTCCGCCACCGGCGCCGTCAGCGTCACATTCGCATCCGCCGCAACATCGTTTGCCACCTGCTGCTCGCCATACAGCAGCGCCTGCCCATACTGGCTCTCCCGCAGCAGCGGAACCATGCTCCGCCCGATGTCGCCCACCTTCGCATCGTTCAGAACCCCTTCCAGCCCGTACCCCACCTCGATCCACCGCTTGTGGTCATTGATCGAAAGGATCATGATCGCGCCGCGGTCCGTCGCCTTCGGTCCCACCTTCCACTTGTCCTCCAGCTCCGTCGCAAACTGGAAGATCGTCTCATTGTCCAGCGAATGGATCGTCACCACCTCGATCGTCGCGTGCGCCTTCTCGTAGAGCTCGTAGCTCAGCGCCTCCATCTGCTGCTTGGAGGCGTCATCGATCACGCCTGCAAAGTCCTGGACATAACTCGTCGGTTTATCCGGAAGCTGGCTGACCGACTCCGCACGGGCAAGCCCCGGCAAGGCCGCGAGCAGCGCCACCAACCCCACCCGCGCTACCGAGCGCAGTATCGTCCTCAAATTTGCGCGATCCGCAGCCACATCAACATGGTACGCCGCCCACCGCGTTTCGTTCCCCTTGCTCCCGAGAGTCGCCGCCCGAGAGCCGACCCTCAACAGACACAAAAGGCCTCCTCATCGCAGGCAGCCTCTTGTCAGCAACAGCCAGGTCCCGGCAGAAGCTACAACTTACCTTGCAGGTCGTGCGCCATGTTCTTGTGCGCCGCAATCACGCTCTTCGCGGACTCCACCGTCGCCTTGAACTTCGCATCCTGCGTCTCGTCCACCTCTTTACTGAACAGGTCATACGCCTGGTCATGGTCCTTGACCATCGCATCCATATACTCCTTGTCGAAATCGTGTCCCGACATCCCATTCAGCTTGTTCCACTCATCCTGATGGTCCGAGTCCATCGTCGTCGGAGCTGTCAGCCCCCACGACGTCGCAAACGGCTTCATCTTCCGCCCCAGCGCCTCATGGTCCACCACCATCTTGTGCGCGAACGCCTTCACCGCCGGATCCGTCGCCTTGTGCTCCGCCAGCTCACTCAGCTTGATCTCGTCAACGTTCGCCTGTGAAGCTGTCGTCAGAAACTGCTTGTCCTGGTCCGTTGCCGCGTTCGCTTTCGTCGTCGCCAGCAGCGCCACCAAGCCCAGAGCTGCACAGCACATCCAATACGTGAGCCTTTTCATCTCTTCATCTCCAGGCGCGGCGTAACCGCGCAAAAATGGCCGTACTTCTCCTGAGAGGCCGGCTCCTCCCGCCCGCGTTGCACGCCTTCCTGCCCGCGGCCTCTGTATTCTGAAAGCCTTCCGATACCCTCGGGTATTCTGGAACCTTCATGAGCCAAAGCACCCTGCCACAGCCGCCCCCCGCCCGGCGCGAGCCGCCCATCGCCCAGCGCCAACCCCGCACCACCTCCATCCACTCCACCGAACTCCACGACGACTACGCCTGGCTCCGCGATAAAGACGATCCGCGCGTCACCGCCTACCTCGAGGCCGAGAACGCCTACACCGCCGCCGCCATGGCCGGCACCGAGGCCCTCCAGCAGCAGCTCTACGACGAGATCCTCTCCCACATCAAAGAGGACGACGTCTCCGTCCCCTACCGTGACGGCGACTGGGAATACCTCCTCCGCACCGAAAAAGGTCAGCAGTACCCGCGCTTCTGCCGCCGCCCCGCCGGGTCCGCGCCAACCCTCACCTCAACCGACCCCATCCCAGCCGAGACCGTCATCCTCGACGTCAACCAGCTCGCCCAAAAGGATGGAATAGCCCAGCCGTTTATGTCTCTCGGCGCCACCTCCGTCTCGCCCGACGGCCATCTCCTCGCCTACACCACCGACAACACCGGCTTCCGCCAGTACACCCTCCACATCCGCGACCTCACCAGCGGAAAAGATCTCGCCGACACCGCCGAGCGCGTCGGCTCCCTCGCCTGGGCCGCCGACTCCAAAACTCTCTTCTACTCCACCGAAGACGAGCAGACCAAGCGTCAGGATCGTCTCTTCCGCCACACCCTCAGCACCGCCGTCTCCTCCAACGTCGAGGTCTTCCACGAACCCGTCTTGGTCTTTGAAGAAAAAGACGAGCGCTTCAACCTCGGCGTCGGCCGCACCCACGACCGCAAGTATCTGCTGCTCGACATCGGCAGCCACACCACCAGCGAGAGCTGGTTCCTCTCCGCCTCAACACCCGAAGCAAACTTTCAGCGCATCGCCGAACGCGTCGATGAAGAGGAGTACTACGTCGATCACCGCGACGGCTTCTTCTACATCCGCTCCAACCGTAACGCAAAGCAGTTCAAACTCCTCCAAACACCCGTCGCCTCAACCGGCCGCGAAAATTGGCAAGAGCTTCTCCCCGAAAACAAAGACGCCCCTCTCGAAGACTTTGACCTCTTCCAGACCTTCCTCGTCGCCGCCTACCGCGAGCGCGGCCTTCCCGTCCTGCGCGTCTTCTCACTCGACGCCGCAGGCGGCCCCACAACCCCTCGCGACATCCTCTTCCCCGACCCCGCCTACGCCGCCTCCAGCGAGATCAACCGCGACTTCGCCGCCACCACCTTCCGCTACGCCTATCAGTCGCTCGTCCGCCCGGCCTCGGTCTTCCGCTACGACACCGCCACCGGCGAATCCACCCTCCTCAAACAGCAGGAGGTCCCCGGCGGCTTCGACGCCTCCCGCTATGAATCCCAACGCCTCTGGTTCAAAGCCCACGACGGCACCCAGGTCCCCATCTCCCTCGTCTACCGCCGCGACTCATTCCGCAAAGACAGCACCAACGCGCTCTACGTCTACGGCTACGGCTCCTACGGCTACCCGCTCCCGCTCGGCTTCTCCGCCAGCCGCCTCGCGCTGCTCGACCGCGGTCTTGTCGTCGCCTACGCGCACATCCGCGGCGGAGGCGAGCTCGGCGATCCCTGGCACGACGCCGGCAAGATGATGCTCAAGCGCAACACCTTCACCGACTTCATCGAAGCCGTCGACTTTCTCACCCACGCAGGCTACGGCGATCCCAGCCGCGTTGCCATCGAAGGCGGCTCCGCCGGCGGCCTGCTCATGGGCGCCGTCGTCAACCTCGCGCTCGAACAGAGCCAAGCCCAGAACAAACCCAACCTCTTCCGCGCCGTCCTCTCCCACGTCCCCTTCGTCGACGTTATGAACACCATGCTCGACGCCACCCTCCCGCTCACCGTCGCCGAGTACGAAGAGTGGGGCAACCCCAACGAGCCCGAAGCCTTCAACTACATGCTCTCCTACTCGCCCTACGACAACCTGCACCGGGGCGCATACCCCGCGATGCTGGTAAAAACCAGCCTGAACGACTCGCAGGTCATGTACTGGGAGCCCGCCAAGTACGTCGCCAAACTCCGCACCCTCAAAACCAATAACCCGCCCAACGGCACGCCACTCCTCTTCCACATCAACATGGACGCCGGCCACGGCGGCGCCTCCGGCCGCTACGACTACCTCAAAGAAATCGCCTTCGACGACGCCTTCCTCCTCCGCGAGCTCAACGCAGAAAAGAAGCCGGCATCAGCGCACCAATAATTGATTTGTCATCTTAATTGATTGTCATCCTTCAATTGATTTGTCATCCTTCACTTGATTTGTCATCCTTCACTTGATTTGTCATCCTTCAATTGATTTGTCATCCTTCACTTGATTTGTCATCCTTCCGCGAAGCGGGAGGATCTGCTTTTGCTTTTGCTTTTCTTTCTGTCATTCCGAGCGCAGCGAGGAACCTGCTTTCTTCGCAAGCAGCAGTACCGAAACTACAGCTCCACCTCTTCCACCACCCCACCATCCCCCTCACCCGGCGCGAGAAAAAGATTCGTCTCCAGCCCATGCTGCCGCGTGTACAGGTCGAAGTACCGCCCGCCCATCGCATACAGTTCCTCATGCGTCCCGCGCTCCACGATCCGTCCCCCCTCCACCACCAAAATCTGATTCGCGCGGCGAATCGTCGACAACCGATGCGCGATCACAAACGTCGTCCGCCCCTGCATCAGGTAGCTCAGCCCGTTCTGAATCATCGCCTCGCTCTCTGAGTCCAGCGAGCTCGTCGCCTCATCCAGAATCAGGATTCGCGGCTCCGCCAGAATAGCCCGCGCGATCGACAGCCGCTGCCGCTGCCCGCCCGAAAGCTTCACTCCGCGCTCGCCCACGATCGTCTCGTAGCCCTCCGCAAACCGCTCCGCAAACTCATCCACCCGCGCAATCGCGCACGCCCGCAGAAACTCCGCCTCCGTCGCCGCGGGCCGCGAAAACATCACATTCTCGCGAATCGTCCCATCGAACAAAAACGTCTCCTGCAGCACCACTCCCAGCTGCTTGCGATAGCTGCTCAACCGTATCGTCGCCAAATCTCTTCCATCGATCACCACCGCGCCCCGCTGCGCCGTATGAAACCCGCACACCAGGCTGATCATCGTCGACTTCCCCGACCCGCTCGACCCCACCAGCGCTGTCACCGTCCCCGGCCGCGCATGAAAGCTCACGTCAAACAGCACCGGCTTGTCCGCCACATACGCAAAGCTCACATCGTCGAACCGCACATCGCCCTCAATCGTGCCAATCGCCACCGCACGCTCCGGATCCGCATCCTCCTGATGCTCACCCAGCACCTCACGCGTGCGGTCCAGCCCCGCCATCGCCTCCGTCAACTGCGTGCCGATATTCACCAACTGCACAATCGGCGCCGTCATAAACGCCAGAAACATCACGTACGAAAAATATCCGCCCGGCGTCAGTTTGTGGGCCGCATTCAAATGCGCGCCCATCCACATCACCACCGCGCCCACCACGCCCAGGATCACCGTCGACGACAGCGTCATCAGGCTCTGCGCCGTCAGCGAGCTGATCACGTTCGTCAGCAGCCGGTCCACACCGCCCGCAAACACCTTCGCTTCGCTCGCCTCCGCGTGATATCCCTTCACTACCCGCACGCCGCCCAGCGACTCCGTCAGCCTTCCCGTCACCTCTGCATTGATCTTCGCGCGCTCGCGAAAGATCGGCCGGATCGTCTTGAACGCCTTTTGAATGACGCCTGCAAACGCAATCATGATGGTGAACGTCACCAGCGTCATCGGAACGCTCTGCTTCATCAGGTAGATGAACGCAAACACCGCCGTCAGCACGCCACCCACAAAGTCCACCACGCCCGTGCCGATGATGTTCCGCACGCCCTCCACATCGGTCATGATCCGCGCGACTAAGGTTCCCGTTCTGTTCTCGTCATAGAACGCCACCGGCAGCCGCCCCACATGCGCCTGCACCTGCATCCGCAGCTCCGCAATCAACCGTTGCCCCGCCTTCGACAGCAGTTGTGTCAGCGAGTACGACGTCACGCCCTGAATCGTCGTCGCCAGCAGCACCGCGCCCACCACATACGGCAGCACATGCATCTGGTGCTTGATGAACACCACATCGATCAGCGGCTTGAAGCTCGCCGGCAGCACCAGCGAGCACGCCCGGTTGATCACCATCAGCATGAAGCTGCCCGCCAGCAGCCAGCGCCGCGGCTTCACCAGCGTCCAGATCTCCGGCCACACATCGCGCAGCTTCGGCTTCGGCCGCTTCGACGTCAGCTCCGCCCCAATCGCCTTTCCCGTATTGCGCGAAGGTCTGTCAGCGGAGCGCAGATGCCCGCCGCCGCCTCCCATTCCCGAGTGTCCAAAGCCGCCCATGCGTTCTGTCAGTGTAGACGCAGCGGCGAGCCGTTTATTTTAGGCCACGCGCGTCGCGGAAATAACGGATTAGAAGGGGTCTTCAGGCCCCTGTCTCCTACGCCGCTGGAGCCCGGCTCTAGCCCCGGCGCTCGCACTACACCCGTGCCCGCCGCGCCGCGATGAAGCTGCGCACGCACAACGCCACGAAGATCAGGCACAGGATCGACATCACCACCTGGTGCTTGAACGCAACCGCAGCCGTGTGCGCCGCCGGCACGCCATGCGCCACAATACCCTCCCGGATTGCCATCGCGCCGGGAAATACAAATCCGATCAGCCCGATCGTCACCGCGATATGCATCCACAGCATGCGCCGCCGCGCGTCCTCCGTGCTCGCCAACCCTCCGCAGATCACCAGCCCCAACCCGAACCACGCCGGAATCAGCGCCGTCGGGTGCACGCTGCCCGTCATCACAAACCCCGCCACGCCCAACACAATTAACAACACGCCAAACACAATCGCCAGCTTCGCCATAATCCCTCCTCGAATCCTCTACGCGCCCGCGGCCTGCTTCACCGTGTTCAGCACCGCCGCCACGCTCCAGTCATTCGTCGGATAAAACGCTACCACCTTGCCGCCCTTCCCGATCACCACAGTCGCCAGCGAGTGCTGCAGCACCCCGCTCCCCGCCGGCGTCACCCCCACATCGAACCACTGCTCCATCTTCGCCAGCTCCTTCACGCTCGGTGCCGCAAACTCCCAGTGCTGAAACGTCTCCTTCGCGTAGCGCCCCGTATACGCCCCGCCATAGCTCTTCAGCACCTTCGGCGTGTCATACGTCGGATCGAAACTCACGCTCAGCAGATGCGTCTCCTTGTACGCCGCCGGGTCCTTCGCTAAATCCTGATCGATCTCCGCAAAGTTCCGGCTCATCCGCGGGCAGTAGTCCGACAGCGGGCAGCGCGTGTAGATAAACGTCATCAGCACCACCTTGCCCCGATACTGCCCCAGGCTTATCTCCTTGTCCGACTGATTCAGCAGCTCGAAGTCCGGCACCGCATCCCCCGCCGTCGGAACGTGATACTGCACCTTCGGCACATAATCCAGCTTCGCCTGCGCAAGAATGTCGATATCATCGAGCCGCAGATTCACCGGCCCCTCAGCGCTCTTGTCCGCCAGCAGCGTCGCCGCGATACGGTCCCCCGGATGCAACTCCGTCGCCACCGACCGGTTCACCAGCGGATAATTCATCGTCATCGCCGGCATCAGCCCCGGGATCGCCTCATGCTTCAGCGTGATCTCCCCGTCCTGCGGATCCGTAGCCAGCACCTCTCCGCGAATCGGATACTGCTGGGTCGCACTCGCAGCCGCGCCCGCCGCAGGCGCCGGCGCCGCGTGGCGGCATCCGTTCACGTACACCAGAGCAGCCACCAACATCACCGCTGCCCCAGACAACACCCAGCGATAAGGCAGCCTTGCGCCATTTCTGAATCCCAGCCCTGATCGATCTCCAAATCTTTTACTCACAACCTCAATGATAGTCCGCCTATCTGCTGGACGCACCGCGCTCCTCCTCGCCTACATCGCGTGCTAGCATCGCCTCAGGTTCTGCTGCGCTTCAACAGAGTCGACCCGGTGCGGCGGCTACTGCGGGGGAGGCGCGGCCCACGCTGCCGTTCGCCGCAGTCCCGCTCTCGACGCACCCACGCCCGCCCTTGAGCGCGCACTCGCGGAGCGTCCCCTCGTGGCCTCAGACTCCACATCCCGCCACGGCAATCCAGACAACAATCTCGGACCATCGGCTCCCTGGCTTGCCTTCGGCTTTCTGCTCACCGGCCTCGGCACTGTTCTGCTCGGCCCGCTGCTGCCCACGCTCGCCCACAACTGGCATCTCACCGACTCTCAAAGCGGCCTGCTCCTGCTCTCCAAGTTCATCGGTGCCTTCATCGGCGGCGTTACCGTTCCGCGCCGTCTTCGTCTCGGCATCTTCGGCGGCATGGCCCTCGCCTTCGTCGGCTTCGGCGCCTTCGGCCTCTCGCATTCGCTTCTTTCCGCCTGCATCGCTCTGTTCATCAGCGGCATCGGCGTCGGCCAGATCATCGCCTCCACCAACATCCTCGCCGGCCGCCGCTGGCGCACCCACACCGGCTCCGCTCTCTCCTCGCTCAACTTCTTCTGGAGCCTCGGCGCCGTCCTCACCGGTCTGCTCGTCGCCACCCTGCTCCCGCGCTTCGGCCTTCGCAACCCGCTGCTCTGCTTCGCCGCACTCTTTCTCCTCACCGGCCTCGGCGGCCTCATCCGCCCCATCTCATCAACCCATCCGAAGACCGAGTTCGCGACCCCAGATTCCACCCCGCTTCCGCTCGCTCCCAGGATCATTCTCGTCTTCGCACTCTTTCTCTTTCTCTACGGCGGCCTCGAAACCTGCCTCACCACCTGGATCACCACCTTCCAGCTTCGCTTCTCCACCCTCCGCCTGCTCGGCGGCCAATCCGGAGTCATTCTCCTCTGGGCATCCCTCACCGCCGGCCGCGCCATCGCGTCGCTTCTGCTTCGTTACCTCGGCGAGCCGCTCGTGCAGCGCATCGGCCTCATCCTCTCCATCCTGTTCATTGCTCTACTCGCCATCGCACACCACGGCTCCTCGCTCTCGCTCTGCTGCGTCCTTCTCGGCCTTAGCCTCGCTCCCTTCTTCCCCACCACCTTCGCGCTGCTCATGCGCCATCAACCCTCCGCCCGCGTCGCCGGATTCATCCTCGCCGTCTCCGGCCTCGGCGCCGCACTCTTCCCCTGGCTCATGGGCGTCGCCTCCACACACTTCGCCTCTCTGCGCGTCGCGATGGCCGTCCCCTGCGCACTCGCCGTCCTTCTGCTTCTGCTCACCCTCATTCGCACCGAAACGTCCGTATCGCAAGCTCTCGCATCGCAATAGAACTGTCATCTCGACCGAAGCGGAGGGACCTGCAGCTCTGTTCGGCATGGCACAGACCCCTTCCGCATGCCACCTGATTTCCACGCCCCACAGAGGCGAAACTTAGGTGAAGGGCGGCGTATAAAGAAGAAGGATGTCCGCCCCGCTCACCGAGCCAGAACTCCTCGACGCCCTCGCCCGCGGCGTCCGCGTCGTG
Source organism: Acidobacteriaceae bacterium (assembly GCA_036272895.1). Taxonomy (GTDB): domain Bacteria; phylum Acidobacteriota; class Terriglobia; order Terriglobales; family Acidobacteriaceae; genus Granulicella. The sequence goes on along the minus strand of DATAXW010000032.1, from coordinate 70,705 downwards.
CTGCCCAACCCCCGCGCCGCCCGCACCCTCCGCCGCGCCTTCGACGACCGCCAGCGCGCCACCGGCGTTGCCGCCTGGGAGCCCGCCCCCGCGCTCTCCTGGTCCGACTGGACCCGCTCCCTCTGGTCCGGCCTCGTCGCCGCCGGCCTCGAGCTCCGCCTGCTTCTCAACTCCGCACAGGAACACATCCTCTGGCGCGAGGTCATCACCTCCTCCACAACTCGCTCCCTCACCTCGCCCGACTCCCTCGCCGAGCTCGCCCGCTCCGCCTTCCACCTCGCCGCCGCGCACAATGCCGTCGCTCGCCTCCGCTCCACCGCCACCACCTCCGACAACCGCACCTTCGCCGCCTGGGCCGAAAGCTTCACTCGCCTCTGCGCCGGCCAGAACTGCCTCCCGGCAGCCCAGCTCGAAGACGCCCTCCGCACTCACGCCCTCGCCGGCTCGCTCTCTCTCGACTCACCCATCCTCCTCGCCGGCTTCAGCAATCCCGCCAATCCCGAAGACCTCACCCCCGCGCAATCCGCCCTCCTCGAAGCTCTGCGCTCCACCAACGCCTCCCGCTCTGCAAATGGCCCTATCGAAATCGCCGAGCTCACAGTCCCCGCCGATCCGACAGCCGTCCGCGCCCACACCATCGCGCCCACCCCTCGCGAAGAGCTCCAGCTCGCCGCGCACTGGCTCCGCCGCTTCCTTGAAAAGCACACCACCACCACACACACTCCACGCATCGCCGTCCTTCTTCCCCAACCCGAACCAGATCGCGCCGAGCTCGACTCCATCTTCCGAGAGATCCTCGCTCCCGAGCTCGAGCCCATCACCGCCGATCTCTCCGCCGCACCCTGGGAGTTCGTCGCCGGCTCACCCCTGGCCTCCCAGCCCATGACAACCGCCGCGCTCGATCTCCTCCGCTGGACCAGATCCCCCCTTCCGCTCGAGCGCGTCAGCGCGCTGCTTCGTTCGCCCTTCTTCGGCAGCGCCGCCACACGCCTCGCCGCCGCGCGCTTCGACGCCCATCTCCTTCGCCGCAACCTCTCGCTCGTTCCCGAGCTCACCCTCGACGCCGTCCGCCGCCTCTCCGCGCAGCAAGCCCGCAGCAACGATTCCTTCCTCTCGCCCATCCCCTGGCTGCAACCCATTGCCGATCTCCTCGCCCGCCCGCAAACCTCCACCCGCACCTTCGCCGACTGGGCCGAACACTTCCGCTCCATCCTTCGCGCCGCCGGCTGGCCCGCAAACTCCGCCTCATCCCGCGAACCCACCGCTTCCGAGTTCGAAACCTCCCGCGCCTGGGACAGCACCCTCGATCTGCTCTCCACCCTCGACTTCCGCGGCCGCCGCGTCCCCTTCGCTGAAGCCCTCCAGCCCCTCGAGCGCCTCGTCCAGACCGCACGCGTCTCCTCACCCTTCGCCCACGCGCCCATCCAGATCATGTCGCCGTCCGAAGCCGAGGGCTCCGTCTTCGACGCCGTCCTCCTTCTCCACGCCACCGACGACTCCTGGCCCGAACCGCAGCACCTCCATCCGCTCCTCGGCTGGCCACTTCAGCGAGAGTTCGACCTCCCCGGCGCCGACGCCGCCCTCGACGCCACACGTGCCCGCACCCGCGCCGAATCCCTGCTCGCCCGCTCGACACACATCCTCATCACCGGCGCCCAAACCAACGCCGACGGCGAGCTGCGCCCATCCCCACTCCTTCGCCACCTCAACCTCACGCCCACCCAACCCTCCGCTCTCATCACACTCCCACCACCCACATCGCCCCTGACCGAAGACCTCATCCCCGACACCACCCCACTTCCTCCACTCCCCTCACCCACCCTCCGTGGCGGCGCCACCGTCCTCAAGCAGCAGGCCGCCTGCGGCTTCCTCGCCTTCGCCGAGCTCCGCCTTAACGCCACCAGTCCCGAGCCCACCGCGCTCGGCCTCGACCCCAGCGATCGCGGCAACCTCGTCCATCGCGCCCTCGAAGACTTCTGGAAGAACACCCACTCGCAAGCCGAACTCCGCTCGCTCACCGCCGAAGAGCGCAACCGCCGCCTCGATCACGCCATCGACTTCGCCTTCACAAAAGTCGCGCCCGCCGCCGAACTCTGGAGCGCCGCCTACATCGCCCTCCAGCGCGAACGGCTCCGCGATCTGCTCTCCCGCTGGCTCGACTTCGAGCTCCAGCGCGCCCCCTTCACCGTCCTCAGCAATGAAACCAAACAAGACTTTGACATCGGCCCGCTCCATCTCAGCCTCCGCCCCGACCGCATCGACCAGGTCGAAGGCGGTCTCGCCCTCGTCGACTACAAGACCGGCGCATCCGCCAAACCCGCCAACTGGCTCGGCGACCGCCCCGACGACCCGCAGCTCCCGCTCTATGCCCTCCGCACCGAGCCTCACCAGCTCAAAGGCCTGTTCTTCGCGCGCCTCCGCCCCGGTAAAGAGATGGGCTGGCTCGGCCTGGCGTCCGACGCGAGCGCACTCTCCGCCCTCAAGCCCCGCGACTACGCCGATCTCGACGCCCGCATCGACGAATGGCGCACCGTCCTCACCACGCTCGCACACAACTTCGCCTCCGGTCGCGCCGATGTCAGCCCCAAGAGCTACGCCGTCAACTGCCGCCGCTGCGGCCAGCGTCTCCTCTGCCGCCTCGATCCCTCCTCGCTCCTCACCACCGACGAAGACGACCCCGACGAGTCCAACGAAAATCCGGAGGACGCCGATGGCTGAGCTCCTCCACTTCCCCGTACCCGCGCCGCGCGCATCCACGCCCGCGCACCATCCGCCCGACGTCCCGCCCGATCAAGAAGCCCGCAGCCGCGCGCTCGACATCCAAACCTCCTCGATCGTCGAGGCCCCCGCCGGCTCCGGCAAGACCGGCCTTCTTCTCCAGCGCTATCTCAAGCTCCTCGCTGAAGGCCACGTCGACCAGCCCGAAGAGGTCCTCGCCATCACCTTCACCCGCAAGGCCACCGCCGAGCTCCGCAAACGCGTTCTCGACGAACTCCACAACGCCGCCGCCTCCATCCCGCTCCCACCCACCGCCGGTGCCTTCAAACACGAAACCCGCGCCCTTGCCGAGGCCGTCCTCGGCGTCGATGCGCGCCTCCACTGGCAGCTCCTCGACCAGCCCCAGCGCCTCCGCATCCGCACCATCGACTCCCTCTGCGCCGAGATCGCCCACACCCTCCCGCTGCTTTCCGGCAGCGTCTCCACCCAGCCCGTCGAAGAGGTCGGCCCGCTCTACCGCGAAGCCGCACGCCGCACCCTCATGCAACTCGGCGGCTCTGACGTTGAACTCAACACTGCGCTCCGCACCGTCCTCCTCCATCGCGATGCCAACCTCGACGACTGCGAATCCCTCCTTGCCCGCATGCTTGAGCAGCGCGAACAGTGGGGCGAGCTCGTCCCGCTCGAAGCCGCCACGCTCACCGACGACTTCCTCGATCGCCAAATTCGCCCCCGCCTCGAGCGCACCCTCGAATCCATCGTCTGCGCCGCTCTCACCCGCGCGCTCGAAGCCCTTCCGCCGGGCCTGCTCGCCGATCTCACAACCCTTGCTGCCCGTCTCGGCCTCCAGCCTGGATACAACGGAAGCGGTTCGCCGATCTCTCTCTGCGCCGACCGTAATCAACCGCCATCCGCGCGCGTCGAAGACCTCGAGCACTGGATCGCTCTCATTCATCTCCTTCTCAAACCCAGCGATCACAACTGGCGCGCTCGCTTCCACTCACGCGATCTCGGCGTCAACATCTCTAAAGCAGACGCCGCTCTACTCCAGCAACTCGTCGAAGGGCTCCAATGCGACGATCTCCGCGAGATCCTACGCTCCATCCGCGCTCTTCCCTCGCCCCGCTACCCCGACGAGCAATGGATCGTCGCCAAAGCGCTCTTCCGTCTCCTCCGCCACGCGCTCGCGCAGCTCAAAGTCCTCTTCGCTGAAACCAACCAGTGCGACTTCGCCGAGCTCTCCCTCGCCGCGCGCACCGCATTGGCCGCGCTCTCCACCGACGACACTCGCGACGATCTCGCCGGCTCTCCCGGCACACGCCTCACCCACCTCCTCGTCGACGAGATGCAGGATACCTCCTCCTCGCAATACATCCTCCTCGAGCTCCTCACCCGCTCCTGGGACGGCCACTCGCAAACCCTCTTCCTCGTCGGCGACCCCCGCCAGTCCATCTATCTCTTCCGCCAGGCCCGCGTCGAGCGCTTCCTCCGCACCCTCCGCGAGCGCCGCCTCGGCGACATCCCGCTCCAGCCCCTCCAGCTCACCGCCAACTTCCGCTCCCAGGGCGCGCTCGTCGAAAGCTTCAACGAAACCTTCGTGCAGGTCTTCCCCGCTCAAACCTCGAGCGCCGCCGCGCACGACGTCCCCTTCGTCCACGCCGATGCCGTTCGCACTCCCACTCGCACCGCCATCTCCTGGCACGCCAACGTCCTTGGTGACGGCCTCGCAACCGACGCTCCCAAACCATCCTCCGCCGAGCTCCGCGCCGTGCAGCGCCGCCGCGACGCCCGCGCCATCCGCCGCATCATCGAAGACTGGCGCGCTCGCCCGCTTCCGTCCGACCGCCACAAGAGATCGGACGGCAACCCCGCGCCCTGGCGCATCGCCGTCCTCGCCCGCGCCCGCACTCACCTCCACACGATCATCGCCGAGCTCTCCCGCGACCTCGGTCCCGATCATCCGCGTATCCCCTTTCGCGCCGTCGAAATTGACTCCCTCGCCGAGCGCCCCGAGGTCCTCGACGCGCTCGCCCTCACCCGCGCTCTGCTTCACCCCGCCGATCGCACCGCCTGGCTCGCCGTCCTCCGCGCTCCCTGGTGCGGCCTCTCGCTCGCCGATCTCCTCACCCTCACCGGTGAAGGTCCTCTCGCCGACGTCCACGCCACCCTTCCCGAGCTCGTCGCCGCCAACCGCTCCCATCTCAGCCTCGACGGGCAACTTCTTCTCGCGCGTACCTGGCCCGTGCTAGAGGCCGCCCTCGAAACCCTCGGCCGCTCCTCGCTCGCCGTCCACGTCGAGCGCACCTGGCGCTCCCTCGGCGGCGACGCTCCGCTCACCCCCGAGCAGCAGACCAACGTCCGCCGCTTCCTCCAGATCCTCCGCGAGCTCGAAGCCGATGGCGGTCGCGCCGTTGCCGGGAGTATCGATCTCACCCTCCTCTCCGCGCGCCTCGAACATCTCTACGCCGAGCCCGCCGCCGACGGTGCCGTCGAGCTCCTCACCATCCACAAAGCCAAGGGCCTCGAGTTCGACGTCGTCCTCGTTCCCGATCTCGACCGCCCGTCCCGGCAATCCTCCTCGGAGCTGCTCAACTGGCTCGAGCTCGACTCCACCGCCGACGATGCCGCTCATGTTTTGCTCGCTCCCATCTGGTCTCGCGGCGCGGACTCCGACCGCCTCAACCAATGGCTCCGCCGCGTCAAACGCGACCGCGAATACGCCGAGATCAAGCGCCTGCTCTACGTCGCCTGCACCCGCGCCATGGAAGAGCTGCATCTCTTCGCCGCCTCTGCGCGCAACAACGACACCAGCCTCCGCCGTCCCGCGCCCGGCACCCTCCTTCACGCCTCCTGGGCGGTCGCGCAGCAGCACTTCAACACCGCAGCCGCGCCCGCCACACCCGATCTCGCCGCCGCCCTCCGCAACTCGCTCGCCACACTCTCGCCCTCGGAAGAAGACTTATCCGACAACACTACCGCCGGCCTCGCCCTCGCCGCCTCCGCCGATCCCGCGCAAACACAACCCGCACCGCAGCCGCCGCTCATCCACCGCCTTCCGCTCTCCTTCGATCCCCTCGCCCGCTTCACCGCCGCGGAAACTACCCGCCTTCCCTACACACCCGCCTCTTCGCTGATCCACACCGCCGCCTTCGATCGCCCTGAAGGCTCCTTCGCCGTCCGCGCCTTCGGCAACGTCGTCCATCGCTTCCTCGAGATCCTCAGCACCCGCCTTGAGCGCGACCACCCCGACGCTCTTCTCGCCGAACTCCCCGCCTGGGAGCCGCGCCTCCTCGCCAGCCTGCGCGGCGAAGGCCTCCCTCCCACGCAGGCCCAGCGCGACGCTCCGCGCGCGCTCACCGCGCTCCGCAACGCGCTCACCGACCCCGTCGGCCGCTGGATTCTCTCGCCTCATCCCGCCGCCGCCAGCGAGCGCTCGCTCGCCACATCCGCCTCCGCCGTCTTCCGCGCCGACCGCTCCTTCCTCAGCGGCTCCGCTCCACTCTCCGCCGGCGACACTCATCTCTGGATCGTCGACTTCAAAACCACCGAGCAGGGTGCACGTTCGTCGAATGATTTCGCGGAACAGGAAATCCTTAAGTACCGTGACCAGCTTGAGCACTACGCGGCAATCTGCCGCGCCTTACCCGCATCGAATCAATCCATGCTCCTTGGCCTCTATTACCCTCTTGTCCCCTGTCTGCTCCATTGGCCCGCCGCGGAACCCTCGCAGCCTTAAGCTCCGCCTCCTTATGCGCAAATTCCAGTGATATCCTCAAGCCACAGCCAAGTTGCACTCCAAGGACACGGGCTTATGTCACAATCTGACCGCCTTGTGCTCTGTGTAGACGATGAACGTGTCGGTCTCCACGTGCGCAAGCTCCTTCTCGAGCGCTCCGGCTACAAAGTCCTCACCGCCATGGACGGCCAATCCGGCCTCTCGCTCTTTCAGCAGAACCCCGTCGAGGCCGTCGTCCTCGACTTCGCCATGCCCGGCATGCACGGCGGAGAGGTCGCCGCTCGCATGCGCGCTCTCAAGCCGGACGTCCCCATTGTTCTTCTCTCGGCCTACGTCGGCCTTCCCTCCGAAATAACCGCTCTGGTTAACGTTTATATGACCAAGGGTGAAGGAGCACCCGCGCTTCTCGAAAAGCTCGATAGCCTGTTCCCGGAGAAGCATTCTTAGTGTCGCGAGACGCCCCTTGAACCTGAGCCAGCTCAACCGGATTCTGCTTCAGACCCTCATGCTTCCCGTGGTCGCGCTCCTGCTCGTCTCCGGCGCGCTCATCTGGCAGATCGGAAACGCCCAGCGCACCGTCGCCGACATCCAGGTCGCCGACCGCAACATCGCCCTCACCACCCAGATCATGAACCTCGTCGACGATGAGGAGACCGGCCTCCGCGGCTATCAGAACACCGGCAATGAAATCTTTCTCCAGCCCTACATCCAGGCCGCTCCCAGATTAAACAACAGCATCCTCCAGCTCCACCGTGCCATCGTCCTCCAGGGCCACGATACCAGCCTGCTCGACCAGTTCACCTCCGCCCACGAGCTCTGGCTCGACACCGTCGCGCTTCCCGTCATCGGCCTCGTCCAGGCCGGCGGAAACACCCGCGACGCCGGCCTCAACCTCCACGGCAAAGCGGAGATGGATCACATCCGCGCGATCGGCGCCGCGCTCATGAACAAACAGCAGGCCCGCCGCCAGGCCGAGGTCCGCCGCTGGCAGGAGCAGGTGCGCCACACCCTCGAAGGCGTCATCGGCACCGCCGTCTTTCTCGGCCTCGCCATCGGCCTGTTCGCGCGCAGCCGTCTCCATCTCGTCACCCACGCCTTCCACGGCGCCATCGACGCCCTGCGCCGCAACGCCCAGGCCACCTACGACTCCGAGCAGCGCCTCCGCACCACCCTAACCTCCATCGGCGACGGCGTCGTCGTCTGCAATCAGGACGGCCGCATCGAGCTCCTCAACACCGTCGCCGAGCAGCTCACCGGCTGGCGTCAGGAGGAGGTCTTCCATCGCCACGTCACCGACGTATTTCACATCGTCCACGAATCCACCCGCGAGCTCATCGACAATCCCGTCGGCGCCGTCCTCGCTACCCGTCACACCGTCTCGCTCTCCAACCACGCGCTCCTTCTCCGCCGCGACGGCTCCGAGATCCATATCGACGACAGTGGCGCTCCCATCTTCGACCGCTCCGGCGCGCTCGCCGGCGTCGTCATGGTCTTCCGCGACGTCACCGAGCAGCACCGCACCCAGGCCGCCCTGCTCGCCAATGAAAAGCTCGCCGTCGCCGGCCGCCTCGCCGCCACTCTCGCGCACGAGATCCACAATCCGCTCGACTCCGTCGTCAATCTCCTCTACCTCATGAAGACCAGCACCAGCGCCGCCGAGACCGCCGAGTTCCTCGACCTCGCCCGCACCGAGCTCGACCGCGTCACCCAGATCAGCCGCGCCATGCTCAGCATGTACCGCGAATCCAAGACGCCCATCTCCATCAACCTTAAAGACCTGCTCGAAAGCGTCCTCCTTCTCATGCATCGCCAGCTCTCCCACGCCGGCGTCACCCTCCACAAGGACCTCGGCGAAGGCTCTCTCATCACCGGCTATCCCGCCGAGCTCCGCCAGGTCTTCACCAACCTGCTCGCCAACGCCGCCGACGTCTCCCCCTCCGGCAGCAGCATCGAAGTATCCCTGCGCCGCACCCCCGCCGTCCGCTCCGAAAACTCGCGCGATCTCCGCCCCGCCGGCGTCACCGTCGCCATCACCGATCATGGCGCCGGCATTCCCGCCGACGTCCTCGATCGCCTCTTCCAGGCCTTCTTCACCACCAAAGGCGAAAAAGGAACCGGCCTCGGCCTCTGGGTCAGCCAGGGCATCATTCAAAAGCACGGCGGCGATATCAAGCTCGACACCCACACCACCGGCGACAACCGCGGCACCACCATCTCCGTCTTCCTTCCCCGCGGCTCCGCCGCACCCTCCACACCCATCCCCACCGTCGTCTAGGGCGTTCCACATCTTGCCGTTGTTCTTGCTCCTGCTCTTGCTCTTGCCCTTGCCCTTGCTCTTGCTCCCGCTCTTGCTCTTGCTCTTGCTCTTGCCCTTGCTCTTGCTCTTGCTGTTGCTGTTGCTGTTGCTGTTGCTGTTTTTTTAATTGTCATCCTTCGCCGCAGGCGGAGGATCTGCTTTTGCTGTTGCCGTTGCCTTTGCTTTTGCCTTTGCCTTTGCTTTTGCCTTTGCCGTTGCAGTTGCCTCTTTGTTTGTCATCCTGAGCGAAGCGAAGGACCCCCGCATTTGCCTTTGCCTTTCTGGTTGTCATTCTGAGCGGAGCGAAGGACCTGCTTTTGCTGTTACCGTTGCCTTTCTTTCTGTCATTCCCGCAGGGAATCTGCTGTTGCTCTGCAGTGGTAGCCCGGCCCCTACAGGTCAGGTCTCTTAGCGGAACAAACGAGAAGAGGCTTCAGCCCTTTCCTCACGCGAGCAGCCGCTTGATCGCCTCACCTGCCCGCACGCAATCCTCGCGGCTCACGTCATAGTGCGTCACCAGCCGCACCTGGTGCGGTCCAATCGCGCTCGCCAGCACGCCTTCGCCCTTCAACGCGCGCACCAGCGCCGCCGCATCGCCGCCGCGCAAATTAAAGATCACAATGTTCGTCTCCACCCCGCTCCTATCGATCTCCGCCGCCTCGCTCTGCGCAATCGCCTCCGCCAGCAGCTGCGCGTGCGCATGGTCCTCATGCAATCGCTTCGGCATCTCTTCAAGAGCAATCAGCCCCGCCGCCGCCAGCACGCCCGCCTGCCGCATCCCTCCGCCCAGCGCCTTGCGATACACCCGCGCCCGCTCGATCGTCTCCCTCGACCCCACCAGCATCGACCCCACCGGCGCGCCCAGCCCCTTGCTCAGACAAAACATCACCGTATCGAAGCCGCGCGTCAGCTCCGCCACATTCACGCCCAGCGCTACCGCCGCATTAAAGATGCGCGCCCCATCCAGATGCACCTTCAGCCCCGCCTCACGCGCACCCGCCCACACCTCCTCAAACACCACCACCGGCGTCACCGTCCCGCCCGCCATGTTGTGCGTATTCTCCAGCGAAATCATCCCCGTCGCCGCGCGGTAGTAAATCTTCGGCGCAATCGCCCGCTCAATCTGCTCCCACCGCAACACCCCGCGCTCGCCCGCAACCGCGCGCGGCACGCACCCCGAGAACGCCGCCACCATCGCCATCTCCCAGTCGAGAATGTGCGACCGCGCCTCGCAGATCACCTCCTGTCCATGCTGCGTGTGCAGCCGGATCGCAATCTGGTTCCCCATCGTCCCCGTCGGCACAAAGATCGCGGCCTCGCGCCCAAACACCTCCGCCGCCCGCTGCTCCAGCCGGTTGACCGTGGGGTCCTCGCCGTACACATCGTCGCCCACCTCAGCCGCAGCCATCGCCGCCCGCATCGCAGCCGTCGGCTTCGTCACTGTATCGCTTCGCAGATCAATCACTCTCGTACTCTCCCCTTTTTCTGCCTGTCATCCTGAGGCATAGCCGAAGGACCCCCGCATTTGTTCTTGCCTTTGTTTTTGTTCTTGCTTTTCTGGTTGTCATTCCCGAAGGGAATCTGCTGTTGCCCTTGTTCTTGTTCTCGCTGTTGCTGTTGCTGTTGTTTTTTAGTTGTCATCCTTCGCCGCAGGCGGAGGATCTGCTGTTGCTCTTGCTGTTGCTCTCGCTGTTGCTGTTGCTGTTGCTGTTGTTTTTAGTTGTCATCCTGAGCGCAGCGAAGGACCTGCTTTTGCTTTGCCGGGTGCCCCATCTTCGCGCGCGCAGCGCGCTAAGGTGGGCTCGCGCGCAGCGCGATGAACACCTCACACCGCAACCGCCAGCAACTCCCCAAACACCTCACTCGACACCAGCCGTCCCCGCATCGTCAGCCGCCACCGCCCATCCTCCACGCGCATCAATCCTTCGCGAGCCAGCTCCCGCACCCGCGCCTCACAATCCTCCACCCACTCCCACGCAAACCGCGCTCGCAAATCCTCCACCGCAATCCCCTCATTCAACCGCAGCCCCAAAAACACACACTCCTCAAACGCCTCCCGCTCACCCACCTCTCTCACCTCACCGCCCACACCGGCCTCATACTCCGCGAGCTCCTCCGCATTCGCAAACCGCACTGCACTCCCATCGCTACGCATCAACATCGAATGCGCATCCAGCCCAAATCCCACATACGGCGCGCGCTCCCAATACCTGCGGTTATGCCGCGATTGATGCCCCCGCCCTCGCGCAAAGTTCGAGATCTCATACTGCGCGAATCCACGCTCCTCCAAAAACTCACACGCCATCTCATACAACTCCGCCGCCAACTCCTCACTCGCCACCGCCGGAGCATGCAGCCGCGCCCCACCGCCCAGCACCTCGCGCCCCAGCCGCGATCCCTCATCGATCTCCAGCAGATACACACTCAAATGCGTCAACGCCGCATCGCACGCCGCCTGCAGCGAAACCCTCCAGCTCTCCCGCGTTTGATAGGGCAGCCCCGCAATCAGATCCGCACCCACCTCCGCCACCCCACGCGCGCGCAAGCGCGCAATCTCGCGCAGACACTCCTCGCCGGTATGCGTGCGTCCCACCGCCGCGCTCTCACGGTCCACAAAGCTCTGCACACCCAGGCTCACGCGGTTCACCCCCAGCCGCATCACCTCCTCCAGCAGCTCGTCCGCAATCTGCCCCGGCGCAGCCTCCAGCGTGATCTCCGCGCCGTCCTCCACCACAGACTCGCGTCGCAGCGCCGCAAAGATCGCCCGTATCTGCTCCGGCTTCAGCAGGCTCGGCGTCCCTCCGCCGAAGTACACCGTATCTACCACCCGCGGCAGATCTATGCCCATCCGCGCCGCCCGCGTGCCCACACCCTCCATCTCCGCGCACAGCCGCTCCACATACGCCGCCACACGCTCCGCCGTCGACACCCCCGACGCAAAGTTGCAGAAGCTGCACTTCGCCCGGCAAAACGGCACCGACACATACACTCCCAAACTCACCCTGCCATTCTTTCACGCACCCCAAGCTCACAGCTCAAAGCTCCCAGCTCATAGCTGACCGCACGAAACCCGGACCACCACGCAAGCCTGTTCCCCGCCCATTCTCCGAATCCCCACCCCTATACCCGACATCTACAATCAAGACATGGCCGCCGATAAAGAAAAACCCAAACAGCCGGCCAGTCCCGAGCAGCCGCCCATGCGCCCCGGCATGGACGATGACGTCGTCGGCAAAGCCTACGATTCGCGCCTCATGCGCCGTCTCGGCCGCTACCTCACTCCCTACAAGCTCGCCGCCTCCGTCTCCGCCGTCGCCATCCTGCTCAAGTCGGTCTCCGACGTCTCCGGTCCCTACTTCGTCAAAGTCGCCGTCGACACCTACTTCGCTCCCTCCGGCCCTCCCGGCTGGCTCGGCCGCCGCCTCAGCCGCGATCCCCTCACCGGCGTCACCGAGCTCGGTCTCATCTACCTCGGCGCTCTTCTCTTCAGCTTCGGCCTCGAGTTCGTCCAGACCTACCTCATGCAGTGGACCGGCCAGAAGATCATGTTCGATCTCCGCTCTCAGATCTTCCGCCACATCCAGTCCATGCACGTCGGCTTCTTCGACCGCAACCCCGTCGGCCGCCTCGTCACCCGCGTCACCTCCGACGTCGACGCCCTCAACGAGATGTTCACCTCCGGCGTCCTCGCCATCTTCGAGGACGTCTTCACGCTCTCCTTCATCGTCGGCATCATGCTCTGGATGTCGTGGCCGCTCGCCCTCCTCGCCCTCGCCGTCATCCCCGTCATCCTCTACGCCACCAAGCTCTTCCGGGAGCACGTCCGCGACAGCTACCGCCGCCAGCGCGCCGCCACCGCCAAAATCAACTCCTTCACCCAGGAGTACGTCTCCGGCATGAGTGTCGTCCAGCTCTTCAACCGCGAGCGCCGCGCCTTCCGCGACTTCTCCGCCGTCAACGCCGAAAACAAGCGCGCCTGGACCGACGCCATCTTCGCCTACGCCCTCTACTACCCCGTCGTCGAGTTCCTCAGCTCCATCGCCATCGCCCTCGTCATCTGGCGCGGCGGCCTCGCCGTCCTCAACGCCTCATCCCTCACCTGGCTCACTCATCACCGCTATCTCGCCGTCCCCGGCGCCGCCGCACACCTCAGCATCCTCGGCAACACCATCACCATCGGCATCCTCATCGCCTTCATCCAGTACGCGCAGCGTTTCTTCCGCCCCATCCAGGATCTCAGCGACAAATACAACATCCTCCAGGCCGCCATGGCCGCCGCCGAGCGCATCTTCAAGCTCCTCGACACCCCGCCCGACATCACCGCGCCCGCCCATCCTCGCCACGGCGACCGCTCCGGCCGCATCGAGTTCCGCCACGTCTGGTTCACCTACCAGCACCTCACCCCCGAACAAACCGCCGCCCTCACTACCCTCACCGCAAACCTGTCATCTCGACCGGAGTCTTCGCAGTTTGATCGCGAAGACGCAGCGGAGAGACCCCTGTATTTGTCTTCCTTGGACGCGCCCACAAATCCCCTCCTCGACGACATCGAATGGATCCTCCGCGACGTCAGCTTCATCATCGACCCCAACACCACCGCCGCCATCGTCGGCCACACCGGCGCCGGCAAGACCACCCTCACCGCGCTCATGATGCGCTTCTACGACGTCCAGCGCGGCCACGTCCTCGTCGACGGCGTCGACGTCCGCGAGCAGGATCTCCTCACCCTCCGCCGCCGCTTCGGCGTCGTTCTGCAGGATCCCTTCCTCTTCTCCGGCGACATCCGCTACAACATCCGCCTCGGCTCCTCCTGGATCACGGAGGACGAGGTCGCCAACGCCGCCGATCAGGTCAACGTCGGCGATTTCATCCGCACCCTTCCCGCACAGTTCGCCGAGCCCGTCCTCGAGCGCGGCTCCACGCTGTCCACGGGCCAGAAGCAGTTGATCTCCTTCGCCCGCGCCCTCGCCCACCAGCCCGGCATCCTCATCCTCGACGAAGCCACATCCTCCGTCGACACCGAAACCGAGCAGCTCGTCTCCTCCGCCCTCGCCCGCATGATCACCGGCCGCACCTCGGTCGTCATCGCGCATCGCCTCTCCACAGTCCAGCGCGCCGACACCATCCTCGTCATGCACAAAGGCAAGCTCCGCGAGCAGGGCACCCACCAGCAGCTCCTCGCCCACCGCGGCCTCTACTACAAGCTCTATCAGCTCCAGTACAGAGATCAGGAATCTCCCACGCTCGGCACATCCCTCTCCGAAACCGCCACCGCCTGATCGCGCCCGCAACGCCACACCGCAACTACGGCTGCACAGCCTTCCCCTGCAGCACATCCTCCACCACCTGATGCACCACCATCAGCGGAACCGCGCGCGCATCCGTCTCCGGCTGCGTCTGCCCCGCCGCATGGATCAGCAGCGCCGGCCGCGGATCGAACACATCGTGCGACGCCTGCTCATCCTCGTCCGTCCATCCCGGCAGCCAGTCCCACAGCGCGACGCGCCACGAATGATCGCCCTCCACAATCACCGTCGTATCCTTCCACCGCGGCGACTCCTCCAGCTCCGCCATCATCATCCCCAGCTCCCGGTCCGCCAGCGCTAAACTGTCCAGGTAGGAGCTCCCGCACGTCTCCACATACGCCCCATCCTCCCGGCTCCAGATATTCGGCGGGTGCGGAATCGCCACGTGCAGATAGATAAAGTCCGCATGGTCGTCGGCCAGCAGCGCCATCATGTGCTTCTCCAGATCCAGATGCGTCGCCAGCCGCTGCCGCACATTGAAGTTGCAGTTCTCATCCGCCGCCCGCCCCGGCGAGTACAACTGCGTTCCCATCTCCTTCAGCGGCCGCCACGCATTCCCCCAGAAGTCCGTCCCCTGCGCCATGTCCACGCCCAGCCCGTCCAGATACGTCCAGTAGCAGCTGTCCAGCGCCGTTTTGTAGATCGTGCAGTACGGGTTGTACCAGCCCACCACCGCCGTCCTCCACCCCGCCTGCTGCGCATCATGGAAGACCGTGCCATTTCCATCCAGCGCGTGCCATCCGTGCGTCCCCACGTAGTGCACCAGGAGCTTATTGTTGAAGTGATACTGAAAGTCGTCGATCTCCGCTCCGCTGAACAGCGAAGGAATCACCTTCACCGTCTTGTACCCCACCGGCTGCACATCCGTGTACAGCGTGCTCTGGTTGCGCAGCGCATCGAAGTTCGGCAGCGCCACATCGTGCGCGCGGTGCTCGAACGTCTGGTCGTAGGAGAGCTCATCGAACAGAATCCACACCATTCGCGGATGCACCCGCGGCGGCTGCGCTCCCCTCTGCCATGACGCGCGAATCTCCTGCGGCCCCGGCCTCCACGTCATCACCGCCACAATCTGCGCAATGCTGAACACCGCAAACACCGCCGCAAAGATCCCCACCGCGTCCCCCACCCGGATCGCATTCCGATACCACCGCGGAGACTCCAGCACAAAGAACAGAACGATCGCCGCCCACACCACCGTCAGCAGCACCAGCACCCCGTCCTTCAGGTTGATCGGAATCAGCGTCCGCGAGCGCTCAATCAAATACGGCGGCGCAAAGATCATCACCAGCAGCCGCGCCCACGCGTAATACTTCGTGCGGTGCAGCAGCTCGCGCACCGCAAAAAACACCAGCCCCAGCAGCACAATGTCCGCAATCTGCGCCCAGCACACCCCGGTCAGCCGATACGGCACATGCATGCGCGCATTTTCGCCGCCGTTCAGCAGATCGTTGTAATTCACCACCAGCATCAGCGAAGCCAACCCGATGCACTGACAGAGCCTCTTCAGCATGCCACGCTCTTTCGTCTACCCCTTTTGCTCCGCCGTCTCTTGCTCCGCCGTCTCTCGCTTCACCGTCTTCCGTTCCAAAAGGAACAGAATACGCCCATTCCCCAGCGCCTCTCTCCGCGCCACCTCAAACTGCCCCTCGCACGCCCGCAGAAAATCGCTCTCGCTCAACCCTCCATACAGCTCGTCGCGTCCGCGCATCAGGCTCACGAACATCGGGTCCGTCGCCGGCACCCACTCTACCACGCAGAACCCCCGTGTCAGCCGCGCGCACAGCGCCACAATCGCCGCCAGCGGAATCTGCTCCAGCAGCAGCAGATGATGGATCACCGCCAGCAGCATCACCACATCGAACCGCCCCGACATCCTCGCCAGCAGCGCGCTCGACTCGCGGTTCTCCCATCCCACCGCCGGCGTCGGCCGCGCCAGATCTGCATGAATCGTCTGAATCGTGAGCCCCTTCGCCTGGCTCGTCTGCGCAATCCGCTCCGCCGCCTCCGCATCGCGCTCCAGCGCCACCACCTCGGCTCCGCTCGCCGCCGCCAGCGCGCTGAACTCGCCCGTATTCGCTCCCACATCCAGCACATACTTCGGCCGCGTCTCTTCGAGCACCGCCTGCACCCACGCCCGCTTCCGCTCGCTCTGCTCCTTCGTATAGTGCGTCAGCGTGCTCGTATACGATGTCCACTCCGTCCGCGTCCCTCGCGGAACCGCCGCGCGCGTCCGCTTGCGCAGCCCCTTCACCGTTCCCTTCAGCGTGTGCAGCGCAATCTCCGGATCACGCTTCTTCTGTTGCCCGCTTGCCGCGCTGGTCGCGGTCTCGGCTCCCTTCCTCCGGTCCAGCAGCGCCGGCAGCGTCACCGGCCACAGCGCCCCCGGCGACAGCCGCTGCCACCACCCCATCGCCGCATACATCTCCACCGGCTCATAGCCGTCGCGCCGGAACATCGTCATCTCCAGCGGCCAGTCCAGCATCTTCTTCATCAGCAGCGGCAGCAGAAACGTGCGCACATACTGCCCATACGCCAGCCAGATCGCGCTGCCTGGATCGCGCCGCTCAAACGACAGCACATCCACCAGCACCGGCCTCGCGCCCACAAACAAAATATTCAACGGCGTCGCGTCTTTCAGGATCAATCCCGCATCCAGCGCCTCATCCTGCAGCCGCAGTGTCAGCTCCGCCGCCGCCAGCCACTGCGCCGGCGTCCACTCCCACGGATACGACACGATCCGCACCCGCGGATGCACCAGCCGCATCCCCTCCGCGGTCTGCTCTATCTCGCTGCCCACCATGTCGCCGCGCTCCACCGCGCGCTTGTAGAACGGCGACTCCAGAAACTCCATCACCTCGCCCTGCGCATCAGGATGGACACGCCGCACCGCCCGGTCCTCTTCAAGGACCAGGGAACCGGCGGGATCGCGGAAGGTAGGGCTGGGTGCGCTGAAGGTCATGCCGCCTTGCGCGCATCCCCCTTGTCGCCATCGCCCGAAACATTCAGCTCTTCGTCTGTCTTCGGCTTCCCACCAAACAGAGCCCGTATCTTGCGGCGCAAGAAGAACGCCGCCGCCGCCGCAATCGACGCCGCCGACTGGATCGCCAGCAGTCCCGAACCCGGATCGACATACATCGCCATCGCCCGGCGCTCCGTAGCAATCAGCACACAAACGCACATAAAACAGGCGAGCGCAAAAGAAAGGAGACGCCTCATGAAAACTCTCCAAGCGGCCTCAGACTCTTGGTCCGGCCGATGCTGTACTGCTCTGGGCCCGCAAACTTCCTTCGAGACCCCTGGAAAGAGCGGCAGCCGCGTCTGCGCGACCGCGCTCCAAAGGCCGGCGTACTCACAAAGACGGTCCGGAAGAAGGAAAAGACCACAACTGTCCAAAATTCCCTCCTCCGCCTCCTCTGTCCTCTACATCTCCAGTTATACCCCCTGCACTGACACCTTTTGGATGCACAAAACGCTTAATCCCGCCCCGCCACTCTCCACTCCGTCCATTGTCCATGGCTTCAACGTTTTCGCTCCGCGCCTCCACCAGCTTCGACAGGTATGGCTCTGTCATCTCGACCGGAGCAGGACGGCTTCATCGTCCTGCGTAGCGGAGAGACCTGCAGTTTGGCCTGGAGCACAACGACAGTTGGAAGGAAACAGCGCTAACCTCTCCGCTCCGCCGCCTCCACCAGCTTCCCCACGCGCCTCTCGCGCGCCTCTGGCGTCTGGTAGGTAAACACCCCAAACAGCTGCCCGCGCCGCTGCGCCACCGTCATCTTCTCCCATCCCGCCTTCGCCTTCGGCCGCGCTCGAAACGCCCGCGCAATCACCGGCGGCAGCTCCCGCTCGGCCTCCATCGTCGCCAGCATCCGCTCCCCCATCTGCTGCGCGCGCCGCATCCGCGTCTCCTCCGTCTTCGCGCCCCCAACCCACTTGCCGATCTCGCGCCGCATGTACTCGCTCAACCCCTCATACCACGCGAGCAGCCCCGGCTCCTCCTCCAGCAGCGCCGCCAGCTCATCCGGAAGCTCCGCCGGCCGCGGCTCCAGGTCCGGCTGCAGCGAAAACTCCGCCGTCGCGCCCAGCGCCACACCCGCCTCCCGCTGCATCTCCCGGTTCACCAGCAGAAAAAATCCGCCGCCCGCCTCCGGAAACAGCGACGTCCGGAACGCATACCCGTTCACCTCGCCGCGCACCCGTTGCCGCACCCTGTTCGGCCACGCCTTCGCCGGATCGAACGGTACCCGCGCAATCGTCCACCCCAGCGCCGTGTGGTCCTTCTCCAGCACCGCCCGAAATCTCTTCAACACAGCCTTTGCTGTCTTCGCCATCCCGCCTCTCAGCTTAGGCGATGCCTCTCCACAGCGATAGACTCAAACTCATCGCCACCCCTTCCAACCCGCGCATCTTCCTCTCCGCCGGGGAGGCCTCCGGCGACGCCTACGGCGCCCAGCTCATCGCCGCCCTCCGCCATCGTCTCCCCTCCGCCGCCTTCACCGGCCTCGGCGGCGCACTCATGGCCGAGCAACGCCAGACCCAGACCGTCCGCGCCCAAGACGTCGCCGTCATGGGCGTCACCGAGATCCTCCGCCACATCCCCCACATCTACGCCAGCTATCGCCGCCTCGTCCGCTCCATTCGCCGCGACCGCCCCTCCATCGCCATCCTCATCGACTTCCCCGACGTCAACTTCCGCCTCGCCAGACATCTTCGCCGCCTCGGCGTCCCGGTCGTATGGTTGGTGTCTCCTCAACTGTGGGCCTGGAAGCGCCGCCGCCTCCGCTGGGTGCAATCCCGCGTCGACAAGATGCTCGTCATCTTCCCCTTCGAGGAGCCCTTCTACCGCGCCCGAGGTGTCGACGCCGAATTCATCGGACACCCTCTTCTCCATCCACAAACCGAACCATCAAAAACCATCCAGAATCCATCCTCGGACCGTGAAGAAGTAGCCAAAAAATACGGTCTCGACCCCGCCAAAACCTGGATTGCCCTGCTCCCCGGCAGCCGTTGGAAAGAAATCCGCGCCATCCTTCCCGCCCTCCACGAGCTCGCCATGAGCGACCTCATTGCCACCGCCGCCGCTGAAACCACCTTCGATGGCCACAGGATTTCCACACCTCGCGACCCCGCCGCCCACACCCGCTACGAGTTCCTTCTCCCTGTCGCCTCCACCATCAACCCCTCTGCTCTCACCACATACATAGCCGAACTCAACCGCGAGCACCTCAAGTACTTTGGCCCTGAAGCCTCAACCATTCGTTTAACTCTCATCACTGGCCCCGACGCCGCCCGCGAAGCCCTCACCCACGCCCGCGCCTCGGTTGTCGCCAGCGGCACCGCCACCGTCCTCGCCGCCCTTGTGGGAAACCCCTTCGTCGTCGTCTACCGCGTCTCTCCGCTCACCTTCGCGCTCGCCCGCCGCCTCGTCCGCTACCCCGAAGAGTTCCCCAACCTGGCCGACGCCTCCGGCAACCAGCCCGTCGCCATGCCCAACCTCATCGCCGCCCGCCGCATCGTCCCCGAGCTTCTTCAGTCCCGCTTCACCGCCGCCAACGTCGCCTCCGAGCTCGCCCCGCTCCTCATCGAAAATCCCGAACCCGACGCCCCCCGCAATCTCCAGATCGCCGCCCTCGCCAGACTCCGCCACCAGCTCCTTCCGCCCGAAAACCCAACGCAACCTCCCCTCGACCGCGCCGCCGACATCGTCCTTAATCTCCTCTCCACGAATCCGGGTGCCCCATCTTCGCCGCGCAGCGGCTAAGGTGGGTCCTGCGGATGCCGGATTTCCCGCCCACCCCGTCTCGTAGTCCACAGCTCCTCGCCGCCGTCTAACGAGGCAGGCACTCGCGAAACCCCTGTCAACTGCGGTAGCTTTGCCCTAGGCCGCTTTTTGCGATTTCGCCGAGCGCCCAAGGACCCCAGATGCTGCACCTCACGCCGCGCCGTCTCCTTTCCCTCGCCCTCCTCACCCTCCTTGCGCCCCTCGCGGACATATCTCTGCACGCCGCCATCCCGCTGCGTCAGCAGATCGACATCTCCGGCTACGTCATCCACGCCGACCTCGATCCCGCCACTGGCCGCCTCAGCGCGACCACGACCGTCACCTTCACCTCGCTTGAAGACCTCACCAGCGTCGTCTTCGGCCTCAACAACGGCCTGCAGATCACCTCCCTCACCGCCGCCGACAACGCCACCCTCACCCCCGAGCGCAACGCCACCGACTCCACCGTCCGCGTCGGCCTCGCCACGCCCATGCCCAAAGGCGCCACCTCCACCTGGACCTTCACCTACGCCGGCATGCCCTCCGTCGACACCAGCCCCGTCGACGGCATCAACTTCGTCCACGTCGCCGACCCCGTCAGCATCCTGCTCTACCCCGGCCGCTGGTTCCCCCTCTCCCTGCCCGGCCTCTACACCGACCGCTTCACCGCCGAGATCCACGTCACCGTCCCCACCGGCGAGCGCGTCGTCGGCAGCGGCATCTCCGGCCAGCACGCGCTGCCAAACAACCGCACCGACTTCGACTTCAACTGGACCCGTCCCGGCTTCCCCGGCACCATCGTCGCCGGCAAGTTCCTTCCGCCGGTCAGCGCGCCTGACGCCCCCAACGTTCACGTCCTGCTCACCGCCGCCAACAAATCCAAAGCCTCGCAATTCGCCAACACCGTCGCCAAAGAGTTCGAGTACATGACCAACGAGTTCGGCGCCGCCGAGTCGCCGCTGCTTTACGTCGTCGAACTCCCCGCCGACTCCGTCTCCGCCGCCTGGGCGCCGGAGATCATCGCCATCCGCCCCGACCGCGGCAGCATGCGCCTGCTCGCCAACACCGTCGCCCACCAGTGGTGGGGCTCTGAGGTCTCGCCCGACACCCTCAACGACGCTTGGATCACCAACGGCATGAGCCGTTACGCCGAGCTCATGTACCTCGAAGACCAGGACGGCAAAACCGCCCTCCAGACCGCCATCACCGACACCGAAGCCGGCGCGCTCGCCTATGACACCGAGCCCCTCACCTCGCTCGCCCGCGTCGATCCCTTCTCTCCGCAGTTCCAGTCCATGACCCTCGAAAAAGGAGCCATGGTCTTCCACATGCTCCGCTGGGAGATGGGCGACGACACCTTCACCAGATTCCTCCGCGCCGTTCTCTCGCAGAACATCGACAAGAGCATCCGCACCTCGCAGGTCCAGCAGATCGCCGAAGCCCAGTCCAACCTCCAGCTCACGCCCTTCTTCTCGCAGTGGGTCGATGGCACCGGCGCTCCCGACTTTGGCAACAACTATGAGGTCTTCCGCCTCGGCAAAGGCAAAGGCTTCCGCACCACCGGCTCCGTCACCCAGGACCTCGACCTCTTCAAGATGCCCGTCGAGCTCCGCATCGAGACCGAAGGCAAGACCGTCGAGCGCCGCGTCGATCTCTCCGGCACCGAGTCCGCCTACAACGTCGAAACCTTCGGCCGCCCGCGCCGCATCACCATCGACCCCGACAACTGGCTGCTCAAGTCCACGCCCGACCTCGCCGTCCGCGTCGCCGTGCTCAAAGGACAGGAGGACGTCGCGCAGGGCGATCTCCTCGGCGCCATCACCGAATATCAAAAAGCTCTCGACGAAGACCGCGGCAGCTCACTCGCCAACTATCGCCTCGCCGAGGTCTTCATGATGCAGAAGAACTACCAGTCCGCCGCCAACAGCTTCCGCGACGCCCTCCGCGGCGACGGCGACCCCCGGTGGATCGAAGTCTGGTGCCACATCAACCTGGGCAAGATCTTCGACATCACCGGCCAGCGCGAGCGCGCCGTCAACGAGTACCGCCTCGCCATCCAGACCAACGACAACACCCAGGGCGCCATCAACGAAGCCCGCGCCCTCATGCAAAAGCCCTACCAGCGCAACAACTCCTCCGGCACCTAAATCCTTCTCATCTCCGCCACTACCACCCTTCGAATGTCATCCTGACCCTGAGCACAGCGAAGGGGAAGGACCCCCGCATTTGCATTTGCATTTGCTGTTGCTGTTGCTGTTGCTGTTGCTGTTGACGTTGCTGTTGGTCGTTGCCGTTGCCGTTGCTTTTGTCGTTGTCGTTGTCGTTGCTTTTGTTGTTGTCGTTGTCGTTGCTTTTCTGGTTGTCATCCTTCGCCGTAGGCGGAGGATCTGCTTTTGCTCCTAGCTCGCAGCTCTCAACTGAAACACACGAGCCACACGTACGCCCCGAGATCGGCCGCCCCAGATTTAGCCTTTGCAGATCGAGCCCGCCCCTCGCGTGCGTATCTCTCAGACTCCCGAGGTCGCCGAAAGTTCCAACACGCCCCGAACCCTCGTCCCGCAAGGCATCGCCGCAAGGCATCCCCGCAAGGCCTTCCCGCAAGGCATCATAGATGCGTGGGACACACCGCCCAGACAGACTCCACCGACCTCGCGCCCGCCAGCGCCACCGCTCCGCGCCCACAGCCAGGCCCGGATCGAGAGACACCACCCGGCACCGAACCACCCATCGGCTCCTTCGCTCCCCTCCGCATCGCGCTCTTCCGCGACCGCTGGATCGCCGCCACCATCTCCGGCGTCGGCACCTGGATGCAGGACACCGCAGCCACCTGGCTGATGACCAGCCTCACCACCTCGCCGCTGCTCATCGCCCTTATGCAGACCGCGGCCAGCCTTCCCGTGCTCGGCCTCGGCCTCTTCGCGGGCGCCACCGCCGACATCTTCGATCGCCGCCGCCTGCTCATCTTCTGGCAGACCTGGATGCTCATCTCCGTCGCCGTCCTCGCCATCCTCACCTTCGCCGGCGTCATCTCGCCCCTCACGCTGCTCTTCTTCACCTTCCTGCTCAACATCGGCTCGGCGATGAACAACCCCGCCTGGCAGGCCATCGTCCCCGAGCTCGTCCCCCTCGAGCAGCTCCCGCCCGCCGTCACCCTCAACGCCGCCAGCAACAACATCGCGCGCGCCGTCGGCCCCGCGCTCGGCGGCCTCATGGTCGCCGCTTTCCTCCGCGCCGACACCGGCGCCAGCTGGGTCTTCGCCCTCAACTCCGCCTCCTTCGTCGCCGTCATCTGGATCCTCTGGCGATGGAAGCGCACTCCGCTCTTCTCCAGCGTCCTTCCCGCCGAGCGCATCTTCGGTTCCGTCCGCTCCGGCCTCCGCTACCTTCGCTACGCGCCCGATCTGCAAGGGCCGCTCATCCGCGCCTTCGTCTTCACCTTCTTCGTCTCCGCCATCTGGGCGCTGCTCGCGCTCGTCGCCAAAAACCTCCTCCACCAGGGCGCCATGGGATACGGCATCCTGAACGGTTGTCTCGGCCTCGGCGCCGTCGTCGCCGCCATGTCTCTCGGCCGCATCCGCCAGTACGTCAACGCCGACGCTCTGCTCGCCTTCACCTCCGTCTACTACATCGCCGCTCTGCTCCTCATCGCGCTCGTCCGTTCACCCTGGGCCGTCATCCCCGCTCTGCTCGGCGCCGGCGCCTGCTGGACCAGCACCATGTCCACGCTCAACGTCAGCGTGCAACTCTCCGTCCCGCGCTGGGTGCATGCCCGCGCCCTCGGCCTCTATCTCATGACCTTCCAGGGCGGCCTCGCCCTCGGCAGCATCCTCTGGGGAGCCGTCGCGCAGCACTACTCCACGCGCATCGCCTTCATCGTCGCCGCCGCCGGCATGGCCGCCTCGCTCCCCTTCACCTCGCGCATCCACATCCTCAAAGGCACGCTGCCCGATCTCACCCCCTACAAGCCCAACCGCCCGCTGCCCAAACTTCCCGCCACGCCCTCACCCGACGAAGGCCCCGTCCGCATCTCCATCGACTACTCGATCCCCGAAGCCCACTACGCCGAATTCACCCACGCCATCCAGCAGCTCAAAGGCGTCCGCCTCCGCGACGGCGCCGTCCGCTGGGGCATCTACCGCGACGCCGCCGACCCCACTCACCTCAACGAAACCTTCATCATGGAAAGCTGGCTCGACTACCTCCGCTCCCGCGAGCGCAACACCGCCGCCGACCAGGCCATCCGCGAGCGCGTCTGGGCCCTCCACCACGGCGAAGGCCCTCCCAAGATCACCCACCAGGTCTGGGCCGGCGAAATCCACCAGAACCCCGAGATCCACCAGAACAACGAGATCCAGCCGAACTAACCCCGTTGCCCTCGCCTTTCTGTCTGTCATCCTGAGCGAAGCTGCTCGCCCTGCGAGCAGCGCAGTCGAAGGATCCCTGTATTTGTCTTTGCTTTGTCTTTCTGATTGTCGTTCCGACCCTGAGCAAAGCGAAGGGGAGGAACCTGCTTTTGCCTTTGCTCTTGCCCTTGCTTTTGCCTTTCTGTTGTCATCCTGAGCGAAGCTGCTCGCCTCGCGAGCAGCGAAGTCGAAGGATCCCTGTATTTCCTTTTGCCTTTGCCGTTCTGGTTGTCATTCCGACCCTGAGCAACGCGAAGGGGAGGAACCTGCTTTTGCTTTTGCCTTTGCCGTTGCTCTTCTAGTTGTCATCCTGAGGCGCAGCCGAAGGACCTGCCTTTGCCTTTGCTGTTCTGGTTGTCATTCCGAAGGGGATCTGCGTTTGCCCTTGCCTCTGCCTTTCCACCCTCCCATACTCCCTTGACAACCCATAACCATCCGATTATGGTTTTTCTGTGCAGCCGGCCGCTACCCATCGCGTCTTCCGCGCCCTCGCCGACCCCACCCGCCGGGCGCTCTTCGAGCAGCTCACCCGCCACGGCGAGCTGACCGTCCACGCACTCACGCGCTCCGCCGGCGTCTCCCAGCCCGCCGTCTCCAGGCACCTCACGGTGCTCAAGCTCGCCAAACTCGTACGCCATCGCCGCGCCGGACGCGAGACCCACTACCGCGCCCAGCCCGATGCGCTCGCCCCCATGGTCGACTGGCTGCGCGACTACAGCGACTTCTGGCGCGACCGCTTCGGCCGTCTCGAAACCCTTTTGCAAAGGATGGAACCATGACCTCCCCAACGAATCCAGCCGAGACCAATACCGCAGAGAGAACCAACCCCGCAGAAGGCACACGCAGCGTTGTGATCGAGAGGACCTTCCTCCATCCGCCGGAAAAGCTCTGGCGCGCGCTCACCGAAGGCCCGCTCCTCGCGCAGTGGCTGATGAACAACGACTTCGAGCCCGTCGTCGGCCGCAGGTTCCAGCTCCGCCACGACCCCGTGCCCAACTGGAGCGGCATCATCGACTGCGAGGTCCTCCTCATCGACCCCTTGCAGCGCCTCTCCTACACCTGGAGCACCATGGGGCAGGACACCGTCGTGCTCTTCACCCTCACTCCCGCCGACGGCGGCACGCACCTCCGCGTCGAGCAGTCCGGCTTCGGCCCCAATCAGGAAGCGGCCTACAAGGGCGCAACCTACGGCTGGCAAAACTTTCTCGGCGCTCTCGATCGTGTCCTTGGAGAATTGCAATGACGGAAAAATCAAAGAACATCACGTACTGGATCACCACCGGACTCGTCGCGTTCTTCATCGGAACCGGAGGCATCGGCCAACTGTGGCAATTTGCGCACAACCCCCATGGCGTCGTGCCCATCCTTCGCTACCCGCTGTACTTCTTCGCCATCCTGGGCGTGTGGAAGGTGCTGGGGACCATCGCCATTCTCGTGCCGCGCTACCCGCGGCTCAAGGAATGGGCGTACGCCGGCATCTTCTTCGACCTCACCGGCGCGGTCGCTTCCATCGCTGCGTGCGGCGTCTACGGCGCGTATGCCTTTCACATCATCGCCCCACTCGTCATTGCCGGTCTTACGGTGGCCTCGTGGGCGCTGCGACCCCCAAGCCGCACCCTCGGCACTCTCTTTCCAGCGAAGAACGGCAGACCGGCATAAATACGAAAGCGTCTCCGCATCCCGGTTGCCGGTTGCGCTGCGCGCAGCGAAAATGAGCTGCAAGAGTTGGAGTTGACCATGAAAAACCCCGTCTCAGCAGAATCCGCCTCTGCATTCATCGACGCAAAAATCAACGAGCTCGGCAACTGGCGCGGCAAGACGCTCGCCAAGCTGCGCGCCATCCTCCACGCCGCAGATCCCGAGATCGTCGAAGAGGTCAAGTGGAGGGGGACGCCCATCTTCTCCCACGCCGGCATCCTCTGCACCGGCGAGACCTACAAAAACGTCGTCAAGCTGACCTTCGCCAAAGGAGCGTCCCTGCCGGACCCCGCGCATCTCTTCAACTCCAGCCTCGAAGGGAACGTCCGCCGCGCCATCGACATCCACGAAGGCGAGAAGATCAACGAACCAGCCCTCAAGTCCCTCATCCGCGCCGCCGTCGCCCTCAACCTGCAAACCAAAAGCAAGCCAAAGCCCCCGCAGACCAGCTCGCGCCCCAGCACCCGTCGACGCCCTCCAGCTTGACACACCCTTTACAATAGAGACACGGAAACACCTCGCCCGGCACACCGCCGGGCATCTTCATTTAAGTACCTAAGCTCTTTTCCATGAAGACTTTACAGGAGGCCACCAATCTAAGCCCTTTGCCCTCAGTAGTTTGCAAAAGACCCGCAACCGAAGTCCAAAGCTAAGTCTTCTGCTTTGAAGACTTTGCGCAACTTTGACGGGGGAGGGGGGTACCAGCGGCTAATGACCAAACGCCAGGTCGATCAGGGTCTTCTCCTCGAGCTCATGCGCCTTCCCCGACCCGGTCGCCGGACTCGCGCTCGCCGTGCGCTTCACACTCCGCACCGCGCGCCCGCCGCCCAACCGCCGCAGCAGCGGCATCACGTAGGAGAGCGCGCCCATGTTGGCCGGCTCCTCCTGCACCCAGACGATCTCATGCGCCTCCGGATGCTGGGCCAGCGCCGCACTCAGCTCCGCCTCCGGCCACGGGTAGAGCTGATCGACAAAAACGATTGCCACATCGTCCAGCTTGCGCTTCGCCCGCTCCACGCGCAGGTTGTGCCCAATCTTGCCCGAGCACACCAGCACTCGCCGGGCTTTGCTCACCGACGAATCGCCCCGCACCAGCTCGAACCGTTCCGCGCCAAACTCGGCCACCGTGCTCATCGCATCCGCATGCCGCAGCATCGACTTGGGCGTAAACACCACCAGCGGCTTGCGCCACCGCCGCATCGCCTGCCGCCGCAGCAGGTGGAAGTACTGCGCCGCCGTCGATGGCTGCGCGATCTGGATGTTCTCCTGCGCCGCCAGCTGCAGATACCGCTCCATGCGCGCCGACGAGTGCTCCGGCCCCTGTCCCTCATACCCATGCGGCAGCAGCAACACCAGCCCCGACAGCAACCCCCACTTCGCCTCGCCCGCGCACAGGAACTGGTCGATGATCGTCTGCGCTCCGTTGGCAAAGTCCCCGAACTGCGCCTCCCACAACGTCAGCGCCTCCGGGAAGTCGCGCGAGTAGCCGTACTCATACCCGAGGCATGCTGCCTCCGACAGCATCGTGTTGTACACCTGCCACTGTCCCTGCTCCGGCGCAATGTGGTTCAGCGGCGACCACCGCACCTCCGTCTCCGTATCGATCAGCACCGAGTGCCGCTGGTTGAACGTCCCGCGCTGCGAGTCCTGCCCGCTCAGCCGCACCGGCGTTCCGGCCTTCAGCAACCCCGCATATGCCAGCAGCTCCGCAAACCCGTAGTCGATCGGCCGCTTGCCCGCGCCCATCTCCGCCCGCTGCTCCAGCAGCTTCGCCACCTTGGGATGAACATGGAATCCCTCCGGCGCCGTCGTCAGCGCCGCCGTCAGCGCGCCGATCTCACCCCCATCCAGCCCCGTCACCGGATCGTCATCTGCCGCCAGCGCCCCCCCGGCGTACCGGTCCCAATACTCCGGCAGCTCATGCATTCGCTTCACCACGAACGCACTGTGCTCATGCGTCTCATGCTTGGCGTCGGCTTCCTTCGCGCGCCTCTGGTCCTCGAGGAACTTGTTCTGGATCGCGGTCACCTCGCCTGCCGGATCGACGCCGGCCTTCGTGGCATAGAGCTTATACAGCGGCGGGTGGTCCTTGATCAGCGCATAGCGCCGCGGCTGCGTCACCGTCGGATCGTCTACCTCGCTGTGCCCATGCCGCCTGTAGCCGATCAGGTCCACCACCACATCCGAGTGGAACGTATGCCGGTAGTCCGCCGCCAACGCGGCGATGCGCACCACCGCCTCCGGATCCTCTGCATTCACATGGAAGATTGGAATCGGCAGCCGCTTGGCCAGATCGCTCGCAAACCGCGAGCTGTTCGACTCCTCCGGGTTCGCCGTAAAGCCCAGCAGGTTATTGACGATTACCTGGATCGTTCCGCCCACGTTGTATCCGTCGATCGTCGCCAGGTTCAGCGTCTCCGCCCAGATGCCCTGCCCCGCAAACGCCGCGTCGCCGTGCACGATCATCGGCAGAATCTGCTCAATGCCGCTCGCCACTCCCTGCCCTGCGATCTCTCGATCCACCCGCTCCTGCCGAGCCCGCGTGCGCCCCATGATCACCGGATCGACCGCTTCCAGGTGGCTGGGGTTCGACGCCAGATGCAACGAGACGGTCTTGCCCTTCGCCGTAACGAAGTCCCCGGTCGCCCCCATGTGATACTTCACATCCCCCCCACCCATCGTCGAGCGCGGATCGACATCCTCAAACTTCTCAAAAATCTCGTGCGACTCTCGGCCCACCGTATTCACCATCACGTTCAACCGCCCGCGATGACTCATCGCGAAGACCGAGCGCGTTACGCCATTCTCCGCAGCCGTCGTAAAGAGCTGATCGAGAAACGGAATCAGCACCGTCAGGCCCTCAAGCGAGAACCGCTTCGTCCCCAGATAGCGCTGCTGAATCACCTGCTCGAACAGGTCCGCGCGAATCAGCGCCGTAAGAATGTATGCCGTGTCCACCGGCTCCGGCTCGCGCTCCAGCCGCTCCTGAATCCAGGCCCGCTTCTCGGGCGTTGGAATATGCATGAACTCCGCGCCAACCGAGCCGCAGTAGTAGCGCCGAGCCTCCTCCGCCGCCTGCCCATCCGGAGCGGGCGTGGGAAACGGCTCCGGCGGAAGATACTGTCCCAGCGGATCGAGCGAGGCTTGCAGATAGCCCCACCGGCGGAAGATGTCGAACACCGCTTCGCGAGCGGGATTGGACGTTTCGGCGGTCGTTGTTGTCGGCTGGTTTGGGGTCTTTGGCGGAGCAGGCGTCCTGGTCGGCATGACACTACCATGCTATCGCCTTCGCCCATCTGCTTGCACGGAAGTGCGATATTCGGGCTACCACCGGCGAGGGAGCGCAGGCTGCTGCATGGTAGTCTGCCCTGCATGTCCAGACACCGTCACTCCTCGCACGCCCAGCCATCCGAGCATAGCAACGGAGGGCCCGAGGAAGCGGGCGAAGCGACCCTCGCGCAACCGCACCACCCCCACTCCCACCCCCACTCCGGCCATCATCATGCCTCGGTCTCGCCCGATCACTTCGACCTGGCCCAGGCCGCGCTCGACGAGATGCACGCAGCCGGCTTCCATCCCGAGTTCGGCCCGGACGTCGACGAACAGGTGAACGCCATCCAGGCCGATCTCGCCCAGCAGAACACTCAGGCGAAGCCAGGCAGCCTTCCCGATCTCCGCAACCTTATCTGGTCTTCGATCGATAACGACACCTCTCGCGACCTCGATCAGATCGAGGTCGCCGAGCGCGTTCCCGCCGGCATCCGTCTTCACGTCGCGATCGGGGATGTCACCGGCGCGGTCACAAAGGACTCGCCGATCGACAAACACGCACACGCGCAAACCCAGACCATCTACACCGCGGTTCGACAGTTTCCGATGCTACCGTTTGAGCTCTCGACCGGAGCGACCTCGCTCAATGAAAACGCCGATCGCACGGCCGTGATGATGAGCTTCACCGTCGCCATCGATGGCCAGATGAGCGACGAGCAGATCTCGTGTGCCTGGGTACAAAACCGCGCGCAACTCGCCTACTCTCGGGTTGGCCCCTGGCTGGATAACACCGTCCAAAACACCGAAAAAACTCTCGGCAATCCGGAGAAGATAAGAGCGCTTCGCTCTGACAGTGCGCGCGATGCCGAACAGTTCGGTCAAGCAGCCTTTGGCGCCGGTATGGACGAACGAGCCTTCGGGGAAGCGTTGGCGGAACAGCTGCGCATGCAGGATGAGGCCGCATATGCCCTGCGCAAGGTCCGCGAGCAGAATGGTGCGCTTGAGTTCCACCGCGCCGAGGCCGAACCCGTCGTCGTCGATGGTCGCATCGCCAGCGTGCATGACGTGCTGCAGAACCGCGCGATGTATCTCATCGAGGATCTGATGGTTGCCGCCAATGGCGTCATGGCACGCGCACTGCGTCGTGGTGGACGCTCCGGTCTGCAGCGCGTCGTCCGCGTCCCGCGACGCTGGGACCGTATCGTCGCGCTCGCGGCGCAGCACGATTGGGAGCTGCCCGCTAACCCGGACTCCCTGGCTCTCAACCAGTTTCTAAAACATCAACGCGCCACAGACTCCGATCACTACCCCGACATCGCCGTCGCCACCATCAAGCTGATGGGCCCGGGCGAGTACATGCTGATGCGGCCCAACGACGATCCCACCGGCCACTTTGGCCTCGCCGCGCGCGACTATACCCACTCCACCGCGCCCAACCGCCGCTTTCCGGACATCGTCACACAGCGCATTCTACATGCGATGATCGACAACGCGCCGCCGCCCTACACCGACGATGAGCTCACGGCCATCGCCGCGCACTGCAACGAAGCCGACAGCGCACTGCGCAAGATCGAACGCAACATGCAGAAGCGCGTCGCTGCCGTCGCGATGGCGCACCGCATCGGCGAGATCTTCCGTGGTGTCATCACCGGCGTCAGCGACAAAGGCGTCTACGTTCGTGTGATCGAGCCGCCGTTCGAAGGCCGCGTCATACAGAACCCTGACGGCCTCGACGTCGGCGACCGCGTGAGCGTGAAGCTGCTGCATACCGATCCGGCACGTGCCTTTATCGACTTCGCACGCGTACCGAACGGCCAGAACAACAGCTCCACGCACCACGAACCAAGCCGGTAGCCGGAGGTTATTCCTCCCGTGCCGAGGCCAGATCTATTGCCTAGCTCCGTGCGTTGCGGCAAAGACCAAGCCCAGCGTGACCAGCGCAATGAAGATCTCGCCGAGCACTCCGGTCAGAATTGGCCGCCATCCCTGATCGAGAAGATCACGCAGTTGCGTGCGCAAACCCACGCCGGCAAACGCCGGCAGAAATGCCCACTTTGAAAGATTCGACAATGACCCAAGCTGGCTCCTGCTGAAGAAACCGGCTGTCGCCAGCACGGAGATCGCTACAAACCCGAGAATGAACTTGGGAAACTTCTGCCACAGGAACAGCGCCTTGTGCTGCACGTGCTTCGCCTGTCCGCGGGACGCCCAGTACACCGCATAACCCAGCACAACGAAACCGATGAAGGACGATCGCGCGGTCTTGGCAAGAATGGCAACCCGTCCCGCGAGATCGCCATAGAGCGCGCCCGTCACCGTCGCCTCCGCCGTGTTATCCACCGCAAGCCCCGTCCAGATTCCATAGCTCTGCTGTCCCATGTGCAGTGCGTGCCCGATCGCCGGAAACGTAAACAGCGCCAGCGCGCCCAGGGTCAGAATCGCGGCAATCGCTGTCGATGTGTCCTGCTCCTCCGAATCGATCGCGCCCTGCGCTGCCATGATCGCCGTCACTCCGCAGATGGAGCTGCCAATCGCCAGCAGGCTCGTCAACTTCGGCTTCAACCCGAAGATGCGTCCCAGCAACGTCATCACGCTCAGGGACATCACCAACTCGATAGCGACCAGCAGCAACGACAGCCCGCCGAGATGCAGAAGATCGCCCAACAGAAATTTTGCGCCCACCAGCACGATGCCCAGCTTCAGCCACAACTCATAGGTGGCGAGTCCAGGACGAACGATCTCCGGTAGCCGTACCGTATTGGCGACCGCGAGCCCCAGCAGAATCGCCCACAGCACGTACTCGATCTGCGGAAAGTAAATATGGTGCGCTGAGCGCAGCCAGAATCCCAGCCACTCCATTCCCTTGCCCGCCAGCCCGACGGCAAATAGCAACAGGATGCCCGGCAGCAGGGCGAGCAGCTGTCGCTGGCGCGATGCCGCGTGTGTACGATCGGACGGCACCGGGATGGTTTGCGTAGGCAAGCGTGTCCGTTTGCCGGAAGCCGCGGAAGAATCCATGGCCGCCGGATCGGGCTTCAGCGGCTTACCAGCCGATGTGGTGAATGACATTCAGCCGGATCAGCGCCGCGAGCGCCAGCGCAATGGTGATCGCGACCACGTCAGCGTTGAACGCGAGCTTCCTGGACTGGTTGATTCTCGTCTCTTTCAAGGGGGCGGCCATGCGATTCTCCTCGAACGTTCCTTTGTCCACTGTGTGAGGGCGAAGCGTTGGCCAGCCTAAGGCTGAAAACAGAAAACCCACGCTCTGCCAGGAAGGCTGTGCGTGGGTGCTTGGGCTGCGGGCGGCTCCGGGAGGAGCTTCGCCACTAGGGCAGACAGACACCGGCGCAACAGCGCATGCAACAACACATGCAACAGCGCGCGGCGGTAGTCGTCAGCCTCATACGCTTGAGCCTACGGTGCTTCCGCTCTGCTGTCAAGATTCATCCCCTTCCCCGTGCAGATAGAACGACACCCGCACGCCCGCGCCAAAAATCAGGCGTTGAACCTGACACGCCTCCCGCCCGTTGCGTATTCTGGTTCTCTGGAGATCTCTGGGGAAGGTGATGAGAATGAAGAGAAAAGCGATCCTCTGGTTACGCTGTGCGCTCTTGCTCGCTGGGGCTGTCTTTCTTTACACAACCGCTGCGCCGTCCCAGACAGCCGCCTCATCGCAGTCGGAAATCCAGACAGCGCCCGAGGTTCTTAACCTCCCCGAGCTCGCCGACCGTGGCAAGGCTCTTCTCGAAAAGGCCCGCCAGGGCAGCGGGAGCGCAGGCATCACGCTCTCCCGCTATCCCGGGCACTACATCATGCTCACCGCGCGCACCGCCAGCGGCGGCGCCGAGCTGCACAAACACTTCGCTGACTTTCTCTTCGTCATCGACGGCGAGGGCACCGAGCTGACCGGCGGCACCATCGTCGACCCGAAGGAAGGTGCCAACGGCGAGGTTCGTGGCACGCGGCTCGAGGGAGCCACACCTCACGTCCTCCACAAAGGCGATGTCATCCACATTCCCGCCGGCACGCCGCACCAGTCCATCGAGCCTCCCGGACAGACGATCACCATCTTTGTCGTCAAGGTCGAAGCACCGGCTGGCCCCGTTTCGCTGAGTACTGGACGATAGCCAATCGCGCGAAGGAACTGATATGAAACTGTTGCAAATGTCCGACCCCGTGCGCTTCCCGCGCATGACCACCGAAGAGTTGCGTTCGACCTTTCTGCTCGAGGACATGTTTCGTCCCGGAGAGGTCACTCTCGCCTATGTAGATCTCGATCGTGCCGTGGTTGGTGCAGCTGTGCCCACCGGCTCATCCCTGTCATTGGAATCGGCACCGGAGTTGCGTGCGGAGTTCTTCTGCGAACGCCGCGAGCTCGGCGTGCTCAACGTCGGCGGCAGTGGAACCGTCGCCGTCGATGGCAAGCGCTTCGATCTGAACAAACTCGACTGCCTTTACGTCGGCCGCGGCAGCCGCAACGTCTTCTTCACCAGTACGAGCAGCAGCGATCCCGCCGCCTTCTACTTACTCAGCTATCTCGCCCACGCCGACTTCCCCACCGCTCTCGCAAAGTTCAGCGATCTGAAGCCTGTTCAGCTCGGCTCCGCGGCCACCTGTAACCGCCGCTCCATCTACAAGGCCATCCATCGCGAAGGCATACGGAGTTGCCAGCTTGTCATGGGCTTCACGCTGCTCGAAGAAGGCTCCAACTGGAACACCATGCCCGCACACACACACATGCGGCGCAGCGAGATCTACATGTACTTCGACCTCGATCCCGCGCAACGCATCGTGCACCTCATGGGGCCGCCCCAGGAGACACGGCATCTCCTCTTGGCCAATCGCAGCATCGTCGTCTCGCCCGGCTGGAGCATCCACTCCGGCGTGGGCACCACCCGTTGCGGCTTTTGCTGGGGCATGGGCGGCGAGAATCAAGCCTATGACGATATGGATGGCGTCGCCATCGCAGACCTGAAATAAAGGGTCGAGGAAGCCAGAAGATGCCTGCACGCAGCCGACAAAATCTTCTCCACTCCGGATTGGCTGCGCTACTTATCACCCTGTCAATCAACACCGTTTGCGCCGCGCAGACAGCCAGCACCACACCACGCCCCAGTGCCAAAGAGCTCCATGATGCCGCCGGCGACATCGCCGCTAACCCCGGCGCGATCGATGCCTCGCTCTCGCCCGCGCTGACACACCGCGACGTCCGCCGCACGATGAAGAAGGTCGCCGACTGGGAGCTGGCGCATGCGCAATCGAAGTTCACGCAGGACTGGACCTACGCCCCGCTTTACAGCGGCCTCCTCGCTGCTTCACACACCCTCAACGACCGTCGCTATCACGACGCCGTGCTCGCCGCCGCCGAGCGCTTCCACTGGCAACTCCTCCCTGGCCGCCCCTTCCACGCCGACGACGAGGCCATCGGCCAGGCCTACGAAGAGCTCTACGCCGAGAAGCATGACCCACTCCGCATCGCAGCCGTACGCGCGAACTTCGCGCAGGTGATGGCGCGTCCCGATGATCCCGCGAAGGATCTCTGGTGGTGGTGCGACGCGCTCTATATGGCTCCTCCGTCACTCGCGAAGCTCAGCCAGCTTACCGGCGACGATGCCTATCTCACGTTCATGGAGCACGAGTGGTCGCTGACCCAGTCTCACCTCTACAATCCCACCGAACATCTTTTCTTCCGCGACGCGAGCTTCTTCGACAAAAAAGAGCCTAATGGCCAGCCGCTCTTCTGGAGCCGCGGCAACGGTTGGGTACTCGCCGGCACCGCGCGCGTTCTCGCCGCTATGCCGAAAGACGATCCCGAGCGCCTACAGTTCGAAAAGCTCTTCCGCGACATGGCCGAGCGCGTCGCTGATCTGCAGCCCAGGGATGGTCTCTGGCGCATGGGCCTTCTCGACCCCGACGCCTACCCGCAGGGCGAGATCTCCGGCACAGCCTTTTTCACCTACGCGATGGCCTGGGGCGTTAACAATCACCTGCTCCCCGCCAGCCGCTTTCGCCCGGTCATCGAGAAGGCCTGGGCCGGCATGCTCCAGCACATCTATACGGACGGGCGCCTCGGCGCGATTCAACCCATCGGCGCGGCCCCGGGTGAGCTACAGCCGGGTTCCACCTGGGCCTACGGCGTTGGCGGCTTTCTTCTTGCCGGCTCCGAGATCGACCGTGGCCTCTCCGCGCACACGCTGCGATAGCTGCGCCGCATCCGAATTCCTCACTCATCTGAAGTCGCGCTATCTTCCTCCGAGCCCATCGCTCTTGTGATAGTTCGGGTAAGGTGGCACCGCGAACTGCTGCGGCGGATTCTTCTTCAGCTCCTCCATCACAATCGCCACCGCACGCTCCAGCTGCGGATCATGTCCAGCGGCCTCCGATTTCGGATCGTCTTCCACCTCCACATCCGGAGATACGCCCTTGTTCTCCACGTCGAACTCTCCGGTCAATCCGTACAGAGCAGTGCGCGGCGCTGTCACCGTTCCGCCGTCGATCAGCACAGGATATCCGCCAATCCCAACCAACCCTCCCCACGTCCGCTCACCCACCAGCGGTCCCAGCTTCGCCTGCCGGAACAGCCATGGCATCGCGTCGCCGCCTGACCCCGCATTCTGGTTGATCAGCATCGCCTTCGGCCCGAAGATCGCTCCCGTCGGCTCGGTCACCTTGAGCCCTTGCCGAGACTCATCGTTGAGCATCGGCGTCCGCTTCAGGACATCGATCACATAGTCCGCGATGTCGCCTCCCTGGTTATAGCGGTCGTCGATGATCACTGCCTTCTTCTCCACCTGCGCGAAGAAATAACGGTTGAAGCTGTCGAAGCCCGCTCCGCCGGTATCCGGCAGATACACATACGCCACTTGACCGCCCGAAAGCTCATCCGTCCGCCGAATGTTGTTCTCGATCCACTCCTGCATGCGCATCTCGCGTTCGCTCGGCACCGGCACCACCAGCACATCGCGCGATCCGCTGCCATCGGGGTTCGGCCCGACAGTGATGTTCGTCTGCTTGCCCGCCATCCCCTCGAACGCCGCGTAGAGATTGTCCGTTGCATGCAGCGGCGCTCCGTTCACCGCCAAAAGATACTCGCCTTCATGCACGTTGACGCCCGGCTGTGTCAGCGGCGAGTACATCGTCGGGTTCCAGTTGCCGCCCTTCACGATGTGCGCAAAACGATAGCGCCCGTGATCGATCGTATAGTTGGCGCCCAGCAATCCCGTCTTCGGTCCGTCATCATTATCTTGCGGTCCATGAATAAACATATGGCCAACCGTGAACTCGCCCAGCATCTCGTCCTGCAGATAGGTCAGGTCGCTGCGCGTGGTCAGGCCGGACACATAGGGCTCATACCTCGCTTCAATCTTGTGCAGATTCAGTCCGTGATATCCAGGGTCATAGAAGAATTCGCGCTCAATCCGCCAGGTCTCATTGAACATCTGCCGCCATTCGGAGCGCGGATCGATCCGCGCTTCCATCTGGTCCACGTGCAGCGGCTTACCCGGCGTTCCGTCCGCGGCGGCCGGCTTCAGATCATCCTCTGACGCGATGAACCACCCCGGGCCCTTCTGGTAAAGCACCTTGTCGCCATCGAACGACGTCGCAATCGTAGTCGCATTGTGCAGCACGTCCTCGGCCTTGCGTGTCTTCAGCGTAAACCGCCAAACCGAACGCAGCAGTGGCGGCTGAGAGGATGGATTCGCCGCCGCATTCCCTTCTCCCAGCAGCAACACGCCCGGCTTACCTGCCTCCAGCGTTACGTAGTTGCGCGCAGGAATGGGCAGCGCAAGAATCCGCTGCTGGATCCCTGCCAGATCGATCTTGGTCTCTGGGAGCGCGGGCTTCGCCGCCTTCGTCTCGTCCTTCACCGGCTTGACCGCTGCGTTCTTCTTCTCTTCCGACTTCCCGGCCTCCGACGGCGCGGGCGCCTTCTCCGCTTCGGCTGCGCTCTTCTCGTCATCGCTCTCCGGTGGGATCGGCGACGACTCGTCCTTCGACAGCACCGCTACATACACGCTCGCCGTTGTTGTACGGTTCAGGCTCTCCAGCCCGAACCCGTCGATCGCCGGTCCGATGTCCGTGCTTGCCGTAAAGAAGATGTACTTCCCGCTCGCATCGAAGATCGGATTCGTCACATTACTCATGCCGTCGGTAATCTGGGTCGATTTCCCGCTGTCAATCGAATAAAGAAACGCAGCCGTCTCAAAGTTCGGCAGCGAGCGCGCATACAGAATCCATTTGCCATCCGGCGAGAAGCTCGCGCTGAACCCAGCCGGTCCGAATCCCTCGTGCATATCTGAATCGACGTGCACCGGCGTAGGCGGCCCGAGCGATGGGTCGACATTCACATACCAGAGGTTCAGCCGCTTGTCGCTGTACAGAATGCGCTTCGAGTCCGGTGACCACGCCGGCGAGTAGTAGTATGTCGGATTCGGTCCCAGGTCGATCACCTGCGGCGCCTTCATCCCATCCTGATCGCGCAGATACAACTTGTATTCACCGCTCGCATCTGAAAAATACGCAATCCGCTTGCCGTCCGGGGACCACGCCGGATTTCGCTCCGCCGCATCCGAGGTATCCGTCAGATTACGCACGTCGCCCTTCTCTGCCGGAACCGTAAAGATGTCGCCATGCGCCTCAAATACCGCCCGTACGCCTGTCGGCGAGATGTCCGCGTTCTGAATCTCCTTCGGATTGATCTTCGCCAGGTGCGGCACCAGCGCCGGCAGATCGCCCTGCGTCGTAATCTTCACCTCGTGCTCCGCGCCGGAAGCGATGTCGTACAGATGAATCGTGCCGAACTGCTCGTACACTAGCGCGTTGCCATGCCCATCCAGCGTCTTGAAATCGAGGCCATGGTTCTCGACGAGTTGTTTCACCTCTTTCGTCTTCGTGTCATACCGGAACAGCGTCACCGGCCCGTTGCGGTCAGAGAGAAAGTACACCGCGTCTCCCAGCCACACTGGGTAGGTATCGTTCGAGTTATCGCGCGGCACCTTTACCCGGTCCAGCGTCTTCAGGTCGACGATCCAAACCGGCTGCGTCTGCCCGCCACGGTAGCGCTTCCACGAGTCGCCCTCCCACTGCAACCACGGGTTGTAGGCCAGGTGCGTTCCATCGGCCGACAGCGATCCGTCGTAAGCCGAAGGCAACGGAAGCTGTTCCGGTAACCCGCTCCCATCGGCCCGAATACGAAACATCTGAAAGTACGTCCGCACGGCGTCCGCCATGCTGATAAACAACAGATCGTGGCCATCCGGCGTCCATCCCACGATGCCGTTCCCGCCCGGATGATAGGTAACTCGCCGCGGCACGCCGCCGTTTGCCGGAATTGTATACACGTCGGTGTCACCGTTGACCCGTGCGTCATAGGCCACCGTCCTTCCATCAGGCGAGAAAAACGGACCACCGGTCACATTCCCGGTAGACGTCAATCTTCGCGCCACGCCGCCGTCGCGCGGCACCGTCCATATATCGTCCGCGTACCGGAAGGCAATCTGCGTATCCGATAGCGATGGCGAGCGGAAAAGCTGCGGAACACTCTGCCCCAGCATCTTCAGCGGGCTAATCAATAGATAGAGGAGTGCAAAAAGAAGAGCAATGGAAAAAGTTTGAGGCCGGCGCATCGTTCGTCCTGGAAATGAAGGTGGGAGAATCTTACCCCAAACTGGCGGCTCATCCTTAGATCTGCCCTTTGCCGCCGAGACAGTCAATCGGCGCACGGCTGCGGACGCAGCACAAAACCCCTCCACAAAGCACAAAACGTCCGCCTCATGAAATTCCTCATGGATTCTTTATGCCTTTCCTGCGCTCCTGGATACATCGGGTAGACGAACAGATTCCAGCGAACCCTTACCGGAAAACCCGGGGGGCGGCTTCAATCCCGGCAGCACTCTTTCGGCGATGGACTTCGAGGACATCGGCCGCATCTCCGCCAACACAACGCTGGCTGCCTGCGCCGCTGGCCTCACTGCAATGTTCACTGCCTGCCTGATAAGCAGAAAATGGGACATGAACTTTACGGTGAATGGATTTCTGGCAGGACTGGTAGCGATCACATGTCCCTGCTACGGGGTGAGTCCGGCGGCGCGATCATCCTCGGGGGCATCGCCGATATCATCCTCGGCTATCATCCTCGGCGGCGGAGTCGAACTGCTGGAGTGCTGCGAGGTGCAGTTCCATCACGACGTCTACAACCAGCTCCTCTGGGGCCAGTTCTAGAACGTCACACAACTCGACGGGACAGCAAACGAAGACGCAGCCAAAGACTAGGTGAAGAGATTGCCAAAGCGGTCGCAAAAGCCGGGAGCAACCTCGATTTTGGTCACTTATCTCTGCTCACGCAAAAGAAAATTCCCAAGCCGGTAACTTGGGAAGTGATTGCAAACACATAATGTCTTTGGTTGCGGGGGCAGGATTTGAACCTGCGACCTTTGGGTTATGAGCCCAACGAGCTACCGGGCTGCTCCACCCCGCATATCTATGATGCCATTCCGCCCCGCTGCCGGTCAATCAGCGCCGCTCGCTCCTCGGCGGCTCACACCCTTCACCTCCGCGTCCGCAGCCCCTCGGCCGCCCTCTTTTGCCCCGGTCTTCCGCGTCCCTTTCGCCCGCCCGTCTCCCCGGCGCCTCCCGCATCCAATTCTTTAGAGAGAAGGCACCCACCCAAACGAAGGGGTGCGGAAGACCGGAACTTTTTCCGAAACTTCGCGTCTTTTCTCATGGAGCAGGCTGCGCCAGAAGTACGGTTGCATCCGCTTCGCAAGAACAGGAGCACACCGACAATGAGTAGCTTACGAAGGGGAGTTTGCTCGACGCTGCTGGTGGGCAGCCTCGCGTTCACCGCCGCCGCCCTCGCCCAAAGCACCAGCAACACCATGCCGGACGCGCAGATCGAGTCCAACGTGCTTCGCGCTCTCGCCGGCGCCCCCGACCTTTCCACCCAGAACATTCAGTCCTCCACCGTCTACGGAACCGTGACCCTCAGCGGCAACGTTCACGACGAGGCGCTCCGCACCGAGGCTGAAAACCTCGTCGCCCGCACCCTCGGCGTCAAGAAGGTCGTCGATGAGCTCACCCTCGGCGACACACCGTCTCCGTCCGATCAGGCCAGCGCCGAACCCGCTCCCGGCGGACAGACAGCGCCCGATCAGCAGCCAGCGCCGGATCAGCAGGCTGGACAGCTCCAGTCTGACGGCAGCTACGCGCCCGCTCCCCCAGATCAGCAGGAGGCCGCGAACGGCGCGCCGCCTCAAGGACAGGATCAGAACGCCCCACCGCCGCCTCAGGCCGGGGCGCCCAACAACGGCCAGTACCCCGGCGGCTATGGCCCTCCCCAAGACAACCAGGCCAATCAGGACAATCAAGCCAATCCGCCGAACCAGGCCCATCCGCCGAACAATAATCAGTACCCCGGCGGCTACGGCCCGCCGCAGGGCCAGTACCCCGATCAGGGTCAGGCTCAGCCCTATGGTCCACCACAGGGCCAGTATCCAAATCAGGCTCCCGGCCAATACCCCAATGAAGGTCAGGCTCCGAACCAGCCCTACGGTCCGCCGCCCGCACGCCGCCCTCTCTATCAGAACAACTATCCTCCGCAGAACTACGCTCCTCCGGGAGGTCAACAGGCCGGTCTCGAGGTCACCATTCCCGCCGGATCCATGCTGCGCATCCGCATCAATCGCGGTCTCGACTCCAACCACATTCAGCCCGGCGCGCAGTTTGACGGCACCGTCCTCAGTGACGTCGCTGCCGATGGCTCCATCGCCATCCCGCGCGGCGCCTCCGTTCAGGGGACTGTCGTCAGCGCGAAGAAGGCGGGCGCGCTCAAGGGTCAGGGCGAGCTCAGCCTCCAGATCAACAGCGTCACCCTCGCCGGCCAGGTCTATCAGCTCAACACCGAGCTCTGGCAGCGCCAGGGTCGTGACAAGTCCACCGGCACCGTCAACAGTGCTCTCGGTCTGGGCGCGCTCGGTGCCATCTTCGGCGGACTCGCTGGCGGCGGCGCAGGCGCTGCCATCGGCGCTGGTGTCGGCGGCGCCGTAGGCGTCGCGGGCTCCGCAGCCTCGCCCGGCGGCCGCGTCATCATTCCGCCGGAGGCCGTGCTGACCTTCCGCGTCGCGCAGCCCGCCGTCGTCAAGACCGTATCCGAGCAGGAGATGGCTCGCCTCGCCTACGCCGCCGGCCAGGCCAATCCGCAACCGCAGATGCGCCGCTACTACAGCCCGTACTATGGCTACTACTACGCTCCGTAC
Source organism: Acidobacteriaceae bacterium (assembly GCA_036272895.1). Classification (GTDB taxonomy): domain Bacteria; phylum Acidobacteriota; class Terriglobia; order Terriglobales; family Acidobacteriaceae; genus Granulicella. Next base: position 29,263 of record DATAXW010000032.1, on the reverse strand, counting down.
TACGGCCGCTGAACTCCTCCAACTCGCCTAACCAGAAAGGCTGCGGACCTCCGCAGCCTTTTTGCATCTCCCTGCTCCAGACGCCCCATCACCGTTCCCGCCGCAAACTCTTTTAGCGCGCTGATTTATACTCAAACCAAGCCCCTGCAAGCAGGCGTGGTGCATCTTCGGTCTTCGAAAACGCCGCGCACTCTGCGCACAAATCCCGGGCACGCGAGACCTCCCCAGGCTCGTCTGAACTGAAGGTCGTCAACCAGGCATGATCCGTCTCTTCCAGCAGGACAACCTCGCCACCAAGATTATCTTCGGCCTCATCATCGGCGCGACCATCATCCTGATGGTCATTTTTCTGGTGCCCGGCATCTTTAATAATGATGACGCCGCGTCCAACAACGCCAGCCTCTTCGCCACCGTGCGCAGCCCCGGCCTTTGGAACCGCATCGTCGACGGCAGCACGCCCATCACCATGAGCGACGTCCAGCGCGAGACCCGGCGCCAGATGCAGCAACAGCATCTGCCTGACCAGTTCCAATCCTTCCTCATCGCCCGCGTCGGCCAGCAGCAGGTCGAACGCGCCGTTCTGGTCCGCGAAGCCAACCGCCTCGGCCTCCAGGTCTCCGACGACGATCTCCGCCGTGAGCTCCGCACCGGTCCGCTCTCCACCTATCTCTTCCCCGACGGCAACTTCATCGGCCAGGACCGCTACATCAGCTTCGTCGACCAGTTCTTCGGCGTCTCCATCGCCGAGTTCGAAACCGAGGTCAAGCAGGACCTCGAGCTGCAGCGCCTGCAATCGCTCGTCACCGGTGGCGTCACCGTCTCCGACAACGCCCTCCGTGCCGACTACCTCCAGCAGGGCATCAAGATCAAATTCAACTACGCCGTCATCTCCGCCGACGACATCAAGAAGTCCATCAATCCCACCGACGCTCAGTTGGAAACCTTCTTCAAGCAGGGCGCCTCCCGCTACGCCACCGCCGTCCCCGAAATGCGCAAGCTCTCCTTCATCGCCTTCAGCGACTCCGATCTCCCCGGCGGCAAGCCGCAGGTCACCGACGCCGAGGTCCAGAGCTTCTACAACGCCCACCAGGGCGACTACACCGCTCCGCAAGAGGTCAAGACCCGCCACATTCTCATCGCCGTCGCGCGCAACGCCGACGCCAAGACCGACGCCGCCGCCAAAGCCAAGGCCCAGGACATCCTCAAGCAGGTGCAGGCCGGCGGCAACTTCGCCGATCTCGCCAAGAAATACTCCGACGATCCCGGCTCCAAGGACCAGGGCGGCGAGCTCCCGATGATGCCCACCTCCAACCTCGATCCCGCCTACGCGCAGGCCGCCATGGCGCTCAACCCCGGCCAGACCTCCGGCCTCGTCCGCTCCCAGTTCGGCTATCACATCATCCAGACCGAGGCCAAACAGCCCGCGCACACCAAGACACTCGCCGAGGTCCACGACTCGATCGTCGCGCAGCTTGAGAGCGAGCGCGCCGCCGCCGCTGCGCAGTCCTACGCCGCGCAGCTCGTCGCGCAGGCTCGCCAGCAGGGCCTCGACAAGACCGCGCAGGCCCACAACCTGCACGTCGTCACCACCGACTATCTCGCCCACGACGGCATCATCCCCACCCTCGCCGACTCCACCTCGCTGCTCACCGCGGCCTTCGGCGCCGCCAAGGGCGCCGCTCCGCAGAGCGTCTCCACCGGCGAAGGTTACGCTGTCTTCCAGGTCGTCGACGTCAAGCCCGCGCACGCGCCCGACTTCGCCACCTGGAAGCCGCACGTCCTCGACGACTATCGCACCGAGCAGGCGCCCGAAATCCTCAACCAGCAGCTCATCAAGCTCGCCGACCGCGCCAAAGTCCTCAACGATCTCTCCAAAGCCGCCGCCGAGATGAAGATCCCCGTCCAGACCTCGGACCTCGTCGGTCGCGACGCACAGGTGCAGGACCTCGGCGCCATGAGCGGCGCAGCCTCGGTGCTCTTCTCGCTGCCCAAGGGCGCCATCTCCGGCCCCATCAATGAAGGCCCCAACGGCTCCGTCGCCCAGATCGTCGACAAGCAGGAGCCCACCCCCGCGGACATCGAGAAAAACCTTCCCGCCACCCGCGCGAAGCTCCTCGAGCAGCAGCGCAATGAGGTCTTCGACGCCTTCGCCGGCTCGCTCATGCAGCACTATCTGCAGACCAATTCCATCATCTACAGCCACAAGCAGCCCGCGGGCCTTCCGTAAAATCGCACGCACCTCAGGCCGCGGGCTCAACCTCGCTCGCGGCATCTTCTCTGCGCGCGCGCACGTCCTACATCTCAGGGCCTTCTGAAGCCTCGGGGGATTTCGAATGACGTCGGAGCGAGTCTCGGGAGTTCTGCTCCACATCACCTCCCTTCCCTCCTACGGCGGCGTTGGCGACTTCGGCCCCGCGGCCTTCGCCTTCGTCGACTTCCTCGCCGCCGCCAAGCAGCGCCTCTGGCAGGTCCTTCCGCTCAACCCCACCGGCTACGGCTCCTCGCCCTACTCCGCGCTCTCCGCCTTCGCCGGCAACCCTCTCCTCATCTCGGTTGAGAAACTGGTCGACGCCGGTTGGCTCACGCCCGATCGCATCCAGGGCCTTCCCGGCCACAACGGCCCCTCCAGCTTCGAGCGCGCCTTTGAGTCCAAGCGTCCGCTCGTCGAAGAGGCCGCCGCCAACTTCCTCGACCGCGCCTCTGACGACGAGCGCGCACGCTTCCAGCGCTTCTCCCAGGACAACATCTCCTGGCTCACCGACTGGGCCATGTTCGCTGTCCTGCGCAAGCGCTTCCGCTACGCCAGCTGGATCGGCTGGCCGCAGGAGTACGCCTTCCGCAACTCCGACGCCCTCACCGCGCTGCTCAACGACAACGGCCGCGAGGTGGCCGTAGAGCAGGTCATCCAGTTCCTCTTCGCCGAGCAGTGGAACTCGCTCCGCGCCTACTGCGCCGAGCGCAAGATCCGCATTCTCGGCGACGTCGCCATCTTCGTCTCCTACGACTCCGCCGACGTCTGGACCCATCCCGAGATCTTCGAGCTCGACGATCAGCGCAAACCCACCCGCGTCTCCGGCGTCCCGCCCGACTACTTCTCCGCCACCGGCCAACGCTGGGGAAATCCTCTCTACAAGTGGTCTCTGCTCGAGGAGCACGGCTTCGACTGGTGGATCGCTCGCATCCGCCGCGCGCTCTCCCTCTATGACCTCCTCCGCCTCGATCACTTCCGCGGCTTCGAGGCCTATTGGTCCATCGCCGCCGATGAAGAGACCGCCACGAACGGCCACTGGGTCAAAGCACCCGGCCACGCCCTCTTCAACCGCCTCAAGGAGATCTTCGGAGACCTTCCCTTCATCGCCGAAGACCTCGGCGTCATCACCCCTGAGGTCGATGAGCTGCGCGAGTACTTCGGCATGCCCGGCATGCGTATCCTGCAGTTCGGCTTTGCCGAGCGCGGCGGCCACACCTATCTCCCCCACCGCTTCGTCGCCAACACCGTCGTCTACACCGGCACTCACGACAACAACACCACCCTCGGCTGGTGGCGAGAGGACACCCGCCCCGACGAGCGCGCCAACGTTGAAACCTACCTCGGCCACTTCGCCGACAATCCAAACAACTGCGAGATCGTCTGGGCCATGATCCGCGCCGCCGCCGGCTCCGTCGCCAACATCGCCATCTATCCCCTGCAGGACGTGCTCGAGCTCTCCAGCCAAGCCCGTATGAACCGCCCCGCCGCCGCCGAGGGCAACTGGTCATGGCGCTTCGGCCTCGACGATCTCAAACCCGCATTCTCTGCCCGTCTCTGCGCCATCACCGAGATGACCGACCGCGACGGCTACGAAAAGCCCCTCGAAGGCGACTCCGCCGGCGCCCCCACCGACCTCGCCAGCCTCCGCCTCGAAGAAGGCGCCACCCGCTAATCCCGCCTCCCCAAAAATTGTCATCCTGACCCTGAGCATCGCGAAGGGGAAGGACCTGCTTTTGCTTCTGCTCTTGCTCTTGCGCTTGCCTGTCATCCTGAGCGAAGCTGCTCGCCTCGCGAGCAGCGCAGTCGAAGGACCCCTATACCGCGTCGCCCTTCCACAACCGCCGGACCCTTTTCTACCACCTACCTTCGTGAGATATAGGCTTCCCACCCTCAACGCACATCGCTCAAACCGCGTAAACTACCTACACACTCATCCAGGGAGACCCGCAGTGCCCCTTTCCGGCGAAGCCATCCGCACCATGAACTACGTTGACGACATCTCCGTGACGCTCCGGCGCATCCTCACGGTGCTGCCGGTCCTTACGCCCGAGGAGCGCGAGCGCATCGCCGACCACATCCGGCACTCCGAGCCCAGCTACGAATCCGTGCTCGCCGCGCTCTCCTCCAAGTAGCGAATGCCACACCCCCAGCTCCGCCGCATCGCCGTCATCGGCGCCGGCCCCGCAGGTCTCGACTTCACCCTCCGCTGCGTCCAATCCGGCTTCGAGGTCATTCTCGAAGACGTCATGCCCTCACGTCTCCACCGCGCCCGCGAACTCCACGCCGCTCATGTCACCACCGATCCGGGTGCCCCATCTTCGGCTCGGATCGACGTAAGTCGACCCGAGACTAAGGTGGGCCCGCACAATCCCGGCGCGCTCCATCTCGCCTCCACCGTCGAAGACGCCGTCCGCTCCGCCGATCTCGCTATCGACTTCGTCCCCGACGAGCTCGAGTCCAAGCTCGAGATCTTCAGCCTTCTCGACCGCATGGCTCCGCCGCACACCATCCTGCTCACGCCCACTACCGCGCTCAGCATCGCCGATCTCGCCTCCTGCACCTACCGCCCCGAGCGCTGCTTCGCCCTTCAACTCCCCAACTCCGCATCCGCCAAACTCATCCACACCCGCCGCTCCACTCCCGAAATCATCACCACCGTCGAGATCTTCCTCCGCACCCTCGGCTTCACCGTCACGCTCCTCGAAGATCAAACCGCAGATCGGCAATCCTCTTCATCATCATCCTGAGCACCACACCACAGCGACAGAAATTGTCATCCTGACCCTGAGCACCGCGAAGGGGAAGGATCCCCGCATTTGTTTTCGTTTGTCATCCTGGCCCTGAGCACCGCGAAGGGGAAGAACCTGCTTTGGCTGTCATCCTGAGCGGAGCGAAGGATCCCCGCATTTGCTGTTGCTCTTGCTCTTCTGGTTGTCATCCTGAGCGAAGCGAAGGACCTGCTTTTGTCCTTGCCTTTGCCTTTCCGCCTGTCATCCTGACCCTGAGCAAAGCGAAGGGGAAGGACCCCCGCATTTTCTTCGGATCACCGCACATCCCGGCAGCCCGATCATCCCCACCCTTCGCCCGCGCGATTATTCTTCTTCTGCGCCCTCGCAAGCAATCCACGGCATCTCTTAACCAACGTCTTCAAATCGCCACGTGGTCCTCCTTCGCGCCATCGTCGCCGTCATCCACGCCGTGCTGCAGTCCGCAGCCGACGCTCTGATCGCCGGCTTCTCTCTCCTGATCATGATTCTCGTAGTCCTCGCCATCATCATCGGCCTCATCGTCACCCTCACCGGATGCCTCGGCTTCGGCGGAATCCGCTGGTTTCGCCGCCGCCGCAACGGCAAAGAGGACTGCGACTAGATCCCGGCCCAAAACCGCCGCTTCAAAACCGTCGATTCAAAACCGTATAGTGAAACACATGCGCCGTTGGGTCCTCGCAGCCATCACTCCCCTGCTCCTCCTCGCGCCGCCCTCAATCGCACAATCTTCCCCAACTCCACCGCAAAGTCCTGTCATCCTGAGCGAAGGGCGCAGCCCGCAGTCGAAGGACCCGGGGTCCCCAGTCAGCTTGCTGGCTGGGGTGGTGGACCCCGAAGGTGCTCCTCCAACCACGATCGTTCAAACCCTCTCCACCACAAGCTCCCCACCGCAAAGCGCCCCACTCCCTGACATCCAAACTCTTCTCGCCCGCGTCCGCGCCCGCTACGACGCGCTCGACTCCCTTCGCAAGCACTACATCTTCACCATCACCGAAATCGCCGACGAGTTCTCCTCCAACGGCAGCAAGAAGAGCCACACCGATCAGTACCAGGCCTTCTTCGTCAACAACACAGAGATCCAGCAGCACATCGCCCGCGACGGAAAGCCGCTCTCACCCCAAGCCGCCCAGAAAGAACAGCAGCGCGTGGACAGGCTCATCGCCAAACTGAAGGCCCACGACGATCGCCACAACAAAGACGACATCCATCTCAACGCCAGCGGCCTGCTCAAGGTCGCGACCTTCACCAACCCGCGCCGCGAGCAGATCGGCGGCCGTCCCACCCTCGTCTTCGACTACACCGGCAACCCCAACGCCAAGGCCGCCGACCTCAGCGAACAGATCATGCGTGCGCTCGCCGGCACCCTTTGGGTCGACGAGCGCGACAGCGCCATCCTCCGCCTCACCGGCCATCTCCAGCAGAACTTCCACGTCGCCGGCGGCCTGCTCGTCAACATTAAGAAAGGCAGCTGGTTCGACTTCACCCAGACTCGCGTCAACAACGAGATCTGGTTCCCGCGCTCCTTCGTCGCCCACGTCGACGGCCGCTTCCTTCTCATCAAAGGCTTCGACGGCGATGGCCGCGACACCTTCTCCGACTACCGCAAGCTCGAAACCACGGTCACCATCCGGCCCGGCTCACACATCATCGAAGACGTCGTCCCCACACCGCAATCGGAACCATCAAAAACCACACCATCGACCACAACGGAACCATCAAAATTGACCACTTCTGGTCCACAGCTCTAGGCCGCCACCACACGCTCTGGTCCCCGCGTCTCGCCACAAAAAAGCACAGGGACAGCCTAAGCCGTCCCTGTGCGGTCAATACTTTAGCGTGTTTACCAGCCTCAAAAATCGTGCAGCGCTGGGGCTTGGCTGATCTGCTTACAGCGGCTGAACGTCAGACGCCTGCCAGCCCTTCGGCCCTTTGACAACGTTGAACTGAACCGCTTGGCCTTCCTGCAAACTCTTGAAGCCATTGGAGTTAATGGCCGAGTAGTGCACGAACACGTCCTCGCCGTTCTGCCGGCTGATGAAGCCAAATCCCTTGGCGTCGTTGAACCACTTCACTGTTCCCTGTTCCATAATTTCGTAAATCCTTGTGTGATTGTGACTTGACGCTGAATCCAAATCGGGACTTCGGCCGGTTGAAACCGCAGAAAACCAATCTGTTTCAAACGATGGTCGAATGTTAGCACGGCTGACAAATTTTCCACTGAAAAATTTTACGCAAACTCTGTTTGCACCCATCTGATGCAATCAATGCAACTTAGCTCCATCGATATGGGCCCGGACGATCTCCTCCGCCGCTCCCAGCACCTCCTCCAGTGTCATCGCCGTCGAATCCAGCACCACCGCATCCGCCGCCGGGCGCAGCGGAGATTCCGCCCGGTTCCTGTCGCGTTCGTCCCGCTCACGCAGCTCTCTAAGTACAGCCTCTTCAGTCACTTTCGCCTGCTGCGGAGCCCGTTGCCTGTACCGTCGGCTTCCTCGCACCTCGGGTGCCGCATCCAGAAAGATCTTCACCTCCGCGTCCGGAAACACCGCCGTCCCAATATCCCGCCCCTCCATCACCACGCCGCCGCCCTCACCCATTCGCCGCTGCTGCTTCACCATCCACGCCCGCAGCGCCGGATGCACCGATACCTTCGACGCTGCCTCCGTCACATCAGTCTCGCGAACTCTCCGCGAAACATCCACGCCATCCAGAAATACACGGTTTCCCTCCGCCTGCGGCTCCAGCGCAAGCCCTGTCCGCTCGGCAAGATCCATCAATACGGCTTCATCGTCGAAGGGTAGATCGTTCTCAATCGCCTTCAGCGCCAAGGCCCGGTACATCGCCCCCGTCTCCAGGTTCAGAAACCCAAACCGTCGCGCCAGATGCGCTGCGAGCGTGCTCTTCCCCGCACCCGCCGGTCCATCGATCGCGATGACCGGTCGCTCCCGCGGTTCGGCTTTGCTGCTCAGGTCTTTGCTCGAACGCATCCGCAGCTACTCCTCCGCCCCTGGCCCACGCTCGTCCTTCTTCGGCCCCGGTTTCTTCGGCGCTGCCGGCCCCTTGGCTCCGCCACGCTTCCCACCGAAGCCCGGCCTACTCCCAAATCCCGTCTTACCTTTGGCCGGCTTACCGCCGAACTTCGGCCGTCCACCGAACGCACTCTTACCTGCAAAAGCCGCCTTGCCCTCGGATCTTCCCGCCGGCTTCGCACCAAATCTCTTCGCGCCGAATCTCTTGGGCGGCGCCGATTCGCTACTGTCGGAGCTTCTCTCCCGGCTTGGCTCATGCGGACGCTTCGGAAAGGAACGTTGGCCACCCTCCTCGGTTCGTGGCCCATAGAGTCGCTTCCCACCAAAGCCGCCAGGCTTGCTCCCGCGATCAAATCGCGGTTTGGCACTGCCGCGCTCTCCACCCTCAGCCGTTCGCGGCGCGTACGGCCGCTTCGCAAACGAACGTTTGCCGCTCTCTTCGGTGCGTGGCGTATAGGGTCGCTTCGCACCAAAACCACCGGGCTTACCCCCACGCTCCTTACGCTCAAAGCTACGCGGCTTTGACTCTCTTCGTTCGTTCCCACCCTCGCGTCGGGTATATGGGCGCTTCGCAAAATCTCTCGCCTTACTCTCGCGCTCGAACCTCGGCTTTGAAAAGACACGCCTCTCCGCCGGCAGACCAGCCTGTTCCCGATCCCCAAGCGGCTTTCGCTCCTTTCGGCCCGGCTTGCGAAACTTCTTGAACGACTCCGCCGCGGGCGTCCCCGGTCTGCGTTCCTCATCCCACGGCTTGGTGAAGCTTGGCCTCGCACCGCCCGCCGCCCCTTCACGCTTGAAAGGCCGTCGCTCGCGGTCGCTCTTGCCCTCAGCCCGCTCGCCCCCAGATCCCGGACGAAAGCGCCCCGGCGACCGTGCTCCCTCCACCTTCGCGCGCCTCTCCGCAAAACTCCGCGCAGGCTTGCCGCGAAATTCCCTCGCAGGTTTCCGCTCGCCCTCAAAGCGGCGAATACGTCCTGTTCCCACCTTCTTCGCAGGTTCAGCCGCAGCCACCTCAGCACCTTCGCCGACTGGCTCCGCAGCCACCGCTTGAAACTCCGGCAACGCGCCTGGAATATACAGCAGCGTCTTGCCATCGACCGCCACCGTCTCCAACTGCCGAGCGCCCGTCAGCCCATGCAGCACATCGCGCACTCGGGAACGCGCCGCCAGCGGCGAAAGAAACGTCTCGATCTCCTCCTCCGTCGCCGCATACGCCTGCGCCAGATACATCGAGATCAATGCAGACAGTGCCGTCGGCTGCCCCGCATTCGCTCCCGCTTTCATCGCCTTCGTAAACCGCCGCGAGGTCAGCTCCCACAGCGTCGCCGACCGATCCTGCTGCAACAACGGAATCACACGCAGCTGCGCCCACAGCTCAACCAGAGCACGCCCAATCGCGGCCTCTGTTACCTCGCGTCCGAGCTCCGACGCCAGCTCCGCTGCCGTCAGCGCACTCCCTGCAGCAAGTGCCTCATACACCTTCGCCGCCAGCAACGAAACCTTCAGCCCTCCCGAGGTCGCCGGCGGCTGCCTCCACAGCTTGTCGCCGCGCAGCGTAAACACATAGCTGAACACCTGTGCCGAAACCACAAAGTCCGGCACATCGCCCGGCCCTCCCAGCAGATTCAGCGGTAACGCCGCACCTTCCGCGGTCATCCTCGCGACAAAGCCGCGCGCCGCATCCGTCTCGGCCGCCGTCGGCGCACTCGCCGCATGCCCCAGCGTCGCCTCTACCAGCGAAGCCGCAGGCACACTCAATTGCGTGCGCGGCGCGAACAGCACCAGCCCCAGTTCGCCGACCCACGCCTGCGCATTCTCGAGCGTCAACAGCGCTGCGCCTTCCTGGTGCCATCGCTGCGCGCGCACGGCGGCCATCTGCTCTTTATTGAACTCCGGTGTTGAACTCAAACCAGACTCTCAGACTGCGGCCCACGGCCGCGTGCAACCGAATCGGCCTTCAAGAAACGACCTGACAGCATCAACCTCCGCACAGGGCGGAGGTCCGCAAAACTCCATCGCCAGCCCGTTTGCTCCGCGTCCTCAAAATGGCCTCAGATACGCTGAAACGCCCGCTGGATCTCTCTTAGAGAATACCGCAACGCAATCGGCCGCCCATGCGGACAGCTCATCGGATGCTCGGTCTTCGCCAGCTCGCGCAGCAGCCAGTCGATCTTCTGTGCCTCCAGCGGCATATTCACCTTGATCGCCGCGTGGCACGCAATCGACGCCGCAATCCTCGTCCGCCGCAATTCCGCGTTCTCCACCTGCGCAGACTTCTCCGTCACCCCCAGCACCTCTTCCAACATCCGCTCCAGCTCCCTGCCCTCCAGCCCCACCGGAGCCGCCTTCACCGCCAGTGTCCGCGGCCCAAACGGCTCCGCCTCAAACCCATTGCGCTCCAGCTCCTCCGCAATCTCGGCGAAGGTCACCATCTGCTCCGGCAGCAGCTCGATCAGCACCGGCATTAGCAACCGTTGCCGCTGCACCCTCTCCACCTCGCGCTCGCGCAAAATCTTCTCAAACAGCACGCGCTCATGTGCCACATGCTGGTCCACAATCCACAAACCCTCTTCGTTCACCGCCAGGATGAACGAATCGCGCAACTGTCCCAGCGGCTTCAACGTTGCCAGCGAATTCAACGTCGGCTGCGCCTCTCCGATGCCTTCCTTTTCCTCACCTTCGTCCGCCGGTGCGGCGGCCTCCCCATACCCCACCGCCATCCCCACGCCCTCAAACCCCAACCGCCCCGCCGAAGGCGCCACCATACGTTCGTGCAGCGCAAAGCTCGCCACATCTCCCGGCTCAATTACTGCCTCGCTCTCCGCAGCCATTCCCTCGCGAGGGTCATACACCGCCTGCTCGACGCCCAGCAGCGGACTCACATCCACCATCAGCGACTCGCTCGCCGTCGGTGCCGCACTCAGCGCTGCAAAGAAACTCGCCGCCGGCCTCGCCTGCATCAGCGTAGTCCGCACCGAGTCGCGCACAAAATCGTGCACAAAGCTCCCCTGCCGGAACCGCACCTCTGTCTTCGCCGGATGCACATTGACGTCCACCTCCTGCGGCGGCATCTCCAGAAACAGCAGCACCACCGGAAACGAGGTCGGAGGAATGATGTTCCGATACGCCTCCGTCAGCGCATGCAACACCAGCCGGTCGCGAATCAATCGCCCATTCACGAACACATAGATCGAGTTCCGGTTCAGCTTCTGCAGCTCCGGCTTCGACACAAACCCGCTCACCCGCAAAAATCCAGGTACTGGAGGTTCGTAGCTCTCATCCCGTTTCCACGGCGGAGGCTTCGGCAGTCCCGCACGCGCAAAATCCATCTCCGCCACCACCGGGATCAAACTCTCAAACGTCTCGCGCCCGAAGATCTGAAACAGCCGCTCGCCCACATCGGCCACCGCAGGAGCCATCAACAGCGCCTGCGTCGATGTATGCAGCTCAAAGTGTTTCTGCGGATGCGCCAGCGCATAGTGCGTCACCAGTGCCGCTACGTGCCCCAGCTCCGTCTGCTCGCTGCGCAGGAACTTCCGCCGCGCCGGCGTATTGAAAAACAAATCGCGCACCGCAATCGTCGTCCCTGCCGGCAGCCCCACATCTTCCACACGCAACAGCTTCCCGCCGGCGATCTCGAGCGACGTCCCAACCTCGTCGTCCGCCGCGCGCGTCTCCAGCGTCAGGCGCGCCACCGACGCAATCGACGGCAATGCCTCTCCGCGAAAGCCAAGCGTCGCAATGCTCAATAAATCATCGGAGGACCGCAGCTTCGACGTCGCATGCCGCTCAAACGCCAACAGCGCATCATCGCGCCCCATGCCATGCCCGTTGTCCGCAATGCGAATCAGCTTACGTCCACCCGCCTCCACCTCCAGCCGAATCCGCGTCGCCCCCGCATCCAGCGAGTTTTCGAGCAACTCCTTCACCACCGAAGCAGGACGCTCCACCACCTCACCAGCGGCGATCTGGTTCGCCACCTGGTCCGAAAGAACGCGAATCCTGCCCATCGCTCGATTGTAGTGCGCGCTATCCGCCGTCTATGCCACTCCACGCGTCTCGCTATCGATCGACTTCCACGGTAGTCGCAATTCGCCGCTGGCGATCCCTCTCCGTACAATGAACCAATGGCCCGGCTCTATCCCTTTCGTGCTTTGCGCTACGATCCCACCTGCGTCAACATGCAGGACGTCGTCACCCAGCCCTACGACAAGATCACCTCCGACATGCAGGAGCGCTACTACAATGCCAGCCCCTACAATCTCGTCCGCATCGTGCTCGGCAAGCATCTCCCCGGTGATAACGACCAGAACAACGTCTATACACGGGCCGCCGAGACGCTGAAAGAGTGGCGTGCCGAGGAAATCCTTAAGGAAGAGTCGCAGCCCGCGCTGTACGGCTACTCGCAGACCTACACTGTGCCCGGCAGCGCCGCGGTAGGAGGCAAACCCGAGATCCGCGAACGCCGCGGCTTCATCGCGCTTGGCCAGCTGCACGACTACGCCGACCACGTCGTCTACCGCCACGAGCAGACATTCCCCAAGCACAAGTCAGACCGCCTCGCGCTCTTCAGGGCCACGCGCGCCTACTGCGAGCAGATCTACATGCTCTACTCCGACCCCACCTTCACCGCGGAGCGCGCCATCTTCGACGTTGCTCCGGCAACCATCGGCGATGTGTCTACCATTCCGCCGGACACCCACAATCCCGCCGTATCCCTCGGCAAGCCGGACTTGGTCATCACCGACGAGTACAACGTCGTCCACCGCGTCTTCAAGCTCACGGATCCCGAATTGATCCAGCGCATCCTCTCCGCCATGGACGACAAGTGGCTGCTCATCGCCGACGGCCACCACCGCTACGAGACCTCCGTCGGCTACATGCACGAGCGCGCCGCCGAGCTCGGCCTCGACCCCAGTGCCGCGCCGACAAAGACGCCCTCAGGCCTTCCCCAGCCGGCCTTCCCCGAGCAGGCGATGATGATGACCTTCGTCAACATGGACGCGCCGGGCATCACCATTCTGCCCACGCATCGCGTCCTCCACGGCCTGAAGGACTTCAACGCCCGCAGCTTCGCCAACGCAGCCGGGCAGTTCTTCACGGTCGAGGAGCTTCCAAAGAACCTCGACGCCGCGCAACTCCTCGCGCGTCTCAACGCAGCGAATGGCGTTGCGTTCGTCGCCGCCACACGCGACGGCAACTTCCTGCTTACACCGAGGGCTGACAAGGTCGCTCCGCTGCTCGCCGGACTCTCACCCCGCCAGCAGCAGCTCGACGTCACCCAGCTCCACAAGGTCGCGATCGAAAAGCTGCTTGGCCTCGATGAAGAGACCGTCCGCGCCGGCAACAACATCCGCTACTACCGGGAGGCCGACGAGTCCATCGAGCGCGTCGCCAGCGGCAAAGCCGACGTCGCTTTCCTCATCAAGCCCGTCACGCTCGAGCAGATGAGAGATATTTCTCTCAACCTCGAGGTCATGCCGCAGAAATCAACCGACTTCTACCCGAAGCTGCTCTCGGGGCTGGCGATGTACACGCTCGACTAGAGGTACCCCCTTCCCCCGGGTATTTTTGCGCAAATTCTTCAAAGCAAATGCTTTAGCTTTGGTTCTCGTATGGAGCAATCAAGTCTTATGCACAAACACCAACGCCCGGCTCAGGCCGGGCGTCCGCTTCTTTCCGCACTTCGATTGTATCGGGTGTGTCAAGCTGTGGGGCATACCGCTGCGAGGCAGAACCATGGCCAACTTCATACAGACGACGCCCTTCATGCACGTCCGCGAACTCGAACCGGCGGTCGCCTTCTTCCGCGATCTGCTCGGCTTCAAAGAATACATTCACCGTCACGACTACGCCTATCTCGAGCGCGAGGGCTGCGGCATCCGCATCTGGGCCCATCCTGATGCACCCGCCGGCAACCGCAGCTTCCGTTACTACATCGACGTCCGCGATGTGGACGCGCTCTACGCCGAGCTGAAGCCGAAGCTCGACAAGCTCCCTCCACACGATGTCCACGGTCCCGCCGACAAGCACTATGGCCAGCGCGAGCTCCTCATCCTCGCGCCGGATGGCGATCTGGTCTGCTTCGGCCAGGCAATCCCGAAGGAAGCTGGCACAGCGACGAGCGCCTCCGAAGGCGAGGCCTCGTCGTAAGCTCGAAGCATGCCCGTCGAAGCTGTCGTTCTGGAAGGCGAACACGTCCGCCTCGAGCCACTCGAGCCTCGCCACGCCGAGGCGCTAGTGGCCGCCTCAGCCGCCGATCCCTCGCTCTATCAGTGGAGCATCGTCCCTGTAGGCCGCGCCGCCGTCGACGCCTACATCGCCACGGCGCTCGCCTGGCGCGACGCCGGGACCGCGCTTCCCTTCGCCACCATCCGCAGATCGGACAACACCGTCATCGGCTCGACACGCTTCTGGCTGATCGAAAAGTGGAACTGGCCTGCGAGTTCGCCGCACTTCGGAAAACACGTCTACGACACCTGCGAGATCGGATACACCTGGCTCACCGGCTCGGCCATTCGCACCGCGGCGAACACCGAGGCCAAGCTCCTTATGCTCACCCACGCATTTGAGAGCTGGAACGTGAACAGCGTCTCGCTCTGCACCGACCGACGCAACGAACGGTCCGCTGCTGCGATTCAGCGCATCGGCGCAAAGCTCGAAGGAACTCTCCGCGCCCACCGCATGGCCTCTGACTTCACCCCCCGCAACACCCTGCGCTTCTCGGTCATCGCATCCGAGTGGCCAGAGGTGAAGAACGCGTTGCAGCATCGGTTGATGCAAAGACGATAATTATGCTCGCCGCTCTCGCAGAGTCTTGAAATCAATTCCGAATTCACTCTCCAGAAAGCGTAGTGTATCCGGCTGTCCTTCCAATGACGCACGTACAAGCGGAGTCGTATAAAGCTTCGACTTAGCCTTCCACTTGGGTTCATTCGGCTCCACTGCACGAATCCAATCCACAAGCGCAACATGCTCGCATAATTCATCCGAGTCGATGTTGTCGAACATGTTCTTACAATCAAGCTCATACTTAATTAGTGGAAGATTTTGAATCGTAACCTTTCGGATCGGCAGCGCCCGTCGGATAACGCGGCCAATCCCGACAAAACCTCTCTTCTTCAAGTAGGCCGCAATGAGATCGCCCTCGCGGAAGCCACTTATAGCATCGCGCCAGATTACGCCCTGACCGGCCGATATAAAACCTAAACGCTTGCAATCCGACCAGCTTCGATGTGGGCCCTCACCTACGTTGAAGTAGTAAATTCCTGCGAGATAATCGAATCCCGACAACTCTAGATGTAATTTGTTTGGTGGCCGGAACTTCTCCGAAAAACTTCCTGTAGATTGGTTGGTTAGCGTTCTACCCAGTTTCCATAGCAGAGTTTTCTCTACGAGAAATGCATCGCTTTGGGTGAGGCCGCGCGCGATTACACGAATAATCGGCTCTAGACCATCATTTTTGATCGAATTGATTCTGCGAGTCTTCTCAGAGTCAGCTTCGTCCGTTAGGTGGTCATCCTTCCGATGATCCTTGCCTTTACCGTAATAAAATTCCTCAAAATTGCGTGGATCTATATAGACATAAACGTAATAATCATCTGTCATCGTGAGATTCCTTCCACCGGCGAGCTCGCACTGGCATACAGCTTCTTCGGCATCCGGCCCGCGAGGAACGCCTCGCGACCGGCCTCGACTGCCTTGCGCATCGCTGAGGCCATCAATACCGGCTCCTTCGCTCCCGCGATCGCCGTATTCAGCAGCACGGCATCGAAGCCCATCTCCATGGCCTGCGCCGCGTCGCTGGCCGTGCCCAGACCCGCATCGACCACCAGCGGAACCTCGGTAATCAGCTCGCGCATCATCCGCAGCGTGTAGCCGTTCGCGATGCCGAGGCCGGTCCCGATCGGCGCGCCCAGCGGCATTACCGCGGCCGCGCCCACATCGATGAGCCGCTTCGCAAAGACGATGTCATCGGTGGTGTACGGCAGCACCGTGAAGCCTTCCTTCACCAGAACGCGCGTCGCCTCCACCGTCGCCTGCACATCCGGATACAGCGTCGCCTGGTCGCCGATGACCTCGATCTTTACCCAGTCCGAGAGCCCGACCTCACGGGCCAGACGCGCCGCGCGAATGGCCTCCTCGGCCGTGTAACACCCCGCTGTGTTCGGCATCAAAAAATACTTCGCCGGATCGATGTAGTCGAGCAAGCTCTCCTTGGTCCGGTCGAGATTCACGCGCCGCACAGCGACCGTCACCATCTCCGCGCCCGAGGCCTCGATCGCCGCAGCCGTCTCCAGCCCATCCTTATACTTGCCCGTCCCGACGATCAGCCGCGAGCGGAACCGCCGTCCCGCAATGACCAGTTCGTCCGCGCTCGCCGCCGTCTCCACCCGATCCATCACCGCCTCACTCATACCGAAATCCTAGTCCTCCCCTGTTTCCGAGACACCAAGGGCCCGCCTCCATGGGAGACGAGCCGAGCTACAGCCCAAGACATCTGCTCCCAAAGATACGAAGGGCCCGCTTCACAAGAAGCGGGCCCTTCGGCGGTGATCTGTTGAGATTGACCTGAGGCATCCGTCCTGGATGGGCCTCGGCAGAGTTGGTCTTGCTGATGTTGCTCCTGCAAGCTGCCAGGTCTAGAGCGACGGACGCCCTAAGCCTCAGTCACCTCACGTGTTGTCTTGCAACTCGAACAATCAATTTTCATAGGCTGGACCATCCTCCTTTCCCGTGTATTCCTACTTTACTGTTTGATTAATCCCAACGTCAAACTTCGGCCGCAGGTGCGACCTTTGAGCCTCTAAGATTTCCACATCAAAGACCGAATAAGTCCGATATCCTGAACAGACTCTCATGTCCGTTTTCTCCCTTCGGCTCTTCCGCAAGACCCACCTGTACTTCGGCCTCTTTATCGCGCCCGCGCTGCTCTTCTTTGCCTTTACCGGCTCCATGCAGACGCTCAGCCTGCACGAGGCTGCCGGGCGGTCCTACGCGCCGCCGCACTGGCTGGCGGAGCTAAGCCAACTGCATAAGAAGCAAACGCTGGTGCTGCCGCAGCGCCGCACGCCGCCGCCTGCCGCCGCAGAGAGCGCCGGGAGGCCGAAGCAACTCCATGACGCCGCGTCCCCCGCTGCCGCGCAGCCTCCTGTCACGCTCGAAGCCAAGCAGCTTCAACACTTGCCGATGAAGATCTTCTTCCTCGTCGTCGCGCTCGGCCTCTTCAGCTCCACACTCACCGGCATCTACATGGCCTACACGTACGAGCGCAGCAGGATCGCCGTCTCTGGAACGCTTCTGGCGGGAGTGCTGGTTCCGCTGCTGCTGCTCAAGCTCTGAGGCACGCCCTAACCCACAGGATCTCGCGCTACACTCACCGCATCGGGCTCCTATCCTTTCACCGAGAGAGACCACGCCATGCCCAACGCCGCCTTCTGGACCGCCTTCGAAGCCCGCATCGCGCCCTACAACCTGCTCACGCACCCGTTCTATCAGGCGTGGTCACGCGGCGAGCTCACCCGCGACGACCTGCGCGCCTATGCCGCCGAGTACTGGCATCACGTCTCGGCCTTTCCCACCTATCTCAGCGCGTTGCACAGCCGACTGCCCGATTCCGAGCTGCGCCGCGAGGTCCTGCGCAATCTCGCCGAAGAGGAAGGCACCGATGGCCCCACCGCGCGCCCGCACTCCGACCTCTGGATGGACTTCGCGGAGGGCATGGGAGCCACGCGCGCCGAGGTGGAAGCCCACGCCGTCCAGCCCGAGATGGCCGCGCTGCTCCGTACCTTCCGCTCCGCCATGCAGGAGCCCGCGCCCGCCGCCGCGCTGGCCGCGCTCTATGCCTACGAGTCGAAGGTTCCGGAGATCGCCGTCACCAAGGCCGAAGGCCTCACGCAGCACTACGCCGCCGACGCTGCGACGGCAAAGTACTTCACGCTTCACCGGACCGCAGACGTCGCCCACGCCGCCGTCTGGCGCGAGCTCATCAACCAAGAGCTGGCCGCCGATCCCACAGCCGCCGAAGCCGCTCTCGACTCCGGCGAGCGCGCAGCCCGTGCGCTCTGGTCCGCGCTCGATGGCGTGGAGCGCGAGCGTCAGGCGCATCGTCAACCGGCGCGCTAGGCGATCCTTCGCGTTTCGCGCATCGCGCGCTGCCGCCGTCGAACCCACAGCACAGCGCCAAGATCGAACAGCACCGTCCCCGTGATCCCAAGCCACATCGCCACGGCATAGACCGATGCGAGGGGCGCGATCACGGCACCCTGCGGATCCCCTGCCCTGTAGGCCAGGCGCACCCTCTCTCTGTCGCTGAACGTAGACAGATCAACGCCTTTGGCCGAGACGATCTGAATAAGCTGATCATCCGGCAGCCGAAAGCGAAAGTGCGGGAAGTAGGCGACGTTTCCCTGCGCGTCCTGCCGCGCCTCCATCTCGGTGATGGTGCCCGTGGCGTGCTGGAACGGCCGGCTGGCGATCCACTCCCGCAGCCCAAAACACCCTGCCAGCACCAGCAGAACCAGCCCAGTCCACATCAACGCGCGGCCGGCCTCAAACCGCCGCCGCAAACCCAACCACTCCATAAGAGAAGTCTATCGGGTGATAACGGTCATCTCGCAGCCGAGCCCAACAGGCCGGCGCATAAAAGAACGGCTACCCCGAAGGGTAGCCGTTGCCGAAGTCCTGTTCAAAGCTGAATGCGGTGCGGGCTTTACCTGCGCCCGCCGCCATGACCGCCGCCGCCATGACCGCCACCGCCGTGGAAGCCGCCACCCATCGCGTGGCCGCCGCTGAATCCGCGCCCGCCGCCACCGGCGAAGGCATGGCCGCCGCCAGCGTAGCCGCGTGCACCGCCGGCATAGGCATGTCCGCCGCCGACGTAGCCGCGCGCGCCGCCGGCATAGCCGCGTCCATAACCGTAGCCGCCGCGATATCCATAGGCTCCTCGATATCCATAGGCTCCGCGATAGCCGTAGCCGCGGCCGTATCCATAGCCGCTGCGGAACCACGGTCCGGCGCCGATGAAGATGCCGCCGGTGAACCAACCCGGCCCATAGTACCCATAGGGCGCACAGGCATAGGGCGCATAGCCGTAGTAGCCATACGCACAGTCGGGTGGGGCATACGCGTACGGCCCGTATCCATAGTCATAAGGCGCCGCATAGCCGGGATACGCTCCGATTCCAATGCCGACCCCAACCTGCGCATGCGATACAGCTGCCGGCGCCAGCACGATTCCCAGAATTGCGAACAATGCGAGATATCGCAGAACCTTCATATTTCCTCCATCTTGGGCTGCCTGTTGCACAGCCCCGAGACCCGGCGCCATCGCGCGTCCAAAGGCCCTCCTTCTCTAGAACCCAAATCAGGCGGCAATGTTGCTCGGCCTGCCGGGCCGATTTTCGCATTGCACGCCAGTCACTTACGGGCGCGCCTCGTCTCGCGACCGCATCCGCAACCTATACTTCTCTCATGCCCCTACAGCTCGCCTTTGAGCTCCCAGCATTTCTTCTCGGGCTGCTCTTCGGCAGCTTCCTGAATGTCTGCATCTCGCGCCTGCCCGAGCACCGCAGCATCAGCCGGCCGCGCTCCCACTGCCCGCGCTGCCTTACGCCCATCCGCTGGTATGACAACGTTCCGCTGCTTAGCTGGATTCTTCTCCGCGCCCGCTGCCGCCACTGCAAGGCCGCCATCCCCTGGCGCTATCCCCTCATCGAGCTGGCCACCGGCCTCTGGTTCGCGCTGGCCGTCGTGCAGGCCTTCCATACGCCGGGCACCCCGGCGCCCGAGCTGGCCATCGACGCTCTGCTCTTCGCCATCCTCGGCTTCCTTCTGCTCGGCCTGCTGGTCATGGACTGGCGGACCCAGACGCTGCCGAACGCCTTCACGCTGACCGGCATAGCCGCCGGCTTCTTCCTCGCCTGTTCCGAGGCCATCTTCCTCGCGCCGGGCGAGTACGACATCCATGTAAGCCCGCGCTACAGCCTGCGCATGTCCAGCCCCGGCTCCTTCAACGCCCACGGCAACGTCCTGCTTACCGGCCCCGAGCACATCGTGTATGGCCGCCTGCTCGCCATCTGTCTGGCCGCCGCGGTTCCGCTCTTCATCCGCTGGGCCTACAAGGCCCTCCGCCACCGCGAGGGGCTCGGCCTCGGCGACGTGAAGCTGCTGGCCATGATCGCGGCCTTTCTCGGCTTCTGGAACGCGATCTTCGCGCTCTTCGCCGGCGTCGTCCTCGCCGCCCTCTACGCCATCACGCTGCTTGCCCGCCGCCGCGCGACGGCGACCTCGCGCATTCCGCTGGGCACGTTCCTCTGCGTCGGCGGCCTGCTCGCTGCGCTGCTCGGCGCTCCGCTCATCGCGTGGTACCGCAGCCTGCTGTAGCCTCACGCGGCTTTACTGTGCGTTGTCCGTCCGCTTCTTGACCCTTGACGACCGCGCTCCTACACTCAAAGATGGACATGCGAAGCAATCCCTACATCTGGCAGTACCTTCCGCTCGCCCTCCAGATCCTCGTCGCGATCGGCCTGGCCTGCTTCATGGTGGGCGCGTCCTATCTCCTCGGCAAGCATCGCCGCACCCGCACCAAGCTCAGCGCCTACGAGTGCGGCATGGACCCGGTCGGCGACGCGCGCGGCCGCTTCTCCGTCCGCTTCTACATGGTCGCGATGTTGTTCATCCTCTTCGACGTCGAGGCGGTCTTCATGCTGCCCTGGGCGGTCATCTACCGCAGGCTCCCGGTCATCACCGGCTCGCGCCTCTTCGGCTTCTGGGAGATGCTCGTCTACCTCGGCTTCGTCGCCGTCGGCCTCTTCTACGTCTGGAAGAAGGGCATCCTCAACTGGTCGAACGACAAAGCCGACCTGTAAACGTGGTTTTTGCTGTCATTCCCGAAGGGAATCTGCTTTTCGACGATGCCTGAATCCCGCAATCCAATGGAAACTCCCGCCACTTCTGAGGCCGTCTTCGGCAAGGACGCCGTCGCTGCCGCGCTCGCCGACCACGCCGCCATCCAGGGCCTGCAACATCTCGTCACCGACGCCAAGTGGGACCGCCAGGAGCTCACCCTGACCGTTGCGCC
Organism: Acidobacteriaceae bacterium; assembly: GCA_036272895.1. Lineage (GTDB taxonomy): Bacteria > Acidobacteriota > Terriglobia > Terriglobales > Acidobacteriaceae > Granulicella. The sequence continues at coordinate 8,134 of DATAXW010000032.1, read as the reverse complement.
CGAGACCATCGTCCAGGCCTGCCAGGCGGCCCAATCCTCCGGCTACAACTTCTTCGAAGACCTCACCGCCGTGGACTGGTACCCGACCGAACCCCGTTTCCAGCTCAGCTACTCGCTGCTCTCGCACCGGCTGAAGCAGCGCATCCGCCTCGTCGCGCGCCTCGAGGGTGATTCGCCCGCCATCGACTCCATCACCGGCGTCTGGCCCGCGGCCAACTTCTATGAGCGCGAGGTCTTTGACCTCTTCGGCGTCAGCTTCGCCGGCCACCCGCGCCTCACCCGCATCATGATGCCCGACAACTGGAACGGCCACCCGCTCCGCAAAGACTACCCAGTGGAGGGCTACCGCTAATGAGCCCCGTAGAAGCCCCCGACAAGCCGACCGCCGAGACCAACGAAACGCGCTCGCCCTTCAAAGGCCGCGTCGACACCCAGCAAACCGGCGCCACCCTCACCGGTCTCCGCAACGCTGAAGACATGATCATCCCCGACGTCAAAGACGTCGTCGAAGAGTCCACCTCGCACCACCACCCGCGCGGCTCCGACCCGGTCACCAACCAGACCATGGTCCTCAACATGGGCCCGCAGCATCCGTCCACGCATGGTGTCCTCCGCCTGGTCATCGAGATCGACGGCGAGACCGTCATCTCCCTCGCCCCCGACATCGGCTACCTGCACACCGGCATCGAAAAAACCTGCGAGGCCAAGTTCTACCAGCAGGTCGTCCCGCTCACCGACCGCATCGACTACCTCTGCCCCATGACCAACAACACCGCCTACGCCCTGGCGGTCGAAAAACTCCTGCAGCTCGAAATCCCCGAGCGCGCCCAGTGGCTGCGCGTCCTCTTCAACGAGCTCACCCGCATCCAGTCGCATCTCGTCTGGCTCGGCACGCACGCCATGGACATCGGCGCGCTCACCGTCTTCCTCTACTGCTTCCGCGAGCGCGAAGATCTCATGCGCTTCTTCGAGGCCGTCAGTGGCCAGCGCATGATGACCAGCTACGTCCGCATCGGCGGCGTCTCGCTCGAACCTCCTCTCGACCTCTTCGACAAGATTCGCGCCTTCCTCAAAACCTTCCCCAGCAAAATCGCCGAGTACGAGGGCCTGCTCAACGCCAATCCCATCTGGATGGGCCGCCTCAAGGGCGTCGGCACCATCTCCGCCGAGGACGCCATCGCGCTCGGCGTCTCCGGTCCTCCTCTGCGCGCCTCGGGAGTCGATTTTGACGTCCGCCGCGACATGCCGTACTCCTCCTACGAGAAGTTCCAGTTCAAGGTCCCCGTCTCCACCGTCGGCGACACCTGGGCGCGCTACCTCGTGCGCATGGACGAGATGCGCGAGTCCACCAAGATTTGCCTGCAAGCCCTCGACGGCATGCCCGAAGGCCGCATCACTGCCGACGCGCCCAAGATCATCCTCCCCGACCGCGAGCAGATGAAGACCCAGATGGAGTCGCTCATCCATCACTTCAAGATCGTCACCGAAGGCTTCCAGGTCCCGGCCGGCGAGGTCACCAGCTCCGTCGAAGCGCCACACGGCATGATGAACTACTACGTCGTCTCCGACGGCACCGCCAAACCCTTCCGCGTGCACATGCGCAACGCCGACTTCGCCAACCTGCAAGCCCTCGAAGTCATGTGCAAAGGCCAGCTCATCGCGGATGTTGTGGCGGTGATCGGCTCACTGGATATTGTTTTAGGCGCAATCGATCGGTAAGGATTTTTGAGCTGCGAGCAAACGGATTAATAACGAATGGACACTTTCATCTTTGGGACAATTCTCGGCTATGCAGCGGCTGTACTTATTGTCGCTCTGATTGTCGTCCTCGTTTATATGCTGGTCCGAACTCGAAACCCCGGTTTTCTTTGGCTCTGTATCGCGGTAATCCTTTGGCCAATTCTCTGCTACTTTGTAGAAAATTCCGTAATCCACGCACTTGGCGGAAACCGACAACCGGTCTGGTTTCCAGCAAACCTCATAAAACAAGATCAACTAGGTACGTTTTTTATCTACTGGCGGGCAATTGAAAAAATCGTCAAGGTCCTGCTTCTTTTCATTGCTTCTCTCTACTTCTTTCGGCGAACGCTGCCGAAAGAAACATCAGCTCCATTAACTTGAACACTAACCTCCACACCGAACTCTGGACCTCCTGGGCATCTCTGCTTCGCAGCTACGCAGCCGCCCACGGACTCAACAGCACCCAGCACGCCGTCGTCGAAGTAAGCGCAACCGAGATCACCCTCCGCGTGGGCAGCCGCTGGCTCCGCTTCACGCCCAACGAGGTCACCGCCAGCCACCAGCCGCCGCTCCCGTTTCACCTCAACGAGAACGGCACAGCCACCATCGGCAACGCCGATAAAGAGACCGCAGAACCGCGGGAGATAGCCATGGACCTCGCAGCCGAACACTTCGCCCGCGAGATAATGGAATCACCGCAGTAGTTTTGAGTTGTCATCCTGAGCGCAGCGAAGGACCTGCTTCACCCGGATCGCCACAGAAGCATAGGAAACACGAGAATGGCCGCCATCGCCAACACGATCTTCTCCCCCGCGCTCGCCGCCCGCTTCGACAAGCTGGCGACGATCTACCCGCTCCAGCGCTCGGCGCTCGTCCCCATGCTGCTCTATGCGCAGGACGAGGTCGGCTACGTCAGCGATGAAGTCGTCGCCGAGATCGCCGCCCGCCTCGACCTCCTCGAGCTCGACGTCCGCAACGTCCTCAGCTATTACTCGATGCTTCGCACACGCCCGGCTGGAAAATATAACGTGCAGGTCTGCACCAACATCTCCTGCATGCTGCGCGGCGGCTTCGAACTCCTCGACCACTGCAAGCACAAGCTCGGCATCGGCCATAAAGGCGTCACCGAAGACGGCCTCTTCTCCCTCGAAGAAGTCGAGTGCATCGGAGCCTGCTGCTGGGCCCCCGCCGTCCAGGTCAACTACGACTTCCACGACAACCTCACACCCGCAAAGATGGACGCCATCCTCGACGACTACGCCGCCGGCCGCGGCCACAACCAGCCGGTCGATAAACTAGACGATGAAGTAGACGGAAAGGAGCGGCAGTAGCCATGCCCGAGCTCGTCTCCCATCCCGATGAAGTCAAAGTCATCTCCCGCCGCTTCGGCCAGGGCGCGACCGACATCGACAAATACATCGCCCTCGACGGCTACAAGGCCACCCAGCTCGCCATCGAGAAAGGGCCCGAGTGGATCATCGCCGAGATGAAGGCCTCCGGCCTCCGCGGACGCGGCGGCGCCGGCTTCCCCACCGGCCTCAAGTGGTCCTTCGTCCCCAAGCAGTCCGAGAAACCCAAGTACGTCCTCGTCAACGGCGACGAGTCCGAGCCCGGCACCTGCAAGGACCACGTCCTCTTCCTGCACGACCCCCACGCCGTCATCGAAGGCACCATCATCGCCGGCCTCGCCATCGGCGCGAAGACCGGCTTCATCTATCTGCGCGGCGAGTACCGCTACCTCCTCACCATCATGGAGAAGGCCGTCGCCGACTGTTACGCCAAAGGCTTCCTCGGCAAAAACATCTTCGGCAAAGACGGCGTCGACTTCGACATCATCACCCAGACCGGCGCCGGCGCCTACGAGGTCGGCGAAGAGTCCGCCCTCATGGAGTCGCTCGAAGGCAAACGCGGTGTGCCGCGCATCAAACCGCCGTTTCCCGCTGTCGTCGGCCTCTACGGCGGCCCCACCGTCATCAACAACGCCGAGACCATCGCCAACGCCCCCCACATTCTCCTCATGGGCGGCGAGGCCTACGCCAAGCTCGGCACCGAACGCAACGGCGGCACGCGTCTCTTCGGCATCTCCGGCCACGTCAACAAACCCGGCGTCTACGAGCTGCCCATGGGCTACTCGCTGCGCAAGGCCATCTACGAGGTCGCCGGCGGCATCCCCAACGGCAAAGTCCTCAAAGCGGTCGTCCCCGGCGGCGCCTCCTGCCCCGTCCTCAAGGCCGACGAGATCGACGTCGGCCTCGACTTCGATCAAATGGCGAAGGCCGGCACCATGCTCGGCTCTGGAGGAATAGTCGTGCTCGACGAGACCGTCTCCATCGTCGAGTTCGCCCTCCGCACCATCCGCTTCTACCAGCACGAATCCTGCGGCTGGTGCATCCCCTGCCGCGAGGGCACGGACTGGATCAAAAAGACCCTCACCCGCTTCCACGCCGGCGGCGGCAATAAAAAAGACATCGACAACATTCAGTACCTCGCCGAAAACATGATGGGCCGGACGTTCTGCCCCTTGGGCGACGCCGCCGCGATGCCCACGCTAGGCTTCGTCAAAAAATTCCGCTCGGAGTTCGAAGAGTACCTCGAAGGCAAACGCGTCGCGAACCCGCTCATCCAGATCCAACCCATCGGCGAACCCGAGCTCGCAGGAGCTCACTAGGAGATGCCGCTTACTGCGCGAGAGATCATACGCAAGATCGAGGCTATCGGCTGGCGCTTTCTTCGCCAGAAAGGCAGCCATCGCGTCTTCGTTCACGACTCGCGTCCTGGTCTTGTCGTCGTCCCAGTGCACAAGGGCGATTTACCATATGGAACAGAGCGAAAAATATTGAAGGATGCAGGTCTGCTATGAAAAAAACATTCCTGGTCGTCTACGAGAAGGGCAGAAAGAATTATGGTGGTTTCGCGCCCGACGTCCCCGGTTGCATCTCGCTCGGCAGCACGCTCGATGAGATCCGCGCCAATCTGCTCGAAGCCTTGCAGCTTTATATGGACACAGCCGTCGAACTCGGCTATCCCATTCCCGAACCCACAAGTAAGCGCGTAACGCTCCCTATCGAAGGCGAGACTGACCCCAAAGTCACATACGTGGTCGAGCACCTCACCGTGACCATTCCGAAAGCAAAGGCCACCAAGCGCAAACTCGCCAGAGCAACCCCCGTTAAGACCAAGCGCCGCACTCTGCAGGCAGCCTAAGGACCACCATGCCAGACGTAACCTTCACCGTAGACGGCCAAAAGCTCACCGCCCCCGCGGGCACGCTGCTCATCGAAGCCTGCAAGTCCGCGGGCATCGAGATCCCCGCCTTCTGTTACTACCCCGGCCTCTCGCTGCAGGCCGCCTGCCGCATGTGCGTCGTCCGCATCGAAAAGATGCCCAAGCTCCAGACCGCCTGCACCACACCCGTCGCCGAAGGCATGGTCGTCAGCACCGAAACCCCCGAGATCGCCCAGGCCCGCAAAGCCACCATCCAGATGCTGCTCGGCAACCATCCGCTCGACTGCCCCGTCTGCGACGCCGGCGGTGAGTGCGAGCTGCAGGACATGACCTTCAAATACGGCGCCGCCGACAGCTTCTACGCCGAACCCAAGAATCATCGCGACGAGCAGCAGTGGTCGCCCGTCGTCTACTTCGACCGCCCGCGCTGCATCCTCTGTTACCGCTGCGTGCGCATGTGCGGCGAAGGCATGGACGTCTTCGCCCTCGGCATCCAGAACCGCGGCGCGTCGTCCATCATCGCGCCCAACGTCCCCGCCCAGCTCTCGCCCGACAATCAGCCGCGCCTCGACTGCGAGCAGTGCGGCATGTGCATCGACGCCTGCCCCGTCGGCGCGCTCACCTCCGGCGCCTACCGCTACAAAACCCGCCCCTGGGAGATGAACCACGTCGCCACCATCTGCACCCACTGTGGCGACGGCTGCAAGACCACCCTCGGCGTGCGCAGCGTCAACGACGGCGCCGAGATCGTCCGCGGCGACAACCGCGACAAGTCCGGCATCAACGGCGACTTCCTCTGCAACAAGGGCCGCTACGCCTTCGACTTCGCCAACAGCGAAGCCCGCCTCACCCATCCGCTCATCAGAAAGAACGCCCAATTAACCCCCGTCTCCTGGGAAGAAGCCCTCACCTTCGCCGGCAACAAACTCCGTGAGCTCCGCGACACCCGCGGCCCGCAGTCGCTCGGCGTCATCGGCTCCAACCGCACCACCAACGAAGAAAACTACCTGCTGCAGAAGTTCGCGCGCACCGTCCTCGGCACCAACAACATCGACCACCACCGCACCGCCGACTTCGTCACCCTCGCCGGCGCACTCCAGGGAACAACCAATCGTTTCGCCTCGCAGCGCGACGTCGCCAACGCCCCCGCGATTCTCCTCATCGGCGGCGACCCCACGCAGCAGGCCCCGCTCACCGCCTGGAACCTCCGCACCAACGTCCGCCTCAACAAGGCCCGCGTCTACATCGCCAACACGGACGAGATCAAACTCCGCCGCCAGGCCAAATCCTTCATCCAGGTCGCGCCCTTCGCCTACGGCAACTTCGTCAGCTATCTCGCCGGCGACGACGCCTCAGCCGACGCCGCCTCCGTCATCGCCCAAGCCGACGAGCTCTCCAGCTTCCGCTCCGCCGTCCGCAACGAAGAAAAGTTAATCGTCCTCATCGGCAACGAGCTCCGCGACGGCGAGCTCTCCCGCCTCATCGCCGCCTTCCCCAACGCCAAGTTCGCCTGCCTCGCCGACTACGCCAACTCCCGCGGCGCCTCCGACATGGGCCTGCTCCCCGACATGCTGCCCGGCTACCAGCCGCTCTTGAATTCCAATGGCTCCGCCGGCTCCGCTCTCGCCTCTGAATACAACGCACCAGCCGCCGCGGGTCTCGACATCCTCGCCATGTTCGACGCCGCCAACGCCGGCTCGCTCGCCGCGCTCTACGTCGTCGGCTCCAACCCCGTCGCGCGTTACGGCGTGACGGCCGAGGCCTTGCAAAACACCTTCCTCATCGTGCAGGACCTCTTCCTCACCGAGACCGCCGCGCTCGCCGACGTCGTTCTCCCCGCCGCGATGCTCTACGAAAAATCCGGCTCCGTCACCAACAGCTACGGCGACCTCCAACTCGTCTCCAAGGCCGCCGACCGCGCCGGCACCCGCTCCGACTTCGAGCTCATCGTCCGCCTCGCCGACAAGATGGGCCACCCCATCCAAACGCTCGTCCCCTTCGGCAAAGGCGCCGCCTCTGTTGGCACCAGAGCGGACATCGGCCAGTCGCGCGGCGCGCAATCCGGCGAAGCCGATCGCCATGCAGTATGGCTGATGGCGAACAACCTCGAGCCCAGGCTCAGCCCCTTCGATCCCTTCGCCAGCCTCGACGAGATCCAGCGCCTCGTCCCCGGCTACGACAAGCTCCTCCGCCTGCAACTGCTCAGCGGCAACGACCAGCACCTGTCGCCGGCCAACTCCGGTCTCGTGCAGATCAGCACCTCAGCCGCGCGCAAAGATCTCGTCCTTCCCTCATCCGACACGCTCTTCACCTCCGGCTCGCTCACGAAGTACTCGCCCATCCTCCTCGACATCCAGAAGCACCAGCAGCGCGAAGTAGCCGACCACTTCGCCGAAGCCGACTAAATTGCTTTATTCACTATTCACTACTCACTATTCACTTCCTACTCGATGAGCCATCTGACCCCATTCCAACTCTTCCTGCTGATCAGCATCCTCAAGATCGTTGTGGTGCTCGTCATCACGCTCACCGCGGTCGCCTACACGGTGCTGCTGGAGCGCAAGGTCCTCGGCCGCATCCAGAACCGCTGGGGTCCCTCGCGCACCGGGCCCTTCGGCCTCCTGCAACCGCTCGCCGACGGCATCAAGCTCTTTCTCAAAGAAGATCTCATGCCGTTTTCCGTCGAGCGCCCGCTCTTCATCCTCGCGCCCATCATCGCGCTCTCCTGCGCGCTCATCTCCATCGCCGTCGTTCCCTTCGGCAAACCGTATTACTTCCATAACGTCGACCTCACCCAGATCTCCAACATCAACATCGGCCTGCTCGTCATCCTCGGCATCACCTCCATCGGCGTCTACGGTGTCGCGCTCTCCGGCTGGAGCTCTAACAACAAGTACTCGCTCTTCGGCTCCCTTCGCGCCTCCGCCCAGCTCGTCAGCTACGAGCTCGCGCTGGGCCTCTCGCTCGTAGGCGTCGTCATGCGCGCCGGCTCGCTCTCTCTTCGCGACATCGTCAACTCGCAGTCCGCGCACGGCCTCCGCTCCTGGAACTTCTTCGGCGGCTTCCAGTTCGTCGCCTTCTTCATCTACCTCATGGCCGCCTACGCCGAGACCAACCGCACCCCCTTCGACCTCCCCGAAGCCGAGTCCGAGCTCGTCGCCGGCTACCA
>DATAXW010000031.1:0-140587 GCA_036272895.1 Acidobacteriaceae bacterium | reverse complement strand
GAGCGATCGGCTACTTAGTTAATTAAGCAGCAAGAGCCAGATTGTTGTTGGCACTTATGGTTTTGTGAGCGATTACGGGTGTCCACACCCCGGCATGCCTCTCTGCCGCAAGCAATCCCGTCGAAGCCGTGACGCCCCCATCTGGAGCTGGCCGCAACTGTGCGTTGTGGCGCTGCAAAGAACTGTCTCCATTATAAATTGTGACGACCCGTCGATCACAGCGCTCACATCCACGCCCTTAAGAAAAAAGGCGCCACGAAACGGTCTTCTGTTCCGTGGCGGGAGGCCAGTGACGCAACTTGCTCCGAGTGGATCCTCCGATCATGCGATTTCTGATCGTCCGGACTTCCGCTCGGCAAACCTTTGCGGAGACGTTTTCCACCACCGCTGCGCCTAGCGTAGCACATCCCGCTCGGCAGCCTCAAGTCAATTCTCGTCCCCCCGCCCGAAGCCCTTCAATCCCAGGCAGATCGCCATTTAATCGTTCAGCCCCTACTCATTCAACCCATTGATCTTTCCAGCCATCGCCGTATCGTTCGCCGTAATCCCGCCCGCATCATGCGTCACCAGCGCCAGCCGCACCTTGTTGTACCGGATATCGATATCCGGATGGTGCCCGGCCGTCTCCGCCGCCTGCGCCACCAGGTTCACAAAGTGCATCGCCTTCATAAAATCGGCAAAGGTCCACGTCCGCACCAACTCCCCATTCTCCAGCGCCCATCCCTTCAGCCCTGCCAGCGCCTGCTTCACATCCGCATCATTCAACCGCTCCATCAAGCACCTCGCACTGCCTCTTCTCTCCGCTCAGCCCTTCGTCTTCTTTTCAGCCCGCTTCGCCGCCACCCAGCCTTCCTTCGTCACCTGTCGGCTGCGTCCCAGCGCCAGCGACTCCGCCGGCACACTCTCTGTGATGCACGAGCCCGCCGCCACGTACGCTCCCTCGCCAATCGTCAGCGGCGCCACCAGCGTCGAATCCGACCCCACAAACACCCCATCCCCGATCGTCGTCTGGTGCTTGTGCAGGCCATCGTAGTTGCACGTGATCGCGCCCGCGCCGATGTTTACGCCCTCCCCGATCACCGCATCGCCCAGATAGCTCAGATGGTTCGCCTTCGATCCGCGCCCCAGCCGCGTCTTCTTCGTCTCCACAAAGTTCCCCACATGCGCGCCCTCGCCAATCTCGCTTCCTGGCCGCAGATGCGCATACGGCCCCAGCAGAGCCCCATCGCCCACCACCGCCTCATCCAGCACGCACCCGTTCCGCACCACCACACCCGCACCAATCACCGAGTTCTGCACCACCGAGTACGACCGCACCCTGCACTCCGGCCCAATCCTGGTCGCGCCCAGCAACTGCACAAATGGCTCGATGACGGTATCCGCCGCCACCTCCACCTGCGCATCGATCACGCACGTCTCGGGCCGGAAGATCGTCACGCCCGCCGCCATCAGCCGCCGCGCCGTCGCCGCCCGCAGCGCCGCATCCAGGTACATCATCTCGGCAATCGTGTTCGCGCCCAGCACCTCGTCGACGCTCTCGGCCTCGACCGCCACCACGCGCCTGCCCTCACTCACCAGCATCTCCGCCACATCCGTCAGGTAATACTCGCCGTGCGCATTGTTGGTCGAAAGGGAATCGAGATGCTTGAACAGCGCTGTCGTCTCGAAGCAGTAGATCCCCGAGTTAATCTCTCGCTCCCCAAGCTGCTCCGGCCGCAACGCCTTCTGCTCCACAATCGCCGCAACCTCCGCCGCTCCCTCGCTCGCCCGCAGCACGCGTCCATAGCCTGTCGGGTCTTCGGGCACAGCCGTCAGAATCGTCATCGCCGCCCGCTCGCGCAGATGCGTCGCGCACATCTGCGCCAGCGTCTCCGGCCGAATCAGCGGAGCATCGCCCGACAGCACCAGCAGATTCTCCGGCGGCCGCTCTCCGCTCAGCTCAAACTCCGCCTTCACCATCTGCAGCGCATGCCCCGTCCCGCGCTGTTCGGCCTGCAGCACAAACTTCACGCCGGTCGACTCCACCGCCGCGCGCACGCTCTCCGCCTCATGCCCGATCACGCAATAGATCCGCTCTGCCGGCACCACCGTCTCCGCCGCGGCGATCACATGCTCCAGCAGCGCGCGCCCGCCGATCTCATGCAGCACCTTGGGCCGCTTCGACTTCAGCCGCGTCCCTTTGCCCGCCGCCATAATCACGACGCCGAATGAGCTCATATCCATACGACAGCTATCCTCTCACGCACAGCAGCAGCTTCGGCTCACCCACCACCTCAAATTAGTAAACCTCTGTCATCTCGACCGGAGCGGACAGCTTCATCGTCCGCGCAGTGGAGAGACCCCTGTATTTCGGGCTTGCTGGCAAACGCGACACCATCACGCCCTGCACATCGCCACCACCGCCGCCCCAAACCGCTCCAGCTTCTCCGGCCCCACCCCGCGCACGCCGCGCAGCTCCGCCAGCGATCCCGGCGCCGCCGCGACAATCTCCCGCAGCACCGTATCGCTGAAGATGAAGAACGACGGCAGCCCCGCCGCCTGCGCCTGCTCCTTGCGCCACGCCCGCAACCGCTCCTCCAGCGCCACCTGCTCCGCGCTCCACTCCGCAGCAGCCACCGGCCGCTCCACCATCTTCTTCGCCATCGGAGCCGCGACACGCTCTCTCTCCAGCGATCTCTCCCCACCGCGTTCCGTCTGCCTCGCTGCAGGCCTCAGCGAAGCAGACCTCGACGGCGCAGCCCGCAACGAACTCCTCTTCGCGCGTCTCGTCGGAGCAGAAGCCTCCCGAACCCACACCGTATCCAGCGCCGCCTCATCCGGCTCGCGTCCCTCATGCGTCACACTCACCTTGCGATACGTCACATCGCGTCCATCCGGCGTGCGAAACGTATCATTCGCCATCGCAAGCAACCCCGCCCGCGCCAGCCCATCCAGCAGGGAATCGAACTCCTTGCGGTCCTTGGTCAGCGCCAGCTCCGTAAACAGCTTCCCCGTCGACGTGCTCCGCTTCGCCGCCGCCGCCAGAATCGCCCGCAGCCACGCACGCTCATGGTGCTCTGCCTGCCTCATCTTCGCGCCGCTTACATCAGACGGCCTGCACACATCGCATCGCCCGCACGTCCGCGCCTCGCCGCGCTCACCGAAGTGCTCCATCAGCGCCGTCATCCGGCAGCCCGCGCCCTCCGCAAACGCCATCATCCGGTCAATCTGCTCGCGCCGGGCCGCTACCTGCGCGTCATATCCATCCTGCCATTCACGCTCGCCCGTCCCGCGAACTCCGCCGTTCCAGTCCGTCACCGCGACACCCTGCGCGATCAACTTCTCGATGACGCGCTCCAGCGTCTCGCGCTCCATCTTCAGTCGCTGCTGCAACTCCTCGACCGCCACAAACTCCTCATCCAGCGCACGAGCAACCCGCTCCAGCTCGCTCCGTGCCGGATAGTTCCGCTCCAACAGGAACTCCTGCGTCTTGCGGTCCGCAAAGCTGTACAGCAGCACCGTCCGCGACTGCAGCCCATCCCGCCCCGCGCGCCCAATCTCCTGGTAAAACGCCTCCACCGATCCCGGCAGCGCCACATGCACCACCGTGCGCACATCCGCCTTGTCCACGCCCATCCCAAACGCAATCGTCGCGACCACCACCTCGACAGTGCCCGCAAGAAACTCGCGCTGCACCCGCTCCCGCGTCCCTGCATCCAGCCCCGCGTGATACGCCCGGGCAGGGAAGCGCGCGTTCAGCCGCACCGCCAGCTCATCCGCCGCCTTACGTGACGACGCATACACAATCGCCGGCCGCGCCGCCGCCTCGTTCAACAGCGTCTCCGCGAACTCTGCGCGCTGCGGCTTCGAGAGCTCCAGCACCTCCACCGCCAGGTTCTCGCGCCGAAAGCCCGTAATAAAGATCGCGGCCTCGCGCAACTCCAGCTGCCGCGCAATATCCCGCTGCACCGCCGGCGTCGCCGTCGCCGTCAACGCAATCACTGGAGCCCCATCCGCGCCCGTGCGCAGCGCCGCCAGATGCTGCCCCACCGTTCTGTAGTCCGGACGAAAATCATGCCCCCACTGCGAGATGCAGTGCGCCTCATCGATCGCAATCAGCGCCGGCTTGCGCTTCGCCAGCATCTCCGGAAAGCCCGGCACGCGCATCCGCTCCGGCGCAATAAACAGAAAATCCAGCTCACCCGCCAGATAATCCCTGCACGCCTGCCGCGCATCCTCACGGGTCAATCCAGAATGCACCCGCGCCACCCGCAGCCCCAGCGCCGTCAACTTCGCCGCCTGGTCGTCCATCAGCGCAATCAGCGGCGAGATCACCAGCCCCGTCCCACCGCGCGCCAGCGCCGGCAGCTGATAACACAAACTCTTGCCCGCGCCCGTCGGCATCACCAGCAGGACGTCGCGCCCGCTCGCCGCCGCTTCACACACCTCGCGCTGATGCGCGCGAAACTCCCCATGCCCAAAGACACGATGCAGCAGTGAACTCAAATCACCGAAAGCAGGGAAGCGCGAACAATCCACAGGCGCAGAACTCATCGGCCCATCTTCGCATACTCTTCGCTCCTTCATCTATCGCTGAAGCGTCGGCGAAGAACCCATTCTTGTTCTTGCTTTTCTTTCTGTCATTCCCGCGGCGGGGTCCCCGGCGAACTTGTTCGCTGGGGTGCAAGGGAATCTGCTTCTCTCTACTGTCTACTGTCTACGCTCTACTGTCTGCCTCACGCCATCAGCTTATCCGGCGTAATCGGATACTTCCGCACCCGCCTGCCCGTCGCGTTATACACCGCATTCGCCACCGCCGCCGCCGCGCCCGTAATCCCGATCTCGCCAATCCCGCGCGCTCCCATCGGATTGAACTTCAGGTCAGGAATATTCAGCACCGACACATCCAGCTCGCCGATGTCCGCATTCACCGGCACGTGATACTCCGCCAGGTTCTCATTCACCGCACGTCCCACCACCGGATCCACATGCGTCTCCTCCGTCAGCGCAAACCCCACGCCCCACACAATCCCGCCCTGCAGTTGATTGATCCCGGTCTTGTCGTTCAGCAGCGTGCCGATGTCATACACCGCAACCACCCGCCGCACCTTCACCGTGTGCGTGTCCTTGTCCACCGCGACCTCGGCAAACACCGCGCCAAACGACTGTTGCGTCGTCGCCGTCTTGTCCTCGCCGGGCTCCGCCGATCCCTCCGCCTCAATCGGCTTGCCTCCGTTGCGCGCGATCAGCGCCGTCACCTCCTCGCCCTTCGCCTTGTCTTGCTTCAGAAACACACGCCCGCCGTCGACCTCCACCTCCGTCGTCGCCGCTCCATGCACCGGAGACCCCGCATCCGCGACCGCCATCGCCGCCGCCTTCAGCTTCGCCTGCTTCGCCGCATCCTCCACCGCCGGGCACACCGACGCCGCCGACTGCGATCCACCCGAGACCGGAGCCTTGGGCAGCGTCGAATCCCCCAGCTTCACATCCATCAGCTTCACATCCATCCCCAGCACCTGCGCCGCCGTCTGCGCCATGATCGTGTACATCCCCGTGCCCAGGTCCTGCGTCCCCGAGCCCACAAACACGCGCCCATCCGGCATCAGCCGCACCACCGCCATCGCCGCCGACCGGTTCGCCGGATACGTCGCCGTCGCCATCCCATACCCGATCAGGTTGTCGCCCTCGCGCATCCTTCCCGGCGTCTTTGATCTCTTGGCCCACCCAAACCTCTTCGCGCCGCGCTCATAGCACTCGCGCAGATGCTTCGAGCTCCACGGCTTGTCCTCATCCGGATTCCGGTCCGCATAGTTCACCACCCGCAGCTCCACCGGATCCATCCCCAGCCTCTCCGCCAGCTCATCCATCGCAATCTCCAGCACGGCAGTTCCCGACGACTCACCCGGCGCGCGCATAAACGTCGCCACGCCGTAGTTCATCTCCACCATCGCGCTGGAGGTCTCGTTCGCCTCGCTCGCATACAAGATCCGCGCCGGCACCACCACCGGCTCCACAAAGTCCTCCATCATCGAGGTCGTCATCTTCGCGTCCTGCTGGATCACCGTCAGCCTGCCATCGCTCGTCGCCGCCAGCTTAATTCTGTTCACCGTCGAAGGCCGCGCGCCCACCGGCCCAAACATCTGCGTGCGCTCCAGCGCCAGCTGCACCGGCCTCTGCACAATCCGCGCCGCCATCGCCGCCAGCACCACATGGCTCCACGTCGATCCCTTGCACCCAAACCCTCCGCCCACATACGGGTCCATCACGTGCACATGGTCCAGCGGAATATGCAGCGCCGTCGCCAGCGACATCCGGTCGCCCGTGATGTACTGCGTCGAGTCGTACACCGTCAGCTTGTCGTCCTCCCACCACGCCACCGTCGCATGGGGCTCCATCGGGTTGTGATTCTGCAGCGGCGTAGTGTACGTCTCGTCCACGCGCACCGTCCCTTTATTCATCGCCGCATCCAGATCGCCGCGCGTCTTCTTCGCCGGATCCTTGCCCGGATTCTTCGGCGGCCGCGCCTCGTTCAACCGCCCCAGAAAGTCCAGCTTCGCGGGCTGCTCATCGTACTCAATCTTCAGCAGCCGCGCGCCTTGCATCGCCTCCGTCAAACTGCGCGCCACCACCACCCCGATCGGCTGCCCGTTGTAGTGCACCTCCGCATCCTGCAGTACACTCAAGCTCCGCTTGCCCGGAGGCTTCGGCGGTCCCGGCTGCAGCTTCGGCGCATTGAACGGCGTCAGCACCGCAATCACACCCGGCGCGCGCTCCGCCTCCTTCGTGTCCATCGCCGTCACCGTTCCATTGGCAATCGTCGCCTGCACCACGAACGCATACACCAGATCTTTCTTCGCAAACGGCTCCTTGAACTCCGCCGCATACTTCGCCGTCCCCGTCACCTTGGCCACACCGTCATACCGATGCGCCGGCTGCGGCAGCGCCGGTGGTCTCTCCGCTTCAGTCTGCATCACGCTCCTCCAATGGCTGTCATCTCGACCGAAGCCTCGCGCAGCGAGGCGAAGCGGAGAGACCCCTGTATTTTGTCTCTGTCCGCCTGCGCTGCCTCTAAGCGGCCCGACACTTCACAGCCGCATCCCGCCTCTAACCGGCCCGACACTTCACGGTCGGATCCTGCTTCTAGGTAGCCCGACCCTTCAGGGTCGGGTCTCTTAACCTGTTCAATAAGGAAAGGGACTTTAGTCCCTGGGGTATGCCTTCCTGCCCCGGCCAACGCCCTCATGCCGCCGCCCCCTTCGCCGCCTCGGTCAACGCGCGCACCACGCACTGCTTCGCCAGCTCCACCTTGAACGCATTGTCCTTGTACCCATGCGCTCCCTTCAGCGCCGCCTCCGCCGCCGCGCGAAAGCTCTCCGCATTCGCAGCCTTCCCCACCAGCGCGTCTTCAGCCTCGCGCGATCTCCACGGCTTATGCGCCACACCGCCCAGCGCCAGCCCCGCGGATTTAATCGTGTCGCCATCCATCTCCAGCCCCGCCGCCACGCTCACCAGCGCAAACGCATAGCTCTGCCGGTCGCGCGCCTTCAGATACCAGAAGTTCTTCGCAAACCGCGCGCGTGGCAGTGTCACCCCCGTAATCAACTCATCGCTGCCCAGCACCGTATCCCGCGAAGGATCATCGCCCGGCAGCCGATGAAACTCCACCACCGGAATCGTCCGCCTGCCCTTCGGCCCCATCACCTCCACCTGCGCATCCAGCGCATACATCGCCACGCACATGTCGCTCGGATTTGTCGCAATGCACGTGTGCGCCGATCTCGCTCCCTCATCCGTCTGCCCCAGGATCGCGTGAATGCGATTGAAACCGTCAATCGCGCCGCACCCCGATCCCGGCTTGCGTTTATTGCAAGCAGGGAAGGCCGTATCCATAAAGTAGTAGCAGCGCGTCCGCTGCATCAGGTTGCCGGCCGTCGTCGCCATGTTGCGCAACTGCTGCGTCGCCCCCGAGAGCAGCGCCATCGAGAGCAGCGGATAGTTCGCCACAATCCCCGCATGGTTCGCCAGATCGGAATTTTTCACCGACGCGCCGATAGACGCTCCGCTCGCACTGGCTCGCACTTCGCCCAGCCCAATGTGGTTCACATCCACCAGCGCCGTCGGCCGCTCCACCTCATCCTTCATCAGGTCGACGAGGTTCGTCCCTCCGCCCAGAAACATCGCACCCTCGCCCGCACCCGCGCGCACCGCCGCCTCCACCGAATCCGCGCGGCTATATCCAAACGGATTCACGCCCCACCTTCCTTGCTCGCCCCACCTCCGCGCGTCACCTGCCGCACCGCCGCCACAATATTCGGATACGCCCCGCACCTACAGATATTCCCGCTCATGCGCTCGCGAATCTCATCGTCCGTAATCTCCGGCGTCAATGTCTGCCGCGTCTCAAAGCTCACCAGCGAAAGCTCTCCGCGCCGCGTCTCCTCCACCAGTGCCGTCGCCGAACAGATCTGTCCCGGCGTGCAGTAGCCGCACTGGAATCCGTCATGCTCCAGGAACGCGCTCTGCACCGCACTTAAATTCTCCGGCCCTCCCAGCCCCTCAATCGTCGTCACCTCCGCGCCCTCGGCCGCCACCGCCAGCGTCAGGCACGAGTTCACCCTCCGCCCATCCACCAGCACCGTGCACGCGCCGCACTGCCCGTGGTCGCACCCCTTCTTGCTCCCCGTCATGTCCAGATGTTCGCGCAACAGATCGAGCAGGGAAGTCCTCGTATCCACCGTCAGCTTCCGCTGCTGCTTATTAATGGAGATCGAGATCGGCACCCTCTTCGCCGCCGCCGGATCGCCCCGCCGCGCCTCTTCCGCCGCCGCCTCAGGCGACATCCCCACCGCCACACCCGCCGACACGACGCTCGAAGCCATCAGAAACTCCCTCCGCGTCAGCGCCATCTCAGCGCGCGAAGCCTCACGCCCCGCATTCCGATCTTCGGCCTCAGCGCATCGCGTCACATTCTTCTCTGGTCAACAGGAATCAGCGCACCGCACGATCTATACTCACGCGCTTCCCTACAAGATGACCTCGCCCGCCGCGAAGGATGCCTGACACCGCCCTGTGGTGAGAGCCTCTTGCGCCTGCCGGCTGTGGATCATTCTGGTGTGTTTTGAAGGGGCACGGCTTTAGCCGTGCCTTAGATCACCATAGAAATGGGGCTTCAGCCCCCGAGAGAATTTTCCGGGCGAACCTGATCCGTTGCCCAGCTGCCGTGCTTGTTGGCTCACCTCCGTCGCGGTAAAATGAACTGTTGCGGTTCTGCCGCCGACGGCCCCGAAGGGCCGCGCCAACCGCAAAAAGAGAGGCATTTACCTTCATGGCCAAGCGTCGCGGAAATCCAAACTGGGGAAAGCCCGAGCCCATCGGTCCTGTCGTCCCCACCGTCACCTCCTTCGAGCAGATCGTCAAGGAGTACAAGCTCACCCCGGACCAGTACATCCGCTCCACCCGCCTCCGCGAGTGGGCCCGCCGCAATAAGAACTCCAAGTACATCCCCGAGGCCCTCCTCGAGGCCTGGGGCTTTGAGATCGAGTCCACGCTGTAAGTCTGTCAAGCCCCGGAACTTCAAGTTTCCGCGCTAAAAGCAGCAGACAAAAGACTTGCGTGGGACAAATCCGTGACATTGTTACTCCGCCGTCTGAGTACAATAAAAGCAGGAGACAATTTTCGAATGGTCATCCTTCCGCGAACGGGGTCCCCGGCGAGCTTGCTCGCTGGGGCAGGAAGCGGGAGGATCTGCTGTTTGCTTGGAGTGCACTCGAAGTCCAAAGCTACACTCGAAGCCCAAAGCTAAACTCTTTCGCTCGAAGACTTTGCGCAAAAACAGGGGGGAGGGGGGTACACCATGCCGGAGCCTGGATTCGCAACCGTTCCTGAGGCCATCGCCGAGCTCAAAGCCGGCCACATGGTGATCGTCGTCGACGACGAAGATCGCGAAAACGAAGGCGACCTCACCCTCGCCGCCGAGTTCTGCACCCCCGAGACCATCAACTTCATGGCCCGCTTCGGCCGCGGCCTCATCTGCCTCACCCTCACCGAAGACCGCGCCGACGCCCTCCGCCTCGCGCCCATGACGCAGGACAACACCTCGCGCTTCGGCACCGCCTTCACCGAGTCCATCGAGGCCCGCGAGGGCGTCACCACCGGAATCTCCGCCGCCGACCGCGCCCACACCATCCAGGTGGCCATCGACCCGGCCACCACCCCCCAGGATCTCGCCCGCCCCGGCCATGTCTTCCCGCTCCGCGCCCGCAAGGGGGGTGTCCTGGTTCGCGCCGGCCAAACCGAAGCCTCCGTCGACCTCGCCCGCATGGCCGGCCTCATCCCCGCCGGCGTCATCTGCGAGATCATGAACGAGGACGGCACCATGGCCCGCGTGCCCGACCTGCTCAAGTTCTGCGCCGAACACAATCTAAAAATGCTCACCGTAGCCGAGCTCATCCGCTACCGCCTGCAGAACGAGCGCTACGTCCACCGCGTCGCAGAGGCCCAGCTCCCCACGCAGTTCGGCGAGTTCCGCATGATCGCCTACCAGAGCGAAGAGGGAATCGGCCAGTCCACCGGCGCCGACGGTGGCGAATCCCACGTCGCCCTCGTGTATGGCGATCTCGACGCAGCCAACGCCGACGATCCCATCCTCGTCCGCGTCCACACCCACTGTCTCTGCGGCAACCTCTTCGGCTCCAGCCTCTGCAACTGCGAAGCCACCGTCCAGGGCTCGCTCCGCGCCATCGCCGAAGCCGGCCGCGGCGCGCTCATCTACCTCCACCACACCCAGCGCGGCTACGGCGTCGACACCACCGTCGAGCCCCCCCGCCTCATCTTCCACCGCAGCGAGCCCCGCTCCAACGCCATCGATCGCTCGGCCGACCGCACACACGACGGCCAGCAGCGCATCCTCCGCCAGGTCGGCCTCGGCGGACAGATCCTCTCCGACCTCGGCATCCGCAAGATCCTCCTGCTCTCCAACCACCCCACCCACGTCCCCGCGCTGCAGGGCTTCGGCATCGAGATCGTTGGCCACACCCCCATCCCCGTCGTCCCCGTCACGCAAACTCGCTAATCTCTCCTACTCAGCGCCGGCCGCCGGCAGCGGCAACCCGTCAAAATTCTCATCGCGCAGCTCGTCCACAAATCCCGCGTGGTCGAGATATTGAATCGCCTGCATGCCCGCCGCTTCCGCAGCCTCCACATTCTCCTTGCGGTCGTCGATGAACAGGATCTCCTCCGCAGGCAGACCAAGCTCTCGAATCACGTGCTGATAGATCGCGGCCTCCGGCTTCACCATCTTCAACCGGTGCGAGAACGTGTGGTGATCGAAGCTGCTCATCCACGGACAACGCCGCAGAATCCCGTCCTCCATCGCATCACCCATGTTGGAGCAGACGCCCGTTACGAAGGCCGCGCTCTTGAGCGCCGCAACCCAGTCGATCATCGGCTGGTTCGGCTGCGTCCACAGCTCGACGTCGTACTCCAGCAGCAACGCAAACTCATCCTCGCGCAGGGAACGCTCCAGCTCCTCGGCAACCGCGCGCCAGTAACTCCGCCCATCCAGCGCTCCGCGATCGTACGCAGGCCGCGGCCGCCAGTACGCCGCATAGAAGCTCGCCTCATCCACCTCAAGCACAGCGCGCATCTGCTCCCACGCCGCAGGATCGGGAGGCCCGCTCAACACCAGCCCATAGTCAAAGAGAACCGCTCGAATCACCGCCATCGTCGCTTGATTGTACCGGCAGCAACACTCGCTCTCAGCGGCTCGCCCGCGCAGGTATCCTCAAAGTGCATGACCTTCTCGACGCGCACCGCCTGGGAGCTCACCGAAAACGCGCTCACGCAACGGCTGCGCGAACGCCGTGAGCGCGGCGGCGAGGTCCTCGACCTCACCGTCTCCAATCCCACCGCCTGCGGCTTCCGCTACGACGCGAACGATCTACTCTCACCGCTCTCGCAACCAGCAGCTCTCATCTACGATCCGCAGCCCTTCGGCCTCGCCTCCGCGCGCGCCGCAGTCGCCGAGTACTACCGCGACCACAACGCCGACATTCCCATCGAGAACATCTGCCTCACCACCAGCACCAGCGAGGCCTACAGCTATCTCTTCCGCCTGCTCTGCGACCCCGGCGACGAAATCCTCATCGCGCGCCCCAGCTACCCTCTCTTCGCCTTCATCGCCCAGCTCGACTCCGTACGGCTTCGCGAATACCCGCTGCAATATGATCCCGGCGCGAGCCACACATCACCGCACGCCTGGACCATCGACCTCGACGCTCTCCGCGCCTCCATCACGCCGCGCACCCGCGCCCTCATCGTCGTCCATCCCAACAACCCCACCGGCAACTACGCCTCCGCCGCCGAACGCGAAGCCCTCGAATCCCTCTGCACCGAACACAGCCTCGCCCTCATCGTCGACGAGGTCTTCCTCGACTACCCCATCTCGCCCAGCACCCATCCCCACACCTTCGCCGCAGCGAACAGCTCCGCGCTTACCTTCGTGCTCAGCGGCATCAGCAAGGTCTGCGCCCTCCCGCAGATGAAGCTCTCCTGGATTGTTATTCCGCCCGCCGCAAGCGGCCCAAATCCACTCCTGCAACAAGCCCTCGCCCGCCTCGAGGTCATCGCCGACACCTTTCTCTCGGTCAACGCACCCACGCAAGCCGCGCTCCCGCACTGGCTCGCCCACCGCAGCACCATCCAGAACCAGATCCGCGAACGCGTCGTCCGCAACCTCGCCGCGCTCGATAGACGCCTGCACAACTCCCGCAGTTCAACAGCTCAACGCCTCGCACTCGAAGCCGGATGGACCGCCGTGCTCCGCGTCCCGCGCACCATCGAAGGCCAGCCCTTCGCCGAGGCCGCACTCGACCACGGCGTCCTCCTCCAGCCCGGCGAGTTCTACGGCCTGCCCGAAGGCCGCGCCGTCCTCAGCCTGCTCACCCCACCCGAATCCTTCGACGCCGGCCTCAAGCATCTTCCCATCGACTAACCTGCGGCTCAGACCAGGAACGGATTCGACACCCGCTCCTCGCCGATCGTCGTCTCCGGCCCATGCCCCGGCACCACCAGCGTCGCATCAGGCAAGGGAAGCAGCCGCTCCCGAATGCTCTCAATCAGCTTGCCGTGATGCCCGCCCGGAAGGTCCGTCCTCCCGACCGATCCCGCGAACAACGTATCGCCCGCCAGCAGCAGGGAAGCCGCCGGCACCAGCAGACACAGGCTGCCCTCCGTATGCCCGGGCGTATGAATCACCTGCGCCTCCACACCACGCACACTCACAGTTTCAAGATCGGCCGGCGAATGGTCCGGTGGCCTCACCTCCGGCGTCTTCACCCCAATCCATCCAGCCTGCTGCTCCATCATCTCCGTCAGCGGAAGGTCAGCCCTGTTGTACAGAATCGGCGCGCCCGTAATCGCCTTCAGCTCCACCGCACTCGCAATGTGGTCGATGTGCGCATGCGTCACCACAATCTGTTTCACCGTAAGCTGATGCTTCGCCAGCGCAGCCAGAATCCGCGGCACCTCATATCCCGGATCGACCACAATCGCCTCGTGCGACTGCTCATCGCCCAGGATCGTGCAGTTGCACTGCAACAGCCCCACGGGAAACGTCTCACGAATCACAGCTCGTCCTCGCTACATCCAAACGCCAAGGAGAAAGGCGCAGGCATCGTCGCCTGCGCCTCCGAAACCTTCAAACTCCAAAGCTACTTCTTCGCCGGAGCACTCTGCTGCGTCGGCGTACCCGCCAGCACCGAGCGGTTCGTCGTCGTGTGCGACATCGCAATCGTCAACCCAATCGACGTCAGCATAAAGATCACCGCCCCCCACGCCGTCAGCTTCGTCATGATGTTAGCTGCGCCACGCGGTCCGAACGCCGTCTGCGATCCCTGTCCGCCGAATGCGCCAGCAAGGTCCGCCGAGCTGCCTTGCTGCAGCAAAATAACGCCCACCAGGAACAGACAGACGATGACGTGAACAATGACGAGAAGAATGATCATACGAAGAACTCAATCCTGACGCGCGCCCGGCGCGAAGTTTGGTTTGGTGCGGAGGAGGGGACTTGAACCCCTATGCCTTGCGGCGCTAGCACCTCAAGCTAGTGCGTCTGCCAATTTCGCCACCTCCGCATGGGCCTGGCACGCACACGCGGTGCGGCAGGAGCGGCGAACAATCCTGTGGAAAGTATAGCATCGGGTCCTCTCCGCAGCCGCGAGCACCGCACTCCAAAAAGGTGACAAAATAGGCGGCATGTTTCCATCCTTTTCGCGCGTCCTCGGTTCGATCGCCGCCGTGATCCCGCTGATACTCTTGCCCATGTCCTCAAACGCTCAGGGGCCGGCATCCTCGACGCAGCCACTCGTCATGCAAGCGCCGCCGGGCAAGTGGGCCATCGTGATGCACGGGGGCGCCGGCGTCATCGAACGCAAATCGATGACGCCCGAGCGTGACAAAGCCTACCGCGAAGGCATGGACCAGGCGATCCACGCCGCCGCCAAGATCCTCGACGCCAACGGCCCGGCCATCGATGCCGTCGAAGCCGCGCTGCGCGTCTTCGAAGACAATCCGCTCTTCAACTGCGGCAAGGGCGCCGTCTTCACCGCCGACGGCCGCAACGAGCTCGACGCCGCCATCATGGACGGCAAGACCCTCGACGCCGGCGCCGTCGCCGAGGTCACGCGCACCAAACATCCCATCTCGCTCGCCAAGGCCGTCATGCAGAAGTCGCCGCACGTCATGCTCGTCGGCGCCGGCGCCGATCAGTTCGCCGCCAGCGTCGGCCTCGAGCAGGTCGATCCCAGCTACTTCTTCACCGAACCCCGCTGGCAGTCGCTCCTCCGCCAGCTCAAGAAGGAGGGCCTGCCCATCCCGCCGCGCCCCGTCGGCGCTCCGCCTCCGCCCACCCGCCCCATCGCCCAACTCGAATCGCCCGACGTCCACAAGTGGGGAACCACCGGCATCGTCGTCCGCGATCGCCACGGTAACATCGCCGCCGGCACCACCACCGGCGGCACGCAGGCCAAGCGCTGGGGCCGCGTCGGCGACTCGCCCATCATCGGTGCCGGCACCTACGCCTCCAATCAATCCTGCGCCGTCTCCGCCACCGGCACCGGCGAGTTCTTCATCCGCCTCACCGTCGCCCGCACCATCTGCGCGCTCGTCCAGTACAAGGGCATGCGTCTGCAGGCCGCGGCCGATGAGGTGATTCATCACGAGCTCACCGCGCTCCACGGCGACGGCGGCGTCATCGCCATCACCCCCGACGGCCAGCTCGCCTGGAGCTTCAACACCCCCGGCATGTTTCGCGCCCGCCTCGTCGAAGGCGGCCCCGTGCAGATCGGCGTCTACAACGACGAGCCCTGACCGGCAAGATTAGCCAACAACAAAACTAGAAATATTCCAACAGCTGCCCGAACTTCGCGAGCTCCAGCAGCACCGCGCCCTCAGGCGGCCGATCCACCGTCTCGTGCTCCAGCGCCCACGTAGAGCTGTGCGGCACAAACACCGCATTCAATCCAGTCGCCATTGCCGGATTGATGTCTGATCGCGGCGAGTTCCCAATCATCCACGTCTTCGCCTCATCGCACCCATGTCGCGCCGCCAGCTCGCGATACATCTGCGCCGTCTTCTCAGGCAGCACCTCAATCGCCGCAAACAGCTCCCGCAGCCCCGATCGCTCCACCTTGTCCGTCTGCTCCTCGAGGTTTCCCTTCGTCACCAGGATCAGCCGGTGCCGCACCGCCAGCTCCCGTAGCGTCTCTTCGACACCACTCAGCAGCTCGATCTCCTGCGCGGCGATCGCCTCCGTAAACGAGAGAATCCGCTCGTGCTTTTCCGATGTGACGGGCTCATCCGTCAGCTGCTCGAAGCACTCAATCAACGATCGCCGAAAGCTCTTCACCCCATATCCATGCGCCGCAATCGTCCGCCGCTCGCATGCGTTCAAATGCTCGCGCACCTCCTCGTGCGTGTGCACCCGATGGTCCAGATAGGAGATGAACGCGGCAATCGCGCGCTCAAAGTAGATGTTGTTCTCCCACAGCGTATCGTCCGCATCGAACAGCAGCGTCTGCGGCACTCCACGCCGATCGGCGCGGTCCGTCATCGTACTCTTCGGCGACTCTACAGAACTCAACGGCTCAGTCATCCCTCGATTGTATCGAGCGCTGACGATCAATTCCGTACCCGCTTAACTCAACGTCTCGCGCGCATTCGCCTTCAGAAGTAACTGCCGGTGCGGGAATCCCGCCAGCCGCACACTCACCGTCTGCGGCGCCATATCCACTCCCAGTACATAGAGCGGCCGTCCTGCCTCATCCGTCACCAGTCGCGCGATCCCTTCCACCTGTCCCAGCCGCCGTCCGCCGAGCCACAACTCCGCATGCGCGCCTTGGTACCGCATCTCCGCCGCCTTTCCTCCACGCATTGGCAGCCGAAACACTGCACCCTCCGCTGCCGCACATCGCGGTCGTACATTCCAGTGCAGTTCATCATTCTCCTCGCGCACGCCCGCCAGCCGCCACGTGTAGTCGTACATCACCAGCGCCGCCGGCGAGTAGCTCGCCGATCCGCTCGCGGTAAACTCTCCCGTCACGGGGTCCATCTGCTGCCGGAAGTTGCTGTCGCGCACCAGCGCCTCGCACCACCGCTGCATCATCCACACAAACTCCGCCGACCGTCCATAGAAGTCCATCCATCGCCCCGCGCGCAACGCCGTCAACGCCTGCGACGGCCCGCCCCACGAGTTCCGAGGAATCGGCCGCACAAACGCCGGATCATCCATCGCCACCGACGGCAGCGGATACGGCGCCCAGAACGCCTTCGGATTCCCGAGCTGCCGCTCCCACATCGCGTCGAACATCTTCGCGTCCGCCACATGTTCGCCGCACACCCGCGCCGCCACGATCGACCGCACCTTCACAAACTCATTCCGCGCATCGAGGTCGTAGAACGCCGCATCCTCCGCCACATACAACCGTTCCACAATCAACCGCCGCAGCGCCTCCGCGTGCTCACTCCACTGGTCCGCCTCCGCCCGCTTGCCCAGCGCCGTCGCCATCGCGGCCAGCGCCACCCGCGCTCCATACACCGTCGCCGAAAGGTCCGGACACAGCCGCGGCAGCCCCGGATCCGGCGGACACCGCCGCGCATCTTTATCCGGACACTGCCGCGCCATCCCCGCCCATCGCGGACTGTTATCCATTCCCGTGTCGTAGGTGCAGAAGCCCTCAATCAACCCCGTCCCGCGCGTGTTCCGGTACCGCATCAGCCACGCATCCCACCGCGAGCAGCCCACATACGCCCGCTCCAGCAGCTCCGCATCGCCCGTCGCCCGCGCCAGCTCCCACGCCGTCGCCGCGATCGGCACCACCATCTGGATCTGTCCAAAGCCCGTCTCGCTGCGCTTGTTGTCCGCCGGAAGCTGCCCATCCTCGCGCTGCAGCGCAAAGAACGTCATATGGTTATTCCGCGCCACATCCGGTCGGAAATAGCGATAGACCAGCGCCTCATGCGGCCCGCACTCCTGCCACACCCCCGCATACTCCGCGCCCTCGATCAGCACCGGATGCGGAAACCGTGGCAGCACCTGCACATTGCCCGCAAGCACCGCCAGCGCCCGGTCATACGCCGTCTGCCAACGCCGGTCATTTGTGGAGAAGAAGGGAACCGCCGCCCCTTCGCGGGCCTCGGCCGCACCCGCCCACGCCAGACCCTTCAGCGGACCGCAAGCCGCCGCGCCTCCCGCCACCGCCGCCTTCAGCAGATCCCGCCGTCGCATCACCCCTCCGCAGCCAAGCCTAAAAGAAAAACACCAGCCGGGGCTGAGGTCTTGGTCGTCGCAATCCTTCGCTTCCGAGAATTTTGCGATCTTGAGAATCTGCGACCTTGCGAAGTGGCGGAGAGACAGGGATTCGAACCCTGGATACCTTGCGGTATACACGCTTTCCAAGCGTGCGCCTTAAGCCACTCGGCCATCTCTCCGGTCGGTGACTCGACACCCTGACTCTACCACAGCGCCTCAGCCAGACGACCCGAACGGAATGCAGGAGATGTGGCTTCTGCGATGCGTATACTGGCTTCCCATGCAGCGCTTCTCGTAGGTTGCCTGATGCTCCTCTGCACGGGTCAAGCTCCTCTCACCTCTCAAAACCAACAGCTACGCCAGAAGATCTTAGGTGCATGGCGACTAGTCTCTGTGGAAGGCCACCCTCCGGGCTTGCCCGGTTTCTACGATCACCCCACAGGCCTGATCATCTACGATCCCTCGGGCCAGATGTCGGTCCAGATCGCCAACAAGACTCCGCGGCAGAACTTCGCCGCCGGCCTGACCGCGGGAACCGACAGGGAGAAGGTCTCCGCCTTCAACACCTATTTCAGCTACTCCGGAACCTACACGGTCGATGCTGCGGCGGGCACGGTCACGCACCACATCGAAGACAGTTCCTACCCGGACCTACGCAACCGAGACCACGTTCGGTGGGTGGAATTTCAGGGCGACGATCGGTTGGTCCTCATCCCGCGGGAGGACGGCAACGGAGGCGTGATTGACCGCAAGGCCGCGACCTACAAGCTCACCTGGGAGCGCATTCGCTAGCTCTCGGCTGCGACCACCGCATGAGGCTGTCGAATCCCGCGCTAGCGAGGTTACGTCCGATAACACATATTCTGTATCATGCGCCCCTACCGCCCAATCCCCTGAACCATCCTGATAACATCCCTGCTCATCGACTACATCCCCTATTCCCTCTATCTCGCACCAGCCCTTTGGCTTGCCTGCTCCATAATCCATTTGGTCAGCTCCAGGCCGCCCGCAAAGTTCTGCTCCCCCATCGGGTTCTTCCGCCCATCCGTGTACTCGTTGTAGACCCACGGATCGACGTTCGCGTACACCAGCCCACGCCCCACATGCGCCACCGCCATCACCACATCGCCCTTCGCATCCGTGTCGCCCGTCTCGGTCAAAATCGCCTTCGCCGGCGCCGACACCGTAAGCGTGCAGATCTGCTTCATCAGGGCCCTGATGGGGCGATCAAAGATCGGCCGGTCGAAGGTCCCGCCCACCCCAGCCGGGATCGGAACGATCGTGTTCGCATAGCTTCCGTTCAGCTCATCGTTCTTCAGCACCGGATTGAAGTGCATCCCGAACCGGTCGCTCAGCAGATCCAGATGCACCTGGTCGGCCCGCTCGACGTCGTTCTCCATCATCACCAGCACCCCGCCCGCCCTCACCCACGCCACAATCGCGTCCGCGCTCTCCGCGTCCATAAAGTGCGCCTCCGGGTTCAGTTTCAGGTTGTTCGGCGAGGCGATCACATACACCGCCACCCCCTTCAGGTCCGCCGCCCGCGGCGCATGGTCCAGCATCTCCGTCCGCACCCCATACTGCCGGAACATCTCTCCCCACACCGAGTAGCCGCTGTTCGCCTCGTCGTCCCACTTGTAATGAAACAGCTGCTCATTGCCCGCCGGCGTCCGCCGCCTCTGCGAGTTGAACCAGGCATCCAGCATCACCACCTTGCCTCGCGCCCTCGCCAGCAAATCCCCCGCGCGCTCCCGCTGAATCATCTCGCTCTCCGCCAGCAGATACGCCCCAACTCCTTTCGCATCATTGTCCCCAACCGGTTCTCCAACGTAGTACGCGAAAGTCCCGCTGCGATACGGCTCTCCACCCAGTCCCGCGACCTTCACCGTCCCCGTCAGCGTCCCGTCGGGCTTCACAAATCGCTTCTGAATCCCAGCCCACCCGCGCTCCGCCGCGCGCCCATCCGCCAGCGGCAACACGCCCATCCGCACTGCCTTGGCAATCGAGTACACGAACATGCAGCTCGCCGAAGCCTCGAGATAGTTCCCCTTGCGTCCACCCTGATCCATCACCTGCCACCACAGCCCTGAGCCGGTTTGCAGCCCCGTCGCCGGATCCTGATACCGGATCACCGCCTCCAGCGTCCTCCGCGTCAGCGCCTCCATCTGCGCCCGCTCGGGATCAGTCGTGGGCATCGTCTCCAACACATCCACCAGCGCCATCGAGTACCACCCCATCGCTCGCGCCCACGCCTCCGGGCTCAGCCCCGTCTCTTTGTCAGCCCACCCCATCTGCTTCGACTCATCCCACCCATGCCGCAGCAGCCCCGTCTTCGGATCGCGCATCCTCGCGCCCATCAGCAGCAGCTGCTCCACCGCCGCCTTCATTCCCTGCGGCTCCCCGAAGGTTCGCGCGTACCCTGCCATAAACGGCTCGGCCATATACGCCCCATCCAGCCACATCTGGTTCGGATAAATCTCCTTGTGCCAGTACCCTCCACTCGCATTCTTCGGCTGTTGCATCACCTGGTCGTGCAAAAACGTCGCCGCCTTGTAGTACCGCGGCTGCTGCAGCACGTTGTACATCTCAAGCACGCTGCGTCCCATCTCGATGTTGTCCAGCGAGTGCGCCTCCACCGGAAACGCCCCTCCGTCCGCCATATGGATCACGCCGTCCTTGTCCACCGACCGGTCGACCGCGTCCTTCACATACGCGAACAGCCGCCCATCGCCGGTCACACGCCACATCGCCGAGACGCCATCTAGCAGCACACCCTCCTCGTACGCCCACTCACCCGGATGCTTCGCATTGGCGATCCGCCCCGCCGGCCAGTCCCGCAGCACGCGATCGAGCACCACACTGTGCGCCGGGACCCCACTGGTCTGGACTCTACTGGTCTGCGCCGCGACAGCGTCTGCCCCACTCTGCTGCGCCCTCACTACCCCACACCCACAAACGAAAACCACGACCACAGCCAGCAACCCGCGCATCTCCATCCTCCACGCAAACGAGCATATCAACCGCGATCGGCCTCTGGCCCATCGCCTCCGCTTGCTAGACTCATCCCAGCCTTCGCAGGCCCCCATGCAGATCGTCCAGACCGTCTTCGGTGTCTTCCACCACTTCGAGCTCGCCCGCGAGCTCGACCGCCGCGGCCATCTCCGCTGCGTCTACTCCACCTGGCCCTGGCGCCGCCTCCAGCGCGAAGGCCTCCCGCACGCCAAGGTCTCCACCTTCCCCTGGATTCACGTCCCCGAGTACCTCGCCTCGCGCGCCCCCATCGATCTCAACTGGCTGCGCGACCCGCTCGGCTATGCCAACGCCGTCGCCTTCGACCGCTGGACCGAGCGCCGTCTCCATCGCATCCTTCACCAGGGTGCGAAGATCGACGCGCTCATCGGCATCTCCGGCTCCAGCCTCCGCTCCGGCGCGCTTATCCAGCGTGAGGGCGGCGTCTACATCTGCGACCGCGGCTCCACCCACCAGCGCTATCAGGCGCAGCTTATCGCCGAAGAGTACCGCCGCTGGAACGTCAAACTCGTGCCCTCCGACCCCCGCGATACCCGTCGCGAAGAGGCCATCTACGAACAGGCCGACGCCATCACCGTCCCCTCCACCGTCGCCGCCCGCTCCTTCGTCGAGATGGGTGTTCCCACCTCCAAGGTCCACGTCATCCCCTACGGCGTCCGCCTCGAAGCCTTCCATCCCACCGCCGAGCCCTCACCCCCAGAGTTCTCCGTCCTCTTCGCCGGCTCCGTCGGCCTGCGCAAAGGCGTTCCCTACCTCCTCGAAGCCTTCGCCGCGCTCCGTCACCCCAACAAACGCCTCCGCATCGCCGGCGCCGTCCAGCAGGACATCCGCCCCATCCTCGCCCGTCTTCCGCAGGACTCCGTCGAGTTCCTCGGCCCGCTCCCCCAGCCCGAGCTCGCCGCCCTCATGAGCCGCAGCCATGTCCTCGTCCTTCCCAGCATCGAGGAGGGCCTCGCCCTCGTCCAGGCCCAGGCCCTGGCCTGCGGCTGCCCCGTCCTCTGCTCCACCCACACCGGCGGCGAAGACCTCTTCACCGACGGCGTCGAGGGCTTCATCGTTCCCATCCGCGACCCCGCCGCGCTCACCGATCGCCTCGAGCGCCTTGCCCAGAACCCGGACCTGCAAAAAACCATGCGCGAAGCCGCCATTCTCCGCACAAAAACCATGGGCGGATGGTCCACCTACGGCGACCACTGGGAGCTTCTGCTCACCTCACTTACCGGCGAAACCACCGACCGCGCGCCGGTCCGATAGAACTCCCGGTCAAACGTCCGATAACCCGTCGGATTCCCCGCCCCACCCACCCCCAACAAAGTGCACCACCTCGATCCGGTCACCCTCCACGACCGTCAGCCCCTCCCACGTCCCGCGCGGCGCAATCTCGCCGTTCAGCTCCACCGCAATCCGGTCGGCCCGCAGCCCCAGCTCCTCCAGCACGCGGCTCAACGCGCTCGGCGAGCCCATCCCCTCCAGCTCCTTCGCCTGCCCATTCACCGTCACCCTCATCACCGAATCCATGCTCCTCAGCCTAGCAGCCACCTTCAATGAATCAGTTTGGCTGTCTTTCCGTTTGGCTGTCTTGAAGGGGCACGGCTTTAGCCGTGCCATACAGCCTCCACGAAAATGGGGCTTCAGCCCCTGGGGGAATGTTTCCTCCAAGCGCACTACTACCCTAGCTTCCCTGCTGCCGCCGCAGCGGCCACAACAAATTCAGCGGCCCGCGCCCATGCCCCACCCCCGGAGCCGACCGCATCGCCTCCGCCACATAACTCTTCGCCGCCGCCACCGCCTCCACCGGCCCATCCCCCAGCACCAGCCGCGCCAGCAGCGCCGACGAGAACGCGCACCCTGTCCCATGCGTCGCCCGCGTCTCCACCCACGCGCCACGAAACTCCCGCACCCCACCCTCCGCCGTCCACAGCAAGTCCACTGGCCCCACGGTCTCTGCCGCATCCCCTCCGGTCGCCACCACCCCCAACCCCGAATACCGTCGCCCCAGCTCCGCCGCCGCCTCAGCCGCCTGCCCCAAATTCCCGACCTCTCGCCCGCTCAACACCGCCAGCTCCGCCCAGTTCGGCGTCGCCCACCCCACCAGCGGCAGCAGCTCCGCCACAAGCGCTTCGACGCCCGGCCCAGAGAGCAGCTCATGGCCCGAACTCGACCGCAACACCGGATCCAGCACCACCGGAACCGCGCTCATGCCCAGCGCCACCCCCTGCCGCCCCCGCAAATTCCGCAAAAACTCCGCCACAGCCCTCACCGCCGCCTCCGATCCCAGCATCCCAATCTTGATGCCCGCCACCGGTAGGTCCTCCGTCAGATGCTCCAGCGTCCGTCGAATCCACGCCCCGTCCACCGCCTGGACCGCCGCAACCCCGAGCGTCGACTGCATTGTCAAACTGGTAATAGCCGACACGCCAAACAGCCCGTGCGCCGCAAACACCTGCAAATCAGCCGTCACCCCCGCTCCGCTCGAAGGGTCGAACCCTGCTATGGTCAGCCCGGTCAGAACCACCGTCGGCCGCCGCTCCCCATCCCCGGCTCCGGCCTCGGCCTCCGAACCGTTCTTCCATGTCGTCTCCGGCCCCATTCCTTACTCCCCCGTTCGGGTCATTTTGCCTAGCATACCTGTTCGCATCACGCAAGGCTTAAAACACAAATAATACCTTTATCTTGTTTGACTTACGACATCTAAAACAGGGAAAATAGAGACATGAACGATACCTCGCAGAAGCACATACGAGGGATTCGGTCGAACTGGAGGAGACGGCCTGCACGGGCCACCCTTCTGGCCGCTACCCTCGGCGTGACAGCCAGCATTGTCGCTAGTCCCGCCCCCAAAAAAGACATCTCGATCTCGCCCAACCGTCAGGCGCCCCATCACCACTGGTACCAGATCGGTAAAGCCTCGTGGTACGGCCCTCATTTCCAGGGCCGCAAGACCGCAAACGGCGAGAGCTACGACATGTATGCCTACACCTGCGCCCACCGGACCCTCCCCCTGGGGACCTGGCTCCGGGTCACCAACCTGCGCAACCACAAGACGGCCTTCGTCCGCGTCAACGACCGCGGGCCCGTCCCCACCAGCCGCATCCTTGATCTCTCCTACGCCGCCGCCCAGAAGCTGGACCTCGACGGCCTGGCCGAGGTCAAGATCGAAAAGGTGACCGGCAGCGATCCCGCCGTAGCCAAAGAGCTGGTCGCTGAACTCGTGGAGCCCGGCGTTCCGCCCTTGGTAGACAAGTAATCCGCTGTTAGCGAAAAGATAACCCCGCGGCTCACACCCAACCAGAGACCCAAAGCAGCATAGAAAAATAGCCCCGCCTCCTCGAACTCAAGGATGCGGGGCTTCCTCTTTTCAGACCCTCTCAGGCGGCATGCTTCTCAGGCAGTCTTGACCGTCCCGACCACGCCGTGCGTCACCGGCAGGTCGCTCAGCCGCAGCGCCAGCGCTCCCGCGCCGCCGCCGCCCTTGATGAACTCGCTCAGCTCCAGCTGCACCACATCGAAGTTCAGGTCGAACAGCCGCGTCGCCAGCTCCTTGCTGATCTCGCCGGTAAAGATCGTGCGGCCGATATTCAGCGCGCAGCACGCCATCCGCGTCGCATCCTCTTCGCTGACCGCAATCCGCCGGTCCGCCGGATAAACCTGTTCAATCTGCCGCCGCGACGGCGCATCGAACGCCTCCGGGTAGTACATGACAAAGCCGCCATGCAGCGTCACAAAGCATGTATCCAGGTGATAGAACCGGGGATCGACCAGATGCAGCGACCGCACCGGAACATGCCAGGCGTCGGCCACATGCGCATGGGCTGCCCTGCAGGTGCGCACGCCATGCGCCGCCCACAGCACGCCGCCCTGGTCGTCGAAGGTCACATCGCCCTGGCCCTCGAACGCGGTCTCGCGCGGTGTCTCCCACAGCAGAAATCCCTGGCTCACCAGCCACTGCTTCAGAAACGCCGACTCCGCGCGCCTCTGCGCCGGGCTGAAGCTCGAAAGCGCCGCCACGCCATGATGGATCAGCGCGCCGTGGCCCAGAAAGGCCATGTCCGGACACCCCGGCTCCGGATGCAGCAGCCGCACATCCGCCACGCTGTGCAGCACGTTGTGCAGGCTCTTCCATTGCGCAAACGCAAGGTCGCGCGAGGAGCGATGAACGTTGCCCGCCATCCACGGATTCAGCACATAATCGACGCCATACCACTCAGGCGGACACATTAAAAATGCGGGGCGGGTGTAGTGGGGAGTTGATGCAAGGCTGTCCTGCAATACAACAGTGGTGCTTGTAGCCATAGGTCCTGATTTCCTACTTTCCGTCAGGGAGTCTGCATTCTCGCGACAACCTTCGTCAAGTGGGTATGTTGCAAAGTTGATGCTCCTTTTGGAATGTCCCTCCCACCTAAGATGCAGAGCACAAAGAGAAAGGGCCCGCCGCTGCCGGCAGACCCCCTGTTCAAATTGACCGGAATTTTAAAGCTTTTCGTAAAACTCGCACGCCGAGCAGGAGATATACACCCCTCCCGGAACGCCCCGCTCCCGGTCCTTCACCCGCTTCACAATCCGCGTCGGCTTTGAGCAGCGCGGACAATCCGTGCTCTTCTGCGTGTCCATGACCTTCTTCCGGTCACCTGTCTTGGCAATCTTTGCCATGGTTCTCGTCTCCCTCAACCCTGATCTCTGGCGTACCCGCGGCGTCCAGACGCACCCATCTCCCGGCCTTCCGCGGGCTGGCTAGCTGCTGGGCCATACAGAAGCGTAAGGGAGAGCGCCGGATACTGCGCCATCTCTAGGATACACGAGGCAACACGACGCCCCGCCACCGCCGTCCGTTCACAGCCCGGTCTTCAGACCTCGCCCCTCAACGGGCTGCCGCAAGCTGCTGCTGCGTCGAAGACTTTGGCGCATTCACTCCTCCCGGTGCGCCCGCCTGACTCGGCTGGCTCCCCGGAGCCGCAGGCTGGTTCCCCGGCGTCGCAGGCTGGTTGATTGCCGGCTGCGCCGGCGTATCCGCCGGAAGGATCACCTTCCCCATCCCCGCGACCGTTCCCGGCAGCACCTCGCCCGGCTTGCGCAGCGTCGGCGCCTTCGCTCTTCCGCGGTCCCCATCCGGTCCCGGCTGCGCATCTCCATCGGCGATCGTCCGCGCCTCCAGTGTCGGCTCCGGCTCCCCGCCGATCTCATTCTTGTCATGCACCACGACCGGCTTGCCCAGCGCGGCAATCTCCAGCCGCACCACATGTCCATCGCGGAAGCGCACAAACTGGATCGGCTGCGGCGTCTGGCCGTAGATCCACTCCTCATACATCGGGCTCTTCTCATCGCCCTGGACGACGTGCTCCCGATCCTTGGTCTTCGGCTCGCCCATCGCCGCCAGCACCATCCGCTCGTTCATCCCCACCAGCACCTCGTGCGCCTCGATCGCCTCGCGCACTTTCGGAGGCAGCGCATCCGCATAGGCTTCGGCGCTCGACCTCGCGCGGAAGTCCACCACCGGATCCAGCAGCGCCTTCACCTCCGCCGCCGTCACCTCCGGAATGCCGCCTTCAAAGATCAGCGTCACACGGCATCCCGTCGCCATCGGACCCTGCGGCGCCATCTGCATCCCATCCAGCTCAATGTGGCTCAGAAAGCGATGCTTCGCATACGGCCCGCCATTGAAGTCGATCACGATCCGATCGTCCCGAAACTTGAGCGCCGTCACCTGCACGCGATCGCCCGGGTTGGCCGACTCACCCTTCTCATACAACATCCGCTTGTAGTCCTCGCCCCGCGGACTCATCGTTCCATTGGCCACCAGCGTCAGCCCCGTGCCCAGCGGCAGCTCCCGATGCGCGAATCCCTGCTCCGATTCGAGATCGCGGATCAGCTCCCGTTCCCCACGCTCATCCAGAGGTTCGTTCGGCAGCTCTACACGTGTCGGATGGAACTCCGTCACCACGTCCGCCGTCGCCGTCTTCATCCCCACCGTAAAGACCTGCGCCGCCCCACTGGATACGCAGAAGTAGGGCACGCACAGCAGACCGCCCCCGCAAAGGAGTACCCCAGCGAGCGAATGGGTGGAAACCAGCGGTCTCTGCGCGCGCGGGCCCATGCAGTCACCTGCGAGTACTCAGATTGTGCGCCCTCCCACATCCCGGCGCAAGAGTTCCCATCCGATCCCACCAAAATTCCTTCCACCACCGTGTAATCGTTATGCCGATCCCAGAGGCTTAGAAGAATCTTCCGCAGCCGTCTCGCTCCCGCCCTGCGCCGGCGCGATCTGCACCAGCGTCGCCGTCTTGGCCGCCGCAGCCTCCTCCATCGCCGCGTGCGCCGCAGGCGGCTGCGCCTCCATCGGATACCCCGCCGCAATGATCACCGGCTGCGTATAGCTCCACGCGTACTCTCGCGTCGCGCGATACAGCGCAATCATCGCCAGCACAAACACCAGCGCCGTCAGCAGCGCGCCCTCCGGCCCATACGCTCCGCCCGTCAGCCACACCGGCCCATTCACATCCG
Organism: Acidobacteriaceae bacterium; assembly: GCA_036272895.1. GTDB lineage: Bacteria > Acidobacteriota > Terriglobia > Terriglobales > Acidobacteriaceae > Granulicella. The sequence goes on along the minus strand of DATAXW010000031.1, from coordinate 113,274 downwards.
TCTGCACCACACTCGAATACACCGCAACGCCGCTCACCGGCAGTCCAAAGAGGATCGCCATCGCCGCCGCCCACGCAAAGTGCATCCCCCACCCCAGCCACAGCGCGTGCGTGCGCAGATAGGCCAGCGAGAACAGCACCCCGGCCACCACCGTAATCAGAAAACTCATCCCCGTCGCATTCGGCTGCAGGCTCTCCAGCAGCGCGTAGATTCCCGCAAGCAGCAGCGTGGCCGCCGTCGGCCCAATCGCCTCAATCAGCCGCCGGAAGACGAAGCCGCGAAACGCCACCTCGCTCGCCAGCGTCCCGATCCCAATCGCCGCCAGCGACAGCAGCACCGTTCCCCACGCCCGCGCCGTCCAGGAAAACTCCGGCGCCAGCGCTCCCGCCAGAATCATCGGCAGCACCGCCATCAGCAGCGCCGCCCATCCAATCGCCGCGCCCACCGCCCATTCTCGCGTCGCCGTCGCCCGCCTCGGCAGCGCATTCGCCGCGCGCACGCTTCCCTGCCGCATGCCGATCCAGCTCAGCACCGTGTAGCCCACCAGCAGCAGAAACAGAAAGAACGCCTCCGCCAGCAGCGGCTGTACCACGTCCCAGCTCAGCCGGTCCGCGATGCCCTCCGCCGCGCTCACGGCCACTGTGCGCGCTGCAATCAGCCACAGCACGCCCGCGGCAAACAGCGCCACCTCAAGCGAGCGCGGAACTCGCAGCTGCATCGGAGGAGTTGCTGAAGAGGACAACGGCGCTACGCTCCTTCGCCTGGCCTGACACTCACTTGAAGCCCTGGCCGGCTCAAGCCGTCGTATAGAACTGCGCGATGTTCCGGAACTTCCTGTAACGCTTCTCCAGAAGCTGCTCCAGCGTCATGCCCTGCAGCTCCTTGAAGTGTCTCTGCAGCCGTTCATCCACCAGCTGCATCGCGTGCTCCGGATCGTTCTGGGTTCCACCCGCGGGCTCGCGGATCACATCATCCACGCACCCCAGCTCTTGGACGTCCTCGGCCGTGTAGCGGAGAGCCGTCGCCGCCTGATGCTTCTTGGTCGCGTCCTTCCACATAATCGACGCACATCCCTCCGGCGAGATCACCGAATAGATCGCATTCTCGAGCATCAGCACCCGGTCCGCCACCGCCAGCGCCAGCGCTCCGCCCGATCCGCCCTCGCCCGTAATCGTCGCAATCGTCGGCACCCGCAGCCGGCTCATCTCCAGCAGGTTGCGCGCAATCGCCTCGCCCTGCCCGCGCTCCTCGGCGCCCAGCCCCGGGTTTGCCCCGGCCAGATCGATAAACGTAAACACCGGCCGCGCGAACTTCTCCGCCAGCTTCATCGCGCGCAGCGCCTTGCGGTATCCCTCCGGGTCCGGCGACCCGAACTTCCGCGCCATCCGCTCCTTCAGGCTGCGCCCCTTCAGGTTCCCGATCACCAGCACCGGATCCCCATGAAACCGCGCCATCCCCGCCGTCAGCGCGGCGTCGTCGGCAAACTGCCGGTCGCCGTGGATCTCGCTGAAGTCGGTGAAGAGCGCCTGAATGTAGTCCATCGGATACGGACGCTGCGGGTGACGCGCCAACTCTGTCTTGCGCCACGCCTCCGGAACAGGAGCTTCGGTCGCGGGCACGGGCTGGGGCTGCGTGTTCTCGGCCATCGGGGTACCTCACCGATTGTAAGCGATGCCCGTCTCACCCGCTCATCCCTCGCGCCCCGGCACGGAACCGAAGACTCGAGGCCAACTCAGGTCCAGCCGCGCTCTTCCATACAACAGCAGCGCCAGCACCAGCCCATACAGCAACTGCTGCCCCGCCACATTCCAGTCCTGCTTCATCGTCACGCCGAACATCAGCACGATCATCAGCAGCAGCGCCAGCGTCAGTCCAAACCGCGTCGCCACTCCCGTCAACAGCAGTATTCCAATCAGCAGCTCCACGCACGGAACCACATACCCCGTCGCCAGCACCAGCCCCGCTGGCAGCGGAGCCTTCGCCATGTCGCCCACCATCCAGTGCGCGAACCCGCTCAGATGCGTTCCCGTAAAGATCCGCGCAAACCCATGCCCGAAGAAGTCCATCCCCGCCACCAGCCGCAGCAGCAGATACGCTCCCCGCTGCTCCCGCGAAGCCGGCGTCAGCATAGCCTCCATGTACAACGAGCTCTCCATGGGCGATTGGATGCTCCGCGCGGTCGCCATGTTCCCCGCATCGCGCTCATCAGTGCGACAACAGAACAATCCGCAGCAGATGCGCAGACTCCCGCGACGTCGCCTTCACCCCCGTGCCCTCACCCGCCGGCAGCCACAGCGTAGAGGAATCCGCCGGAAACATCTTCGGACGGAACCTCTCCACCAGCTCCGACGGCGTAAACGCCACCAGCACCGAGGGCGCGTTCTCCGCCGCCAGCGGACACGTCTGTCCCACATCACACACCACGCGCTCAATACGCAGCACCGAGTCTTTGAACTCCACCGTTGTTCCCTCAACCAGCCTCTCCGGTGCAGCTCCTCGAAACTCCTGCTTGATCGCGCCGAACGGAACCTTCTTCAGCTCCACGCGAAGATACTCCGACGGCCTGTCGCTCAGGTTCACCACGCTGTGCCGCTCGCGTCGTCCCGGACTCACCCGGTACGCTCCCGTATGGGTCGGCGGCCGCGTCAGCACCACGCCCTCCGGCTCATGCACAAACCGCACCGGCCCGCTGTCGTTCAGATACACATACACCGTCGGGTGGTCGGAGTGGTCGTGCACCCCAATCGATTCATGCGGCCCATAGTGCGCCCGCAGCACAATCACATCCGCATTCTCCAGCACCACGCGGTAGTTTTTGGGAAACGCAACCGTCGGGTCCTGTCCCATCGCCGCCATCGAAACCAGCGCAGCGGCCAACACCAGCCCCTTGCCAATCGACCTGAACAAGCAAGCCCCCCTCTACGAGATCACCTGCACAGCCCCGCGCCCCACCAGCGACTCTACCCGCTCAATAAACTGCACGTCCGCCGCCACCGCAAACCCCTGCGGCTCCAGCACCGCGCAGAACGCCCCTGGCTCCTCCAGGTTCAGCAGCAGCTTTCCCATCCCCGGCGCCGACCGGAACACCTCCTCCAGCTTGTCGAGCAGCGCCTCATCCCGGCTGTGCAGCGGCACCCGAATCCGCAGCGCCTCCGGCAGCTTCACCTTCACATCCTCGAGTGCCGTTATCTGCGAAACCGCCAGCTTCGGCGCCGCATCCTCCTCGCCCCGCAGCGATCCCCTCACCAGCACCGGCACATCAATCCGCAGCTTCTCCGCCAACTTCTCATAACTCTGCGGAAACGCAATCAGCTCGATCTTCCCCACCGTGTCTTCGAGCGATGCCTGCGCATACATCTCGCCCGACCGCTTCGACTTCGCCACCTTCAGCCCCGTAATCACGCCTGCAATCTGGATCTCGTTTTGCGCCTCCTGCTGCCCGCGCCGAAACACCGGAGGCTCCGGCTTCATCTCGCACGCCGTCGCCGTATCCACCACCTTCAGGTTCCGCAGCTTCTCGCGATACCGGTCCAGCGGATGCCCTGACACAAAAAATCCCAGCACCTCTTTCTCATTTGCCAGTCGCGTATGTTCATCCCACTCCGGAGCCGCCGGCAGCGCGTCCTCCTTCGCCTGCGAACCCGCAACCGGCTCATCGCTGAACATCCCAAACAGCCCATGCTGCCCCGCCGCCGCATCGCGCTGAGACTTCTGCGCCCGCTCCATCGCCCTGTCGATCGCCGCCATCACCTGCGACCGCCGCCCAAACGAATCCAGCGCCCCCGCCTTGCACAAACTCTCCAGCACTCGCTTGTTCATCAGCCGCAGGTCGACCTTCTCGCAAAACTCCCACAGCGAAGCAAACCCTGGCTTCCCTGCCGCGCGCAGCTCCTCCCTCGCCCTCACAATCGACTCAATCGCATTGTGCCCAACGTTCTTAATCGCCTCCAGCCCAAACCGGATCGCGTCCCCCGCCGGCGTGAAGTTGGAATCGGAGACCTGCACATCCGGCGGCCGCACCGTAATGTTCATCTCCCGGCACTCGCCGATGTACTTCACGACATTCTCCGGCTTACTCGTCTCGCTCGTCAGCAGCGCCGCCATAAACTCCACCGGGTAGTGCGTCTTCAGCCACGCCGTGTGGTACGCCAGCAGCGAATACGCCGCCGAGTGCGATTTATTAAATCCATACCCCGCAAACTTCTCCATCAAATCGAACAGCTCGCCCGCGCGGTCCCGCGGAAACTTGTTCTTCGCCGCTCCGGCCATAAAGATGTCGCGCTGCTTCGCCATCTCCGCCGGGTCTTTCTTGCCCATCGCGCGCCGCAGCAGGTCCGCGCCGCCCAGCGAATATCCGCCGATCACATTCGAGATCTGCATCACCTGCTCCTGATACACGATCACGCCCAGCGTCTCCTTCAACAGCGGCTCCAGCTCCGGCAGCAGATACTCCACCTCGCGCCGCCCCCACTTGCGCTCGATGAAGTCGTCGATCATCCCCATCGGCCCCGGCCGGTACAGCGCATTCAACGCGGTCAGATGTTCCACCGAGCTCGGCTTATACCGCCGCAACACATCGCGCATCCCTCCGGATTCAAACTGAAACACGCCGCTCGTCAGCGCCTTGTGAAACACCTGCTCAAACGTCCGCTGATCGTCCAGCGGCACCGTCGCCATGTCGACATCTTCCCCACGGTTCTGCTTGATCAGCTTCAAACAGTCGTCGATCACCGTCAGCGTCGTCAGCCCCAGGAAGTCCATCTTCAGCAGGCCCATCTTCTCGACGGCCTTCATGTCATAGCTCGTGACGACCGCATCATCCTTCGTCCGCGTCACCGGAACCAGCTCGGTCAGCGGCTGCGGCGCAATCACCACTCCCGCCGCGTGCACGCCCGCACCGCGCACCAGCCCCTCCAGCCGTTGCGCCGTGTCGATCAGCTCCTTCACCTTCGCGTCCGTGTTATACGCCTGCGACAGCGGCGGCGAATCCTTCAGTGCCTGCTCAATCGTGATGCCGATCGTCGCCGGAATCAGCTTGGCAATCCTGTCCACCTCGCCGTACGGCATGTCCATCGCACGGCCCACGTCCTTGATCGCCGCCTTCGCCGCCATCGTGTTGAACGTGATGATCTGCGCCACCTGGTCGTTGCCGTACTTCTGCCGCACGTACTCGATCACCTCGCCGCGCCGGTTCATGCAGAAGTCGATATCGATATCCGGCATCGACACCCGCTCCGGATTCAGAAACCGCTCAAACAGCAGATCGTTCTGCAGCGGATCGATGTCCGTAATCTCCATCACATACGCCACCAGCGACCCCGCCGCCGATCCGCGCCCCGGCCCCACCGGAATCTCCCGCTCCTTCGCATAGCGGATAAAGTCCCACACAATTAAGAAGTAGCCCGGAAACTTCATCTGCTTGATGCAATCGATCTCGCGCTCCAGCCGCGCTTCATACTCCGCAATCGACTTGCGCAGAATCCCGCGCGACTCCAGGTGCGCCACCGCCGTCTCGCGCCGCTTCTTCCACCCCGCGCGGCAAACCTTCTCAAAGTAGCTGTCGATCGTCTCGCCCGCCGGAACCTCAAACTCCGGAAACGGATTCTCCACCTTCGCCAGCTCCAGCGCGCAGCGCTCCGCAAACTGCATCGTGCGCGTGCACACCTCGGGAGCCTGCGCAAACAGCCGATGCATCTCCTCGGCCGACTTGATGTAAAACTCCTGCGTGTCGAACTTGAACCGCTTCGGATTGTTCATCGAGTCCGCCGTCTGCACACACAACAGCACCTCATGGCTGCGCGCGTCCTGGTCCTCGATATAGTGCGAATCGTTGGTCGCAATCAGCGGAATGTTCAGGTCCTTCTCCAGCCGGAACATCGCCTCCGTCACCTTGCGGTCCGGCTCCAGCCCATGGTCCTGAATCTCAAGGAAGTAATTCCCCTTCCCGAACATCTCCTCATAAAATCCCGCGCTGGCCTTGGCCGCCTCATAGTCCCCGGCCATGATGTGCTGCGCGACCTCGCCCGCCAGGCACCCCGAAAACCCGATCAGTCCCTCGCAGTGCTCTGCTAAGAATTTTTTACTCACCCGCGGCTTGCGATAGAACCCATGCAGCGCCGCCTCGCTCGTCAGACGCACCAGGTTCTTGTACCCGGCCTCGTTCTCCGCCAGCACCAGCATGTGGTTGTACTTCGACTCCGGATCGGCCTTCGCGCGATGGTCCTCTTCCTTGCAGATGTACAGCTCGCATCCCAGGATCGGCTTCAGGTTGTGCTTCTTCATCGCATCGAAGAAGTGCACCGCGCCATAGATATTCCCATGGTCCGTGATCGCCGCCGCCGCCTGCCCAATCTTTTCCAGATGCTTCGCCAGCTTGTCGACATCGCAAGCCCCATCCAGCAGCGAATAATCCGTATGCAAGTGCAGATGCGTAAACTCAGCGCCCATACTCCAAGTCTACTGCTCAGGAAGAGCCCGCCGCCCTGAGGGAAACGCGCCAGAAACCTCGGCAACGACTCTCCCGGCAACAACCGGACCCTCTTCTGCGCTGCTGCCGCTCTTCAGGAACCGGGCTCTCCGCGCTGCAATCATTTCTGTCGCCTCCGCGAAGTCGGCAGCGTTATACTCTGACTCTCTTGCTGACCAAATCCCCTCTCTGAAGTTGGGTTACTGCATGTCGCTCAAGCAGCTTGCACTCAAGTACCTGCCCGCGCCGGCGCTCCGCTCCGCCCGCACCCATCATTACTTGAAACAGTTGCAGCGTTACTCGCTGAGCGAAGAGCCCGATCTCTTCGGCTGCAAGGCCCTTCTCCATCCCGGTGAAGTGGTTCTCGATATCGGCGCAAACATCGGCGTCTACACCCGCTTTCTCTCTGAGTTTGTCGGTCCCTCCGGTCAGGTCCACGCCCTCGAGCCCATCCCCGAGACGTATTCCTATCTCTCCTGCAACGTCACCGCCATCGGCCTCCGCAATGTCACCTGTTACAACCTCGCGGCCTCAGACAAGGATCAGGACCACGCCTCCATGAGCATGCCCCAATACGCCTCGGGCGGCTCCAACATCTATGAAGCCACACTCTCCGACTCCGGCGACATTCCCGTCGCTACCGCACGGCTCGATACGCTCTTCTCGCACCTCTCGCCCAGCTTTATTAAGTGTGATGTCGAGGGTCACGAGATTCCCTGCCTCCAGGGCGCCCTCGATCTGATCGCCCGCTGCCGCCCCTACTGGCTCGTCGAGGTCTCCAGTCGCCGGACCCTGGATATGTTCACCTCCCTGGGCTATGAAACTTTCTTGTGGTCAGAGGGCGCCTTCAGGCCGGCCACACCTGCTGACCGCGCGCCGAACTTCTTTTTCTTTCCCGGCGAAAAAGCTCCGCGCTAAGCACACCGCGCATCACGGCTCCGCACCCTGTGTCTCTTCTCCGGCAACGCCTCGCCATCGGGTCGAAGTGATCGTTAGCGTCGTGCCACGCATCCAACCTGTATGATGGGGGCGCACCCGCGCACACCCGATCGGCCCCCTGGCCACACGCAGATGCAGCTTTCATCTCTCTGGGAGATCGCCCCACTCGCCGGGCCCAGAGAGTACCGGTACGAAGATTGTGGGTGTCTTTGGCTGTTCATCTCATTAATCCGAGTGACAACTCCTTCGGGACCGCGGTCATCACGCCGCGCTGGCTCTTTGTTCTCGCTGCGGCGACGCCCCGCTCCATGGGCGATCCCATCCTCGTCGATGAGTCGCTCGAGCAACTCGTTCCCACTACCGTCCAACCCGGTGACGTAGTCGGCATCAGCGTCCACACCGGCAACGCTCTCCGTGGTTATGAGGTGGGCCGCCTCGCCCACGACCGCGGTGCCACCGTCGTCTACGGCGGCATCCACGCCACGCTCTTTCCCGAGGAGCCCTTTGAGCGCGGACACGCCGACGTTGTCATCACCGGCGACGGCGACATCGCCTGGGGCCGCGCCCTCGAAGACATCTGCGCCGGTCATCCCCAGCGCATCTACGCGGGCGGCAAGATCGAAGGCGACGACTTCCTCGCCGCCCGCTGGGACCTCATGCAGTCCGACAAGTACATGTGGGCCTCCGTGCAAACCATCCGCGGCTGCCCCAAGCACTGCTCCTTCTGCTCCGTCTGGCGCACCGACGGCCAGAAGCCCCGCCAGCGCTCCTTCGAGAACGTCATCGACGAGATCATCGAGCTGCGCCGCAAGGGCTTCCGCTTCATCGCACTCGCCGACGACAACTTCTACCCCGTCACCCTCACCGATCTGCGTCTCGCCCGCGAGCAGAACAATACCGAGCGTCTCGAATCTCTCCTCCAGATCCGCGCCGAGCGCTTCTCCCTCATGGAGGAGCTCGCCAAGCTCCCCAAAGACATGGTCTTCTTTACCCAGATCACCATGGAGTCCGCCGAAGATCCCGCCTACCTCGACGCCATGCATCGCGCCAACATCAAGGGAGCGCTGGTCGGTATCGAGGCCGTCACGCCGGAGGGCCTCAAGGCCGTCTACAAGGACTTCAACTACTCCGGAGATCGTCTCGTCCAGCAGTTGCAGACCTTCCGCGAGCATGGTGTGCACGTGCTCGGATCGTTCATCTTCGGCCTCCCCACCGACAAGCCGGCCACCTTCGATGCCACCGTCGATCTCGCCCTCCGCGCCGGCGTCACCTTCGCCCAGTTCGTCATGATGACGCCCTTCCCCGGCACCGTCGACTTCGGCCGCTGGGAAAAGGAGCAGTCCGCCAACCCCCAGATGGTGGGCGACATTCCCATCACGCGCTACTGGCTCATCCCCACGGCCATCCGTCCCAAGATGTTCACGCCCCATCCCTCCATGAGCTCCGATGAGATCCGCGATCGCACCCAGGGCGTCTGGGACCGCTTCTACGAGTTCAAGGCCATCTGGAAGAGGTCGGCCTGCACCCCCACGCTGCGCGCTCGTCTCGCCTTCATGCTTCTGTCCAAGCTCTACCGCCAGATGTATGCGGGCACCGGCATCTCTACCGACAGCGCCCGCCGCAAGAAGGCCAAGTCCTGGGCGCGTTGGATCGCCCGCCAGACCCGCAAGGTCTTCCGCGCCAAACCTATGCCGGATCTCGCCCACCCCGAGTGGGCGCCCCGCCTTAGGACTCATTCGCGGCTCACGCAGCTCAGCGTCCCGCAATCAGCCCAATCCGGACAGTAGAAAAAGTCGCCGCTGCCTCCGCAGTCCCGCAGTCCGGCAGTCCCGCAGTCCCGTAATCCCGTAATCCCGTAATCCAAAAGACACGAAGATCGCAGCAGCGGCGCATCCTTTGACGCCCTTCATCGCCCCAACGGTATCATTGCGCCATCATGCGCCTTCACCTCCCGTCTGCACTCACACCGTGTAGATGAACGCCCTCGACTTCTCTCTCCTGGTCGCGGCCTGCTCCTTCGCCGCCGGTCTCCTCGGCTCGCTCACCGGCCTCGGCGGCGGCGTGGTCATCGTCCCTCTCCTCGCCCTCGCCTTCCACGTCGATATCCATTACGCCATCGGCGCGTCGCTGATGGCGGTCATCGCCACCTCTTCGGGCGCCGCCGCCGCCTACGTGCGCGAAGGCTTCTCCAACATTCGCATCGGCATGTTTCTTGAGATTGCCACCACCTTCGGCGCGATCTTCGGCGCGTATCTCGCCACCATCACGCCCACCAGGGGCATCGCCATCGTCTTCGGCTGCATTCTCATCTTCTCCGCCGCCATCTCCAACCGCCGCCGCAAACCCCACGGCGCCGACACCGCCGATTCCCTCGCCACCAGGCTCCGCCTCAACGGCTCCTTCCCCGTCTCCGGAGAGAAGCAATCCTACAATGTCCGCCGCGTTCCCCTCGGCTTCGGCCTGATGTTCGGCGCCGGTACACTCTCCGGCCTGCTCGGCATCGGCTCCGGAGCCGTCAAAGTCCTCGCCATGGACGAGGCCATGCAGGTTCCCTTCAAGGTCTCCACCACCACCAGCAACTTCATGATCGGCGTCACCGCCGCCGCCAGCGCCGGCATCTATCTCAGCCGCGGTTACATCGATCCCTCGCTCGTCATGCCGGTCACCCTCGGCGTCCTCGCCGGCTCACTCGTCGGCGCCAAGCTCCTCGTCCGCGCCCGCACAAGATCCATCCGCATCGTCTTCGCCATCGTCATCGCCGCACTCGGTGTCGAGATGATCTTCAGCGGCATCACCGGGAGGTTTTAGCTCCCATGCCCAATTCCATGCCCAAGGCAGCACCCAACCCGTCACGCCGGCCCGCCGCGGACGACGCCCAGCTCGACATCCGCATCAGCCTGCTGCTCCGCACCGGCGTCCTGACATCGGCGTTCGTCATCCTCGCCGGCGGCATCCTTTATCTCCTCCGCCACGCCCACGACGCAACCCACTACAAGACATTCCACGGAGTCCCGCCTCACCTGCACTCCCTCTCAGGAATCGTCACCGCCGCGCTCCACGGCGACAGCCTCGCCATCATCCAGTTCGGCATTCTGCTGCTCATCGCCACGCCGGTTGCGCGCGTCGTCTTCTCCGTCGTCGCCTTCCTCCTCGAACGCGACTTCCTTTACGTCGTCATCTCCACCATCGTTCTTCTGGTCCTGCTCTACAGCCTCATCTGGCACTGAGCTAAAGCAGCAAGTCCCGACCGCACTCAATGCCTCTTGAAGTACTGCACCTCGCGCTCGTGCTGCTTCGCCTGTTCCATAGAGCTAAACGTTCCGAGATTGCGCCGCTTGCCCGTGGACTCGTTTTTCTTTCGTGAATAAAGCCGATACTCGCCGGATTTTAGTTTGCGAATCATGTCCATAATGGATGCGAACGCGCTCCTCGCCGTTATCTTCCGACAACATCGTGAGCGTGGAGAAAGTGCCACAATGAGGGGATGGCATATGTCGGCAGTATGCGTCCTTACCACGATAGGTCATATGAAGCGACGCTGCTTATCGTCGCACTATTTTCGTATAGCGACTTGCATAGAGGCGGGACCGGGCGTTGCATCCACTTGCAGGACCAGGCGGGGGACCTATTTGTTTGGTTCTCGAAGCGCGATCATGGGCTAGTTGTTGGCGACCGAATTCGTGCATCTTTCGTAATCCAAAGTCACCGAGAATACAACGGACTCCGCGAAAACATTACGAAGAAGTTTCAAATCCTAGAGAAGTTAAAGCGACTATGATCACACACCCAGAGATCGTTACCTAGGCCTGTCACTCAAAAAGCTGCAGTTGCTAAGGTGAAGAACTGGCTCCGCGCGGCGGTGGGCCACGCTGTGGCATGGAACTCCTTTCCAGATCTGCTCATCTCAATCAAAGCCACCTCAACTTCCCGGCAGCCATCGATTATGCCCAAACCCATGCTGCTGAATCGCCCAGCACTGCTTCATCTCACCCCAGAAGATTCGCCCCACATGCTCCCGCGTATACTCCGGCGGCCACCGCGCCGCACGCGTCCTCCACGCAAATCTGTAGTGCTCCAGAATCAGCGCCGTCCTCGGCAGATGCGACGGCGAGCTCACCACCTCCGCCGATCGCCACCCATGCTTCTCCATAAGGATGTGGCTGAACCAGATGTTCTGGATCGTGTCCATCGCCTGGTTCTCTTCGATCACATCCTCCGCCGGCACACCCTGCTCCACCGCCAGGTGCTTCATGCAGTCGGCTTCCACAAAGCGATTGTGCGCCGCCGCTCCCGTCACAATCATGCGCGGCGCTACGCCCGCACGCCACTCGCGCACACCCTCCAGCACGCGCTCCCGCTGCTCGGGCGTTGGCCTGCCCTCCATCGTGCACGGCGTCCCCAGCACAATCAGCGTGTCGAAGTGCGTCAGCCTCGTATTGCTCGAGGGAATCGCGTCGTAGTTCGCAACAATCAGCCCAAACAGCAAAGCCGTCTTAAGAACCCACCCCGGCCGCACCCTCATCGCTACGCCGCTTTCACCAGTCGCCGAGCCAGCTTCACATACAGCTCCACCGCCTCCAGCAGCTCACGCTTGGCGATCCGCTCCTCCGGCGTATGCGCCACATGGATGCTCCCCGGCCCCAGCAGAAACGGCTCACCCCAATTCGTCAGGCTCGGAACATCCGTCGTAAACTTCGCCACCATCGTCTCAAAGCCCTCCACCGCGCGCATCTGCACAAACGGCAGCTCCAGCGAAAAGTCCACCTCACACCGCCCCGCCACCGCGTTCACAATCTCCTCGCGAATCCTCTTCGCCGGTCCCACCAGCCGCACCAGCAGGTGCGCCTCCGCCCTGTCCGCCACCACATTCGGCGCGCGCCCGCCGGAGACCAGCCCCACATTCAGCGTCGTGTCCCCAATGCCCTCCACCACCGGCAGCTTCAGCGCCTGAATATCCTTGAGCGCGCCCAGCAGCTTGTCGATCGCGCTCTCGCCCAGCTCCGGATACGCCGAGTGCGCCATCCTCCCCTTCGCATACAGCTCCACGCGCAGACAGCCTTTGGAGGCTACCGCTAATCTATTGTCCGTCGGCTCCCCATTGATCAGAAATCTTGACCCGCGCGGCTGCTCATTCGCCACCTTCGCTCCCGCCGAGTCGCGCTCCTCGCCCACCACAAACAGCAGCCCCACGCGAACGCCCTGCTCGCGCAGCCGCCCCGCCGCCATAATCTGCGCGGCCATAATTCCCTTCGCGTCGCACACCCCGCGCCCGTACAGAAACTCCCCATCCTCGCGACACGGCCCCAGAAACGGCGGCACCGTATCCATGTGGGTCGAAAACACCACCTCCGGCGCCACATCCTTCCCCGCCTTCCCGACCCCCATCTCGCCGCGCCCTGTCTCTCCGGGTCCCGTCTCTCCGGATCCCGTCTCTCCGGATCCCGTCTCTCCGGATATAGCCGCATACACATTGAAGCGCGGCCCCTCGCCTCCGCCCGGTGTCTTCGCCCGGTCCGGCTGCGGAACCGGCTGCCGTTCCACACTCCACCCCTCGCCCGCCAGAAACTCCGCCACAAACTCCCCGCACGCCCCCTCGTGATACGTCGTCGAGTCAATATCCACGAGCTGCTTCGTCAACTGAATCGGATCGATGGCCATTCCTCCCAGCATACCGTTGACCCGATCGAAGCCCTTCTCGCCGCCGCACCCATTGCCCCCGGGGAGAGCTTGGTCCCGGAGTAATCAATACGTCGTGTTACGGACGATAACCCCTTTGGAATCAGTAGATTTTCGTTGACACCTGCAGTATCCCATGATTCACTGGCCTTCCCTCCAGAGTGGCGCCGCTTCTGTGCCTCCTGATCGAAATCAAGGAGAACATGACAATGCGTATTTCTACGCGCTGTACCCAAATTCTTACTCTTCTGATCGCTCTCGGTGCGAGCGCCGCGGCCGCCAAAGCCGACACCAGCCTCTACTCCGACGGCCCAACCAACGGTACCTTCGCCGGCTGGACCATCAACTACGGCTTCCAGGTCGAGGACTCGTTCTCGCTCTCTTCGGCATCCACGCTCAACAGCGTCACCTTCGGCAACTGGTTCTACACCGGAGATACCGGGTCCTCAGTGGACTGGGCCATCGTCGGCTCCGAAGGCAGCCAGACTCCCGTCTGCGGCGCCTGCTCCGGCACCGCCAGCCTCAGCGGGGTCTTCGACTTGAATAACGGCTTCGGCTACGACGTCTACGACGAAACCTTCTCGCTTCCCAGCCTCAACCTCGCCGCCGGCACCTACTGGCTCGAACTCCAGAACGAAGTCGCATCCAACGGTGATCCGGCCTACTGGGATCAGAACGGTGGCCCATCGTCAGTCTGGGAAAACCCGCTCGGCGACGTGAGCGGTTCCAACTGCACTGTGGCTACCGGCCAGGCTTCCGGCAGCTGCTCCGATGCCTTCACCATCTACGGCACTTCGTCCACCGGCGTCACTCCCGAGCCCAGCTCGCTCGCTCTCCTCGTCAGCGGCATCACCCTGCTCGGCGCCGAGATCCGCCGCCGCCGCCGGATCCTCTAGCGCCATTGTTCAGCCGGTGATGTAGCCGGCTTACTCTGCTTCACAATCCATCCGCTGGCGTTGTCCACTGGATGGACTGCTTCATGCAACAGAGTTCTGTACTACCCCGGGGCCCAGGAGTCTCCTTCCGCTGCACCAGAGCGGCGCGCTGCGGCCTCCTGAATCACTTCATCATTCATCAATCTAAGGAGGTGCACATCATGCGAAACTCCGTTTGGACGATTCGGGCTCTCACTCTTCTGGTAGCCTTCGGCGCCATCGGCCTCGCCGCCAAAGCCGACAGCAGCCTCTATACCGACGGCGCCACCAACGGCACCAACGGCGCCTTGACGATTAATTCCGGCTGGCAGGTCGAGGACTCCTTCGCACTGTCCTCTGCCTCCACGCTCAACAGCGTCACCTTCGGCAACTGGTTCGACCCCGGCGACACAGGGTTGACCGTCGACTGGGCGATCGTCAGCTCCGAAGGCAGCCAGACTCCGGTCTGCGGCAGTTGCTCCGGCACTGCCAGCCTCAGCGGAGTCTTCGACTTCACCAACGTCTACAGCTACGACATCTACGACGAGACCTTCTCGCTTCCCAGCCTCAACCTCGCCGCGGGCACCTATTGGCTTAGCCTTCAAAACGAAACCACCTCCTTCGGTTCCCTAGCCTACTGGGACAACAGTGGCGGGCTGTCCGGGGTCTACCAGCAGTACGCGGGTGACGGCTCGCCCGGCGATCTGGGCGGCGACAACTGCACTGCCATCTACGGATACCCTGCGGGAGGATGCTCCAACGCCTTCACCATCTACGGCACTTCGTCCACCGGCGTCACTCCCGAGCCCAGCTCGCTCGCTCTCCTCGTCAGCGGCATCACGCTGCTCGGCGCCGAGATCCGCCGCCGCAGACTGATTTAACCAGGCCTCACGCAAGCCGCTCCTCTTTGCATCGGGCGAGCGACTCACGCCGGAGATTCCTCCACGGAATCTCTTACGCGGGTCTCTCGCCCGATTCCTTTCCCGCCTCTTTCGATCAAAGACACGGCAAACGACAAGAGCCTGAAGCAGCCAATGTGGTTAGATCGTGGTGCAGATATTAACTCGGATGGAATCAATCAATTTTCATTGACATCTGTAGCAGCCCATGATCTCCTGTGCTCCCCCCAGAGTGGCGTCCCCCTTTGTGCCTCCTGATTTTGGTTCAAGGAGAAGCATGTCATGCGCATTCCTACTGCCCGATCTCTCACTCTTCTGATCGCCCTCACTGTGATCGCATCCGCCGCCAAAGCCGACACCACTCTTTACAGCGACGGCCCAACCAACGGCACCTACAATGCCTGGACCATCAACGAGGGCTACCAGGTCGAGAACTCGTTCGTACTCTCGTCGGCGTCCACCCTCAACAGCGTCACCTTCGGCAACTGGCTCCTCAGGGGAGATACCGGGTCTTCAGTGGACTGGGCCATCGTCGGCTCCGAAGGCAGCCAGACTCCCGTCTGCGGCAGCTGCTCCGGCACCGCCAGCCTCAGCGGAGTCTTCGACTTTACCAACAGCGACGGCTTTGACGTCGACGACGAGACCTTCTCGCTTCCCAGCCTCAACCTCGCCGCCGGCACCTACTGGCTCGAGCTCCAGAACGAGGTCACTTCCGACGGCTATCCGGCCCTCTGGGACATGAACGGCGGCCCGTCGTCAGTCTGGGAAAGCACGGCCGACGACCAGACCGGCTCAGACTGCACCCTCGGCAACGGCCCCGGCACCTGCTCCGACTCCTTCACCATCTACGGCCCTTCGTCCACCGGCGTCACTCCGGAGCCCAGCTCACTCGCTCTGCTTGCCAGCGGCATCACCCTGCTCGGCGCCGAGATCCGCCGCCGCAGAATCCTCTAAGCCTGCACCTTCACAACTCGTAAATCCCGGCCGAGCGGCTGCCCCTGCAGCCGCTCGCGCCATTTAACCGACCCGTCCAACCCACGCTGTCAAGCCCTCCCGCCTGTACGAAACCCTCAAACTCCGCACAAACACAGCCTCTTTCACCCACTGAAATCATGGCGCATTTCACCCCGCGATTCGCTATCCTGAAATAGAGGACCTTGGGCAGGAGACCGTCCCGTCCAGCCTAACTGCCGCAGATTCAATAATTTACCTGTAACCATCCTGGAATCAATAGCTTGCACATTAAGTCCAAGCCTAACAACTTTGTTTTGAAGACTTTGACACAATTCAGGGGGGAGGGGGGATACCTGGCATGAGCTTCACATCGCATGTAAGAACCATCGAGGACCTTCGCGGTCCCGCCGGCCGCCTCGAAGCCCTCCTCAACACCGGCCACCCCGACGCCTTCTATGCCGCGCTCGTCGCCCACCCCCACCCCCTCGGCGGAGGAACGCTTCACAATAAGGTCGTCTATCACGCCGCAAAAACCTTCTCCGCCTTCGGCCTTCCCGTTCTGCGCTTCAACTTCCGCGGCACCGGCCTCAGCGAAGGCGCCCACGACCAAGGCCGCGGCGAGGTCGACGACCTCCGCGCCGCCCTCGACTGGCTTGACAAAAATTACAGTCTTCCCATCCTCGCCGCCGGCTTCTCCTTCGGAGCCAACATCACCCTCCGCGCCTGCTGCGGCGACGCCCGCGTCCGCGGCCTCGTCGGCCTCGGCCTCCCCGTCCGCGCCGAAGGCCGCGACTACAAATACGATTTTCTTCCCGCCTGCAGCGCCGTCCCCAAGCTCTTCGTCTCCGGCGACCACGACCAGTTCAGCCCCCGCGCCGCGCTCGAAGCCGAGCTCTCCTCCGCTGCCGAACCCAAACGCATTCTCTTCATCGAGGGCGCCGACCACTTCTTCGCCGGAATCCCCTCCTCACCGGAACCAAAACTCAACCGCATGACCGCCGCTCTGCGCTCCTGGCTCGAAGACGAGTTCGGCCTTCAATCGCCGACCTAACGTCTGCTTTTCTTGCTGTCATTCCCGTAGGGAATCTGCTGTTGCTTTGGTTGTCATCCTGACCCTGAGCATTGCGAAGGGGAAGGATCCCCGCATTTTGTCCGGATCACCGGACATCTCGCTGCAAGCTGAATTCAGACGGACCTCACGAAGCCTCAAAACCAGCGGGCCAGCCCACTAAACCGCCGCAGGCATCAGCGTCTCCTTACGCTGCGCGCTCGTCCCACCACCCAGCAGCAGCCGATGCAGCAGCTCCATCACCGCATCCACATGCTTCCGCTCCAGCAGATACGGCGGAAGAAACCGCAGCACATTGCCCTGCACCACATTCAGCAGGAAGCCCTCCGCCAATCCCTGCTCGACCACAGGCCGCGCCGGTTTGCCGATATCCAGCCCCAGCAATAATCCTTTGCCGCGCGCCTCCACGCCGCCGCCCAGCGCGCTCGCAATCTCCTTCAACCCCTGCAGCAGATACGCTCCCGTATCGCGCACCCGCTCCAGCAAGCCTTCATCCTCGACGATCTGCAGAAACTCCAACCCCAGCCTGCACGCAAACGGACTTCCGCCCAGCGTGCTCCCATGCTTCGCCACGCCGAATGCGTCGAACAGCGTCTCGTTCACCAGGATGGCGCTCAGCGGAATACCTCCGCCCAGCGGCTTGCCCAGAATCAAAATATCCGGCCGCACACCGCTGTGCGTCGAGGCAAACCACTCGCCCGTCCGTCCCAGCCCGGTCTGAATCTCATCCAGAATCAGCAGCGCTCCATGCGCATCCGCCAGCCGCCGCGCCTCGGCCAGAAACCCATCCGAGAGCACATGCACGCCGCCCTCGCCCAGCAGCGGCTCCATCAACACCGCCGCCGTATCGTCCTTCACCGCCGCGCGCAGCTGCTCCACACTCTCGCGCTCCACAAAGCTCACGTTCGGCAGCCCCGGCCCAAAGTCCATCCGGTACCTCTCCTGCCCCGTCACCGACAGCGACCCATACGTCCGCCCGTGGTACGAGTTCTTCAGCGCCACAATCCCGTGCTTCGGATGCCGGAAGTTCTGCCGCGCATGCGTCCGCGCCAGCTTCAGCGCGCCCTCCACCGCCTCCGACCCTCCGGTCGAATAGAACACTCCCTTCATCCCCGAGAGCCCACACAGCCGCTCGGCCAGCTCGCCCGGATACCGGCTCGCATACTGCGGCGACAGATGCACCACCTTCGCCGCCTGGTCCGCCATCGCCGCCACCATCCGCGGATGCGCATGCCCCAGCGCATTCACCCCCAGCCCCGCCATCAGGTCCAGATAGCGGTTCCCCGAGCTATCGAACAGGAACACCCCCTCCCCCCGCTCCATCACCACCGGGTAGCGCGCATACACAGGGAGCAGGTACTCCGCGTCCCGCTCCAGAATGGAACGAGCCTCGGCATTTTGCCGTAAATCAACCATGATTCTCCCAGTTCACAGCACTTACGCCCGAGGGTCAAGCCAACTGGAGATGCAGAATCACTCTGGATGCGGCAAAATGGATGCTGTGCTCCCGAAACCCATAGTCCTCTATGATTTTATGCAGCTATCTCGCTCCAGCAGTATCCGGTTAGCCTATTCCCGGATCGATGTCTTTGGCAGCTCAGTTGCTTACATAGATAACAGCTGTTCCACGAAATAAGAGTGTCCCTGTGAGAAGCGGCTCCCAAACTCGTCTGCTGGCTGTGCTTCTCGCCATCGTGACGTTGGCCGCCTGTGGCTTGGCCGCCGCCAACCTCGTCCAGGAGAACACCTACCAGGCCCCCACCGATGGCGCCCGCTGGATCGAGAGCCGCGGCGGCCTGCTCGCCTACATCGTCCCCTCCGACACCCCAGCCGAGCGCGCCGGCATCCGCAAAGGCGACATCCTCACCGCCATCAACGGCGTTCCCACGCCCCGCGTCGCCACCGCCGAGCGCGAGATCAATCTTAGCGGCACCTGGTCCCACGCCGTCTACTCGCTGCTCCGCAAGACCCCCAGCTCCGTCAAGCCCGCCGCGCTCGACATCGGCGTCATCCTCGAGCCCGCCGACCGCACCGACCACCAGGTCATGCGGCTCATCGCTCTCATCTACCTCGCCATCGGCCTCTACGTCCTCTTCCGGCGCTGGACCGCGCCCAAATCCACGCACTTCTTCGTCTTCTGTCTGATGTCGTTCATCCTCTACGCCTTCAAGTACACCGGCGCACTCGATGGACTCGACCTCGCCATCTACTGGGCCAACGTGCAGGCCACGGCACTCCAGCCCGCACTGTTTCTCCACTTCGCCCTCAGCTTCTCCGGCGAGCGCCAGCGCCGCCGCCGCAGCGGCCTCATCTACGGCCTGCTCTACATCCCCGGCGCCATCCTCGTCCTTCTCCGCTACCTCTCGCTCGAACACTGGTCGGCCACCGAGCGCCTGCAGCACCGCCTCGACCAGATTGACTACGCCTACCTCGCCGGCTACTACATCATCGCGGCCATCGTCTTCTGGGTCCGCTACCGCCGCGAGCAGCAGCCGCTGCAGCGCCAGCAGCTCAAATGGCTCTCGCGCGGCACAGTCCTCACCGTCGTGCCGTTCACCGCGTTCTATGTGATCCCGTTCCTGCTGGACGCGAACACTCCCGGCGCGCTGGTCAAGATCGCCGTCCTCTCGCTCATCCTTCTCCCTCTCACCTTCAGCTGGGCGATCGTGCGCTACCGTCTCATGGACGTCGATCTCATCTTCAAGCGCGGCGTCACCTACACGCTCGTCACCGCCGCGCTCGTCGGCGTCTACTTCACCGTCATCGCCTTCTCGGCCGAGGTCGTGCACACGCGCTTCTCCGGTCTCGGCACCTGGGGCCTCATCGCCGCCATCATCATCACCGGCCTGCTCTTCGATCCCCTCAAGCGCTGGATTCAATCCTGGGTCGACCGCGTCTTCGATCCCAAGCGCCTCGACTATCGCGAGACCCTCATCCGCTTCGGCCGCGACCTCAACGCCCAGACCGATCTCCCCACGCTGGTCAACTCCATCGTCGAAAAGCTGCCGCAGACGCTGCGCATCACGCGCGTCGCCGTCTTTCTCGCCACCGACGATCTCACGCCGCCGCAGGCCTTCTCGCTCGTCGCCTCGCACGGCCTCTCTTCGGCCATTCAGTCCTCCGCTCCGCTCGATCTCGGCTTCCTCAGCTTCGACACACCCGATGCCGGCAACCACCTCTTCGGCGCCGCCGGCCACATCTTTTTCGAGTCGCCCAACGCTCTTCTGCGCCTTCCCGAATCGCAGCGCCAGACCGCGTACACGCTCGATCTGAACTACTACATCGCCTGTCGCGCTGCGCGTCACCAGGGCGTCGGCTCGACCACCGTCGCCGTCCTCGGCCTCGGCCGCACCGTCGACGGCGACTTCCTCTCCAGCGAAGACATGGCCCTGCTCGAGTCGCTCGCCGGCTACATCGGCATCGCCATCCAGAACGCGCAGCTCTACCGCCGCCTCGAGCAGAAGGTCTCCGAGTACGAGCGCCTCCACGACTTCAACGAGAACATCGTCGAGTCCATCTCCGTCGGCGTCTTCGCCGTCGATCTCAACGACTGCATCGAGAGCTGGAACGCGCAGATGGAGGTCATGTACGCCACGCCGCGCGCTGAAGCCATCGGCCGCCTGCTCACCGACGTCTTCCCCGCCGAGTTCCTCGCCGAGTTCGACCGCGTGCGCAGCGAGCAGGGCGTCTCCACGCTCTACCAGTTCCGCCTCACCACGCCCTCCGCCGAGCTCCGCACCGCCAACATCACCATCGCTCCGCTGCTCAACCGCGACTTCCAGGCCGTCGGCCGGATCGTCATCGTCGACGACATCACCGACCGCATCAACATGGAGGCGCAGCTCACCCAGTCCGAGAAGCTCTCCTCCATCGGCCTGCTTGCCGCCGGCGTCGCGCATGAGGTCAACACGCCGCTCGCCGTCATCTCCAGCTACGCCCAGATGCTAAGCAAGCAGCTGAGCAAGCAGGCCGGCAGTCAGCTCGCCGCCGACGAGGCAACCAACGCGCGTCTCCAGCCCGTGCTCGAAAAGATCACCCAACAAACCTTCCGCGCCTCGGAGATCGTCAACGGCCTGCTCAACTTCTCGCGCATGGGCTCGGTCGACTTCAGCCGCGTCGATCTCAACGCCATCGTCCGCGAGACCGCCCTTCTGCTCGAGCACCAGCTCCGCTCCGCAAAGATCGAGGTCCTCACCTCGCTCGCTCCCGACCTTCCCGCCATCTCCGGCAACCGCGGCAAGCTGCAGCAGGTCCTGGTCAACTTCGTGCTCAACGCCAAGGACGCGTTGCAGGGTCGTCCCGACGGTCGCATTCGCATCTCCACCCTCGGCTCGCCCACTGGCGTCCGCCTGCGCGTCGAGGATAATGGAGTAGGCATGCCGGAAACCGTCCTTCGCCGCATCTACGATCCCTTCTTCACCACCAAGAGCAGCCCCGCCGAGGGTCATCGCAAAGGCACGGGCCTCGGCCTCGCCGTCACCTACGGCATCGTGCAGGAGCATGCCGGTACCATCGACGTCTCGAGCACCGTCGGCGAAGGCACGACCTTCGAGGTAGCCTTCCCCGCCGCCGAGCCCGCGTCGGCCGCTCTCGCAACGGGAAACGGCAGCGCCGGTCCGTTCGATGAAGGAAAGGTTGTGCATGTCTAGCAGCACCGTCACGACACAACTACCTGTTCCCAACTCACACGTCGCACCTCCCGGCAGCGCGCGCATCCTCATCGTCGACGACGAAGCCGGCATCCGCGACTCGCTCGAGACCCTGCTCACCCTTGAAGGCTTCAGCGTCGGCCTCGCCGCCGACGGTCCCGCCGGCATGGACCTTCTCACCCGCCACAACTACGATCTTCTCCTGCTCGACCTCGCGCTCCCTGGCGAGAGCGGCATCGATCTTCTGCCGCGCATCAAGAGCCTCGCGCCCGAGCTTCCGATCATCATGATCACCGCCTACGGCACTGTAGGCAACGTGGTCGACGCCATCCGCGCCGGCGCCTCCAACTTCATCCAGAAGCCCTGGGACAACGAGAAGCTGCTCGCCGATATTCGCGTCGCCATCGGCCGTCAGCAGGCCGAGCGCGAGGTTGTTCACCTCAAGCGCACCCTCAAGCAGCGCTACTCCTTCTCCAACATCGTCGGCAAGAGCGACATCATGCTCCGCCTCTTCGACCTCGTCGCTCAGGTCGCGCCCAGCCGCTCCACCATCCTCATCCAGGGCGAGAGCGGCACCGGCAAGGAGCTCATCGCCAAGGCCATCCACGCCAACTCGCCGCGCCGCGACAAACCCTTCATCCCGGTCAACACCGGCGCCGTCCCCTCCGATCTCCTCGAGTCCACCCTCTTCGGCCACGAGCGCGGCGCCTTCACCTCCGCCGTCGCCGCCAAGAAAGGCCTCTTCGAGGTCGCCGATCAGGGCACGCTCTTCCTCGACGAGATCGGCACCATGTCCATCGACATGCAAGCCAAAATTCTCCGCGTCCTGCAGGACCGCCGCTTCATGCGTCTCGGCAGCACGCAGGAGATTCAGGTCGACGTCCGCATCGTCGCCGCCACCAACGTCAACCTGCAGCAGGCCGTCAAAGAGGGCCGCTTCCGCGAAGACCTCTTCTATCGCCTCAACGTCATCTCCCTCGAGCTTCCGCCGCTGCGTAATCGCAAGGAAGACATTCCGCTGCTCGCGACGCACTACCTCAAGTTCTACGCCGAAGAGAACGGCTTCCCCACCCCCGAGCTCACCCCCGAGGCCCTCCGCATCCTCATGGAATACGAGTGGCCCGGCAACGTCCGCGAGCTTGAGAACGTCATCGAGCGCTGTGTCGTCCTCTCCAACGGCCCGCACATCAGTCCGGAGCTTTTTCCCAGCCAGCTCCGCGGCAACACCTACTCCACCACGCTCCTCGAACAGCGCCCCGACTCCTCGCTCTTCGACGTCATGGAAGACATCGAGCGCCGCATCATCGCCGATCGTCTGGAGCGCTGCAACTGGAACCAGACCGATGCCGCCGAGTACTTCCGGGTTCCGCTCTCCACCCTCAATCAGAAGATCAAGCGCCTCAGCATCGAAGTCCGCAAGCGCAGCCGCGAGTAATCCCGAAGCTTCAGCCGCGAGTAATCCCCAAAACGTCAGCCAGCCCCCGATTTGTCATCCTGAGCGTAGCGAAGGATATGCTGTTGTCCTTGCCGTTGCCCTTCTTTTTGTCATTCCCGCAGAGAATCTGCGTTTGCTTCTGCTTGTCATCCTGAGCGAAGCGAAGGATCCCCGCATTTGAAGTTGTCTTTGCTCTTGCCTCTGCTGTTGTCCTTGCCGTTGCCTTTCTTTCTGTCATTCCCGCAGGGAATCTGCTGTTGATCCCTCCGGGCACCGGCCAGTTCGGCCTGTTTTGAAGGGGCACGGCTTCAGCCGTGCCATAGAGGCCGCCAGAAAACCGGGGCTTCAGCCCCTGAGGGAAACGCCCGGGCGACACCCGGCCCAGTTCATAGAGCCGCCCTCGCTTGACACCCCTCGTATAATAGAAACAGAAAGCATTCCCGCCCGGCCCAGCGCCGGGCCTTGCAGTTTAAGGGCGCGTGTCGCGGCTTCGTCGCCCGGCCGGCCCCGCCTCTTTCTCATCACGAAACCTGTCCACGGTACCCGGGTCCACCCTCTGTCCCTCAAGAGCTCGCGGCGAATGCGGCCCCTGAAGCGCAAGTGAAGTCCGGAGCTAACTCAAATGATCTGAAGACTTTGTGCAAAATAAGGGGGGGTATCCGGCAGGCAGCGCGGAACCTATCGGCGGCTGCCCTTCTTCGAACTCTTTCCAGCCGCCTTTTTCTTGGCTGGCGCGGCCTTCTTTGCGGCGTGCTTTGCGGAAGCCGGCCGCCGCGCGGGCACTTTCGGCTTGACCTTCTTCGCTGCCGCTTTGGCCACAACAGGCTTCCGTTTTGCCGCGGTCTTTGCCATCGGCCGCGCAGCCTTCTTTGCCGGAGCCTTCGGCTTCGCCTTGACGACGGCCTTGACCGCCTTCTTCACCGGCGTCTTCGCTGCCTTTGCCGCGCTCGGAGCCACCGGCTTTGCCGCACCCTTTACAGGGGCAGCCACCGCCGCCTTCTTCGTCCCGGCAGCCGGTACGGCGCCAGGGGCCTGCTTCTGTCCGGCCGCGGCCTTCGCACCCGGCTTCGCCCCACCCGCCGAGGCTGCAATCTGCACCGTCTCCGCTCCCGCCGCAGCCGCTGCTGCCGCCTTCGGAGCCTTCTTCGCCGCCTTGCTCTCCCGCTTCGCCGGCCGGCGCCGCAGATTCGGCGGAGGGGGTGGCGCCGGGGGCGAATACGGCTCCAGAAACGCCCGCTGCAGCTCCGGCGTCTCCAGCTTCGCATCCATAATCGCGAAAAACAGCTTCTCCAGCAGCTCATTGTAGCCGGCGATCTCAGGCGTAATTCGCATCTCCTGCATCAGTGGATACGGAATCTTCACCCGGGCCTGCGGCCACTCGCTGAAGAACAACTTGAACTTCTGCTGAACCGCGGCCACCTTCGATCCATAGGCCAGCGCAAGCACCGCCTCCGGGTCCGCCGCATAGATCATCTTCCACGCATCCGATGGCGCCGCATTCGCCTTGCTCGTAAACTGCGCCGCGAACTCCTTCGTCCGCTTCTCGATGGATTCAATCTCCTCGACAAAGCCCGGCCGCGCAAACGCCTTCTTCAGCGCCGTCGTCTCCTTGCCGCCGAGCTTCGCGGTCAGCAGCGGAAACAGCGCAGCGGACGAGTCCGCATAGATCCCCATCACATTCAGCTGGCCGGCCGTATCGCGCAGCTTCTCGATCTCGTTCTCGTTCGCCTTGGCCGCCGTCCAGCCCGGAAACAGCACCTTGCTCCAGCCCTCAGCCTCCAGCCGCCGCTGAATCCGCAGCGGATCCTCCTCATGGAAGATCTCCTCGAGCTCGTAGCTCTTCTCCCACGGCCTCAGCGCCGAGATGTACCCCTCAGCCTTCCCTGTGTCGTACCGCTGCTGCGTCCGCTCCTCCATCGTCCAGCCGAAGCGAGCACTCAGCCGTGCGCCGCGGATCATCCGCGCCGGATCCTCGATAAACCCGTAGTTCGAGACCAGCCGCAACTCCCGGTTCTCGATGTCCGCCACACCGTTCAGCGGGTCCATCAGCAACCCATACGACCCCTCGTTCAGCGAGATCGCCATCGCATTGGCTGTAAAGTCGCGGCTGCGCAGATCGTCCAGAATCCCAGCCGGCTTCGTCACCGGCTTGCCCGGCTTCGGATAGCTGACGGCCAGCGTCGAGCCCACCTCGACCCGCACCCCGCTCGGAAACGTCAGATAAAGGCTCTGGAACGGCTCATTGGACCCCACTACCCGTCCACCGGCCTTCTCCAGATCCCTCTTCAGCTTCAGGGCATTCCCCTGAATCGAGACATCCAGGTCGCGGATCGCCGTGCCGTTCGTCAGGTCACGTACGGCCCCGCCCACCAGAAATACCGTCATGCCCTTCGCCCGGGCGACGTCGCGAACGTGTTTTAGAGCCTCCCGCTGGGCTGGGCTTAGCCGAGTCTCAAGGAGGTAGATGTAATCGGCCATCGCCTTGCTTAAACTCCAGCGGGTGGCGGAATCGACCGAAGCTAAGTCTATATTCTTCAGTCGTTTAGAGTGACGCGGCCACCCGAAGTAACTCCCAATTGTACAACAGAAAAGCGCCCCTGCACACTTTCTGCGCCATTTCCGCGTGCGACAATCGCCTGAGGTGAGCCAACGATGAGCTCCGCGCGGAAAAAAGTCATCGTCCGCCGCTTCGGCGACCAGCTTTCCTGGGGATACCTTCCGCAAGACCATCCGGCCCACGAGGGCCAGATCGAGCTCATCGACACGGCCGCCCGCGTCAGCCCCCTGCCCCTCCGCCAGATCAAATGGGTCGCCTACGTTCGCGATTTCAATCTCACCGATCCCACCGCACCTGAGCGTCTCGACCGCCGCCGCTTCTCCGCGCGCCCCCGCACCGAAGGCCTGTGGGTTCGACTCCACTTCACCGACGGCGACGTCCTCGAAGGCCTGCTTCAGGTCAACGCAGTCCTCCTCGAGGCCCTCGCGGAGTCACAGGGACTCTTTCTTATCCCGCCGGATACTCGCGCCAACACGCAGCGCCTCTTCATTCCGCGCCGCGCCATCCAGTCCATTGAGCCCCTGGGGCTTGTTCAACCCCGCTCAGCTAAAGCGCAACTCGGGCAGCTCGCACCGCAACCAACTCTCTTTCCGGAAGAGGCCACCCGATAGTGCGGGACGGAACTTGTCGTATCAGGTTTTCGCGCAAGAGGCTATACATTCGCAAGGCCCCGCGAGCAGCTCACCCGGACGAAGAGAACTGCCGCAATCAGAACCATGCCGGCGATCGCACCCCACACAAATCCCTGCGCGCCAGCATGTTCGCGGCGTGGAAACCAGCGTGAGATAGCACCCGCAATGTTCGGATACGCACCCGCCGCGCCGACGCCAAACAGAAATCGTGCACTTACGATCTGAACAAAGTTGCGACACCAACCGGTCGCGCTCTCCGCTGCTCCACTCGACATGCTCCAACATGCAGCGTTGCCTCTTCTATCGTGAGTACGGCCGCGAAGTAAAGCTCTGCGTTGCCTGGCGGTTCTCTTTCGTGTACTGCCGCCCTCTTTGCGAAGCTGGCGTGAACCGCATAGCGGAACCAGCCATGCTGCTAATGACGCGGGGGATGCAACACAATATGCTGAGTGAGAGCAATTAATGGACTTGGTTATTTCGCCGCGATCTCTTCGAATACCATGTTGGGCGTTACTGCTGGCCGCGGTATGCCCGCTCGGCATGATCGCTGAAACTCCTGCTGTAATTGCTCCCCTGCGCATTGGGGCCGCATGGTATCCCGAACAGTGGCCGGAGTCACGGTGGGATAAAGATCTTGCACTGATGGAGCAGGCACACTTCAACATAGTGCGGATTGGAGAGTTTGCGTGGTCCACTGAAGAACCCCTCGAAGGCCACTACAGCTTCGCGTGGCTCGACCGTGCAATTGCACTCGCAGCACGACACCACATCGCTGTCGTAATCGGCACACCCACCGACGCACCTCCCGCCTGGCTTACGCAGCGATACCCAGAGACACTACGCGTGGACGAGGACGGCGTTCGTGGTGCACATGGCGACCGCCGCCAGTTCAACTATGCCAACCTGCTCTATCGCCGTTTTTGTGCCGAAATCGTCCGCCAGCTTGCGCTTCGTTATGGCCACAACCCAAATGTCATTGGCTGGCAGATCGGCAACGAATATACAGACGAGAGCTTCGACCCTCATACCCGCGCACTCTTCCAGCAATTTCTCCGGAATAAGTACAAGACGCTCGCCAATCTCAATCAACATTGGACAACGGCTTACTGGTCCGAAACATATACGGCGTGGTCGCAGATTCCCATGGAGTCAAGCCACGGAAATCCCGGCCTTCTGCTCGAACATAAACACTTTGTCACGGCCATGTGGCGTAGCTTTCAACGCAATCAGATCGACGTTCTTCGTCCCTTGATCAGCTCTCGACAGTTCATCACAACCAACATTGGCGGGCTCGGTTGGTCCGACAACTGGGACCACTATGCGATCACCGCCGACCTGGATCTGGCCAGCTGGGATGACTATGTAGGCGAGGGTCATCTCGATGCGCCAAAAAACGCGATGCTCAACGACTTCGTCCGTGGCTGGAAGCGACAGAACTTCTGGGTGATGGAGACGGAACCCGGCTCCGTAAATTGGTCGCCCGTCAACAACTCGCTCGCGCCCGGAGAGACTCGGGCCTTGGCGTGGCAAACGGTCGGCCATGGTGCCGACGCAGTTCTCTACTGGCAGTGGCGCTCTGCACTCAACGGGCAGGAGCAATATCATGGCGCGATCGTCGGCCCCGACGGCGAGCCGAACCCCATCTACCCCGAGATTCAGCAGATCGGAGCCGAATTCGTAAAGGCAAGCTCCGCACTCGCGGGCACATCTCCGCAAGCGGATATAGCTCTGCTGCACACCTACGATTCGCGCTGGGCTATCGATTTCCAGCTCCACACACGCGAGTACAACCAGGAAACAGTACTGCAGCGCTTCTACACACCCCTCGATCGAATCGCAGAATCTACTGGCCATGCCATCGACATCATTGATCCATTGCGATCTCCGCTAAGCAGTTACAAGCTATTGGTCACTCCGTCGCTTAACGTCATCGATGACAGGCTGGCGCAGAAGCTCCGGGCATGGGTTGAAGCCGGAGGCCACCTGCTGCTGGGCCCACGTTCCGGTATGAAGGACCAGTTTGATGCGCTGAATCCGCAACGCCAGCCGGGTTCCCTGGTAGCCGCCTTGGGCGCGAAGGTCATTCAGTACTATGCGCTGGATCACACCGTGAAGTTAATGCGTCCGGCAAAGATGGGCGGCGCCGAGACTCCGATCTCCGGAACAGCCAATATTTGGGCTGAAGCTCTCGCCCCTTCGGCAACGAATGTGCAGCTTGATCTTGTCTATGCCGACCCCGCCGGATGGCTGGATCATCAACCTGCGATGGTGACCCGATCGCTCGGCAAGGGAACGATCTCGTATCTGGGCACATTACCCGACGATGAGATGTTGGCGGACATTCTGCGGCATGCAGCGCTTGCCGCAGGAATAGAGTCAAACCATCCGCCTCCGCTCGGAGTAGAGTTTTGCGCGCGCGAGAGTCCGGACGGAAGACGACGTGTGCTGATCGTGATTAATCACAATAGCGTTTCTACACCCATAACAATCCCCGCTCACTATCACAACCTGCTCGCTCAATCCGCGACCATCTCCGTGCATACTTCCTTACTTGCGACAACCACTGTCGCCTTGCCACCTCAAGGCGTAGCTGTGCTCGTTCCCGAGGAGTGAAGATGGCGCTTAGTCGCAGACGATTCGTACAGTCAGCATTAGGACTCCCCGCCGCCATAGTTCTCGAACCATTCGTCAATGCGTCGGAGGACCCCGTCGCTCCGTACCGAACGCCTTACAAGTATCCCGATCTTCTGCTGCGCGGCACAGGCAAGCACGGAGACTTCGACGAGCGCTCAGTGGATGATCCGATCGTCTTCCGCGCGCAGGGACGCTTCTGGATGCTTTACATCGGCTATGACGGGATTGGCTATCAAACCGGACTTGCCAGCTCCATCGATCTGCTCCATTGGAAGCGTGAAGCCTTGGTGGGTCCACGCAATCCGCATACGCGATGGACAAAATACAATCTTGCGATCAGCAGTATCCTCCGTGACAAGCGACTTCACGGACACGGGGAAGCGCTCAAGCACAAGGGCCGCTACCTGGCCGCGTGGAATGCCTACCCTAGCGCTGGATATGAGACAGGTGCCGCAGTGATCGGCCTGGCAACCTCCGACGACCTCTTTCATTGGGAGTTGACCGAACCGATTCTGTACCCTCAGGACGGTGCTCCATGGGAGCACGGCGGTCTCTACCGCCCCGACCTGCTGCTCGGCCATGATGGAACCTTTTATCTCTACTACAACGCCAAGACCGATCCGCTGCCGAAGGACCAAGGCGGCGGATGGCGTGAGCAGACTGGTGTCGCGACCTCGCGCGACCTGATTCATTGGACCCGTTTCGCTGGCAATCCCATCCTGCGCAACGGGCCCCACAATAGCGATGACGCACGCTTCGCCTCCAATCCATATGTCGTCACTCATGACGGAGAGTACGCCATGTTCTACTTCGGCTTTCCGTATACGCGGCCGGGACGCGCGCGTGAGCTGCTTGCACTTGGCTCCGATCCCTTCCACTTCACGAAAGTCCCTGGCGTGCTCATCGACGTCGGGGCACCAGGCTCTATCGATGAAACCTTCGCGCACAAGCCGTGTGTCATTTACCACGACGGCGCGCTCTATCATTTCTACTGCGCCGTATCTGGGAACTATCCCAATGAGGTTCGCGGAGTTGCGGTGGCCCGTTCGAAGCCCTGGTGATAGATACGGCGGTCCTAGTCCGCTGGAGCCATGAATCTCCACGACCCGGGACCTACACGGAAGACCGATTGCGTTCGATCGTTTGCCACCGTTTCCGCTCCGGATTGTGCAACTGTTTTTGCCGGCAGCACAATCATCGCCTGCACGCCGTCCGGCACCGTGATCGAATAGTGCACCATCTTCCCTTCGCGCTTCCAGTCGCTCTCCACATGCCCAAACTCCGAGGCAAAGCCGCATCGCACCCAATCCAGACCAGCAATGGCAATCGGCTGAATCGTCAGACGGGCCGCTGGATTCGTTCGCGACAAATCAATATTCATTCCGCCGAGCCGCCGATAGAACCACTGCTCTGCGCTGCCAAGCATGAAGTGGTCCTGGCTATTGTGCGGGTTCGCATCCCAGGCCTCGGTGAGCGCAGTGGCGCCGGCCTCCAGTTGAGAACCATAACTCGGAGGATCCTTGCACAACATCATGGCTAGGATGAGATCGCCCTCGCCATTCTGCGCCAATGCACGCAATAGGTACGGATATCCCACCTCACCCGTCGTGACGTGATCCTTGTGTGCGCGGATGTCTGCCACGAGGTGCGCCAGCACGGCATCACGGCGATCTGACGGAACAATCCCAAGGGCAAGAGGCATAGCGTTCGCCGTCTGACTGCCACGGTCATACCATCCATGAGCAGCATCCCAAAATCTGCGATTGAACGCCGCAGCCGTCTTTCCTGCTAGAGCGTCGTAGGTCGCCGCATCGTCCGCGTGTCCAAGCACCGACGCAATCTGCTGCATCGCAACCGTATCCTCATAGAGCATCAGCGTCGCTGTGACCCCGAGGGATGTATTCTTTTCGAAGCCTGGCGCTCCCGGACCGATGTCGTACCAGTCGCCCAGGCCATACGCGACAATACCGTCGGTCGCTTTCCCGGACAGCGCATGCACGTACGCTTGCATCATCGGATAGTCACGTGCGAGCTCCGCCTTATCGCCATAGAACGTATAAGCCCACCATGGCTCCAGCACACTTGCCGATCCCCACTCTGGTGAATCATCGAAGATCGGGTTCTTCGGACCAAAGTGGGTGTACTGCGGAGCGATCGTCGGGACGATCCCATCCGGTTTCTGCGCGTCCGCCATGTTGCGGTCCTGCGCGCGGAACAACATCTGCAGGTCATTGTTGAACATCAAGCTCGGTGCCTGCAGGTGCGTCTGTTCCAGCCAGCCCAGCTTCTCGCGTTCTGGACAATCTGTAAGAAGGCTCATCTCATTGTTGTGCATCGCGGCCACGATCAGCGCATGAATACGGTTCAACATCTCGCTGGAGCTCACAAACGATCCGGTCTCAGGAGCATTCGAGTGCTCCGCAACCCCGACCAGGCTCAGCAGCAGACCAGCGCGTGGCGGGGCCTCCTTCGCTGCGGCCATTCCCGGCCCCGGCATCCATTCGGCCTGCACATAGCGAAATCCGCCGTAGCCAAACGGTGGCTCCCATGTCTCGCTTGTACTGTCACCGCGTAACGTATAACTCCACCACATCGGTCCATGAAACGTCGCCTGACTTACTGTCCCGGCAGGATCGAGCAGCTCGCCAGGCGTCAGACGGAGAATCGCGCCCTCTGGCCCTTTGACTCGAATGCGAACGATACCGGCAAAATTTTGGCCAAGATCGAAGACAACGCGACCATGTCCCAGATCGGTCCTGTTTACGGGCGGGTACAGCTCATGTTCGCCAACTGGAGGTGCCATAGAGGGTGTCAACGTTCCTCCCGGCCCATCGACAATCTGCACGGCAGTCCACGCACTATCGTCAAAGTGCGGATGGTTCCAGCCGGGCTGCTCGCGGCGCGCATCAAAGTCCTCTCCGCCATAGGTCGAGTCGAAGACGACAGGACCGCGCGCGACCTTCCATTGACCGTCCGAATCGACAGTCTGGATGCGACCGTCGGCATATCGAACCCGAAGCTCCGCAATCAACTTGGGCACGCCAGAACTTCCCGTAAATTTCGTATATCTTGAGCCGCGTGCTACTTCAGGAAGAGGCGTCCGCTGCACGTTATACATACCGTTGCCCAGCAAGACCGCCAGCACGTTGCTGCCGCTGCCGAGCATTGCCGTCACATCGACTGTGTCATAGGCCACCGTCTTCCTGTAGTCCGTCCACGCCCCATGCAATCCTGCCGGCTCAACCGCCATCACGCGATCAGCGTGGCCAAGCGTAGCCTGCCACTGACCCAGCCCTGCAATTCGCAGTATGGCTTCGACAGGCTTCTCGCGGAGAACGAACTCGCGACGGAATATGGGCATGGGGCGGCTTCCGTCCGCCTCCGCGCCATCGCGCTCCGTGCTCCATGGAGCAGCAATCCACTTCGCGGTCCAATCCGAGGTCGCCAATCTAAATTCCGCAACGCCGCTGCGCGCCAGCTCGCCGCCACGGCTCTTCGTCTCGACTCGCCACCAATAGCTCGTCCCCGGAAGCAGCGCGGGGCCGCCATAGCGCACTGAAAGATCGCTTGTGTTGAGCCAGCCGCTATCCCAGGCACTATCCTTGCCTGGGGCTGCCTTCGCCTCCGTGCGCGCCACGACGACGCGTGCGGCCGTTTGGACCAGATCCGCTGGCCCGCTGCCGAGATACTGCCAACTTAGTTGCGGGTGCACATCGGAGACAGCAAGCGAGGTCTGTGCGGCGTCACACCGCAGATCACCTAGACGCCATTTGTCCCTCTGCGCCGCAATCCCGGTTGCAGCGGAGCCTATCCACAGCCCAAAAACCATACAACAGAGCGTTCTCTTACAGCTTCGATTCATCCTGCTAACAAACTACCCTGCTCTCTGTTATCGTGTCGCCGTGAAATTCAACTTGTTTCTCTCGTTGTGCCTGGTCGTGCCTGCCCTCAAGGCGCAAACGCCGACCCCACCCGACTACGTCGCCAATATCGCCCGTCAGGACGCCAAGGTTCGCGCTGAAATCGCACTTTCGCGTCGCTCCGTCCCCTTCCATGCCAGCTGGGATTCGCTGGCCGCCTACCGAACTCCCGATTGGTTTCGGGACGCCAAGTTCGGCATCTTTCTCCACTGGGGCGTCTACTCCGTTCCGGCATTCGGAAATGAGTGGTACTCCCGCAACATGTATATCCCGGGCAACAGGGCCTACGAGCATCAGATCGCTACTCATGGCTCGCTGGAGAATTTCGGTTACAAGGATTTCATCCCATTGTTCCGGGCCGAACACTTTGACCCATCCGCATGGATCGATCTCCTCGTACAATCCGGCGCACGCTATATCGTTCCCGTCGCCGAGCACTGCGACGGATTTGCGATGTATGCGTCTGCCATGACGCCCTATAACGCACTGGCGATGGGCCCCCATCGAGACGTCGTCGGAGAGCTCGCTGCAGCGGCGCGCGCGCGCGGGCTTCATTTTGGCGTCTCATCCCACACTGCGGAGCACTGGTGGTGGTATGGGGTCGGCAACGCGATTCCATCCGATGTGCGTGACCGAACCCCACAGACCGATTGGCTCTACGGTCCCGCAGAACCCATGTCGTTGCCAGGTGCCAATGAGGCCGCCGATCTAACCAGGCAACCTGATCCCAGTCATCTCGAAATCTGGCTGCCCCCCGACAAGCAGTTCTTGGATCGATGGCTTGCTCAGTCGACTGAGCTGGTCGACAAGTACCATCCGGATTTCATCTACTTTGATTGGTGGATCGGACAGCCCGCATTCAAGCCTTACCTCCAACAGTTTGCCGCGTACTTCTATGACCGCTCCGCTCAGTGGAATCGGCGGCCCGTTCTCACCTACAAAGAAGAGGCGATGCCTCCGAACGTCGCTACGCTCGACATCGAGCGAGGAAAGCTCGATACGTTGCGCCTGCTGCCCTGGCAAACCGACACATCGATTTCGGTACACTCCTGGGGCTATGTCGAAAACGACGAGTACCGAACCGCCCCTTCTCTGATTCAGCAATTGGTCGACACAGTGGCGAAGAACGGCAACCTTCTGCTAAATGTCGGGCCCAAAGCCGACGGCACCATACCACCGCAGGCGCAGGCGGTTCTGTTACAGATCGGCGCATGGCTTCGAGTAAACGGAGAGGCCATCTACCGGACCAGACCATTTGCCATCTTCGGCGAGGGTCCCACCAGGGCACTCGCTAACTCAAGGCAGAAAAATAAAGACATCCAAAGCTACACCGCCGAAGATATCCGGTTTACCTCGTCACCCGATGGACACCTCACCTATGCGATCATGCTCGGCTGGCCTGCGGGCGGCGCACTTGACGTGCAGACCCTGTTCCGCGGAAACCCGTACCTTCCTGCGCCTGTATGCGCAGCACAACTCCTTGGATATTCGCGCTCTCTTACAGTCCAGCAAACGTCCAGCGGTCTTCATATCATCTTGCCTGCGATGCCACCGCCTGGCCTTCCGGGCGGCGCATATAGCATTCGCCTGCAGACGTCATGCAATCACGGCGAGGCCCACACCTTCCAATGACTGGAAAGCCGCCTTGAGGCGGCCCTTTTCATCTAAACTTCATCAGCTGCGACTACTGCTTCACATCGCGTTGAGCATCTCCATAAGCGACCGGTCCCACTCTCGGCTCGATCCCCGCACTCTTCATGATCTCTAGTGCATCCGCCGGCCATATCTGGCCTGTGACAAGATGGTCATCTACTATGAGATTGTTCTGATAATTGGTCCACATGCCTCCCGTATGCGAACTGTTATGCCAGTTGGACACAGCAGTGTTATCCGGCGAGATACGCATTGGATATGCACTATGCACCGTATTCACGTTCAGCCACTCCCCATCTGGATCGTCCACCACGTTCCTTCGTACCGTAATATAGCGGGACCCTTCGTCCAAATAGAGCGCGATTCGCTCGTGATTATCGAAAATATAGTTTTCTGTAATCAGGGTGCCTGGACTGGCCGATAGGTTATAGATCGCTCCACCATCATGAAATAACTTCTTTGCGTCATGAATACGGTTATTCGCCACGACGACGTCGCGGTGGGTCGTCGGATTATCGTATATCGGGTTTTGTGGCCATTTGTATCCGTTCATGCGAAATCGATAGTTTGGATTACCGCCCGGATCCTGAATTCCCCACCCATATCCAATGTCGATCGCATCATAGGGTACGTCAGAGATGTCGTTGTGCAGGATAACTGCACCGTCGTCATATGTGCTTAGAATGGCACTATTGTCCAAGTAGTCTTGGCTGACAGAACGAATACGATTGTCCCATACGATGAGCTGCCGATTCGTCTCGCGTGGATTCCGCGGATGATGAGCGTCTCGACGCACTCCGCCGGCGAGAATGGCACCGCCGCCAATATCGGTGAAGACGCATTTCCATACGGTGATGTCGCCTGTACCGAGACCCACGCCCATGAGCGTAGCATCCGCATCGTTGCCAATCCCCAGTGCATATTGTCCAAGATATGCAAAGACGTCACCGTCGAAGGTAATGCGCTCAGCCGCGTCCACCTGAATCGACGCGGGCATCTGACTCCACTCGTTTCTGACACTTTCAAACGCCGGACAACCCGCCGAGCACATCTTCAGAGGATCCGAAGGGTACTCCAGTGCCTTGCCGACCAAGAACGATCCACTCTGCTGGCTCGCATAGCCCTCATCGCTCGACGGTCCAAGCCATGTTGTGTGCGAGAAGCGAAGTCCGCGGAACGTGAGATTCTCAACGGGAGCCGCAAGACTCCCACCGATAGTCATCAAGACTGCAAGATGCGGGAGCTCCACATCCATGTGTTGTATATCCGCTCGGGGCGGCGGAATCAAATAAAGCTTGCCCCGTGATGGATCGATATACCACTGCCCCGGCTGCGTCAGAAAGGATAACGAGTTTGCAAGGTATAAATGAGCCAGCTCCGGGTGATATGGTTTCTCAATTGTGTCGTAACCCCACAAGTTGTTGTCCCACGCCGGCTCTTTCATTGTAAGTGCGCGGCCGGAAATACTTGCCACAGGCGCGATTCGTTCAGTGAAATACCCTATTGCACGAAGTTCCATTCGATTCTGTGCCGGTAACTTATTCAGAGAATCATAGCTCGGTCCATGCAAGACGACTCCCCGTCGCGTAAATTCGACATCCGATCGAGGTATCTCGATCATGCCAACGCTCATCAGTTTGTTGTTCACCCAAAGCTGCCTGGAATCCAGCCCCACGGGCGTTGGGGCGACGTAGATTCCGCGCTTCACGTCGAACAGCTTCCACCCCGTCACCGGAATCCCTCCGGAGAACACAGGATGGGCGCCATAGGCCGCGACCCATTCCACGCGATGGCCATTGCGTCCGCCGTCATCTGTTCTGAACCGCAACGGGTGTGCCAGACGGTACGTGCCATCGCCAATCTGAACGATAACGTCATGTTCCCGATTCACCAGTCGCACTTGCGCCTGTGCTCGCTCAAGAGTTCGAAAGGGATGCCCAATTGTCCCCGCAGCATGATCGTCGCCGGCGGGTGAAACGGCAATCGTTACTACTCCGACGGAGATTCTGTTCTGCGCCATCGCGAACATTGATAGCGTAAGCGCAGCTGCCACAGCAGTAGATAAACGAACCAAGCTGCGCATCACTCTAGGCACTGCCTTCGCCACCTTCATCTCCCTGATCTCGTTGACCGAATACGGAGTTCCTTACCGGCATATCGCACGCGATGACTCTCAGAACCATGGATATCGAAGATTTCGATGGTCAGATCGCGCTCTACGACCATCGTTGGAAAAACTCCCCGGCGAGACGCAATAAACAACTCGCCCGCGTCCTCTGACCAGAGTAGTTCAATCTCGACGAATTCCCCGCGTTCATATGCATATCCATCGCCTGCATCCTCATACAAAATAAATGTGGTATCCGCGCCCCTGTACACACAAATGCTGTAAGGAGCATCAACCACCTCATCCACAAACTGCATCGCCTGCGTCATCGGCACAATAGACCCGGCACGGACAAAGACCGGTATTCTATCTAACGGCGCATCAGCTGTGATTACTTTCCCACCGGCATACAGCCGGCCAGACACAAAGTCGAACCAGTCTGCACCTTGCGGTAGATATACGTCACGGCACCGTGTCTGGTCCCGCAGCGGCGTTGAGCCGGCATCGAAATACATTGGCCTCACGACCGGGCAGATCATGAGTGAGGCACCAAAGAAGTACTGGTCCTCGATCTCGTATGTGCGAGGGTCGCTCGGAAACTCCAGCGCCACTGCACGTAGGATCGCGCTCCCACGTTGGGTCACCGCAGCCGCAACAGAATAGATATAGGGTAGCAACCGATAGCGGAGACGGATCGCGTCTGCAATCGCATCGTAGAATGGTGAACCCTCGTCTCCAAACCGCCAAATTTCACGCGCTGCATCGGTTCCATGTGACCGCATCATCGGCAAAAAGGCCGCATACTGCATCCAGCGTGTGTAAAGCTCCCAGAATCCCGGATCGGTGCACCCTGAATCTGACGGATCCGGTTGCAGAGCATTCATTTCCGTCAAGCCACGGCAACCGTCGGAATAGCCACCCCGCCAGAACCAGAATTCAGGCTGCCAGTCAATGAAGAAACCACCTGTATCAACAGTCCAGTAGGGTTCGCCTGCGGCGCAGAAGTTCACGCCTTCAGGGATACATCGACGAAGCGTCTCCCAGGTCGCGCACGTATCGCCGTTCCAGGTCACCGTTCCGTAGCGATGCTGTCCGGCATAGGCTGACCGCGTCAGATTCAGAACGCGTCGCTCGTCGGTTGTGCTTCGTTGTCCTTCATAGATCCCCTGCGAATGAAGCAGCGAATACGCATTAATCTCGCCGGCGTCAAGAAAAAGCTTCGACCTCCCCGTATCGGCTTCCAAACGTCGATGCGGTTCGGGCTTAACCTTCCCTCCCCAATCTGCTTCGAAGGGCTCCGTGCAATCGCACCACCACGAGTCGATACCGTATATAAATAGCCCTCGTCGTGCCTGCTCCCAATAGCACTCGCGCGCCTGTCGAGAAAATGCATCGTAGGTTGCTTGATCGCCCAGCATCAGGCCTTTCTCCAACAGTTCGCGTTGGTCAGGGCATCCTCCCGTCATCATCGGCCAAATGGAGACCATTAACTTCGCCCCCATCGCATGAAGCTTCTCAACGAAGTAAGCAGGATCAGAAAACCGCTCCGGATCAAAAGACTTTTGCCCCCAACCCCCACCATTGGGCCAGCTCTTCCAATCCAGAACAATCAGATCCAGCGGGATGCGTCGTCTGCGATACTCGCGAACCACTTCGAGCATTTCGTCGGCCGTAACATACCGCTCCTTGGACTGAACGTAACCAAACGCCCATTTGGGCAGCATCGGTGGTCTTCCTGTCAGATCGTAGTAACCACGAGTCACATCCTCAAAGTTCCGGCCCCGGATAACATAGTAGTCAAGCTCATCCACCACGTCGGCCCACCAATAGGAACCCGCCTCATCGTCGTGGAACGTCATGAGCGAACAACAATCTAACAGGATGCCGTATCCTCGTGTTGAGACAACAAGCGGCACAACTGCCTTTAGGTTGTGTTGATAAAGCTCCCGAGCGTGTCCGCGCAGGTTGCCGATGCCTTCTTCGTGCGATCCCAGCCCAAAGAGCGCCTCATGTTCTCCAAACGCAAATTCGAGCTTTGCTTCGAATGCACGTCGATCCACGATCGTTTCACAGCTCCGCACCTCCGCCCGCACACCGTCGGCAGTGTGCGCATAAGCGATCTGTTCATCCGAAGCAAATGTGTTGCGGTACACATCCTTTTCCGTGAGCCATTTTCCGCCTCGTCTCGGTTCGCGAACAAGTAGTTCATCAGCAGCGTCGAAGTAACTCAGTGCTCCGCTGTGCACGTCTACCCTAATTCGCAGCTCTGTCGTAAAAATCAGATACGTATCGCCCTTTGGCGACATCTCAGCCGCAATAGTTCCCTTGTCCGAAATAACAATACGGCTGATCCGGTCAAGAAACGGTCGGCCCTCGCTGTAGGTCACGCGCACAATGGATGGCGTGACAAAGCGTAGGCGAAGGCGTCTGCCGCCAGATTCAAGGACCCAGTCATCGCCGTCTTTTCTACAATCGAACACACTGCTCCTGTCGACCTACGTGCTGCTGCTGATGATCGCGGCGACCCGCCTTCGTTCCGTCAAGTCTTCCCGGATCTTTGGTTCTAATCGCTCATAACGGAGGTAGAACACTACCGGTACAACCGCGAGGGTGTAGGCGACCGCTGGCAACCACACGAAGCTGATCGTGATCCCCGTGAGCGCATGCGCGGTCTGCTCAACGTTGGGCACATACGAAAACCGCTCCAGAATCCATGCCGGGAGCGCCCCGCCAAGTCCGCTGCCCGCCTTGAGGCAAAATGCGGCACCGATGGCGGTGAGGAAGCCGGCCGCGCGTATACCATTTTTCCATTCGCCATAATCTACGCTGTCGGAAAGAACAGAGAACGGCATCGCCATCGCTACACCGCTGGCAATAAACCCCACGATCCAGCCCGCAAAAATTACAGACACCGATCGGCGATCCGCTCCGAGAGAAAGCACCAGCTGTCCTACTACACAAAAGATAAGGCTGGTTGCCCAAACGTTTCGCTTAGAAGTTAGGCGGCAGAAGTAAGGCATAAAGAAGATGCTCGCGAGCGAGACTACGTCGAGGCTATTCGCAATGGATGTAAGGCCGGGCCGGTGAAGGACATATTGAAAAAAGTAAGGCGTTGTTGAGATCCTTGCGATAAAGGCAATCCAAAACAACAGGCTGCTCGCAAAAATAATGAGCCACGGAGCATTTCCCTTCAATGCCATCACGCTTTCGCGAATTGAAAGACGCTGTCGTTTTTCGTAGACCACTTCCCGCAGGTTCTTGAACGCCACTAAGTACAACAGGACAGTGCCACAGGCATAGATCGGCATCACCAGCATAAAGCCTCTGCGATCGTTCCCATGGCCCAACACAGAGACCAGCTTGAGCAGCGTCAGGTTCACAAACAGCACGCCCATCTTCGAGCCAACCATGCGAAAACTCGTCAAGGTGACGCGTTCATGTGGATCTGGGGTAAGCGCGGAGAGGATCGAAGTAACCGGCGTGTTAATGCCCGTGTATAACACGCTGCATACAACATAGGTCAGCGCCGCATAGATAAGCTTCGCCGTGTGTCCGAGGTTCGGAGTGGTGAAGGTCAGAACGCCAAAGACTGCGAATGGCAGGCACAGCCACAAAAACCAGGGGCGATTCTTCCCCCACCGGCTGTGTGTCTTGTCGAAGACAATTCCCCAAAGAGGAGCATCGATTGCGTCGACACAGCGCGCGAGCAGCAAAATAAGACCCGCCGCGGCCGCAGAGATTCCGTAGACATCCGTATAAAACTTCAGGAGATAAAACGAAATGACGCAGAAGACAAGTTGACCGCCGACCTCACTTGCGGTGTAGCTGAGCCGGGAAGTGAGCAGTTCAGTCTTCATGCGTAGCCGCAAGGTTTGGATCTCAGCTTCGCACGAGCCGCGCTCAGCGCCTTGGGAAGCGGGTGAATCAGATACTTAGTCAGCTCATATGTTATGCTGCCTCCTTTGCCTTGTCAGGAAACGGGCCGTAGCGGTCCGCTGTATCGTCGGCATGGTTGTAGATATTCTTGCTTCCCTTTAGAAAAGGCGTCGCCATCGCCCAAGGCTTTCCGTCCGGCCGGTCGATCGGTGCCGCACTGTACTGCGGAAGGTAGATACGCCGCATGCGGTCTGTCTTATTCGGTCCGCTGCGATGGAAAACATAGCTGTCGAACGCAACGATACTTCCAGCCGGAACGATAACCGCGTCGCCGGGATCGTCACCCGTGTATCCAATCAGGTCGTTCGTTCCGGCTTCCTTGGTGTGATCGACAATCTGCTGCTTTGTCCCGGCGCGTGAATGTGGCAGCAGATAGACCGTTCCATTGTCTTCATTCACGTCATCCAGAGTGCACCAACAGGTTACATAGGGTTTGTGCTGCGTCGCGGGGTTGTACCACTTCACGTAGCCGCTGTCCTGGTGCCATGCGAACTTCATTCCCTGCTCCGCACCCTTCACCACCCACTGTTCGTGAAACAGATACGCCTCCGGCCCCACGGTCACTCTCGCAACGTTGGCCATTAGATCACTGAAAATGAACTGCCATAGGCGGCTACTTAGCCGGTAGCGGTTATTGATGAAATATCGTTTCCCGCGATGGCTGATGTTCTCAGTCTGCACTCCCTTCGCGTCCATAATCGAGTCGTAATATCCCAGGTAGTATGAGCACTCTTCTCGCAGCATCTCCAGCATCGCAGGTGGAATAACCCCGGGCAAAATCATGTAGCCCTCGGTTTGATAAAGCTCGCGCTGTTGTTCTGTGATCACCATGCACGAAACTTTAGGCCTGTCATGCGGTCAACGGCTTCTCATTTTTTTGTCAGGTTGTTATCATTTTTTGTTGTGAGCAGACAATGGTTGCGTCTTCCGCCCGAGCTCGATGGTCACATCTGGCGGTACAACAGCCAGGCATCCGCCAACAGGCGCCATACTCATGCAGAGCTCGAACTCAACCTGGTCACGCGTGGTCACGGTATATATTTTCTTGGGCAGCGCCGCTATCAGATCCGGCGCGGCGATCTTCTATGGCTCTTCCCTGCCCAAGATCATGTCCTTATCGAGCAGTCTGACGATTTCGAAATGTGGATTGCCGTCTTTCGTCGCCGTGCAATCCGACGCTGCGCAACGGACGCCTTTGCCCAGGCACTCCTGCGGAACAACCTAGGGGGCGACGCCTGCCGCCGTCTTGGAAGCGCCAGCCTTGCCCGGCTTCATCATCTCTTCGCCCAACTGGCCGCCGCCACAAAAGAGCCGGGATTCATGAACGTAGGTCTCGCTTATTCTTTGCTCGAATCGTGGAGATGCTTCGCCGATGCCAACGAGGTGCCGGTCCGGAATGTTCATCCGGCCGTTGAGCGCGCCGCTCGGATCATCCGCGACACCACCGAGCCCATCTCTCTTGCCGAAGTCGCCCACCGAGCTGGGCTCAGTGCGGCACGTCTTAGTCGCCTCTTCAAGCAGCAGACTGGTTTTCCGATGGTCGACTTCCGCAATCGTCAGCGGCTTGACCGTTTCCTTGAACGGTACGGGAGTGGCCAGCAGAGAACACTGCTCGACGCAGCGCTCGACGCCGGATTTGGCAGCTATCCGCAATTCCATCGCATCTTCACTCGATTGATGGGCTGCTCACCGGCAACGTATCGAGATCAGCGATCACAAACGTGATCGAGGGCTACGGCTCTTGCAACCTCTCCCATATTCGAGCAATTTCCTGCTTCAACGCAAACGTCTCCTCCCAGCGATTCGGGAAGCTCGAGAGCGCATATCCTCCAGCTACGGGTCCGAGCTCCGGACATACAAAGATCTCA
Organism: Acidobacteriaceae bacterium; assembly: GCA_036272895.1. Lineage (GTDB taxonomy): Bacteria > Acidobacteriota > Terriglobia > Terriglobales > Acidobacteriaceae > Granulicella. The sequence continues at coordinate 70,966 of DATAXW010000031.1, read as the reverse complement.
CGCCCGCTTTCCCGGTTCCCCTCCAGCCAGCAGGCAAACACCGCCTTTGCGAACGGCAACCAATCGCGCATCTCGTTCGTCAGCTCTCCCGCTGTCGTGATAATCGGTACCTGCGCATGATGGCCGTTGAAGGGCCTTAAGTGAAATTGCTGCGCGTGTTGAATGAGATCCCGCCGGACCAGGAGCCGCTCGCAGAAATTACTCGGCTCCAGATGCTTCACAACGGCATAATGCGAGAAGTCCCAGGAGATCGGTAAAAGCTTACCGGTCACACGCTGATAGGCATCCGCCAACGCATACATCTTTTCCGGCGTCTCCGTGCAGGTGCCGCGATGCGTCTCGATTGCAGGCTTCAGCCCCCGCGCTTCGGCCCCGCTCATTAGCTTCAATGTCAAACGCAACGCGTCGTCGGGAAGCACGTCATCTGCTGCAAGTTGCACATTGACGTGTTCCGCTCCGTATCGCCGCAAGTCGGAAAGCAGACCATCCAGCGCCGATTCGTCTCCCGATGCCATGCCGCCGAGAAACATCAAACCCCGTCGCTCCGCACCGGCCTGCAACTCCCTGCTCGGCGCCCAGCAGACACCATCAAAGCCCGCGCCCTTAATCGCCTCTAGTTTCTCCCCAAGGCTCCATTCTGTAGCCGGAGATGGATGACCCATCAGCGTCCATAGGTTCGCAATATGGCGCAACACCGGTTTCCCCAAGCTCACTCCTTCCAATCGCAGTGCACGAATCCTTGATCTACTCAATCCATGCGGCTATGCTCGCGCCTCTTCCGGCGGAGTTTGCCAGTCCAGCGGGACGTCTCCCGTGATCGCCGGGGTGCGGGCCGCATAGCCATAGATTGCAACCACTACGTACGCTACCAGCGGAACGATGTACCCGAGAGCATAACTTGCCTTCAGCTTCGCGATGTATCCCAACAAAGGTGGCAGCAGTGCCGCCCCGACAATCGACATCACAATCAACGAGCCGGCCAGCTTTGTGTTATGCCCCAGGCCCTTGACGCCCAACGCAAAGATCGTCGGAAACATAATTGACATAAAGAAGTTCGTCGCCAAAATTGCGCCGGCCCCCAATGTGCCCGGATGCAGAACGCCAATGGCAAGCAGCGCAATATTCACTAGAGCGTACAGTCCCATCATGCGCGCCGGGTTGAACCACCGCATGATGCCGGTGGAGACAAACCTTCCTATAGCCAAGACAATGAGGTTGCCAGTCAGAAAGAGAGCGGCCTCACGCTCAGTAGCCGTGGTGTACTGCTTCATGTATGGGATAAAGGCGGACCACGTACAAACCTGCGCTCCGCAATAGCAGAACTGCGCAGCCACCGCCCACCATAGCTGCCGCCTGTGCACCAGTTCGCGAAAGCTGCCTCGTTCGCCGCTCTCTTCGTGCTCGGCGGCAATCGCGGGAAAGCGCGTCAATGCGATCAGCACAGCCCAGAACAAGACGACACAACCAAGACCGACATAAGTCGGAACGACGCGCATAATCTCTGAGTGCAGATAGGCCGCGTAGGTTCCGGCGTTTCTCATCGCGGTAACCTTCGTTCCGGACAACTCCACCCCAGAAAAGATAAAGAACGTGCCAAGCAGTACTCCCGTGATCGTTCCCGGCGGATTGAACGATTGCGCTAGATTAAGCCGCCGCTCGGAGCTCTCTGCGGGACCGAACTGCGCCATGAACGGATTCGCAGCCGTCTCCAGAACCGCCGAGCCGCAACCCACAAAGAAAAGTGCAATCAGGAACGGAAGATAACGCCCGATCACAGCCGCCGGCCAGAACAACAACGTGCCCGTACCGAACAACGCAAGCCCTGTGAGCATTCCAGCCTTATAGCCTCGGCGTTGCATCAGCAATGCCGCGGGAATCGCCATACAGAAGTAGCCGAAGAAGGTCGCAGTCTGCACCAGCTGCGCCTGCAGCGGAGAGAGCTGAAAGGACTTGCGAAACTGCTGAACGAGGATGTCAGTCAAGTTATTCGACATGCCCCAAATAAAAAACAACGCAATCACCAGCACTGCCGGCGCGGCATGGCCATGCGGAAACAGGCGCGAGCTCAGGCTCCGCTCTTCTGCGCTCCGAGTACGTTCCGTATTCGTGGTCGTCTGTCCTGCACCGTCCATGCGCTGAGCTCCGTTAAGCCGCCCTCTTCTGGTCCTCGAGACGATAAAAACTGATTGCATTCGTGGCGAAGATCGCATCGCGTTCTGCATCGCTAAACGACCGAAAATACTGCTCCAACGTCTCCCACCAGCGTTGATACGAGCTCGCCAGCAGGCATACGGGCCAGTCTGAGCCCGCCATAAGTCGAGCAGGTCCGAAGCTTTCCATACAAACATCCACGTAGGGACGCAGCGTATCTAGCGCCCATTGGCTCCACTTTGCCTCCGTCACCATACCGGAAATTTTGCACATCACATTTGGCCGCCTCGCCAGCTCGCGCATGTGGGCCCTCCAAGGCTCCAGCACCCCCTCAGCGATGCGCGGTTTCGCAACGTGGTCCAGGACAAACGCCTGCTTCGGATGTCTGTCGACAAAGCGGATGGCCTCCTCAAGCTGGCGTTCGAAGACGAGCAGATCATAGGTCAGCCCGACGGCCGTAAGATGCCGAAGACCTGCATTGAAAGCCCTGCCGTCAAGAAAGCCATCAGGCTCCGCCTGCACAACATGTCGCAGCCCCACCAGGTGAGGCAGCGTCCGCATCTGTTCAAAAATCTTTGGGAAACCCTCGTCTGCGATGGGAGCCCATCCCACTACGCCACGCATAATAGAGGAACACTGTGCGACCCCACAAAGGAACCGAGTCTCTTCCAGCGTCTGCCGTGCCTGCACCGCAACCGTTCCGCAAACCCCCACCCCGTCCGCCTCTCGCGTCAGCTCATCTACTTCAAAATCGCGACGTAAAGCCTCCATCCGATCATCAATCCAGCCAAACTCCGCGGGTGTGTACGTCCACAGGTGATGGTGCGCGTCAATCTTCCTTTGCGGTTTCGTCATCTCATCTCGCTCACATTGCGCTCTCAACCGGCGGCGCTTTCTCGTGCCGCGTCACCTGCTCCGGACCAAACCTCACCATGCGGAAATGCATACCGCCTCAAGCTCTCTTCCTTGATCTCGATGCTGTACCCCGGCGACTCGGGCAAAATATATCGTCCCCGCTGAATCTGAACAGGATCGAGAAAGTGTTCATGCAGATGATCCACGTATTCGATCACGCGATCCTGCATCGTCCCGGAGACACAAAGAAAATCAAACATCGCCAGGTGCTGCACATACTCGCAGAGTCCAACCCCACCGGCGTGTGGACATACAGGAATATCGAACTTTGCGGCCAACAAGAGGATCGCGAGATCTTCATTCACACCAGCCACGCGGCAGCTATCGATCTGGCAGACATCCATAGCGCCCGCCTGCATAAACTGCTTGAACATCACGCTGTTTTGGCAGTGCTCGCCCGTTGCAATGCGGGTTGGAGCAACCTCACGGCGTATTCGCGCATGCCCCAGCACATCATCGGGACTCGTCGGCTCTTCCATCCACCACGGTCGCAGCTCCGCCAGCGCCCGCGTACGCACAATCGCCTCTTCGACGCCCCAGCGTTGGTTCGCATCGACCATCAGGCGGTTATCCCACCCAATCTCCTCGCGCATGATGCGGCCTCGCCGCAGATCATCCACAGGATCGCCGCCGACCTTCAACTTAAATGCAGTCCATCCCCCCGCAATACCCTCCCCGCAAAGCTGGCGGATTTTCTCATCACTAAAACCGAACCAGCCTGCCGACGTGGTATAGGCGGGATAGCCCTCGGATCTCAGCGCGCTTAGACGGCTCTTCCATCCCATTCTTTGCCGGCGAAGCAGCTCCAATGCCTCCGCGGGACACAACGCATCGGCGATGTAACGAAAATCAATGATCTCGACGATCTGCTCAGGCTCCATCTCGGAAAGCAGCCGCCACAACGGCTTGCCCTCCGCCTTCGCATAGAGGTCCCACACCGCGTTCAGCAGCGCGGCACACGCAAGATGAATGACTCCCTTTTCTGGTCCCAACCAGCGGAATTGCGTCTCACCCGTCAGCTCTCGCGAGAACTCCCTCATGTTGCCGGCTACTTCCGGCAAACTTCGCCCGCGAATAAATCCGCAGAGGTACTCCAGCGCAGCCACGCACAGTTCCGTCCCACGGCCCAACGTAAAGGTGAGGCCGTGTCCCGCCAAACCCTCGACATTCGTCTCCAGAATGCAATAGGCAGCAGAATAATCGGGATCCCTATTCACTGCATCCGATCCAATCGATTCACGCGATGTAGGAAAGCGCAAATCGATCACTCGCGTTCCCGTGATTTTCACCTCTCGCATGCTGCGGCTGTTCCCCCTTCTGCAGACGGTTTCATTAGAGCATTCCAGCCCCGATTTGACACGCCGTTCCAGCACACATTACAACAGCCCCCGAGGGGACGATCATTCCAGAGACCACTGCCAGTTTTCGCTTGGACGGCAAGCGGGCCGTCATCACCGGTGCTGCCAGCGGCATCGGACGCGCCATCGCTGCAGCGTTTGCGGGTGCCGGCGCTGAGGCGATCATCCTCGATCTGCACGCCGGCAATGCAGACCAGGCTGCGGCAGCAATACGCAGCGAAACAAGAGGCATCACCTCCTCCATCGCGTGCGATGTAGCCGACGAGGCAAGCGTCACGGCTGCCTTTGAGACTCTCGCCAGTAGCAGGAGACCTCTGGACATTCTCGTAAACAGCGCTGGCATCGCGCACATCGGCACCCTCATGGACACATCCGCGGATGACTTCGATCGTCTCTATCGAGTCAACGTCCGCGGAACCTTCCTTTGTATGCAGGCTGCGGTTCGCATCATGGCGGAGCAGCGTTCCGGCGTACTGTTGAACCTTGCATCCATTGCTGCCACCTCCGGCCTCAGCCAGCGATTCGCGTATTCCATGACCAAAGGCGCCGTGCTCGCGATGACGCTCTCGACTGCGAAAGACTGTCTCCCCTTCGGTATCCGCTGCAACTGCATCTCGCCGGCGCGCGTCCACACTCCGTTTGTCGATAACTTCGTCGCCCGAAACTACCCCGGACGCGAAGCCGAGATGATGAAGAGCCTCTCGGCGGCGCAGCCCATCGGGCGCATGGGAAAACCGGAGGAGATCGCCCACCTCGCCCTCTATCTCTGCTCCGACGCAGCAGGCTTCGTTACCGGTTCGGACGTTCTGATCGACGGCGGATTTACTACGCTCCGCTGAACATCTTCTGAAAAGAGTGCAATGGATCTCGGCCTTCAAGATAGACAGATACTCGTGACCGGCGGCGCTTCAGGCATCGGAGCCGCGATCACCCGCGCCTGTCTCGCAGAGGGTGCACGTGTCCTGGTGGTGTCCCGGATCTCAACCGGCGTGCACGATTTCATCGCCGAAATGAAGAGAACGAATCAGCGATGTGAATTTTTCGAGGCCGAGCTGAACGATCTCGAGCAATGCCGCCGGGCTGTACAGTACCTTCACGAACACGCCGGCCAGCTTTACGGCCTCGTCAACAACGCCGGCGTCAACGACGGCGTCGGCCTCGAAAACGGCGATCCGCAGCGTTTTCAGGCCAGCTTGTTGGGAAATGTTCTGCACACCTATGCGCTCACGCATTACGCTCTGCCACTATTGAAAGCCTCGCGCGGTTCTGTTGTCACAATCTCCTCCAAGGTCGCACTCACCGGCCAGGGAGGCACCTCGGGCTACGCTGCGGCCAAGGGCGCGCAGCTCGCCCTCACGCGGGAGTGGGCTGCGGAGCTATTGCCCTACGGCATTCGTGTCAACGCGGTGCTTCCCGCCGAGGTAATGACGCCGCTCTACGAGAGTTGGCTCTCGAAGCGGCCAGACCCACAGGCAGCGCTACAGCGCATTACGCACCAGATCCCTCTCGGTCGCCGCATGACTCACGCCGAAGAGATTGCCTCTGCGGTCGTCTTTCTGTTGTCCCCCATGCAATCCGGTCACACCACAGGTCAACACCTGGTCGTCGACGGCGGCTATGTACACCTCGATCGCATGCTCACAGCCACCTAACCACTCCCGACGCCACCGCTCTCACGAAATTTCAATCATGATCTTTGTAAACTTCGCCGGAGCCTCGCTCCACTGGCGCAGCAGTTCTGGCGCCTCTTCTATCGGCGCAACGACGCTGATCGCGTCCTCGACCGGGAAACGCTTCGCCTCGAGCATTCGAATAACTTCTCGGAAATCCTCTGGCAGCGCATTCCGCGAACCCAGAATATCGAGTTCCTTCTGCACAAAAAGCCTCGTCTCATACGACACTGGCTCCTTCGCATAGCCGATATACACCACGCGCCCCGTAAACGCTACCTCATCCACCGCAGAGCGAAAGGTCTGCGGCAACCCAATCGCTTCGATGATGCAGTCAGGCCCGCTGCCCGTGATCTCTGCCAAGCGAGCATGCAGATCTTCCCGCCCTGTGTGAATCAAATCCGTCGCGCCCGCCTTGCGTGCAATCTCCAGCTTTGTATCGTCCATATCGATCGCAATCGTTCGCGCCCCACGAAACGCCGCAGAGGCAATAGCGCCCAACCCCACGCCGCCGCAGCCGAACACCGCCACCGTGTCTTTATCCGCAATTCGGCCGCGCGCCGCAGCATGGAAACCTACCGTCAACGGTTCTACAAGGCAGAGCTCGCGCAAAGTCAGGGGAGCCGGATAGAGCTTCTCCGCTGGCACCGCGATCCGCTCTGTCATTGCACCGTCACGCTGCACGCCAAGGGTCTGGTTGTGCTGGCACGCATTCGATCGCCCTCTGCGGCAGCTCGCGCAGCGGCCGCAGGCCGTATACGGCGAAATTGCCACGTTCGTCCCCGCAGGAAGCATCTCGTCTCCGTCCACGCTCTGTGCCGGCTTCAGAACAATCGCGGCAATCTCGTGGCCCAGGATGCGCGGAAACTCCACCATTGGATTCCGTCCGCGGAATGTGTTCAGGTCCGTTCCACACAAGCCAACCATGCGCACTTGCAGCAGGGCTTCGCCGGGCTTCACGCTCGGCTCGGGAACCTCTACAACCCTCGCTCGCCCCGTTTCTTCCACCCTTAACGCCTTCATCAGTTCCGTCCTTCCGCTGAATTCCGCGTTCCGAGTCGCGGAACAAAGCCCTGCGCGCGCCGCGCCTTCGCTGAAACCGATCATAGTGCCGTGCGAAATCGGTTACCCACGCTTGCGCTCACTATTCCCGGATTTGCATAATCGAAGCTACGTGAGTCGCTGGTTCAACTCGTCGAGCACCTGTCGTCCTTTGCAGGTGTTGGTTCTTATGCTGTCAGCAACCCTTCCGCTTCGCGCCCAGGTGGCTGCGCCTCTTCCGGCGTTCACGCCGGCTACCCAAGGCTCTGCTCGACAGTTCACCTTCATCTCAGACGGTCCCCGTGGCCCAGGCTGGTCCCGGCCCAATCAAATCGCCCGCGTCTACTTCGATGAGCAGCTTCCAACGTTCTTTTGTCGTTCCATCGAACTCAGCGATCCTCTCCCCGACAACGCGTCGCTTGTGTGGATCTTTACCGGCCCTCATGCCGGCTTCACCATCACGCTCTCTGCAACACAGGTTCGTCTAACTCAGCGCTACTACGACTCCACGGGACTGGAGGGCAATGGCGGCGGCTACCCTCAACGTATTACGAAGGAGAACGCGCATTCCTTCACCGGCGCCGCTCGTAGCCTTGAGGTCATCGTCGATGCACATCTCTCGGTGAACGTGCTCGTCAACGGAGATCCGCTCCTCACCCAGCACCTCGTCTTTGACGTAACCCGTCACCAGCTCATGCTGGATGCTCCGCGCAACAGACACATCGTTGTCGCCGGCAGATTGCTCCGCGAGCCCCGCTCGCTGACAACGCTCATCATCGATCCCGCCGACCGTCATCAAACCATGATCGGGTTCGGCGGCAGCCCCAGCATTCCCGCCTACGCCTCTCTCAGCGACAAAGGCAAACAGATCTACTGGGATATCTTGCGGCGCTACAACCTGCTCATCGACCGCGAATATCCCATGGGCGAGCAGCTCAAGCCCGATCTTTCCAACATCGACAACCTCGCCGACGCAACGCCCCACTACTACGGCGACAACTTTCCCAACGGAGAGGTCTCCAGCTTCGACTACAGCCTCCACACACTCGATCTCGGCGGAAGCGTCATCTACGAGATGTGGGCTCTCCCCAAATGGGCGGTCGTGCCCTGGCAGCCGCCCGCCGGCAGCTCCCCGGTCTACGATGCGTGGCACAAACAAGTTCACTCCGCCGCTGATCCCGAAACCTACGCGCGCATTGTCGTCGGCTACTGCAAGCTGCTGAAAGAGCGCTCAGGCGCGGCTCCGCTCGTCGTCGGTATTCAAAACGAGATCGAGCAGCCCCCGAACGTCTTCGCGCGCATGACAACCGTGCTGCGTCGTGAGCTCGACCGCGCCGGCTTTCAGTCCACCCAAATTCACATGGCCGATGCGCCCTTCGTCTACATGGCGATCGACCGCGTGAAAGCCCTGCGCGCCGACCCCGCGGCATGGAACGACACTAACTTCATCGCCGCACACCAATACGACTATCAGCAGTTCTTGTCCAACCCCGATCTCTACGACACCCGCCTGCAGCAGCTGCATGCCGCAAGCGACGGCAAACCATTTCTCGCAACCGAGATCTGTCTCAACGATCCGCATGCGCAGGAGCCCTCCTTCCGTCTCGCCTTTCAGGTCGGTCAGCTCTATCAAAAAGATCTCACCATCACAGACGCAGAAACCCTGCTCTACTGCTGGCTCCTCCTCGACGTCGAACAACCCACCTTTGGCGGCTCACGCTCGCTGCTCGTCCCCGGCCGCACCGACGGAGATATCCCCGTGCCATCGAGCTTCCAACTGCGTGTTCTCGGAGCCTGGAGCCGCCACATCCGCCGCGGCATGACACGAATCACCGTCCATTCCAGCGACCCTGATATTCTCGCCACCGCATTTACCGGCGACAACAACGCCACGATGGTCATCATGAATCGGTCAATCCATGCGCAAGAGATCAAGGTCGAATGGCCCGGCGCACCCCACTGGCGTCAGCTCGAACGGACCAGCACCTATCTCGCCAATCAAACGACGACCTTAAACGCAGACGCGCCGCTTCTTGTCCAACCGGGCGAGATCGTCACGCTCACGACCGAGAACACCCAATGAACCATCGCCGCGCCGACATCCACGCGCCGACCCGCCGCGAATTTCTCGCCATGTCTATGGCCGCGTCGGCAGTGGCAATACTTCCCTTCAGTCTCTCAGCGCAGGAACCCACCGGCCCCGTCCGCGGAAACCTTTCCATCGATGCGTCCACCGCGCTGTACACATTGCCTCACAACTTCACCGGCCTCAGCTACGAATCCGCTCAAGTCGCGAATCCATCCTTCTTCTCAGCCAGCAACAAAACGCTGATCGCGCTGTTCCGCAAGCTCAGCCCGCAGGGCGTCCTGCGCCTCGGCGGAGGTTCGTCCGAATACACAACCTACTCCGAGCAGCCGCCCACCACCCCTCCGTCCTTTGAAACCTTCGGCCCCGACACGAGCAAGACCGTCAAAAGCGGAACGATCACCTCCGCGCTCGCACTGCGCAATCTGCGCGCCTTTCTCGACGCAGCCGGCTGGTCCTGTCTCTATGGCCTCAACCTCGGCCAGGGCACCAAAGCGAACGCCGTTGCCGAAGCGGAAGCCGCGCACCGCATTCTCGGCCCACGTCTGCTGGCCCTGCAGATTGGCAACGAACCCGATTCCTTCCGCAATCGTTTCCGTCCGCCAACCTATGGCCCTCAAGACTTCCTCCGCGAGTGGCTGGACTTTCACGCCGCCATCCTCGCACGGATTCCTCACGCAAGGTTTGCAGGCCCGGATATCTCCAACAAGCTCAGCTTCCTGACGGCATTTGCTCAAGAAGCGACTAAGCACCCCGACATCGTCCTGCTCACCGGCCACTACTACGCGATGGGCCCAGCTGGCAGCCCCGGCGCGACGCTCGACAATCTACTCAGCGCCGATCCCCGCCACGCCACGCTCAAGAGCCGCGACGTTCCAGTCATTCAAGCCGCGATGCAGACCGCGCATCTTCCCTTCCGTATCTCAGAGATGAACTCCTGTTGGAACGGCGGCGAGCCCGGAGTCTCCAACACCTTCGCCTCAGCGCTCTGGTGCGCCGATGCCATGCTTCGCTTCGCATCGCTCGGCTTTTCCGGAGTCAATCTGCACGGCGGCGGCAACGGCATCTACTCGCCCATCGTCGGCAGCCCTATAACCGGCTTCTCACGTCGCCCGGAGTTCTTCGGCATGATGCTCGCCCAGCACTTCGCCGGCGCCACGCTGCTCCGCACGAAGCTTCAGTGTGACAGCGACCGCGTAACAGCGTACGCCGCGCGCAGACCGGGCACAGAGCGTCGAGCAAACCTCATCGCCGTCATCAACAAGACGACTTCATCCATGTCCCTGACCCTCGAAGATCAGCTTCTCGAAGGCCATCCCTGGCACGCGCTGCAATTATCCGCGCCCTCCCTCGACTCGCAAACCGATCCAACCTTCGCTCCTGCGAACATCCGCCCCAGCAACAATGGCCTCCTGGATATACCGCCGCACTCAGCTCTCTTGCTCACCGGCTAACCACTCCGCAACTTCGTTCCACGCTCTCGCACCCCACCGCAAGGACCGCCTCTCTTATGTCCCGCATCAGCCGACGCAGATTTCTCCACGATGCAGCTCTCAGCAGCGCCGCGCTCTCTCGCCGTCGCGCCTTCGGCCTCCACGCGCCCCCATACTCTTCCGAATCTGCTGTTGACTGGTCGCAGTTCAAACTCTTCTATCTGCGTCCCGCGCCCACATGGCCCGACGCGCTTCCGGTAGGCAACGGCCGTCTTGGCGCAATGGTCTTCGGTCACCCCACCCTCGAGCACATTCAACTCAACGAGGACTCCATCTGGGACGGGGAGCGTCGGGATCGCGATAATCCTCGCGCCGGATCCGCGGTTCCTGAGATCCGCAAGCTCCTCTTCGCAGGCAAGGTGCATGAGGCCGAAACACTCGCAGTCGAGGACATGCTCAGCATCCCCCGGCGCATGCCCTGCTATCAGACCCTCGGCGATCTCCATCTCGATTTTTCTGGCTCCGGTCTCTCTGCCGATACGATCACCAATTACCGCTTTGAGCTCGATCTCGATCGCGCGATCGTCACCACCACCTTCACGCATGCAGGCCTGCAGCACACACGCGAAGTCTTCTCGTCCGCTCCCGATCAGGTCATCGTCATCCATCTATCTGCCTCACAACCGGGCAAGCTGAGCTTCAATGCCACCCTCGATCGCCCCGGCAATCACCAGACGAGCATCGTCAACTCCACCACGCTCGCACTCACCGGAGAAGCCCTCCCGGTTCACGATAACCCCGGCCTTCCGGTCAAGGAACGCCAAACCGGCATCCGCTTCCTCGCCTATCTCCGCGCCCGCGCTGATGGCGGCGCCATCACCACGACGCCCGGCACCGCAGATTCTCCCACTACACTCTCCGTCACCAACGCCAACGCTGTTACTCTGCTGCTCGACTGTGCCACCAGCTTTCGCCACCCCTCCGGCGAGGCCGCAATGTCCGCCGCTGTCGAACAACATCTGCGCGCAGCTCACGCCCGCACCTACCCTCAGCTTCGCGAGCGGCACATTACGGACCACCGCGCCATCTTCCGTCGTGCGTCGCTCGAACTCGGCGCCGGTCCGGACTCCAACGCATCTCTGCCCACCGACGAGCGCATGAGGCGCATCAAGACCGGCAACGCCGACCTCAATCTCCTTCCCATCTACTTTCAGTTCGGACGCTATCTTCTCATCTCCAGCTCTCGTCCGGGCACGCTCGCCGCCAACCTTCAGGGCATCTGGAACAATTCCGTAAACCCTCCCTGGGGCTCGAAGTACACCGTAAACATCAACGCGGAGATGAACTACTGGATCGCCGAGCGCACCAACCTCGCTGATCTTCACACACCCTTCTTCGATCTGCTGGACATGACTCTCCCCGCCGGCGAACGCGTCGCCCGCACCTACTATCGCGCGCGCGGCACCGTCGTTCATCACAACACCGACATCTGGGGAGACGCCGGCCCCATCGACGGCCTCGGCGGCGGCGTCTGGCCCATGGGCGCCGCCTGGATGAGCACCCAACTCTGGGATGCCTTCCAATACTCCGGCGATCTCGAGTTCCTCCGCGACCGCGCCTACCCTCGCCTCCGCCAATGCGCCGTCTTTCTTCTCGATTACCTCACACCTTCACCCGACGGCTATCTCGTCACCGGCCCCTCATGCTCTCCGGAGAACGCCTACATTCTCCCCGACGGCACCAAAGCGAATCTCTGCATGGCCCCCACGATGGACATCGAGATCACGCGCGCCATCTTCCACCAGACCACCGAAGCCGCTCGGCTGCTCCATGTGGATGATGCTCTCATCGTCAGAATGACAGCCGCGGCAGCCAGGCTTCCTCCCTACAAGATCGGCCGCTTCGGCAACCTGCAGGAGTGGCAGCAGGACTACATCGAAAGCGAACCCGGCCACCGCCACATCTCGCACCTCTGGGCGCTCTATCCCAACGATGCGATCACGCTCCGCGGCACACCGACACTCGCCGAAGCCTGCCGCGTCGCCCTCAACCGCCGCCTCGCTTACGGCGGTGGCAGCACCGGCTGGAGTCGTGCCTGGATCGTCAACTGCTTCGCCCGCCTCGAGGATGGCGACCGCTGCCACGAGCAGCTCATGAAACTGCTCGCCCTCTCCACCCGCGACAATCTCTTCGACGTCTGCGGCATCAAGCGCAACTCCTATTACCAGATCGACGGCAACCTCGGCGGTCCCGCTGGCATGGCTGAGATGCTGCTGCAGAGCCACGCCGGTGTGATCCGCTTTCTCCCCGCGCTTCCCTCCGCATGGCCCACCGGCCGCTTCCTCGGCCTCCGAGCGCGCGGTATCGCAACCATCGATCTCACCTGGCAAAACGGCAAAGCCACCCAAGCCGTCCTACGCACCACCCTCGATCGAGATCTCACACTCGCCGCACCACGCGGCCAGCGGATCATCTCCGCCCTGGCAGCCCATCATCGCTCCGCTCTGAGTCCTGCGGATGAAGGGGACGTCTACAAGCTGCACGCCCGGCGCGGAGAAACCTGCACGCTTCTCTTCTCGTGAGATTTATCGCCAAGTGGCCATTCAAGCGGCGTCGTTCACCAGACTTCGCGCCGTTTCCAGATCGGTAATCAGCACATTGATCCGCTGGCTCAGCAGCGCCGCTCGGATCGCCGCCAGCTTTCCTCGCCCACCGGCAATCCCCACCACCCGCTCGATGCGCTTCAGCGTGTCCAGCTCAATGCCCACCACGCGCTGGTTCAGCGGTGAGCGAATCGGTTTGCCCGCCGCATCATAAAAGCGGAAGCAGATGTCCCCCACCGCACCCAGCTCGCGCAGATGTTCGCGCTCCTTCTGCGTATATGCGTTGCCGCTGCTCACCAGAACATGGGAGGGCTCCATCGATCCAATCCCCACCAGCGCGAGATTCACGCTCCCAAACAGGTCCGTCGTCTCTCGAATCGTCGGATCGCGCATCAGCACGCGCCTCGCCTCCACGGAGCCCACCAATGCAGGCGCCTGCAACAGCACAGGCTTGGCCGAGATCAGTGCCGCCAGCCTCTGCGCCAGTTGCATCGCCTCATATCTCGTCCCTGCCGCGCCCACGCCGCCAAGAATCTGCACCACCTTGCCGCCGCGTCCGCAATCGGAAGAGTGCAGCGTATCCACCATCGAAAACAGCGTCCGGCTCCACGACGAGATGCCGATGATCGTCCCCGGCTTCACCGACGTCTGCAGAAAAAAGCCCGCCGCCGCCCCCAGATCTCGCATCAGGTGCTCTTCGTTGCTGCGCGTCTCAACAACGATCGCCTCCTTCAGGCCGAACTTCTGCACCAGCATGTCCTCGATGTCGCCAAAGATCCCCGGCGGCGTCGACACGCTGATGCGCACAATATTTGCCTCCCGCGCGCGCTGCAGCAGCCGCGACACCGTCGACTGATGAATGCTCAACCGGTCGGTAATCTCCTTCTGCCGCATTCCCTGGTCGTAGTACATGCGTGCAATCTTGGCCATCAATCGCACTTCGTCGAGATGAGACATCGGCAACGTCCTGTCACACGCCCACAGCGTGTGCCCTTCAAAAACTCGTTCTCATGCAGGCCCTACGTACAGGTCATAGCAGAATACATCGGCCTCACTGCTTGTTTGCGCCGTCTTTCTCCCGTGCCATCGCTCGCTGCGCCGCCATCATCTTCGCCGCCCACGAGCCATAGGTAAGCCGGTCCTTCATCTGCTCCCATACCGGCTGCGGCAACACCATCAGATCGTCCCTCGGAATCGCAGGAAATCCCGTGCCCACAGCCTCAATCCCGCCCTCACGCTGTTCCCGCAAAAAGCTCTTCGATATATCGACGTGGTTCGCCTCAATCCAGCTGCTGATATGCGTTGTTCCCTGCACCTTGATGCGCTTCGGCGTCTTCCAGAAGGCAAAATGCAATTCCTCATTCAGCCACATCACGCCATCCATATCCACCCACGATGGCCGGTGCCCTACCCCCGGATAGAAGATCGCCGTAAACATGTTCTTCGTCGATCCGTGCAACCCAACCGCGCGCTCTCTCACCGCAGCAAACCAGCTCGCATCATGATGGGCGATGTCCATAATCCGGTCATCATCGCCATTCATCACCAGCATCGGCCCGCGATCGGCGTTCAGATCGTACAGCACCGCCCCGCGGTCGCCGAGCACCTTCAGCGCATGGTACGGCGGCCCTTGGCACGGCAGTTTGTTCGAGTCGTAGTACCCTCCCGGACCGTCGTAAACGCCTCCGCCCGACAACACCACCGCGTGCACGCGCAGATCATAAGCGCTCTCGATCCCCGCAATAAACGCTCCCATCGAATACCCGAGTGTCGCAATGCGCCTTGGATCCACCTCACGCTGCGCATCCAGGTAGCTCACCGCCTGCAGCAAATCCGTCTGCATCAACCCCGCCAATCGCTGCCCCCAGTCGTCAGCAGAGATCCCCGCAGGCGGCGGCACGATGCGGTCATGCGGCGACGGATACTCGCGGCTCCGTCGCTCCGCATTCCGCTCTCCTTCGCCAATCGGGTCATACGTCACCACCACGCCGCCCGCCTTCGCAAACAGCAGTCCGGAATAGAACGCATACCACGAAAACTTGTCGCCGCCATGTCCATTCACCACCACCAGGCCCGGCAGCCTTCCCTTCCAGTGCGTCTTCGCCGGGTCAGGTCGATACACAATCGCCGGAACCACCATCCCATCCGCGGTATCGTAGGTCACGCGATCCGCCAGCACGCCCGGCATCGGAGAAAACGTGCCCCACACCTTCGCATTCAACTTGGGCAACGGGTTCGGCACATACAACTCATGCTGAATCTCCGCGCGCCATGCGGCATCCCGCTGGCTGTTCGTGTCGGCGCCCGCCGGCATCAGCACAAGAAGCAACACAACCGCCGCCAGAACCTGTCCCCGGCGCAGCCCACCAAACGCCTTCATCCAACCTTCCGAACCCAATCGCCTCAAATCGATCACTCCACGTCTCCGTTGTGGTGGTACACCTGCCAGCCCATGTAATTGCCCAGCGCTTCGCTCACCGCCGCGGCAACATGAGCGCCGTTCATCGCCGCGTGGTGCTCAAAGCCATCTCTGCAGATCCTCCGCATCAGCCGCTGCAGATGCGGAACATGCACCACCGCACGCGTGCCAAACGTCGTCAGCGGATCATCGGTGAACTGCCCCTCGCCCACATACGCTCGAATGCCGCCGCTAAAGTCGTCCGTGCTCACCCTGGCAAAGGTCACAGGACCCGCCGGCGTCCGCCCTTCCAGCGCGCCCACCGTATTCTCTTCGCCCAGCACCGTCCCCAGAATCGGCGCCGTCCCAATGCGAATGTCCGGGAGAAAGTCCTTCGCCCAGTTCCCGCAATGGAAGAAGACGCACTTGTCCCGGTCCGCTCCGTAGTTATTGTTCCAATCCACCAGCGCGCTTGGCCGCCCCGACGCCAATTGCAACGCATACATCGAAACCACCCCCGCAACATCCACCTCACACGCCGAGGGCAGCATCTGCTCCGACATCATGCTCATCACCGTACACACATTCACGCCATAGTTCTTCTGCATCGAGCTCCAGCACTGGATCGCCGTCGCCGTCAGCCCCAGCTCACCCATCCATCTGTCCAGCACAATCGCAAACTTCGCCATCCTCCGCAGCGCCTCATCCGGCGCTGCCGAGGCATCCGCATAGCTCTGGATCCGCTCGATCTGCTGCTTCACACGCGGGTCCGCATCCGCAATCTCCGCGGCCATCCCAAAGACCTCGGACAGATCGATCGTGTTCACCGAAATCCCCGCGCCCTCCAGCAGCTTCTCGCTGAAGCGCGTCGTATTGAACGCATTGGGCCGCGCGCCCACCGCTCCCAGCCGCACCCGCGTCAATCCACGAACCACTTTGCACGTCGCCAGAAACCTCTCCAGGTCCTCGCGAAAATCCGGCGACGAAATCGCAACCGTATGGTCCGTCGTCAGTGAAAACGGAATCCGGTACTGCCGCAGGTTGTTGCACACCGAGATCTTTCCGCAGAACGCATCCCGGCGCCGCTCCAGCCCAAACGCGTCCAGGTCGTCCGGGCATGCCTGCACCAGCACCGGCACTCGCAGCTCGCTCAATCGCAGCGAATCCGCCACACCCCTCTCGTCGCCGAAGTTGGGAAGGCAAACCAACACGCCCTCAATCCGCTCACGGTTCCTCCGAAACAACTCGCCACATCGCTCCGCATCTGCCCATGTCTCCACCGCGCCCAGCTTCGACGCGCCCGTGTCCAGCCACACCGGCTCAATCGCCAGCTCCGAGAAAAGTTTGACGAGGTCCCTCCGCGCCTCCGCAACCAGCGCGTCCGGGAAAAAGTCGCGATTACCGAGAATGACAGCAAGTGTTGTGGGCATACTCTCTACCTGATCTTTTCAAAGTTGGCGAAGTCATCAACGTTCGCTCGCGTCACCAGATCGCACGGAATCAACTGCCGCTCCGGCTCTCCAGTGCTGCCCGTCCTGAGGAACCGGTCAGCCTCATCCACTGCTCGCCGTGCAATCAGCAGCGCCGGCTGCAACGCCGTGGCCTGCATCTCCCCGCGCCGGATCGCCGCCAGCGCATCCGGCGATCCATCCAAACCCGTAATCACAATACCTGTTCTCCCTGCCGACTTCACCGCCGCCACCGCCCCCAGCGCCATCGTGTCATTGCCCGCAATAATGCCGCGCAGATTCTGCGGCGACTGCAATATCAGCTCCGTCTTTGAGAACGCCTCCGACTGCGACCAGTTCGCCGACTGCGCCGCCACCATCTTCAACTGCGGCTCCTTGTCCAGCACCGCATGAAATCCCCGTGTCCGCACCTGCGCATTCGTGTCCGACTCAATCCCCAGCAACTCCGCATAATTTCCGCCCGAGGGCCCCATCGCGCGTGCAAACTCCTGGGCAACGATCCGCGCCCCCTGATCGTTGTCCGCAATAATCTGCGCCTTGGCGATCCCCTGCGCCGCAATATCCCGGTCGATCAAAAAGCACGGAATCCCTGCCCGCGTCGCCCGCCGCACCGCCGAGATCGACGCATCCGTGCCCGCATTGTCCAGAATGATCGCCGCCGCGTTCGACGCAATCGCCGCATCCACCAAATTATCTTGCCTGTACGCATCATCCTCATGCGAATTCACGCGCACGCGATATCCCAGCGCGCGCGCCCGAACCGCCGCCGCATCTGCCTCCGCCTTGAAGAACGGATTGTCCTCTGACGGCACAATAATCGCAATCAACGGCCTGCGCACTCCGCGATTACACCCAACTACTGTTGCGCACAACACCAGCGCAGCAATCAACGCGGTGCGCCGCATCACCCCACCTCCGGGCGCGAGCGCAGCAAAAACGGCAGCAGCTTCGCCTGCACCCGCGACTGCATCTGGTCCACAGTGACCGCCAGCACAATCACCAGTCCCGTCACCACCATCTGCCAGAACTCCGAAACCCCCAGCATCACCAGCCCATCCGCCAGCACGCCAATCACGCACGCACCCAGCACCGATCCGCTCACCGATCCGCGGCCGCCCATCAACGAGGTCCCGCCCAGCACAATCGCCGCAATCGCGTTCAGCTCAAAGCTCTCTCCCGTCGCCGGATGCGCCGCCTCCAGCTCCGAGGCAATAATCAGCCCCACAATTCCCGCGCAAAAAGCCGAATAGAGATACACCAGAAACAGCACGCGCTTCACCCGAATCCCCGCCAGCCGCGCTGCGCGCTCATTCCCGCCCACCGCATACACATGTCGTCCAAACGGCGTGCGCGTGGCAATCAGCGCCGTAATCGCAAACAGCACCAGCGCAATCCACACCGGCGTCGGCACATGCAACAGAAAACTCTGTCCGATCGCCGGAAACCCCGTATTGCCGCGCGCCCTCTGCCCCGCCAGATCCGGAAACGTCTTCCCCTGTGAAGAAAGCAACGCCGCTCCCCGCGCGATATACAGCGTTCCCAGCGTCGCGATGAACGGAGCCACGCCGGCTCGGCTCACCAGCCATCCATTCACCGCGCCCACCGCCACCGCCACCAACAGCGCCGCCACCACCGCTACGGCAACATTGGGATAGTGCACCACACCACGGAACGCAATACCCTGCGTCAGTACATAGCCCGCGATCATCCCGCTCAGCCCCGCAACCGATCCCACCGAAAGATCGATCCCGGCAGTCAGCACAGAAAACGTCATCCCGATCGCCAGGATTCCAAAGATCGACACATGCTTGGCCAGGATCGACAGATTATTCACCGTCAAAAAATCCGGCGTCAGCACCGTAAAAATCACCACCAGCAGCACCAGCACCAGCGTCGCCCGCGCACGCAGCATAAACAGCAACACCCGCGCCCACGAATTCGTGAAGCGTTCTGTCTGCGACAACGCCTTGGCAATCGAGTTCATCAGCAGCCCGCTCCCACCGGAGTGTCCACAGCCGCCACGCGCGGACTCGCCGCACTGAACAACGCGACATCCGTAATCTCGTCCGCCTTCAACTCCGCCGCGATCCGTCCCCGGCACAGCACCAGCGCCCGGTCCGCCAGCCGCTCCGTCTCTTCAATCTCCGAAGACGTAAACAGAATGCTCAACCCCTCATCCGCAAGCTCTCGCAACAACCGATAGATCTCCAGCTTCGCATTCGCATCCACGCCCCGCGTCGGCTCATCCAGAAGCAGTACCGCAGGCTTCCGCATCAGGCACCGCGCTAACAGCACCTTCTGTTGATTCCCGCCGGAGAGCGCCGTCACCGGAAGCTCGAGATCGCGAACCGCAATCCGCAGCTTGCGCACCAACTCCAGCACACGCTCCGTCTCCTTGCTCCGCGACAACCACCGCTCCCCCGCCGCCGCCAGCACAACATTCTCACGAATGCTCAGCTCCGGCACCAGCCCATCCTGCTGTCTATCCTCCGGCACCAGCACAATCCCCGCCGCCGTCGCCTTCGTCACAGAATCCAGATCGATCGTGCGTCCCCGGACGCTCACGCTCCCCGCCTCCATCCTTCGGCAGCCCGCAAGGCACTCGAGCAACTCCGTGCGTCCCGCCCCCAGAAGACCGTACATCCCAAGAATCTCTCCGCGATGCAGATCGAAGCTCACACCGTCGAGCGGAGCCTGAATCTGCTCGTCGTCCGCCCTCCCCGGCAGCGTCACATCGCGCACCGACAACACAACCTCTGCCTCCCTCGCGCGCGCCTCATGCGTCGAGCTCAGCGCCTCCCCACCGAACATCGTTCTCACAATCCACTCGCGTGTCGCTTCGCCTCGCGCCGCCTCACCCACCACACATCCAGATCGCAGCACCGTAAAGTAGTCTCCGAGATGCAGCAGCTCGCCCATCCGGTGCGTGATGTAGATGATCGTCAGGTCGCGCTCTAGCAGCTCCGCAATTACGCCAAATAGCGTCTCCGTCTCTACGGTCGAAAGCGCCGACGTCGGCTCATCGAGAATCAACACCTTCGAACGATGCGCCAGCGCCCGCCCAATCTCCAGAATCTGACGGCTTCCCAGCGACAGATGGCTCGCCGGCGTCTGCACTCCCACATCCATGTGCAACCGCGCGATCGCCGCCGCCGTCCGCTGGTCCTCACTCGTTCTGTCCAGCATCCCACCACGCGTAAGCTCGCGCCCTGCAAAGACGTTCTCGCTCACATCAAGGTTCGTCAGAACGGAAAGCTCCTGGTGCACAATCGCGATTCCATTCGCTGCCGCATCGCGCGGCGATCGCATCTCAATGCGCCGGCCCTCCATCCATATCTCGCCGCTGTCAGGCTGCTCCACCCCGGAAAGCAATCGCATCAGTGTCGACTTGCCCGCGCCATTCTCTCCCAGCAAAACATTCACGCGCTGCCGATACGCACGAAAGCTCACATCATTCAGCGCCATATTTCCCGGATAGCGCTTGACCATGTGCCGTGCCTCCAGAACTACCTCCGGCGTCTCCCCCATCACGCCACCTCTCGAGTCGCCGTACGTTGAGTCAACGTACGCCGCACCGCATCGCGCCACCGCTCCCGCAACTCACGCCGATCCTCCGCCGTCATCCGCGCACAAAATCTCTTCGCCGCCTGCATTCCGGCGGCAGGCTCAGCTGGCGTCTTCCACCATCCCAGCGTCATACCACCCAGCCACGCCGCGCCAACAGACGACAACTCCTCCGTCGCCGAGCGCAGCACATCGCCGCCCAGCACATCCGCCTGAAACTGCATCAGCCTGTCATTGCGCGACGCTCCACCGTCGGCTCGCAGCGCATCCAGTTCAGTGCCCGCAGCGATCTTCATCGCGTCAAAGACGTCTGCAACCTGGAAGGCAATGGCATCCATCGCAGCCCGTGCAAGGTGCGCAGCTCGGTGCGATCGCCCAAGGCCATGCACCGATCCGCGCGCCGCCCCATCCCACCATGGCGCACCCAGCCCCGCCATCCCCGGAACAAACATCACCCCCGCCGCATCCGTCACAGTCTCCGCCAGCGCAACGCAGTCCTCCGTCGGCCGCGGCAACCCCAGAAACTCTCCCACCCACTGCACAGCAGATCCCGTCATCGCGATGTTGCCCTCAAGCGCATAGCGCACATCGCTCGTCGTGGACCACGCCACGGTGCGCGCCACCGTCCCGCTGTCCTTCGGCAGCTCGTCGAGCGCCATCATCAGCGACGATCCCGTGCCATAGGTCGCCTTCACCATTCCCGCCGCATCACCGTACGCTGCCAGCGCCGCGTGAGAATCGCCCGCGACGCTCACAATCGGCGCATCCTCCAACCCGCGCGGCGCGCTGCACACTCCAAACTCGCTCGCGGACGGTTGCACTCGCGGCAACGCGCTCAGCGGAACACCGAACATCTCCGCCAGCCCACCATCCCAACCAAGCGTCTCAAGATTCAGCAACGCAGTCCGCGACGCATTCGTGTGATCGGTCGCGAACACCTTGCCGCTCGTCAGCTTGAACACCAGCCACGCATCCACTGTACCCAGGCACAGCTTCTTCTGCCGCGCCAGATCTCTCATCCGCTCAGCCAGGGCGCTCTCCCGCAGCATCCACTTCCACTTGCTCGCGCTCACCACCGGATGCAGCGGAAGCCCAGTCTTTCTCTGAATCGTCTCTGCCTCGCCGGCCATCTCTCCGCACAATCGCGCAGACCGCGTGCACTGCCAGCTGATCGCATTCATCAACGGCTCGCCCGTCTCTCGATGCCACGCGACTGCGGTCTCGCGCTGATTGCTTAGCGCAACTCCACCCACCCGCAGCCCAGCATCCTCCGCCAGCCTCAAGCACTCCGCCGCCGCCTTTTCGCAGGAGCTCCACAGCTCATCCGGCGCCTGCTCGCTCCATCCCTCCGCCGTCTCCAGCATCCGCACCGGAACGCTCACACGGCAGCTCACCGTGCCATCTCTCCCTACACACAGTGCCTTCGTGTTCGTCGTGCCCTGGTCAATCGCCAGGACCGCGTCCCTCGTCGCCTTCAGGAGGCTCATACGAATCAGCAGCTTTCTCGAATCACTTCCAGTGCCGCATCCTCGATGCCCCTGGCAGTCAGGCCGAAATGCTCCAGCAGAAACTCCGCCGTGCCCGTGGGCGCAAACGCGTCCGGTATGCCAAGAATACGCAACCGCGCCCCTCCGCGCACCGCCAGCATCTCCGCTACCGCTCCGCCAAGCCCTCCCGCGCGCAATCCCTCCTCCACCGTCACCAGGCCACGCGTCTCGCGCGCCGCGCGCATCACCGCCTCCTCATCCAGCGGCTTTATCGAACTCATATTCAACACCCTCGCCTCGACGCCCCTCTGCGCCAGGGATGCGGCCGCCGCCAGCGCTCTGCTCACCATCACTCCGCTTGCCAGCAGCGTCACATCGTTGCCCTCGCGCAAGACCGCCGCTCTGCCCGCGGAAAAGCCGTATCCCTCCGGCATCACCTCCGGAACCGGCATCCGGCTCACCCGCACAAACACCGGCCCATCGTACCCAGCCGCATAACGGATCGCCGATGCAGTCTCCTCCGGGTCCGCCGGCACAATCACCTGCAGATTCGGAATCACACGCGTCCACGCAACATCCTCGATCGAATGATGCGTCGGTCCCAGCGGTCCATACGCCATCCCGCTCGACATGCCGCACAGCTTCACATTCGAGCGCGAGTAGGCCAGGTCCACCTTGATCTGCTCCATCGCCCGCGCCGTCAAAAAGCACGAAGCTCCGCACACAAACGGCACCATCCCTCCGTTCGCCAGCCCCGCACCCACCCCAATCATGTTCTGCTCAGCGATGCCCACATTCACAAACCGCTCCGGAAACCGCGTCTTGAACTCCTTCAGCTTGGTCGACGAGACCGAATCGTTCACCACCGCGCACACTCGCTTATCCTCAGCCGCAATCTCCATCAACGTCTGCGCAAACGCGTCGCGGCAGTCAAAAAGCCTCTTCGAAGCCCGTTCTTCGCTCTGCGATGCAACGCCGCTACTGCTCACCATGGCATCTCGACTCCCAGCTCAACCGCCGCCTGCTTCAGCTCCTCCGCCGTTGGCACTCCGTGGTGCCATTGTGGCTGATTCTCTGCAAAGCTGACACCTTTGCCTTTAATCGTGTTCGCAACAATGCACGTCGGCTTGCCTGTCACCAACGGCACGCGCGCAAAGATCGCCTCGAGCGCGCTCGTGTCGTGCCCGTCAATCTCCTCCACTGCAAACCCAAACGCTCTCCACTTCTCCGCCAGCGGATCCAACCGGATCGTCTTCTCCGTCCAGTCCCCTTGCTGTATCCGGTTGCGATCGACAATCACCACCAGCTGGTCCAGCTCATAATGGCTCGCCGACATCGCCGCCTCCCAGTTCGATCCCTCCTGCAGCTCCCCATCGCCAGTCAGCACAAACGTCCGCCACGCCTCCCCGCGCATCCGCGCCGCCAGCGCGCACCCCACTGCAATCGGAAGCCCATGCCCCAGCGGCCCCGTGTTCGCCTCCACTCCCGGAACTTTGTTCCGGTCCGGATGCCCATTCAGCGGCGACATCGGATCCATAAACGTGCGCAGCCGCTCCTCCGGAAAAAACCCGTGGAACGCCAGCGTCGCATACAGCGCCGCCGCGCAATGTCCCTTCGACAGAATGAACCGGTCTCTCTGCGCAAACCACGGCTCTTCCGCCCGCACCCGCAACACTCCGCCGCCAAACAACACCGCAAGCACGTCCGCCGAGGAAAGGTCCCCGCCCGTATGCCCCAGCTGCGCATGGTGCGTCATCGCCATCGCCGTCAGCCGGATCCTGTTCGCCAGATGCTTCAGGCGCGCGCCCCGCTCGGGCCCACCTCCTCCAGCCTGTCCGGCCCTTGCCCCTGAAATCTCCATTGACGCCCGATTCTCTCGCGTCTCGCATGTTTATGCAAGCGTGTATTTATTTGCTATTAGCGTACGCCTGCCTCAGAATAGACCCGCAGGCCTCCTCTCCCCACTCCGCCGCACCGCCGTTTCCGCTGCACGGAAGCCTCTTGTCCAACTCGCGTTACCGTGAACACAGAAAGGATGCGATGAACCGGCGAAAGATGTTGCAACTCGGCGCCGCCGCCCTCGGCGCGGCCTACACACCGCTCTCCCTCGGCGCCGAATCCCCCGCCCGCCGCCCACCCCAGCCCGGCAACCCCACCCAGCTCCAACAGTGGGATCCCTTCGAGCTCACTCTCCGCGGCCCCTCCACCGGCAATCCCTTCACCGACGTCCAGCTCACCGCCGCCTTCACCCTCGGCCATCGCACCGTCAATATCAGCGGCTTCTATGACGGCGACGGCGCCTACCGCATCCGCTTCATGCCCGACACGCCCGGCCGTTGGACCTTCCTCACCGCCTCCAGCCACGCCGATCTCCGCGGCCACACCGGCAGCTTAACCTGCACGCCCGCCACCGCCGACAACCACGGCCCCGTCAACACCGCGCACCAATTCCACTTCCAGCACGCCGACGGCACGCCGTTCTTCCCCTTCGGCACCACCTGCTACGCCTACGCCTTCATGGGCGCGCCCTGGGAAGACGACACGCTCAAATCCCTCCGCTCCACCGGCTTCAACAAGGTGCGCATGTGCCTTCTGCCCAAGCCGCTCGGCCATCCGCTCTTCGCTCTTCCCTTCGCCGTCAATGCTGATGGTTCCAACGATCTCTCCCGCCTCAACCCCGCCTACTTCCAGCATGTCGAGCAGCGCATCCTCGACCTCGGCCGCATCGGCGTCCAGGCCGACGTCATCCTCTTTCACCCCTACGACGCCTGGGGCTACAAGTCCATGCCGCCCGCCGCCAACGATCTCTACCTCCGCTACGCCATCGCGCGTCTCTCCGCCTATCGCAACGTCTGGTGGTCCGTCGCCAACGAGTACGACCTCGTCCGCTCCAAGACCATGACAGATTGGGACGGCTACTTCCACACCATCCAGCAGTGCGATCCGTCGAGCCACCTCCGCTCCATCCATCACAGCCGCGTCCAGTACGACAACAGCAAGCCCTGGGTCACGCACGCCAGCCTGCAGGAGTACGACTTCAACAAAGCCGGCGAGTATCGCGCCGCCTGGGGCAAGCCCATCATCTGGGACGAGATGCAGTACGAAGGAAACATCGCCCGCCGCTGGGGCAATCTCTCGCCCGAAGAGATGACGCGCCGCTTCTGGATGGCCATCGTCTCCGGAACCTACGGCACCCACGGCGAAACCTACATCACGCCGCCGGGCCAACCCGTCTGGTCCGACGGCGGCATCCTCATGGGCACCAGTCCCGCGCGCATCGCCTTCCTCCGCTCGCTCGTCGAGCGCATCACCAAAGTCGGCCTCAACGAGTTCGAAGGCGCTTACTACTTCTGCGCCGGCACACCCAACCAGCTCTACCTCTACTACTTCGACACCCATGCGGTCGGCGAATATGATTTTCCCCTGCCCACCGGCATCGACTTCAAGTGCACCCTCATCGACCCCTGGAACATGACCGTCGACGAACTTCCCGGCCTCTTCCGCGGCAAAACAAAATCCTCGAAATCAGAAGGCCCCATCGACGAGAACCACTCCAACATCCCCGGCAACCACGTCCAACTCACCAGCAAACCATACATGGCCGCACTCTTCCAGCGAGTCAAATGAGCCTGGACGCCATATCCATGAGTTCTTCTGTGCGGGCACGATCACCCCACCTAAAGGCCGTCATCCTGAGGAGCGAAGTCGAAGGACCCCGAAGATGTTCGTATGAACCATACCGTCAGCATCTTTCCCACCACGAACCCGAGCTCACCACAAACCCGAGCTCACCACGAACCCGAGCTCACCACGAACCCGAGCGCCCCTGAAGGGGCACGGCTTCAGCCGTGCCATCAGTGCTCCACTTGTAATGGGGCTTTAGCCCCTGAGGGAATCCAACCCCGATGAAATTTCTCCTCACCCTCCTCGCCGCTCTCTGCCTCACGCCGCATCTGCTCGCCTCCGTCCGCATCCTCACCGCAAAGAACGCCACACCCCGCGAGCTGTACGCCGCCGAGCAGCTCCGCGAAGCCACCCATGACCTCACCACTCCCGGCAACATCACCATCCTTCTCGCCACACGCGACAACCCACTCCTCGCGCACGCGCAGCTCGCGCAGTTCTGGCCCGGCGCTACCGAATCCTTCATCCTGCACCGCACCGGCAACCGCATCTACATCGCCGGCAGCGACGCCTCCGGCGTTCTCTATGGCGCGCTCTCCCTCTGCGATCTCCTCCACGCCCAGCACGCCATCCCCTCCACGCTCGACATCGAAGACCACCCCGCCCTCAAGCTCCGCGGCACCGCCATCGGCATGCAAAAGCCCGAGATCATCTACGAAGGCGCCGAGTACGACTACCGCTACACCCCGCAAAACTTTCCGTTCTTCTATGACAAGGCCTTCTGGACGCGCTACCTCGACATGCTCGCGCGCAATCGCTACAACACGCTCTATCTCTGGAACGGCCATCCCTTCACCTCGCTGCTTCGCCTGCCCAAATACCCTGAGGCGCAGGAGCTGCCCACCGCGCAGCTCGAGCAGAACATCGCCATGTTCCACTGGATCACCCACGAGGCCGATCGCCGCGGCATCTGGGTCCTGCAGGGCTTCTACAACATCCACCTCTCCCACACCTTCGCCCGCGCACACAACCTTCCCTATCACCTCACCACACCCACACCGCTCGCCACCGCGTACACCCGCTACGCCATCTCCGAGTTCATCCGCGAGTATCCGCACGTCGGCCTCATGATGACCCTCGGCGAAGCGCTCTCGCCACACCAGGGCGCCAACTGGCTCACCAACGCCATCATCCCCGGCGTCAAAGACGGCTTGAAAGAAATCGGCAGCACCACCCAGCCGCCCATCGTCATCCGCGCCCACGCCACCGACATCACCGCTGATCTCAAAGCCGCCAACCCGCTCTACACCAACATCGACACCATGTGGAAGTGGAACGGCGAATCGCTCACCTGGACCAACATCCGCGGCCCCGTCCTCGATCGCTTCAAAGAGCTCATCGCCAACTCCCACATCACCATCGCCAACATTCATCTCCTCTCCAACCTCGAACCCTTCCGCTGGGGCGACCCCGACTTCATCCGCCAGACTGTCCTCAACTTCCAGAAGATCGGCATCCAGGGCGTGCACGTCTACCCGCTCCGCTACTGGGACTGGCCCAACACCGCCGACAATCCTCCGCTCAATCAGCTCGACCGCGACTGGATCTGGTTCGACGCCTGGGGCCGCTACGCCTGGAACCCCAACCGCGATCCGCAAAAAGAGCACGCCTACTGGGTCAGCCGCTTCGCCCAGCGCTTCGGCACCTCGCAGGCCGGCGAGCATCTCCTCAACGCCTACCAGCTCTCCGGCGTCTGCGCTCCTGAGCTTCTTGCACGCATCGGCATCACCGAAGGCAATCGCGAGGTCTTCTCCCTCGGCCTCACCATGCCGCAGCTCATCGACGCCAAACGCTTCGGCCCCGCTCAAACTCTCTGGACCGGCGACGCTCCTCCGGGCGAGCGTCTCGACGACTACGTCGAAGAGGAAGCCCACCACGAGCCCCACCACGGCCTCACGCCCATCGCCGTCGCGGACTCCGCTGCCCAATCCTCAGCTCAGGCCGTCACCGAAGCCGAAGCCGCCGCTCCCTTCGTCACCAAAGACAAGGCCGAGTACGGCCGCATCGTGAATGACATGCGCTCGATCCACCAGCTCATGCTCTTCTACCAGGCCAAGACCCAGGCCGCCGCGCTCGTCATGCTCTACGGCTACGATCACGACGCCGCGCACCTGCACGCCGCCGAACCGCTCCTCGCCCAAAGCGTCGAAGACTTCCGCCGGCTCACCGCCCTCACCAACACCACCTACCGCGACGCCGCCGCCATGCACACCTCGCAGCGCCGGATCCCCGTCACCGGTGGTCCCCACACCGAGCACTGGCGCGACCTGCTCCCCGTCTACCAGAAAGAGCTTGCCACCTTCCGTACCCGCCTCGCTTTGCTCAACACAACGCTCGACAAGACCCAACCCGAATCCAACGCCAACATCCAGCCCTGGCCGCAGGTCAGCTTCACCCTCCCTCCCGGGACCGGCGAAGAGTTCACGCTGGAGTCCGGCATCGCACTGCTCGGTGACAAATACGCCAAGGCCACGCGCGTCGCCCCCGAGATCACCGGCTTCAAAGGCATCCGCCTCGATCTGAAGCAACACGGCCCCGTCCGCTTCACCCTCGCGCAACCCGCGCAGGCGCTGGTCGGCTTCTTCAAGATTCACGGCCTCACCGGCCCCTCCAACACCGACGCCGAAAACTGGAATCCGGTTCTTCTCAACGCCATCACCCTCGACCGCGGCGCTCCGCTCGATGTCTGGGCCGCCCCGCTCGCCGCCGGCGAGAACGAACTCGACCTCAGCCAGCCCTACGTCGTCCTCGGCTTCATCGCCCAAAACCAAAAAACGCAGCAGCGCGTCGTCTTCACCACCGCCGCCACTCCCGGCCAACCACCCAACCTCGACTGGCTCTTCGAATAAACTACCCGTCGCCCAACGTCTGTCATCCTGAGCGGAGCGTAGCGCAGTCGAAGGACCCCGAGGGTGCTCATCTGACCACGACCGCCCAAACCTTTTCAACTCCCAACGCCCGTCATCCTGAGCGCACCGGGGTCCCCGGCGAGCTTGCTCGCTGGGGTGGAAGCGAAGGACCCCCGCATTTCGCGCGGACTACCTCAGCGGCTGACCGCCCCATCATGCCGCGCCTCCAGCCGCTTGGCCTCCGCCGGCGTGATCTCCATGAAACTCCCATGCTTCGCATGCTCCGGAAAGCTCATCTTGTCATCCACGCTCGTCCAGTGCACCCAGTCCGCGCTCTCCACGCCCTCATACTGCGCATGCGGCGCACGGTAGTGGTCGTAGTAGAGGACATACTCCTTCCCCACCTTGATCACCGATGGCCCCTCCGACCAGCTCTCCGTCACCGGCGCCGAAATATCACTCCACGGCCCCTCCACCGTCGGCCCCGTCGCATACCGGATCTGATACCGCAGCGGATCGCGCGTCTGGTCCTTGAACACCAGATACTGCTTGCCCTTGCCGTGGTACATCGTCGCGTCGATCACCTCATACCCCGGATCGAACAGAATCTTCGGCGTAGAGAAGCTCTTGAAGTCGCTGGTCAACGAAAACCAGATCCGATTCCCCTCCGGCTCATCCGTCTTCGCACTCGACCACATCACCATCCACTTCTTCGCCCGCGCATCCCAGTCCAGCTCCGGCGCCCACACATTCCGGATCTCCGGAAAGCTCTCCATGATCGGAATCTCCATCTGCTCCCCCCAATGCACCAGATCATCCGACCGTGCAAAACCCATGCTTCGACCACGCCAACTCCACGTCCAAACCATCAAAAATTGACCATTTTTGCCGCGCGTAAGGAACACATCGCGCATCACCTCGCCCGGCTGCTCCGGCTTAACCCAAGGCATTCCATCATTTAGCGGAGCAAAGTGAAACCCGTCCTTGCTCAGCGCCAGATAAATCCCCTGATTCCCCGGCTCCTTAAAATACGCAAACAAATAATCCTGCCCCCACGCCGCCACCGAGCTCAGCACCACGCAGACGCCGGCCGCAACACGCAGAGTCCACTTGGTTTGCGTCCACTCACGCGTCATGGCTTCACCTCTGCCGTCTCATCCGCCACGCTGCTGCTCGCCAGCTGCTTCCCCTTCCATACCGACTTCGCCGTCTCCTTGCCCGCATCGTCATACACCGTCCACGTCCACCGCCCATCCGGCTGATGCATCTTCTCCCACACGCGTGTTCCATCCTCGCGCAGATACATCTCGCGCCCAACCTTCACGCCGAGATGAAAATCCACCCGCCACAACGCTCTCCCGTTCGGATAGAAGAACTCCTCCGGTCCCTCCAAAAGAATCTCTCCATCGTTCGCGCGCCCGCTGCTCCACGTCGTCTTCACGCGCCCGTTCGCATACCGCTCCACATGCTTCTCCACGTCGCTGATCGCGGTTGGCACAGCCGAGACGCCTGCATCCTTGTCCAGCACCCACGCCTCATTCAGCTCAATCTCATAGTTCGGCTTGTTCTTCGACGTCACCACATGGATCACTCCATCCGCTCCCTGCGTCGCCGTCGTGTACCCCACCGTCAAGATATCCGCAGGCAGCCGTTTCATCGTCCACGTCTTCCCATCGTCATCGCTCAGCGCAACATAAGCGCCGTCCTTGTGAATGTGCTTCTGATGATTCGGATTGAAGTCCGCGACAAAAAACAACCGCCCGCTCTTCAGCCGCATCACGCTCGGTCGCTCTCCGCTTGCCAGCGGATCGAACGGCGTCGCCTGCTTCTGCCACGTCTTTCCTCCATCCTTACTGATCGACAGCGGCATCTTCCCATCGATGCTCGAGTTCTTTCCCCCGAAGCCAAGAATCTCGCCGCTCTTGCTCATCACAATCGTCGTATGCCGCCCACCCGTGCGCCCGCCCGTGTCGTACCAGGTCTTTCCGTCATCGTGCGATCCCCACACCACTGAGATCGATCCATTCCCTGTCGCATCGCGTCCCGTCGAATCCGTCGGCAGCAGAATCGTCCCATCGCTCGTCCGCACCACACTGTTGATCGGCTGCGATATATATCTTCCAATCGGCGCCGTGAACTTCGGGAACTCGACCGCGCTCCACGTCACGCCGTTGTCCGTCGAGGTCGTGAACGCAAATGGCCACGCTCCGATCAGCCGCGGCTGTCCCCAGAAAAACCACACCTTGCCGCGGTCGTTCCAGATCACCGGCGCCGCATTCGTTGCATCCGCAAAGTACGGCCATGGCTCCGGCATGTCCCATGTCTCGCTGCCTGCGCGCCTGCGCATAATCAGCACCGTCTGGTCAGGATCGTCCTCCAGCTTCGGCGAGTTGTAGTACGCCGCAAGCATGTCGCCGTTCGGCATCTCCTGAATCGCGCTGTTGTGATACGTGACACCCAGCCCTCGCGCCAGCCCAATCTTCCACCCCACCTCCGGCATCGACCGTTCGCCGATATCAGGAAACAACTCATGCATCCGCATCCACGGCTTCGCCGGATCAGGACCTGCACCCGCGCGGTCCGCCGTCTGCTTCACCGCCGTCTCAAAGAAGTACCTCCGCGGAGGCGTAGGTGCACTCGTCGGCATCGGCGCCTGCACCACACGAAAACCAATATTGCCCTCCGGCGATGCAAAGCTCGGCGCCATGCTCGCCCGATTCGCCGCGCGCTCAAAGTACGGCGCCCCCGCCGGATAGATGCCGCCCGCCTTGTTCTTGCGAAAATCCAGACCGCCTCCACGCACCACACGCGCCCACCCCGGCGCCGCTCCCACAGGATTCGTCTGCGCCGCCGCCGAATACGGCCCATACCAGTCCAGCACCCACTCCGGCCTTCCTACGCCAAGATTCTCCAAGCCCCATGCATTCGCCTCATCCATCTTCAGCGGCGTATCGCTGTTGCCGAAGATCTTCGTTCCGCCCGCGCGCGCCGCATACTCCCACTCCGCCTCCGTCGGCAGCCGGTACGGCTTGCCCTCGCGCCTGCTCAGCCACGCGCAATAGTACATCGCCTGCTGCCAGCTCACTCCCGCCGCATATCCAGGAAACCTGGGATTGCCCTTATACGCCGGATCGAACTCCCGAAACTGCTCCGCCGTCACCTCAGTCTCCGACATCGCAAACGCATGCGTGATCCGCACCTCATGCGCGGGAACCTCGTCGAAGTCGCCATGCGCCGGCCGTTCCGACATCACGCCCAGCCCATCACGCACACTCGCCGGCAGCGCCTCCGCATCCGCGCCCATGCGAAACGTTCCCGCCCGCACCTCCACCATGCGGATGCCGCTCTTGTTCTGCATCGCTCGCTGAGCTGCCGACGCGCCCACAAAGACCATCGCAACAACAACCCACATCAGCCTCGACTGAATCCTCATCCTCATCTTCACCTCTTGATCGCGGACCGCAGCCGATACTCCAGCCGTCCCAGTTGCGAACGCGCTGCCACGCGCCTTCCATCCACAAAGAGCTGCAGCCCCCGGCCACGCCCATAATGCTTCCCTGTTCGGTCGTACAAAATTCCCAACATGTGTCCGTGATACGGAAGCTGATCCACTGCAAAGTAACTCCAGCTTCCTTCCGGCAGCAGCGGATCGATCACCACCTCATCCTCCGCCGACGGCCGCAACCCAATCAGCCCCGTAAACAGCGGGTCCGCAAACCCCGAGTGGTTGTAGTAATTGCCTCTCCCCACCTGCTTGTGCTTCCGAATCAGGATGTCCTTCGCAATCCACTCATCCGTATCCGCATCCAGGTCTTCATCAATCCACGGAATCACCTCGCCGGTCGCCAGTCGAAGATGCTGCGACAGCACATATTCCGAGAACAGCCACAGATAGTCCTCTCGATCCACAACCTCCTGTCGCTGCCCATCCTCCAACAGGTTCGCCATCGCCGTCAGCGTCTGCGTCGTCGCAAACGGCCAAGATGGCCCGTTCCACGTGCACTGATCGCCGCTCGGAAAACGAAACCTCGGACTGCGTCGCTCTGCCGTTGTTGGCCCATACTTGCCCGCGAACCCCTGCGGATCGAACAGCTGCTTCCATGCATCCGCGTGATCCACCGGCGGCTCATCGAACATCCACGGAATGTATCCGATCAGCTCTCGCACTCCCGCAAGCTGCATCACCGTCCCCGGATCGATAAACTTCTTCTGCGCGCGAATGCCCGAGTCCTTCGCCGGCGACCTCACCTCGTAGAACTGATCCTTCGCATTCCAGAGATACTGCTCGATCAGCCCGCGCATCTCCGCTGCTTTTGTCTCATATTCCTTCTGTGTCGCCGCGTCACCGGCCACACGCGCAACCTGCGCAATCGCCTCGTAGTCGCCAAACATATAACTGTTCAGCGTCGGCCGATATCCATCGCCACTGATGCTCTTCTCCATCGCATCGCGCGTATCGATCGACCAGAACAATCCATTCGCATCGCGCTGGGTCAACTCCCACGCACGGTCATTCGCCTCCATCGCCGGCAGCAGCTTCGTGCTCAGGGAAAGGTCGCCGTTCGCCAGCGAGACCTGCCACACCGCATCCGCCATCGCATCGCTGTACTTGCGTGGATCCGACTCCGGAGAAAACCAGAACCTCGCGTCGTCCTCCGCAACCGCCGGATCATGCAGCCACCGCGCCTCACGCAGGTGGAACGGCGCCGCATCGGGCAGCGCGCCAAAGAACCCGTCCTTTGCCGCCGGTTTCGGCAGCCACTCCGTAATCACCCATCCCAGCCTCGTATGCACCACATGCTTCTGCCACGCATACCAGCGGAAGTAATAGGTCTTCTCGAAGCTCTTGTCCGAGCTCTCAAACCACGGAATCTCCTTCAGCATCCACGGCCAGCTATCGTCTCCCTGTTTGCCGGTCGCGTCCTTCTCCTGCCGCTCAAACTCTGTGAAGTAGTGATGAAAGCTCTCCGGCTGCAACAACGTCTCATGGTCTGCCCGCTGCGCCCATCCCCTGACTCCCGGCAGCATCATCGCCACAACCACACAGCCCGCGCCCAACAAACGTCCGATCATCCTCGCAACACCGCTTTCATTGCAAACTCTAACCCACACCGCGTATAAAACAGAAATTGTTTCACAGGTGAAGTTCTCCTCATCCTTGCGCCCAATGAGATCCCGTCTATGAGTTCGCACTCTCTCCTGAAGGCTGGTGTGACGTCCGCCGCGCTTCTGTTGCTTCTCTTGGCCGGAGCTCGTCAATCGTCCGCTCAGGAGCCCCTCGATCCCGTACGCGATGCCGCCGGCGCTCCGCTCGAGCGCGACATTCATCAACCGCTGCCCGAGCAATACATCTGGACCGCGCCCGCAGCTCCGCCCAGCGACACAGACCGCATTCAGTATGTCTTCCCGGCCGCCGGCGAAAAGACCGAGCCGCACCTCTTCCGCCACACGTTCAACGTCGCAGACCCGCCGCCCGCCGCCACGCTCTACATCGCTGGCCCGCGTTCCGCCGAAATCTATCTCAACGGCCGCCTGGTTGCGCACGTCGCCAGCGACATCACCCAACCGCTCGGCATGCACGTCTTCGCCATTCCGGTGCAAACGTTCCTGCGCCGCGGCTCCAATACCATCGCGTTGAAGGTCGTGCGCGGTCGCGGCGTCACCGGCTTCACCAACAGCGCGCTCGTCATGCAACAGACCTTCGGCGAAGTTCTGCTCGCCAAGATCATTCCGCGCGCCCCCGGCATCTTCGCTCCGGCCATCATGCTCTCCGGTCCCGGCTGGAAGAGCACCACCCGAGCCGCCACAAACTGGCAATCACCTGACTTCGACGACGCATCCTGGAAGCCCGCGGAAACCCTCGGCAGCGCCGAGAGCACACTCGATCTCTTTCAGTGGAACGCCGACGCCGGCCTCTACGACTGGCCCGGCTACGATGGCATCTCTCCGTTCCTCGCGCATCGCCGCATCGCCGCCGCCAAGATTCTCTCCGCCACAACCGCCAGCAGCAGCTTCACCGGCCTCGAACACCTCACCGAAGCCACTCCCGCGGGCAACATCGGCGTGCATCTTTCGTCGCCTTCACTGCAACCGCAGAACGCACCCAACCTCATCCTCGACTTCGGCAAAGAACTCACCGGCCGTCTCGAGCTCGTCTCGGCCTCCAACTCGCCCGCACAGGTCAGCATCCAGTACGGCGAATCCTACGACGAGATGCTCAAGTCGCCCTACCTCGGCGTCGACCTCCTCACCATTCCTCCTCACGGCACCGGACACGGCCCCAAGTCGTCCTTCCGTTACGCGAAGATCGTCTTCGTCGCCGGCGCTCCCGACCTCAGCTTCCGCTCTATCGCCGTCGACGACATCTTCTACCCGGTCAAATACGAGGGCTCCTTCCAGTCCTCCGATCCGCTCCTCAATCGCATCTGGGAGGTCGGCGCCTACACCGCGCATCTCTGCATGCAGGACGACATCTGGGACTCGCCCAAACGCGACCGCGGCCGCTGGATGGGCGACACCGACGTCATGGGCCGCACCATCGAAGACGTCTTCGACGATCACTTCCTCATGGAAGACACGCTCGATCGCCTGCTCGGCCCCGCGCCCGTCGAGCAGCACGTCAACGGCATCCCCGGCTACTCCGCCTTCTGGTTCACGGCCGTCGCGCAGTACTACCGCCAGACCGGCGACAAGGCGTTCCTCGAAAAAGAACACCAGCGCATGCTGCAGCTCCTCGCCTATGTGGACAAGGAGTTCGACGCGCGGAATCTCTACGCCAACAAGACCAACGTTTGGCTCTTCGTCGATTGGTCGCCCGAGCTCAACGGCGACACCCCCGAATCACGCCGCGCCACCACGCTCGAGTTCTACGGTGCCTACCGCGATGCCGCGTGGCTCCTCCGCCAGCTCGGCGACAACACCAACGCAGACCACTACGAACAGCGCGCCGCCCAGATCCGCGCTGGCGCGCAAAAGTATCTCCTCGACCCCGCCACCAATACCTTCGGCTCACGCTGGCAGACCAACGCGGCCGCCGTCCTCTACGGCGTCGCCGATCCCTCCCAGTACGACGCCATCTGGAACTCCGTTCTCTCCCAGGTCGGCCACGTCCGCTTTAATCGACTGGTCGTCACGCCGTATTACAACTACTACGTCATTAGCGCGATGGCGAAGATGGGCCACCGTGAACAGGCTCTTCAGTGGATGCGCACCTACTGGGGCGGCATGCTGAAGGAAGGCGCCACCAGCTTCTGGGAGGCCTACGATCCTGACTGGTTCAAGGAAGACTTCCACTCCTCCCTGCAGGCTGACAACCGCTCCGGATACTTCGTCAGCCTCGCGCACGGCTGGTCCAGCGGTCCTGCTCCCTGGCTCATGGAGCAGGTCCTCGGCATCCAGTCTCGCGACGCCGGCTTCAGCTCCGTCGACATTCGCCCCGATCTTCTCGATCTCAACTGGGCTCGCGGAGCCGAGCCGACGCCCAACGGTCTCCTCAAGGTCTCCGCAACACGCGAAGCCGACGGCACCGTCATCACCATCGATCTCCCCGCGGGCGTGAAGGCGAGTGTCTCCGTTCCGCTCTCGCATCCAGGTGCCGCTGTCCTCATAGACGGACATTCAACTCCAGGCGAGTCCGCCGAAGGTGGCACACGCGCCATCATTGATCTGTCCGCCTCTGGACAGTACCGCCTCACCAGCCGCTGACAAACTCACCAACCTCATAAGCCCAACTGCCGCCGAAGAAATTCACGGCAGCCAACTGCTCCGCTGTCAGATGCGGAACATTGGAGGGTTCAGCATATTTATGCATGTATGCGTTGGTATGTTGACAGCCCTTCCCCTCAATCTCTATAACCATTCCCACCGCTTCTCCGGGAGTTTTCCGCACATGAAACGCATCGCACTTGCAGTTCTGTTTGTTGCCCTGCTCCTGACATCCGGTCTGGCTGTGGCGCAGGAGACCCGCGCCACCCTCACTGGCCGTGTAACCGATCCCACCGGTGCCATCATTCCCGGAGCTCAGATCACCGTTACCCAGACCACAACCGGCACGGTGACGCACATCGTCTCCAATCACGCTGGTGTGTACAACGCTCCGTTCCTTCAGCCCGGCCCCTACAGCATCGCGGTCTCGGCGCCCGGCTTCCAGAATTACCTTCACCGCAACCTCGTTCTTGAGACGGAGCAGACCGTTGTCGAAGATGTGACGCTCAAGATCGGTGAAACCACGCAGACCGTGACCGTCAACGCCGAAACGCCCTTGGTCGACACCGCCGACGCCTCGACAGGCCAGACGTTAACCTCCGAAGAGGTCGAAGACCTGCCCGCCAACGGCCGCTCTCCGCTGGGCTTCGCGCACCTCGAATACGGCGCCGTGGCCAAAGGCAAGCATGCCGAATCGCAGACAACCCCCTTCGGAAACTCCACCGCCGATGACTTCTCTCTCGGCGGCGGCGCTTCAGCGTCCAACGAGCTCCTGCTCAACGGCGTTCCCAACATGCAGGACTCCAGCCGCACCGCCGGCTTCAGCCCCGAGCTCGACGCCGTCGACGCCGTCCACGTCGATGAGTTCTCTGCCAACGCCGCGCTCGGCGACACCTCCGGCGGCACCGTCAACATCACCACGAAATCCGGAACCAACCAGTTCCACGGCACCGCCTCCGAGTACTACGCCGGCTCCAGGCCTTTGACCGCCGAGCCATACTTCACCCCCGCCGGGTCCACCGTCCCCTCCACCCACTTCAATCAGTTCGCTGGCACCATCGGCGGTCCTGTATGGATCCCGCACGTCTTCAACGGCAAGAACAGGCTGTTTTTCTTCTACGCATTTGAAGGCTACATCGGAAACGCGCCCGCAACTACGATCACCAGCGTGCCCACCCAGGCAGAGCGCAATGGTGACTTCTCCGCGCTGCTCAACGTCACCGCCTCTGATCAGCTTTACAACCCGTACAGCGGCACGTTGAGTGGCTCGCAAGTCGTCCGCACTGAAATCCCCGGCAACGTCTTCTCTAATGCAAGCCTCTCCGTCGATCCGGTCGCGGCCGCCTATCTGAAGCTGATTCCTCTGCCCAACTACAACGGCCCATCCACAAAGCCTGATGGAGAAAATAACTACTTCGCCAGCGATCCCACGACAAACAACTACAAGTCGAACGAAGGCAGGATGGATTTCGACGTCTCAGCCAACAACCGGCTCTCCTTTGAGGAGCACGAAAGCAAGTACGTCAACGGTCAGTCGAATATCTTCAACAACGCACTCTCGGGTACCTCTTCGTCCGTCGTTCTCTGGGGCGGATTTTTGGAAGACGTCGATAACTTCACTCCCTCGATGAACCTCGATGTCCGTCTTGGGCTCAGCCGCTCTGAGAACAGCTCGAATCCAAACAGCAGTGGCATCAGCCCAACGACCATGGGCTTCCCCTCCTATCTCGCTGCCAACTCGACCGCCCCGGCGATTCCCTACATCACCTTCTCCGACTCCGCGGCGATTCCGAGCCTCAGCGCGGAGCCGGGCAACCGGGCCTTCTTCGATACCATTCAGCTCTTTGCCACCTTGAGCAAGACCTGGGGCCACCACACCTTCAAGATCGGGCCGGACATCCGTGCCAACAAGGACTCCACACTCTCGCCGAGCGGAGCCAACGGCGCCTTCACCTTCAAGTCGGCGACAGGAGATGTTGTAACCTCCGGATCAACGGGCGCAGCCCAGGCCTTCGGTGGTGCTCTCGCGTTGTTCGAACTTGGTCTCCCCGTAAGCAGTTCGACCTCCTTCGAGTCCATCGCAACCCCGCTCCAGTACGACAACTGGTACATCGGCACCTTCGCGCAGGATGACTGGAAGGTCCTCCCCAACCTCACCATCAGCATGGGTATCCGGGTCGAGCACGAAACCCCCGTGGTCGAAAGCAACAACCGGATGATCGCCGGCTTCAACCCAACTGCGGTCAATGCGGTCACCAGCTCCGCTGCCGCCGCCTACGCCGCCAACCCCAATCCAATCCTTCCGGTATCTGATTTCTCCGCCACAGGCGGCCTCTACTACGCCACGTCTTCGGACCGCAGCGGCTATCACACCGCCACCGCCTACGTCAGCCCGCGCATCGGCTTCGCCTACTCGCCCGGCTTCTCCAACGGCAAACTGGCCATCCGCGGCGGCTTCGGCATCTACGACAATCCCTTCAACGATTACAACTTCGGGCAGGCCTACGGCTACTCCGCCTCTACGGCATACGTCCCCTCTACCCTGGCCACCGAGATTCCCACCAGCACTCTCTCCCACCCCTTCGATTCCGGCGTCAACCCGATCGTTCAGCCCGTCGGAGACGCCCTCGGGGTCAACACCAATTTGGGAAGCGGTGCGATCTTCTACCCCGGCGTGAAGGTCCCCTACACCGAAAAGTGGAGTCTTGATGTCGAAAAGCAAGTCGGCAGAAGCTTTCTCTTTGAAGTGGGCTACCTTGGCACGCACGCCGTTCATCTCTCCTACAGCAATGCACTCAGCTCTGCGCCCTTGCTGCCTTATCTCAGTCACTCGCCGACGGCCGATCCCGCGGTCACGGCGGAACTGAGCGCCAAAACGACAAATCCGTTCTACGGCCTGCTTCCGGCCGGCACCAGCACAACCAGCCTCAATACCAGCACGACCATCAGCGTCGCGCAGCTGCTGCAGTCCTATCCGGAGTACAGCTCCGTAACCCAACAGCTTGTCCCCGGCCAGACCGCGAACTTCAACGCATTCATGTTCCGGATTGAAAAGCGCATGTCCCAGGGCCTGCAGTTCAACTTCAACTATGAGCACTCCCGCCTGCTCGGCGCGCAATCTCAGCTCAACGCCGGCGGCCCGCTCTGGTACGGCGAGACCACCTCCGACTTCCCCAACCACGTTGCCGTGACGGCGATCTATCAGCTGCCCTTCGGCAGGGGCCGCCGCTTCGCCAACAACTCCCGCATTCTCGATGAGATCATCGGCGGCTATGAGGTCACCGGCATCTATCAATATCTATCCGGAACCCCCATTCAGTGGGGCACCAACGTTGTCTACACCGGCAACTACAGCGGCTTCAACAATAATCCTCACAATACCAACGGCCCCTCGTTCAACACCTCTGGCTTTGATCGGGTAGCCGCCGATCAACCGAACTCCTACAACTTCCGCACCTTCTCCGAATATCTCCTCCGCTCGGATCCGAACAACAACTTCGACTTCTCCCTCCTCAAGAACTTTTCCATCGGAGATCGCGTCGTGATCCAGCCTCGTATCGACGCCTTCAACGCCTTCAACCATCCGCAGTTCTCCTCAGCCAACGTCAGTCCTACATCCTCCTCGTTCGCCGACGTCACCAGTCAGTTGAATGCTGGCCGCGACTTGCAGGGAGGCATTCACATCCTCTTCTGATCACAGCGTTCCCACCATACGCGCACGCACCAGCATCTCCTCCGGGCGAGAGCCGGCCTCCAAGACTGAGGGCCGCCTCTCGCCCGATCCTCTTCAAATCGCCTGCTCGTTTCAACTGGGCCGATGGGAATGCGCAAGACCACATAATTTATTGATCGTGGTGCCCGAGGGGGGACTCGAACCCCCACGACCCTTTCGGGTCTGCGGATTTTAAGTCCGCTGTGTCTGCCGATTCCACCACCCGGGCCTGCCAGACGACACTCTCCGCTTCATCCTATCCCACACCCAACGCGCCTATCGCGCCCGCGCCGGGAACCGCAGCCTCCCCGCCCGCGTATCCTCTCCAGCTCCACAGACCTCAAAGGCCCCGCCATGCCCTTTCGCGAGATCCTCAAGCAGACGCTCGCCGCCCTCTGGGAGTCCAAGCTCCGCAGCTTCCTCACCATGTTTGGCATCCTCTGGGGCATCACCTCCGTCATTCTGCTCGTCGGCCTCGGCATCGGCTTCAGCATCCAGCAGCGCAACCAGCTCAAGACCATCGGCGTCGACATCGCCATCTGCTTCGGCGGCAAGACCGCCATGCCCTTTGAGGGCTACGCCGCCGGCCGCGACGTCAATCTCGACATCGGCGACGCCGTCGCCATCCAGCAGCTCGCCCCGCTCATCAAAACCGTCTCCCCCGAGATCCGCCGCACCGTCAGCGAGGTCAGCCAGTGGAACGCCTCCAGCCGCGCCGTCCGCGGCGTCTGGCCCGGCTATCAGGACTTCCGCTCGCTCCACGTCGCCTCCGGCCGCCTCATGACCGGCGAAGACGAGGCCGATGGCGCGCGCGTCGTCGTCCTCGGCTCCGACTCCGAGCGCCAGCTCTTCCCCGGCAAACCCTCCATCGGCCAGACCATCGCCATCCAGGGCTACCCCTACACCGTCATCGGCGTGCTCGCCAAAAAAAATCAGAACGGAAGCTACGGCTCCGGCCCCGACAACACCCAGCTCTTCGTCCCTTTCTCGGCGATGGACCGCGACTTCCCTCCCGACTTCAAAGGCTCCTTCCCGGGCTACGTCAACAACATCGTCGTCCAGCCCGTCCGCCCCGACCTGCACGAGGCCGCCATGCGCCAGGTGCGCGAGGTTCTCGGTCAGCGCCATCACTTCGATCCCACCGACCTCGACGCGCTCTGGGTCTGGGACACCCTCGACAGCGTCAAGTTCACCGACCGCATCTTCCACGTCATGACGCTCTTCTTCGCCGCCGTCGCCCTGCTCACCCTCGCGCTCGGCGGCATCGGCGTCATGAACATCATGCTCGTCGCCGTCTCCGAGCGCACTCGCGAGATCGGCGTCCGCAAAGCACTCGGCGCCACCGCCCGCGACATCCGCCGCCAGTTCCTCACCGAATCCGCCATCATCACCCTCACCAGCGGCGCCCTCGGCCTGCTCTGCGCCTTCGCCATCATCGCCGCCTTTCGTCTCCTCACGCTGCCCGACTTTCTCCCCCATCCTGTCGTCTCGCCCATCGCCATCGTCTCCTCGCTCGCCACGCTCGCCGCCATTACCATTGGAGCCGGAACCTATCCCGCGTTCCGTGCCGCCAACCTCACCCCCATCGAGTGCCTGCGCGATGAATAGGCCAAGCTTATGAACCTGCGCGAAGCCTTCGTCCAATCCACTGACTCGCTCCGCCGCAACCGCGTGCGCTCCCTGCTCACCATGCTCGGCATCGTCTGGGGTCTGGTCACGGTCGTTCTTCTGCTCAGCTACGGCAACGCCATCGGCGCCGCCGTCCTCAACGGCTTCCTCGGCCTCGGCGACAACGTCATCATGGTCTACGGCGGTCAGACCTCCATGCAGGCCGGCGGCGAGCGCGCCGGTCAGAAGGTCCAGTTGAAGGACGGCGACGCCGAAGCCGTCCGCGACTCGCTTCCCTTCCTCCGCGCGGTCTCCCGCGAATCCGACGACGGCTTCAGCGTCAAGTACGGCCCCAAGGTCGTCAACATTCAAAGCAAGGCCATCGATCTTCCCTACGGTCGCATGCGCCGCCTCAACGTCGAGCAGGGCCGCTACTTCGAGGCTGCCGACTTCTCCGACCACCGTCAGGTCGTCATCTTCGGCGCCCACGCCGCCGAAAAACTCTTCAGCGGCTATCCTCCTGTCGGCGAGGTCGTCCAGATCGAGGGCCAGCCCTTCACCGTCATCGGCGTCCTGCGCACCAAAATTCAGGACTCCTCCAACAACGGCCCCGACAACGAAAACATCTTCATCCCCTTCGACACCATGCGCACCCTCCGCCAGGAGCGCGACCCCGGCTCCATTGTCTTCCAGCCCTCATCGCCCGAGCTGCACCTCCGCGCCATCGCCGCCGTGCGCACCGTGCTCGCGCAGCGCCATCACTTCAATCCCAACGATGACAAGGCCCTCGGCGTCTGGGATACCGTCGCCGACTCCAAACAGATCATGCAGTTCTCCCTCGCGCTCGAGGTCCTGCTCGGCCTCATCGGCGCCATGACCCTCGCCGTCGGCGGCGTCGGCGTCATGAACATCATGCTCGTCTCCGTCACCGAGCGCACCCGCGAGATCGGCGTCCTCAAGGCCCTCGGCGCGCGCCGCCGCGACATCCTCGGCCAGTTCCTTCTTGAAAGCTTCATCCTCACGCTGCTCGCCGGCCTCGCCGGCATGGTGCTCGCCGTCGTCATCGGCCATCTCGTCCCGCCCATGCCGCTCTACTCCGACATCTACAAGACCGCCAACCACGAAGGCGACATCCTCCTCCGCGCCTCAGGCGTCACCATGCTCGCGTCCTTTATCATCCTCGCGCTGGTCGGCATCATCTCCGGCATCATCCCCGCCCTCCGCGCCTCCCGCCTCGACCCCGTCGTCGCCCTCCGCCACGAGTAACTACTTCCCCGCATAAATCGCCCGATACATCTCCCGGTTCCGCAAAATACTCTCCACATAATTTCGCGTCTCCGTATACGGAATCGACTCCACCCACTCCGCGATGTCCTTGTACTGGCCGCTCTCGATCCACT
The DNA here is from genome assembly GCA_036272895.1 of Acidobacteriaceae bacterium. Lineage (GTDB taxonomy): Bacteria > Acidobacteriota > Terriglobia > Terriglobales > Acidobacteriaceae > Granulicella. Next base: position 27,834 of record DATAXW010000031.1, on the reverse strand, counting down.
CGTGAACCGGCGAGTCGCCCGCGTTATACGCCGCCAGCGCATACTCCAGCTGCCCATCGTAGTGGTCAATTGATCTCCGCAGGTCCTGCGTCCCCAGCTTCAGGTTCATCGTCGGATCCAGCAACTCATTCGCGCTGAAGTGCCGCACACGGTCCTTCCGCGCCAGCGACCGTCCCGTACTCGGCAGCAGCTGCATCAACCCCACCGCATTCGCCCGGCTCACCGCGCCCGGGTTGAACTCCGACTCCTGCCGGATCAGCGCCGCCACCAGATACGGATCCAGCCCATTCGCCTCCGCATCCGCCCGCAGCGTCGGCCAGTACGGCCGCGGATACAGCAGCTCCCAGTACGCGCGCGGCACATCGTCATACGCCAGCGAGAAGAATGGAATCTTGCTCCGCTTCATCGCCCGCAGCGCCTGCGTCGTCTCGTCAAAGCTCTGGTAGATCTGCGCCTCCGCCAGCGCTCCCCACTCGCCTGCCGTCGCGCTCCTCTGGATCTCCGGCCGAATGTACTCATTCAGCGCCGCATTCGCCAGCAGCCTCGCCTTAATCAAATGCGGATCGTTCTCCGGCAGCTCATCCGTCAGCTCCGGATCGTCCACCTGCTTTACCGCCGCCAGCGCCGGCGCAGGTTCCAGTGCCGCGGCCGGAGTCGTCGCGTCGCGCCTGCCGATCGCCGCCATCCGCTGCCGCCCCAGCATCGCGTAGTAGCTGTTCACATACGCGTCGTTCAGCGTCTTGTAGTAGTTCAGCGCCTGCGAGAAATCATGCTCGACGTCCTCATACATTCGCCCGCGCCAGTACAGCGCTCCCGGAATCTCCTCGCCGCCCGGATAGTTCGTGATCTGCTCATCCATCAGCTTCGCAGCCTCCGGATAGTTGCGTGTTCTGTAGTTCAGCCACGCCGTCCGCCAGTGCGCGCTCGGCGCATAGATGCTGTGCGGAAAGTGCTCGACCAGCGCCGTATAGTCCGCAATCGCCCGCGGCGCATCCCGCCGGATCAGGTACATGTTCCCGCCCGAGTACAGCGCCTCCTCCAGCCACCGGCTCTGCGGAAACTTCGTCGTCAGCTCCGCGACCAGCGCATCCTGCGCGCTCGTGTCGCCCACATTTCGCGCCAGCTCTGCCTGCAGATAAAGCTTCAGCGCCGCGCTGTCATCGCCCGTCACCGGAAGCTTCTCCACATCCATCCGGCTCAGCCGCTTCAACCGCAGATCGCACACCGCCGCATAGATCTCCAGCGCATCGCGGTCCGCCTGCGTCAGCTCGCTGCCGCCGCTCTTCTCCAGCTCCCGATACTCAATCCCCGCATCGCCGTACTGGTGCGCGTTGAACATCGCGTCCGCATGCTGCTTGCGCTCCGCCGCCGTCAGCGGAACGTTCATCGCCGCCAGCTGATTCCTCGCATCGTTGGCGTCATTGCTCAGCGGATCGCCCAGATAGATCCCGCGATCGAGCCTCGCCGCCTCGCTCACATTCCCGCTCGCCAGGTACGCCTTGGCCAGCGTCGCACGAAAGTCCACATGCGATCCCGCCGGCCCGTTCTCGATCGGCGTCAAAATCTTCAGCGCGCTCGCCGGATCATGGACCGCCAGATACGCCTGCGCCAGCACCACCGGCACATTCGGCGCAAACAAGCTGTCCGGATGCTCGTCGCTGAAGTGCATCAGCAGCGCAATCACGTCCTGCGGCCGATTCGCGGCCAGCGCCGCCTGCGCTCCCAGAAACTCCGCATAATCGTCCAGCAGATCGCCCGCCTGCTTCATCTGCGCAAAGGTCTCCTCCGCCTCCGCATACTGGTGGTCGAGCATGTACGCATGTCCCAGCGCCAGCTCCGCCGCCGCTGCCGCATCGCCGCGATGCGCCGCCGCATACCGCCGCACGCCCGCATACGCCGCCTCGCTCCGCGTCGCCACCAACTGCTGCGCCATCGGCCGCAACTCCGCCGAGGCCACAAACGCGCTATGCAGCCTGCGGCTCTCCACCGTCGGCCGAATCGCAGCATACCGGTGCCTCCGCGCGCGCCGGCTCCGGCTCGTCTTTACGCCTCGCGCGCTTGTCTCGCGCCGGCTTCGGTTCGCGGTCCCCGCATGCTGTTTCGCCGAACGCCGCCTCGCCACGCTCCTACTCGCCGAACTCTTCCTCGCCGTATGCGTCTTGTGCGTGCTCTGCGCCTGCGCCACCGCCAGGGCTGCGCAAACCGCCAGCCCCAGCACCACCCGCCACCCAAACCCTCTACTGCTTCTCAACACCCACACCCCTTATTCGACTCTACGGCGCGCGTAACGTCTCTGCCTCCCCAACCCGCCCTTCCGCGAACCACCGCAGATAACCACCGCTCCCGCGCAGTACCCCCTGTCATCTCGACCGAAGCCTCGCGATTTCATCGCGAGGCGGAGTGGAGAGACCCCTGTGTTTTGCGATGTTCGCCGGGGCGACCGCTCCTCCCTGCTCACCCAGCCCCGCCACCCATCATCCTGTAAACTAACCTCATGGCGGCCCACACCACCTCCGTCGCCGACGAGCCCGTCCAGCTCCCGGAGCCTACCCTCCCCGAGCACCCCGACGTCGCCCTCGTCGCACGCGCCAAGGCCGGCGACACCGCCGCGTTCGAGCAGCTCGTGCGCCAGTACGACCGCCAGATCTTCCGCACCGCCCTCCACATCACCCAGAACCGCGAGGACGCCGAAGACATCACCCAGGACGTCTTCTTCAAGGCCTTCCAGAAGCTCGAACAGTTCCAGGGCAACTCCAAGTTCTCCACCTGGCTCGTCCGCATAGCGGTCAATGAGAGCCTCATGCGCCTGCGCAAGCGCAAGACCGCCAAGACGGTCTCCATGGACCAGGACGTCGAGACCGACAACGGCTCCATCCCCCGCGACTTCGCCGAATGGCGCCCCAACCCCGAGCAGATTTACTCGCAGGGCGAGCTGGGAGAGATCCTGCGCAAAACAATCGCCGGCCTCCCCCCGGGATTTAGAACCGTTTTCACCCTCCGCGACATCGAAAACCTGTCGACCGAGGAGACGGCGGAGGCGCTAGGATTGAGCGTCCCTGCCGTGAAGTCCCGTCTGCTGCGCGCGCGGCTCCAGCTACGAGAGCGCCTCAGCCGCTACTTCCGAAAGGCAAACGAGGGCTCGAAGTGAACTGCACCGATTTTCTGGCCAAACTCACCGACTACTTCGACGGACAGATCGACCCCGACCTGCTCGCCGAAGTCAAACAACACCTCGGTACCTGCCATCATTGCGAGGTGGTCGTGAACACCACCCGCAAGACCATCGACATCTACCGCCACGAACAGCCCTACGACTTCCCCGAAGAACTCTCCACCCGCCTCCGCTCCGCCATCATGGCCCGCTGCAATGCCTCCAAAGAAGGCGCCGAAGCCAAAGCCAGACTCCACGCCGAGCTCATCCGCGACGCCCGCAGCTCCTGAAACAAAATCCTCCAGCGCCAACGGCGCGCCCTATATCAGCCTGGGGCACAGCCCCAGGTAACCGGCAACAAGAGACCCTGAGGGCTGAAGGCCCGACCTATAGCCCTTGACACCCCCGATACAATAGAAACAGGAAGAACCCCAGCCCGGGCCACGCCGGGTTTCGCTCTTTAACAGCCCACCCAACGAACGAAGTCCACCCCTAACCATAATCCGCTGAAGACTTTGCAAAAAAAGGGGGGGAGGGGGTACATCCGGCCCGGAAGCAGGGAAAGCAAAAAGGCGGCCGCTTGGCCGCCTTTCACTCAAGACTCACGACTCCCGACTGCCTTTACTTCACCACCACCTGCTGAAACAGCGGCGAGGTCAGCAGCCCGGCAAACTCGCTGTCCGACGACGAGTAGTCCACCGTCAGCGTCCCCCCGCTCGAGTCGATCGTCGTATCGTCCACCGCCGTCTTCTCCAGCGGCGATCCCGACGTCCGCTTCAAAATCGCGACGCCCTTCATCAGCGTTGCCGCCGTCGCCGCCGTCATCGTATCGGACATCACGACCGCCATGCTGAACTTCACCCCATTCGAGAAGTCCATCGTGTACCGCGCGCTCTTCATCCGGTTCTTCACCGTGTCGTAGTCGCCCAGCTGCGCCGCCTCGCCCAGCACGCTCTTCATCATCGTCTGCGTCCCCTTCTGGTCCAGCAGACTCCACACCGGCCGATCGTCCACCATCGTCATGTCGTTCATCATGTCGCTGTTCTGCAGGAAGTTCGGAGCCAGCCCGTCGCGCGCATCCAGCGCATTCTTCACCGCATCCCGGTCGCCGAAGATCATCGTCGTCTGGTTCAGGAACGCCACGCTCATGCCCGCCGCGCCCATCGGATAGATCGCGTTATTCCTCAGCATCACGGGCTTGGTCTTCTGCTTGGCAAACTTCGCCAGGACCGCCTGGTAGTCAAACTGTCCCTGCGCCACGCCCAGAATCCGCGTCCCTGTGCCTCCCGGCGTGCGATACGCCGCAAACGCCAGCGTGTCCGCGTCCTGGTCCACCTGCAGCCCCGAGTTCTTCAGCGCCGTCTCCAGCCGCTTCAGCTCCGGCGGCAGCACCCGGTCCTTCAACTGCATCGCCGCCGGCGAGTTCTGCATCGCCCGGTAGTCCACCACAATAATCTGCTGCACATCCCGCGGAATCGACGCCCGCGCATCCACCGTCAACTGCGCCGCCCGCGCCGCTCCGGGAACCATCACCAGCCCCATCGCCAATCCGGCCAGAACCGCCGCTGCCATTCCCCGCTTCCAAAACTTCGCCATCGTCACGTTGTACTCCAGAAAGGTCGCGCCTCGGGCGCACCTTCTATTCTTTCCTGATCGAGCTCTCTCTGCAACAAGAGCTCTCTGCCGCTTTAGGGCCAATTCTTTACGGCCAATCTCTCAGGGCCAGTTCAGCGGATGCTGCAGCCGCCGCTCCAGCACCCTCTCCTCCGGATTAAACCCCACTGTTTGACGAACCCAATCGGCATTCGGCTCATAAGCCTCCTCGGGAATCAACCCAATCACCTCACCCAGACCGGCCTGCGCCCCATGCCGCGCCGCGCTCTCCACCACCGCCGCATGCACCCGCTTCATCGGAGTCTGCCGAAAGTCGGTCACATTCATGCTCACCTGCGCCTGCCCATTCGCCACCACTCCCATCGCCTTCAGCCCAAACAGCCCTCCGCTCGAGGCCCGCACCTCGCGCGCCACCGTCCGCGCCAGTCCCACGTCGGCCTTCCCGCGCACCGCCTCCAGCCCAATGTTGTAGGCGATCAGGAACTGCCGCGCGCCCACCGCCGTCGCTCCCGCCGTCTCGTGCAACCCCGGCCCGCCCACATCCGGCCGCCGCGTCGAATCATGCATCGCATCCTTCTGCAGCCCCTCAAACTGGCCTCGCCGCACATTCTCCAGAAACACCCGGTCCGGCCGCGACGCCGCCGCCTCATAGAAGTACACCGGCACGCCAAACCGCTTCCACATCTCCATCCCCGCCTGTCGCGCCAGCAGCGCGCACTGCCCCAGTGTGATCCCGCTCACCGGCACAAACGGCACCACATCCGCCGCGCCCATCCGCGGATGCTCCCCCTTCTGCTGCGTCAGGTCGATCAGCTCCGCCGCCTTGCCCACCCCCCGCACCGCCGACTCCGCCACCGCCTCCGGCGCACCCGCAATCGTCACCACCGACCGGTGATGATCCGCATCCATCGACCAGTCCAGCAGGCTCACCCCCTCCACCCGCATCGCCCGCACAATCTCCCGCATCTTCTCGCGGTCCTTGCCCTCGGAAAAGTTCGGCACACACTCCACGATCGGGGTTACTGCTGTCTCCTGCCCGTTCTCCTGCACCATCGTCTGACTGCCGCTGCTCATAGGCCTACTTCCACCAGCTGTATCCAACCGAAAACTGCACACTCGCATTCACGCCCGGGTTCTTGTCGCCCAAACTCGCGCTTGAGATGTGCACCGCATTCGCGGCGAAGTCGATCGACCGCCGCGGCCTCACAAAATAATGCGCCCCCACCCCAAACTGCGGCGTAAAGTTCCACACGCTCGTATCCGCACTCGGCCCATCGTTATCCAGGTACGTCTGTCCCAGCGGCGGCCCAATCGTCGTCGCTCCCGTGCCGGACGGCAGCGCAATGCCGAACCCCGGATACTTATGGTTCGTCCAGATCAGTCCGCCGGCACCTTGAATCCACGGCATAAGCCGCCGCCCGCGCGTAAAGTTCCAGCGCAGGATAATCGGCGTCACACTGGCGCCCGTGTACGTTCCACCGGTCGTGTAGTCCGCCGAACACGAAACATACGTCCCCGGCGGAACCCCCGGCGGAAAGATCTGCACGCAGTTCGCCCGCTGAAACTTCGGCGTATACGACTGCCACAGCGGAAACAGCTCCACCCCATACTCAAAGTCGCCCTTCAACAATCCGCGGCCAATCTCAGGAGTCAAAACCCTCCCGGCATGTCCGCCCACCCACAGAAACTTGAAGCTGCCGCGGTCCTCCGTCGCCCCGAACCCGCCCTCGACCAGCGCCCCAAAGTCCCAGTTCGCATGCGCCGCCGCGTCCGCCACCGGTGAAGCTCCACCCTTTGCCGTCGCTGTCTGTGCAACAGCGCCGCTGGCCACCAGCGCAACTCCCACCGCAACCCATCCTGCGACCCATCCAGCCTTCACCTGCCGCTCCTCACAATCGAAAGCCGCCAAAGGATGGCGGCTTTCTGATCCCTATTTCCTGCTGCGTATTCCCTGATCTCTCTTCTTACACCGGCACCTGCGCCTCATCCATCTCAAAGTTCGAGTACACATTCTGCGTGTCGTCCAAATCTTCGAGCGTCTCCAGCAGCCGCATCATCGCCGTCGCCTGCGTTCCCTCCAGCTTCTGATACGTCGAAGGCACCATCGTCACCTCCGCCGACTCCGTCGCAATCTTCGCGCCCTTCACCGCCTCGTGCACCGCCTCAAACTCCTTCGGCGAGGTCAGGATCTCCCAGTACTCGCCATCGTCGTTCAGGTCGTCCGCGCCCGCCTCCAGCGCAATCTCCGTCAGCTTGTCCTCACCCGCCGCCGACTTCGCCACCACAATCACGCCCTTCTTCGAGAACATATACGCCACCGAGCCCGACTCGCCCAGGTTCCCGCCGTTCTTCGAAAACGCATGCCGGATCTCGCTTACCGCGCGGTTGCGATTGTCCGTCAGCACCTCGATGATGATCGCCACGCCCCCCGGCCCATAGCCCTCGAACGTGATGTCCTCGTACTGCGCGCCCTCGATCTCCCCCGTGCCGCGCTTGATCGCGCGCGTGATGTTGTCGTTGGGCATATTCTCGGCCTTCGCCGCCACAATCGCCGTCCGCAGCCGCGGGTTCCCATCCGGATCTCCGCCGCCGGCCTTGGCCGCGACCATGATCTCCTTGATCAGCCGCGTAAAAATCTTTCCGCGCTTGGCATCCAGCGCGCCCTTCTTATGCTTAATCGTCGCCCATTTTGAGTGGCCGGACATGCGTCAAAAACCTCGTACTGAACTTAGTGAGCCAACAAATTTGCCAGCTCGGCAGCTCCGGAACAGGCCCGCAGGCCACTCATCGGAGCACATGCACCGCTGCCCATTCTAGCACGCAGCCACCGCCCTCCTCTGCCCCTCGGACTCGCAGCTCAAAGCTCGCAGCCCGAAGCTGGAAGCACGAAACCCTGCCCTCATCGCAGCCAGAATTTCCGCACGAGTGCCTACACCATCTCCGGCGCAAACAACTCCTCCAGCATCTCCCGCCTCCGAATCAACCGCGCGCCCGCACCCTCCACCAGCACCTCCGCCGGCCGCACCCGCGTGTTGTAGTGCGAGCTCAGACTCATCCCGTAAGCCCCCGTATCAAGCAGCGCGACCAGATCTCCCGCGCGCAGCTCCTCGATCTCGCGGTCCCGCGCAAAAAAGTCCCCACTCTCGCACACCGGCCCGACAATATCCGCAATCTCTGTCGCCCTCCCCGCCCGCACCACCGGCACAATCTCATGGTGCGCCGCATACAGCGCCGGCCGGATCAGGTCGTTCATCCCCGCATCCGTAATCACAAACCGCTTCGTCCCGTTCTGCTTCGTATACAGCACCCGCGTCAGCAGCGCGCCCGCCTGCGCAATCAAAAACCGCCCCGGCTCCAGCAGCAGCCTCACGCCCAGCCCATCCAGCGCCCCACGAATCGCCCGCGCATACTCCGCCACCTGCTTCGCCGGATCGAACGCCGTCCGTCCATACTCCACGCCGAACCCTCCACCCGCATCCACAAACTCAATCTTTAGCCCATCCCCGCGCAACTCCTCAACCAGCGCTCGAACTCGCCGCAGCGCCTCCGCAAACGGCTCCGTATCGCGAATCTGCGACCCGATATGCACGCTCACACCCACCGGCTCAACGCCCGCAAGCTCCTTCGCCCGCGCGTACACCGCCCGCGCCCGCTCGATCGCAATCCCGAACTTATGCTCCCGCAATCCCGTCGAAATATACGGATGCGTCTCCGCAAACACATCCGGATTCACCCGCAGCGCCACCCGTGCCACACGCCCACCCAAGACCGCGCGTTCGGCCAGCAGCTCCAGCTCGGCCTCGCTCTCCACGTTGAACAACAAAATCCCGGCCTCTAGCGCCGCATCCATCTCCCACGCCTGCTTGCCCACACCGGAGAACACCACCCGCCCCAGCGCCTCCGGCGCCGCTCTCTTCACGCGCTCCAGCTCACCGCCCGAGACAATATCGAACCCGCATCCCACCTCCGCCAGCAGCTTCAAAACCGCCAGCGCCGAGTTCGCCTTCACCGCATAACAAACCGTATGCTCCACGCCCGCAAGCTCCCGCTCCAGCATCCCCACCCGCGCGCGCACATCGTCCGCCGAATACACATACAGCGGCGTTCCAAACCGCTCCGCCAGCTCACTCAACTCCACCTCGCCGCAGCGCAGCCGCGACTCCACATAGCGAAACGGCCTCGGGGCCGGAAACTCACTCACGAACTCATCCCACCTGTCGTCGTCTGCGGCATGACATACGGTCCATTCGGCATCACGATCCACGCAATCAGGTACGCGATCAGCGGCGTGCCGCACCCGAACAGCACAATCAGCACCACCACCAGCCGCACCACCACCACATCCCATCCGTAGCGCTGTGCAAGCCCCGCGCACACGCCGGCAATCATGCGCCCATACTGTGGCCGCTCCAGCCTCGGCCACGAGGCCGGCACATACCCGGGGACCGCCACGGGACGTCCACATCCGCTGCAGTACCGCGCTCCCTCAGCCACGCCCGTTCCACACGCCGGACAAACCATCGCCGCCTCCTCAAGACCACATCATCCCATACGCGGCCCGGACGCTCACGGTTCCGTTCCCCCATTCCATCGTATGAGCAACAAAGCCGTCATCCTGAGCGAAGCCCCTGACCATAGCCGAACCGGAAAAGGATGCCGTCATCCTGAGCGGAGCCCGCGAGGGCGAAGCCGAAGGACCCCGAGGGTGCCGGTCTAACCCATACCGCCAACCCCTTTTCCATCACAAATCCGTCTTTAGCCCGGAGCACTTATCTCCCCACATACGGCGACTTCAAATACTTCCGCGCCATCTCCGCCTGCGACTGGTCTCCGCCCGGCGCCGCCGCCCTCTGATACATCTTCACCGCCTCCGCTCGCTCATGCAGCATGTCGTACACCTCGCCCGCATTCACCTGCGCCCGCCGCCTCAGCCAGTCGCTGCAGTTCGGCTGCTCCGCCGCCTGCACAAACGAGTTCGCCGCGTCCGGCAGCTGGTTATACCCGCGCTCCGTATCCGCCAGCCCGAACCACGCCATCTGCAGTCGCGGTTCGACGAAGTACCCCGGCTTCTCCGCATCGGCAATCACCTGCTTGTACGCCGCGATCGCCTGCAATCCCTGCCCCGAATCCTTCAGCAGGTTCGCCACCTCCAGCTGAAACAGATAGTCGTGCGGATACTCCGTCGCCAGCCCGCGCTCCACCTCCAGCGCCTCCGCATACCGCCCGTCATGGCGCAGGAACAGACTCAGCGCCGTGCGCGACTCCACGCTCGTCACCACCCCATGCGCCGCCGCGATGCGCAGCATCGCCAGCCCCTTGGTCTTCGATCCGCCCACCCCCATGAACCCCACCAGCAGCCGCACAAACCGCGGCAGGCTCGCCACCGCAAACTCCTGGATCCCCACCGCCATCTCCGCGTCCGCATACTGCGGATCGATCTTCAGCACCGCCTCGCTGTCATTGCGCGACTGCAAGCCCTGCCGTGCCGCCGCCGTAAACGAGTGGTCCGCCAGCGTAATAAACGCCGCGTGCATTCCCCGCGCATACCCCCGCGCAAACAGCGCATTCTTGTCCTGCGGATTCGCGTCCAGCCGCGCGTCGCACATCTTCACCACCTTGTCCGTCAGCCCGTCGATCTCCTCGCGCGTCTTCTTCGGAATGTCGATCTCGCGCTTCGAAAACAGAAAGCTGTTGTGCGCATAGTAGGTCGTGTCCAGCAGGTCCTGGTCGTAGAGCTCGCGAAAGATCTTCACCAGCAGGATGTAGTTCCACGCCATCGGGTCCTGCGCATGCTGCTGCGCCACCTGATTGAAGTACTTGAGCGCGCCGTCATAGTCCATGTTGTAGAAGCGCTCATACCCCTGCCGCACCAGCGGATCGAGGTTCAGCGGGTCCGTATGCGCCGCCGCCTGCGCGCTGATATGTTCCCCAGGCTGTACTGCACCATGCCCTGTCGCCTGCGCGCTGATATGCCCTGTCGCCTGCGCGCTAATATGCCCTGTCGCCTGCGCTCCGGCCCCGCATCCCCACCCCAGCCCACAAGCCAGCAGCACCGCCAGCCATCCCAACCCAACTCGTCGCACGCACTCTCCTCACGCCGCGCTGGAAATCACGCCCTTGCTGGAAATCACGCCCTTGCTGGAAATCGCAGCGCAGCGCAGATAGACTATACCTTTGACGCTTGCGCCCCAGGGTCCGCCTCCCCGCGCGCCCGCAACCGGTGTAGAGTGTTCTTGAAACGAATGAACCCTTCGATTCTTCTTCCTCCCCTTCTGCTCGTCCTCGGCTGCTTCGCCTACATCTTCTGGCCGCAGCCTCGTCTCGCCGCCGCTCACGAGAAGACCCGCCTCGACTACCTCCGCGAGCGCAAAGAGGTCATCTACGAAAACCTCCGCGACCTCAACTTCGAGTTCCGCGCCGGCAAATACCCAGAATCCGACTACGCCAGCCAGCGCGACGCCCTCGAATCCGAAGCCGCCACCGTCCTCGCCGAAATCGATACCCTCGAACGCTAGCGCAAATCCGGGTGGGGTATCGTTCGCGGTAGCGAACGAGTCAGAGCTTCAGCGCCTCCGAGCACAGCGTGACGTATCCTTAGATGTGCCTGTAATTCACTCGCTCTCCCGCATCCTCGCCGCTCTCGCTCTCTGCTCCACCGTCGCCGCCCTCGCCGCGACCCCCATCACCGGCGTCGTCACCAACAAGACCACCAACCAGCCCTCCGCCGGCGATACCGTCACCCTCATCCGCCTCGCCCAGGGCATGCAGGAGTCCACCCGCACCACCACCGACGCCCGCGGCCGCTACATCCTCGCCGTTCCCGACGAAGGCATCCACCTCGTCCGCGTCACCCACGAAAAAGCCAACTACTTCGAGCCCGCGCCCCCCGGCGTCAACACCGTCAACATCGATGTCTATGACGCCGCGCCCCGCGTCGCCGGCGTCTCCACCTCCGTCGAAGAGCTGCACGTCGAAGCCGACGCCAACCAGCTTCACATCGTCGAAGTCCTCGAAGTCATGAATCAGTCCAGCCCCGAGCGCACCCAGTTCGGCCCCAAGGGCTTCGACTTCTTCCTCCCGCCCAACGCCCACGTCGTCCGCGCGGGCGCCATGCGCGACCAGCTCCCCGTCCCCGCCTCCGCCGTTCCCGTCGGCGACAACCCCGGCCACTACACCTTCCTCTTCCCGATCCGTCCCGGCGAAACCCAGTTCGGCATCCTCTACGATCTCCCCTACACCGGCACCGCATCCCTTCCGCTCCACGTCGCCACCCCCGTCGACACCCTCGCCGTCGTCCTCCCCTCCAGCATCACGTTCACTCCTGGCCGCGGCGTCGCCTTCACGCAACAAACCTCCACCGCCGGCCCCAGCACCCAGACCTGGGTCGCCCAGCACGTCACGCCCGCACAAACTCTCGACTTCTCCATCTCCGGCACCGGCACACTTCCCAGCCAGTCCTCCGCCTCGCAGTCGCAGACCGCGGACAACACCCAGGCCGGCTCCGCCGCAGCCGAAGCCGACACCCGCCCCGGCGGCGGCCTCGGCAACCCGCTCGACGCCTCCGGCAACCGCGAACCCTGGGCCCGGTACAAGTGGTGGATCCTCTCCGGCCTCGCGCTTCTGCTCGCCGCCGCCGCCGGCATCCTTCTCCGCCGCCCCGCCTCCGCCATCGCGCCCGCTCCACTCCCGCCCCAGCCCGACCCGCTCACCCCCACGCGGCCCATCGCCCCGATCCAGCTTCAGAACCACTCCGCGCAGCTCCTCGCCGCGCTCAAGGAAGAGCTCTTCGCCCTCGAAACCGACCACCTCCAGCAGCGCATCTCCGGCGACGACTACATCGCCCACAAAGCCGCGCTCGAGCTCGTCCTCCGCCGCGCGCTCCTGCGCTCCGCTCCCCCCGCGGCTGAACTCAACCCTGAACTGGCGGCACAATAATCCATGGCCACCTTCCTCCGCATCCTTCGTCTCTACTGCCTCGCCGCCTGGGTCGGCGGCCTGCTCTTCTTCATCGTCGTCGCGGGCATCGCCTTCAAATTCCTGCCCACCCCCCACATCGCCGGCATCGTCGTCCGCAACTCGCTGCTCGCCATCCACAGCATCGGCATCTACGCCGCCATCGTCTACATCATCTCCACGCTCGCTCTGCTCGCGCTGCAGCGCGACAGCCACCCCACCCGCGCCATCGAGGTCGTCCTCGCCGTCATCATGCTCGGCCTCACCTTTTATTCGCAGCTCTCCATCATGCCGCGCATGGAAACCGACCGCCTCACCCTCGGCGGCGACATCACCAAGGCCCCGCCCAGCGCGCCCGCGCTGCACGACTTCAACCGCCTGCACTCGCTGTCCGTAAAACTCGAAAGCGCCGTCCTGCTCGAAGGCCTCGTGCTCCTCGCCCTCGCTCCCATCCACGGCCGCGACGACCAGTTCCGCCACTAGACTCCCACCAGCCAGTGCTTCCCGCCGCTCTACTGTCTACTGTCTTCCTGTCTACTGTCTTCCTCTCTACTGTCTTCCTGTCTACTGTCTTCCCTTACTCCACCGGCAGCTTCGCCTTGTACCCGTCCCGCGTAATCACCGAATACTTCACCGGCTTGCCCTTCTCATCCGCCATCTTCAGCGGCCGTCCCTCGTTGTCCACCAGGTACACCTTCACCTTGCGATACGTCCCATCGTTCTTCGCATTCGTCGGCCGGTAGGTCAGCACATACTGGTTGCGGATCGACTCATTGATCTGCGAGAAGATGTCCGGCAGCGCTCCCTGAAAGATCGGCTGAAAGCTCATCCCTCCGGTCATCTGCGCAAACGTGCGCATCTCGTTGTCGCCCTGCAGGTAGTCCATGCGCCGCGAAGAGCCCATCATCCCCCGGTCATCCGACAGCTCCCGCATCAGCCCGCCCGTCGAGATCGTGAAGATCGTCACATTCGGCGTCTCCTTGATCTTCTTAAACATCTGGTCCAGCGTCAGCCGCGACATCGTATCGATCCCGCTCGAGATCAGAATGATGTACTTGCGTCCCTCCACGCGGCTCAGCCGGTCCAGCATCTCGTACAGTGCATCGAACTCGTTCGTCTCCCGGAACCCTGGCATCACCAGGCTCTGCAGCGCCTCGGCGATCGTCTGCTTGTTGTTCGTAAAGTCGCACAGGATATGCGTCCGTATGTCATAGGTCGCCACCGCCACATAATCGTCCGGCTGCAGCGTGCGGAAGAAGCTCACCGCCGCGTTCTGCATATCGTTGATCAGCCAGTACGAGTTCGCCGCAAACTCCAGCAGCATCACCGCCGTAATCGGCGTCTTCGTCACCCGCAGCGACTGCACCTGCTGCTCCACCCCGTCCTCGGTCACCAGAAAGTTGCCTTCTTTCAGCCCCGGGACAAACTGGTGCGTCTTGTCCAGCAGCACATTCACATTCAGGCTCACCACCGGCACGTCCACCCGCATCGAGAACACGTCGCCGTTCGGATTCTTCACCGGCTCCTCCGCCGGTGCCGGTGGCGGCGCCTCCTCTTCCTTCTTCTTCCCCAGAACGATCCCGTCCGTCCCGCTTACCGGCCCGCTCTCGTCGCCGCTCGCCGCCGGCGTCTGCGGCGCTTGCGCCGGAGTCTGCGTCTGCGCTGGAGGTGTCGCAGCCGGCGGCGTTGTCTGCTGCGCCCACGCCGCCGCGCCCGCCATCACCACACTCACCACCAACCCGACCATGCCCGTCCGCAACGTCTTCATCCCCGATTCCCCTTAACTTCTGTCATCTCGACCGGAGTGAGACGGTTTCATCGTCTCGCGTAGCGGAGAGACCCCTGTATTTCGTCTTTGCCCGATCATCTCAACGCCTTCCGCCGAGATCACGATGGGATTTTCCTGACTTCCTGACTCCTCTATCCTGACTCCTCTATATAGACGGGCCTCTTCACGCCCCAGCCTACAGCGTCCGCATGCCGGGTGCCCCATCCGTACGCGTTCTTTGCGGACGGGTGGGTTCACGGGATCTGCCCCCAAATGCACGAAGGGCCACCGGGGGGTGCCGGCGGCCCTTCGCGTTCATCTCGCGCCTCCTATCAAGGGAAGCGATCGGTGGGGGATCGTCCCGACCAGAGGCGCGATTTGATTATCGCATAATCCCCGTCCACAACCCAAGTCCACCCCTACAAGTCTCCCCTCATCTGCATCTGATATAACCTCAGACACCTCGCCAAACGCTCGTCCTTGGCCTCACTCCGCAGGAGACAGTTACCCATGCCGGACATACAAGCTTTGGCGGCCCACGCCGCCGGTGCGCAACTCCTTCCCTTCCGTTACAGCCCCGGCGATCTCGGCCCCTATGACATCGAAGTCCGCGTCTCCCACTGCGGCGTCTGCCACTCCGACATCCACCTCATCGACAACGACTGGGGCATCAGCCACTTCCCGCTCGTCCCCGGTCACGAGATCGTCGGCACCGTCGTCGCCCTCGGCTCCAATGTCCACGGGCATACCCTCGGCCAGCGCGTCGGCATCGGCTGGCAGGCCGACTCCTGCGGCATCTGCGAGTGGTGCCGCTCCGGCGATGAGCACCTCTGTCCCAAAGCCCAGCCCACCTGCGTCGGCCGCCACGGCGGCTTCGCCGAAGCCGTCCGCGTCAACAGCCGCTTCGCCATCCCCGTCCCCGATGCCCTCCAGAGCGAGAACGCCGCCCCTCTGCTCTGCGGCGGCGTCACCGTCTACAGCCCCCTGCGCAACCACGGCGCCCGTCCGTCCTCGCGCGTCGGCGTCATCGGCATCGGCGGCCTCGGCCATCTCGCCCTCCAGTTCGCCCGCGCCTTCGGCAGCGAGGTCACCGCGTTTTCCACATCCAAAGACAAGGAAGCCGAGGCCCTCTCGCTCGGCGCCCACGCCTTCGTCAACACCCGCGAGACCACCTCGGTCAAAAAACTCGCCCGCTCCTTCGATCTCATCCTCTCCACCGTCTCCGCCGACCAGGACCTGCACAACTTCATCGACGCGCTCCGTCCCAAGGGCACGCTCATCATCCTCGGCGCCGGCCCCTCGCCCCTGCAGCTCTCCGGCTCCAGCCTCATCAGCGGCGAGCACGCCCTCGCCGGCTCCAACATCGGCAGCCCCCGCGACCTCCGCGAGATGCTGGAGGTCGCCGCCCGCCACAACATCAAAGCCGTCACCGAACACTTCCCCATGAAGGACGCCAACACCGCCGTCGACCGCGTCAAAAAGAACCAGGTCCGCTACCGCGCCGTCCTCACCAACTAAGCCGTTGCCTTTGCTGTTGCTCTTGCCTTTCTGGTTGTCATCCTGAGCAAAGCGAAGGACCTGCTTTCCACCACCGCCGAATCACTCGAAACGGAAGCGTAAGCCCGACACCCTTGACACAGCCTCTACAATAAGAGCAGCAGAAACCTCCCGCCCGGCCTACCGCCGGGCGTTTCGATTTGGGCCTGGCCCCAATCGCTACGCTCTTTCGAATCAAGACTTTGACTTCGATTCCTCACGGAACCCTTTGCGAATCAAGACTTTGAAAAGGCGATGCAATGGAAGTCCACCCCTAACTTCCATCCGCTGAAGACTTTGCGCAAAAAAGGGTGGGGAGGGGATACCACCCGGCTATGCTGAGAACGCATGCGCTTTGAGCTCTTCATCGCCGCCCGCTACCTGCGCGCCCGCCGCAGACAAGCAAGCGCCCGCGGCTACGCTGTAGCCGGTCTCGTGACGGTAATCTCCGTCATCGGCATCGCCGCCGGCGTCGCCGCCCTCATCATCGCGCTGGCCATCACCAACGGCATGCGCCGCGACCTCCAGCAGCGCCTCGTCGGCGCCCTCGCCCATGTCAACCTCATGCGCACCGCCGGCGACGGCATCCGCGACTGGCGTCCGCTCATGGCCCGCCTCGCCCATCAGCCGCACGTCGTCGCCGTCGCCCCCGGCCTCTACGGCCAGGTCCTGATCTCCCGCGGCGCCCGCTCCGGCGGCGCCCTCATCAAAGGCATCGTCCCCGCCGACGAGCTCCGCGTCGGCAACCTCCTCCAAACCACCACCCAGGGCTCCTACACCGACCTCAACCCCACCCCCCCCACCCCCAATCAAAATCAACCCCCACCCATCGTCCTCGGCAACGATCTCGCCCAAACCCTCGGCGCGGAGGTCGGCGATACCGTCCTCGTCACCAGCCCCCAGGGCGAGCTCACCCCCCTCGGCCTCGTCCCCCGCTACCAATACTTTCGAGTCGCCGGCATCTTCTCGTCCGGCTTCTACGAGTACGACACCAGCTACGCCTTCATGCGCCTCTCCGACGCGCAGCATCTCTTCTCCGAACCCGATCTCATCTCCGTCCTCAGCTTCAGCCTCGACAACATCTACCGCGCCCCCGCCGTCGGCCGCCAGCTCGAAGCCGCCGCCGGCCCCGGCTTCCAGTCCACCACCTGGATCGACCAGAACCGCGAGCTCTTCCGCGCCCTCAAACTCGAGCAGGCCGTCACCTTCATCGTCCTCGCGCTCATCGTCCTCGTCGCCGCGCTCAACATCCTCATCGCCCTCACCATGATGGTGATGGAGAAGACCCGCGACATCGCCGTGCTGATGAGCTTCGGCGTCTCCACCACCCAGATCCGCCGCATCTTCTTACTCCAGGGCCTGCTCATCTCCGCCATCGGCACCGTACTCGGCCTCATCCTCGGCTACACCGGCAGCCTGCTCGGCGCGCACTACCGCTTCATCCACCTCGACGCCAGCGTCTACTCCATCAGCTATCTCCCCTTCGCCCCTCGCCTCACCGACGCCCTCATCGTCCTCGCCGTCTCCCTCGGCTTGTCCTTACTCGCAACCCTCTACCCCTCCCACTCCGCCGCTACCATCCTCCCCGCCGAAGCCCTGCGCTATGAATAAGCGGATTAGCAGCGGCCTTTAGGCCGCTGAATCCTCCTCTTCCAAAGAGGGTGGGCTTTAGCCCCGGAGCCGATGCAGCGCGGTAATCCGCTGGTCGCACGCAGGCATAAAATCACATCCATGCCGCGTCTCAACTACCCCAAGCTCGCCCCTGAACCCTACAACGCTCTCCAGTCGCTCGGTCACTCCCTCCGCACCGCGACCACGCTCGACGCCGTTCTCCTCGGCCTCATCGACCTCCGCGCCTCGCTGCTCAACCGCTGCGGCTTCTGCATCGGCATGCACACCGCCGAGCTCAAGCACGCGCACGAGCCGGATTCCCGCATCAACGCCGTCGCCAACTGGAACGCCCCCGAGAACCGCGACGCCTTCACCCCGCGCGAGCGCGCCGCCCTCGCCTGGACGGACGCCATCACCAACATCCAGGAATCGCACGCCTCCGACGAGGCCTACGCCGCCGCGACCGAATACTTCAAGGGCAAAGACCTCGTCGATCTCACCTGGGCCATCGCGGCCATCAACGCCTGGAACCGTCTCGGCATCGCCTTCCGCGCCGAGTGGAACCCTTCCATCCGCCCCGGCGTCGCTCCCACCCAACCCCCAGCCAACTCATGAGCACACCCGCGCTCCTCCGCGCCTCCGCGCTCGAGAAGACCTACCCCCCGCTGGCCTCAGGCAGCCCCGGCCTGCAACTCTTCCGCGACCTCTCGCTCGAAGTCGCACCCGGCGAGATGGTCGCCATCGTCGGCGAATCCGGCGCCGGCAAGAGCACGCTCCTGCATCTGCTCGCCGCGCTCGACACGCCCACCTCCGGCGACGTCTGGTGCAACTCCACACACGTCACCGCGCTCTCCCGCGCCCAGGCCGCCGTCTTCCGCAATCGCGAGATCGGCTACGTCTGGCAGTTCCACTACCTGCTCCCCGAGTTCACCGCGCTTGAAAACATCGCACTCCCTCTGCTCGCCCGCGGAGTATCTCTCCAGGCCGCCCTCAAGGCGGCCGAGACATGGCTCGACCGCGTCGGCCTCGCCGCCCGCGCGCAGAACCGCTCCGGCGAGCTCTCCGGCGGCGAGCAGCAGCGCGTCTCCATCGCCCGCGCCCTCGTCACCCAACCCAGACTCCTGCTCGCCGACGAACCCACCGGCGACCTCGACTCCGCCACCGCCGATCGCGTCTTCTCTCTCCTGCTCGAACTCCACCGCGACCACTCCCTCACCAGCATCCTCGTCACCCATAACGCCGACTTCGCCCGCCGCTGCGACCGCATCCTCCGTCTGTACCATGGACAGCTCCAGCCCGAGTGATATGCTCTGCTTGTTCTCAGCCGCCATCCTCCTCGCCGCACCGGCCGGCACCCACCTTCGAGCCATTGATGGATCAGTCTCCCGCACTATCGTCTCTCCCCGAAGCGCAGCCAAAACAAAGACTGATCCGCCGCACGCTCGCTCTCTTCCACGGCGCGCTCAAAGAGCTGGCCTCTCCCAAGGAGCGTAGAAACCCCTACCTCGATGGCCTGCGCACCATCGCCGTCCTGCTCGTCATCAACGGCCACTGTTCGGACACCATCGCCGCTGCCTTCGGCAGCAACGCCTACACGCGCTTCCCGCTGGAGCCGAACGGCTGGATCGGTGTCGATCTCTTCTTCGTTCTGAGCGGCTTCTTCATCGGCTCGCAGCTCTGGCGCGAGCTCGATAAGACCGGAACCATCTCTTTCAAGAACTTCGTCATCCGCCGCGGCCTCCGCATCTGGCCGCTCTACTTCTTTATCTTTATCTGCGTCTCGCTCCTGCTTCCGGGCTTGGCAGCCGCCAAGCAACACGGCTGGTCCGATCTCGTCTTCCTCACCAACTACCTCCCGCACGGCATTGTCCTGGGCGGCTGGTCGCTCTGCACCGAAGAGCAGTTCTATCTCCTCGCGCCGGCCGCGTTGCTGCTCATCGGCGCCCGCTCCAAACGCAGCTACCGCTGGGGCCTCGGCCTTCTCTTCGTTCTGGAGTTCGTCGTTCGCGCCGTCACCTACCACGCGCACACCGGCCATCTCTTCGTTCGCAGCCCCGCGGCCTTTGAGATTCTCTACTATCCCTTTCACACCCACTGCGACGGCCTGATCGCCGGCCTCTTCATCTCCAACCTCGCAAGCGTCAAAAGCGAAAGACCCGCAATGCGCCGGCCCTGGCTGCTGGTGCTCGCCGGGTTCGTCGTTATGCTCGCGGCTAAATGGTTCCAGCCCGAAACCCTTGATTTCACCGGCCTCGCCCTCTTCTTTGGAGCACTCGTCTGGTGGGGGACGCAAAAGAACATCCGCATCTTCGACAGCCGCATCTTCTACTGGTTCTCCCGGCTCTCCTTCGGCATGTATCTCATTCACCCCTATTTCATTCATCTATTCGTGGATCGCCTCGCACCGCTCCTGCGCCCGCATCTCGGCGCGTCCGCCTCCACCGCCCTCTGCGCCGCGCTCCTCGCCGTCTTCGCCGCACTTGTCTCCACGGTCACCTTCTGCCTGGTGGAGCATCCGTTTCTCGTCCTACGCACAGCCATCCTCCGTCGCCGTGCCACTCCGCGTCTCGTCGCCACCTAGCCGTCCGGTGCCCCCTGCGCCTTTTCGCATCCAGGTTCCCAGCATCCTCGGCGCCCACAACGCCGAGTTCACCCGCCGCTGCGACCGCACCCTGCGCCTGCACAAGGCCAGCTCATCGTCATCTGAACAGGCCCAACAGCCCAAACTGCCCTCATGGCTTAGCGACCTTTGCGTCATCGCTCCCTACGCCTACTAACCCTTCGCGCACCCCTATTTGCAACCGATTTCCCACAAAAGCGTCCAATGTTTGGCTCCTTGTACGTTTGTGGGAGGTCGCTGGACCGCCTTCCTCCAGCTACACTAGGGGCACCTATCCTGGTTGCCTCACGGCACTCAGTCTTTTGCGCCGCAATTCACCGTGGCGTCGGCCACGGTCCAGAGGCGCTCCGGCGCTCGCCCATGCTCCGGAGCGTAGTTCGAAGGGGGAGCATGTTCGAACGCTATACAGAAAAGGCGCGGCGCGTAATCTTCTTCGCGCGCTACGAGGCCAGCCAGTTCGGCTCGCCGTACATTGAAACCGAACATCTCCTGCTGGGTCTGCTTCGCGAAGACAAAGCTCTCACCAACCGTTTTCTTCGCTCGCACGCCTCGGTGGAATCGATCCGCAAGCAGATCGAACAGCACACCACTGTTCGCGAAAAGGTCTCGACCTCCGTCGATCTCCCACTCTCCAACGAGTGCAAGCACGTCCTCGCCTACGCCGCGGAAGAGGCCGAGCGTCTCAGCCACAAACACATCGGCACCGAGCATCTTCTCCTCGGCCTCCTGCGCGAAGAGAAGTGCTTCGCCGCCGAGATCCTCATGGAGCGCGGCCTGCGCCTCCCTGCCATCCGCGAGGAGCTACAGCGCACCACCCAGGAAAAACCCGCCGCAGCCTCCGGCAAGCAGGCCCGCCAGCAGCAGGAGCAGTCCATGCTGGCCGAGTTCTCCCGCGACCTCACCCAGGCCGCCAGCGAGCAGCAGCTCGATCCCCTCGTCGGCCGCGACTTCGAGGTCGAGCGCGTCATTCAGATCCTCTGCCGCCGCACCAAAAACAATCCTGTGCTCATCGGCGAGCCCGGCGTCGGCAAGACCGCCATCGTCGAAGGCCTCGCGCAAAAAATCGCCGACGGCGAAGTGCCCAGCTTCCTCGCCGACAAGCGCGTCCTCTCGCTCGACCTTTCGCTGATCGTCGCGGGCACCAAGTACCGCGGTCAGTTTGAGGAGCGCCTCAAGACCATCATGAAGGAGCTCATGGAGTCGCAGAACTCCATCGTCTTCATCGACGAGCTCCACACCCTCGTCGGAGCTGGCTCCGCCGAAGGCTCGCTCGACGCCGCCAACATTCTCAAGCCCGCGCTCTCCCGCGGTGAGATCCAGTGCATCGGCGCCACCACCCCCGCCGAGTATCGCAAGTCCATCGAAAAAGATCGCTCGCTCGAACGCCGCTTCCAGGCCGTCAAAGTTCCTCCGCCCAACGAAGAGGACGCAATCAAGATCATCATGGGCATCCGCGAGAAGTACGAGAAGTTTCACGCCGTCAGCTACACCGACGACGCAATCACCTTCTCCGTCTCGCACTCCAACCGCTACATCCCCGACCGCTTCCTTCCCGACAAGGCCATCGACCTCATCGACGAGGCTGGCGCCCGCGTCAAACTCCGCCAGACCACACTACCGGAAGAGCTCACCGAGGTTCAGAAGCGCATCAAGTTCATCGTGCACCGCATGGAGTCGGCCATCGCGAACCACGAGTTCGAGAAGGCGCGCTTCTACTCCGATGAGGAGCGCAAGGAGCGCGACAACTTACGGGCGTTGCGTGATAAGTACCACCTCGACGAGTCCAGCTCCGGCATCGTCACCCGCGAGGACATCGAGGACGTCGTCTCCCGCTGGACCGGCGTTCCCATCACCTCTATTAAAGAAGAGGAGACACAAAAGCTTCTCCGCGTCGAAGAAGAGCTGCACAAGCGCGTCATCGCCCAGGACAAAGCCATCTCGGCTTTGGCCCGCTCCATCCGCCGCAGCCGCGCCGGCCTCAAAAATCCCAACCGGCCCATCGGCAGCTTCCTCTTCCTCGGCCCCACCGGCGTCGGCAAGACCGAGGTCGCCCGCACCCTCGCGCAGTTCCTCTTCGGCAGCGAAAAGTCGCTCATCCGCTTCGACATGTCCGAGTTCATGGAGAAGCACTCGGTCTCCAAGCTGATCGGCTCGCCTCCGGGCTACGTCGGCTACGAGGAGGGCGGCCAGCTCACCGAGCGCGTCAAGCGTTCGCCCTACTCCGTCGTGCTCCTCGACGAGGTCGAAAAGGCCCATCCGGACGTCTTCAACTTATTGCTGCAGGTCTTTGAAGATGGCCAACTTACCGACGGCCTCGGCAACACCGTCGACTTCAAGAACACCATCCTCATCATGACCTCCAACATCGGCGCCAAGCACCTCATGAAGCGCGAGGGCCTCGGCTTCCAGTCCTCCAAGGACGAGGTCGTCCAGACCAAGATGCACGAGATGGTCATGTCCGAGGTCAAGCGCACCTTCAACCCCGAATTCCTGAACCGTCTCGACGAAGTGATCGTCTTCAGCGCGCTCACAGACAGCGAGCTGATGCAGATCCTCGAGCTTCTCGTCCAACAGCTCAACACCAACCTCGTCCACAAGGCGATCACCATCTCCGTGCAGGACGAGGCCAAGCGTTGGATCCTCGAGAAGACGCTCGTCGATCGCAACTACGGTGCGCGTCCTCTGCGCCGCGCTCTGCAGCGCTTCATCGAAGATCCGCTCTCCGAAGCCCTGATCGCCGGACAGATCCCCGAGCGTCCAGCCTTCCTTGAGGTCTATCTCGACGCCAACCAGCTCTTCTATCGCCCCGTCACCGCGGAGGGCGAGGAAAAGCTCGCCGGCCTCGCACTCACCACGGTCTAGCCGCCGCAACAAGACGAACAGCAAAAAGGGCGTGTCCACTTAAGGACACGCCCTTTGCCTTCGCAACACAACGCGCAGCCGGCAGCTCAAGCCTCTCCCGCCGGTCCCCGCTTCACATCAACTTGCCGACCACCTTCGCGGCCTTGTTTGCCGTCTTCACATAGCCGGAAGCCGCCTCAGCCGCGCTTCCCAGCTGCTCCTTGCCGCTGTTCACCAGCCGCTGCGCCTCCTTGCTCAGCCGCTCGGCCTGGTCCTTCAGATAATCGCCTGCGTCCTGCAGGCTGTCGCACAGATCCTCCGCGCTTCGCCGCAACCTCTTGCGCGTCACACTGCCCGAGTCCGGCGCATACAAAATCGCCGCCACACCACCGATCACGGCTCCAACTCCAAGCGCTATCCAGAAAGCTCTCTGGCGCATCCATTCACCTCCGGTATTCACATTACCTCCCGTTGGATTCCCCCACTCTTCCCGGGGTTGGACAACGCGCCGCGCCGCAGTTCCTCAGCAGAGCCCCGCCAGCCTCCGCGCTCGAACAAATACCCGCAACAGCATCGCCCTGTTCAACTTGCCCGTATTCGTATTCCGCAGCGACGGATGATAACTGCCCAGCAACGTCACCCCATTCGGCAGCCTGTACTCCGCTCCATGTCCAAACACGAAAGGCGCCCGCCGCTCAATCACGCCCTCGCGCTTCAACTCGGCCAGGTATCCATCCCACGCCACCTTGCCCAGGCAAACCACCACCCTCGCCGTCTTCAGCGCCGCCAGCTCCGCTGCCAGATGCCGTCCGCACTCCCGAATCTCCGCCGGCGTCGGCTTGTCTCCCGGCGGTGCACACCGCACCACGGCGCCAATCCACATCCCGCGCAGCCGCAACCCGTCCTTCAGCTCGATTGACGTCGGCTGATTGGCAAAACCCGCCTCATGCAGCACCGGATAAAGAAAATTCCCCGAGCCATCTCCCGTAAAGATTCGCCCGGTGCGATTGCCGCCATGCGCTCCCGGCGCCAACCCCAGCGTCAGCACCCGCGCCCGCGCATCCCCATACCCCGGCACCGGCCGCGCCCAGTACACCTGATCGCGGTATGCCTTTCGCTTCCGTTCGCCGATCTCCTTGCAGTACGTGCGCAGTCTCGCGCACCGTTCGCATCCGGCGATCTCCTCACGCAGCGCCTCCAGCACCGCCAGCGTCATCGGCCTGCTTCGCTGTCCTTCCACCGCCCCTGCATCCCGTCTAAGCAACTGCCGTCCCTCAGACGATACTATCGTTGGTACAGTCTCACTCGTTAGAGTCTTCATGCACTGTGAAGACCTGTGCGGCGCATGCGGTTCGCGTGCTGGAGAAGTCTGAAGATGAACCTTGGAAACCGGCAGCCGGGCCAGCTCCCTCCGTCGAGCATCCGCCGCTTCACCAAATCCGGCTACTTCACTCCTCTGCTCGTCGCACTCTTCTGCATCATCATGCTCTTCGCCGCGCATGAGCGGGGCCGCGGCAACTACCATCGCCTCCGCGCCAAAGTCATTCCTCCCGTCGCGACACCCGCGGAGCCCACCGGCCCCGGTGGCCAGGACGCCGTCACCCTTACCCGCTCCGCCAACGCCATCAGCGGCGAACCTGAGTTTCTCTCCGCCACGCTGCTTCCCGGCCGTGGCATGAATCTCCTCCAGATCACCGCCGCCGTCCCCGGCCACGGCGAGGTCCCGCTGCTTCTCTCACCTTCGCTCACCGACGCCGACCGCGTCCTCACCGGCTCCGGCGACGACGCCAACGGGAGCGTCAGCACCACCTTCGGCGCGGCCATCCTCGCTCCCTGGGCCGGCCGCCTCACCGGCACGCCCACCTCCAGCGCCAGCACGCTCGAAAGCGTCTGGGAGGGCCAGCGCATCACCTTCCCTCCCGCACGCGCCGGCAGCACCCTCTCCACCCTCGGCCTTCTGCTCGATCGCCCCTCTGACTCCATCACCACCGACTCCATCCCCGACGGCCGCTCCGCCACCGCCGTCTACCACGCCGGCTCGTTCTCCGGCGAGTGGCCCTCCATGATCGAGCTCTCCGTCCTCGTCGAGCTCTCCGGCCGCACCCTCGACCTCACCGTCACCGCCCGCAACACTGGCCAGGTCCCCACCCCGATCGGCATCGGCTGGCATCCCATCTTCGCGCTGCGCGGCAACCGCTCCAACGTCCAGGTCACCATCCCCTCCATCACCCGGGTCGAGATCGACCGCCGCACCGGCCTTCCCTCCGGCAGAACGATCTCGATCGCCGGCACGCCCGCCGACCTCGTCCGCGCCCGCGGCGCTCGCCTCGGCGATCTCTCGCTCAACGACACCTACACCGATCTCCAGACCAGTCTGCTCGGCGAAGGTCCCATCACCGAGATCCGCGAGCCCGCCGCCGGCTACGGCCTTCGCCTCACCCCGCTCACCGCCAACATCAAGTTCCTTCGCGTCGTTGCTCCCGCCGATCAGCCCTGGATCTCCATCGAACCCGACACCAACGTCGACGATCCCTTCGGCCACCAGTGGTCCGATCCTGACCAGACCGGCACGGTCACCCTCGAACCCGGCGACAGCTTCCAGTACCGCGTCCGCCTCGAGATCTTCTCGCTTACCGCCGCCAACTCCGCCCTCCTTCCCAAGCCGTCCGCAGCCTCCGCACCCTAGCGCGCCGGTTCTACCTTCGCGTGCAATATCACTCCGCATTCGGGCCCAGGCATAAACATTGGCACTCAGGCATAGAGTTGTGATCCTTCGCGCTTGCGCGGAGGAAGAGTTGTCATCCTTCGCGCTTGCGCGGAGGATCTGCTTTCCACGCAGCGCACCCGCGAAATCTCCGCCGCGAAACACCTGCGCCGTTTGACCCTCCTCTCCCCCACCCGTATCCTTAAGGGTGGACCAGCACCTTCCGCGGCCATCAAGTCCTCGCCGCGCGCTGTCTCCACTACCTTTTCCACACGAGACGATCAGTTTGAGCCCCGCAGACACCCATACAGACACCAACGAAGAGACCCTCCCGACCGAAGCTCTCGCAGCCGCAGACCGCGATCACGACCACAGCGGCCACGCTCACGACCACGCCGGCCACGACCACCAGCCCGCCCCGACCTTGAACCCCGAGCTCACCCGCTCCATCGAAGTCGAAGCGCCCGCCGCCGACGTCGACCGCGCCTTCCGCCAGGTCACGCGCCGCTACGCCAAGCTCGCGCGCATTCCCGGCTTCCGCGTCGGCAAAGTCCCGGAGTCGCTCATCAAGTCCCGCTTCGCCCGCGAGGTCCGCCAGGAGGTCCTCGAGTCGCTGGTCACCGACAAGTTCCGCGGCGCGCTCGAAAACCAGCACCTCCAGCCCATCTCCCAGCCCCAGGTCTCCGAGCTCCAGCTCGCCGAAGGCCAGCCCCTGCGCTTCAAGGCCACCTTCGAGATCGTCCCCGAGGTCAACATCGACGGCTACGAAACCATCTCCGTGCAGCGCCCCGACTCCGCCATCGGCGAAGACGAGTACCAGCAGGAGCTCGACGCCGTCCTCGACCACCACGCCACCGTCGAGCCCGTCGAAGAGGACCGCCCGCTCGCCGACGGCGACTGGGCCGAGATCAGCTTCAAAGGAAATGTGCAGGATCTCGCGCAGACCGTCACCGAAGAGGGCGTCGAGAACAAGTCAACCGAGCCCGAGCTCACCGGCGAAGACGCTCTGCTCGAGATCGGCGGCAAGAACACCATCCAGGCCTTCACCGACGCCCTGCGCGGCGCCAAGATCGGCCAGGAGCTCACCTTCGAGGCCAGCTATCCGTCCGAGTTCGGCGACGCCCGCCTCGCCGGCAAGACCGTCCACTACGACGTCGCCGTCAAGGCCGTCAAGCGCAAGTCCTATCCCGAGCGCGACGACGACTTCGCCAAACAGCTCGGCCCCTACCAGAGCTGGAGCGACTTTGAAACCAGACTCCGCGACCGTCTGGCCTCGCGCAAGAAGAACGCGCTCGAGTCGCAGGCCCGCGAGAAGATGGTCGACGATCTCGTACAGCGCTTCCAGTTCCCCGTCCCCGAAACCTTCGTTCAGCAGCAGATCGACACCCGCCTCGAGCGCGGCCTGCGCGCCCTCGCCGCCCAGGGCATGTCCGCCGACGCCATGCGCCAGCTCGACTTCGCACGCCTCCGCGAAGCCCAGCGTGACCAGGCCATCGCCGAGGTCAAGGCCTCGCTCATCCTCGACAAGGTCGCCGAGCGCGAGAACCTCACCGTCTCCGACGAGGACTTCGAGCGCGAGCTGCTGATGCTCTCCATCCAGCAGCGCGAGCCCATCGACTCTCTGCGCAAGCGCCTCACCGAAGACGGCTCCCTCGTCCGCCTCCGCGACCAGCTCCGCCGCGAAAAGGCCGGCTCCGCCCTCTTCGAAAAGCTCGCCGCTTAAATAGCCCGCGCTTTTGTCTTCGCCTTTGCCGTTACTTTTTCGGTTGTCATCCTTCCGCGCAGCGGGAGGACCTGCTTTTCCAACCTCCACCAACGTGGGTTGACCCCCCAGCTTCCACCACCCCAATCCTCACCTCCTCCTAGTATCCTGAGCACACAGCAGCACGCCACACCAGAAAGAGAGAGCTATGGGACTCATACCGATGGTGCTCGAGCAGACGAGCCGGGGCGAACGCTCCTACGACATCTACAGCCGTCTGCTCCGCGACAACATCATCTTCCTCGGCACACCCATCGACGACAACGTCGCCAAC
>DATAXW010000030.1:0-91232 GCA_036272895.1 Acidobacteriaceae bacterium | reverse complement strand
GCTCCGCAAAAAAATCACCCAAAGCCGACGCCGCCTCGCACCGCGCGCGCACCTCCACCGGCCTTCCCTTCGTCATCCAGAAGCACGCAGCCAGCCATCTCCACTATGACTTCCGCCTCGGCTGGAACGGCGTGCTCAAATCCTGGGCCGTCGCCAAAGGTCCCAGCTACTACACCGGCGACCGCCGCCTCGCCGTCCAGGTCGAAGACCACCCCATGGAGTACGGCGGCTTCGAAGGCATCATCCCCAAAGGCCAGTACGGCGGCGGCACCGTCATGGTCTGGGACCAGGGCACCTGGTGGCCGCAGCCCGGCCATGAAAACGTCGACGCCGGCCTGCGCGCCGGCTCGCTCAAGTTCGAGATGCACGGCTCCAAGCTGAAGGGCAAATGGACGCTCGTGCGCATGAACCCTCGCGCAAATAGTTCGACAGCTAGCCGCTGGGGCTCGTCCTCGAAACCCAACTGGCTGCTCATCAAAGAGCACGACGAGTACGAGCGCGGCCCCAACGACAAGCCCATCACCGAAGCGGCGCCCAACTCCGCCGTCACTGGCCGCACCATGGATCAGATCGCCCACGCCAGCGATCACGTGTGGAACTCAAAAGAGACAGCGGGCACGGGCAAAGCCTGGTATCGACGCGAATCGCAGACCGAACCAACAGCTCCAGCCCTGAGAGTATCTGCGCCCGCAGAATCCACGCCCGGCGCAAAGTTCGCGATCCGCCCCCGCCGTCCCGCTCCTGCAAAGTCCGCCTCACCCAAACTCGACGCCACTCTCAACAACCTCCCGCGCGAATCCCAGCCCGGCTTCATCCCTCCCCAGCTCGCCGAAGAGACCTCCACGCCGCCTGAAACCGCCGACTGGCTGCACGAGCTCAAGCTCGACGGCTACCGCATCCAGGCCCGCAAATCCGGAGACAAGATCCAGATGCTCACCCGCAAAGGCCTCGACTGGACGCATCGCATGCGCGCCGTCGCCGACGCCATCGCCGCGCTCCCCGTCAGCAACGCCACACTCGACGGCGAGCTCGTCGTCCTCGATGACAACGGCATCTCCAGCTTCGCCCACCTGCAGGCCTCGTTTCAAAATGAAGAGCGCCACCCGCTCACCTACTTCGCCTTCGACCTCCTCCACCTCGACGGCCGCAACACGCGCATCCTCCCGCTCCGCCAGCGCAAACAGCTCCTCGCCCAGGTCCTTCCCCGCGATGAAGACAACGCCGTCCGTTTCAGCGACCACATCGAAGGCAGCGGCGCGTCCGTCTTTCAGCACGCCTGCGACCTCCACACCGAAGGCATTCTCTCCAAGCGCGGCGACGCACCCTACCACTCCGGCCGCGGCTCCGACTGGGTGAAGTCCAAATGCCTTCGCGAGCAGGAGTTCGTCATCGGCGGCTTCACCTTCTCCTCTGAAGGCACGGACCGCATCGGCTCGCTCCTCCTTGGCGTCTACGAAAACGGGAGCCTGATCTACTCTGGCCGCACTGGCACCGGCTTCACGCAAAAATCTCGCCGCGATCTTCGCGCACAGCTCGGCAAACTCGAGCGCAACTCCGCTCCCTTCGCCAAACTCCCTGCCGAAGCCCGCCGCGACGCCCACTGGGTCGAGCCGAAGCTCGTTGCGCAGGTCCGCTTCGCTACCTGGACCGCCGACAACCTCGTCCGTCAGGCTGCCTTCCTCGGCCTGCGCGAAGACAAGTCTCCCAAGGAAGTCACTCGCGAAGAGCCCACCGTCGCTCCCCGGCCAAAGGCCTCTCACCGCACAACGGCTCCCGTCGCCGCAAAATCCTTAGCTCGCAGCTCGAAGCCCGCAGCTCGCAGCTCATCGCCCAAACCAAAGTCCGCAAAATCCTCCGCCTCATCCACCGCACTGCCTATTCACCTCACCCATCCCGACAAGATCCTCGACCCAGAAAGCCAGCTCACCAAGCGCCAGCTCGCCGACTTCTACTGGACCGTCGCCGACCGCATGCTTCCGCACATCGCCGGCCGCCCGCTCTCGCTCGTGCGCTGCCCAGAAGGTGCCGGCAAACCCTGCTTCTTCCAGAAACACGTCAACGCCATGCTCCCTCCGGGCATCGGCGGCGTCGACGTTCCCAATAAAAAGACCGGCGAACTCGAACCCTACATCACCATCGCCCAGGACCACGCCACACCAGAAGTCCTCGCCGGTCTCGCGCAGATGGGCGTCCTCGAGGTCCATCCCTGGGGCTCGCGCAACGACGACCTCGAGCACCCCGACCGCATCATCTTCGATCTCGATCCCGATGAGGCCATCCCCTGGTCCACGCTCTGTTCCGCCGCCGCCGAGGTCCGCAAGCGCCTCAAGCGCGCCGGCCTCGAAAGCTTCCTCAAGACCACCGGCGGCAAGGGCCTGCACATCGTCGCGCCGATTCAGCCCAAACTCGATTGGTCCGCCGTCAAAGACGCGACCCACGACTTCGTCCTCGCCATGGAGCGCGCCAACCCCACGCTTTACCTCACCAAAATGACCAAATCCGCACGCAAGGGCAAAATCTATCTCGACTATCTGCGCAACGACCGCGGCGCCACCGCCGTCGCTCCCTTCTCTCCGCGCGCCCGCCTCGGCGCTTCGGTCTCGCTTCCGCTTCCCTGGTCCGCGCTCAAGCTCGCCCAGCGTCCCATCTTCCACGTCTCCGACTTCGCCACTTGGCGCGCCCGCCTCCGCACCGATCCCTGGAAGCCCATGCTCACCCTCCGCCAGCGGCTCGACCCCAAAGCGCTCGCCCGCGCCTGAACCCATTCGCCCCATCTCGCCGCACACAACGCCACATTCGGGGAGTCGCATCGTACCCGCAACCGCAAGAATCGCATCCTACTCTGTGGGACTCCGCCTTCCCTGTATCCCCTTACCGTATCCAGAGGAATCATGGCCAAGGACTCTCTCGCGACCGTCTCCGAAACCCCCGCCGATTCTCTCTCCGTCGACCCCGGCTCCGCCGAAACCCTGCTCACCAACGCACACCTCGGCCAGCGCATCAAGCGCCTCCGCCTCAAGCGCTCCATGGGCCTCGTCGAGCTAGGCAAGCTCACCGGCCTCTCCGCCAGCTTTCTCTCCCAGCTCGAGACCGGGCGCGTCGTTCCCACGCTGCGCAACCTCGCGCGCATCGCCCTCGTCTTCAACAAAGACCTCTCCCACTTCTTCGAGGCCGGCGAGCAGAGCATCTTCCGCCTGCAGCGCCGCCGCGACCGCGTCCGTCTCCCCATCGGCTCTCCGGTGCCGGACTACATCACCGAAAGCTTCGGCATCCTCATCCCCGAAGGCGGCCTTCGTCCCTGTCTCGCCGAGTTCCTTCCCGGCGACAATCGTTCTCCCTTCAGCCCCGACAACTTCCCCGGCGTCGAGATGGTCTTCATCGTCCACGGCGCCGTCGAACTCCAGCGCAAAGGCGAGCCCCACAAACTCGAAGCGCGCGACGTCTGCTACATCTCCGGCGAGACCCAGCGCAGCTACCGTTGCGCCGGCCAGCAACCCGCGCAGGCACTCATCATCAGCTTCGATCGCGACCCCGCCGAGCTGCGCCGCTCCGCGCGTCGGCGCACGCAAGGATAGCTTCCCTCACTCCACGCGCCACGCCACCTGCTTCCGCTTATCCCCCGGAGTCCACCCGGTCATATCCGCAACAATTGGCCTGTCCGCCTTCTGCGCCGCCCGCACCATCTCCCAATCAATCGCGCCCAGCCGCGCCTTCACTCGATTGATCCACACCCCGCGCGGCACCGACCACCACGACAGATACACAAACCGGTCCTCCGCCGTCCCACTCGCAAACCGCCCCGTAAACACCGGGCCATTCCCCTTCGCGCCGCGCCGCACCGTCAGAGTGAAATCGAAGATAAACTCGCCCTTCGCTCCACGCTCTCCCGGCACAATCACGCCCTTCGTATCCTGCAGCCCGAATTGCACCTCCTCCTCCGGAAACGCATGACTCGCCGGCACATCGTCGGCTCGAATCAATCGCATCCGCACCTCGCTCTTCGCCGCCATCTCCCGCTCCTTCAAAGCTCGTTTCCCGGTGCTACCATAGACGTTTCGATTCACCAAGGAGTATGCAGCATGGCCACGCTCGCATCCGCACCTGAAGCCTCCGCGCCGTCGCAAAAATCCCCCCGCACCCTCACCCACTGGATCAACGGTCGCCCCGTCGAAGGCAACTCCGGCCGCTTCGGCGACGTCTTCCACCCCGCCACCGGCACCGTGCAGGCCCGCGTTCCTCTCGCTACTGACGCCGAAGTCAACGCCGCCGTCGAAGCCGCCGCAGCAGCCTTCCCTGCATGGTCCGCCATGCCTCCGCTCCGCCGCGCGCGCGTGCTCTTCCGCCTCCGCGACATCTTCGAGTCCCGCATGGACGAGCTCGCCGCGCTGCTCAACCGCGAGCACGGCAAAGTCTTCTCCGACGCCAAAGGCGAGGTCATGCGCGGCCTCGAAAACATCGAGTACGCCACCGGCATCTGCGAGCTCCTCAAAGGTGAATACACCGAGCAGGTCGGCAGCGGCATCGACACCTGGTCCATGCGTCAGCCGCTCGGCGTCGTCGCCGGCATCACGCCCTTCAACTTCCCCGCCATGGTCCCGCTCTGGATGTTCCCGCTCGCCATCGCCTGCGGCAATACCTTCATCCTCAAACCCTCCGAGCGCGACCCCTCCGCCTCCATCCTCCTCGCCGAGATGCTCAAGGAAGCCGGCCTCCCCGACGGCGTCTTCAACGTCATTCACGGCGACAAGACCTCCGTCGATGCCATCCTCGCTCACCCCACCATCCAGGCCGTCTCCTTCGTCGGCTCCACCGCCATCGCCGAGTACGTCTACGCCACCGGCACGAAACACGGCAAGCGTGTCCAGGCCCTCGGCGGCGCCAAAAACCACATGATCGTCATGCCCGACGCCGATCTCGACCAGGCCGCCGACGCGCTCGTCGGCTCCGCCTACGGCTCTGCGGGTGAAAGATGCATGGCCATCTCCGTCGCCGTCGCCGTCGGCAAGCAGACCGCCGACAACCTCCTCGCCAAACTCGAGTCCCGCATCTCCAGCCTTAGCGTCGGCGACGGAGCACCTGGCTCCCCCGAAGCCGACTTCGGCCCGCTCATCACCGGCGTCCACCGCGACAAAGTCGCCAGCTACATCGAAACCGGTAAATCCGAAGGCGCAGCCCTCATCATCGACGGCCGCAACGCAAGCTCACAGCTCGAAGCTCACAGCTCGAAGCTCACAAGCACGAACCAAACCACCGCCGACACCACCAACGGTTTTTTCCTTGGCGCCTGCCTCTTCGACCACGTCAAGCCCGAGATGCGCATCTACCGCGAAGAGATCTTCGGCCCCGTCCTCGGCGTCGTCCGCGTCTCGAACTTCGAAAAGGCCCTCGAGCTTATCAACCAGCACGAGTACGGCAACGGCACCGCCATCTTCACCCGCGACGGTGACACCGCCCGCGACTTCGCCCGCCGCGTGCAGGTCGGCATGGTCGGCATCAACGTCCCCATCCCCGTGCCCATGGCCTTCCACTCCTTCGGCGGATGGAAGCGCTCGCTCTTCGGCGACCACAGCATCTACGGCCCCGAAGGCGTCCGCTTCTACACCCGCCTCAAAACCATCACCGCCCGCTGGCCCACCGGCATCCGCACCGGCGTCGACA
Organism: Acidobacteriaceae bacterium; assembly: GCA_036272895.1. Taxonomy (GTDB): domain Bacteria; phylum Acidobacteriota; class Terriglobia; order Terriglobales; family Acidobacteriaceae; genus Granulicella. Next base: position 85,574 of record DATAXW010000030.1, on the reverse strand, counting down.
CCTCCATGCCCACCCTCGGCTGAGGAATTCTCCGCAACCTAACGTTGCCAACAACACCAAAAGGCCGCTCCCCGGGCGGCCGTTGCCTTTGCTTTCACTCACAGCTCGAAGCTCACAGCTCGAAACTGGTAAGAACCCTTTTCGTAGATCGCCTGTATACTTCGCCCGTCTCTCCCACGAGGTCCTTCATGTCCTCCAACATCACCCTCCGTCCCGCCACGCCCGCTGACGCCGCAGCCGCCGGGCAGATCTGCTTCGACGCCTTCACCCACATCAGCAACCAGCACGGCTTCCCGCCCGACTTTCCCGGGCCCGAGCACACCACCGGCTTCCTTTCCATGCTCTTCGCGCTGCCGAACTTCTTCTGCATCGTCGCCGAAGCCGACAGCCGCATCCTCGGCAGCAACTGCCTCGACGAGCGTTCCCTCATCTCCGGCGTCGGCCCCATCACCGTCGATCCCTCCACACAAAACCGCGGCGTCGGCCACATGCTCATGCACGCCGTCCTCGACCGCGCCCGGCAGCAGCACGCCGTCGGCATCCGCCTTGTCCAGGCTGCCTTTCACAATCGCTCGCTCTCGCTCTACACCTCGCTCGGCTTCGACGTCCGCGAGCCGCTCTCCTGCATGCAGGGCCGCCCACGCGAGCGCTCCATCCCCGGCTGCACCGTCCGCGCCGCCCAGCCCGCCGACCTCGACGCCTGCAATGCCCTCTCGCTCCACATCCACGGCTTCGATCGCTCCACCGAGCTCGCGCAGAGCATCCAGCGCGGCGTCGCCCTCGTCGTCGAGCGCGCCGGCCGCATCACCGGCTACGCCTCCGATCTCGCCCTCTTCGGCCACGCCACCGCCGAAACCACTCCCGACCTCCAGGCGCTCCTCGCCTCCGCCGAATCCTTCGGTGGCCCCGGCATCCTCATCCCCTCGCGCAACAGCACGCTCTTCCGCTGGTGCCTCGCCAACGGCCTGCGCGTCGTTCAGCCCATGACGCTGATGTCCATCGGCCTGTATAACGAGCCCGCCGGCGCCTGGTTCCCCTCCATCCTGTACTGAAACTCAAACGTCTCGCCGACTGAAGAATCGGGTGGCCCATCCTTTCACGGCATCATCGTGAAAGGGTGGGGTATCGCGTGCGACAGCACGCGAGGACGAGAACGAAATCGCTCTACCGAAACAGGACAGAGCCTTCAGCGCCAACGGCGCGCTCTATACCAGCCTGGGGCGCAGCCACAGGAGAGAGTTTTGTGTAAGCCCTAAAGGGCTGAAGGCCCGCCCTATAAATGCCGACCGAGGTAATAAACTTCCCTAAATGCCAAATCTGCCTGAAATACCCACCGATCCCAAACTCGCTAAGGAGTGGCTCGATACTCGCATCGCCCAGATGAAGAGAGATTGGTCCGCAGAAAATATACCCGAATATGTCGAGGACATAGTCAAACGACTCGGTTATCCGACTTACCAAGACTACCTTCGTTCGCCCTTGTGGCTTAAGGTGATCAGACCTCGCATACTTAACCGCGACGACAATATGTGTTACGGATGCGAAAAGCGTGCATCCGAAGTTCATCACCGCAGCTATACAGAAGCTGTCATACGAGGTAACGATGACTCGCAGCTTTTTTCGCTTTGTCGAGGATGCCACGAAGTAATCGAGCGGTATCGTGATGGGAAAAAGCTGCGTCCTGAGGAGAAGCACATATTTCTCGAAAATCTCCACAAGGAAAAACTGGACGCACGCCGTCTCAAGGCATTTGAAGATGAAATAAAAGCAAAGAACGGCAGTCGATGCTATTGGTGCAAAGGCGACACGGACATACCCAGTTGGGGCACGGGAGGGAGAGTCTGCGTGGTCCCTACCGAACAGGGCGATGATCTTGGCGTATGGATGTGTCTCGTTTGTTATTCGACTCTCAAACGAATGCACGGTGATAAAGAGAGGCTCGAAATGTTGCGCCACACACCCAAAAACCCTTATTCAATTCGCAGAAGCGGACGAAGCATTTTATTTCCGAGAGGATTTGACCGATTAAATGCGATGCAGCGAGAGGAATTGGTAAAGCGCTGAAGCGAGCCTCAGAAATCAATAGTTCATGGTGCTGGGTACCCCATGTCTCGATTCTGAGACGTGGGCTTGCATAATTACCGTAATCAGGCACCTCAAATTCTTCTACGCGGAGCCGCCTTAAGTCTAGGCGAACTCCCACCCATCGAAGCCAATTGCCGCCCGGCATCGCGCTCCACGAGCGCCCGTAATGCCTCCTCTAGCAGCGCATGAATCTCCGCTAGCCCGCTGCACGCGCGCGCCTGTCCAACCAACTCATCATCGAGCGAAACTGTCACTATCACCGTCGCACCCCCAGCAACCCCTGCCCCCGCATCCACGCGTCCAGCAGCGTCGGCCACAAATCCAGCGCCGGATCGCCCTTCCCCAGCCCGCTTCCATGCGACCCATGCGCGAAACTGTGAAACTCCACCACCACACCCGCCGCGCGCTCCGCCTCATAAAACGCAACCGACGCATTCACGTCCACCGTCTCGTCGTCCGAGGTGATGTAGAGGAACGTCGGCGGCGTCTGCTTCGTCACATGATCGACCGGCGTATATTTTTTCTCAAACTCAGGGCAGTCCTTCCTCGGAATCGCCGCCAGCACCGAGCAGTAGGTAATCAGTCCACGGTCGTTCGGCTGCATCGCATTCAGCCACGGATACCCCAGGATCATGAAGTCCGGCCGGCTCGAAACCCGGTTGATCTCATCGCTCGCCGCCGTATCGCCCGGCCCGCCCATCGTCCCCACCATCGCCGCCAGGTGTCCCCCCGCCGAAAAGCCCATCATGCCGATCCGGTCCGCATCGATCCCATACTTCGCCGCGTTGAAGCGCACCCACCGCACCGCCCGCATCGCGTCGTTCATTGGGATCGGATACGGATACTTCGCGCCCAGCCGGTAGCGCAGCACAAACGCCGTCACGCCCCGCGCCGCAAACCAGTCCGCAACCTCCCTGCCCTCCAGATCGGCCGCCAGCTCCCTGTAGGACCCGCCCGGCGCCACGATCACGGCCGTCCCATTGCCCTGCCCATGCCGCGGCGTAAACGCGGTCAGCGTCGGCACATCCGCAGCCGCCGTCCCCAGCGCTCCCGGCGCCCCACCTGGCCACAGCTCCACCGTCCGGATCCCCAGGTTCGGGTCAATCGTCTGCTCCGCCGCATTAGCCCGCCCCGGCGCCTGGGCACCCGCAACCATCGCCGGCAACAGAACCAAAAGCGCCGCAAAAATCCCCATCCTCTTCATGCCTCTACCTCCCAGAAACCCACGGCAAACAGCCCGGCCGCTTGACACTGCCGATACAATAGAACCAGCAGAAAAGAACCAGCCCGGTCACAAGCCGGGCCTTTGCATTTAACCCCAAAACAGCGCCAAGCCCTGACTTATGAAGACTTTGCACCAACCGCACAGCACAAGCCCTTTATCCTCAAGACTTTGCAAAAGCGACGCAACGGAAGTCCAAGCCTAAGTCCTTATCTACGAAGACTTTGCGCAAATTTGACGGGGGAGGGGGTAGCTGCCGCATTAGTCCTTCTCCACCGCCTCATCCGCGATGTGCAGGTGCCGGTCCAGCACCTCGATCCCGTGCTCAATCTCCTCGCGAGAAATAATCAGCGGCGGCGCAATGATGAAGTGCGAGACCCACGCCTGGATCGTCACCCCATCGGCCAGCATCTTCGCCGCAATCTGGTCCACCAGCAGCGGCTTGCCGGAAATTTTGTCCGAATAGGTGTTGAACGGCTCCTTGGTCTTCTGGTTCTTCACCAGGTCGACCGCCCAGAACAGCCCCTTGCCGCGAACATCTCCCACGCTCGGGTGCTTCGCCTTCAGCGCCTTCAGCTTCTGCTCGACGAACGGCTCCAGCTCCTTCGCCCGCTCGACCAGCTTCAGCCGCTTCATCTCCTGGATCGTCGCCACCGCCGGCAGCAGCGTCATCGGATGCGCCTCATACGTATGCCCATGCGCGAAGTAGTGGTCCTGGAAGTAGTCCCCGATCTTCTCCGAGGTCGCGCACAGCCCCAGCGGAACATACGCCGACGTAATGCCCTTCGCCGTCGTCAGGATGTCCGGCACCACCCCCCACAGGTCCATGGCAAACCACGCCCCGGCCCTCCCCCACCCACTCATCACCTCATCCGCAATCAACAACACGCCCGTCTCGTCGCAAATCTTGCGCAGCTTCGGCATGTACTCCTTGGGCGGCACAATCACGCCGTTCGTCCCCACAATCGGCTCAACGAGCACAGCCGCCACATCACTCTCGTTGCGGATCATGTGCTCCAGATAGTCCGCGCACGCAATCCCGCACTCTGGATACGTATGCCGGATCGGACACTTGTAGCAGTGCACCTCCGGGCCGAAGATCACCCCCTGGGCCTTCCCCCGCGGCTCCATCGCCCACCGCCGGGGGTCCCCCGTCGCGGCGATGGAAGATGAAGTAGACCCGTGATACGAACGGTAACGCGCAATAATCTTGGTCCTGCCGGTATACATGCGTGCAATCTTGAACGCCGCTTCGTTCGCATCAGTTCCACTCGTCGTGAAGAAAAACTTGTTCAACCCCTTCGGCAGAACCTCAAGCAGCAGCTTGGAAAGCTCCGCGCGCGCCGTCGTCGCATACCCCGGCATCGCATACGCCAGGTCCTGTGCCTGCTTCGCAATGGAGTCGATCACCGCTTTGTTCTTATGCCCAAGGTTCATGCACATCAACTGCGAGCTGAAATCCAGATACTTCTTCCCGCTGGCATCGGTGATCGTGCATCCCTCAGCATCGACGACATGCAGCGGATTCCACCCCTTCTGGAATCGCCAGGTCCCATAGTTCGTCTCGCGCGTAACGCACACTACCTCTTCAGAGCTCATCCCCTTCGACGTTTCAGCAGCACTCATGCGACTACCTTTCGTTCATGTTCATAACCAAGCTCAGGCCGTGACCGTCGCCCCAGCATCAGCAGGAAATACAACCCGCCGGAAAGAAAGAATCCGACGAACCAAGCATAGTCGTATAGAAACGCCACCCGCGGAACAAACCGCCCGATCAGCGCCGCCACCACACCGATCACCAGCGCAACGACAGCGACCGGATTGATGCCCTTGCGATATTCATAGATTCCCCCGCGCCGATACAGAGAATAACTGTCTAGCTGCGTGTGGCGAATCAGAAAGTAGTCCACGACCATAATCCCTGCTACCGGTCCCAGCAACCCCGAATATCCCACCAGCCACCCAAACACATAATTTCCGAACGTCGCCATCAGCTTCCACGGCATCATTGCAAGCCCGAGCAATCCAGTGATCAACCCGCCCATGCGGAAGCTGATGTACTTCGGCGCCAGGTTCGAAAAATCGTTCGACGGCGATACAACATTCGCGCCGATATTCACATTCAACGTTGCGACCAGCAGCGCAATCAGGCCGATGAATGCAATCAGCGGCTGATGAAAACGCCCAAGCAGCACAATCGGATTCCAGATCGGCTGTCCAAACACCACTGACGAAGCCGACGTTACCGCAATCCCGATAAACGAGTACAACACCATCGCCACCGGCAGACCAAACGCCTGCCCCGCAATCTGCGCATCCTGATTCTTCGCATAGCGCGTAAAGTCTGGAATATTCAACGACAGTGTCGCCCAGTAGCCAACCATCGCCGTCAACGAGGGAAAGAAGAACCGCAGAAAGGCATGTGTGGAGTGGAAGCTGCTCGGTGTCGAGAGCATCGGCCCAAAGCCACCTGCCTTATGCAGCATGAAACCGAGCAGCAGAAGACCCATCAGTAGCATGAACGGCGCGGAGAAGCTCTGGAGGAACCGGATCGACTCCACACCGCGCCACACCACAAACATATTCAACAGCCAGAAACCGAGAAAGCACGCCCACAGCACCGACGGCATATGCGTTGTCTGCGGCCAAAGAACATTGACCATCGCATCGATCGCCTGTCCCCCGATCCAGGACTGAATCCCAAACCACCCACATGCCACCAGCGCGCGCAGCATCGCCGGAATCTGCGCTCCGCGCGGCCCAAACGGTGCACGTACAAAGACCGGAAACGGAATGCCATACTTCGTGCCGGCATGCGCATTCAGCAGCATCGGAACCAGCACGATGAGATTACCCAGCAGGATCGTGCAGATCGCCTGTTTCCAATTCATGCCGCCGGCGATCAACGACGCCGCCAACATGTACGTCGTCACCTCCATCGACATGGAGAACCAAAGTGCGATGTAGTTATAGGTGGACCATGTACGCCTGATCGGTTCTGTTGGAGCGAGGTCCGCGTTATACAGTCGCGGATCGGGCGCGATCTTCCCTCCGAGTGTCTTCTGGGCAGCACCCGGATCCATGTCGCCTAGGGGCGAAGAGATCAAGCCATTCCCCCTGCGTTCGCCTCGCGCTTCACAAATCGTCCACGGCCCGTGGCTCCGAGGAACTTTCCGGGCTGCGCCACGTTATCAACCACGAGCTCGCCGCGCGAGAAGACCTTCGCCGCGTTACCCCTTATAGTCCACCCTTCGAACATGTTATAGTCCGTCGCCATACACTGCGTGGCGGCCGAAATGATGTACTCAGCCTTCGGGTCCCACAACAGAATGTCTGCATCGAACCCCGGTGCGACGCTTCCTTTCTTCTTTCCCATGCCGAAGATCTTTGCTGGGTTTGTGCAGCTCAGTTCGACAAACCGCTCCGGAGTAATGCGGCCGGCATTTACTCCGAAGTGCCATAGAATCTGCAGTCGGTTTTCAACTCCCGGCCCCCCATTCGGAATCTTTGTGAAGTCGCCGCGTCCGAGTTCCTTCTGATCTGCAAATCGGAAGGGACAATGGTCCGTAGAGACCACCGCAAGTGAGCCATCCTTGAGCGCATTCCACAAGGGCTCCTGATGGCGCTTCTCGCGGAGTGGCGGCGTAAAAACAAACTTCGCCTCCTCCCAACTCTTGCCGGGCATCTGATCTTCAATCGACAGCACAAGATACTGCGTGCACGTCTCCGCCAGCGCGCGCGCGCCATGCTGCTGCATAAACTTCAGCTCATCAAGTGCGTACTCGTTCGATAGATGCACGATATAGACAGCCGCGCCTGCGATATCCGCCAGAGCGATTGACCGGTGCGTCGCCTCAGCCTCCGCCTTTGGACTGCGAGAAAGCGCATGATAGTGCGGCGCCGTCTTGCCCTGGGCCAGCATTTGCGCGACGACCACGTCAATCGCGCTTCCATTTTCTGCATGGATACAGCAGAGCGCCTTGAGTTCCGCCGCCTTCTGCATTACGCGGAACATGAGCTCATCATTAATCATGAGCACGTTGGGATAAGCCATGAACAATTTGAAGCTGCTGATGCCGAAGTCCACCATCGCCTCCATCTCCCGGAGAGTTTCGGCGCCATTCTCACCATGCAGGTTGGTCACGGCCATGTGCAGCGAGAAGTCCACGCAAGCTTTGCCGTCAGATTTCTTCCGCCATGTATCGAGTGCATTCTGCAGCGTGCTCGACTGGTTCTGCAGAGCGAAGTCGATGACCATCGTTGTGCCACCAACCGCGGCAGCCTGCGTGCCTGTCGTGTAGTCGTCTGCTGAGGTCGTACCTCCGAACGGCATATCCAGATGTGTGTGCACGTCGATTCCGCCCGGCATCACAAGCAATCCGCTCGCATCCATCACCGTGTGGCCCTTCGCATCCAGATCACCGCCCACGGCGGCGATCGTCTCGCCCTCAATAAGCACATCTGCCTTCTGCGAGCCTGTCGCATTCACCACCGTGCCGTTCTTGATAAGCGTACCCATAGCTCCGATGCTCCTTTAATCTCTGCCAGGCATAATTTCCCGAAGCGCTATGCGTTGGGATTCGGCAGCGGCGCATGATCTACGCCCTGCGGCACGATACCGAGCGCAACCCGTTCCGCCCATGTCTGGGGCGGCAGGCCGTTTTCCACGCGCTCCATGGTGATACATCCGGGCACCGGGCAGACGAGCGAGCACAGATTGCAACCGACACATTCGTGCTCGTCGACGCGTGGAATGCGCGACAGCGGCGTGCGATACGGCCCATCCGCACCTGCACCATTGAGGTCCAGCCTAGGAATCGGCGTCGTTGTGATGCGCTTTGGTGCCTCTGCGGCAATGTCCTGCGGAGTCTGCTTCGTGTCCGGTTGAGGCAGCGCACGATCCAGATGAATGCACTGATGTGCACCGTCCCAGCACGCCGTGTAGCACAGCTCACAGCCGATACATTTGTCCTCGTGGATGCGCGCCACAATCTGATAGTTCAGATTGAGGTTCTTCCAGTCGGTCACCCTCGAAAGCGAGCGCCCGCGGAAGTCGTCGATCGTGGCGAATCCTTTGCGCCGCATCCACGCGACCAGACCATCCGCCATATCTTCGACGATGCGATAGCCGTAGTGCATCGCAGCTGTACAAACTTGCACCGTGCCCGCGCCCAACAGAATGAACTCCGCCGCGTCCTGCCAGGTGCCAATGCCTCCGATCCCGGACATCGGCAGTGCCGCCTCAGGATCGCTCATCACCTGCTGCACCATGTTCAGCGCAATCGGCTTGACCGCGGGCCCACAGTAACCACCGTGCGAACTCTTGCTGTCCACCATCGGGCGCGGCTCAAATGTGTCCAGATCGATTCCCGTAATGGAGTTAATTGTGTTGATCGCCGAAAGCGCGTCGGCGCCCGCTTGCTTTGCAGCGCGTGCCGGCATGCGGATATCAGAGATGTTGGGCGTTAGCTTCACGATCACCGGTGTACGCGCGGCCTCCTTCACCCACCCAGTGATCTGCTGACAGTACTCGGGGACCTGTCCAACAGCCGAGCCCATGCCGCGCTCGCTCATTCCATGCGGGCAACCGAAATTGAGCTCGAGTCCATCGGCCCCCGCTCCTTCCGCACGTTTTACGATCTCGTGCCAGGTCTCGCGCTTCGATTCCACCATCAGCGAGGCGATCACGAGGTGTTTCGGATAGCGGCGCTTCACCTCTTCGATCTCCCGCAGGTTCACCTCGGTCGGCCTGTCGCTGATGAGTTCGATATTGTTGAACCCCATCATCTTCTGCCCGTTCCAATCAATCGCGGAGTAGCGCGAGCTCACATTCGTAATCGGTACGCCGATCGTCTTCCACACGGCGCCACCCCAGCCCTCGTCGAACGCCCGCATGATCTGCTCGCCACAGTTCGTCGGCGGAGCCGATGCCAGCCAGAACGGATTGAGGCATTTGATGCCAGCGAAGGTCGTCTCCAAAGTTGGATTAGTGCTTGGCATTCTGATCTCCGATCCAGGCCGCCATAGCGATTCCGGCCCGCTTTCCATCAGCAACCGCGTCCACCACCTCACGCCCTCCATTGGTGCAATCGCCCCCCGCAAAGTACTTCAGGTTCGAGGTCTGTCCCGTCATGCGATCGGTCAGGATGCGGCCACGCTCCAGTTTCATCTTTGCTGGAGCGCCACCCGTCGTCGACAAAAGTTCTGTATGTGTCGCCTGCCCAATAGCAAGCACCACATGGTCCACACGAAGCTCGAACATCTCTCCGGGAATTGGCACCAGCGAACCGTCGCTTGTCGTCTCCAATCGCTCCAGTAATAGCGCCTCCACATTGCCGACGCCCTTCACACTCACCGGTTGCACATGCCACAGGAAGCGGACCCCCTCCTGCTTCGCATGCTCGTATTCGAAATCGAAGGCCGACATCTGCTCTGGTCCGCGTCGGTAGACCATCGTCACCTCATCCGCACCGAGTCGAATAGCAGCGTTGGCAGCATCGATCGCCGTATTCCCTGCACCCACCACCGCAACCCGGCCCGATATCGACGTCAGGGCGCCGCGCTTGTAATCCGCGATCAAGGTGAGCGCGTCCATAACACCCTCGATCTTCTCGCCCGCGACGCCGAGCCGATGAATGGCTCCTAGCCCGAGACCAAGAAAGATTGCGTCATGCTCGTTCTCCAGACGATCCAGCATCGCCGCATCGACTACAGTGTTCGGTCGAAATTCCACGCCGAGCTGCGCCAACATGTCGATCTCGCGAAGGCTCGCGGAAAGTGTCAACTTGTACTCCGCAACCCCATACGTATTCAGGCCGCCCGGAAGCGGACGTGCATCATAGATCACCGCGCGAATCCCGCGGCGGCGCAGCTCCGCTGCACATGCCAGCGACGCCGGCCCCCCGCCAATCAATGCGACGGACTTCCCTCTATCCGCACCGGCACTGAACGGCAGTGGGGCCCCACTCGCATGTAGCGAATCCATCGCAAACCGCTGCAGCCTTCCGATGGCGATTGGCTGCTTGTTATAGCGGTGCAGTACACAGGCGCCTTCACACAACACATTCACCGGGCACGCGCGAGAGCAGCTCTCGCCAAGAATGTTCGACTCAAGAATCGTCTTCGCCGATCCCTCAAGATTGTCGTTCGCAATCTTCTTGATAAAGCGCGGCACATCAATGTGGGTAGGACATGCGGTCGTACACGGTGCATCGAAGCAATAAAGACATCGGTTTGCCTCGGTGATAGCGGCCATACGATCAAACGGCGGATGCAGATCGGGAAATCGCGCAGCAATCTCCTCGGAATTGGGCGACTGCGCGAAGAAGCTGCTTGGTTCACTCATTCGGACGTCGTGCACTCCTTGTCGTCAGGCGGAATCTCCAAAAGAGAAAGGCGCCGTTCCGCAGCCCGCTGGGTACGCTACGGTTCGGCTCCGGTCTCCGCTTTCAGAAGTCACGATTATGCACTATTTATAGGCAACTCGTGAACCTTCTCAGATTCCTCAATCTCATTGACGATTTATCCAGGCGATCGTTTTCTCCGCCAGCCTGTTCATCGCTGACACTGCCTGTTCCAAGTGCGTACGGTTCGTGTCTTCGGCTCGGTTATGGCTCAAGCCATTCAGCGACTGCACGAACATCATCACCGCGGGAACTCCAACGCGCGCTACCTCTGCAGCATCATGTAACGGGCCGGAAGGGAGCCGCGCGCTGACGCCCACCGTTTCGATGATCGCCTCATCGCATAGTGCGATCAACTTTGGGTCAAACAGAATCGGCTCGATCGACCAGATCTTAGACCACTCGACAGTACAGCGCTCCTCCACGGCAAACCGCTCACTCGCTTCTCTCGCATCCTTCAACATGCTTGCCAGCACGTCCGCATCGAGATCGCGCATGTCCAACGTCGCTTCACAACGGCCTACGACTGCCGTGACAATCCCGGGGAAGGTCTTCAGACTCCCCATCGTTACAACGGAGTTCGGATGCTTGCGTGCAATCGGTCGAATCTCCAACGCGAGTTTCGCGCACGCCGCAAGCGCATCGCGGCGAACCTCCATCGGCGTTGACCCGGAATGCGCCTCTTGGCCGTAGAACGTAATCGCCCAACGCTCTACGCCCTTCGTCCCCAGCACAACGCCTAACGGCTTCTGCTGTCGCTCGAGGATTGGTCCCTGCTCGATGTGCAGCTCCAGATAGGCTGCCAAATTCCTTTGTTCGCGGGTTGCATCACCCACCCGATCGACATCAACGCCGCAAGCTGCGAGTGCCGCCTCCAACGCCGTTCCATCCTTATCCGTTCGGCCTCGATCCGACTCAATCGTCTGCGTGCCCGCGAACGCAGACGAGCCGAAGAGACTCCGCCCAAAACGAGCACCCTCTTCGTCCGCCCAGTCGACCAGCTTGATCGTGCAGGGTGGTCGCCCGTTGTAATCGCGCACCATGCTCGAGAGGACTTCGAGCCCTGTAAGCACTCCCAGACATCCGTCCAGCCATCCACCATTCGGTACCGAATCAAGATGACTCCCGATGACCAGCGCCTTCTCTGACTCGCCCGCGAGCGTTACCCACCGATTGCCGGCCGCGTCATAGTGATGCTCCACCGGTAGATTGGAGAGCTTCTCTTCGAACCAGGCGCGAGCCCGCAGCCACATCGGAGACCAGGCCACACGTTGCGCGCCTTGCTCATCAGCCGTCAGCAAGCGAAGCTCGTCCAAATGTTCCAGTACAACCTTGGCATCAACCATGCCCCTAAATTACCGCTTGCGCAGGGATTCCGGCCACTGCCCAGGAAGATGGCGTCCCTGACAGGATTCGAACCTATGTTTCCACGAGGAGATCGTGGAGTCTTGGGCCGCTAGACCACAGGGACGCTCTCGGGTGCCGCGATCCAGATTCACTCTGATCCGCATCGCACGGCAGCTATCTCAGTGTAAGACGTCGATACTCGTTCTGCCCCAATGGGCAGAGCCTCGCTTATTGCGAATAATGTATCATTAGAGTGGATCGAGATACTCGCCTTGCCTTCCCTTCTGTTCACGCTGCCCGTTTTCTCCACACTCGCTGGCGGCCTCCTTGCATTAAGACTGCGATCGTTGCTCAAGCTATTAATCGCCTTCAGTGTGGGTCTGCTGCTGGGAGCGGCGTTTCTTGATCTTCTTCCGGAAGCCATCGTTCTCCAAAGATTCGCCGGAGCGGGCATCTCTACTGTCTTTGGTCTGACCATTCTTTCCTTCCTGTTCTTCCTGGTTTCGCAAAGCGTCTTCGACGCCTGGATTGAAAGCTCCAGCAAACGCGGGTTGCACCGCACCTGGGGACGAGTAGGCGGCGGGCTGCTTGTCGCTCACAGCTTTCGCGATGGCATGGCAATCGGGCTCTCCTATGCCGCTTCACATCAGGCTGGATATATAGTGACGATCGGCATTGCGGCACACGATATTGGTGACGGCGTCAATACGATCCTGCTCAGCACACGCGGCGAAAAGCCCGCCACGGTCGATTACCTTCTGCTCGCCGCCGATTGCATTGCACCCCTCGCCGGAGCGCTCTCGACCGGATGGTTCCACTTCTCCGCCACCGGATCATCCGCTCTGCTTGCGATTGCCGCCGGCTTCTTTCTGCATATGGTTGCAGATGAGCTTCTGCCGCAGCTTCGCGACGGGCGCTCTCTTCGGCTCAGTCTGTTGGCCGCCATCATCGCCGGTGCAGCTTTCATTTACATAGCAAACCTGCTGATGATGTAGCGGCCTGCTCACGCACAGTCGGCACAGCGGCCGAACAAAAAGAATTCATGCCCAGTCACGCGAAATCCACGCGGAAGCTTCGGCCGCAGAGTCACATCGCAACCTTGCATCTCGAAGACCTTGCCGCATGCATTACAGCGAAAGTGATGATGATGGGCCCTTCCTGCGGTTTCGTAACGGAACGCCTCACCGGGCATCGCGACCGCGGTGAGCCACATGCTTTCCAGCAGAGCGGCAATGTTCCGGTAAACCGTCGCGATGCTCAACCCCTCCACCTCGCTCTGGGCCGCTGCCAAAACCTCTTCTGGCGAGAGAGGCCGGTCCGCTCGCAGAAATGCCTCACGAATCGCCGCCTTTTGTCGGGTGTTACGTGACTGGGCTGCCAAATCGCCTCCCTGAGCCGTCGTCGCTATCCACAGAATACGCCCGAAATCAGCGTCGCCGTCATTGGCCCGCGCATGAGGAAGGGTACGATGGAGTCGTATCGGTAAAGAGGCGGAGCAGGTGAGCATTGCCACCAAACTCGGAGATAGAGGGCAGACAGGGCTGGCAGGTGGCACGCGCGTCTCGAAGGCAGACGCTCGGGTCGAAGCCTATGGAACAGTGGATGAATTGAACGCCGCCCTCGGCCTCGCACGCAGCCTCTGCCCCGACGAGTCGATACGGGCCTCGACCGAACAGATCCAACGCACACTGTTCAGCGTCGGCGCCTCGCTCGCCACACCACCGATCAGCCGCAAAGCACCGGCAGCGCTCACCTCCGCTGACGTCGATCAGCTCACCGAACAGGTGCATCGCATCGAGTCGCTCGACCGAATCCTCTCCGATTGGTCGCTACCCGGAGCGCAAGTTCCTTCTTCCGCCTTCGAACTGGCGCGAACCATCTGCCGCCGCGCCGAACGCAATACAGTCCGGCTTGCCGAAACCGGCGAAGAGGTCCAGCCCGAGGTGCTCGCTTTTCTCAACCGGCTATCGGACCTGCTCTGGCTCTTCGGCCGGCTTCTTGAGCGGGACGCAGGCCTCGACACCCGCCTGAGAGACGACAAGAGCGGGCCAAAATGGTCTCGGGCTTGGTAATACGTCCCAAAAGCCGGCACATACTTTCAGCTCTAGCTCTTAGATGAGATAAGGAGTCAGACCACGGAGTCAGGCAAGTCTTCGCCAGACCTTTAGTGGCGGGGACGACGGGGCTCGAACCCGCGACCTCTGCCGTGACAGGGCAGCGCTCTAACCAACTGAGCTACGTCCCCAAATTGCCTTCCAACAATTCGGTTGTCTCTGGTAGACGAGCGATCCGACGATCATCTCGCGCTACTGGGTCGCGACCTGGGATACCTTTTCCGTGGGTCTCACGACACACGAAATCCCATATCCAACGACGACATAAGTCTATCAGATTAGGCTCCCCTCCCATAATCGAGGAACGACGACCGCTCTAATCCTGCTCTCCCCCGGAACCTTGTCAGCTACGACTCCATCGCGTCGAGACTCCAAATTGCTGGACAATGGTCACCCAACCAACCATCGCCGCGGTCGGTCCAACGGAAACGTATTCCATTAGCAAAACATTACTTGCTCTTTCCGTTGTAGTGGCCACGGTCGTATCGCGATAAACTGATTGTGCCTTTCGCTCTATGCCGTTGACTCGCGCAGGAATACCTATCTCTGGCTCGTCCGCGACTGCTCCATCGACTCCCCGCCGAGAAGAGAGAGCGTCGCGAACGCTAAGTTCCGATCTTTCCATGCGTCGCAGGGGCACCGAATAGGCGACGTCGGAGGGACGAGATCCAGATCAATTCACATCCTGTAGCGGACCCCGACGCGTCTACTCTTGGCGCGAAAAGACAAGTCATTCTCCGAGACAGCCTTACATTCTTCGTCCTGGTCCTGGCGACCCTCGTTCTCTATGGAATCACATCCTTTCTCTTTCGCTCCTTCGCAGCGCGACGGGCGGAACTGGCACGGCACTATGCCGCCAGTGGTCAAACTGAAGTCAGCCAGGGTCATCCGGAGCAGGCGATCGCCGATCTGCGCGTCGCTCTCTCGTATGCACCGGACGACCATTCCAGTCACCTCTTGCTTGCAGAGGCGTTGGCCGATGCTCACCACACGGAAGAGGCGACCAATTATTTCCTCAGCCTTCGGGATCTGGATCCTGCCAATGGGTTTATCAATCTTGAACTCGGCCGTCTCGCTCGGCAAAGGGGGGATACCGCCCAGGCTATCAATTACTACAGAGCCTCTACCCTCGGTAATTGGGGGACCGACAGCATCAATCTCCGACGTCAGGTGCAGCTCGAACTCTCCGATTATCTGATTCAAAACGGCGACAAAGTCGGCGCTAGAGCTGAACTGCTCGTCGCTGCGGCGAATGCCCCCGAAACAGCCTCGCTGGACATTCTCTTCGGCGACAAGCTGCAACTGGCGAACGATCCTGCGGATGCCCAATCCTTCTATCAAAAGGCAATCAAACTCGAACCGCGCAACTTCGAGGCTCTCTCGAAAGCCGGCAATCTCGCCTACAACACGGGAGACTACCCAGCAGCAGATAGGTTGCTGTCACGTGCGCTGAGAGAGCGGCCAAAGTCGCTCGAAAACACATCACAGCTCGCAGAACTGAAATCAACAGCTGACAACGCAGCGCGAGTTCTCTCTCTCAATCCGTCCAGAAATCTTCCCGTCGATGAACGCGCCGAGCATCTTCATGCCGATGCAATCATCACCCGGCTCCGCTTTAATGTTTGCGCCGCAAGGTTCGACAACGCGGCCACCCTGCCTTCGGCACTACAATCCCTCAAGGATCAATGGCAATCTGCCGCAGAGCTGATCGATCGACGCTCAGCGCTTGAAGATCAAGCAAATCAGGACAATCTAACCCAGCTTGTGTTCAATACAGAAGTACAGACTTCGCAATTCTGTGGCCCTCCCACGGGAGATAATGCATTGCTGCTCCTCCTTGCAAAATCCTCATCCCAATCTCGATAACAGCGCAGGAGAATGATGGAAGATCAGGCACGATCGGTACCGAGTGACGCTCTGCCTGTGCGAGAGGAGCGGCTCTTTCTCCTTCTCTCGATCTTTATTGGCGTCATCTCCGGTCTGCTCGTTGTGTCCTTCCGCATGGCCATCGAGTGGCTGAGTGTTCTCCTTCTCGGAGCTGCTCCCGCGCCTCATCAAGCGCGGCTGTTCATCGCTCCCGCTGCAATTGGCATTGTTGTTTCCCTCCTAACGCGTTACATCTTCCCGGGTGTGCGAGGAAGCGGCGTCAATCAGACCAAGGCCGCCCTCTACATTCACAACGGCTACATCTCCGTGCGAACGGTCATTGGCAAATTCTTCTTGTCCGCCATGGCCATCGGCAGCGGTCAATCTCTCGGCCCCGAAGATCCATCGTTGCAGATCGGTGCTGGCGTCGCCTCTCTCATCGGCCGCAGGGTCAAGCTCTCGCGTGCACGTCTTCGACTGTTCGCTCCGGTCGGCGCCGCTGCCGGTCTCGCAGCCGCGTTCAACGCACCCATCTCCGCAATCCTCTTCGTCATCGAAGAGGTCATCGGCACATGGAGCGCCGGCGTCCTCGGCTCGATCGTTCTCGCCGCCGTCGCCAGCGTCGTGGTCGCGCGCTGGTTCTGGGGCGACCAGCCCATGTTTCGTGTGCCGCCGATCACCCTGCGTGATCCGCGCGAGCTCCTCGCCTACTCCGTACTCGGTATCATTGGCGGTCTGGCGTCTCTCCTCTTCGCGAAAGCCCTCGGTTATCTGCGGCCGAAGCTGCGCAGTCAACCACAATGGTTTCAGCTCATCCAACCGCCACTGGCGGGACTTCTGGTCGGCGGCATCGGATACTTTGGTCTGCCCGAGATCATGGGAGCCGGCTATGGCTCCATCGATCAGGCCATGCACGGTCAGTTCGCCTTCAAGATGCTGCTGCTGCTCGCCCTCTTCAAGATCATTGCAACCACCCTCTCGTTCTCAAGCGGAACTCCCGGCGGAATGTTCGCGCCCACGCTCTTTATCGGCGCCATGCTTGGCGCCTCCGTCGGGTCTTTTGAGAAGATCTTCTTTCCCCATCTCACCGGCTCGATTGGCTCATATGCCCTCGTCGGTATGGGCGTTCTCTTTGCCGCGTTTCTCCGCGTCCCACTCACCTCTGTCTTCATGGTGCTGGAAGTCAGCGGCAACTACTCGATCATTCTTCCCGTCATTCTCGCCAATACGATTGCCTATCTCATCTCCCGAAGCCTCCAACCGGTTCCCATCTTTGAGCTCTTGACCCATCAGGACGGCCTTTACTTGCCTTCGATGGAAGAGGAACGGGAAGGCAATCGACTGCATATCGAGGATGCTCTTCAGCCGGTGACTGTTCCGATCATTCAAGGCTTAGGGAACATCCGGAACGTCATGAACTCATTCGAGCAGCATCCAGAGATAGCGGACGCACCCGCAGCCCTAATCCAGTGCGCCGATGGCGGATGGTATGCAGCGAAACAGGATGAGCTGCAAAAGATCTTCGCGGAGGTGTACAGTTCGCCGGATGCCGTCCGCTCCGGCGCTCCTCTTGCAACGCGCCTCGGTCCGGACCGGACCCCTCTGATCTTCCCTGATCAACCTCTCGCCACCGCGCTTCCTTATCTGCAGCGCTGGCCGCTTCTTCCTGTCTCCAATCGGGCTCAGCGAGGCGCGCTTGAGGGCATCCTCTCGCTTGATGGCGTACTAAAACGATATCAGCGTGCGGGATCCTGACCTGCGATTCACCGCACAGATTACACGCGGCCAACAGAGCGAAATTCCACGATAGCGATGCGATATACTGAGATTACTTCGCGGCGCGATCTAAATTATGGTCACCGCTAAACCTTCATTTGCAATGACTTCTAGTGACAACATACAGTCCGATGGCAGCCAGACCATCCAGGATCTTGCCCACTTTCGTTACGCGTTGCGTAAGTTTCTTCGCTTCAGTGAGAACGCTGCACGTGCGTGCGGAGTCACTCCACAACAGCATCAACTGATGCTCGGCGTTGCCGGTTTCACCGGCCGCAATTCCGCTACCATCTCCGAGCTCGCTGAATTCCTGCAGGAGCGCAACCATTCCGTCGTCGGATTGGTTGAACGAGCGGTGCAAAGCAGACTGGTCCGCCGAACGCAGGACAGCACAGACCGCAGAGTTGTCATCGTCTCCCTTACGCAGCGTGGCGAAGCCGTTCTTTCACGACTGACGAACCTCCATCAGGACGAAGCGAAACGGATCTCAACAGTCTGGGAGGCCGGACATCCCCACAGTAGGCCCGTCCTCACTAAATGAACCCTTATCAAACATTGCGGCTTCCTATCGCCAATATCATCCTCAAGCAAAAAGGAATATGTCGATTCGCGTGAGACGGACACCCAAAAGGACAAAGAAGAGGGACTGGCTGCTGCAACATCCGCTCCTTCGAAAGTATCTGCCGCTGGTCCATGAGGACCTTACGGCAGTTTATTCGCGCGACCTGCAGAAATGGCTGCTGATTGCACCTCTTATTGGCCTGACGACAGGACTGCTGATCACCGGCGTCGTTGTGATCATTCTCGGTAAATTGTGGCCCGCCATACTCGCTTACTACCTGCATCACCACTGGGCCATCGTCCCAGGACTGGTCCTTGGCTTCGGTGTCACCGGACTCATCATGCAGTTCATGACACCCGATCCAGACGAGCACTCCACGGAAGAGGTCATCCGTTCCTATCACGAACATCAGGGCGACATCGACATGCGCCCCTTCATTCCCAAACTAATCGCGGCGATCACCACCGTTGGCTTCGGTGGAAGCGCCGCGCTCGAGGGTCCAAGTATTTACGGCGGAGCCGCCATCGGCTCTACGCTCTGGACAAAATTGAAGCGATTCCGCTTTGACAGCCGTGACCGCCGCATCATGCTGATCTGCGGCGCTGCGGCCGGCATGTCCGCAGTCTTTCGTGCGCCGCTCACCGGCATCGTCTTTGCGCTGGAGATGCCCTATCGAGACGATCTCGCGCACGAAGCATTGGTGCCGTCGCTGATTGCCTCCGTCGTCGCCTTCATGACGATGGGCTCCTTTCTCGGCTCCTCGCCGCTCTTCAACTTCGAAGGCGGATCCACCTACGCACGGAATGACCTCTACTGGAGCGCTCTGCTCGGCCTCCTCATCGGCCTTATTGCAATGGCCTTCGTCGTCACCTTCCGTCGCGCCCGCACCTTCTTCGTCAAATGGTCGATCCCACATTGGGCAAAGATGGCGATCGGTGGCTTACTGACCGGTCTCTGCGGCCTTCTCTTCCTGCACATCTATCAAGGGTCGCTTGTGCCCCTCGGTCCCAACTACGAAGCAGTTGGAGACATCCTCACCAAGCACTATGGCACCGGCCAGCTTCTCTCCTTTAGTGGACTAAAACTCGCGGCAACCATCTTTTCACTCGCTCCCGGCGGCGTCAGCGCGATGTTCGTTCCACTCTTTCTCACCGGCGGAGCGCTCGGCACGGCCTTTGCTCAATCGATCGTTCACAGCCCGTCGCTGGGCCTTTACGCCGCTGTCGGGATGGCATCGTTTATCTCCGCCGGCTATAAAACTCCGCTTGCAGCGGTCGTCTTCGTCGCAGAAGCAACCGGTGGACATGCCTTCATCATCCCCGCACTCATCGGCGCCGCTGTCGCCTACGGTATCTCGGGCGATGCCTCCGCATCCGGCGATCAACGCCTGCACGAAGGCGTCAAGATGCAGGAGCTGCAGCACGTCCCCATCAGCGCCGTGATGCAGCAGCACATGGTCTCCGCGCAGGCATCCCTCAATCTGCGTGAGTTCATCGACACGGTCTCCTCGCACTCGCATCATGAGGCCTTCCCCGTCTTCGATGGGAGCAGCCTGCTAGGCGCGATCACGCTCTGGTCCGTAGCCCGCATCTCTCCGGAGAGATGGGGGACGACCAGGGTTCGCGACCTGGCCGACAAACGCGTCAGCACAGTTCCGCCAGATTGCGACGTAACTGAGGCTCTGCGCCTCTTGATGAGCGAGCATCGACAACCTATGCTCCTCGTTGTCTCCGACGAGGGAGACATCAAGGGCATCGTGACAAAAACAGACATTCTACAGGCTCTCAAAACCCGCAGAGAAGTCATCTCGGAATCGAGCGAGGAGGCGATACCCGTTGCATAACGCATCTTCACGAACGATTCGGCCATTTGCCGCTTCCTGGTCCAGCAAGTCGCCGCCGTATATCTGCTTTCTCTAAGAGTCTTCGAAAGGTGGAGTCCACTAACAGAAGCACCATCGAGGAGGTTCTGCATGGCTGAGTTCCCAATTCCAGAGCTGGCAGCAATTCCCGAATCGCAATCCAATAAAAAGGGCCAGTTTGGCGTCGCCCTCGAGCCGGAAGTCGTCAAAATCTGCGGGTTCGCGCTTCTTGTTGGCTTCGTCGGCGGCCTCGTTGCCCAAGGCCTGCTCGAACTCATCTACCTTTTCACCAACATCTTCTTTTACGGCAAGTTCTCTTTCGCCATCACCAGTCCGTCGCACACGCACCTCGGCGCCTGGGTCATCCTGATTCCACCGCTTGGCGGTCTGCTGGTGGGCATCATGATCTACTTCTGGGAGCCGACGCTCAAAGGCCACGGCATCCCCGAAGCCATGGAATCTGTTCTCTTCGGCCACAGCCGTATGCGGATCCGTGTGGCTATCCTCAAGCCTCTCGCCACCGCCTTCGCCATCGGTACGGGTGGCCCCTTCGGCGCAGAAGGCCCGATCATTCAGACCGGCGCGGCCATAGGCTCACTCTTCGGTCAGGCCGTCGGCCTTACTCCTTACTATCGACGCGTTCTGCTTGCCTCAGGGGCCGCAGCCGGCATGGCCGCCACATTCACCGCACCCTTCGCCGGAATCCTCGTTGCCGTTGAGCTGCTGCTCTTCGAGTTGCGCGCACGCTCCTTCATTCCTGTGGCTCTTGCTGCTGCCGTCGCGACCGGCGTTCGCATTCACTTCGTAGGATGGGCTCCGCTCTTCCCCACGCCGGCCTTCAAACTCACCGGCATGAACGAGCTCTGGCTATTCGCCCTTCTTGGCATTCTCATGGGCATCGTCGGCATCATCATGATTCGGGTGCTCTCGTGGCTGGAGGATTTCTTCGACGATCTTCCCATCCGCTACGCACTCATCTGGTCTCCCGCCATCGGCGCGCTCATCCTCGGTATCATCGGATACTTCTATCCGCAGGTCTTCGGCACCAGCTACGACACCATCCGCGACATGCTGAACGACCGCATGACTGCACATCAGCTTGTCGGTGTCTCCTTCGCAAAGTTCTGGGCACTCGTCATCTCGCTCGGCTCCGGAACCACAGGCGGCGTCTTCGCTCCGTCACTCGTCGTCGGCGGAGGGCTCGGCGCAGCCTTTGCCATGTTCTTCCATCACATCGCCCCAGCTTTCGTCAGCGATCCCGCGTTCTACGCCCTCGCAGCCATGGCTGCCGTCTTTGGAGGCATCGCCCGCGCTCCGCTCACCAGCATCGTCTTCCTCTTCGAGCTCAGCCACAATCCCAACGCCCTCCTTCCACTGATCGTTTGCGTCATGATCTCCGATGGCTTCGTTCGTCTCTTCAGCCGCGACTCCATCATGACCGTCAAGCTCGTCAAACGTGGCCTCATCGTGCTGCAGGACTATTCAGTCCCCGTCCTCATGCGTGCCCGCATCGACCAGGTCATGCACAAGGAATTCCAAATCCTCCAGGCAGACGAGGAACTGCGAAAGGTTCTCGAAAGCTTTGTACCCAGCGACGTAGGACTGATCCCGGTTGTGGAAAAGGAAGGAACCCTGGTCGGCATCGTTGAGCCTCACGATCTGTTGCGAACCGAGCCGCCCGATCATCACTTCAAGATGCGCGAGCTCGCACGCCGCGACTTCGTTCTGGCCTATCCCGAAGAATCGGTGGATCGTGTCCACCGCGACATGATGCTGAAGAATACAGAAAATGTCGTGGTCGTTCAGGCAAATGACGCGCGGCGTCCTGTAGGTATTGCCCGTGCAAATGACATTCTCCAGCTGCGCCGCTGGCTGATGGAAGAGGAGACACAGGAACAACGGATCGGAGTCGCGACCAAATCGACAAAACCTTGAGGACATCGAGTTCAAAGGAAAGCAGTCATGATAACGATCAAGCGAGCCTACGAAAAAGCAGCATCGAAAGACGGCGTCCACATTCTCGTCGACAGGGTCTGGCCTCGTGGGGTGACAAAGGAAGCTCTGAACGCAGATCTGTGGTTGAAGGAAGTCGCGCCCAGCACAGCTCTCCGCAAATGGTTCAGTCACGACCCGGCGAAGTGGACAGAATTCCAGCACAAATACTTTGCCGAGCTGAACGCCAACAAATCAGCCCTTCGAGCCCATCCTCCAGACAGCAAAAAACAAGACGGTAACGCTCGTCTATAGTGCACGAGATTCGGGACACAACAACGCGATCGCACTCCAAAGATATCTCAAGCAAAAACATAAGCTTACCTGAATATTTGCACCACAATAACTGCATTCTTCGTTTGACATACACACCCCTTGGTAGGCGAACATAAGGCGAATAGGTAACGCTCGCTTTATGGCCTCAGCCTCTACAGTCCGTCACGAAGTCGAAGCCAAACTCAAGGGTCGGATCCCCTCCGCACTTACACCGGCTCCTCGAATTGCATGTCAGAAGATCCGTGTCGGCATCTCCTCGGTCGACGAACTTCTCCAGGGCGGCCTTCCTGTCGGAGCGATCACAGAGATGATCGGTCCAGAGTCTTCCGGTCGAACATCCCTGGCCTTCTCGTTCCTTAGCCAGGTAACGCAGCAGGGAAAAGTCTGCGCATGGATCGATGTCTCCGACTCGCTGCATCCGGAGTCGGCAGCCGCCGCCGGCATCGACCTCGCACATCTGCTCTGGATACGTTGTGGCACTTTGCGGCAGCGGACGTCCTCTCCCAAGCCATGGTCGAGGCTCGATCAAGCTCTGCGTAGCGCGGATCTTCTCCTCCAGGCCGGGGGTTTCAGTTCCATTGTGCTGGATCTGGGCAGCATCGCACCGGAATATGCATCACGTGTGCCACTTGCAATATGGTTCCGTTACCGCTCGGCAGCGGAGCGAAGCCAGGTCAGCTTCATCCTCCTTACTCAACATCCATGTGCAAAGAGCAGCGCAGAGCTTGTTCTCAAACTTCATCAAGCCAATGCCTCGTCCCATGAAACAACTGTTTTCAGCGGCATGCATTACCGCATCGAGCTCGTCCGCGATCGCTCTGCACAATCGAACGTCGTTCCTCTGCGAAAGCCGCCGCAAAGTGAGCACACAGCTGCATGGCATAGCCGCTCCCCATGGGCAGGTTGCCGATGACGGCACCCGAACTGTACGCCTGTCTCTACGCTCGCGAATTTCCCGCACAATCGATGCTCCGTCTGCGTCCGGAGCTGCGCAGCCGCCCCCTCGCGATCATGGAGGGAATCCCTCCTCTAGAATCTGTGTGCTCCCGAAACGCGAAAGCCAGAATCGCCGGCGTCGTTCACGGCATGACACGGGTTGAGGTCGATACGATTCTTTCCATTATGGTTCTTCCTCGCTCTCGCGCTGAAGAGAGTGCAGCAAAGACGGCTCTGCTCGAGTGTGCCGGAACCTTCTCTCCGCGCATAGAAGATCAGAGCAGCAAGGATACCTTTCTCTGCATCATCGATATCGCTGGAATGGAGAGGCTCTTCGGCTCTCCATTCACGCTGGCAAAGACCCTGCTCACTTATGTACGCAAACTCGGAATCGCCGGACAGCTTGCAATCAGCAGCAACGTTCATACCGCCATCTGCCTGGCGCGCAGCATGTCCCCCGGCATGGACATCTTGATCGCCGAACCCGGAAAAGAACGCGAAGCGCTCGCCGCCATCCCACTCACGGTTCTCAATCTCTCCGAATCGCACTCCGAAACCTTTTCCCTTTGGGGAATTCATACACTCGGCGCACTTGCAGCCCTCCCGCAGGAGGCCCTGATCGCGCGTATCGGACAAGAGGGTAAGCGCCTTCAACAGATTGTCCGTGGCGAACTGCCCCACCTCTTCCTTCCTATAGAAGCGGCCTTCACTCTCAAAGAATATGTCCAGCTCGACACGCCCGTAGAGTTGCTCGATTCCCTGCTTTTTGTAGTCGGCGTCATGCTCGAGCAGTTAATCCTGCGGGCATCTGCCAGAATGTACGCCCTTGCATCTGTCACCGTGACCCTGGCTCTGGAGGGTGGCGCGTCTCACTCACGCACAGTCAAGACAGCCCTTCCCACAAACGATCGGCAGCTCTGGATTAAACTTCTCCATCTCGACCTCGAAGCGCATCCGCCCCAGGCAGCCATCCTTGCCCTGACCCTCACAGCCGAGCCGGGAACCTCTAGCAAAGTTCAGTTGGGTCTCTTCTCGCCACAACTGCCGGAGCCCCTGCGTCTCGATGTAACTCTCGCGCGTATCGCTGCCCTTGTCGGCGAAAATCGCGTGGGCTGCGCCATGGTTACGGATACCCATCACCCCAACAACTTCCGCATGAAACCCTTCTCCGTTCCAGCGGTATCGGGCTCTGGGTCATGTCCAGCCCGGCTACACACAGCACAGCGTCAGCTCCGCCCCGCAGAATCGATCGCGGTTCTCTTGCACGAAGAGCGACCATATGCATTCAACTTTCGCGAGAAGCGGTATGTGGTTGAACATGCCTTTGGTCCCTGGCGGGCAGGCGGTGAATGGTGGAGCACGACAGCCTGGGGACACGAGCAGTGGGACCTGATCGCTCGTTCGCAGGATGGATCGGTCCTATGCTGCTGCATCGCACAGGACCTACAACGAAGCTGCTGGGAAATGGTGACCCTGTATGACTGATTCCTACATTGAACTTCACGCAGCCAGCGCCTTCAGTTTTCTCGAAGGCGCCTCTCAGCCTGAGGAGCTGATCAAGTGTGCTTTCGAACTCGAAATGCCATCCCTTGCATTACTCGACCGGAATGGGGTCTATGGCGCCGCGCGCTTTTACACCAGCGCCAAAGGTAACGGTATCCAAGCACACATCGGGGCGGAGATCGCTGTTTCAGATTTGGGACTGCGTCTCACTCCACCATCGTGGCTGTCCCATCAGCATCTGGACGAAGCCGCCCGTCTCCCTCTGCTTTGCAAGTCTCAGACTGGCTATCAGAATCTTTGTCAGCTTGTGACACAGTTCAAAATGCGCGAGATGACGAAGTCTGAAGGCGCGGCCACGCTAGATGATTTGCAGCAATACGCCGGCGGCCTGGTGTGTCTGACCGGCGGCAATGAAGGCCCGCTGGCAGCAGCATTAGCTTGCGGCGGCGAAGCAGCAGGCCGCAAAATCGTCGAACAGCTCGTCAATATCTTCGGACGCAAGAATGTCTATGTCGAACTGCAACGCCATCAGGAGCGCGAAGAGGAATGGCAAAATCAAGCCGCGCTCCGCATCGCAAAATCTTTAAAGCTGCCACTGCTCGCGACGAACGGAGTTCGTTATGCCACAGCCTATGATCGTGAGCTCCTCGACCTCTTCACCGCAATACGCCACCACACAGAACTCGACCATGCCGGCCGTCTCCTGTCACTGAACAGCCAGCGTCACATGCGGCATGCCCGCGAGATGGTAAGGCTCTTTCGTGATATCCCACACGCTACCAGCAACACCGTCGAACTCTCGTCGCGCCTGCA
This sequence comes from Acidobacteriaceae bacterium, assembly GCA_036272895.1. Lineage (GTDB taxonomy): Bacteria > Acidobacteriota > Terriglobia > Terriglobales > Acidobacteriaceae > Granulicella. The sequence goes on along the minus strand of DATAXW010000030.1, from coordinate 59,818 downwards.
ATTCCAACTCGATGACTTGGGCTACCGGTTTCCACACTATCCCGTACCAGACGGCGAAACCATGGATAGCTTCCTCGAAAAGCGCGTCACGGAGGGAGTGTTCAACAGGTATGGATCAAAGAAAAACTCACTATTACTGGAGCGAGCAAAAAAACAGGTCAGACGCGAGCTCGCTCTCATCGCGCAGTTGGGCTTTGCTGGATATTTCTTGATCGTCTGGGACATCGTACAGTTCTGCAAACGCAACGGCATCCTGATTCAGGGCCGAGGCAGCGCAGCTAATTCAGCGGTGTGCTATGCACTCGAGATCACCGCTATCGATCCGGTCGGCATGGACCTTCTCTTTGAACGCTTCCTGAGCGAGAACCGCGGAGAATGGCCTGATATCGATCTCGATCTGCCCTCTGAAGACAAGCGCGAGCAAGCCATCCAATATGTCTATCAACGTTATGGCGAGTTTGGCGCCGCCATGACTGCCAATGTAATCACCTATCGCGGCAAATCCGCCGCGCGCGAAGTCGGCAAAGCTCTCGGCTTTGATCAGGAATCCCTCGGCCGCCTGTCGAGCCTCGTCAGCCAATGGGAGTGGCACGGTCCGGCCGACACCATGACACACTCTTTTCACAACGCCGGCTTCGACATCAAGCATCCGCGCATCGCAAAGTATTTAGAGCTCTGCATGCGTATTCAGGATCTCCCGCGTCATCTTGGGCAACACTCAGGGGGCATGGTTATCTGTCAGGGTCAACTGAATCGCGTCGTCCCCCTCGAGCGCGCATCCATGGCCGGTCGAACAGTCGTCCAATGGGATAAAGAAGATTGCGCTGACCTGGGCATCATTAAAGTCGACCTGCTCGGCCTCGGAATGATGGCTGTCCTGAAAGATTGCCTCGAACTCATCCCGGAGCACTATGGCGACCCCGTCCATCTTGCTCAGCTTCCCGAAGACGAAAAGGTTTATAAGACCTTGCAGTGTGCGGATACTGTCGGCATGTTTCAGATAGAGAGTCGTGCCCAAATGGCCTCGCTCCCGCGAAATAAGCCGAAGAGGTTCTACGACCTCGTCGTGCAGGTTGCCATCATTCGCCCCGGTCCTATCGTCGGAAAAATGATGCACCCTTATATGCGTAGGCGACAGGAACAAGAACCAATCACGTATCCACACCCTTCCCTCATTCCCGTCCTGGAGCGAACGTTAGGTGTTCCTCTCTTTCAGGAACAACTGTTACGTATCGCAATGACAGTTGCAAACTTCTCTGGTGCGGAGGCAGAAGAGCTCCGCCGTGCCGTCGGAATGCGTCGCTCTTGGCAGCGCATGAAAGATCTCGAAGTTAATCTCCGTGCCGGCATGACAGCCAACGGCATTGACACAACAACGCAGAACACCATTGTCGAAAACATTAGTTCGTTTGCGCTCTACGGCTTTCCGGAGTCTCATGCCGCGAGCTTTGCACTGCTCGCCTACGCCTCAGCATATTTCAAGGTTAAATATTTGGCTGCCTTCACCTGCGCAATCCTCAACAATCAACCCATGGGGTTCTACTCGCCCGCCAGCTTGATAAAAGACGCACAGAGGCATGGCCTACGAGTTAAACCAATCGATGTACAGATATCCAATTGGTTATGCACCCTCGAGCGCGGACCGGATACCTCACTCTCATTGAGACTGGGGCTTTGTTACGTAAAGGGTCTACGCAAAAGCTCTGCCGGCATGCTCGTTGATTCTCGCACTCATCACGGGCGTTTTCTATCAGCAGAGGATCTTGCCTTGCGTGTTCCTGCGCTTAATCGAAAGGAACTCACGTACTTGGCCCGAATCGGCGCACTCAATCATCTCAGTGAGATCACACATCGCCGCGATGCACTCTGGCAGGTCGAACATGCTGGAAAAATAGAAGGTCCTCTATTATGTCAAAGCAGCAAGATGCTTCAAGAACATCGAGGGGGATCGCCTCTTCAGCAGATGAGCACAGAAGAACGCCTTATAGCTGACTATGCAGGAACGGGACTCACCATCGGAAGACATCCGATGTTCTATCGCCGCACAGCATTACAGCGACAGCGAGTTCTTTCCGCTAAAGAGCTCAAGGAACGCCTCAATGGAGAGGTCGTACGAGTTGCAGGATGCATCATCGCGCGCCAGAGACCCGGCACAGCAAAGGGATTCATCTTCTTATCCATGGAGGACGAAACAGGCATTGCCAACGTCATCATTACACCGGATCTTTACGACCGCGATCGCCTGCTTGTAACCCGCAGCAAGTTCCTGTTAGTGGAAGGTCCTCTACAGAATCAGGATGGGGTAGTGCATGTGAAAGCAACCTGCCTTATATCACTTCCTGATTCTTCTCTGGCAATGCACTCCCATGACTTTCATTAGCAATAAACTCTCACGGCTGAGCCGGCATCGGTGGGTGGCTCATTTGCTGCACGAGCCTCTCATCCTTGCTCTCATGCAGTTGACGCACCTTCGCGAGCTCGGCATTTGCTTCATCCCTCTTGCCCATCGTCATCAATACATGGGCAAGCCTCCAGTGCGCATCCGGATTCGCAGGGTCCATACTGATCGCATGCTTGAACTCAGCCTCAGCCTGCGGATACTGTTTGTCCTGTGCGTCAACAATCGCCATATCCAGCACCGTCTGGCGGCTCGCGCCGGGCTGCGCCATCGCACGTTGCAGGTCCGCCCGCGCGGTAACCCAATCGTTGTTTTTAATCGCAATGTCCCCGAGATAGGTCAGGGCTAATGGATGATTTGGCTCGAGAGTCAACTCCGCCTGGAACTCCCGCGTCGCCTCCGGTAATTGACCTTGCTTCCAAAGCAGATAGCCCAAACCAAAGTGGACGTCCGGTGTATTGGGGGCCGCACTCTCCGCCGCGCGAAACTGCGCGACCGCACCGGATGTATCTCCCTTCGCATCCAGCGCCTGCCCTGCGATCATGTCTGCCTGCGCCGAATTAGGATCCTGTTTGAGAATCGCTTGATATTCATCCAACGCACAGGAGTATTCCGCTGCCCATAGGCAGCTCTGCGCCAGCGCAAGCCGAAGCTCCAAATTGCTCGGTGACAACTCCACTCCGGCGCGCAGAAATGGTACAGCCGCGGCATATTGGCCCGTGCCGTAGTAGCACATTCCAAGCAGCAACTTTGCTCGCGGATCGCTTGGCGTCTCTTTCGCAGCTTCCTTCAGCGGAGCGATGGCCTCCGCCAGATGTCCCTCTTTGAACAACGCCAAACTGAGGTCCATCGCAACGCCCGGCATACCGGGCCTCAATTTCAGCGCCTTTCGATAGGCCGGAATCGCCTCCGAGTATCTCCCTTCCCGCGCATATACCAGCCCGAGATGTGCGCTTGCCGCCGCATCCTCCGGAGATGCAGACAACACTACAAGCCACGCCTTCTCAGCCTCCGCATATTGTCCCGCCCCCTCTAGCGCTGCTGCCCGCTGCGCAGGCGTCAGGGTATTCGAGGACTGAGCACAGATCATCGGACACGCTAACAGCGTGTAGATCAGAAGATGGACGAGCCGTTGCACAGGAACACCTGAGCTAAGAATACACTCCCGCAACCACACCTGGCGATGGCCGTGATGAGTAAGTCCAAAAAGAAAAAGGACGCAGCGGCCGAAGCCGCCACGTCCATAGTTGGAGGACCGAGATTAGAACAGGAACTTGGCGCCGAACTGGAAAACTCGGGGGTCCATGGTGCTGGTAACTTGCCCGAAGCTGCTATCGGCAGACCCAGTATCGATCCCGTTGAACTCCGTGTGGTTGAAGGTGTTGTAGCTCTCTGCCCGGAGTTGAATCCGCGGTCCCTCATGCGAAGTCAGCAGGAAGTCCTTGTAGACAGAGATATTCCAGTTGAAGAGGCCGGGGCCAACAATCATATCTTTGCTGGCGTTCCCGAATCCGGTACTTCCGCCATCCCAAGGTGCAACTGGGGCAGCGAAAGACGAAGTTGAGAACCAAGCCTTTTGCGTCTTGGGGAACGTGATTCCCGAGACAACATCCGGACGGTTGGTCGTGTTTCCACCAAGCCCCAGTGTGTCTGGTCCGTTGTAATAGACGTTGACCGGCGTGCCGCTCTCCGCAACGGTAATACCTGCAATCTCCCACCCGCCCAGTACCGTGCGCTGAAAGCCATTGCCGGAGTGACGATAGAACGGAAGATCGTAGATGTAATTGACGTTGAAGATGTTACGCCTGTCAAAGCCGCCCGACCCTCGATCGTAATGCGGATCGTATGGGTTTGACAGCGTGCCGCCAGAGCCCGCCAGTGTAACTGATGTGAGATCAGTGCTCTGGATGTCTATTTCATGAGACCAGGTATAGGCAAACTCAACCGTGAACCCATGCTTATTTTCCATCCGCACAGAAGCCTGCAGCGAGTTATAGCTGGCGTTTACCTCATTCTCTTCCTGCCGGATGTTTTCATAACCTTGATACGGCCGGTATAGATCGGGGTTGGGGTTATAGCCGCTCTCTGTGGTCTTCGCTGCAACCGCATGACGCTCTTCTACCGGAGCGTTGAGCGGAAGGTCATTGATCTCCCGCAGATCGTTTTGATTCCAGCTAAGAGTCCCAACGTACCCTACGTAAGCGATGACAGAAGGCGCAAGCTCGTGCTGAACGCCCAGGCTGTACTGCGCCGTTCCTGGATTCGGATAGTGGATGCTTTCATTGGTCAAGCCTGCTGGCCCTACCGGTAACGGCGCGGTCAGACCATTCTGGTTGCTGGTTTTCGGGTCGGAGAAATAGACGTTATTGGCTCCGGGCTGATAGGAGAAGGGCGGTGTTGTATTGATATTGTAAGTATCGTTACCCTGAACGCGCTCGTAGAAGAGACCGGCACCGCCGCGGAGAACAGTTCGTCCATTACCAAAGAGGTCATAGGCGAAACCGAGACGCGGTTGGATTGTGTTGAAATCGTTTTTGACCAGCCCGGGTGAGACGCCGTTTTGTCCAGCAACGTCAATACCGTTCAGATAGTAGGACTGGCCGTTGACCATAGCGAAGCCAGGTCCGGTCGGATCCAATGAACCGGTCGCAGGATTCGGGCCCTGCGCATTGGCCGCGCTGTAGGAAGCAGGATCGAAGTTACCTAGCTGATTGAACTTGTCATAGACATGGGGCATCGCGTCGTAGCGCACACCGAGATTCAGCGTCAAGCGCTGCGTTGCACGCCAGTCATCCTGTGCATAGAACGAGTACGTGTTGTTAATATAGTGACCCGTTCGCTGCGTCTGCAGCTGCTTGTAGCTGCTGGCAAAGCCCAGCAGGAAATTGGCATAGGAATTCTGTGAAGCGCCGGATCCATCGAAGCTATAGTCGCCTTCCGTATCCGCCTGCAGTTGCTGATTCTTGTCCATGCGCATGTACGAGAAGCCGAACTTCAAGGCGTGCTTGCCTATGACCTTCGATAGATCGTCGCGGAACTGATAATCGAGGAAGGAGTTATGCCACGGCCAGTAGATGACCGTGTACGTCGTGTTGAGCGGCCCCCCGCTGAAGCCAATTTGTGGCAGCCGATTCAACAGATTGTTGCCCGGGAAGAAGCTGGTCGCACTCCAGCCCGATGGTTCCTGATAGATTCCAGTCGGCGTCACGTCGATCGTGTTGCCATTGACGTTCAGCGCTGTCTCATTCAACAGGGTCGGTGAGAGTGTCTGGGTCAGCTTGATGACCGCGGCCCACGAAGGATTCTTGAACACATCGCCGACCGTGGCATAGCTGTCGCCGCTCCACTGCGTCGGAATGATCGTCTGCGACATCTGGTCGTGGATCCAGCTGCCTAACAGGTGGAATCTGTCGGAAAAGATTTGGTCGATGCGTACCACGTCTTCGCGGACGAAGGTCGGCTGTTTAGGCGATGCGACATATTGATCAATCGGGTCGTCTGAACCCGAGTTCGGTTTCGGTATCGCTCCCGTGCCCATGAAGAGGAGCGCATTGGAATCAATCAGATCTTTGGGAATTGTATCGTTGGGAAACGGCGCACCCGGCGTCAGAGGAGTGGCCTCAGCAGCGTATTGCGCGAGTTTCACGGGGTCCGAGGTTACCGGAACACATATGTAAGCAAGCTGGCCATTAGGGCATACATTCGGAGTGGTGCTCGCCTGTTTGGCCACTTCGGCCTGCGTGGGGGTATACACGAGGTCCTGACCAGCCGTCGGAAAATCCGCAGCCGGCATGGTGCTTTCCTCGGACGGGTTCGAGCCCGCGATGTACCGCCGCCACTCTTCGCTCCAGAAGAAGAACGTCTTGTTCTTATCTTTGTTGTAGACCTTCGGAATCCACAGCGGACCGCCGATCATGCCGCCGAAAATGTTAAGCCGCAGCTCCGGCTTGGGCTGGACAGTTGGCCCATTCTTCGAAAAATAGTTGTATGCATTGAAAGCATCGTTGCGATTGAACTCCCAGGCGCCGCCATGGAAGCTCTTCGTTCCGCTCTTGAGCACCATCGTGACCGTGCCGCCCGAGGCGATACCGTAGTCCGGCGTGTAGTTGCTCGCCAGCACCTGGAACTCCGAAAGCACATCGGGGGAAGGCATCACATCCAGCTTGCCGCCCGATCCGCGATCATATACCTCGCCGCCATCGATCAGCCAGTTATTGTGGTCCGGCCGCATGCCATTAAAGCTAAGATTGAAAGTGCTTCCCTGCGCTGTCACGCCGTTGAAAGAAGGATTGGTTGTCGACACGCCCGTGCCGATCGACGTAAGGCTGATCACGTTACGGCCGTTCGTTGCCAGTTGCACCATCTGCTGCCCGGTGATCAGTGAGCTCACTTCGCTGGTCTCTGATTGCACCTGCAGAGCGTTCGCCTCAACGGTCACAGTTTGGCTCTCGGCGCCTGTCGCCAGCGACGCATCTTCTCTCAACGTCTGCGCGACGTTCAAGATAATATTCCTCTTCTTGAAGGTGGCGAACCCGGTCATCTGAACACTGAGGTTGTATCGGCCGTTGTCCAGTCCCGGGAAGTCAAATAGCCCGGCGCCGTTCGTCGTCGCCGTGTGCGACTCGCCGGTACCTAAATTGATAATGGTCACCGTTGCCCGGGGGATAACGGCACCCGTCGAGTCAGTAATTGTGCCTGTGATGTCGCCACTGTTCTGCGCCTGAATAGCCGGCGCACTGAAAACAAGCAGGAGAAGAGGCGAAACTACCGCGAAAATCGCAGCCAGAAGACGGTGACGAAGGCTCTTCCGCAGGGCAATCCCGCGAGATCCTCGCGAAGCATGGTTATGCGACAAACTGTCGGACTCGATCCTTCGAGTTCCAACGCTCGGGCTGCGGTAGTCTTTCCACGTCATGGGCTTCCTCCAAATGAACTAAACAGACAAACGGGCTGTGATTCAATTCGGGTCCACAAACATATCTGCCCTTCGCGCGGCACTCAAGCACCGGCGAGATCCTTGCCTGGACCTTGGAGCGATTTGGAACCCAAACAATGCCCATTTGAAGTTCGGGGAGGATTGTAGAGAGACCCCTCCCGATCAACAAGGCTGATACCGCATCAACTTTGAATGGAGAAAGTAACCGCCCAAATCAAACGAAAGTGCCCATTTCCGGGCGGTATCAAACGGAGGTATGGAGCGTACTATACTGCCGATGCCCTCGCTGTCTGAAATTCTCCGCCGTTTCTGGTATTGTTCCACCTGACATCAGAAGCAGGTTCATCCAGCGCGGAAGAGCGAGCATGCCCATCGCTGAGGTCGAAGTCGCCTCCCCGGGCATTACCCCCGAGGAGATCCAACGCCAGCTCGCCAAGATGCTGGAGAGCCATCATTTTTGCCACAGTCACCGCTACCCAGCCCTGCTGAAATACCTCGTCGAGCAGACCCAGGACGGCAAGAGCAGCCAGTTAAAGGAGCGGCTGGTTGGCATTGAGGTCTTCCACCGGCCACCCGACTATGACACCAACAGCGACCCGGTCGTCCGCGTCACCGCAGCTGAAGTACGTAAGCGCATAGCCCAGTACTATCAGGAGCCCGGGAATACTGGAGAGCTCCGCATCGACCTCCCCACCGGCAGCTATGTGCCTCGCTTCTTCCGCTCGGCGGTTACTCCCCACTCCGCAGTTGCCGATCTTCCGGAATCCCTGCCGGCCGGGGAACGCCATCCTGCCGACAAATCAACGATTCACGGCGCCGAGTCAGCTGCGCCCCATGCTGACGCCCCCCTCCCCAGGCGTTCCGGCCGTCATCTTCCTCTCCTCGTCTCACTCTGTCTCGGTGCTCTCCTCACCTTCGCCGGAATCGGTCTGGTCGACGGCATCGCCTCCTGGCAGGAGCACTCGGTCCGTGACTTCTGGGCTCCTCTTTCCAGTGGAAACACGCCCGTCTTCGTCGTTATCGGCGACCACACCGTCGGTTCTCAGGGCAACGCCCTTCGTTCCTCGCAGGGCGCGGCGATCAACCCCTCCGAAGACGTCCTCCAGTTGATGAATGAAGATGAGCAGGTAACGGTAAGCGACGTTACCAGTCTCTTCAAAATCACCGAATACATGATTCGGCACGACAAGAGCTACATCGCCCGCGGTGCCGGCCGCGTCAGCATTGACGACCTCCGCAATGGCCCCGTGCTTCTCTTCGCCGGCCTCGACAACCGCTGGACCATGCGTCTCTGCGATCATCTGCGCTACCGCTTCGTCGACAGCCCCAACGATGCCATCGGCATCATCCAAGACTCGCAGAACCCGAACCGGCGCTGGCAGGTCGACTTCAGCGTCCCCTACAGCAAAATGCCTGTGGACTATGCCATCGTAGCCCGCTACTTCGACCCCCTAATCGAGCAGCCCGTCGTCATCGTCGCCGGCGTCGGCGAAACCGGTACAGTCTCCGCCAGCGAATTTGTCACCAGCGAACGTTTCATCGAAGACATGTACAAGCTCGCACCCAAGGGTTGGAAACACGGCAACCTCGAGGTCGTTCTGGCGACTCCCGTCATCGACGGCCATCCAGGGCCGCCGCATATCGTCGCCTCACAGTTCTGGTAGAGCCTACCCGCCCAGCGGGCACTACTCACCAAAGTCGCGACTGCGCAGTTTTCCTGAAGGTGTGATCAGCAGCCGGAACAGCTCGGGCCGTTTTCCAGCGAAGAAAACGATGTCGATCGCATAACCAAGGGCATGGCAGCAGGAAAAATGCGCTACCTGTGCAATATCCACACCGCACAGCTGTGCGGCTCAAGCCGCCCATGAAACTTCACTTGCCTCCCCAGATCCACGCCGTTCCACGCGTCTCGCGCATCCCACGAGACATCCTTCAACCCATACGCTGAAAGCGGCCGGTCGATATCCGCCGCACTATCGCCCACGTTGAAGACTGCCAAAGCCTCCTCGCCATCCGGCAGATCCGCCGTCCACACAATCATGTCTCCGTCCCGCATAACCTGTCGGCTTGCGGTCGCCGTCTGGTCAATGCGAAGCACATCCCGCGCAGTCAGCAGCTTGGTCGTCCACTCGTCCAGCAGCGTCAGGTTCGCTCCCAGAATCAGCGGGCTCCGTGCCATCGACCACAGCGCCAGCATCGCCTGCTGCTCGTCATGCGTAAGCCGCGAGCTTCGCGCCGGCCCAAATCCCGGCGACGGCCGCAGCTCTCCCACCGGAAGCATGTCCGCGTCCGGCCAGTCTCCCGGCCTCGCATACCTGGCCCACGCCGCCGCCCGCGCAAACTGGCTCTTCACGCTGATCGGAAAACTCTTGTCATTCGTCCAGTCGTCCCAGACATCGTCCGAGATCCGCCACATCTGTGCCAGCTCTCTCACCTCGTCCACATGGCTCAGATTCATCGGTCCCGGCGACAGGCTCAGCACCATCGGCCTTCCCACGCGATCGATCGCCCGTCGGATCATTCGAATCTCGCTCACCTTATAAGGATGGTCCCCGATGCAATCGACCTTGATAAGGTCGACCCCCCACGCTGCATACTGCCGAAACAATGCGTCATACCACGCCTGCCCGGCGGCGTTATCACGCACACCCCAGTTGGTCGGATCCCACGGGCAAGAATCGCTGGTGTCGGCAACATCCTGCGCATGAAACGCGCTTCCCTCTACAGGCAGATTGCGCCGCACGCTCTCGCGGGGGATTCCGCGTACGATATGAATCCCAAACTTCAGCCCTCGGGCGTGCACCCAAGCACCCAGCGCCGCAAAGCTCGGCTCGCCCACGCCGGCAGCGCTCGGAAAACGGTCCGTCACCGGCACATAGCGGCCATAAGCATCCAGAGCATAGCGCAGCTTCTCCGGTGTCGGGCGGTCCTGCGGGTTCTCAAGGAACCAACCCTCGTCGATCACGGCATACGTCCACCCATACGGCTTCAACACCGTTGCCTCAACCTTCACGTTGTCGCGAAACTGCGCCTCGGTAATCGTTAGCCCATACGAGTCCCAGCTGTTCCATCCCATCGGCGGCCGTTCCGCCACCTGTGCTCCCGCACCTGTCGCCAACAAAACAATAGAAAGTGCGATCAGCCTTCCGATCCTCACCGCTCCTCCATACAATAGATTCGTCGACCCAATTAAGCCGCGACACCATTCTCCTACACCCCGCGTCCGCCAATCGGAGATTCATTCGATGTTGCTTCAGAAATTGCGTGAAGAGGTCCTCGAAGCCAACCTCGAGCTCGTACGCCGCGGCCTCGTTCTCTACACCTTCGGAAACGCCTCGGGCGTCGATCGCGAACAAGGCCTCGTCGTCATCAAACCCTCCGGGATCGACTACGACAAGCTGAAGCCGGAACAGATGGTCGTCACCGATCTCAACGGCAAGATCGTCGAAGGAACGCTGCGCCCCTCCTCCGACCTCGACACCCACACGCTCCTCTATCGCGAATTCCCGCAAATCGGTGCCGTCGTCCACACTCACTCCGAGTACGCCACCAGCTTCGCGCAGGCTGGCATGCCCATCCCTCCCTTCGGCACAACCCACGCCGACTACTTCTATGGCCCCGTCCCTGTCACTGCTCCGCTCTCAGACCAGGCCATTCAGGGCCGCTACGTCCATGAAACCGGCCTCGCCATCGTCGCTCGCTTCCGTGGACAGGAGGACGGCAAATCCATCGACCCGCTCGCCGTTCCTGCCTGTCTTGTCGCCGGCCATGCCCCGTTCGCCTGGGGCAAGGATCCTCATGACGCCGCCCACAACGCCGTCGTTCTCGAAGCCGTCGCTCGCATGGCCTTCCGTACCATCCTGCTCAAGGCCAATGCGCAGGAGGTCTCACAGGAGGTCTCACAGGCGCTGCTCGATCGCCACTACTTCCGCAAGCACGGCGCCTCGGCGACCTACGGCCAGAAATAGAAAAACAAAGACCCGCGACATCAGCCGCGGGCCTTTCAGGCCTTCCGTCGAATCTCACTTCTCTACACCAAACGTATAGACGGTCTCCGAATGCAGTGTCTGGCCCGGCCGCAGAACCGTCGACGGAAACGCCGCGTGATTCGGCGAGTCCGGGAAGTGCTGTGTCTCCATCGCAAATCCGGCGTGTTTCACATACTTCACGCCGGAGACTCCCGTCAGCGTCCCGTTCAGAAAGTTTCCCGAATAGAACTGAACGCCCGGTTGGGTCGTCTCGACCGTCATCGTGCGTCCGCTCGCCGGGTCCACGACCTTCGCCGCCAGGTGCAGCTTGCCCATCTCTCCGTTCAGAACGAAGTTCTGGTCATAGCCGCCCGCGAGCTTCAACTGTTCAAAGTTGTCGTTGATCCGCGCTCCAATCGCAGTCGGCTTGCGAAAATCCAGCGGGGTCCCACTCACCGGCTCCAGCTTTCCCGTCGGAATCAGTCCGGCATCCGTCGGCGTGAACTTGTCCGCATTGATCATCATCTCCTCGCCGAGAATCGTCCCGTGTCCCTCGCCGCTCAAATTGAAATAGGTATGATTCGTCAGGTTCACCACCGTCGGCTTCGTCGTCGTCGCGCTGTATACAATCCGCAGCGATCTTCCCTCCAGCGTGTAGCGCACATGCGCCGTCAGTTGGCCGGGAAATCCCATGTCGCCATCAGGACTCACCAGCGTCATCTCCACGCCATTTGGAATCTGCCGCCCCGTCCACACCATTTGGTCGAACCCGGTCGTCCCGCCATGCAATGTATTAATTCCGTGATCGTTTTTCGGGATGTGATATGTCGTCCCATCGATGCTGAAGGTCCCCTTGGCGATGCGATTGCCATACCGTCCGACAATCGCTCCAAAGTACGTACTCTTGTCCGCCTCATACCCCGCAAGGCTGTTGTAGCCCAGCACCACATCGGCCTTCGCTCCATTGCGATCCGGCGCATCAATACTCACCACTCGCGCGCCGAAGGTTGTAATTCGAACCTGTAGCTCGCCATCGTTCAGCGTGTAGATCGCCACAGCCTGTCCGTCCGGCGTCTTCCCCCATGCCGCTTCCTTCACCGAAGTCTGGCCACACGCCAAAACCGTCGAACCTGCAAAAAGTGCTAACGACGCCGCAATCAAAACACGCTTCATCATTCCTCCAGTTTGTTTACCTGACATCCCTTCACCGTCTTCAAAACTCCGATCCATTATTAACCTCTTTTGTCGCGCCTTCAGTGGCTCTGCCTCACCTCCGCCGCAATCTCCCGAACCCTCGGCAACACGGCTGAAAGCTTCCGCGGCTGTGCGCCCTCATCCCCGAGTGCAAAATACACATCCTTATACAGACCATAGAGCTCCTCGTAGACGGCGGCTGCCTTCGTCTCCGGCGTATAGGTCTTGTGCCCCGGACACATCTTCCTCTGCGCCTCTTCGATCGACGAAAAGATCCCTGCCGCCATCTGCGCAAAGATGCCTGACCCAATGCTCGTCGGGGGGCTATCCGGCACCAGCACAGGCTTCCCCAGCACATTCGCATACACCTGGTTGAGTACCCCATTATTCTGCGGAATTCCGCCGGCATTAATCACACGATCAATCGGCACACCATAGTCGGCCATGCGCTCCAGAATGATCCGCGTATGAAACGCCGTCCCCTCAATCGCCGCGAACAGCTCATCCTGTGCCGTATGCACAAGGTTCCATCCCAGCGTCACACCACCCAGCTCGCTCTTCACCAGGATCGTGCGATCGCCATTGTCCCACGAGAGCCGCAGCAATCCCGTCTGCCCTGCGCGATAGCTCTCCAAACCCTGCGACAGCACTCCCACATCCTTCCCCGCCCGCCGCGCAATCGCCTCAAAAATATCGCCCACGGCTGACAGTCCGGCCTCAACGCCTGTAAACGCCGGATGCACGCTTCCCGGCACCACACCGCACACCCCCGGGATCAGCCGCGTCTCCCGCCCCATCGCAATAATGCATGTCGATGTGCCGACCACGTTCACCACATCGCCCGGCCTGCATCCCGCGCCGATCGCATCCCAGTGCGCGTCAAACGCTCCCACCGGAATCGGTATACCCGCCTTCAGTCCTAGCTTCTGCGCCCACTCTGCCGACAGCTGCCCTGCCAGATGGTCTGACGTCAGCACCCCCGACGCGAGCTTCTCCCTCACTCCCTCCAACACCGGATCAAGCTCCGACAAAAACTCCTGCGGCGGATATCCTCCCCACTTCGGATTCCACAGCCACTTATGCCCCATCGCGCACACACTGCGCTTCACCGCCCTAGGATCGGTGATCCCGCACAGCGTCGCCGCGACCATATCGCAGTGCTCAAACGCTGAAGCGAACCTCCCGCGCTTCTCCGGATTGTGCCGCAGCCAGTGGAGCAGCTTCGCAAATCCCCACTCATGCGAGTAGACGCCGCCGCACCACTCAATCGCCTCAAGCCCGCGCGCGTGCGCAAGCTCAGTAATCTGCTGCGCCTCCTTCAACGCCCGATGATCGCACCACAGATAGTAGTCATCGAGCGGCTGCATCTTCTCATCGACAACCACCACGCTCGATCCCGTCGTATCCAGGGCCAGCGCCTCCACCGTCGCTCTGTCTACACCGGTCTGCGCCAGTACCTCGCGCATGGCGCGCGCCAACGCCTCCATCTGGTCCGCATGGCTCTGCGTCGCAAAATCCGGATCATCTCTCTTGCGATGTAGCGGATATCCCGCCGACGCCGTACCCAGCCTCCCGCGCTCGCTGTCCAACAGCGTCACGCGGGTGCTGAGTGTGCCGAAATCAACTCCAGCCACAATGCGCATTACGTTCTCAAGTCCCCGTTTATCTAGAAGGCTCGTGTCATCCCAGCCAAATTACGTTCCATGAAAGCGGTTTCATAGACGATATAAGACCCATTTGAGCGCTCCGTCAAGCCTCTTCTCTCTGGCTTCGAGTCGTCTACCGCTTGAAATTCAGAGGAACGATCCCCTTGCCTTCCGTGATCACGTAAAACCTGTCGAGACCAGTCGGCGGAGCAATCATCTCGACGTGTCCGCTCGGCCAGCGAACCTCGATCTTGTCGATCTTCGTCGCCTTCCCCAACCCGAAGTGCGGCCGCTGGTCCGAGCTTGACGCGAAGCTTCCGCCCGCCACCACATCCACGCGCTGTGTAAATCCGTTGGCTGTCAGCAGCACGCACGCTCCTACCGCATCCCGCGGGCTGCCACGCTTTCCCGCGTCCGTCGCCGGCGCTCCCACCAGCTTGAACGCAATCCAATGGTCGCCGTTGTCCACTACATTTCGAAACAGCGAAGGAGATCCACTCAGGTTGTTCACCACCACGTCAATGTGGCCGTCGTTGAATAAATCGCCATAGGCCATGCCGCGCGAGGTTGCCAGCTTCGCAAGCCCCGTGCCTTCTACCGCAGGAACGAGCGAGAACTTTCCGTTGACGTTATGGAACAACAACGGTCGCTGCCTCCAGGTCGTTCCCCAGCTCTGCTTATCGACCTGCGGATAGACGTGACCGTTCACCATAAAAAGATCCAGCCAGCCGTCATTGTCATAGTCAAAAAACGCTGTACCCCATCCAAGAAACGGAATCGTCGGCTCTGCAACACCATCCTGATAGGCGGTATCTGTAAAGTCGCCCGAACCATCGTTGCGATACAGCGGGTTGTAGTCGTCCGAGAATGTCGTGTTGTACAGATCAATCACGCCTTTGTGGTCGATGTCGCCCTCGGCGATCCCCATCGAAGCCGTTTCACGCCCGCTCTCATTCAGTGCATATCCACTGGCAAAGCTGTCGTCTTCAAACGTTCCGTCGCCTTTATTGATGTACAGGTAATTCGGCGTCGAGTCATCGGCCACCAGCAGGTCCGGCCTTCCATCGCCGTTCACGTCGATGAACAAAGACGCCAGCCCGTAGTAGCGATTTGTATCCGCCACTCCGGCATGGTCGCTCACGTCGGTGAAGGTGCCATTACCGTTGTTGTGGAACAGATGATCAGGCTCGCCATGCAGCCCCCTGGGACCGCACATCACCTTCACTCCGCGGAACTGGCAAAAGCTGAACGACTTCGGCTGGTCCGCCATATCGTAATGGATATAACCGGGGACAAAGAGGTCCAGATAGCCATCGCCGTCATAGTCGCCCCACGTCGCTCCGGTTGACCAGTTCCCCAACGCAACGCCAGCCTTCTCCGCGACATCCGTGAATGTCCCGTCATGATTATTGTGGTACAGCCGGTTCTTGCCGAAGTTCGTGACGTAGATGTCTGGCCATCCGTCGTTGTCGAAGTCGCCCACCACCGCGCCGATCCCCCACCGATCGTTCGCCACCCCGGCCTTCTCCGTCACATCGGTAAACGTTCCATCGTGATTATTGTGGAACAGAGCCGCATGTGGCGGCGTCACCTTACCCGTCATCGCATCATAAGTCGATCCATTGACCAGATAGATATCCAGCCATCCGTCGTTGTCGTAGTCCAGCAGCGCTACGCCCGAGCCCACTGTCTCAATGATGTAGCTCTTCTCCGGCGTGCCCATGGTGTGGTGCCACGTCGTCAGCCCCGCCTCTTTCGCGACATCCTTGAAGATCACCGGCCCGGACGCGACGAAGCCGCCCGCGGTAATCGGCCGATGCTCCGCATCCAGCACCGCCGGATGTGCTCCTCCCGTGGAGACGCCGCCCGGAGCCGCCGGCTGCGCTCCCTCAACCGGCTTCTGCGACCCGTCCTCGAGCGGATTCGGATTCTGTGCGACCATCCTGCCGGCCATCGCACAAAAAAGCACACACCCAAGTAGCGGGCACCAGAGTCGCACAAAAGAAGGGCATTTCATCGGTAAGCCATGATCCTTGAAACGCCGATACTCTGTAAAGAGCGTGCACAGACTGGGCCTAACCAGCGCAGCGAACCCAATCGGCTGTGACTACAATGATCACCCCCCACGCAAATCAGCAGCTCCGCTCAAATGACACAATCGAGTACACTTCGCTGCCGGCTCGATCGCATCTACTTCGATCCGCCTTCTTTACTCTCCTCATCGCCCTCCTCAGTTGCGCTTGGGTCCGCATTCTCGCCCAGTCCCCTCACAGCCCCGCCGCGCAAGAGAACAACCCCTCATCCAATCCGATCCTTCCCGGCGACCACCCCGATCCCACCATCCTTCGCGTCGGAACGACCTACTGGACGACCAGCACCTCCGGCAACTGGGCACCCGAATTCCCGCTCTTCCGCTCCACCGATCTCCATCGCTGGACCGCAGCGGGCGCCGTCTTCCCACGCACACCCGCGTGGGCCTCTGGCAGCTTCTGGGCGCCGGAGATGGTCTACGAACAAGGCCGCATCATCGTCTACTACGTCGGCCGCAAACGCGGCGGTCCTCTCTGCGTCGCTGCCGCGACCGCCCCAGAGCCGCAGGGCCCTTACACCGACCACGGTCCGATCGTCTGCCAGCCCGACGGCTCCATCGATCCCGCGATGGCGCGCGACAAACACGGCCGTCCCTTCCTCATCTGGAAGGAGGACGGTAACTCCATTGGCAAGTCCACCCCAATCTGGGCGCAACCGCTCACCGCCGATCTGCTGCACGTCACCGGCGACAAAACACAGCTTCTCGTCAACGATCCGAGCACCTGGGAAGGCGGAGTCGTTGAGGCGCCCTATATCCTGCGCCACGCCGGCCGCTTCTATCTCTTCTATGCCGGCAACGCCTGCTGCGGCGTCGCATGCCGCTACGCTGAAGGCGTGGCTCGCGCCGATCATCTGCTCGGCCCATGGACAAAAGACCCCGCCAATCCGATGATTCGCCCCAACGCCGCCTGGAAGTGTCCCGGTCACGGCACCGCAGTCGAAACACCCTCCGGCGAAGACTACTTTCTCTACCACGCCTACCCGGCCAACGGAACCGTCTTTCTGGGTCGTGAGTCAGTGCTTGATCGCATCACCTGGACGGCGGACGGCTGGCCCGTCGTCAACAACGGTCAGGGACCAAGCGGACGCGCGCAGAGCATTGCCACCCAACCGTCGTTCACTGACGACTTTCGTAAACCAACCTTGGGTGCGGCATGGCAGTGGCCCGTCGGGCGCTCGCCCACATGGCAGATCCATCGCGGCACACTCACCATCGTGGCCTCCGGCGAAGACGCTCCAGGGTTTCTTGCGCGCTCCCTCACCGGCTCCACCTACGTCGCCACCGTCGGCGTGCTTGAAGATGGCGGCCTCGGCGTTCTCGGCGGAGCGCGCAGCCAACTCACCCTCTCGCGCCAGGGCAATCATCTTGAGCTCTGGCGGATCAAGCGCACCGACCGCCAGCTGCTATGGCACGCAGACATTGCGCCGGCCTCCGTGCTCTGGCTGCGCGCATCCTCTTACGGCCTTGCAAACACAGCCTTCAGCTACAGCACCGATCGCACGCACTGGACCGCCGCCGGCCCCGTTCTGAACGTCAGCGATCTGCTGCCCTGGGACCAGGGCCTGCGCATCGGCCTCGTCGCCACAGACCCGCCCGGAGCGCGAACCAGCTTTGTTCACTTCTCTATGGAGGCGGCGCCGGAGAAGGATGCGAAGCTCCGGGAGTAGTCGCCGCAGCTCCGGGCGGAGCCTCCTGCTGCCGGTCGAGCTGCGCCGCAACCTGAAGCTCGCGATCTGCCTCCGTCTTCTGTCCCAGCCGGGCCAGCGCCAGCCCACGGTAGTAGTGCGCCGGCTGGTAGTCCGGCGCTGTCTTTTCCGCCTGCGCTAAGTACTGTTCCGCCTGCGCATAGTCTTTTCGCCGAAAGGCCAGAATTCCCATGCCGGTCAGCGCGCCTCCGTGCTTCGGATCGCGTGCCAGCACCTTAAGAAACAGCGGCTCAGCCTGTGCATCATGCCGAGCATCGAGCTCTATCTGTCCGAGCTCATAGTAGGACTCCGTCTGCACCGGCTGCAGCTGCATGGATCGCTCAAACTCCGCCTTCGCCTCGTCCGTTCGCTGCTCCATCGCGAGAATATATCCCAACCCATAGTGCGCCGAGGCGTCGTTGGGCCGCTTTGTCAGATAGGCTCGAAAGTCCGCCTCCGCCGCCTGCAGATGCTGCTCGTCCGTCTCCAGTCGCGCCAACGCATAGAGCACGTCAGGATGATCTGGCTCAAGCTTTCTCGCGCTCTCCAGAGCGTCTCTGGCCTCCGGCCACGAACCCACCTCATCCGCCTCCACGCCTAATTCAAAGAGCAGCTTAGGATCGTCTGGTAGCGCCGAGCGCGCATGCTCCAAAACTTTCAGCGCAGCATCCGGCCTGTCTGCCCCCCGCACAGAAACCGCAAGGTCCGTAGCCGCTGTCAGCTCTCCGCGCCGCGCCTCCGGGTTGCGCAGATCGATACCCAGCACCGTCTCAAAGCGGTCCATCGCTTCAGGGTAGCGATGCTCCTCCAGCAACAGATCGCCAAACACAACATTGGCCGCCGGAGAGTTCGGGCTTGAGGCCAGCGCCTTCGTCAGCAGCTGCTTCGCCAGCTCGACATCGTTTTCATCAAGATGCGCCTGCGCAAGCACCGTCAGCGCATTAGCATCCTCCGGGTGAGAGGTCAGATACTCATCGAGCACGCGAATGGCAGCGTCCGGCCGATGCTCTGCTCGCAACGCTCTCGCCTGCGTGAGCACATGGCCCGAATCATTCCCGCTCTGCGCAGCGGCGATGGACGTGAAGATCAAAAGGGAAACAGCCGTTCGCCATGCAAGATACACGTTGCTACTCTCCCGGCAACGATTCTACGGGGACGGCGAACGCACGCAGAAGCCGCTTCACCGCGACGTCGATTCCGTCGGCGCAGCAACAGGCGGCGCCGCTGCATCAGGCTGCACAGCGTCCCCACCCCCGGTAATCTGCTTCGCCGCCTCCGCCTTCAGCTTCTTTAGCTCTTCCAGAGCGTTGTCGGCGTCCGTCTTTCTGCCTAGTTTCTGATACACACGCGCCAGCTGGTAGTACGCACTCTGCTCGATAAAGGGCGACGGAGAGTTGGCCAGCGAAAGCTCCAGCCAGTGCGTAGCCTCTTGATCTTTTCCCAGCTGCGCCAGGCCGAACCCGAGATAGAAATCCGTCGGCGCCGCCATCGCATGTTCTGCCTCAGCGCGTCGCAGCAGGGGAACGCCCGCCTCCGGCTTTCCCGTCTTCACCTGAATCATTCCCAGGTTGTAGAGGGCGATCGCGCTGTTTGGATTAAGCTTCAACTCCTCTTCATATGCCTGGATAGCAGCGTCCGTGCGGCTGATCTTTTGGTCCTGGTCTCCCAACGCCTCATAAAGGTCCGCGTTCTTTGGATCCTTGCGGATGGCAGCCTGATACTCTGCAATCGACTTCTCCGGCTGCCCGGAGGCCGCCAGCGTCTCCGCCAGCGCGCGATGCACGAGCACAGAGTCCGGATCCAACTGATACAGCTTCCTGTATGTCGCCTCCGCCACAAGATTGTGTGCACGGGCGCAGTAGTACAACACCTCCGCGTTCTTCGGAGCCAGCGCCGCTGCCTTATCGAGCGGCGCCGTTGCCTCCTCAGGATGCCCCACTCCAATCTCCACAATGCCCAGCCACGTCAACGCCTCGATATTCTCGGGAGCCAATGCAAGCTCTGCGCGCAGCGAGGCAGCCGCCTCGTCACTCTGTCCAATCTGGTAGTCCGCAATCCCAAGAAATAGGTGCGCGCCAGGAAGCTGCGGGTCGAGCTCCGTAGCCTGTCGCAGCGACTTCGCTGCTTCGTCCAGCTCGCCGCGGCGCAGTTGCGCCATGCCCAGCCCGAGATAGCCATCGGAGAGTGTCGGCGCCGCGGCCACAACTCTCTGGAAGATCGATTCAGCAGCGGCTGCGTCGCCACGATGCATGGCCTCG
The DNA here is from genome assembly GCA_036272895.1 of Acidobacteriaceae bacterium. Classification (GTDB taxonomy): domain Bacteria; phylum Acidobacteriota; class Terriglobia; order Terriglobales; family Acidobacteriaceae; genus Granulicella. The sequence goes on along the minus strand of DATAXW010000030.1, from coordinate 39,641 downwards.
CCACCCGCGCGAATCTGTTGCACAATCGAGGCTTGCTCCTCCGCCGTCTGCGCGGAAGTGCTTCGCAGCAGCGCTGAGACTGCAAGAAGAAGAAAGCTGAAAGTGCGGCGGAGACTCATGATTTGTTCGAGATTCTACAGTGAAAAGGTGGGGAGCGCCGTCCCCACCTCTTCGTCTCGTCTTTGAAGCGTGATATCAGGAGCCGCCCGTAAGCGTCGGCCCCGATACCTCAACCGGTGCCCCTGACACAGAAAACGGGTAATCCGACGATTCTCCCGTTGTTGTGCTCACAAGGTTGACACTACCGTAGCCGGGTGATGCACTCACATCATCCATTTCAGCAAAAGCATTAAGTTCCTCGGCTACCTGGTCAGCAAAAGTCGCTGGACTTTCGCCGTAGGCATACTGGAAGTTGAATTGCATACCGTTTACGGTAACAGTGACAGTCTGTCCGGAACCCGGGCCCAGAAATCCGAAATCTCCTGTCGCATGGGTTCCTTGCGCGAAACTGCCTAACGGGCTCAGGAGCAACGTCAGGGACGCGACTCCTGCACTGAGTGTGCTTGCTCTTGAACGCATATCTATAGCTCCACGTGTTGATAGATTCTGGTTCGTTAGCAGATTGCTTTGATTCGCACCTCTTCTACATCCGGGGCTCACTCAAAGGCCACAGAAGCAATATTGTAACCGGGAGAAAAGGCGAAGCACTCATCGATTGAATGCTTCGCCCGAAGACTAGAAGCTGAACCTTCCAGTGACCTGCATCGTCCGAGGCCCATAATCAACCGCGCCCGGGATACCGAATCCGGTGGTCAAATTCGCTGAATCCTGAGGTGACTGATCGGGCAGACCCATGCGATGCCGGTTGAAGATGTCGAACGCCTCTCCCTTCAACTGGAAGACCACTCTCTCCGTAATGTGGAAGTCCTTGATCAAACTGACGTCTTCAGCCTTATAAATCGGTCCAGTGATCGCTTCCGTCTCGCGAGGAAGATTGCCTAGCTCAAACGGAGCAAACGAGCACGGCGAGGTTGGTGTGCCGCATCCTGCGGAGTACGGTCGGGGCCACCCTACTCCCTCGCGATTCTGATCGACAAAGGCGGCCTCAGACATCGGCACACCCGGGTCGCTGGCCCCATTGGTTCCGGCCACGCGATACGCCGGCTTGAACCATGACTCGCCGTTGAAGGCGCTTGGGTGGTTCTTGTTTGCCTTGTAGGCAGCGCTCGCGAAATCCTTCCCTCCATCCGAGGCAGGACCGTAGTCATAGGCGATGCAGTTCTGGTAATAGGGAATCGCGGTTGCGCAGCCAAACCCAATCGGTTGACCGCTCTGGTACCGCTGAATCGCTCCTACCTGCCATCCTCCAATCAACAGGTCGAGGGCACGATTAGTGTTCAACCATCTTCGCCCTCTGCCGAATGGCAGTTGATAGAGATAACTGAGAGAGAACTGTTGTGGAGTGTTCTGCACACTCACTGCCTTGTCGAGCTTCAGATTCGACGAGCCCTCCGCCTGTTGCAGCTGGTTGGCGGCTACATAGCTGAAAGGAATCGTCGAATCCGCATCCGTCAGATCCTTCGACCAGGTGTAGGACGCCTGGAGGTTGAACCCGTTGCGGAAGCGGCGCGCCAGCGAGACGACCATTGCATTATACGAAGAGTGTCCCAGGTTCTCCAGGCAGCAATCGCCCTGGATGTAGTCATACTGCGGGAATGGACGCAGTGCCTGCCCGAGCTCTCCTTCGAAGTTTGCATACGGTGCGTTCACTCCATCGACCGACCCCCCAAGTGGAATGAAGTACGCTGAATAGTCCAAACGGTCGCCAAGTTGGAAGTACTGCGTGGAGATGTTGTTGGTATTCGAAAGATCGCCTGTCCGCAGGTTCTGCGCGACCTGTCCGATATACCCAATGGTAAAAATCAGGTCCTTCGCCAACTCATCCTGCAACTGAAGACTCCAGTTACTCGTCATCGAAGGCCGCCCGTTGAAGGGACGAATGACGGCTCCATTGCCGGGGATCACGGCCTGGAAGCTTCCGGGCCCGTTCGGTGCCGTAAGTTGAGTCGGATCGAGATTCGGAGCATAACTCACGTCCGGGTAGCCGACGGACGAATTCGTCGGATCGGCGGCAGAGCTGGAGTCCAGCCGGAACGCCGGGGTGAACGCCCCGCCTGTCGTCGGCGTCTGGCCGTCGAAGAAGTCGCGCACCTGGTTATACCCCTCGGTCATATCGGCTCCAAAGTCGTTGTACTGAAGAGGGCCATAGAGGACAGCCCCGCCTCCACGAAGTACGAGCTTCTGGTTGGTGCCAGGAAGCACATACGCGAAGCCCAGCCGCGGAGCAATGTCCTTGTACCATGTATCCGCCCATGCAGTATTGCAGTGGCAGTTCGTGCCGAACACGAGCGCTCCCGGAAGTCCGCCCGCGGCCGCATCAGGCGCGGTCAGACTTAGCTCCGAGGTTTCGTTGTCGGCCTCATGTCGCGGCGCATCTACGCTGTACCTCAACCCAAGGTTCAACGTTAGATTGTTGCTGAACTTCAGATCGTCTTCGACGAAACCCGCCATGTAGTGAGAGTTCCAGCGAGGATGAACGTTGTAGACGTTCTGGCTGCCGTTGCCGACCTCGCCTAACAGGAAGCTGGCGTACGGTGCGCCGGATCCGCAGCAGGAGTTGCTCACGCCGGCCGTCTGATCGCGGTAGAAGTTCAGCGTGTCCACGTTGTAGTCAATGACGGAGTACTGCTGGAACCGTATATCCACGCCGAACTTGAAGCTGTTTCGTCCCTTCTGCCAGCTCACACTGTCGTTGATGCGGACACCATTATCGATGTTGTCGCCATTCTGTTGCTGGCCCAGCGTCGATGGCTGGTCAGGGCTCGGGAAGACGATCAATGGATAGAAGACTGAATAGTCGTTCGCCACGCCCGCGGAAGCTGCCGTCAACTTGGAGTTTAGATTCGCGCCCAGATTGACGCTGTTCGTCCGGTTATACCCCAGATTAAGATGGTTCAACAGCGTGGGCATGAACGTGTAGTCCCAACCCGCCCGGCCGTAGTGCGTGGTGAAGGTCTGAATGTATCCGTTATTGTTGAACGGCTCCGGAAAATCGGGCGCGCCGGTCAGTTTGAAGTTTTGACGCGTGCTGTAGGTCGCAAAGATCTTGCTCTTGTCAGAGAGGTTCTGATCGATGCGGATCGTATACGTCGTGTTCGTATTCGGCGCGACACCTGACTGGGAATAGTTATTGATGTAGCCAAACACGTCCGTGCTAGTGGGCGTCTGATTGGGAAGCGGCAGACCGGCCATCAACTTCTGCGCAGCCTGGCTCAGCGGCAGATCAATCTTGTTGTTCGGGAACGGCGTGCGGCAGAAGATGCCAGGAGTGATCTGTACGGTCGTCGTCGGATCGAAGATCTGGTTATACAACACCGGCATGCCCGTGCACGGATTGAGCAGCACATCATAGGGAACCCCGGGATAGGGCGATCCTCCTGGTACTGGGCCGCCAAGGATGTCGCTGAAGTCACCCGTGCGCTCTGCCGCCGTCGGAACCGTCGATTGGATCACAGACCCCAGATGCAGCTGGAACTTCTCCCATGCGAAGAGGAAGAACGTGCGATCTTTTCCGTTATAGATGTGGGGAATACGAACCGGTCCGTCAAACACCCCACCGTAGTCATACTTGCTGTCCTGAGGCTTTGAGTAGGCACAGTTGACCTCAGAGACGCCCACGCAATCTATGGCCTTATACCCGTTGTTGAACCAGTTGTTGGCATCGAAGACCCGGTTCTTCACAATCGCGTATCCCGTGCCATGGAACTGGTTTGTTCCCGATTTGACGGAAAAGCTCTCGATACCCGAAGTCGTACGGCCGAACTCCGCAGAAGGCGTCGAGGTTGTGACCTTGAACTCCTGCAGCGCCTCGATCGAAGGCGAGGTCTCGTCGAACGACGATCCGTTCTCGCTGCGTTGGATACTCGCGCCGTCCAGCAGCACCTCGGCGCCATACGCCTGGCCGCCGCTCAACCTCGAGAAGAACACACCGTTGGCCGTGTTCCCTGCTGTACCGGTTCCAGGACCGGTCGTGCCCGGCAGCAGGAAGACAAAGGTCTCTGGCGACCGCAAGCCGCCCACACCCAACTGAAGCGACAGCGGCAAATCTTCGATCTGCTTGTTCGACACAGTTCCACCGATGTCCGAGGACTCTGTCTGCAGAAGGTTGCCGCTCGCGTCTACCGTGACCACCTCATTGACTGCGCCGGCAGGCAGCGAAACATTCAGCGCCGTCGTTCCATTCACCTGCACCAGCACACCCGTGCTGGTCTTCGTCTGGAAGCCCTGCGCCGTCACCGTCACCGTGTAGGTGCCGATCGGCAGGTCTGGAAACCGGTACACGCCGGCGCCAGTCGACCGGGTGACGCTCTTTCCGCCGTTCTCCTGGTTGATCGCGGTTATGCTTGCATTGGGGATGAAGGCCCCCGTCGTATCGGTGATGCTTCCTGCAATCGCTCCGCGCACCGACTGGGCGGAGGCCGCGGAGGCGGCAAACACGAAGGAAAGAAGGAAAAACAGGCTGGGAACGGCAAATCTCTTGAAATGCTGGAACATCTTGGCTCTCTCCTAAAGCTTGCAACAGCAGACCTGCAACTTCGCGGGGCGATAGATCTTGTGATTTCCAGTCCAGCGTGAAACCGGTTACATAAATGTAAGCGGTTTCTTCGCGACCAGAACTGTAACGAGAGGGGTGGTCCGATGTCAACAAAAAAGAAGCGAGGCGTTACCGGCCTGTGAATAACTCGGCGCGATCGGCTCGCTACGGGACGTTCGGCGTGGCTGCCGCATTCGCCAGTTGCTTGGAGGTCGCGAACTCCGCCTTAGCCTCCTGCTGACGCCCCAGACGACGGTATGCCTGCCCCAGAAGAAAATGTAGCCCCGAGTTCCCAGGATCCAGCCGGCAGGCCTGCTGAAGCTCCCGCTGCGCCGAGCCGAAGTCACCCCGCTGCAGATAAAGATGTCCCAGCTGCTCGTGAATATGCGAGTCCTTCGGCGCAAGCACGGCGGCCTTCTTCAGCAGCGGCTCCGCCCCCGCCAGATCTCCGCGGTGCAGCAGGACAATGCCGAGATTCAGCAGCGGCTGCTCGCTCATGCTGCCGGCCGGTCTGGCCTCCTGCCATGCAATCGCCTGCCGGTACGCCACCACCGCCGCATCCGTCTGGTTCAGCGCCTCCTCGGTTAGCCCCAGATTGTTCTCCGCCTTGACGCTTCGCGGCAACAGCACAAGCGCGCGCTGAAAACACGACAACGCATCTCTGAATCGCTGTTCGCTGTACCGGATCCGGCCCAGGCTGTACCACGCATCGGCATCCTTGGGATCCATCTCCACCGCACGCAGCGTCCACCTGTCCGCATCGTTCCAGTCGCCCAGCAGAACGTAATCCTGCCCCACGCTCTCCAGCATCGTCGCCGTCGGCGTCTCCAGCGCCGCCGATCGGTTGTACTCCTTCAGCGACTCGCGCGGCTCATCCTGGCGCAGCAGCGCATAGCCCAGCATCGCGTGCGCCTCCGCCGAGAGGTCGTTTTCAGCCAGATACGGCCGCAGCGCTCCTTCCGCCTCGTGAAAGCGCCCCGCGTCGATCAGGCTCTGAACCTCAGTCAGCGTCGAGGAATCAACCGCCGGCGCCGGCTGCAGATCCGAGAGCGTCGGTTGCTGCTGCGCACGCGCAGCAAGCGTCACCAGCATCAGCAGCAGGATCGCTCCCTTCAACCCGCCTCCGCATCCTTGCATCCTCAAAGCTCTCACTTGGCGCCCGACGCTCCCTCCGAAACCGCTGGCTCATCGATACGAACGATGCGGTCTCCCGCCACATGGGTCAGCGTCTGTCGAATGCCGCTGGGCCAGCGAATCGCAATGCTCCGCGCCTCCGTATCCGAGCCCAGCCCGAAGTGCGCGCGCTTGTCATTCGAAGACAGATAGCTGCCGGCCGTCGACACCGTCCAGTACTGCGTCCCATGCGAGGTCACTACCTTGATCTCTGCCCCAATTGCATCCCGGTTGCTCTTGTGCCCCACCAGCAGCAGTGTCAGCCAGTGGTTCTTCGTGGGCGTCTCGTTGTGCAGCAGATACGCCGGGCCTCCATTCGTCGTCACCACGGCATCCAGCCGTCCATCATTGTCGAAATCACCGACAGCCATCCCGCGCCCCACCCAGCGCTCGGAAAAGATCGCCCCCGATTTCGACGATACGTCGACAAAGCTGCCGTCGCCCATGTTCCGCACCAACAGCATCGGCTCCTTGTAGTGCACCTGCGGATAGTTCAGCTCAACCGTGTCCAGATCGTGGCCCTGCGCCACCAGCAGGTCCTTATACCCGTCGTTGTCGTAGTCGAGAAAGTCGATGCCCCACCCCGAATGCAGCAGCGTAATCGCCGCCAGCCCGGTCGCGTAGGTGTCGTAGGTGAAGGAGCCATCTCCATTGTTGCGATACAGCGCGTACTTCTGGTTGGCCAGGTTCGTGATTACGAGGTCCGGCCATCCATCATTGTTGTAGTCCTGAAACGCAATGCCCATGCCCGCATACGTTCGCCCATCTCCGTCCACGGCAATCTCCCCCGTGAAGCCCTCCTCCTCAAACGTTCCATCGCCCTTGTTGCGGTAAAGAAACTCCGGCATCGAATCGTTTGCAATCGCCAGGTCGATCTTGCCGTCCCGGTCATAGTCGGCGATTGCGATGCCCAGCCCCTTCCCCGGCGTGGACATCCCCACCTTCGCCGTCACATCCGTAAAGGTCCCATTCCCGTTGTTGTGGTACACGATCGGCGAAATCGCCGGAAAAAGATCCGGATGACAGTACGCGCGATACCCCGGGCGGTGCTCGCCGCACCACACATCCTCAAAATCCCACTTCACATACCGCAGCACCACAAGATCCAGCAGCCCGTCATTGTCCAGGTCCACCCACGCCGCACTCGTGTACCAGACATTCCCCGGTGTGTGATCGCCGCCCGTGCCCGTCTGTTTCGTCACGTCCGTAAACGTTCCATCGCCGTTGTTGTGGTAGAGATGGTTGCCGCCATAACCCGTAACATACAAGTCCTCGTAGCCATCGTTGTCATAATCCCCCACCGCCACGCCCATGTCGTAGCCGGTTCCCTCGAGGCCGGCCTTCACCGTCACATCTTCAAATGTCCCGTCCTTGCGCTGGTGATACAGCCGGTTCCAGTCCGCCGGCGAGCGCTTCTGCGGAATCGTTCCCGGCGGCGTCGGATCGCTCAGCGGCGCTCCGTTGACGAAGAACAGATCCAGCCGCCCATCGTTGTCGTAGTCAAACATCGCCACACCCGAGCCCATCGTCTCCAGCAGGTACTTGTGGCTCGTGTGCGAGGCCACCGCGGTGAAGTTCACGCCTCTGGCCTTCGTCACATCCACAAACTTGCCCGGAACCGCGCCGGCCTTTGCCGCCGGAGCCGTGCTCTGCGCCACAATCGGCAAAGACAGCAGCGCTGCAAGACCGCCCGCTACAACCCACCATCCGCGGAGCTTTGGGCCCGCATCCACCCTGCCATCCTGAAGATGCATCCACCTCATTGCGCGCCCGTTCCACTCGCAGGCTCCGGCGTGCCGCGCCCGGTAAGCTCGCGCATCAGATCGACCTCACGCTGCCGGTACGGCCTTCCGTCCTTATGAAAGACATCGTGAAACCAGATCGGCGGCTGTATCAGGACGTACGGCCTCTGCCACGAGTCCCACGGAAGATAAGTCTGCGTCTTTCCCGCCACCAGTCCCCAGTTGATCGCCGCCACGTGGTAGCGCTTCGCAATCGGCAGAATCGTATCAAACGTGCTGCCGTTGCCGCGGGCCATATACTCTGTGCAAAGAATCGGCCGATGGTAGCTCTGGAGCTGCTCAATGCGCGCCTCGAACACCTCCGGCCAATCGTAGTTATGGAACGAGATCACGTCTGACTCGGCCAGCTGAATCTTCGTCGTCGCGCTCTCGCGGTCTGGATGCACCCAGTCTCCGGTCCACACCCCACTCGTCAGCGGCTGCTCCGGATGCTGCTCGCGCGCCCATGCAAACGCCTTCGGCAGCAGCTCATCCACGCGCTTCACCTTCGCCGCCTCATCCTCCTCTTTGTCGCCACCGCGATTGTCCGGCTCGTTCCACACATCCCACGCCAGCACGCGATCATCCTTCGCAAACCCGCCGACCACCCCCTGCACATACGCCCTCAACTGCGGCTCATACACCGGATCCATCAGCCGCTTCTTGCCCGGGCTCTGCACCCATCCTGAGTTGTGCACGCCGGGAATCGGCGGATGCTGCGGCCCAAGCTGCGGATCGGTCTCCCAGCAGGAGTCGAACAGCACCAGCATCGGCCGGATATGGTGCTTCGCGGCGATGCTCAGAAAGACATCGAGCCGATGCTTAAATCCCTCCGGATCCTGCTCCCATAGCTGGTCCTGCAGGAACACGCGCATCGTGTTCATGCCGATCGACTCTGCCCATCCCAGCTCCTTATCGATCAGCGCCGGATCAAACGTCGCCGCCTGAAACATCTCCAGCTGATTGATTGCGTCCGACGGAACGAAGTTGGCGCCCACCAGCCACGGCTGTTGCGCGTACCATGCATTAGCCTTCGCCTCCGTCCACCGCTCCGGCGCACTCTGTCCAAGCGATGCAGCCGAGGCCAGCACCAACACCAGCGCAGCAAAAAGTCTCCTGGTCACAAAGCTCCTCTTGAGGTCTCCAGCATGCCTTACCGCGCATGCTCTATGCAAGCGATTACATGCGCTCGGTTCCCGCCTCCGGCAGAAGTGCAGCAGACGCCTCACCATCCCCTACGCGCGTCCCCGCCGTGCCCCACCGGCGATTACCTTTTCCTCCTGCCGGGCAGGCCCCGTCGATTGCCGGATCAGCAGTCGCGGCTCAATCGTATGGTCGCGCTTCCGGCTGTTCTTCGCTGGAGTCTCTTCGCGGCCCCGGAACAGGCTGCGGAACGCCATCGCCGCCAACTCCCGGCGCGGCACATGCAGCGTCGTCAGCGCGGGCGACGTATACCCGCTCAGCTCGATATCGTCAAACCCGATCACCGAGATGTCGCCCGGAACCTGCAATCCGCTCTCGTGAATCGCGCCCATCGCGCCGATCGCCGTCAGATCGTTCGATCCCATCACCGCCGTCGGCAGGTCTCCCGACTTGAGGATCTGCTTCATCGCATGGTGGCCACCCTCCACGCGATGGTCGCCCTCCTGCAGCCAGCCTGCAGGAACCGGCAGCCCGTGATCCTTCAGCGCCTTCTGAAAGGCATCAGCCCGCGTCCGCGCCGAAGCCAGCGTCAGCGGTCCGCTGATAAATGCAATCCTCTTGTGCCCCAGCGAGAACAAATGTTGCATCGCCTGCGCTACGCCGGCCGCGTAGTCCACATTCACCGTGCTCGCGCCCTTCACCGCCGTCGCCGTATCCATAAAGATGGTCGGAATCTGACGCTGACTGAATGTCCGTATCAGGCGTTCCTCCATCTCTGAGGTCATCACTGCCACCCCATCCACCTTCCGCTGCAGCATGCGGATGACGCACGTCTCCATGCGCTTCGGATCGTAGTCGGTGTTGGCAATCAGCACGTCCTGCCCATGCTCCACCGCAATGTCTTCAAAGGCTTTCACCAGCTCCGGAAAGTACGGGTTGGTAATGTCCGAGATAATCAGCCCATAAAGTCCGCTGCGCCCCGAACCCAGCGCACGCGCATTCACGTCAGGATAAAAATTCAGCGCTTCGACCGCCTCTCGTACGCGCTCCGCGGTCTCGGGACTCACATTCGCCGTCCCATTCATCACGCGCGAGACCGTCGCCGTCGAGACACCCGCTCGCTTCGCCACTGCGGTAATGTTCATATCGCTCTCGTACTCTGAACCCGTTGAGCGACGCGGATATCCATCCTCGGCGCTCGCCGCCACTTTACTCCTTCATTGGCAAATTTCATCTTCTTAATCAATCGCCCAGGGCAGCCGCGGGCCATCCGTCACGCCACACCAGCGTCGAGATCTGCAGCCCGGGCCTTCCCGTCTGCGCATCGTAGGCGTGAAAGACAATCAGGTCCGGGCCGCCATGCTGCAGCAGCACAGACTCGCCGCCCGGCCCCAGCCAGCGCTGGTTTGGCCCCAGCAGAAGCGACCCTCCGCCCTGCATCATCGGCACTCCCTCCTTGTCGACATACGGCCCCGTAATCGAGCGCGATCGCCCCACCATCGTTCGATAGGTGCTCTTCGTTCCGCGGCAGCAGAGATCGAAGGACACGAACAGGTAGTAAAAACCGCCATGGGGAACAACAAACGGTGCCTCGATCGCCTGCCAGTCCGGCGGCAGCGTCGGATGCTCCGGGTCGAACTTCTGCGGCACGGGATGCGCCGGCTTCGGCCGCGAGGCCAGCGAGTACAGCTTCGTATCCTCGCTCGACAGCATCCCCGTCGATGCATCGAGCGCCCTCATCTTGATCCCGCTCCAGAAGCTCCCGAACGCAAGCCACGCGTGATGATGCGTGTCCTCCACATAATTCGGATCGATCGCGTTGAAGTCGTCCGTCGCTTTCGACTCCAGCACCAACCCCTTGTCCACCCACTTGTAGTCCGGGCTCTTCGGGTCCAGCGTCTTGTTCGTCGCCAGCGCAATGCCGGAGAGATTTCTCCCGAACAGCGAATACGCGTAGTACAGCCGGTACTCGCCGTGCGAGTGCGAGATGTCCGGCGCCCACAGCTCCGTCGTCCCCGGACTCCGCTGCTGAATCCACTGTGGAATCGCATCGAACACGTGGCCGCACATCCGCCAATGCACCAGATCCTCCGAGCACCGGATCGGAAGCTGACCTCCGCCGAAAGCCTTTCCCGTCGCAAAGACGTAGTAGGTCCCTCCATCTTTGGCAATCGAAGGATCGTGCGTGTACGCCACGGCTCCCTCCAGCTGGTACGCATGGGGCTGCTGCGCCCGAACAGAGCACGCCGGCGCCAGCACCACCGCACATCCCAAAACAGCCAACACTCTCTTTATCGACAGAGACATTGCAAGCCGCTCCTCTCGATGATTGAAACCGCTCACTCGGTCTCGGCGCCCGCTGGAAGCTTCTTCCTATGCGCCAGGTAATCGACGAGCTTCTTCACCTCATCGTTGGTCAGCATATCGCCAAACGCTGGCATCTCCTTGCCGCCATCCCGAATCTGGTGCTCAATCTGCGCCTTGTGCAGCTGCTTGCCCACCGTGCCCAGGTCCGGCCCGTCGCCCACCCGATGCCCGTCAACGCTGTGACAATGCGCGCAGCCCTTGTCCTTGAACAGCACCGCCCCTTCCGCGCGGTCCTTCTTTCGCGAGGCATGCACCGCCGGCTGCGGCACAAAACCGCCCACCACAAGCAGCAGCGCGGCAACCATCAGCAGAACGCGCGCCGCCGCAATGCGCCCCCACGTCTCCTTTCCGGCCCGATCAGCACACGCAGCGCGGAACACGCCGTGGTCTGTCCTCATCGTGCGTGGCCCTCGCTTCCACTCGCCGCGCTGGTGCTCGCACTCGTCTGCGGCATCACGAGCTCATGGGTGTGCCACGGAACGCTCTCATTGGCCAGCTCCGGATGGTTCCGCAAAAACTCCAGCGCGTAGGTGTTGGCCGTCGGATCGTCCTTCTGCTCGGCGAACTCCTTGGCCTCGCGCAATGACTTGTCCCTCACACCCAGGCGCCGATAGAGAATCGCTAGGTTATAGTGCGCCGCAAGATCGTCCGGAGCGATCTCCTGCAGCGCCTCATACTGCTTCAACGCCTCGGGGTAACGATGCAACTGATAGAACGTAAACCCTAGCTCGCGGTGCGCATCGCGCGACAGCGGGAATTCCTTCGCCACCTCTTCAAGGTCGGCAATGGTCTTATCCAGCTCGCCCTTGTTGCGCTCCACCAGCGCGCGGTAATACAACGCACGCGCATTCTGTGGTGAAAGCTCGAGCGCCTTCGCCAGGTTCGGCCGCGCATCGTCATACCGCTCCCACTGAATGTCCACGATCGCCATGTTCGTGTACGCATCCGCATAGTCGGGCCGCAGCTTCGCCACATGCCGAAAGGCATCATAGGACGCCGCATACTGCTGCGCATCCAGCAGACCAATGCCATAGTTGTTCCAGCGCATCCACTCCGGGTTTTCGCCCTTCGTCGGCGGCGTAGGCGGATTGTCCCCCACGCGGATCACGCGGCTCGCCGACGCCATCTCCACCACCGGCTCGATATAGTGCTTCGCCATACCGAAGTCCATAAAGACCTGGTCGAACCGCCGGTACTTCACCGTCGCCGTCAGCGTCACTGCATCTGTCGCTCCACTCGGCATCTGGAAGCTGTAGCGCACTACCTGCGCGCGCCCCGACTGGATCGTGTTGTTGTACGCCACAATCCGCGTGTTCCACACCTCGTGCAGAGTGTTCAATGTTCCCTGCGGACTGATCAGCCGGTTGGTAAAGCTATGCGCATTGCTGTCCAGATCGCCGTTCGGCTTTAGGAATCCGCTCTCGCACAAAATCTTTCCGCTGCTGTCCTTGATCGTGAAATCCACCCACGATTCATACATGTCGCGCTGCTCGGGCACGTGGCTGTGGCCGATTCCTTTGTTCTGGATGACAACATCCACCGTCAGCTGTTCTCCAGGCGCGACATGATAGTCCACCACGCCCAGCGGAGCTGAGACATTCGCCGGGTTCGAGCTGTTGCGTCCGTCTCCGTGCTCCACGGCGAACAGATCGACGTTGAAGACGTTGTTCTGAAGGAACTGCTCGGTGCGTCGCAACTGCTCATCAAACCCGTAGTACTGTGGGATGACCGTGTTTGCACCCAGCCAGCGATGCGACGCCAGCTTGCCCTGCTTCGCTCCCTGGTCCTTCAGCTCCAGCACCTCCCGCGGCATATGACACGTCTGGCAGGTGGAGACCGAGTCCTTCACATAAAACGGCAGCGGCGATTGTTTCGCAAACGAAGACGCCTGCCACTCGTCATAGAGCGAGATCGCCCGCTGCCACTTGTAATCATTCAACATGTGCGGCAACGCCGCCTCATGACACGCCGCGCAAAACTCCGAGCTGTGGTAAATGTCCCGCATCACCGCCTTGCTGTGCCGGTCCAGATGCGCCAGGATCTCCGCATCGCTCACTGGCCGCGTAATCGGCTGTCCGTTCTCATCCACCAGCACCGCCGGAGTTCCCATCACATAACTTCCCGTGCCACGCGTCGTCACACTGGTGATCGAATGGCAGGTCTCGCAGGTCACGCCGTCGTCGTCATACGATTTCCGTCCAGGTCCGTGTTCCGTCAACGCCCCGGCAAACAGCGCCACCGGATCGTGGCAGCCCTCGCAGTGCCGCGAATACTCGATTCCCTTGCCCGTATCCAGCAGACCCACATTGCGCAGATACCACGGCGGACGATTCGAGTTCGAATGCGCCGACTGCCTCCATTGCGCATACGCCTCCTGATGGCAATGTCCGCAGTACTTCGCCGTCAGAAAACTCTTCGGGTCAATAAACTCTCCATCATCCGTCGTCGCGTTCGATGGAAGAAAGTGGCCTGAGCCAAACCTGCTGTTATACGTCGCGGCGACCCTCTCGCTGTACGCGTGCCGCTCGATCTTCGCCGTGTCCGTCTCACTGCCGGCGCGCACCGCCCGCACCATAAAGCTCGCGCCCGCCATCGTCAAAACAACCACCAGCACCCGCAGCGGCCAACGGAATTTTGCACCCATACTCATTGCTAAAACTCGGCCTTTGGGTCTTGGAAGCCTCTCACCTCCGCCACAAATGCAGAGGGGAGAGACATCTGTCTAACGAAACCGAAGCTGCCGAATTCTAACAAATCAATCGTGCTAAACGATCAGCGCAGTGGGATATCGATCACCTCAATCGCGAGCGCGGGCACCGCATGATGCCATGTCTCCCCCGAAAGTTTGAGTGTCGACTCCACCGGATGGATGAAGTTCGGATCGTTGATGGAATTTGTTGCCTCATAGCTCGCCGCATGCAGCGAACTCATCTTCGCCACACGCGCTCCATGAACCCCCGTTAACTCCACCGTCAGCGGCTGCTCCTCGTTCGAGGCATTCACCAGCTTCAGATGCAGCACATGGTCCTTTGTATCCACCGTGGCCGAGTAGTAGAAACGTTTCCCGCCGCCCGTCAGCGCCGTCTTCGCCGTGCCATCGCCCAGATGTCCCGCAAACAGCGCCTGCGCATAGTAACTCGGCGATGCATACGTCGCCGCCGCATTGAATCCGATCAGGTTCGTCCCCCACTGCGACGCTCCCGGATTCACATTCACCAGAAGCGGAGCGTACGCAGACATCACAATCAGGTCGCTGTTCCGCTCCATCGACGTCATCCACGCCGCATCCGCCAGCGCCCCGCCAAAGTTCGGCGTCGGCGCGCCCGAAAGTGTCGCCCACTCGCCCACAAAAATCTTCGGCCCCGTGCGCGGCGCATCGTCGTAGTGATGCGTAAAGTCCAGCATCTCGTTCGTCGGCTTGTAATAGTGGTCGTCGATCACATCCGGCTGCGCGTCGGCTTCGGTCTCGTTCACCCGCGTCGTCGCAATCAGCTTGTACTGCGGATACGCCTTGTGCAGCGCCTTCGCAAACTGCGCAAACCGCGCATCGTAGCTCCCTGACCTGTCGAACCAGTCCTCATTGCCAATCTCGATGTAATGCAACGGAAACGGCGCCGGATGCCCATCCTTCGCGCGCTCCGCCCCCCACTTCGTGCTCGCATCGCCGGTCACATACTGCACCTCGTCCAGCGCCGACTGCACATACGGCTCAAGATCGTGTCCTGGATTCACATGCTGACCGCGTAGCGAGTAGCCCGCATACACCGCCAGCACCGGCTTAATCTTCAGGTCCTCGCACCAGTCCAGAAACTCCAGCAGCCCCAAGCCATCCGTCGACCAGTACGTCCACGGCGCCTGATGCCCCGGCCTGTCCACCAGCGGCCCAATCGTCTCCTTCCAGTTGTACCAATCCCGCAGCGTGTCGCCCTCCAGGTAATTGCCGCCCGGCAACCGCAGAAAGTGCGGATGCAATCCCGCCATGCGCTCCATCAGGTCCGTCCGGTTTCCATTCGGACGATCGTGAAACGTCGGCGGCATCAACGAGACAAGCTGCAGCCGGAACGTCCCCGCATGCGCCACCGTCAGCTCCAGATGGTTCTTCATGGAGGCCGCAGTCGCTCCCGTCGTCAGCGTGTAGTGGTACTGAGACCACCCTCCGCTATGCACTGGAATCTCCGCCTTCGCCAGCACCGCGCCCGTATCGTCGCTGATCAGCTCCGCACGCACCGGTCCCATCGCAGCCTCATCGAACTCGCCATAAAACGATCCCCGATACAGCCTGTGCGGCTTCAGCGCAATGCCCCAATACCCGGAATTGCTCACACCCGCCTCGCTGCTCTCGGAAGCCACACCCACCGTGAGCTTCAGACTGTACGGTAGCGCCGTGCTCGGTCCGCTGGTCCGGTCAAGCTCCATCGAAGCGTCCGCATTTCCCTGCCGCACCAGGTCCCAGTGCTCGACGCCCTGCCAGCTTCCGCGGAACGTGCGGTTCATCAGCATCTCCGCATACAGGCCGCCGTCGAACGCATGATTGATCTCCTCCGTCATCATGCCGTACAGCGTCGGGCTCACCGGCGAGACGATATTTGCCGGATCGATCCTCAGCTGCGCCGGTGGCATCATCATCCCCTGCGTCGCGTCCTGCTTCTGCGCGGAAGCGCCTGCAAACGCACAGAGCGTCACAATCGCCAGCCCCAGCAGCGCGCTGCGCAGACGAAGCCGCATGGAAACCTGAGACAAATCGGCGAATGAAACACCTGTCCTGAACACAGACTGCATAAGCCAACTCCTCCTTCTGTTTGAGCGAATCATCCCCGATAAACCTGCCCATGAAATCGGTTACATATTACGGCACAGGAAGCCGGCCCGCTTTTAAGCCAGCCAGATTGTAGACGATGGCCCCAATCATCGGCTTCCTGAACACCCCGCTTCATAGAGTTTTGTCGACGATCGGAAACATCCCAAAAGTGGATCGTCTCTCCCCTCACGGATGTGATATTCTTCCGGCGCTTCTCTTTACCCCCTCAAAAGAAAGCGGTTACAAAAGGAAAACGCACGAAATCGCGACGATCCCCCGGAAAGGAACAGCCACGTTGAGCAGCAAAGCCCAGAAGGAGATCTGGTTCGTCACCGGCAGCCAGCACCTCTACGGCCCGCAGGCTCTCGCGCAGGTCGCAGAGAACTCGCGCACCATCGCCGCTTCCCTCGACGGCGAGAGCACCCTTCCCGTCCGCGTCATCTGGAAGCCCACGCTCACCACCGCCGACGAGATCCTTCACCTCTGCCGCGAGGCCGACCGCGAACCGCACTGCATCGGCCTCATCCTCTGGATGCACACCTTCTCGCCCGCAAAGATGTGGATCGCCGGCCTCAGCTCCCTGCGCAAACCCTTCCTGCATCTCCATACCCAATTCCATCGCGAGCTCCCCTACAGCACCATCGACATGGACTTCATGAACCTGAACCAGTCCGCGCACGGCGACCGCGAGTTCGGCTTCATCACCGCACGCCTTCGCCTCGCGCGCAAGGTCGTCGTCGGCTTCTGGCAGGACCCCGACACGCTCCACGAGATCGCCGCCTGGACCCGCGCCGCGCTCGCCTGGAACGAGTCGCAGACCCTGAAGATCGCGCGCTTCGGCGATAACATGCGCAACGTCGCCGTCACCGAAGGCGACAAGGTCGAAGCGCAGCGCGTCTTCGGCTTCACTGTCTCCGGCTACGGCGTCGGCGACCTCGTCGATCGCATGAATCAGTTCACCGACGCCGACGTCGACAGCCTCGTCGCCGAGTACCGCGACACCTACACCATCAATCCTCCACACGACAAGCCGGACTCCCTGAAAGCCGCCGCCCGCATCGAGCTCGGCCTCCGTGCCTTCCTCGAAGAGGGCGGCTTCGGCGCCTTCACCGACACCTTTGAAGATCTGCACGGCATGACGCAGCTACCCGGCATCGCCGCGCAGCGCCTCATGGCCGCAGGCTACGGCTTCGGCGGCGAAGGCGACTGGAAGACCGCCGCGCTTGTCCGCCTCATGAAGGTCATGGCGCAGAACCTTCCCGGCGGCACCTCCTTCATGGAGGACTACACCTACGAGTTCGCCGGCACGCCCAGGGTCCTCGGCGCGCACATGCTTGAGGTCTGCCCCTCCATCACCCGCGACAAGCCCACGCTCGAAGTGCATCCGCTCGGCATCGGCGGAAAAGCCGATCCCGTCCGCCTCGTCTTCACCGCCTCCGCAGGCCCAGCCGTCGTCGTCTCTCTCGTCGACATGGGCAACCGCTTCCGCCTCATCGTGAACGAGATCGACGTCGTCAAACCCTCACACCCGCTGCCGAAGCTCCCCGTCGCCCGCGCCCTCTGGGTGCCGCGTCCCAACCTCAAGATCGCCGCCGCCGCCTGGATCTACGCCGGCGGAGCGCACCACACCAGCTTCAGCCAGGCCCTCACCCTCGAACACCTCGAAGACTTCGCCGGGATCGCCGGCATCGAGATGGTCCGCATCACCGCCGAGACCCAGCTTCACGAACTCCGTCGCGAACTGCTCTGGAGCGACGCCGCCTACAAACTCAACTAAAGGAACTCCACCCTTCACACACAGATCGCGCATCTTGAGATGTAACCGCTTACAAAACATTGGAGACTCCATGCCCAACCATCCGTTCTCCTCACGCACCGTGCTCGCCCTCGCCGCTCTCTCCCTCGCGCCGCTACTCTTCGCCGGCTGCGGCGGCGGCAGCGGCGGTGGTGGCACGACCAACCCGCCTCCCACCACGCCGGACATGGGCACCCTCGTCGCCGTCAGCGACAACACGCAGTTCAAAATCAAGAACGCCAGCAGCAGTAACGTGCTCGGCATCGCCTCCCAGAGCCAGACCGCCGGCGCCAGCCTCTCGCAGTCCGCCGACGCCGGCACCAGCGATCAACTCTGGCACTTCATGCCCATGGGCAGCAATGAATACAACATCGAAGACATGCTCACCCATCAAGTCATGGGCATCGCCAGCGCCTCCACTGCCGCCGGTGCCCTCGCGCTGCAATGGGCGGACAACGGAACCAACGATCATCTCTGGAGCTTCTACCAACTCACCGACGGCAACTATCTCGTCAAAAACATCAACAGCGGCCTCTATCTGCAGGTCGACACCTCATCCTCCCCCGCCTCCATCGACCAGGCCGCCCGCGCCACCACCGGCACCGGCTGCACCTGCCAGGAGTGGGCGCTCACCGACACCGGCGCCGCCGCCTACCCCGCTCCGCTCTCCGTCACCGGCTCTGGCATCTTCGTCCACGACCCCAACATGCTTCAGGACCCCAGCGGCACCTTCTGGCTCTACGGCACGCACAACACCCTCGCCAGCTCTCCTGACATGTCCACCTTCACCGCCTCCGCCAACGGCGACATCAACCCCGACTTCTCCTGGTGGGCCAGCGAAAACACCACCGGCACCGCCGGCCGCACCGACATCTGGGCTCCCAGCGTCCTGTACGCCAACGGAGTCTATTACCAGTACTACTCCATCCCCATCTACACCAACCCCGCCGTCGCCGGCTCCAACAGTGGACCTGAGGCCGTCATCGCTCTCGCCACCAGCACCAGCACCAGCGGCCCGTGGGTCGATGCCGGAAAAATCATCTCCTCCTGCGGCACCACGTCCGGCTGCACCACCACCTTCAACGCCATCGATCCCGCTCCCTTCATCGACTCCAGCGGCAACTGGTGGCTCTCCTTCGGCTCCTGGAACGATGGCATCCACATCCTCCAGCTCGATCCCGCCACCGGTCTCCGCCTCGCCTCCAACAGCGCGCTCTATAACATCGCGGCTCGCGGCGCCGGCGAAGAAGGCTCCTTCATCTATCCGGCCGTCGTCAACGGCACCCAGTTCTTCTACTACCTCGCGTCGATCAACGTCTGCTGCAACGGCACCGCCAGCACCTACCGCATCATCGTCGGCCGTTCCACCACGCCCACCGGCCCCTTCCTCGATCGCGGCGGCCTCGATCTCGCCACCGGCGGAGGCACCATCCTGCTCAGCTCGCACAACAATATCTACGGCCCCGGCGGAGAAGGCGTTACCCTCGTCGGCACGCAGCCCATCCTCGTCTACCACTACTACGACGGCAACACCGGCGGCACACCCACGCTCGGCCTCAGCAAACTCTACTTCGACTCCTCTGGCTGGCCCTACATCCAATAGCGCTCAATCAAGAGCCTTCAATCGATCCACACTCTCCGGATTAGCCGCGGGCTTTAGCCCGCGGAAATTCCCGTCTCTGAAACACAGGCTTTAGCCCAGGCTCCTCGATCATCCATCGAGGCCGCTTCGCTATACTTGAACTCACACCGCATGGGCGGTTAGCTCAGCTGGTTAGAGCGCCTGCCTTACAAGCAGGATGTCGGGGGTTCGAGTCCCTCACTGCCCACCATTCCCTTCCACAATTTAACTTCGCTACAGATTGCCGCGCGCCGCCTGCTCGCGCTCAATTGCCTCAAACAGTGCCTTGAAGTTCCCCTTCCCAAAACTTCTGCTTCCTTTGCGCTGAATGATCTCGTAGAACACCGTCGGCCTGTCCTCCACCGGACGCGTAAAGATCTGCAGCATGTACCCCTCATCGTCGCGGTCGACCAGAATCCCCAGCTTCTCCAGCTCCTCCACCGGCTCGTCAATCTTGCCCACGCGGTTCTGCAGCTCCGCATAGTACGTATGCGGCACGGTCAGAAAGCTCACACCCTGCGCCTGCATCTTCGTCACCGTATCCAGGATGTCCTTGGTCGCCAGCGCAATATGCTGCACGCCTGGTCCGCCGTAAAACTCCAGGTACTCCTCGATCTGCGACTTCTTCCGTCCCTCCGCCGGCTCATTGATCGGAAACTTCACATACCCGTTCCCATTCGCCATCACCTTCGACATCAGCGCCGAGTACTCCGTCGAAATATCGTTGTCGTCAAAGTGCTGGTACAGCGAGAACCCCATCACCTTCGCATAAAAGTCCACCCACTCGTTCATCGCATTCCAGCCCACATTGCCCACAATGTGGTCCACATGCAGCAGCCCCACCGGCCGCGCCACCGGATCGCTCTCCACCGCCTGATAGCCCGGAAAGAACACCCCGCGATAGTCCTTGCGCTCTACAAACGTATGAATCGTGTCTCCATACGCCGCAATACTCGAGATCACCACACGCCCGTTCTCATCCTCGACAACCTTCGGCTCCTCGACCGACCGCGCCCCACGCTTCGTCGTCTCCTCCCACGCACTGCGCGCATCATCCACCCACAGCGCAATCGCGCGCACGCCATCGCCGTGCTTATGCACATGCGCCGCAATCTCCGACTCCGGCCGCAGCGCCGTCGTCAGCACAAACCGCACCTTCCCCTGCTGCAGCACATACGACGCCCGGTCGCGCCGCCCCGTCTCCGGCCCCGCATACGCCACCAGCGACATCCCAAACGCCGTGCGATAGAAGTACGCCGCCTGCCGCGCATTCCCGACGTAGAACTCAACATGGTCCGTCCCCTTCAGCGGCAAAAAATCCTGTGCGGCTGCCTGCGGACTCGGAGCAATCGCTGCCATAGTTCCACCCCTTACCTGTAAGACGATTTGGTACTCGCTCAGGCTCTGGCGCTCGTCACGATTTCGTGAAGGTCACCCGGTTGGAAGCCTAGCAGGAACGATGCGTCCCTGGCACTCCCCGAACCCGATCCGCGGCAGCCCCTCGCGCTCGCAGAATGCGCGCAGCGTCACCTCGTCGCCATCCTCAAGAAAACTCCGTACTTCGCCCGTCGGCAATCGCACCGGCTCCGCCCCGCGCCGGGTCATCTCCAGCAGACATCCGCGCGAGCCATCCCCCGGCCCGGAGATCGTCCCGCTCGCCAGCAGGTCTCCCGTTTCGAGATTGCATCCGTTGCTCGTGTGGTGCGCCACCATCTGCGCGAAGCTCCAGTAAAGATCGCGCGCATTCGCCGCACACAGCCGCACAGCCTCCATCCCCTTCGCCCGCATCGCCTCTGAAGAGAGCCAAACCTCCACCTGCACACTGATTCCCGCGTGCTGCACATCCGTCGCCGCCAGATACTCCAGCGGCCGCGGATCACCCTCCGCTCTCGCCGCCATTTCCACACGAAACGGCGCCAGCGCCTCACTGGTCACCACCCACGGCGACACCGTCGTCGCAAAGTTCTTTCCCAGAAACGGCCCCAGCGGCTGATACTCCCACGCCTGAACATCCCGCGCCGACCAGTCATTCACCAGCGAATACCCAAAGATCCTCCGCTCTGCGTCATCGATCGCAATCGGATATCCCAGCGCATTTCCCTCGCCGACATACGCCCCCAGCTCCAACTCGTAATCGAGCTGCCGCGACGGCCCAAACTCCGGAGCCTCCGCACTCGGCAACTTCCTCTGTCCCTGCGGTCTTACCACCGGCGTTCCGCTCACCACAATCGACGACGCTCTCCCGTGATACCCGATCGGCACCCACTTATAGTTCGGCATCAACGGCTGGTCCGGCCGAAACAGCCTCCCCACATTCGTCGCATGATGAATCGACGCATAGAAGTCGGTGTAATCGCCGATCGCAACCGGCTTGCAGAAGACAGTGCCTTCCATCGCGCGAAGCGATCGATGCACGGCCTCCTTCTGCGTCTCATCAGCGCCCTCTGCAAGCATCGCCATCAGCGCCCGCCGCAGACGCGCCACCCCCGCATCCCCGCACTCCATCAAGTCATTCAGGTAGGTCGCTCGACAAGCGAAGCGTACCTCCTTCGGCAAACGCTTCAATAGCCCGATCCGCGACGCCGCGTGCAGATCAAGAATCCGGTCGCCGATCCCCACTCCCAGATGCGGCTGCTGATCGCTCATGCGAAACGCGCAGAACGGCAGATTCTGCAGCGGAAACCCGCACCCCGCGACATTCGCAGCCTCAACCCAGCTCTTCCACGTCCAGCTCTCGTCGAGTACACCGCTCATCGCACCCACCCCATCACGCGCAGATCCTCCAAAGGCTCAACGAACGAGCACGACCCAAAGCCCACCGCAAAGCTCTCGCGCATCTGCCGAATCCGGTCCCCCGTAAAACTCCATCCTCTCCACTGCAACTGCCGCTCATCGCACCGGAAGTCCGCCGCCAGGCCGTCCGCCAGCGCAGCCTCCGCCTCGCTCGCATCTCCTCCCGAGCAAACAATCGCGCAGGCAACAAAAAAGTTGACGAAGCCGTGCATCATCGCCCGCTCGCTCCCCTGTTCATAGGTCAGCGCCTGAGCCGCACGAATCGCATGATGCAACCCAGCCGTCGCCTTCAACCGCACCCCGCGCCGCGCGCACGCCGCGAGAAACTCCGCCACGGCGGTCGCCGGCGGAATCGCACCCGACACCACTCCACCCATCCGTATCTTCGCGCACGCACCCGCGCCCGCAATCGCCGCCAGCCACGTGTCCAATTCGTCTCCAACCGCGGCCTCCACAAAAATCGTCGCCTCCGGCAAAAGCCGCCGAAGCTCCGCCACCTGCTCCACGCCCGCCGCCCTGCACTCCACCACATCCAACCGCAGCCCCAGCCCCGCCGCGCGCTCGATCTCTGCAGCAAAATCCCCGCTCAGCAACACACTGAGCGGCCACTCCCTCGCCAGCGCAGGCCACCGGTCCACGAACTCCGCTAGCGCACTCGCCGGCAGAATCAACCGCCCCAGCGCCCACGCATTGCGCCCGCCGCGATACGCCTCATAGTTCCGCACCGTCGTCTCAAGATTCAGCCCCGCGGGCGGAAACATCCCCGCGTAGTCAATCGCACCTGCCAGCAGGTCCTCCGCTGCACTCATTTCGGCTTCATCTCTCCAGGCTTCATCTCTCCCGGATACAGCCGCTTCAACCCCTGCCAGCACTCGTAGTACTCATGCTGAATAATCTTCGACTCCAGCGCAAACCGCGTCGGCCGCACCGGCAGTCTCGTCTCGAACATGAACGCCAGCGTGTCCTTAATATGCTGCGGCTTCAGCTCCGCCACGCTCGCCTTCTCAAAGGTCTCCGCATCCGGTCCATGGCCTGACATGCAGTTGTGCAGGCTCGCGCCGCCCGGCAGAAACCCTTCCGCCTTCGCGTCATACTCGCCGTAGATCAGCCCCATAAACTCATTCATCATGTTGCGATGAAACCACGGCGGCCTGAATGTGTGTTCCGCCACCAGCCAGCGCGGCGGAAAGATCGCGAAGTCCACATTCGCCACCCCAAGCAGATGCGAAGGCGCGGTCAGCACCGTAAAGATCGACGGGTCCGGATGATCGAAGCTCACCGTATTGATGCAGTTGAACCGCGCCATGTCGTACTTGTACGGCGCATAGTTCCCATGCCACGCCACCACATTAATCGGCGAGTGGTTATACGTCGCCCTCCACAATCTCCCCAGAAACTTCGACACCACCTCCACATCGCCCTCGCGGTCCTCAAACGCCGCCACCGGCGTCAGAAAGTCCCGCGGATTCGCCAGCCCGTTCGCTCCAATCGGCCCGAGCTCCGGCAGTCTGAACTGCTGCCCATAGTTCTCGCAGATATACCCGCGCGCCTTTCCCTCCAGCAGCTCCGCCTGGAACTTGATCCCGCGCGGAATCACCACCAACTCGCCCGGCTTCACCTCCACCACGCCGCACTCCGTCGCAAACCGCACCGCGCCCTGCTGCGGCAGAATCAGCATCTCGCCGTCGGCGTTGTAAAAGTAGCGGTCCTTCATCGAAGCCGTCGCTGTATAGATGTGCGCGGCCATCCCATCCTGCAGCCCGGGATCGCCGTTGCCGCCGATCGTCGTAATGCCCTCAACAAAGTCCGTCGCCCCCGAAGGA
Organism: Acidobacteriaceae bacterium; assembly: GCA_036272895.1. Lineage (GTDB taxonomy): Bacteria > Acidobacteriota > Terriglobia > Terriglobales > Acidobacteriaceae > Granulicella. The sequence goes on along the minus strand of DATAXW010000030.1, from coordinate 15,693 downwards.
AACTCGGGAGCATCCCACCGCATCTGGTTCGGCGGCGTCGGCACCTCGTCAAACGGCCCGCTCCGCATCTGCGTCTTCTTCTCAAACGGCTGATACGGCTCATGCACCACCGACGGCCTTATGCGATACATCCACGTCCGCCGGTTCCGTCCCCGCGGAGCCGTAAACGACGACCCGCTCACCTGCTCCGTATACAGCCCATACTTGCTCTTCTGCGGCGCATTCTGCCCCTCCGGAAGCGCTCCCGGCTGCGCCTCCGTGGCAAACTCATTCCCAAACCCAGACTGATAGTTAAGCTCCGCCATCAACACTCTCCCGCGCTCGGCTTCAACGCCTTCCATCTCAAGCACACAGCGCCCGAAGCATCATCGGCCCACCGCGGAAGCATCGTCAACTCGTTCGCTCCAACACGCAGAATCAGCAGCAAACCCATCAAAAGCGACGTAGGTTCTCCGGCAGCCGTCTAATCTAACAGGACGCCGATCAGCTCCACGCCCGCAAGCCCATTCCCTATGTCAGCTCGACTCATCGTGAACGCCGACGACTTCGGGCTGACCCCCGGCGTCAATCGCGCCATCGCCGAGCTCCACGACGCCGGCGCCCTCACCTCCGCGACCCTCATGGCCAACGGCCCCGCCTTTGAGGACGCCGTCGCCATCGCCCGCGCCCGTCCGTCCCTCGGCGTCGGCTGTCACATCACCCTCCTCGACGGCGAGCCGGTCTCCGATCCCTCCACCATCCCCACCCTGCTCGGCCCTGAACAACACCACGCGCGCCGCAGCTTCCGTCAGTCACTCGTCAGCTTCGCCCTCGCCGTCACCCGCGGCACCATCCGCGCAGAGGACATCACCCTTGAAGCCATCGCGCAGATTCAGAAGCTCCAGCGCGCCGGCATTCACGTCACCCACATTGACACCCACAAGCACGCCCACATCCTCTCGCGCGTCGCTCGCCCCCTCCTCAAAGCGATGCAGCAGACCTCCATCGCCGCCATCCGCAACCCATTTGAGCCGCGCTGGTCCGCAACCCTCAGCGGCACGCCGCGCCGCAGCCTGCTCGTCCGCGCGCTCCAGCGTAAGCGCCGCCGTTTCGAATCGCTCGCGCCCATCGCCCACGGCCACATCCGCACCACCAACGGCACCGTCGGCATCTCCGCCACCGGCCACCTCAACAGCGGCACGCTGCAGGCTCTTCTCAACACCATGCCCGACGGCACATGGGAGCTCGTCTGCCATCCCGGCTACAACGACAGCGACCTCGACACCATCACCACCCGCCTGCGCGTCCATCGCGAGGTCGAGCTCCGCGCCCTGCTCGCCGCCTTCAACCAATCTTCATCAAATCCCCTGAACCCATCCGGCCTCCAACTCATCAACTACGCAGAGCTCTGATCCTGAACCTCCAACCCGCAACCGCACCGCGTCTCTCCCCTCTGGCCTATGAAGATCGGCATCACCTGCTATCCCACCTACGGCGGCTCCGGCGTCGTCGCCACCGAGCTCGGCATCGAGCTCGCCGCGCGCGGCCACGAGGTCCACTTCATCACCTACTCGCAGCCCTTTCGCCTCAACGGCCGCGAGGCCAACATCCACTACCATGAGGTCCCGGTCTCCAACTACCCGCTCTTCGAGTACCCTCCCTACGATCTCGCCCTCGCCACCCGCATGGCCGAGGTCGCCGAGATCTACTCGCTCGATCTCCTCCACGTCCATTACGCGATTCCACACTCTGTCAGCGCACTTTTAGCCCGCCAGATGCTCGCCGCGCAAAACATCCATCTTCCCTTCATCACCACCCTCCACGGCACCGACATCACGCTCGTCGGCCTCGACCGCTCCTACCTTCCCATCACCCGCTTCGGCATCAACCAGTCCGACGGCGTCACCGCCATCTCCGAATACCTCCGCGACCGCACCCGCGAGGCCTTCAACATCCAGCGCCCCATCGAAGTCATCCGCAACTTCGTCAACTGCGACCTCTACCGCCGCGACCCCGTTCGCACCGCACGCGAACGCACGCAGTACGCGCAGCCTGACGAACGTCTGCTCGCGCATCTCTCCAACTTCCGTCCCGTCAAGCGCGTCCTCGACGTCGTCTCCGTCTTCGCGCGCGTCGCCCAAAAACTTCCCGCGCGTCTTCTCCTCATCGGCGACGGCCCCGAGCGCTCCGCCGCCGAGTTCCTCGCCAAGCGCCTCAACATCGCCGACCGCGTCGAGTTCGTCGGCAAGCAGGAGAACATCCACGAGCTCCTCCCGCTCGCCGACCTCATGCTCATGCCCTCCGAGATGGAGAGCTTCGGCCTCGCCGCGCTCGAAGCCATGGCCTGCCGCGTCCCCTCCATCGCCACCCGCGTCGGCGGCGTCCCCGAGCTCATCGATGACACCGGGGACGGAGAGAACAGCCCCAACGGCCTGCTCTTCGAGGTCGGCGACATCACCGGCATGTATGAGGCCGCCGTCGATCTTCTCTCCGACCCAGACCGCCTCCGCCAGATGGGCGACGCCGCCCGCCGCACTGCGCAGGACCACTTCTGCGCGTCTCGCATCATCCCCCAGTACGAGGCCTTCTATCAGCGCATCATCGACGCTGCGTAGAACCCCTCGCTGAACTCGCTCATCACCGCGACCCTGATTAGCAGCGGGTTTTAGCCCGCTGAAGACGGCTTATGATCAAACGGGACCTCAGCCCAGATGGGATTAGCAGCGGGCTTTAGCCCGCTGAATATCCTTCGCAAAGAGAAAGGGGCTTCAGCCCCGGGCCTCCGCGCTCCGCCCTCTGATCCACGCTGCAAACCTTCGCCTCCTCTTTCCGTCTGTTAATACAGCGGATGCTTGCGCCCCGAAAGCTCCAAACAGAGCCCCGCGCCGCGCCTATCCTCAAATCACCAGCGCCCGTGCGCTCATCCGAGAGGTTCTGCATGAAGACCACACTGACGATCACCGGACTCGCCGCCGCGCTTCTCCTTCTGCCCGCCGCGCAGCTCTTCGGACAGATGACCGGCACCTCGCACCCGGAGCAGCTTGGCGACACCATCACCGCCGCGCCGCCGCCGTCCTCCGCGCCGCACTACGTCAAGCCATCCCCCGACGTCTACGCCACGCCCGCTGCAACAGCGACTGCACCCGATCAACCGGCCTACGCCACCCAGCCCGCCGCGCCCATCGTCTCCGCTCCGCCCGCACCCGAAACCGCCGTGCTCCATCGCGCGCCCGCGCCCGCCGCCGACCCCGACGCCGGCATCGTCACCACTGCGCCCGACATCCCCGGCCAGATGAACGAAGGCACCATGCTGCACGCCCGCCTTCAGACGCCGCTCTCCACCAGTGAGAGCCACGTCGGCGACACCTTCCTCGCCGAGCTCACCCAGCCGGTCACCCAACACGGCGAGGTGCTTCTGCCCGCCGGCTCGCAGATTCGCGGCCGCATCTCCTACATCCACGGCGGCCACCGCATCAGTGGTCCAGCCTCCATCCGTCTGCAGCCCGACTTCATCACGCTGCCCGACGGCACCTCGCGCCGCCTCAACGCCGACGTCTTCCGCATCGAAGACCTCTCCAACGCGCACGTCAACTCCGAAGGCACCATCGTTGGCGGCGGACATCCTAAAGCCGCCCTCACCGCCGTCGCCGCCGCCACCGGTGGCGCAGCCGTGACAGGCGCCGTGCTCGGCGGAGGCGTTGGCGCCGTCGTGGGCGCCGGCATCGGCGCCGGCGCAGGCACCATCTGGTGGCTCAAGCGCGAAGTCCAGCAGGAGCTTCCCATCGGCCTCGGCCTCGTCTTCAGCCTCAACGAGCCGCTCTCGGTCGCGCAGCCCGCCCACTAAAGTTTCGGCCCACGCTGTACCTCGGCCCAGCACAATCGGCCCCCTCAAAAAATCCTTCGGGCTCCCAACCAGGAGAAGAAAGCCCTCGCCACACGCGAGGGCTTTCTTCATTCGGATTAGCAGCGGGCTTTAGCCCGCTGAAGATGGTTAAGAAAGAGAAAGTGGGCTTTAGCCCCGGCTCAACTCAACAGCCGCTTCCAGTTCTTCTGATTCCTTCGATACACCTTCTTCAAATCCTCCAGAATCCGCTGGAAGTCCGCATTCTCGCTCACACCCTTCCACGCCGGATTCTTGCTGAACCACGGATAGTTCTCATTGCCCAGATAAATCGCGCGCCGCAGCCAGTGCAGCGCCTCCGCTACATCGTCCTCCACCGCGAAGTACGTCGCCAGCCGGTAGGCCATCTCATTGTCGGCCTCGGCCGCCGACAGCACGTCCTCGGTAATAAACGTCGCCGCGCGCTCCCGGTCGCCCAGCTGCACGTAGCACATCGCAATCGTCGGAAACACAATCCGCAGCGTCGCGTCGTCGCGGATCACGTGCTCCAGCGTGTCCACCGCGCGCGAAAGCTGCCCCTCGCGCATCTCCTGATAGCCCCTGGAGATCCGCAGCAGCGGCTGTCGCGGCTCCAGCGTCAATCCCTTCTCGATCTCGTCGCTCGCCAGCTCCAGCTGGTTCTGGTACTGATACACCCGCGCGCGATGGTTATAGATCACCGCCGCATTCGACGGATTCAACCGCAGCGACGTGTTGAACTGGTCCAGCGCCTCCTCATATAGCCCATCGTTGCGCAGCGTAATCCCCGCCACCAGGTGCACATTCCAGTCGTTGCCAGCCTCCTGCAGCAGATGCTCAATCCCGTGCCGCGCGCTCTCCTTCTCGCCGCGGCTCAACAGCATGTACACCCGGTACAGGTTCGCCTCCGTCGACCCCGAATCGCGCTCCAGCGCCTTGTCGAACGCCCTGCGCGCCTCCAGCACATGCATCTGCCCGCCCAACCCATGCCGCGCGTATTGCAGATGCGTAATCCCCAGCCCCGTCCACGCCGGCGCATACCCCGCATCGCGCGCCACCACGCCCTCAAACAACTCCCGCGCGCGGTCCAGCTCATCCCGGCTTCCTGTGCGCGACATAAACGACGACAGCAGCGCTCGCGCCTGCAGATACTGCTCTGAAGCCGCACCCTCCAGCGCCCGCTCGCCTCCCGTCTCGCCCGCTCCGCTCGTCAGCCCGCCGCTTCCATGCAGCTCCGCAAACACCTCGTCGCAGATCTCCGTCTGCACCGCAATCAAATTAAACGACGCCACATTGATCGCCCCACCCGTCCGCACGCTCTGCCGCTGAACATCCAGCAACTGCCAGTTCAGATCGAACCCCTGCTCCGAGCGCAGAAAGCTTCCCGCCAGCACGAAGTCCACCAGCAGCTTCCGCCCCACGCTCAGCGGATCAAGCTGCCGCGTCGGCACATTCATCAGCGCACTCGACGGCCGCACCACCAGCGACGGCATCTTCGCCAGCCGCGCCGCCAGCGCATCCGCCAGCGCATAACCGTAAAAGTGTTGCGACTCCGTCGTTCCCAGGTTCACAAACGGCAGCACCACAATGTTCGTTCCCTTCGGCTCTCCGCTCGCCGCGCTCTCGCGAAATCGCTCCGCCAGCATCGAGAGAATCCCCGTCGTGCGCTTCTCTTCCTCCGGCGTCTCCAGGTCCAGCCGCTGCTGCGACGACATCTGGATTGCGCCCTCGCCCGGCATCATCATCTCGTCCAGCTGCAGCGACTTCAAAATCGTCCGCAGCCCCTCCCGCACCTCCGCAGCCGACGCATACCGCGCCGACGGCTGCTTCTCCAGGCAGCGCAGAATCACGCTCTCCAGTTCCACCGGAATCTCCGGCACAATCTCTCGCAACGCCGGCGGCGCCGCAAACTGGATCGCCCGCACGCTCTGCATCTCCAGCGCATCCGGCCGGTGAAATGGATGCCGCCCGCTCACCATCTCGTACAAAATCAGCCCCAGCGCAAAGATATCGCTCTGGACACTGCTCTGCCCCGTCACAAACTGCTCCGGAGCCATATACGCAATCGTTCCACCCCGCGCCGTATACGTCGCTCCCGGCGAAAACTCCGGCGGCTGCCCCGGCATCGAGGGGTCGAAGCTCCCATCCGGCTCTCTCTGCTTCTCCCGCTTCAACTGCCGCGCCAGCCCAAAGTCCAGAATCTTGATCAGCCCACCATCGGTCAGCATCACGTTCGCCGGCTTCAGGTCGCGATGAAAGATCCCCAGGCTGTGCGCCGCCTGCAGACCATCCGCAATCTGCATTCCGCTTGAAAGCACCAGCTGCACGCTCGCCGGTCCTTCCGCAATCACCTTATCCAGGCTCTTGCCGGGGATATATTGCATGACGATGTACGCCTCATCGTCCTCTTCGCCGACCTCATAAATCGCACAGACATTGGGGTGATCGATGGCCGAAGCCAGTCGCGCCTCTCGCAGCTGCGTCACGCGCACCTGTTCCGCCGTCTGCGCGCCGCGCTTAAGCAATTTCAAGACCACTGGCCGCTGCAGCAGCGTATCGTTCGCCAGAAACACCACGCCGCTCCCACCCGAGCCGATCTTCCGAACAAACTCGTACTGCTTGATCACGCGGCGCTTCATCCCCGCATTATCTCAGGCACCTTCTTCGTTACTCTTGTGGACGCAGAAGTTAAAGCAATCGCTTGACCAGCCTCTATACTTCTGGAAAATTGGCATGTAACCGCTCTCAGGCAGCCTTTTCGCCGCGATCTTGCATCAGACACAGGACACGCACACCGAAGGCTGGCCACAGGCTCCTTCATCTCAGTCCCAATGCACCACCGCCCGGTTAGGACGAATGCCAGCAACGATTCTGCTCATCGATGACAATGCGGTCCAGGCCGCGACGCGCCAGACCATCCTTCGGCGCGCCGGCTACTTCGTCATCGCCGTTCTCAGTCCGCAACGCGCCCTCGAACAGTTCCGCAACAACGAGTATCCCGCTCCCATCGACCTCATCATCACCGACCACATCATGCCCGGCATGACTGGATCGCAGTTCATCACGCACCTGCGCGAGTTCCAGCCCAATGTCCCGGTGCTTGTCATCAGCGGCATGGCCGACGCCGAAGACGAGTACAGGAACCTCTCGGTCGAGTTCCGCCTCAAGCCGTTGCTGCCCGACAATCTCCTTGCCAGCGTCCACCGTCTCGTCAACGCGCACCAGGGCGTCTCCAGCTGAGACAGGCTGCCCGTCTCATCGCGTCCACGTCAGGCTGGCGTAGACGTCCCTCCTGATCCTCACAATCGTATCGACGTCGCTCCCGAACTCTGCATGATGCGGCTGCAGCAGATTCCGCCCCACCACCGCCAGCGTCCAATGCTGATTTGCCCGCCACCCGAACCGGGCATCCGCCGTGCTGTACGCCTTCACCGTCTGCGCGGGCAGGTCGCTCACATACCGGTACGTCGCATTGAATTCAACCCCTCGCGGAAGCGTGAACAGCGGCTCGATCATCACCTGATGATGCGGACTCGACCCGTTGTCCGAGACCGTATTCAGATTGTCCGTGTAGCCCGGCCGGTCATGAACATACAGGTGCAGATATGAGTACCACCCCTTCAGCTCCATCCACCGCACAGGCTTCCAGTCCGGCGCAATCTCGCCGCCCGCCGTATCGCCCTTCAGCGAGTTCGCGAAATCCTGCACCAGCACCAGATGCGTCGGTGCCGGCGTCGGCTCCACAGTCACCGTCGAGTTGCTGTACCCATACAGCCGGTTGTACTCATTGCGAAACACCGCCACATCCACATACAGCTTGCCCGCAATCAGCGTCCGGTAACCCACCTCCGTCCCCAGCAGCTCCTCTGACTTGAAGTCCTTGTTCCCCAGCACCCTGAAGAACACCGGCGCTCCATTGATGTTCGCCAGGTAATCCGTCAGCTGCAAATCCTGGTCCAGCCGCGAAGGCGTCCGCACCGCCCTCGTCTCCGCCGCCCACAGCGTCTGCCGCGCCGTCGGTGTCCACATCAGCCTCACGTTCGGCTGATACTCAAATCCCGACCGGTTGTTGTGCTCAAACTTCGATCCCACAATCAGCGACAACCTGTCCGGCACAACCGCAATCTGGTCCTGCACAAACCAGCTATAGATGCTGTCCGTCTCCTGATGCGGCTCAAAGTCCAGCGTCTGAAACTTCTGGCCGATATTATCCGGGCTCCAGCGCGCGCCCACGCCCATCAGCACCTCCTGCCGCGTTCCAATCGTGCGGTGATACAGCAGGTCCAGATCGAACGTATTGCGCGTCTCATCCAGTTGCGGACTGAACCGCGTCGTCCGGTCAAAATATCCCCGCAGCTCCAGATCGGAATCGTGTTGCAGCTGCCGCCGCCAGCTCGCCACCACATTGCCGCCCGACGTGTGGTGCCCTCCATCGATCACCTCCGTCGACGGCGGATTGTAAAACGAGATCCCCACCCGCTCCCCATCCCGTCCCCGGTACAGATCGCCCTGTACATTCAGCGTGTCGCGGTGGTTCAGCTGCCAGTCCGTCCGGAACCCTAACTGCCCTGCCTTCCACTCATCGAAGTTGTCTCCGTCGGGATGGTACTCATGCCCGCGGATGTAGGCCTTCCCATACACCCGATAGTCAAACTTCGATCCGTCCTTCGCTCCAAAGCGCGACTCCACCTGTCCCTGATCGACATTCCCTCCGCCCGCCGACGTCACCTCCCCATGCGTCTCCTTCGCGCTCTTCGTAATGATGTTGATGATCCCGTTCACCGCATTCGCGCCCCAGATCGTCCCTCCCGGCCCGCGAATCACCTCGATGCGGTCGATGTCTTCAAAGAACGTATCCTGCACCTGCCAGTACACCCCCGCGAACAGCGGCGAATACACACTCCGCCCGTCGATCAGCACCAGCAGCGACTTCGAAAACTCGCCATTGAACCCGCGCACCCCCACCGCCCAGTGGTCCGAATCGATGCGCGCCACCTCCACGCCCGGCGCCATCCGCAGCAGCTCCGGAATGCTCGTCGCCCCGGAGCGGCGAATGTCATCCTGCGTGATCACATAGATCGCCGCCGGCGTCTTCCATACCTCTTCCGGCTCCTTGGTGGCCGTCGTCACCTTCACATTGCCCAGCTCTTCCAGGCTCAGCCGCGTCAGGTCCTTGCTCTGGTTTTGTTGCCTCGTCGCCGCGCGTCCCGGCTGCGCCAACACTCCACACAACAGAACCGAAACAAGAGCGCCGCCCACCCTCATCGCCCGAGGCTGCGATCCAGCCCGGGGATGCCGTTCCAACAAGCGCTGCAGGCCACGTCCCTTCCCCGAAGAATCAACATCCATGGCCAGTCCCTGTCTCTGAAGATGGAACGCGAACGCCGCTCATCACTGCGCAACATTATCTATCAGCAACTCTCGCTGCACCCTCGCTCGCATCATCTTCGCTCAGCAGCAGTTCCCTATATGGTTCCGATACGATCTCACTGCGCCGGCGCACGGTACACCTCAGCCATGGAGAAAAACTCGCTGGATGGACAGCTGTCGCTCCTCAGATGCGGTCCGCGCGATATTCGTTTGCTGCATACCGCGCAAACTACTCCGCGCGCCGTCCGCCGCTCTGAAGTTTGAGACAATGGATCGAGGTCGTCTCGCTCTCCATGCTGCACCCCATGCCGTACTTCGGCGGTTTTGCGCTGCTTCTGGCGCTGGCGCTCTGCGTCTACACCCTGTTCAGCGGCGCAATCTCTCTGCGTGCCCTCTCGACAGGCCGCCAGCTCCGCGTGCCCGCCGAAAACCTCCGCGAAACCGCCCGCCGCGCCGGCATCGCCAGCTTCCTCGTCGTCTCCTGCGCCGCCTTCGCGCTCATCTGGGCCGCCTTCACCAATGACTTCTCCGTCGACTACATCCTTCACCACACCAACCGCGCCCTCCCCGCGCTCTACAAGTTCTCCGCGCTCTGGTCCGGCCAGGAGGGCTCGCTGCTGCTCTGGTCCTGGCTGCTCGCCGCCTACGGCTTCGTCATGCGCGTGCGCGACAAGCAGGACGCCACCCTCCACGCCTACGCCTCCACCATCCTCAGCGGCATTCAGATCTTCTTCCTTCTGCTGCTTGTCTTCGCCGCTCCGCCCTTCGCCATCGCGCCCGGCCCGCTCCACGCCGACGGCTTCGGCCTCAACCCGCTCCTTCAATATCCCGAGATGGTCATCCATCCCCCCATGCTCTATCTCGGCTACGTCGGCTTCTCCGTTCCGTTTGCTTTTGCACTTGGCGCACTGATGATGCGCTACCCCGGCGAGAAGTGGATTCACATTACCCGCCGCTGGACCATGGTCACCTGGCTCTTTCTCACCTGCGGCATCTGCCTCGGCATGCACTGGGCCTACGCCGTGCTCGGCTGGGGCGGCTACTGGGGATGGGACCCCGTCGAGAACGCCTCGCTCATGCCCTGGCTCGCCGGCACCGCCTTCCTGCACTCCGTCATGATGCAGGAGAAGCGCGGCATGATGAAGGTCTGGAACGTCTGGCTCATCTTCGTGACGTTCATGCTCACCATCCTCGGCACGCTGCTCACCCGCTCCGGCCTGGTGCAGTCCGTCCACGCCTTCGCGCAAAGCTCCATCGGCGACTGGTTCTACGCCTTCCTCGTCATCGTCTTCGCCGTCTGCCTCTTCACCTTCTTCCACCAGCGCGATCACCTCCGCGCCGAAAACAGCCTCCAGTCTCTCGTCTCGCGCGAGTCCAGCTTCCTGTTCAACAACATCGTCCTGCTCGCCGCCTGCTTCACCATCCTCTGGGGAACGCTCTTCCCCGTCCTTTCTGAATACGTGCAGGGCTCCAAGGTCACGATGGGACCGCCGTTCTACAATCGCGTCGCCGTCCCCATCGGTCTCTTCCTCATCCTGCTCACCGGTCTCGGCCCGCTGCTCGCCTGGCGCTCCACCTCGCTGCGCTCCATCCGCCGCAACTTCCTTCTTCCTTGCGCCGCTATCCTCTCCACCGCGATCATCCTGATGATCACCGGCCTGCGTCCCTGGAACGAGGCCGGAAGCTCCACCGGCGCCATCTACTCGCTGGTCTGCTTCTCGCTCGCCGCCGGCGTCATCACCGCGATCGTCACCGAATTCCTCCGCGGCGCCAACGTCATCCACGTCCAAAGCCGCCGCAATCTCCTCTCGTCCGCCATCCTCCTCACCCGCCGCAACACCCGCCGCTACGGCGGCTACATCATCCACGTCGGCATCGTCGTGCTCTTCATCGGCATCGCCGGCTCCGCCTTCAACCAGAGCAAAGAGCTCGAGATGTCCTACGGCGACTCCCTCCAGATCGGCTCCTGGAAGCTCGTCTGCGAAACCTACTCGCAGGACTCCAACCCCAACTACGACTCCGACTACGCTCTGCTCGACGTCTTCCACAACGGCAAAAAGGTCACCCAGCTCGCGCCCGAGCGCCGCTTTTACAACGCCAGCCAGCAGACCGCCACCGTCGTCGCCATTCACTCCACCCTCGCGCGCGATCTCTACGTCGTCTTCGAAGGCCGCAACCCCGAGACTGACAAGCCCATCATCAAGGTCTTCCTCAACCCGCTCGTCAACTGGATCTGGATCGGCGTCGGCATTGTCATCTTCGGCACCGCCATCGCCTTAATCCCGCCACTGAAACCGGGTGCCCCATCTTCGACGACGGCTTTATCGTCGTCTAAGGTGGGTGAAGAGCCCAAAGCAGTCGTCCATGCCTAAGCGCCTCCTCCACATCGCGCTGCTCTCCATCGTCTGCTTCGCCATGCTCGGCGCCGGCGCTCCCTCCACGCGCTTCGACGCCCTCGGTCACAAGCTCGTCTGCCCCTGTGGCTGCGGCGAGATCCTTCTCGAGTGCAACCACGTCGGCTGTCCCGATTCGGATCAGATGATCTCCGAGCTCCGCACCGAACTTTCTACTGGCGTTCCCGACTCCGCTGTGCTGAACTGGTTCGTCGTCAAGTATGGGCCTACCGTCCTCGCCGCGCCTCTTCGCGGAGGCTTCGACATCGTCGCCTGGATCGTCCCCTTCGCCGTCCTCTTTCTCGGCATCGCTGGCGTTGTGCTCGTGCTCCGCCTCTGGCGAACCCGCCAGTCCCGCAACGCCCTCATCGCGCCCGCGCCACTCGATCCCGCCCTCCGCGAACGCATCCGCCGCGAAACCGGCTACGATTCGCAGTAATCTGTTCACACGAAGGTGCCTCGCATGACGCGCCTCGAACTGCTTCAACTCGTCGTCGCCCGCGCCCGTTCCAACGGCTTCGAACTCCGCCGCTGGTACACCACCCGTCTGGGCATTCCCTGGATCAGCGCCGACGCCGCCATCGCCTGCCTCGACCAGCAGCGCCGCTACTACGCTCTGCTCTTCTCCCACGAATTCGCGCAATGCTTCTGGAAGCCCGGCGAAGAGATCACCTTCCAGGTCGCCGCGCAGACCTTCCAGCGCAGCGCCCCCGACGGCTCCATCCAGACCGTCACCCGCAAACCCTTCACTCGCCGCAGCACCCGCAAAGACGCCTGGCGCTACCACCTCCGCCAGATGGCCGTCGCCGAAGATCCGCTCCGCTACATTCGCCGCTACCTCCACGTCGAAGAAGACCTCATCGAAGACCCCGAGACCGCATCCGACGAACCCACTTCTGAATCCGCCGCCGCCCCGCGCGGCAAGCGCAAGCACCCCATCAAATCCCCGCGCGACCTGCCCACCGATCTCCCCGCATTCCTCCGCCGCCCCTACCCCTGAACCGCCTCAATCGGGTAAGCGCGTCATCCTGAGCGAAGCGCAGCGGAGTCGAAGGACCCCGATAGTGCTGGTCGCGCCGCAGCCGAAACCTTTTCAACCTCGATCTATCCGCCACTCCCTACCAAGGTGCGTTCGCGCGCAGAGGAAATCACCTACTCCCCGCCCGTCATCTCCTTCAACGCCTTCTCCGCGGCCTTCCGCGTCTTCGGCACCGGATCGAGCGTCAGGCACTTGCGGTAATTCGTCTCCGCCTCGTCCAGCTTGCCCAGCTTCCGCGCCGCGTCTGCCAGCGCCAGGTGCGCATCCGCATCCTCCTCCGCAATCGTCACCGCGTCCTTCGCCCGCAGATACGCTCCGCGAAAGTCGCCATCGTTCTGATAGAAACCCGCGACCTGCAGGTCTTCCGTCTCACGCTGCGTCGGCGTCTCGCGCGGAGCCGCCGGAATCCGCCGCCGCCTCACAGGCGCACTGGGCACACCCGTCCCGCTATCACCGGCGCCGCCACTCCCACTGCTATTGTTCGACGAGCTCGAGCTCCATCCGCCCCCACCCGAACTGCCGCTCGAACTCCCTGAACTCCCCGCATCCTGCAGCCCGCCCGGATTCGCCCCAGGATTCGCTCCCGAGCTCGAACTCGAACTCGACGCCCCCGCACTGTCCCCCGGATACGGAAACTCCTGCCCCGGATTTGCAGGAGCCTGATTTGCCGCCCCCGGCTTCTGGCCCGTCTGACTCCCCGCCGCCGCCGGAGCATTCGCCGCAGGCACATTCGGCGCACCTGGCATCGCATCCCCCGGATACGGGAACTGCTGCCCTGCATTTGAAGGCACCGGCTGGTCCTGCGCCGTCGGGCAGTTCGAGCTCGTCGTCACCTTCCCGTCGCCACCCATCGTCGCCGAGCCCGAGCAGTTCATCGGCGTCTGCGGCACCGCCGGCCGGCCCTCCGGCGTCTGCTTCCACGGGCTCTCATTCGCCTGGCTCGCCGGCGTCTGCGCCCACGCACAGCCCGTCCCCAGCCCCGCAGCCACGCACGCCGCCATCGCCACTCGCCCAAACCACCGCATCCCTCTATTAGACGACACCGACCCCAACTCCGGCCACAGATTCCAATGCCAATCTCCCCCGACTCTGTCATCTCGACCGAAGGCCCCGCACCGCGGGGCCGCAGCGGAGAGACCCCTGTATTTCGACGCTTCGGGGAGCACACTCCCCGCTGCCCCATCTTCATCCCCTTGCTATACTCCACCCCATGCCGCGCACGACCCGCCGCAAGGCCCCGCCCACCTCCGCCACCCCCCGCCTGCTCATCCGCTCCTCCAAGATCCACGCCGCCGGCGTCGTCACCCTCGACCCCATCCCCCGCGGCCGCCGCGTCCTCGAGTACGACGGCCCCCGCATCTCCAAGTCCATCGCCGACGAGCGCTACGCCGACCGCACCGTCACCTATCTCTTCGGCATCGACAACTCCAGCGACGTCATCGACGGCTTCTCCGCCGCCATGTTCGTCAACCACTCCTGCGCCCCTAACTGCGAGACCCTCGAACACAACGGCCGCATCTACATCAAGTCCATTTGCAACATCGCCCCCGGCGAAGAGCTCGTCTACGAATACAACCTCTACGACTCCGACGACGACAACGCCGACTGCTACTGCAACGCACCCCACTGCCGCCGCACCATGTTCTCCGACGCCGAACTCAAACGCCGCGCCCGCCTCGCCAAACGCAAAGCCGGTACATAATCCTCTCTAAAAGCATCCACTGACCAGAAGTGCGTTTATTGTTAGCAATCCAAAAAGCAGATGGTTCGATGCGTTGATCCGTCACGGCAACGGTCGCAACTCATTGAACCAATCGGCGTGGGATGTTGAAGAGTAAAATCTGGCTCTGAGGTGGCAAATGGCTGAAGAATACGACGATGGGAAAGTGATCAACATACATCACGGGCGCGTCATGCAGTGGTTCGGCAAGATGTTGGAATGTGTTGAGCGTCTTCCGCCTGATGAGCGGTCAGACTTCGACAAATGGGATCGCCAGCGACCTGAGGGCGTAGCTACCTCGGATTGGCCAGGTTTCGCAAAGTATTTACCAACTCGGCCGTGGGATAAAGTCCATTAAGTTTAGACCTGGAAATTAGACGCCGGGTGCCCCATCCGTGCCGACGGCCTCATCGTCGGAACGGGTGGGCTTCCACCGAAGCCGCGCTCGCGCAAAAGACAGAAATCCGGCCTCGTCTTCATGCTCCCGCCCGGACGTTACAATCAACCCTGCCGATGCCCTACCAGGTCCTAGCCCGCAAATACCGCCCCACCCGCTTCTCCGACGTCGTCGGCCAGGACCACGTCACCCGCACTCTGCTCAACGCCCTCGCGCAAAACCGCATCGCCCACGGCTACATCTTCTCCGGCCATCGCGGCATCGGCAAAACCACCATCGCGCGCATCCTCGCCTCCGCGCTCAACTGCCGCAATCAGATCGGTTCGGCCCTCCGCCCCACCCCCGAGCCCTGCAACCTCTGCGAATCCTGCACCGAGATCCGCGCCGGCAACGCCGTCGACGTCATCGAGATCGACGCCGCCACCAATCGCGGCATCGACGAGATCCGTGAGCTCCGCGACGCCGCCCGCTACCGCCCCGCGCGCGACAAATACAAGATCTACATCCTCGACGAGGCGCACCAGATCACCGACGCCGCCTTCAATGCCCTCCTCAAAACCCTTGAAGAGCCGCCCGACCACATCGTCTTCATGATGGCCACCACCCAGCCCGAGGACATCCCCCAGACCATCCGCTCGCGCTGCCAGCACTTCAGCTTTCACGCCGTCAAGCTCGACGACATCGTCGGCCAGCTCCGCTCCATCGCCACCGCCGAAAAGATCTCCGCCGACGACCCGACCCTCGCTCTCCTCGCCGAAGCCGGCGACGGCTCCATGCGCGACGCGCTCTCCATCATGGACCAGGCCATCGCCTCCGCGCCCACAGCGCCCGCGGCGCCCGGAGAACCTGCCCAACCCACGCTCTCCGCCGACGAGATCCGCACCCTCATGGGCACCGTCTCCAACGTCGTCTTCGAGCAGATCCTCGCCGCCGTCC
>DATAXW010000029.1:0-78593 GCA_036272895.1 Acidobacteriaceae bacterium | reverse complement strand
ACTGGAACCTCCGCCCGCCCGCACTCCCAAAGCACACGCGGCCAGATCTCACTCTCCATCAGCACCAGCGCCGCTGGCCGCAACACGCCCAAATAAGCCCGCACGGCCCACGCAAAGTCCAGCGGAAAATAAAACACTCGTTCCGCCCCAAACCGCTCCCTCGCCAGCGCCTGCCCGGTCCGCGTCGTCGTCGACACAACCGC
Organism: Acidobacteriaceae bacterium; assembly: GCA_036272895.1. Classification (GTDB taxonomy): domain Bacteria; phylum Acidobacteriota; class Terriglobia; order Terriglobales; family Acidobacteriaceae; genus Granulicella. The sequence continues at coordinate 78,390 of DATAXW010000029.1, read as the reverse complement.
CCGCCACGCCTCGCCACTACTCGCCAGCGCAGCCTCCAACTCCCCCACCAGCCTTGACGCCGCCAGCACCTCGCCCACACTCACTGCATGCACCCAAACGACCCGCGAACGCTTATCAGCGGAAGCAAACCCCCGCACCGCCGCCCGCAGCCGCCCCGGAACCCGTCCCAGCCGCTCGCCCATCCCCTCGCGATATCGCTGCGTGGTCAGCATCCTCAGCAGCCACCACGGCGAACTCAGCAGCAACGCCACCGCCAGCAATGCGCTATACGCCAGCATCATCGCGCACGCCCGCGCAACAGCTCCCGTACCACGCTCATCCGCCGTTTTTGCCCGCGTCGCATCGTCAAGAGGATAATCCAAGCAGCATGCTCCGCCGCATCGTATTCCACGCCACAGCGCTCGCGCTGATTCTCCCGCTTACACTCGTCGCACGCGCCGACAAGCCGCGCAAGCCCAAACCGCCGCTCCCCGCCGCGCAGTATGCCAGCCACGACACGCACTCCAACGAGCACATCACCATCGCCGCCTTCCCCGGTGACACCAAAGAAACCGCGCCCCACACCCGCCTCGACTACCTCAGCCACGGCTTCATGCCCATCCGCATCATCGTCACCAACGACTCCTCGCAGCCTCTCTCGCTCGACGACGCCCGCATCCTCTTCATCTCCTCCGACAACTACACCGAAAACGCCGCCACCGACGACGAGCTGCAGCGCCGCCTCTTCGAGCTGAAGTCCGTCCGCGGCACGCGCATCCCCATGCCCGCGCCCATCCCCGCCATCACCATCCACCACCCTCCCGTCGACAAAAAGATCCTCGCCGACGACGATGACTTCGGCTTCAAGACCACCACCATCGCTCCTCATACCACCGCCGCCGGCTGGCTCTACTATGACGTCCGCGACCTCGACGAACCCGTCCTCAAAGGCGCGACCCTTGAGCTCCGCGAAGTCCGCTGGGCGGCCACCAATAAGTCCCTCGACAGCTTCGAAATCCCCCTTCAACTCCCAACCACTCACTGACCACAGCGCCTCTGGTCTTTGAATCTCTAATCTCTAATCTCTGATCTCTCTCTATGCTTTCCATCCGCCCCGCCACACCCGCCGACATCCCGACCATGCTGCGCTTCATCCACGAGCTCGCCGAGTACGAGCGTGAACCCGACGCCGTCGTCGCCACCGAAGCTGATCTCCTCCGCGACGGCTTCTCCCTCGCCCCCGACGCCATCTCTCCGCTCACGCCCGTCGTGCCCATCCGCTTCCGCACCCTCATCGCTGAGCTGGATAACGCGCCCGCCGGCTTCGCGCTCTTCTTCACCAGCTACTCCACTTGGCGCGGCCATCACGGCATCCGTCTCGAAGACCTCTACGTCACGCCCTCGCTCCGCAAACAAGGCATCGGCAAAGCTCTGCTCGCGCGCCTCGCCCAAATCGCAATCGACGAAGGCTGCCCGCGCCTCGAATGGGACGTGCTCGACTGGAACGCATCCGCCATCGCCGTCTACGAAAAGATCGGCGCCCGCATGCTCACCGAGTGGCGCATCATGCGCCTCTCCGGCGACGCCCTCCAAACCCTCGCCGCGCAATCCTTCTGATCGCCGTTGCCTTTGCCCTTGCTTTTCTTGTTGTCATTCCGACCCTGAGCACAGCGAAGGGGAGGAACCTGCTGTTTGCTTGGCGAGCCGACAACGCTGGGTGAAGCCAGTATCCTTAAACCCAGCATGAAGCGCATTCACATCATCGGCGGCGGCCTCGCCGGCCCTGAAGCCGCCCTCCAGGCCGCCGCACTCACCGCAGACATCGACTGCGAGATCATCCTCTCCGAGATGCGCCCGCTCCGCTCCACCGAAGCGCACCAGACCGCCGACTTCGCCGAGCTCGTCTGCTCCAACTCCCTCAAATCCGAGTCCGAAAACACCGCGCCCTGGCTGCTCAAACAGGAGATGCGCCGCGCCAACAGCTTCCTCCTCGCCGCAGCCGACGCCTCCGCCGTCCCTGCCGGCCACGCCCTCGCCGTCGACCGCCTCGACTTCTCCCGCCGCGTCGCCGCGCAGCTCGCCCAACAACCACGCATCACCATCCGCCGCGAAGAGATCACCACGCTCAACGAAGACGATCCCGACACGCTCACCATCCTCGCCACCGGCCCGCTCACCAGCTCGCCTCTCGCCGCCGAGCTCCAACGCCTCACCGGCGCCGAGCACCTCGCCTTCTACGACAGCATCTCGCCCATCGTCGACGCCTCCACCATCGACATGTCCAAGGTCTATCTCGCCGCCCGCTGGGACAAGGGCACGCCCGACTACATCAACTGCCCCTTCACCAAAGAGGAGTACGACCGCTTCCTCGACGCCCTTCTCGCCGCCGAAAGCGTCGAAGCCAAACCCTGGGAAAACATCGCCCAACCCAAAGGATGGGAACAGCTCCCTCCCACCTGCAAAGCCGCATCGCTCGAGTCAGACACCCCCGGATTAGAAGGGGGCTTTAGCCCCCTGTCTCTGGCGCGCTCCGAATCGGGCTTTAGCCCCGGGCCCTATTCCACTTCGCCTCAACCCTCGTACTTCGAGGGCTGTCTCCCCATCGAAGAGACCGCCCGCCGCGGCCGCGACACCCTGCGCTTCGGTCCCATGAAGCCCGCCGGCCTCACCAACCCGCGCACCGGCAAGTGGCCCTACGCCGTCGTGCAGCTCCGTCAGGAAAACCTCCGCGCCGACAGCTACAACCTCGTCGGCTTCCAGAACCACCTGAAATTCACAGCCCAGACGCGCGTGCTGCGTCTCATCCCCGGCCTCGAGAACGCAACCTTCCTGCGCTACGGCCAGATCCACCGCAACACCTACATCCACGCGCCCTCGCTGCTCACCGAAACCCTGCAACTCAGGCAGCACCCGTCGATCCTCATCGCCGGCCAGCTCTCCGGCGTCGAGGGCTACACCGAATCGATCGCCTCCGGCCTGCTCGCCGGCCGCTACGCCGCCGCCCTCGCCCGAAACCTAACGCCCACGCCCGCTCCACGCCTCACCGCCAACGGCTCGCTCACCCACTACATCACCCACGCGGAAGGAAAGAGCTTCCAACCCGCCAACATCACCTTCGATCTCCTTCCCCCGCTCGAGGAGGCCCTCCGCAAGAAGATCCGCGACAAAAAGGAGCGCCACCGCCTCCAGTGCGAACGCGCCCTCGCCGCGTGGCAGGCCTGGCTGCATCGCTAAACCTCAGACGGTCCTCCCCCAAATTGTCATCCTTCCGCGCAGCGGGAGGATCTGCTTCTCGAACCGGCAACAGCGCGGGTGCCCCACATCTCGCCTTTGAGATGTGGGGGGGCGCACGATCCCATCGCTACAAAAATGTCTCGATACAAATCCATCCGCGTGCTACGCTTCGCCTACTCTCACTATGCCTCCGCTCAGCGCAATCGACTGCATCTCGCCCGCGTGGTATCACACTCGTCTGCTTCTGCTTGGCCAGAAGAACGCACGGCTCTTCTTCAAGCTGGCCGCCGTCGCCTTCTTCGCGGAGATGGGCGGCTTGAATGGTTCTTTTCGTTCTCCGGCTCGCCACGCGCATGGCGCCTCGCCCCTCCTTTCCGGCGTCTTCCTTCTCTTCCTCATCATCGGTGTGGTCATTGCCCTCGCCGTAGCGCTCGCCCTCTTTTATCTCTCGTCGCGCCTGCAGTTCGTTCTCTTCCACCTCGTTCTTCGCAGCGAAACCTGGATTGCGCCCCTCTGGAGACGCTATGGTCCCGCTACCTGGCGCTGGATCGGCCTTAAACTGTTGTTCTTCCTTGCCGCCGTCCTCTGTCTTGTTCCCATCATGGTTCCGGCGGTTCTCTTGCTTATTCGTGCCATAGACAGCCATCAGCAGGAAGGAAGCTCGAGCCACATCGCCTCCTTCGTCCTCGCCGTCTTCTGTTTCATCCTCGCCCTCCTCATCCTCATCCTGGTGATCGCCACCGCGTACGTCCTGCTTCACGACTTCGGCCTTCCTTCAATGGCCCTCGAAGCAACGCCCATGCGCGAGACTGTCCGCCGGATCTTCGCGCTGATTCGCCTCGAACCCGGCCAGGTCGCGCTCTACGTCCTCATGCGCTACGTGCTCGCACTCGCCGGTGCCCTCATCTCTTATCTCGTGCTGGTCGTCGTCACTCTTTTCGCAGGAATTCCGCTCGGTGCGGTCGCCTTCGGTCTATGGAAGGGCCTGCACCTTGCCTCTGCCGGAGAACATGTGCTGATGATTGCTGGCTGGGTAGTCCTCGCTCTCCTGCTGCTCGCCGTCGTAGTCATTGCAGCCATTCTGCTCTTCGGCTATCTCTTCACCTTCCTTGAGGCCTACGCCATCTTCTTTCTCTCCGGCCGTTATCCTCTGCTCGCACAGCAACTCACACCGCCACTACCGCCGTTGCCGCAATCGTGGAGCTTCGCGCCTTGGACACCCACGCTCTATACACCTCCTCCGGCGTAAACAAGTCCCGCCTGCCTGACTTGCTGACCCGCCGACTCGCTGCATTAAAATCGCCCCATGGCCTTCCCCATCAAAACCTGCGTCCTCTGCGGAGAGGAGTTCGAGCTGCGCCCCGGCAAGCCCGGCTACGCCAACCGCTGCCCCTCCTGCAGCACACCCGAAGCTGAGCAGGAGCTCTCCAAAAGCAGCACAGATGTCTACGAGGGCAAGGCCCGCGCCGAGGCCAACGCCGAACGCCGCCGCGTCATGCGCGATATGCTCTACCGCAAAGACAGCTAGCGCCCCTCGTTCCCCATCATCCCGTCCCAAAGCTGTCATCCTGAGCGGAGCTCGTGCGCGAGCCGGAGGCGAATCGCACGGACCGCAGTCGAAGGATCCCCCGCATTTCGCACCTCGGCTCAACTCCAGCTCCTGTCAAGCCCTCCATGCGCTAACTTGAACATTGCATGACACTTAATCGAGGCGACCGCGCCCTCCATTCCCGTATCATGGAAGTAGACCTTCCGAGGGCGGAAATCCGCGCACACGACCATTTCACTCGGAAATAACCAGTGCATCCCTAATCTTTTCAAGAATTTGCAAGTAAACCCAATGGAATGAAGACTTTGACAAATAAGTCCACCCTCAACTCATTTTGTTTGAAGAATTTAGCAAGAAACAGGCAGGGGAGGGGGTACCCTACTCTGCCTTCTTCTTATTCCGGGCCCGCACCTTGAACCAGATCGGGCTTCCGATAAACCGGAACGCCCTGCGGATTTCGTTCGCCAGAAACCGCTCGTAGCTGAAGTGCAGCTGCACATCCCGGTCGGTGAACAGCACAAACGTCGGGGGAGCCACGGCCGCCTGGGTCATGTAATAGATCTTCACCCTCCGGTTCATCGGAACGCTCGCCCGCTGAAAATCGATCTTGTCCAGAAACCGGTTCATCGCTCCGGTCGAAACACGCTTGCGCCGCTCCCGGGCGACTAACTCGACCTTCTTGAACACCTCATCGACGCCCTTCGACTCCGCAGCCGAGACAAACAGCAGCGGCGCATAGTCCAGATACTTCAACGCATCCCGAACCTGCTCCTCGTACACCTTCTTGTCCGCAGGCGCCTTTCCGTCAAACAACCGCTTGCCGTCAAGCCCAACCTCCGTCATCAGGTCCCACTTGTTCACCACGATGATCACGCTTCTCCCGCTCTCATGCGCGTAGCCGCCAATCGTCGCATCCGATCCCGTGACGCCTTCCGTCGCATCGATCATCAGCAGCGCCACATCCGCTGCCTCCAGATGCTTTCGGCTCATCACCACGCTCAGCTTCTCGGCCATAAGCTTGGTCTTGCCCTTGCGCCGGATCCCCGCCGTATCGATAAACCGGAACGCATGCCCATCCCGCTCCACAACCTCATCCACGGCATCGCGCGTCGTCCCCGCAATCGGCGACACAATCGCGCGCTCGGTTCCGGTGAGTGCATTCAGTAGCGTGCTCTTGCCCACATTCGGCCGCCCGATAATGGCCACCTTCGTCTCGCGCTGTACATGCTCACCATGCGTGCGCAGCCTGCGCTCGAACGGCGCACTCTTCGCATCCGCATCGGCGATCGCATCGCCCTCATCCTCCTCCGCCTCTTCCTCGAGGCCCTCCATATTCTCGGTCGGCTCCTCCGCAACGGTCTCCGCCGGCAGCGCCGCCCACACCTCGTCCAGCAGATCGGCCACTCCGATCCCATGCTCCGCCGATACCGGAACCACGTTCCGAAATCCCAGCGTGCGGAAGTTCTCCGCTCCCGCCTCCAACTCCGCAGAGTCCATCTTGTTCACCGCCAGAAACAGCGGCTTCGCCCGCTCGTTCCGCAGCAGTAACCGCGCCAGCTCCATATCCGGTGCTGCAATCTCCGTCCGCCCGTCGACCACCATCACAATCGCGTCGGCCTCATCCAGGGCGACGCGCGCCTGCCGGAAGATCTCCGCCGGAATCACCGCCTCATCGTCCGGAATCACACCGCCTGTATCTACCAGCCGAGCCGTTCTGCCCGCCCACTCCACCTCACCATAAATGCGGTCACGGGTAATCCCAGGTTCATCCCCCACAATCGACCGCCGCGACCCCGTCACCCGGTTGAACAGCGTCGACTTCCCCACATTCGGCCGCCCGCAGATCGCCACAAGCGGTATTACCCCGTGCGCCCCTAACCCACTCCCACGATACCCAACCGCTTCCGCAGGAACGTTGTCGTCGCTCTTGTCTTTGCTCTTCTTATTGTCATTACCGAAGGGAATCTGCTTCTCATGACGGCTTGAATCGTCACGGTCATTCCGCATCACCACGGACCGCTCAAACTCTGGACTGCGCCTCGGTGTCCGCGCCGCCTTGGCCGCTGCAGCCTTCTTCGTACTCAATGCCTTGCGCTTCTTCGGCGCAGCGTTCGCTATCTGAGCTCCGGTGCGCGGAGCCTTCCCCAGCCGCGGTCGCGTGCTCGCCCGTCGGTGCTTCTTTCCCATCCGCTTCTTCTGTTCGCGCCTTGGTGCCATCGTCGCCTCGCCTGTTCATGGTCGCATGGCGGCCCCTACGTGCGCCGAGTGGGAACTGAATCGATCGTTAGCTTGGCTCTTCGCCGGCCCCCATCAGAATCAAGGAACGTTGAGCGAAAGGAGAGTAAACGAGCAGCGTCATACACGCCAGAGCCAGGCCATAGTTGATGTGGTGGAGCAACAGAAAGGGCGCGAGCGACCACAATAGGTCGAACACCAGTAAGAACGGCCAAATCGCAAGGAATTTGTTGCGGATCCCAGGAGCATGAAAGAGAGACGCGCACAGCAGGAAAGCGCGCACTGGAATAAGAACAGCTGCAGTCGACATCAGAATAGTGAGCGCGTGCGTTGCCTTCGGCAACACTGCGAAAATGCTCTCAATCTCTGCAAGGTTTGCCAACGCACCAACATAGAAGCCCAGATACATACACTGCAACAGCAGGAACAATACCTGTACCAGCCGATACGACGCTTCAGGCAGATCCCGTGGAGAGGCCAAAATCCAGTTACAAGACTTAGTCTCATCTATGGATGATATTTTCTGCTCGTTTGATATCCCGGATGAGTCAGCCGATACCGATGATGAAGCTCCAGTGACGGCGATGTGTTCAACCGGGGCGACGAAACGATAGCCGCGACGTGCCAACGTCTCGACAAATCTCGGATTGTTGGCCTTATCTCCAAGAGCCTCGCGAATGCGATTGACCGCCGAGTTCACTCCATGCTCGTAATCCACGAAGGTACCCTCGGGCCATAGCTCTCGGCAGATCTCGTCGCGGGTAAGCAGCTCGCCCTGGCGTTCCAGAAGCATGCAGAGCATCTGGAACGGCTGCGAGTTCAGTCGAATGCGAACGCCGTGCTTCCGAAGCTCTCCCGTGATGGCATCCGCTTCAAATACTCCAAAGCGATAACGCCTTGCCGGCCGTAGATCGGTCATGTCTCGTCAAGTGTAGCGAAGGCGATCCTCGCCTCAAGGATTATTGATTGGAGGAGATTCCAAAACTCAAGTGGTTGCAGCAGTTACAGCGTGAGAATCAATGGCTCTCCCGATGAAATGGGATGTATTGAATCGAGGCCTCTGAACGCGCAATGTTCGGTGCATGAATCAATGTAACTAGACCCTAGTTCGAGAACGTTTCGCGTGAATCGCCGAAATTCACATTACGGTCCGCACGCAAGGCACTTTAGAAATAGCGAGCGAAGAACACCTTGGAAAGGAACAACCCAATGAATGAAGCTCCTATCGCCGCGAAGAACGATATGACCCTTGTCACCGCGTCCCGAGTCAATCAGGCGCTGACGGCTTCGATCGAGAGGCGCGCCTTGCGGTGGATGGCTGAACACGCACCGTGCTGCGTCAGCTCCGACGGACTTACGATTCTCGGTTTGTGCGCGCAGATTGGCGCTGGGATCTGCTATGCCTTCTCACGCCATCACCGTTACGTTCTGCTCTTGGCGATCCTGTGCCTGGTGCTCAACTGGCTCGGCGACAGCATGGATGGCACCTTGGCACGCATCCGCAAGCGGGAACGCCCGCGCTATGGATTCTATGTGGACCACATAGTGGATGTCTTTGGCTCAATTGCGCTGATCGCCGGCCTTGGTTACTCAGGGCTCCTCCACTGGCAGACGGCCGCTGCAATGCTCATAGCATTCCTCGTTCTATCCAGCGAGAGCTATCTCGCCACATATACCTTGTCGACCTTTCAACTTTCGCAAGGTATCTTCGGTCCGACCGAGATCCGAATCCTGCTGATTGTCGGCGATCTGGTCGCTCTGCGTAATCCCTATTCCACACTACTTGGCCACAGGCTGCTTCTGTTTGACATGGGCGGAACAATCGCAGCGGCTTGTATGTTTCTCCTAGCGGTGAGTGTCACCGCACGTCATACAGTTCAGCTCTACCGGCAGGAGCCGCTGCCGTGAAGGGTCTCACCCGCTGGTGGAAGTTCAATCTGGTCGGAGCTATGGGTTCGACCCTGCAGCTTTCTCTTCTTGCCATATTGAATCGATGGACTAGAGGTCATTACCTCTATGCTACGGTTGCTGCAGTCGAATCTACGCTCCTGCACAATTTCGCGTGGCACCAGCGCTATACATGGTGTGGCCGCTGCTGCGATTCCTCGACTATCGCTCGGCTGGCGCGCTTTCATTTTTCCAATGGACTGGTGTCGATGCTAGGAAACGTGATGGTGATGCGATTCCTGGTACACGATGCCCATATGCCAGCCCTCCTATCGAACTGCGTCGCAATTCTGAGCTGCTCGATTATCAACTTTGGAGTGGGAGATACCTGGGTATTTCGGTGCCGCCAATAGCTTCGAACTCTTAGACGGCGAGAGGCATGAGATTGTCGCGAAGAGCATTCAATGCGCGGAGATCAAAAGACTAGGGTTCTCCGGATAAGGAAAATCCGGCCCAATAGATGGGCGACGGTGGAAGTGTAACGCTGCCTCGTAGCGTTTCGATACGCAGCCGTCCATGTCGAAGATCATTGAGCATAGCGAGCTGCGCCGTGCGAAGTGCTTCGCTGGGTGTCTCGTCGTGTCGCAGGGCCATGTAGAAGCGCGGCAACATGACTGCCGTTGGCCGATCTGCGACATCCCACAACGTAGTGAGAACGGATGCCGATCCGGCATAGAAGAAGGCGCGGCTGAGGCCGGCGACCCCATCGCCGCTAATCTTGCCGAGACCTGTGCTACACGCGCTAAGTACGATCAGACGTGCGCGAAGATGAAGAGCATAGATATCGTCGAGTGTGAGCCGGCCGGCACCCTGCACGTCATCAAGAGCAAGATAGGTTCTTTCGGGGTGTTCGTTACTAACGATAGCGTGAGTCGCGAAGTGGATGTAGGTGGCTTCGGGTGCATCCAGTTCGACACGCAGGCGAAGAGCATCCTCGCCTGTGAGCACGGTTACTTGGGGCGGTGGCAGAAGCGCGGCAACAGTGTGCACCTCGGCAGCCGCCCCGGGGAGCGACGGGAGAGGCAAGCCATCCGGACCCGCCGGTAAATGATTCGGAGCCGCGACAAAGAGGTAGCGTACTGGACGCGATGCAGCCTCGACCTCATTGCGGTGCGTATACTTCAGCAGGCCAACCATTGGAATGGTGTGCATGCGATAGTGCTCCACCAGATAATGATTGTGGCCGTCGATCAACGCGGCGAAAGAAACCCTGAAGAGCGGTCCGCTGGGAACGATGGTTAGCAAGGCGCCATCTTGCCGAGGCAAATCAGAGGCTACGGGCGCAATGAGCAGAGAGTAGAGGCGACGCCATGGCTCTGAAGATGAAGCTCTGTTATTTCCAAGCCGTCCCCGGGTCGCGATATTCTGAAGCTGGCCAGGTTGTTGAGTGCTACGAGCGGACTGCCCCTTGATTGCGGTGGGAGTTTCGATCGAGCCAGAATCTATTGGCAGCGTCGCTCGAATGAGTCTTTCGATTGTCGTGGGCTTGGCTGTCTGGGTGACACCGAGGACAGGTTGACCGGGCTGCGCTACCCAAGTGTAAAGTGCCGAATCGGTTAACCAATACGCTAGGATTATGCTGTGCAGGCGTGCAGCCTCATCGAGCATCTGGGGAACAGTCAGTGCATCGGTATGCTCCGGGCTGGCAATCAGCCCTTCTGAGGCGCCGGCCACCTTCCTTAGGTCCGCAGACTTAGGCGCGCTTGCCAGCAGATCGAGAAGCGCACGGGCGCGGCCTTGCTCGGCGACTTCGAGGGCCTGCCCGTACCGTTTCATACGCATAAGGATCGTGATGGCGAGATCGTAGGTCGAGCGCGTCTGCTTGGCTGTGATGTAGCCGCTCTTATACGCATCGGCCTGGACGAGATGTGCACGAAACTCCTCGACAATCGCCAATGCGCGCTTGGCATCTGTCCACGCAGCATCCATTTGGTCGCTCTTCATTTCGGTGAGTGCCCGATCGGCAAGCGCATCGGCGAGCGCATCCTTAGCGGCCTCGCGTTCGCACGCGGCTACTGCCACATCCAAATGGCTCGCGGCCTCACGAAGGTGGCCGGTGTCGCGATACGCGTTTCCCAGTTGGTCGTGTCGAATGCATATCAAGTAATCCGAGTTCAGGTGTCGCGTCGCCCCCTCGAGCAAAGGAATGCCAAGAAGCGGTCTTCCGTTATTGGCATAGGTTGAGCCGAGGTTGGCACTGAGAAAGTCAATGAACGGTTGCGAGTGAAGATGGCGGGCTTCTTCAAGCCCGCGTTTGTAGAGTGCGATCGCGTGCGTGACGTCTCCCATGGCTTCATAGGCGACGGCCATGGCGTTATAGGTCTGAGGAATGTAAGAGGGATCGCCGGATTGACGCTGGAGCTTAAGAGCAAGTTGATAGTGTGGCAGCGCCGCGGCTGGACGTCCCTGCTGTCGCTCGAGCCGGCCCATGCTGGTCTGAAGCGCGGCGCGCTGGCTGGCATCGCCGGGACACTTCGTGAAGAGCGTATCGGCAGCCTGATAATGATTCATCGCGGCCTGATATTGCGCATCCTGGTGGGCGCGATCTCCCCACACTCGGAGGATGTCGGCCTCTTCACATAGGGCGTCCAGGTCTTGGGCTCGTTTCTGAAGGGCTCCCATCTGCTGGATGTAGTCGGGGCTCTCCTCCTGGGCATAAAGGCGAGCGCTTATGGCAGTGACAGGGTCGCCGGCCCGTTCGAGCTCCTGCGCAGCGGCGGCGAATTCCTGACGCGACTGCTGCTCATGGTTCTGGACCGAATGAACTGCGGCCAGCCGGAAGTGAGATTCCGCGACGCCAAGCAGGGAGGGAACCGCGGCGAAGGCACTCGCGGCCTGTTCGAACCAGGCGTTGGCATGAGCAAAGTCAATGCGATCGGCGATATCTCCCAGTGCATATGCCGCCAGCGCCTCTCCGCAACGGTTGTTCGCCGAAGTGGACGAGGCTAATGCATGCAGGAGCGTGCTTCGAGCGTCCTTCAGGGCATCGGGGCGCGAGGAGGAGAGCAGCCGGTAGCTCTGTCGGAGTTCGAGGAGAATCGGCGCGTCCACGATGGAACCACGCGTCTCTGGCTGAAGACCCTGATGATGGCGATCGGGCACTGGAGCGCAGGTGACGGTCTGGGCCGGTGCCGCCAATGCAAAGAGAACCGCTGCGGCAGGGAGGATGGAGTAGGCGCGGATATATGAGGCAATACCAGCGCTTCTGGTGGAGCGCAGAATCATGGGTCCCGTGGCCTCTGGGGTGGACCCATGATAGACGGTGAATGGTGGATGGAGAACCGGAATTTGACGGACCGCTCAGGGATGAGCGATCTGCTGCTCGATGGCGCATGCCCGCGAAGCGTAAGCACTTTGTTTTGTACAGAGTTCGCGCAGCAAGGGGGCGGCGGATGAGCGGTCGTGGAGACGAAGATCGGCGACGGCCAGATACCATGCGGCATCGTCATGGCGGACTGGGCCGGCGAGCGTAAGTGATTGTAATAGCGACGCTTGCGCGTCCCGGTTTTGGTTGAGCTGGAGTTGGGAGATGCCAAGGTAAAGCGACGGGATGGAAGATTGTGGGAAGCGGGTGGTTAATGTGCGGAAGATTGTGGCTGCGTGCACGAAATCACCGCGATTGTATGGACGGAAGGCGGGAAGGAGGTCGTTGATGGTGGGGCCGTGGATGGAGGCCCCACGGGTGACCATAAGGGGGACGTCGTCGGGAGGTGCAAGTGGCGTGATTTGATGGAGTTCCGGGAGGTCGAGGGGGCGGTTGACCGCGAGAACCGGCGTATTTGTGGTGAAATGCGTTCGGCGATGGCTCGCAGAGCCGATAACTGCAACGATCGCAACAACTGCAGCCGCCCCGGCGATGGACAACCACATCGAAGGGCGGCGAAACGTGGTGGTTTTCGGTGTGGTTCCATGCTGGTTTTTTGTGGTTTCGATGTGGTTCCGGACACGGGCGTCTGAGCCGGGGGAGAAGGCGGCTTCGGCGGGCACGAGCTCGGCGAGGAGGGTCTGGCAGAGAGAGCAGTGGGCGGCGTGCTCGCGGATGGAGGCGCCAGCGGGCGCGGGAAGGACGTCTTCCTGGGCGGCGAAGAGCAGATCGGGCGGCGGACAGGCGCCGGTGCGGGCGCGCGAAAGCAGCAGCGTCTCCAGACTCTCGTCAGAGAGTGAGGAGGTGCTGCCACGGGTTTCGCCATCGGGAGGGATGGGATCGAGCAGGTCGTCAGACATCTAAAATCTCGTTTTCTTCGCGGATCTCATTTTCTTTGCGCCGGTCCGCTGATGCAACCAGATGGGTCGAGGCGGCGCGGGAATTTTGGGCATCGCTCGCGAGGTTCGGCCGTTCGATGTAGTTGCGAAGCAGATGCAATGCGTATTGCAGGTGGCCCTTGACCTGGAGTTCGGAAAGCCCGGTCTGCGCGGCGATGTCGGCGCGCGACATGCCGTGACGAAAGCGCAGGATGAGACAGGTCCGATGGACGGGTTTAAGCGGGCGGCAGCGCCCGAGAAGAACCTCGAGCGAAAACTCTGGATCCGATGTCTCGGGTGGCTGTTCAGACTGAGCGGAGCTCCAGCGTTGCTCCACATAGTGGTGACGCCAGAAGTCGGCGGCGCGTCGTTTGGCGACGGTAAAGAGCCAGCCGGGAAGCTGTTCGTCGGTGAGCTTGTGCTGATTTTCGTGATAGAGAACGAACACATCGCTGGTCAGGTCCTCGGCGACCTCAGGACGAGAGACAGCGCGCAGACAGAAGCGATAGATCGCGCTGGCATAAGAGGCGTAGACCTCGTCGAAGTCCCTCATTCCCTTCATCGCATGAGCCCTGTGAAACGGAACAGCAGGCTGACCAGCCGAGTACATGGGGTGAATGGCCCGGACTGTAACTTCCGGGTGATCTTCCCAAAGAATCTTTATTCCAATGACCCATTATGGCGCGATAGCAGAGTAGCACGCACCTGAGGGCCGGATGCCGGTCGAGGGGGCGACAGGTTTTTTCAAAAGCGTGGGTTCGCGGTGCTTGGGGGAAGCCGCGACCCGCGGTATTAGAGCATTTCTCCTGATACTGTGGCCCGGGACGCATCTGCGCACGCCGTTTTCATCGCAGGAAAACGGCCCGAACGGCTTCGGCTTCGGCTTCGGGCTACACCCTCAGGAGAAATGCTCTGCCGAAGGCGTTTCGCTTATTCGCTGTGGGCGGGCGCACGGTGCAACGGCAGACCGATCCGGTCTGCCGTTGCCGTTTGCAGCGTCCTGCCTTCCTTCTGTTGTCTCCAAGCCATGAACAGGCTGCACCTTCAGGCCATTGCGGGCGAGCGTTCCGCGTTGCGGCGATTCGCGGACAGAATGGCCGGGCAGTCTCATTCCTTCCTGTGCTGAAAGAACCCGCGCACGCGGCGCGGGTTAAAATGCAGTATTTGCTAGAGGGAGTCTGGAGGAGAGATGGCAGAGGCGACGTGTGACATCGGTTTGATTGGGTTGGCGGTGATGGGGCAGAACCTGGTCCTGAACATGGACGACCATGGGTTCAAGGTGGCTGTCTTCAACCGGACCACGTCGAAGGTGGATGAGTTTCTGGCGCATGAGGCGAAGGGGACGCGAGTGGAAGGCACGCATTCGATTGCGGAGCTGTGCGCGAAGCTGAAGCGGCCGCGGCGGGTGATGATCATGGTGAAGGCGGGCGATGTGGTCGACCAGACGATCGAGCAGATTGTGCCGCACCTGGAGAAGGGCGACATCATCATCGACGGCGGCAACTCGCTGTACTCGGACTCGAACCGGCGCACGAAGGATTTGGCGGCGAAGGGGATTCTGTTTATCGGGACGGGCGTCTCGGGCGGCGAGGAGGGAGCGCGCTTCGGTCCGTCGATTATGCCCGGCGGCGATCCGGAGGCCTGGCCGCATGTGAAGGAGATCTTTCAGTCGATTGCGGCGAAGGTGGAGGATGGGACGCCGTGCTGCGACTGGGTGGGCGACGACGGAGCGGGGCACTACGTGAAGATGGTGCACAACGGCATCGAGTACGGCGACATGCAGCTTATCTGCGAGGCATATCAACTGCTGAAGGATGGGCTGGGTCTGAGCGCGGACGAGCTGGCCGAGGTCTTCACTGAGTGGAACAAGGGCGAGCTGGACAGCTTTCTGATCGAGATCTCGGCGGAGATCTTTGCCAAGAAGGACGAGGACGGCGAGCCGATGGTCGACAAGATTCTCGACACGGCGGGGCAGAAGGGAACGGGCAAGTGGACGGCGATCTCGGCGCTGGATCTGGGGCAGCCGGTGACGCTGATTGGCGAGAGTGTGTTTGCGCGCTGCCTGAGCGCGCTGAAGGAAGAGCGCGTGGCGGCATCCGAGGTGTTGAAGGGGCCGGGTGCGAAGGCCGACGTGGGCGACCGAAAGACGTTTATTGAGGATGTGCGGCGGGCGCTCTATTGCTCGAAGATGATCAGCTATGCGCAGGGCTACATGCTGCTGCGCGAGGCGGCGAAGGAGTATGGCTGGCGGCTGAACATGGGCGGCGTGGCGCTGATGTGGCGCGGGGGATGCATTATTCGCAGCCAGTTTCTGGGCAAGATTAAAGAGGCATACGACAAGAATCCGGAGCTGAAGAATCTGTTGCTGGATGGGTTCTTCTCCGGCGTGTTGAACAGGTATCAGGGCTCATGGAGGCACGCGGTGGCGCGCGGCGTGGAGCTGGGCGTACCGCTGCCGGCGTTTTCAACGGCGCTGGCGTTCTATGACGGCTACCGGACGAAGCGGCTGCCGGCGAACCTGCTGCAGGCGCAGCGCGACTTCTTTGGAGCGCATACCTACGAGCGCGTGGACAGGCCGCGCGGCGAGTTCTTCCATACGAACTGGACCGGGCGCGGCGGCCGGGTATCGTCTTCGACGTACAACGCGTGAGGCGAAGGGCACGAGCAAAGCAATAGCAGTTCTCTCCCCTTCGCGTTGTTCAGGGTCAGAATGACAACCAGAAGAGCAAAGACAAGCTGTAGAATCGTCCGAACTTAAGATGAGACGAACGGTTCGAGGACGAGGCTGGATGGCAACGGGCCTGCTGCTCTTTGTCGCGGGCTTGATGCCCTCTGCCGCAGGCTTGATGCTCTTTGCCGCGGGCGCCGCGTGGGCTGCGCCGGCGGCCTTGAGTTCGAAAAACCGGCAACGACCGACGGAGCCTCCGGTCGAGGTGCGGAGCGCGGCGGGGCTGACTGAGGTGGGCGTGCTGGACGGCGCGGCGTACCGGATCGACGTTCCGAACGAGTGGAACCACAGCGTGATTGTGTACTACCACGGCTATGCGCAGCAGCCGGTGACGTTTCATCCCAGCGCGCGGCTGACGGGGCAGCTGGCTCCGCTGCTGGAGCGGCACTATGCGGTGATCGAGAGCGCGTATTCGGAGACGGGATGGGCGCTGCAGCAGGCGTATCCGGAGACGGAGGCGCTGCGGCGGTACTTTATGAGGCGGTTTGGGCAGCCGCGCGAGACGTATGTGGTGGGGCGGTCGATGGGCGGCGCACTGGTGATGATTACGCTGGAGCTGAATCCGAAGCCGTACCGGGGAGGGTTGGATCTGTGCGGGTCGGTGGGGCCGAGCTCGGAGGAGTTTGACCGGCGGTTTGCGTGGCGGGCGGCATTCGATGCGTACTTTCCCGGCGTGATGCCGCCGCTGGTGGCGATGCGACCGAGTTTTGCGGCTGGTTTTGCGGCGAATCAGGCGGAGCGCGAGCGGATTGCGGCGGCACTGCGGCTGAATCCGCAGGGAGCGACGGCGATGCGCATGATGATGGGGCTGCGCATGGACGCGGAGTTGGCCTCAGATATGGCCTACTTCACGTATGTGATTGGGGACATGCAGCGAAGGGCCGGGGGCAATCCCTTCGACAACCGGAATACGATTTACAGCGGAACGAGTGCGACGAGCAGCGTGAGCGACGATGAACTGAACGAGAGGGTGCGGCGCTATGCGGCGCAGCCGGGGGCGCGGGCGTATCTGCTGCGGCATTACACGCCGACGGGACGGCTGGGGCGTCCGATGCTGGCGGTGCATACGATCTATGATCCGGTGGTGCCGGTGGCACAGCTGGCGGTGTATCAGCATGAGGTGCAGTCGGCTGGGTTTGGAGAGAATCTGGTGCAGCAGTATGTTCGTCGCGACGGGCACTGCAATGTGACGCCGGATGAGGTTGGACAAGCGTTTGACGAGTTGGTGGAGTGGACGCATGGAGCGGCGCGGCCGACGGCGGGCGTGCTGAAGACGGCGCGAGTGCTTTCGGCAGGCGTGCATGAGCAGGCGAGGCCGGCGGGGCACGGCGGAAGATAGCGCGGTGGTTCGGTGCGGAGTATGGCGGCGCGGGGTCCGGTGCGTGGGCCTCGAAGAAAAGATTGCACTCGTATAATGAACTATGGCCACAGTGCAGCCGGGAGCGCCTGATCCTGTGGAGACGCAGGAGACGGGTGGACAAGTCGGCACTACCGAGCCGCAGCCTGCCGAGGCGAGCGAGAGCGGGATGGGGCTGGAGGCGGCGCTGCCTGCGGTGAGAGTGGAGCGAGCGGGTGAGGCGCTGGACGGGGCGTTGGATGAGCCTTCGGGAAGCTTTGTGGCGCCGGCGATCGCTGAGAGGGATTTGAGCGGTGGCGCAGGACTCGTGGCTGTGGCGACGGCCGCGCAGACGGCGGAGGGGCCGGGGAGCTCGGTTCACGACGCGCTGGATGCGAAGTTCGAGCGGATGCTGGAGACGCTGCGGGCGAACCGGCCGGCGGATGATGTGGATCTGATTCGCGCAGCGTGGGCGTTTTGCCAGGAGCAGCATAAGGGACAGTTGCGCGCCTCGGGTGAGCCCTATGTGGTGCATCCGCTGGAGGTGGCGCAGGTGCTCGCCGACCTGAAGATGGATGGGACGGCGATTGCGGCGGGGCTGCTGCACGATGCGGTGGAAGATACGGACGTCAGCACGCAGGAGATTGAGAAGCGGTTTGGCGAGCAGGTCGCGCACATCGTCGAGGGCGTGACGAAGCTGGACAAGATCAAGTTTGCCAACCGTGTCGACCATCAGGCGGAGAACATTCGCAAGATGCTGCTGGCGATGGTGACGGATGTGCGGGTGGTGATCATCAAACTGGCAGACCGGCTGCACAACATGCGCACGCTCGAGCACCTGAAGCCGGAGAAGCAGGTGCGCATCGCCAAGGAGACGCTGGATGTATACGCGCCGCTGGCGCATCGGCTGGGCATGGGGAAACTTCGCGGAGAGCTGGAGGACCTGGCGTTTCAGTATGTCGATCCGCTGGCGTACTCGAAGCTGACGACGGAGGTGGATTCGCTGCGCGGCGAGGGCGAGGCGTTTCTGCAGCGGATTGTGGGGACGATTGAGACGAAGCTGCGTGAGGCGAACATTCATGCGCGCGTGGAGTCGAGGATCAAGCGGCTGTTTTCGATTCAGCAGAAGCTGAACGCGCACGGAGTTCCGGTGGACCAGGTATATGACCTGTTTGCGGTGCGCGTGATCACCGAGACGGAGCAGGACTGCTATGCAGTGCTGGGGTTGCTGCATGCAACCTGGCGGCCAGTGCCGGGACGCTTCAAGGACTTTATTGCGATGCCGCGGCCGAATCTGTACCAGTCGCTGCATACGACGCTGATTGCCGAGGGCGGACATCAGTTCGAGGTGCAGATTCGCACGGAAGACATGCATCGCGTGGCGGAGGAGGGGATCGCGGCGCACTGGAAGTACAAGGCCGACGACAACGTCAGTGCGAAGGATGAGCAGCGGCTGGCGTGGGTGCGGCAGTTGATGGAATGGCAGCGGGAGATGAGCGATCCGAACGAGTTCATGTCCACGCTGCGGATCGATCTCTATCCGGAGGAGGTGTACACCTTTACGCCGAAGGGCAAGGTGATCGTGCTGCCCAAGGATGCGAGCCCAATCGACTTTGCGTATGCGATCCACACGGACGTGGGGCATGCGACCACGGGAGCGAAGGTGAATGGGCGCATCGTTCCGCTGCGTTACCGGCTGCGCAACGGCGACATTGTGGAGATTACGACGCAGGCGGGGCATACGCCGTCGCGCGACTGGCTGAGCTTTGCGAAGAGTTCGCGGGCGCGCAACAAGATCAAGCACTGGCTGAACGAGCACCAGCGCGAGCGGGCGATCGAGATTGGGCGCAAGCTGCTGGAGCGCGAGGCGCGGAAGTACAAGGTGTCGCTGCAAAGGTTTGGACCGCCGGAGTTTGACCGGGTGGCGAACGAGTATGGACTGGGCGGCGAGCAGGACCTGTTGGCGGGGATCGGATTTGGGAAGTACTCGACGCGGCAGGTACTGAACAAGCTGGAGCCGGGGAGCGCGGCGGAGTCCAAGGAGGCGGCGCATCCGGAGACGGGTTCGGTGGGCGACACACTTGCGCATATGAGCGAGGCGGTAAAACGGGTCTTCTTTGGCAAAGGATCCGAGTCGCTGCAGGTGGAGGGGCAGGACGATCTGCTGGTATACCGGGCGCGGTGCTGCAATCCGATTCGGGGCGAGGAGATTGTCGGGTATGTGACACGGGGCAAAGGCGTGGCCGTGCATGCGCGGAGCTGCCCGAATGTGCAGAACCTGCTGTACGAGGCGGACCGGCGGATTGAGGTGGAGTGGTCGGAGGCGCAGGCGGGCGGCAAGGACGCGAATGGCGCGGGGGTGGGCGGAGCGAAGCCGACGACGTATCCGGTGAAGCTGACGCTGGTGGTGGACGACCGTTCGGGGCTGCTGAAGGAGTTTGCGGCGATCATCTCCGAGGATGGGACGAACATTCGCAGCGTAGAGACACGGCCAGCGACGGACGGTTCGGTGAATGTGGATTTTGTGATTGAGACGCCCGACCTGCGGCACCTGACGCGGCTGCAGCAGAATCTGCGCAAGGTGCCGGGCGTGCGCGATGTTCATCGCGTGCAAAAGATTTAGTTACTTTCGAGCTACGAATCGGGCGCAATCATATGCTGAAGATTGCATACTGTTGTGGCTGCGTAAACCCGCAAATTGCGGCAGCGGATTGCGCGGCGCCATCTTCGAGCGAGGCGGTTCTCCCCATGTGTGCGATGCGAAATGTGCTTTGTCTGGCGGTGCTGGTTGTTTCGGCGTCTACTCTGGCGGCGCAGTGCAAGTCTCCAACGAACAAACAATGGATGGCTCCGCTGCTGGATGCGAAGCAGCAGGAGACGGTGAACTGCCTGGTGGAGCTGAGCACGCTGCCGGACGGAGTGTGGCGCGTTCATGAGGGCGATCTGCCGCACGGCGAGTTGCCGACGCTGGACGATCATGCGTGGAGCGTGGCGAAGGTCCCTTCGACGGCAGGCAAAGAGGCGGTGTGGTACCGGCAGCGGGTGACGATTCCAAAGACGCTGGACGGATACGACCTGACGGGCACGGATATCAGCTTTCAGTTCATCGCCTATGCGAACGGGCCCATGCCAGAGATTATCTACTTCGATGGACGGCGGGTGGCGCTGGGCGAGGATCTCGAAGAGATTCCGCTGTTTGACCATGCGAAGCCGGGTCAGTCGATTTTGATTGCGGTGAAGCTGCTGCCAACGGTGGATGACAAGAGCTTCCATGGTGCGGAGATGAAGATCAGCTTCGCTCCGTCGCGGCCGAATCCGCAGGATGTGGCGGCGGAGATTGTATCGGTGGCGACGGTGCTGCCAGCGATTGCGCCGAATGCATCCACCGATACTTCCATCCTGCATAAGGCGGTTGCGCAGATAGATGTGCACGCTCTAGCGGCGGCGCAACAGATGCGATTTGATGCGTCCTTGCGAGCCGCGCAGGCAACGCTGCAAGAACTGAACCCAGCGCTGAAGCAGGTGAACTATCACCTGACGGGCAACTCGCACATTGACGCGGCGTGGTTGTGGCCGTGGACGGAGACGGTGGACACGGTGCGGCGCACGTTTTCAAGCGCGGTGCAGTTGATGAGCGAGTATCCGACATACACCTATACGCAGTCCGCTTCGGCGTACAGCCAGTGGATGGCGGACAAGTATCCCTCGCTGAATGCGCAGATTGCGAAGCGCGTGGAAGAGGGGCGGTGGGAGCTGGTGGGCGGCATGTGGATTGAGCCGGACCTGAATATGCCGGATGGAGAGAGCCTGGTGCGACAGCTGCTTGTGGGGCAGGCTGCGTTTCAGAAGATCTACGGGAAGACGGCGGTGATTGGGTGGAATCCGGATTCGTTTGGATACAACTGGCAGCTGCCTCAGATCTATAAGCGCTCGGGGATCGACTACTTTGTGACGCAGAAGATGGCGTGGAACGACACGAACAAGCTGCCGTTCAAGCTGTTCTGGTGGGAGTCGCCGGATGGAAGCAAGGTACTGACGTATTTTCCGCACGACTATGCGAACACGAATCTCGATCCGGTGCGGCTGGCGAAGGACTTTGCAACGGCGGACAAGTATGCGCCGGGAATGCACGACATGATGGACCTGTTTGGCGTGGGCGACCATGGCGGCGGACCGACGCGGACGATGCTCGACCAGGGACTGCACTGGATGGAGCCGAACAAGGCGGTGCCACACGAGGAGTTTGGAACGGCGCTGCCGTACTTTCAGCACGTAGAGAAGGAGATTGCGGCGGACTCGCCGGTGTGGGACTACCGCACGATTGCGACCGGCGATACGGCGCTGCCCGCGCCGCCGGCGGGCGAGATCAGCGTGCCGACGTGGGACGACGAGCTGTATCTGGAGTTTCATCGCGGGGTGTTTACGACGCAGGCCGCGCAGAAGCGCAACATACGGGATAGCGCGGAGTGGATGCTGAACGCGGAGAAGTATGCCTCGTTGGCGTGGCTGGATGGGCGCACGTATCCGGCCGATGAGCTGAACGATGCGTGGAAGCTGGTGCTGTTCAACCAGTTTCACGACCTGGCGGCGGGTTCGGGAATCGGCGTGATCTATAAGGAGGCGCAGGAGCAGTTCAACCAGGTGCGCTGGGCGGCAAACGAGGTGGCGGGACGATCTCTGAAGACGATTGCGGCGCGAATAGACACGGCAGAGGGCACGGGCGTTCCGGTGCTGGTGTTCAATCCGCTGGCGTGGGAACGCGGCGGCGTGGGCGAGGTGACCGTACAGATGCCGCATGGGGCGGATGCGGTCTCGCTGCTAGACGATCATGGGCAGGTGGTACCTTCGCAGGTGCTGTCGGCGGATGAGGCGACGCATACGTTTCATCTGCTGTTCAAGCTGGACAGCGTGCCGTCGCTGGGCTACACGGTGCTGCATGCGGTGGATGAGCAGCGCGAGTTTCCGAGCGATTTAACGAGCGCCGGGCTGACGATGGAGAACTCGCTGTTGCGGGTGATGGTGGATCCGAAGACGGGATGCATCACGTCGCTGTTCGACAAGCGCGCGGGGTTTGAGATGCTGGCGGCGAACAGTTGCGGGAATGAGCTGCAGGCGTTTGTCGACAAGCCGAAGCAATACGATGCGTGGAACATCGATCCGGGAACGCTGGATGAGACGCCGACGCTGCTGCATGAGGCCGATGAGGTAAAGGGCGTTGAGGCGGGGCCGCTGCGGACGGTGATTCGGATTACGCGGACGTGGGACAAGTCGAAGTTTGTGCAGGAGCTGATTCTGTATGCGGGATCGGACGAGCTGATTGTGCACAATGACTTCGACTGGCACGAACAGCACATTCTGCTGAAGGCGGCGTTTCCGCTGGCGGCGACGAGCAAGATGGCGACATACGAGATTCCGTATGGATCGATCGAGCGGCCGACGACACGCAACAACAGTTGGGAGAAGGCGCGGTTTGAGGTGCCGGCGCTGCGCTGGGCGGATGAGGGTGACGGCGTGCATGGGCTGAGTTTGTTGAACAGCTCGAAGTATGGGTATGACGCGGTGGGCGATGTGCTGCGGTTGTCGCTGCTGCGCGGACCGACGTGGCCGGACCCGAACGCGGACCAGGGAAGGCAGGTGTTTGATTATGCGGTGTATCCGCACAGGGGCACGTGGGAGACAGCGAACACGGTGCGGCACGGATGGGACTTCAACTATCCGCTGCGGGCGATGCAGGTGGAGGCGCATGAGGGAGCGCTGCCGACGACGCACTCGTTTGTGAGGCTGGATGGAACGCATGTGGTGCTGACGGCGCTGAAGAAGGCGGAGGACGGCAATGCACTGATCGCGCGGTTCTACGAGTGGGCGGGCGAGAGCGATCAGGTGACGCTGACGGTGCCGCCGGGGGCGAAGTCCGCAGAGATCGTGAACCTGATGGAGAAGCCCGATGAGACGGCACTCAAGTTGAGTGTGGTGGACAACAAAGTGACCGTGCCGGTCGCGAAGTACGAGATACAGACGGTGCGGATCGACTATTGACCTATTGATCGCTGGTGCGCGCGCGGTCTAGCCGAGCAGGTTGAGGCGGCGGGCGACGGTGGTGAAGGTGTCGAGCGCGGTGTCGATCTGCGCGCGAGTGTGTTCGCTGGTCATGATGCAGCGGATGCGGGCTTTGCCTTCGGGGACGGTGGGGAAGGCGATGCCGGTGGCCATGACGCCAGCTTCAAAGAGCGCGCGGCTGAAGTCCATGGTCTTGCGGCCCTCGCCGAGGAGAATGGGCGTGATGGGGGTTTCGCTTTTTGGCGTTGTGCGGCCGCCGACGTCGAAGCCGGCAGAGGCGAGCTGCTGCTGGAAGTAGCGCGTGTTGGACCAGAGGCGTTCGATGCGCTCGGGTTCGCGTTCGAGGATGTCGAAGGCGGCGATGCAAGAGGCGGCGACGGAGGGCGGGTGCGAGGTGGAGAAGAGGAATGGGCGCGCGCGATGGTAGAGATAGTCGATGAGATCGCGCGAGCCGCAGACGTAGCCGCCGAGCGCGCCGACGGCCTTGGAGAGCGTGCCGACCTGGACATCGACGCGCTGCGTGCAGTGGAAGTGATCGACGCTGCCGCGGCCGTTGCGGCCGAGGACGCCCGAAGCGTGCGCGTCGTCGACCATCATGATGGCGCCATATTTATCGCAGAGGTCGCAGAGCGCGGCGACAGGGCCGATGTCGCCGTCCATGGAGAAGACGCCGTCGGTGATGACGAGCTTGCGGCCGGGCTCGTTCTGGACCTCCTTCAACAGCTCCTCGCAGTGCGCGACGTCTTTGTGGCGGAAGACCTTGATTTTTGCGCGGGAGAGGCGAGCGCCGTCGATGATGCTGGCGTGGTTGAGCTCGTCGGAGAGGATGAAGTCCTCCTTGCCGAGGATGGAGGAGACGGTGCCGGCGTTGGCGGTGAAGCCGGACTGGAAGACGACGCAGGCTTCGACGCCCTTGAAGGCGGCGATCTTCTCCTCGAGCTGCATGTGGATCTTCATGGTGCCCGCGATGGTGCGGACGGCACCGGAGCCGACGCCGTACTGCCTGGCCGCGGCGATGGCGGCCTCGCGCAGGCGGGGATCGTTGCAGAGGCCGAGGTAGTTGTTGGAGGCGAGGTTGATGACCTCGCGGCCGTCGTAATGGCAGATGGGGGCCTGCTGGTCGTCGAGCACGCGGAGATGGAAGTAGGTGCCGCGGGCGCGGAGATCGTCAAGCTGCGCGGTGAGGTGGGCGAGTTGCGGGCGTGTTGTGGTGGCGGAGGAGGCAGAGGCCATGCTGTTGATGCTAAACCCGCTGTCGTTTCCTTCTCCAGCTCTGGGGCACGAAGCAGCGGCAACACCGTCCGGTTGCATCACACATTTAGCAAAGTCGCGACACAAGACAACTCAGGTTCAAGCGACGATGCCCGATGTGCGAAAGGAGCAACATCGATGGATCGATTGACAGGAGTTCGACTGGGTGCGGGAGCGGCGCTAGTAGCGCTGGCGTTGTTGGCCGGATGCAAGAGCGATCAGCAGAGAGCGATGGATCAGGCCAAGTCGCAAGCCGCCTCGACGAATACGCCACAGCAGGTGCAGTGGGTGGACGGCAAAGGCAATACGGTGACGAAGATGGTGGAACCGCCGCCGGCTCAAGGACAGGCAGTGCAGGTGGCGACGAACATTACCCCGCCGCCGCCGGGACCGAAGCCGGCGGCAACAAAGCCAGTGGTGACGCCGCTGGCCGCGGCACCCGGCTCTCCGGCTGCGAATGAGACGAGTACGACAGCGCCGAATGAACCAGCTCCTGCGAACGGGACCGCCGGGCAGCCTTCGGGACCGCCGCCTCCGCTCAACTTGACCGTACCTGCGGGAACGGAACTGGCGGTGCGGGTAAATCAGCGCATCGACGTAAAACATGCGGTCGCGGGCGAGCACTTTACGGGGGAGATTGTGGAGCCTGTGGAGAGCAATGGCGCGGTGCTCATTCCACGCGGAACGCCGGTGCGCGGGCGCATCGACGAGGCGCATCGTCGAGGCCATTTCAGAGGACGGTCGTATCTGGAGCTGCGGCTGGTGTCGATGACGCTGAACGGATACGAGTATGGGCTGGACACGCATGATACGGTTCGCTCGAAGAGAGGAAAGGGCAGGCGTTCCACCGGGTTCATTGGCGGACTGACCGGAGCGGGGATGTTGATTGGCGGCGTTGCTTCGGGCGGCGTGGGGCTTGCCATCGGCGGAGCCTCGGGCGCGGGCGCGGGCACACTGCTCGCCGGCGCGACGGGTAACCACGACATCGTGATTCCAGCGGAGAGCATTGTGCACTTCCGATTGGCCGATCAGCTGGTGGTGCAGAATCCATAACGCGAATCTAAGTCAGGAGTCGGAAGCCGGGAGCGGTTTCTGATTCCGCTTCAGAAGCGGCCGCGAAGGCGGGCACGGGCGCGGCGGTCACGCTTGTCGGGGCGGACGTCGGGCAGGCGCTCCCAGGCGGAGAGCGCCTTGCGCTCCTCGGCGGCCGTGACGCGGGCCTGTTTGCTGGCGTCGGATTCGCGGTAGAGGGTCTGGGCGATGGCTGCGGGGCCGCGCGTGCCGCTGAGCGCAAGGACCTCGACCTCAAAGAGGCCGCCGTCCGTGGTGATGGCGAGCTGGTTACCGATGTGGAGGTCGCGTGCGGGTTTGACGGGCTGGCCGTTACTCTGGATGCGGCCGAGCTCGCAGGCGCGCGTGGCGAGGGCGCGGGTCTTGAAGAAGCGCGCGGCCCAGAGCCACTTGTCGAGACGAACGCCGATCATGGAGATATTGTCGCGTACTTACGAGACCCGGCGAGCTCGAAAGCCGTCTGGGTAAACTGAGGATGGATGATGCGATGGATGGCAATGCTCGCGGCGCTGACTGCGCTCACGATGTGCGTGCAGGCGCAGGAGGCTGGGCAGGCTCCGGCGATTACGGTGCAGTCGACGTTGGTGGTGGTGCCGGTGCAGGTGAAGACCAAGTCGGGAGACCTGGTGTTCACGCTGAAGGCCGATGACTTTACCGTGAAAGATGATGGAGTGTCGCAGAAGCTGCGGATAGAAGAGGATACGGACGCGCAGCCGCTGGCACTGGTGATTGTGGTGGAGACAGGTGGAGATGGTGTGCGATATCTCGAAGACTATCGCCATCTGGGGCCGCTGCTGGATGCGATCATCGGGAAAGTGCCGCATCGAGTGGCGGTGGTGAGCTTCGATAGCGAGCCGACGCTGTTGCAAGATTTCTCGACGGATACGAATACCGCGTCCGAGGCGTTGGATCAGCTCGAGGCTGGAGACAAGGGCGCGGCGGTGCTGGACGCGATGGCATATGCGGTGGGGATGCTGCGCAAACAACCGCCGGCGTATCGGCGGGCGATTTTGCTGTTGAGCGAGACGCTGGACCAGGGCAGCCATATCGATCTGACTGGAGCGCTGCATGCGCTGAGCGATACGAATACGTCGATCTATGCGCTGGGGTTTGCGAGCACGAAGACGGAGATCAGGCATGAGGCGTCGAAATTCAACTCGGCGGAGCCGGGGCCAGAGCACGGATGCTTCAGCAACGATCCGAATGCGGAGGAGAGCCGGGGGACGCAGAACTTCGATTGCCTGGCAGAGCTGCTTCCGCCGCTGCGGCTGGGGAAGATGGTGGAGATCGCGACCCGCAACAGCCTGCGCAAGAACGTGCCGGAAACGTGTGCGCGGTTGAGTGGCGGAGAGTTCTTCAAGTTCAAGGACGCGAAGTCGCTGCGGCGCGAGCTGTTCACGATCAGCAACGATGTGCCGAACCGGTATGTGCTGACGTTCCGGCCACGGTCGCCGCATCCTGGATTGCATGCGCTCACCGTAGAGTTGAACGGACGGGCGGACCTGCGGGTGGATGCGCGGACGGAGTATTGGGTGGATGAGCCGGGCGCTGCCGCCCCATTAAAGCCGGGCCATTGATTCTTAGGGCAAACCAGGGAGGCGAGCGATGGCGACGGGAGTTCGCACACTGATGAGCGCGCATTCGGTAGAGGACACGGTGGCGCGGCTTCAGGCGTTGTTGCAGGAGAAGGGCGTTAAGCTGTTTGCGCTGGTCGATCACTCCGGCGAGGCGAAGCTGGCAGGGATGGAGATGCGGCCGACGAAGCTGCTGATCTTCGGCAACCCCAAGGCCGGGACGCCGGTGATGCTCTCGTCGCCGAGCGCGGCGCTGGATCTTCCGCTGAAGATTCTGGTGGCCGAGGATGCTGCGGGGACAACGGTGCTGTCGTGGAATGATCCGGCGTGGATGCAGGAGCGGCACGGCTTCGACAAGGAGCTCGTCACGAATTTAGCCGCTGCCGAGATGATGGCGAAGAGGGTTGCGGAGTGATGCAGCGCTGGCTCAGGTTTGCAGAAGTTGCTTCGCGAGCGAAAGCGCGGTGGCCTGCACAGTTGGGTTGTCGCCGAAGCCGGTGAGCCAGTGCATCGCAGGGTCGCGACGAAACCAGGTTAGCTGGCGCTTGGCGTAGTTGCGATGGCCCTGCTGCGCGGCTGCGACGGCTTCCGCGATCGGCATCTTGTTGCATAAGACGCTGAACGCCTGCGCGTAGCCGAGCGAGCCGAGGGTGCGGCAGTTGTCACCGAAGCGGGCGCGAAGGGATGCAGTCTCTTCGAGGAGGCCGTGATCGAACATGGCGGCGGCGCGGGTGTTGATGCGCTCGTAGAGGGTAGCGCGCGGAGGGTTGAGGCCAAGTTGCAGTGTGCGGAAGCCGAGCAGCGGATCGCGGCCGGCGCGCCACTGTTCGGTCTGCGGCTGACGCGCGGCGAGCGTGACCTCGAGGCTGCGGATGAGTTTCGGTGTGTCGTTGGGGTGGATGAGAGTGGCGGCTGCGGGATCGAACCGGCGAAGGATGCGGTGTAGATGCTCGGGACCGCGTTGCTCGGCGCGGCGGCGCAGACGCGTGCGAAGGGATTCATCGCGCGGCGGCGCAGGTGCGAGGCCTTCGAGCAGAGCGCGCAGATAGAGGCCAGTGCCGCCGGTGACGATGGGGAGATGGCCGCGCGCTTTGATCTCCGCAAGCGCGGCGCGGGCGGCGCGGGCGTAGTCGCCGGCGGTGGAGGGTTGGTCGGGGTCGAGGAGGTCGAGCGCGTGATGCGGGATGCGGGCGCGCTCAGATGGTGTGGGCTTGGCGGAGCCGATATCGAGGCCGCGATAGACGGCGACGGCGTCGCAACTGACGATCTCACCGTGGAGTTGCTCGGCGAGATGAAGCGCGAGCGCGGTCTTGCCGCTGGCAGTGGGACCGACGATGACGAGCAACGGGTGCTGGTCTTTGGAGTGGGTCGAGAACGACGGTGATGTGGCGGGTGCTACCACTGACGCCACCATCCGGGGACGAAGAGCCGGCCGAAGCCCGCATAGAGGAGGCTTGCGAGAAGGATGAGCACGGCGAGAAGGATCAGGCCACGTAGAAGGCTGCGTTGCTCGAGCCTGAGGCGTGCGCGGATTGCGGCGAGGCGGGCGCGCTCACGCCGCTGCTGCAACGCGGACTGCTGCAATGGCTGAGGAGGACGTGGCGGCTGGGCGCGTTGCTCGGTCGGCATCGCTGCTACTCCGTCGGCTTGTTGACGAAGTAGTGGATGCGGAGCTCAAGGTTGGGGCCGTGGAACTGCGAGGGGAGCGGCGGGAACTGGCCTTCGCTGGTGATGGAGCCCCAGCAGGAGCGGTTGATGGCATCATCGTGGGTAGAGCCGTCAAGGTGCATGGCGCCGATACGGCCGTCGGGAAGGATGGTGAAGCGGATCAATGTCTCGCCCTGCTTGGAGAGCGGCGGCTGCGCCTCTTCGGGGATGAGCGGAAGCCAGTTGCGATAGATATCGGCGATGATGCGGCGGAGATAGGGATTGAAGTCGACCCCTTGTGTGTCGGAGAGGATGTCGACGCCGCCGACGTTCAGAGGGGATGCACCGCTGCCGCGGGAGCCGTACCCGCCGCCGGGATGGCGCGCGGCGTTGCGGATGGCGTCCTGGATGGAGCCCTCCGCGGAGTTGTCATTGTTGAAGCTGGGATGCGTGGAGGGTTGCGGCGTGGGCGCCTCGGCAACGACGGGCGGCGGGGTGTGCGGGCGGGCCGGTTGAGGAGCACTGGGCAGCGGAAGCGCAGGCGATGGCACGGGCGGTGCAGCGGTTGCGAGGGAGGGCGCTGGCGGCGAGGCGGGCGCATGCGAGGATGTGGGCGGCAGACGCGGTGCAGGCTCCTCGGCGCGCAGGTGTTCAAGGGTGCGGTTGTCGATCTTGGGCGGCGGTGTGGCGTGCGGCGCGGCCATGCGTGACTTGAGGATCGGCATGTTGAGCTGGGTGAGCTCACGCTGCTTCAAGACTTCGAATGGTGTTACGAGCTTCGGTGCGTGCCAGAGGTAGCGTGGGCCATAGAGGACCACCCAGGCGATGGCGATCCAGATGAAGAGAGAGATGTAGATGGATTCGCGGAAGCGACTGCGGGCGCGTTCGTCCTCGATGGAGTCGAGCAGATGGAGGAGTTCGTGCTCACCGAGATCGCCATAGCGGTTGGTGCGGATGCGTATGGGTTGCTGCGAGGGTTCGCCGGGAGCAGCGTGAGGAACGAAGCTGACCGGAGAGTTCGGGTCGGGAGGAGAGGATTCAGGGGGAGCGGGCGCGGTGCTGGATGAGCCGACCTTGGACTCAGACTCGGGGCGCGGATGTTCCGGATCGGTGGGGAGGATGGTCAAGGGCATCGCGAGGGTACTTTGTCTGTGACGAGCCGGCGGGCAGGAATGTTGCGCCCAGCGAGTGCCCGTCGCCAGACCGAACCGATGCTGGCACCTCTATTCTCTCATTTTGGCGGGGAATGCGCTGAGAACCCGAAGAGTTGATGAGGGGCGGCACGATGACGCTGTGCCGATGCGGGCGCTCAGGCTATGCTCTCAGGGATGGCACAGAAAGAGTCACTTGCGGGCCGAACGGCGGTGGTGATTACGGCGAGCGATCGGTGCTTTGCCGGCACACAGGTTGACCTGTCCGGGCCGATTGTGGCAAGGCTGCTGCATGCGGCCGGAGCGGAGGTTGGTGATCCGATTGTGGTTCCGGACAATCGAGAGCATTTAGTGGCCGCGCTGCAGGAGGCTGTGGGGCGCGCTGCGCTGGTAGTGACAACGGGTGGGACGGGGTTGGCGGCGAGGGATGTGACGCCGGAGGCAACGGAGGTTGTATGCGACCGGATCGTACCGGGGCTGGCGGAGTTGATTCGCGCCCAGGGAGCGAAGCAGACGCTGTTCGCCGCGCTGAGCCGCGGTGTATGCGGCGTGGCGGGGAGCACGCTAATTGTGAATCTGCCGGGAAATCCGGAGGGAGCGGAGAACTCGCTGCACGCGGTGTTGCCGTTGCTGCCGCATGCGCTGGACCTGCTGGCCGGGCGAGTGGAGCACAGCGAGCATCAGAAGAGTGGGAGCACTGAACGGTAGAATCAAGCTTTGTGAAACTCGGACCCATTGCGCTGCTACATAAGTTCTCGGGAGTGCTGTTCACACTCCTCAAGCCGCTCGGCATATGGGGGGTGGGCGGGCTGGCGTTTATTGACTCAGCACTCTTTCCGATTCCGGTTTCGATGGATGGCGTGCTGATTGGGTACGTTGCGGCGAACCATCATCTGTTCTGGTTGTACTCGCTGATTGCCGCCGGTTGCTCGGCCATCGGCTCGCTTGTGCCGTTTCTGATCGGGCGCGCGGGTGGCGAGCTGTTCTTGCTAAAGCGCATCAACCGCGAGCGCTACGAACGGATCCGTGACAAGTTCGAGAACCAGGAGTTTCTCGCCATCATGATTCCGGCGATGTGTCCGCCACCGTTCCCGCTGAAGCTGTTTGAGTTCGCTGCCGGCGTGTTTGAGATGAAGTGGGGATTGTTCCTGCTCGCGTTGTTTTGCGGCAAGATGATCCAGTTCATCGTCTGCTCGGTGCTGTACCTGTGGTTCGGGCCGAAGCTGTTCCACGACATCCGCGACCTGTTCCATGCGCACGTTGCGCTGGCACTCGGGCTGACTGTCGGTGGAATGTTCGCGATCGCGGTGTACATGTTCCGCAAGATCTTCGACGGGCGCCGTGGAGAGCGGCTGCCGGTCGAGGACGGTGAGTAGGGTGGACGGGGTTTGCGGCGGTGGTGTGGGTGAGGATTATGCGAGTGGTTGGGTGTTGTTGTGCGCGGAACGCATGGCCTCCGAGATCCTCCTAACCAGCGCGGGCAGACCGAAGAGTGCGGCGGCGAAGACCGAGGTCGAGAGGAGATCGTTGGCGTAGAACGGAAGCCCGGCGCCGTAGCAGGTGGTGAGGCCGGCGGCGGAGTGGGGGTACATGCCGCTGCCGAACCAGACCGCGAGGTTGCTCAGCAGGAAGAAGCTGGTGGCCGAGGCAAAGACCCCGGCGACGACGCGCAGTGCGGTGATCTTGCGGAGAAGGCCACTGGCGAGCAGGCAGATGGCGGCGTACCAGGCCCAGGTGACGAGGTATCCGCGGAGATGGAAGGGGAAGCCGTAGACGAAGAGGGTGAGGTAGACGTCGGTGAGCGCGAGGATGGCGACAGCTGCCGCGGCCTGCCAGCGCGGGCGGCGGGAGCCGAAGAAGAGCAGGCCGGCGCCGACTGCGGTGAAGTTGAGGCCGACGTTGTGGAATGCGTGAGGCAGAAGGCGGCTCAGCGCAGCGAGGACGAGAACGATGTAGGCGATCATGGCGAGGCCTTTGCGGTGCTGAAGTTGCGGGCGGCGAGCCCTGTGTTGGATTGTAGCGGATGGCGTGGCGGGGCTGGAGCTAGACGCCTTTGGTGCGCGGCGGCCAGATGTACTTGTGGATCTGGAGGCTGAGCCGCGCGGGCAGGCCGTCGGCGAGCATCCACTCGACGAGGAATTTGGGGTCGAGGGCGCAGTTCTCGGTGGAGCGCAGGTCGCTCGAGTTCTTGAGGAAGGCGGGCGAGAGCAGGATGGAGCCGCATTTGGCTTCGAGCGAATGGGTGCGGATGAAGTCGCGGGCGAAGTCGTAGTCGGCGCGGTCGGAGAGGACGAACTTGACCTCGTCGCGGGGGGTGAGGGCGTTGAGGTTGGTGGGGTTGAAGGTGTTGGCGGCGGAGCCAGCGCCGGGGCACTTGACGTCGACGATCTTGTGGACGGCTTTGGGGACGTCCGCCAGCGGGCGCTCGCCGGAGGTTTCGATGAGGAGTTCGTAGCCGGAGTCGAGCAGGCGCTGCATGAGCGGGAGGAGCTCTTTGTGCTGGAGCATGGGTTCGCCGCCGGTGAACTCGATGAGGCGGCAGGGCTGGAGGGCCTCGATCTGGTGGACGATCTCGTCTGGCGTGAAGGGTTTGCCGCCGGTGAAGGTGTACTCGGAGTCGCACCAGGCGCAGCGCAGGTTGCAGCCGGCGAGGCGGACGAAGATGCACGGGAGGCCCGCGAAGGAGCTTTCTCCCTGGACGGATTTGTAGAGCTCGATGAGGTACAAGGCGGAACTACTCGTAGTAGCGGGCGAAGCTGGTGTCGGTTTCGTAGAGGGTGCAGTCTTTGACGCGGACGCGGCCGGCAGTCATCTGGCGGAGCTGGGAGGCGGTCTGGTCGAAGAAGTATTTTGCGAGATTTTCGGCCGAGGGGTTCACGGTGTCGAAGGGCTTGAGGTCGTTGATCATCTGGTGGTCGAGGTAGTCGACGGTGGGGCGGAGGACGTGTTTGAGTTCTTTGAAGTCGAGCAGGAGGCCGGAGGGGTCGAGCTCTTCGCCGATGAGGGTGAGGAGGACACGGTAGTTGTGGCCGTGCGGGTTCTCGCACTTGCCGTGATAGTTGCGGAGGTAGTGGCCTGAGGAAAAACCGGCCTGTACCGTGATCTCAAACATTGCGAGGTAGAGCTCCTGAGGGCGCGAGGCAGGGCACCATTCTCCATTCTACCGGGGTATCCCCCTCCCCCCTTATTTTGCGCAAAGTCTTCGGATAAAAAGACTTAGGCTTGGACTTCATTTGCGGCCAATCGGCAAAGTCTTGATGGTAAATAACTTAGCCGACTTAGATTGTGCAAAGTCTTGAGGAGAAGAGACTTGTGGCCAATCGAAAGGCCCGGCTGCGGGCCGGGCCAAGGGCTTGCTTACCCTTCCAGTTTACCGTGCGTGTCAAGGGTTTTCCGGGGCGAACCGTCGGTGAAGAACGGCTACTGCTGCAGCAGAATGGAGACTGTACCGTCCGTGATATTCGCTACAGCAAGATCGAGCTTTCCGTCGCCGTTGAAGTCCGCGGCGGTGATGGCGACCGGTCCTCTTCCCACAAGAAACGGCGAGCCGGATGCCTGGGTGAAGGTCCCATCGCCGTTCCCCAGCAACAACGTGGCTGTCCCGTCGCCGTTGTTTGCTACAGCGAGATCGAGCTTGCCGTCGCTATTAAAGTCGCCCGCGACGATCGCATCGGGAGCGTTACCGGTCGCGATGGTGATGGGCGGCTGGAAGGTTCCATCGCCATTCCCCAGCAGGATGAGGACCGCGTTTCCGGTTTCGTCCGTTGCGGCAAGGTCCAGCTTTCCATCGCCATTAAAGTCGCCCGCAACGATTGCCGACAGGTTTTGCCCGAGAGGCAGGGGCGAGCCACTCGCCTGTGTGAAGGTTCCGTCCCCAACCCCAAGCGATACAGCCACTCCCGAATTTGGATATACCGTCGATCCACCGCCGGCAACAGCCACGTCCAGCCTTCCGTCTCCGTTAAAATCGCCCACGGCTGCGCCTGCCGGAAAACCTTGGGTATAGAGCGGTCCAGCGGTATTGAACGCCCCACTTCCGTATCCCAGAGCCATGGGCGAGATTCCATTGAGCTGATTAACGATTGCGAGGTCGAGGTTGCCGTCCGCGTTGAAGTCTGCGGCCCCTAATGCGGATGTCGAGGCGCCTTTCGTATCGACGAACGTCGCCGACGACGTAGCAAACGTTCCGTCCCCGTTGCCTTCAAGGATTACCGCGGCATCGCTGTTGAACATCGCGACCGCCAATCCGGAATGACCGCTGTGATTGAAATCGCCTACGGCCATCGCTCCAACATAAGGCGAAGGGAAGTCGTCGTAGGGCGGGCTCGGCAGCGAAAATGGAGAACCGGGTGCGGGCGTAAACGTGCCGTCTCCGTTTCCGAGCATCGAGTACAGCCACACTTTGCCTGTAATCGCAAGGTCCGGTTTTCCGTCCGCATTGAAGTCTGCTACTGCTAATCCGATTGGCGCATTAACCTGCAGCGGAGTATTCACAGCGTTGACGAAGCTGACCGTCGCCTCCGGGGCCCCGACCTGGAAGTAGACGACGTTGGACGAGCCGCCGCCGGGGACCGGATTGGCAACGGTTATTGAGGCGGTCTGCGCTGTTGCCACATCCGTCGCCGGCACGAGTGCGCTCAGATGCCCGCTGTCCACAAACGTGGTGGCAAGCGGCGTGCCGTTGAAATTAAGCGTGGCGCCGGAGACGAAGCCCGTTCCACTCACCTTGAGCGTGAGCCCGCTTACGCCGGGTGAAACCGAGCTGGGCGCGAGCGGCTGGTTCAGGAAGGGCACCGGGCTCCCTGCGGATGTCGTGGAAGGATTGATCTGAATATTTATGGGAATGGACAGAGTTACACCGTCTGCGTCGGTTACGGTCGCGTCAAAGTACCAGGTTCCTGCCGCGGTAGGTGTTCCGCTGAGTATCCCGGTAGCGGGGTTCAGCGTGAGACCATTCGGGACCGAGCCACCCACATACGATCCGGTGATGACGCCTCCGTTGTAGACGCTCCATTGAAACGGAGCCGTGCCGCCGCCGAGCACAATCGGCTGACTGTAGGGCTGGCCGACGGTGCCGTCGAAGAGACTCTGAAAGAGCAGAGAAGGATAGGGATTGACGGTGATCTGCACCGAAGCGCTCTTCGTCGGGTCGGCCACGGAGGTCGCGGTCACGGTGACCTGCTCTGCACTGGAGATCGTGGTGGAGGGGGAGATGTAGCTGACCGACGGGCCGGTCGAAGCACTGAGAGACCCCGGACCACTCAGCGTCCACCTGACCCCTTTGGCATCCCGATCGTTCGTCACCGTGGCGCTAATGCTCACCGGGAAACTCTGATCGAGCGCCTGCGAAGACGAAGGAGAGATGCTCACAGAGATTGGGAGCGAGGGAGTGGAACAGCCTACCAACGCGATCGCCAGCGATAGCCCAACCCAGAGAGGACGTAGTTTCGAATGGCCCATGTCGCAACGGATTATCGCAGACGAGCAGGCGTTTGGATATTCCTAAAAGGCGACCACCGATGCGGCTGAGCCGCAGCGGCGGTGGAAGCGATCAGGGGCGGCGGCGGCGCTGGCGGCGCTGGTCCTGGCGCCGGATGTGGGAGCGGCGTTCGGCCTGCTCGAAGAGCTGGGAGAAGATGCCGGCGAGGGCGATGACCAGGCCGATGAAGACGAGCGCGGCGGAGGTGGTGCGCCAGAGGCGGATGTCGCCGGGGGAGCCGGGGACGTGGGCGATGTTGGTGAAGGAGAGGGCGAAGGAGATGAGAGCGAGGATGCCGAGGGTGAGGGCGAGGATGTAGAGGTTGCGTCCCATGGGGCCAAGGATCAGTTTAGCTTGCGACGTCTTTGCACAGAGGACCGCGAGCCGACTTCGCAAATCCAAACACCGCTGGGCGATGAGTCAGTGGGCGAGGTTGATATCCGGAGTATCCGCTCGAGGGTGCGGCGCTCCCGTCCTTAGTGCAAAAGAGAAATTATTTCAAAAGGGGCTTGACAGCCCGACGCGGCTGTTGCTAGTCTTCCCGCGCAATTGAAAATGTTTCTGTAATGGATTCGGGAGCCTGGGACGCATCGGCCGTTCTTCATCTCTCTTCAAAATCACGCTTGTCACGCAGGCGCAGGCGCGGAAACAGGTAGAGATGCGCATGACGCCCCACAGATGAGTCAGGACCACCTCTTCG
The DNA here is from genome assembly GCA_036272895.1 of Acidobacteriaceae bacterium. GTDB lineage: Bacteria > Acidobacteriota > Terriglobia > Terriglobales > Acidobacteriaceae > Granulicella. The sequence continues at coordinate 42,209 of DATAXW010000029.1, read as the reverse complement.
ATCACGCTATTTTGGAGGAAACAATGCGCGGTGCGATTCCGAAGCTACTCATGGCGGTGCTTTCCACAGCATTGCTGTCAACGGCGGCTCATGCAACCGACATCCCGGCCGGATTTGTCAGCTATGACGTCACAGGCACAAATGTGGCGGAGTTTGACATCTTCAACTTCACAGGTGCAAACGCATCCACATTTCCGGATACCACCTTCCCCATCAGCACAGATCTTTCGCTTAGCGATCTCTCCCTGACCGTGAACTATGGGGACGGCTCTTCGATGGTCTTCGGTCCTTCTTACTTCACGCTGGACCCGGATGGACTTTCTTTCGACGGAGAACAGCTCTCGACGCTATCCGGCTCACCCACCGGACTCTTCGGGGCGGATTCCTTCACTCTCACGGGGGTGTTCAGCACAACAGGGGTCACGTTGAACGACGGTTCGATGGCGTCCATCCTGGAAAACTTCAGCGCAACGGTGCAGGATCCCGGCGGTTTGTCGGATGGGGACTTCGCCGTGATCAACGCAAGCGAGACGCCTGAACCCGCGACCTGGGTGCTGCTTGCAACCGGTCTGCTGATGGCCTTTGCCTGGCGTGTTCGGCCGTGGAGACTGCTGGCTCGGGGAGGCGGCTCCACGATCGCGCTGGGACTCGGAGTGCTGTCAATACTCCTCTGCGGGATGAAGGCAGAAGCAGCAACCGTGAAGCTGAATGCCGTGACGAGCCCAAGCTCGGGATCTGCGGGGACCTCGACAGTCAGCGTGACCGGCACAGGATTTCCAACGGGGGCGATCAATCCGGGCAGCGTGGTTGTGTCGCTTGCATCGACCTGTGGAGGGCCGCCGACGACTGCGACGGCGACCGCAGTTCAGAGCATCATCGGAACAAGCGACCGGATCTCCTTTGCAATTCCCGGCTCCCTGGCGGCCGGAAGCTATTTTGTCTCGGTGAGCGGGACGAGCGAGAGCGCGGTGAGCTTTACGAGCGGCAGCAGTTGCTCGGCTGTGAGCGTGGTGGGAGGGCCCTCGCCTACCCTCAGCATCGATACCTCCAACCCGACCGACTGGGTGATCAAGAACGGCGCCCTGACCATCGATTACAACTCCACGACCGGGGCGGTCTGGAGCATCATCCCCGCCGGCACGCAGGACCAGCTGGTGGACTTCGATCCCGGCAACGCGACTGTCAACGGGAGCGTGTACGACCCCGCGGACGGCGAGAGTGCAATTACCGCAACGCCGCTGCCGACCGGTTGGAACGGCCCTACCGGTGGGGGCTTTGACTCCAGCGGGAACCCCGTCACCTGGCCCGCCGTGTCTGAGCCAAAGGGGTTCTATATGGACCTGGCGGGCTTCAGCACAGCCGGCGTCGAACAGTCCGGCTACAGCCTCACGGCAGACTATCTCGACTTCTGGATCGCCTATCCCGCCTATGCCACCATGGGCACCACCAGGACCACCGTCACCAACGCCACCGAATACGAAGAGCACTTCGTCGTCACGCCTAATGACCCGGGCGTTCACATCTACTTTTCACTGAACCATCCCGCCATGGTCCCTGTAGGCATCGGCGGCACCACTTATGTGGCCAACTCCAGCGGCACCATCGGCGGTCAGGTGCAATGGATCTGGCGCGACTCCCTCGCCGAGCTCACGCACATGTATCATGCCGACGCCGATCTGAGCATGGTCAATCCGGTGATCACTCCGCTCCTTCCGGTCGACGATATGTTTTCCTCTGACCCCGGCCGAGAGGTTCAGGACGCCTCCGGCTTCTCCACCCTAGACCTCCATCCGCAAGTCGGCGTCACAAACGAATTTTCGCCCTATCCCTCGCCGGGCGGAATTCCTCAGGACTACAGCCGCAACTACTACGTGAAGTACAGCTTCGGAGGTTACGAGTATCTCCACAAAGCGCACGGTCTTTTTGGAGACAAGTATGGCGTTTGGGCTGTCGTGGGCGCAGGCCACGACACGTTCGTCTACGGCCCGCAGAAACAGAACCTCTTCTTTACCGGCAACATCCTGACCATCGAGCCCCTGTCCAGCCATTACACCTACGGTATGGCCACCGGAGCCGGAAGCACGTCCATTCCCGCCTCTGAAGCCATGACCCGGCTCTTTGGCCCTGTCTACGTGCGCATTAACCATGTGGGCATGACGACGACGTCTGCGATCGATGGAGGAACCATTCGGACGCCGGACGACATGTATCAGGATGCCGTTGCCGCCGGCGCCAGTTTCACCAACTTTTATAACAACGAAGCCGTACTGGTCTCGAAAGGCTATGTGCCCACTACCCAGCGCGGCTCCGTCTCCATCCAAGTCAGCGGCGTCGCCGGCGCTCCCAAAACTGCCTGGGTCGTTCTCAGCGATCCCAGCGTCAATCAACAATACACAGACATGGGTTACGACTACTGGGCCGACATCAGCAGCACCGGCTCCGTTATCGTACCCAATGTCGTTCCCGGCACCTACCGTTTGTCCGTTTATGTTCTCGGCAAATGGGGCGAGTACCGGCAGGACGGCGTCGTCGTCTCTGCCGGCAACACCACAAATGTAGCGCCCATTACCTTCCAGCCGGAGAACTTCGGGACTGTCGTCGGCGCCATCGGCACTCCGGACCGCTCCGCCCATGAGTTCCTGCATGGCGCCTTTACCACCAACAAGCCCGATGCTCCCTTGGGTTATGACGACCGCGACTTCTGGGGCGCCTGGAACTACTGGGCCGACTTCGCCACCAATCCCACCAACACCGTCGCGCCCGGCGCCGTCGTCTACAACCTCACGGACGGTCCCAACGGACCCGCGACCAACAACCCGCTGGCCTGGAACTACACCCACTGGGCCGTCTTCGATCCGCCCATCTACGGCGGCGCCTATGTTTCATCCGACGACACAACGGACGGATATAAGTACCTCATTCCCGCTTATGTCTCCGGCTTGCCGGGCGCCAGTGGAACCAACGGCGTTACTACTCCAGTCCCGCCATGGCAGATTCACTTTGCCACTCCTTCCGGCGCGTCTTCAAAGGCGTATGTGGATCTTTCGGTCGCGTTAGCCATGGCGCAAAGCACCTACACCATGACCCTGAACGGTTCTAGTTCGCTCGCCTGGACCAATAGCCGGGGGAACGCCAGCGACTCAAGCGAACGCTCGGGCCTGAGCGGATTCACGGAGTGGGTTGTCTTCCAATGGCCCACCTCGGCCCTGAAACCCGAAGGCCAGGACAACGTGATTACCATCGGCGTCTCGGGTACGAGTCCGCAGACCGAAGGAGGCAAGGTCCAGGGAGTGGCCAACAACAGCGATGATGCGCTCCGTCTGGAGCTGTCCAACGGCGGCGCGGATCCCGGGGTCACCGGCTGGCAGGACTACTACTTCGTCACCAGCGGCAACACCATAACCCCCAACGACACCGTGCCGAATCCATAACGAAAGGAGTACCGCTGGAGTAAAGGGAAACATCGCAATCCAATGAGCAGGAACGGGTAGATGCGTCAAGAGACCATCTGCCCGTTCGTGCTTGCACGAGAGACTCTCGCAGGCGACTTGCCGAACGAGACGCGCGGCGTCATTCAGTTCTCGAAGAAGCGTTCGACTTCGGTGATGTCGGCGGTGCGGCGGTAGGGAGGGAGGGAGTCGAGGAAGGTGGCGCCGTAGCGGGTGGTGCGGATGCGGGAATCGAGCAGCATGAGGACGCCGCGGTCGGTGAGCGAGCGGATGAGGCGGCCGAAGCCCTGCTTGAGCGCGAGGACGGCCTCGGGGACCTGGAGATCGTTGAAGGCGTTGCCGCCGGCGGCGTTGATGGCGTCGGTGCGGGCCTTCATGATGGGGTCGGAGGGGACGGCGAAGGGCAGCTTGTCGATGATGACGCAGGAGAGCTGCTCGCCTTGTACGTCGATGCCCTGCCAGAACGACGAGGTGCCGAAGAGGACGGCGTTGGGGGTTTCGCGGAATTGCTGGATGAGAATGTGGCGTGGGGCCGTGCCTTGCAGGAGCAGAGGGAAGGGAAGCTCGGCGAGGAGGCGGTCGTGGAGCTCACGCATCTGGGCGTAGCTGGTGAAGAGGCAGAAGGCGCGGCCGCGGGTGATCTCGAGGACGCGGCGGATCTTTTCGGCGGCGTGGGGGAGGAAGTCGGGGTGGCGCGGCGGCGGGAGGTTGGGGGGGAGATAGAGGAGCGCCTGGGTGGCGTAGTCGAAGTGGCTGGGGACGATGAGCTCTTTGGGGAAGGGAATGCCGAGGCGTTTTTTTAGGTGGGTGAAGCTGGGTTTGCTGCCGGTGCTGTCGGGGTCGGGTTCGGCGACGGTGAGCGTGGCGGAGGTGAGGATGACGCTGGGATAGTTGGCGAAGAGGGTGTCGGCGAGGAGTTGGGAGACGTCGATGGGTGTGGCCTGGAGGTGGGTGGTGAGGGATTGAAATACCGCGGCTCCCGAAGCATCCGCTAAATGCGGGGATCCTTCGCTGCGCTCAGGATGACGGCTCAAGAGTTCGGGCCGGGCGTTGCGGGCGGTGTTGCGGAGATTGGAGGCGGCGCGGCGCTCGATCCAGAAGACGGTGTTGGGGTCGGTGGACTCGAGGAGGAAGTTGAGGTGGGCGCGGATGTCGGCGGCGCGCTTGCGGAGGCCGGCGGCTTCGTCGACGTCGCGGAGACGTTCGAGTTCGGATTCAAGACGGGTGAGGGCGTTGAGGGCGCCGAGGTAGGCGTCGCCGCTGGTTTCGAGGAAGTCGGCGCGTTGCGTGAACTCCATGCGGCCGGGGTGTGCGGGCGCAGCCTCTTCGCCGGAGGCCGTCGGAAGTGAAGAGAAGAAGAGGCGGGAGCGCTCGCGGAGGGTTTGGGTGGCGCTTTCGATGGCGGCGGAGCTTGCGTGTTTGGCGCGGAGGAGGGATTCGGTGTCGCGGGCGAGCTCGTCGAAACGGGCGTTGGTGAGCGCGATGCCGAAGTACTGGCTGGCAACGTCTTCGAGCTCGTGGGCTTCGTCGAAGATGATGGCTCCGGCTTCGGGGAGGATGCCGGCATCGGGCGCGGCTTGATCCATAGAGGCAGCGGCCTGCTGCTTGATGGAGAGATCGGCGAAGAAGAGATGGTGATTGACGATGATGAGGTCGGATTCGAGCGCCTTGCGGCGCATCTGGGTGATGAAACAGGAGTCCCAGTTGGGGCAGGTCTGGCCGAGGCAGACCTCGGAGCGCGCGTCGAGCTTGTGCCAGAGCGCGGAGGATTCGGGGAGGGCGTCGATCTCGGCGCGGTCGCCGGTGTCGGTGGAGCGCTCCCACTGGAGGATGGAGTGGAACTGCGAGATATCGTCGAGGCCGGAGAGGATGGGGTTGTCGCGGAGGGCGTAGAGCTTCTGCTTGCAGAGGTAGTTGGCGCGGCCCTTCATGTAGCAGACGCGCAGCGGGCCGGATTCCGAGAGGATCGATTCGAGGAAGGGGATGTCCTTGAAGAAGAGTTGTTCCTGGAGGTTTTTTGTGCCGGTGGAGATGATGATGCGCTGCTTGTGCTCGCGGGCGCGGCGGAGCGCGGGCAGGAGATAGGCGAGGGTTTTGCCGGTGCCGGTGCCGGCTTCGATGATGAGATGGCGGCCGTCGGCGAAGGCCTGGGCTATGGCTTGCGCCATCTTGTATTGGCCGGGGCGGTACTCGAAGGCGAGCGAGGATTGGGCGAGGATGCCGCCGGGCGAGAAGAAGTCATGCAGGGAGGGGAGCTTGGCTGCGGCGGCGGCTTCGGCGAGCGGGGTCTTGCGGTCGACTTCGGTTTGGGAGAGCGGCGGCACAGCGGGTGAGTCTATGATAGCCGCCGTTTCTTCGCCTGAGGGTTATGCGATGGCTTCGCGGTGGGCGGAGCGCCAGCTTTTGAAGGCGGCGTCGAGGATGTGCTGGTTGCGGACGCCTTCGGCGCCGGGGCCGAGGAACTGTTCTTCACCACGGAGGGTCTGGGCGAAGTTGTCGATCATGCGGGTGTAGGCGTCGGCGTTATCGACGGTGTTGGTGTTGACGTGCACGCCCTTGCGGCGGAGGGTGACGTCGACGGGGTGGTCGACGGTCATGCCGTTTTCGGCGACGAGCACACCGTCGGCGCCGACGATTTCGATCTGCGTGCGGTAGTGGGCGCGGGCGGAGACGTTGACGCTGGCGAGGACGTTGTTGGCGAACTCGAATTGCATGGAGGCGGAGGCTTCGACGGGGCCGGAGTCGGCGTCCTGCGTGGCGATGGTGGAGACGCTGCGGGCGCGCGTGGCGTTTTCTCCGCTGAAGGCTCCCAGAATAAAGCGGAGGGTGTCGATGCAGTGGACGCCGACGTCACCGATAGGACCACCGGCGGCGAGCGCGGGGTCGGTGATCCAGGGGCGGCGGGAGAGGTGCGCGGCGTAGTTGAACTCGGCGTGCGCGGTGCGGGGCTCGCCGATCTCGCCGGCGGCGACGCGGGCGCGGATCTGCTGCACGGCGTGCGCCCAGCGATAGTGGTGCGCGACACCGAAGAGTTTGCCGGAGACGTTGGCGGCAGCCAGCATCGTGTCGGCGTCGGCGGCGTTGGAGGTGAGCGGTTTTTCGCAGAGGACAGGTTTGTTGTGGGCGAAGGCAAGCTGCGCGTCGGCGAGGTGGAGCGCGTCGGGGCTGGTGATGAAGATGGCGTCGACTTCGGGTGAGGCGCAGAGAGCTTCGGCGGAGGCGAAGGCGCGGAGGTTGTGGGCTGCGGCGTCGCGGGCAGCTTTGGCGGGGTCGCGACGATGAAAGCCGACGAGAGTGGCGTGCGCGCAGTTGCGGAACGATGGAACGAGGCGGAAGGCGGCGTGGTAGCCGAAGCCGAGGATGGCGAAGCGGATGGGCTGCATGGGTTCCTGCGATGCGGCGTGAAGATGTGAGGCGCCGGCTGGGACCATGGTAAGCGAACGAGATGGAGGCGGTGGGGCATGGGGGCGCGAACAGAAGAAGACGACGGGCATCGATCACAACGGGATGATTTGAGCCGGACGGGCTCTGCTCGCGATTGTTTCCTGGCTTGCCGAAGGCGCGACGTCTTTGTACGACATATAGGGCGTCATGAGCGGTTGACAGTTCATGTCAGCGACCATAGGATTCTTTGCGCAAACGTTTTCATGCGTCAGAATCGCTAGAAGGAGGCATTATGAAAATGGCCCCCGCATTCGCCCCTTTCCGTACCTTGCAGTCTTCTTCCTCAGCTTGCCGGCAGAGGAGCGCGCTTGGGCAGCGGATTCACCGCAGGGTTTTTGCAGTGGGCGCGGTGCTGTGCCTGCTGGGCGTGTGTCTGCTGCCTGTAGCTGCTGCGGGTCAGGCGACGTCAGGATCGATTGTTGGGCATGTCGCGGATCCGACGGGAGCGCTGATTCCCGGCACCGAGGTGACCGCCACGAATGTGGATACGCACATCAGCTTTCGCGGAACGACCGGTCAGCTGGGGACCTACGACCTGTTGCACGTGACCCCGGGCAACTATCAGATCACCGCGACGCACGCGGGCTTTGCCAGCGCGACGGTACCGAGCGCGACGGTGGCGATCGATCAGCAGTTGCTGCAGGACTTTACGCTGAAGCTGGGCGCGGTGGAGACGGTGACGACAGTGACAACCGCTCCAAGCCTGCTGCAGACGCAGACCGCGGAGACGGGAACGGTGATTGGGACGGCGGACATTCTGGACCTTCCGCTGGAGGGGCGCCAGTTTACGGATTTGACGGCGCTGGTTCCGGGCGTGACGCCGGGGCCGGGCGGGATCAACTCCTTCAATTATTCGGTCAATGGGCAGAGAGAGTATGCGAACTCAATCCAGCTCGATGGGATTGAGTCGACGACGAATCGCACGCAGGACATTACGGTAACGCCCAGCGTGGATTCGATCCAGGAGTTCAAGGTTTCGACGTCGAGTTACAACGCGGAGTTCGGCGATGCAGGCGGCGGCATTGTTTCCGTGCAGACGAAGGCCGGAACGAACCACATTCACGGCACAGCGTACGAGTTTTACCGGCCGAACTTCCTGGCCGCGGAGCAGTATGCGTTTGGCGAGACGGGGATACCGTCGATCCTGAAGCAAAACAACTACGGAGGAACGATTGGAGGGCCGATCCGCAAGGACCGTTCCTTCCTGTTTATCTCCTATGAAGGAATGAAGCAGACGACGGCGGCGAATGGGCTGGACAGCGTTCCGAACCCGAGCTTGTACAGCTTCCTCCCGGATGGATCGGCGGACCTGTCGCACATGCTGGATCCGTGCGATGGCCAGCAGTGCAAAGATAGCAGCGGCAATCCGGTCGGCCCCGCCGCAACCTTCGTCGTTCCGATCTTCAATCCGTATGCGTTCGTCTCGAATGGGTATGTGGCGACCCAATTTCCGGGCAACATCATCCCCGCGGACATGGTGAGCCCGGCAGGCAAAAATGCGCTGCTGGACTTTTTCCCAAAGCCGAATCTTCCCGGAATCGAAAATGGCTGGTTCGATAATTACGTCTTCCACGAGCCGCGCGTAACGAAGAACATCAACGTGGACAGCCGGTTCGACCAGAAGATTACGGACAAGGACCAGTTGTTTCTCGTCTACCACTACAACGATCAGGATCAGAACACGACGGACATCTGGGACAACCAGGCAGTTGTGCCGGGGGCAGGCGATGCGGACCAGGCGCAGAAGGAGGTCGTGCGCGGACAGACGCTGTCGGCGACCGAGACGCACCTGTTTACGCAGCATGTGTTGAATGAGATCCGTGCAGGCTACTCACATTACTACCAGGCGCAGTTCAGCCTGCTGAATGGGCATGACTACTCGACGCAGTATGGATGGGGGAATATTGCGGTGCCGGGATATCCGTCGACGATCGGGTTCCCGGACCTCTTTCTGGGAGCGGGTTACCTGGCCGGCGGGTCGTCTTACAAGCCGTTCTTCATCAACGACGACAACACGGAGATCAATGAAAATCTGACGGTGAGCCAGGTTGGCCGCCATGATCTCAAGTTTGGTGTCGTGTTCCGCAAGTTGAACTCGCACCCGCTCTTCAGCCTCTTCCCGACGACGTATCAGTACTACGGCAGCTACGGGTATTCGGTGACGAACGACCCAAGTTATTGCTATGGGTATGGTTGCTATGGCTACGACAACGCCGGCGCGTTCTTCTGGAATGGTGGAACGGACATCGCCGATCTGCTGCTGGGACTTCCGCTGGATGTTTATACGGGGCTGCAGCTTACCAATCCGCATACGAAGAGCTGGGAGTTCGACTGGTATGCGCAAGACACGTTCCGCGTGAACGACAAGCTGACGCTGAACTACGGGCTGCGGTATGAGTATCAGGCGCCGTATACCGAGGCGCAGAACCAGATGTCGAACTACGATCCGACCAGCGGAGACATTCTGGTTGCGGGAATCGATGGGAACTCGAATTCGCTGTTGCAGGCGCGCAAGAATAATTTTTCGCCGCGGTTCGGGTTCGATTACATGGTCAATAACAAGACGGTGGTTCGCGGGGGCTACGGTATTAATTACTCGCCGGAGAACGACGGCCGCGAGGATTTCCTTACCAAGAATCTTCCCTTCGCGGACCAGACTTCGATCAGCAACAACAACTATTTTGGGCCGCCGTTCGCCTATCAGGATGATGCAGGCGTTCCGCGCAACACGACGATCACAATTCCCTCGAGCGGACGTATCGATCCCTCGACTTTGCCCGATGGGACCGTGATCACGAGCTACTACGTAAACCCGACGATGAAGACGGGGTACGCAGAGATGTTCAATCTCACCGTGCAGCGGCAGATTGGGCAGACGCTGTCTTTGGAAGCTGGATATGTGGGCTCGGTGAGCCATCATCTTTCGTATTCGCTGGGCAATATCAACTACATAAACGCCACCCAATCAAATGGCGCGGTGAACCCGAACCTGGGAATTATCCAAGAGCTGAGCGATCTTGGGGCCGGAGACTATAACTCCCTGCAGGTGAAGTTCACCAAGCGGGAGTCTCGCAACCTGAGCTTCCTGCTCTCTTACACCTACGCGCATAATCTGGATAACGGCGCTGCACCTTTTGACGCGGGAGACAATAACGATCTGCCTCAGGACCCGAACAACCTGAATGCGGAGTGGGCGTCGTCGGATGATGACGTCCGACACAACATGGTGTTCAGCGGTCTATACCGGCTTCCGATTGGTCAAGGCCAGAGGTTCTTCCACTCGTGGAACCGGCCGACGGAGCTTCTGCTGGGCGGATGGCAGATTAACAGCATCTACACAATGCGATCCGGGACGCCGGTAAACGTTGTGGACGAAAACGATCCTCACTCGCCTTCGAACTCCCGTCCGAACATTGTCGGTAATCCAATCCTTCCGAGGAGCAAACGGACGCAGCAGGAGTATTTCAATACGAGCGCTTTTGTAGAAAACCTAGATAGCAACGGCAACATTATTCCGGGGGATGCGGGACGAAACATTGTTCGGGGGCCTGGCTATATCAACCTGGATTTTTCCTTGTTCAAAGTCTTCGCGATTACCGAGAAGTACCAGCTGCAGACCCGGCTGGAGAGCTTCAATACCTTGAACACTCCGCACTTCGGCAATCCGGGCGGGAACGAGACCGACACGACGCACTACGGAGTGATTACGTCGACGGACAACAATCCACGCGTCATTCAGATTGCGGGGAAGTTCATCTTCTAAGAGGGTTTAGCCTGGGTCATCGCGGCGGAGGCAGGAACGGCTGCTTCTGCAGAGATGAGCTTGAGGCAGATCGATCCTTTTTCTTCACGACAGCGTGAGCCCGGTTGTCTACTGGAGTTGTGATTGTGAGTTCGTCTTCCTGGAAACTGTTCGCGGGGTCAGCTTTTCTGGCGGCAGCCGCTCTTCACGCGCAGAATTTTTATCTGCACGATGGCGATCGCGTTACGTTCTACGGCGACAGCATCACGGCGCAGCGGTACTATACGCGCGACGTGCAGGACTTCGTGGAGACGAGATATCCAAGCCTTCAGGTTACGTATCACAACGCGGGCGTGCCCGGCGATAAAACCACGGGAGGATACACGGGAGATGCGGCGACGAGGGTCACTCGCGACGTGAAGCCGTGGAACCCGACGGTGATTACGGTGATGCTGGGAATGAACGACGGCGACTATATGACGCCGGACCCGAAGGTGTTTGCAGAGTATCAAGCAGGGTATGAGAGGCTGTTGGCGATGCTTCAGGCGGCAGCGCCGGGGGCTCGGATCACGCTGCTCGAGAATACGCCGTACGACGAGGTCACCCACGGAACGGAGTTCAAGGGCTATATGGCGACGACGGAGCAGAATGCGCGCAGCACGCCGGCGCTGGGGCAGCGCGAACATCTGCCGGTGGTGGATACGTACGCGCCTGTTGTGGCGCTGCTCGAGCGCGCCAAGGCCGCTGATCCTTCCTACGCCTCGCTTCTGGTGACGGACCGGATCCATCCCGCGGAGCCGATGCACTGGATTATGGCGGAGGCGCTGATGAAGGCGTGGAAGATCGATCCGGTGGTGAGCGACGTGGAGTTGTCTGCTTCCTCGGAGGCCGTGACCGAGAGCCGCCGGACTACGGTTTCCCATGTTTCAGGCGGAGGGGATGGTGTGGAGTGGGACCAGCTTGACCAGGCGCTGCCGCTGCCGTTCAACTTCGACAATGAGCTGATGAACTTTGTTCTTTCGATCAGCGATCTTTTTTCCTATGATCAGGAGCTGCTACGGGTGAGTAACTTGCCGGCCGGTGAATATACGTTGAACATCGACAAGAGCTTGATCGGGTCGTTTTCTTCCGATCAGCTGGCGAAGGGGATCAATCTCGGTACGATGAAGACTCCGATGTGGCAGCAGGCGCGTGACTATGATGCGGAGATTGAACAGAGATCGAGCCTGGAGAATGCGGATCTTCTTCTTTCCTACAGCACAGATGTCGCGGATAAGGCGGCGGGCAGCCGAATTCTGCGCGAAGGAGAAGCGGCGTTCGAGCAGCATGCGCAGGCCGATCTTCAGATCCTCACTCATCATTACTCGCTGACGATGATCGGCGACGCGAACGCAGCGAAACCGTGAAGCTGGTGCCTGTTCTTCACTTTTGTTGGCTCAAGATGCCTCGTGTTTGGATCTTCGCTCTGCTGACGCTTCTGGCTATAAGCGCAGGCGTGTGTGCCGCACAGGGTGGTGGGCGCAGCTTTTATGTCGATTGCAGCCGCGCCGCCGCCGGCTCTGGATCGCTGGATGCACCGTGGAACCGCCTGGATGAGGTAAACGTCGCGGCGTTTGGTCCGGGGGACAGCATTCATCTGCGGCGCGGTACGGTGTGCCATGGAGCTCTCGCTCCACGTGGTTCGGGATCGGAGGGGCAGGCGATCCGTTTGACGGCCTATGGTGAGGGCGCACGGCCGCGGGTGGTTGCGGGCTCGTTGGTCGAAGAGGCGATGCGACTGTTCAACCAGCAGTATTGGGAGATCGATTCGCTGGATCTTTCCGGCGGTCATACCTATGGCATCTTCATCAGCGGAGACAAGGGCGTGCTGCACCACATTCATCTGGCCAACCTCGCGATCCATGATGTTGTTGGCGGAGAGATGAAGCACAAGGAGAGCGGGCTGGTCGCGATCTCGCCGAGCAGCGCAAACACGCACTTCGACGACGTGGTGGTAGACGGCGTGAATGCGTGGAACACGAATCAGTGGGTCGGCATTCTGGTGGGTGGAGGGAATCTCGGGTTTCCGCCGGAGAGCGACTGGAACAGCAATGTAGTGATTCGGAACTCGACCGTGCATGATGTGCAGGGCGATGGCATTGTGTTGTTTCGCGTGCGCAAGGGCGTGATCGACTCGAGCGTGGCGTGGAACACGGGCATGCAGGATACCGAATCGATTGGGACGCCGAATGCCATATGGACGTGGATGTGCGATGAGTGCACCGTGAAGGACAGTGAGGCGTATCTGACCGACAGCCCGGGCGTCGATGGCGGGGCGTTCGACATCGACTATGGCAATACGAACAATTCGGTGATTGATAACTACGGGCACGATACGCAGGGGTACTGCATTGCCGTGTTTGGAGCGGGTTTTGTGACTCGAGGAAGCGTTGTGCGTGGGAATCTGTGCATCGACAACGGGCGCAGTCCGCGGATGGCAGAGTACCAGGGCGCCCTCTTTTTGTGGACATGGAATGGCGGCTCGATCGATGGATTGACGATGGAGAACAATACGGTCTACTGGAATCCGTTTGAGAATTCGCCCGCGCTGCTGAATCGGGCGGAGATCAAGGCCGGTACGGCGAGGTTCACCGGCAATAGAATCTATTCGACGGCGCCGTGGATGGTGGAGAGCAACGCCGCGCTTTTGTTGCAGGGCAACGAGTACACATACTACGGAGCCGGCCAGCCGAAGTGGATGTATGGGATGAAGCGCTTCAATGATCTGCGGCAGATGCAGCAGGGGACGGACGAAGAGAGTGGCGGCCACTTTGCACAGCGGCCGGTTGATGACTGGTTTCGGGACGTTGAGCGGACAGGTGCTGCTTCGATCGGAGCTTCTCCTTCAAAGGAGCAAGCAAGTGAGTGGCGGTTGGACTGCGTGCTGCCGATTGCGCTGGATAAGGCCGGGCTCGTAGACGATGAGGCTTTGAAGCAGATTGTGGTGCTGAAGAGCCTGGGCCAGCAGTATCGCGCGCGAGGGTTGCGCGTAACGCTGCGATTTACCTCGTCCGACGCGCAACTGTTCGGCAGCGAGGCATTTGAGAATGCGCTCACGGACCTTGATCTTGAGGACATCGCTACATCGCATTCTTCCCGCACGGGTGAGCAGCAGCTGACGCTTTCCATGCCGGGAGGCAAGATTGCAGAGCGATGGGATGGGCCTGTCGGGCCTGTCGCTCTCGGTTTCGCGCTGCGCAAGGCGATGGGCGAGCCAGTGTATGCGCAGATGGAAGGAGGCTCCGATGAGTAGAGCGAAGTGTCTTCTGACCGCAGCCGCGGCATTGTCGATTGCCTGCGCGCCAGGGGTTGCTGTGCCGCAGACGCAGTACTCGCGGACGGCTCTGGCTTCTCCGATGATTCCCGATCCGATCTCCGTGTATGACAACTGGTCGGTGTATGACGAGCTCTCCGACCATGTTCCGCTGACGGAAGCACTGTCGATGAAAGAGCTTGATAATATGCTGCGCCTGCGGAAGGCGGGCGTGTGGTTCGACTACTACGTGATGGACGCGTTCTGGTTTGATCCGGATGGGGCTTACCGAACGTGGAGGAAGCCCAACTGGCCGAATGGGCCGGACAAGTGGATCAAGAGCTGCGAGGAAAACGGCATTCGTCCCGGTTTGTGGTTCAGCACGAACACGCTGGTGCATCTGAAGGTTGCGCCACAGTGGCGCGACTCGCTGAGCAAGAATGGCTGGCAGATGTCGATGTTCGAGGGCGGCTTCCTTCCGGATTTTATGAATGTTCTGCAGTTCTGGTACGACCGCGGGATTCGCATGTTTCTGTTCGACTTTGCGGACATGACGGCCGCTACTCCAAAGGCTGAAGCTACGCTGAGCAGGCAGGAGATTGTGCGGCGCAATTCCGATGCGCTGCGCGAGGCGTTGGCGCGATTCCGGCGCAAGAACCCGGACGTGGTGCTGGAGGCGTTCAACGGATTTGGTGGCGTGATGGACAGCACGTACTATCCGTTTCCGTTTAAGGACCCGGTGGACCTGCGCTGGCTGGAGGTCTTCGATTCACTGTACTGCGGCGATCCGCGTCCGGGCGATGTGCCGACGATGAACTTCTGGCGATCGCTGGAGATCTATAGCGATCATCAGATGCGGCGCTATGAGGAGAGCGGCGTTCCGATGGAGCGGATCGACACGACGAGCTTTATGCCGGGCGTGACGGGAACGATCTATCGTCGCGGCTTTCAGGAGTGGAAGGGATCGCTGCTGCTGATGATGGCGCGGGGCGGGTGGATCAATACGACGTATGGGAACCTTGAGCTGCTGAGCGACAGCGGAGCGAAGTGGTTCGCGCGAGTGCAGTCGCTGTTTCTGCACTTTCAGTCGGAGGGCCGCATCAAAAGCTTCGGCGGCATTCCGGGCGACGCGCAGACGTATGGCTTTGGCGCGCTGGACGGCGAAGGCAGCGTGTATGTCGTGGTGAATCCGACGGAGACGGTGGCGACGATCACGATGCCGCTGCTCTCTCAAGAACAGCATGGACCTCTAAGCAACGGGAAGGTGCTGTTTCGCGATGCGGGGTTCGTTCCGCAGCTCACCGGGAACAGCATTCAACTTGGCCCGGAACAGATGGCCGCAGTGGGGTTCGGCAAATATGCTGCGCCTGCGTATGATCTCGGGATCCAGAAGGATGTGGTGATTCCGCGCTCGATCAGGCCGTTGCCGGCGGAGTTCCACAGCGCGGGAAAAGGACTTATTCAAGCGACGATTGAAGCGCCTGTGAGCGGCGATCTTCGCCTGATCATGCAGCAGTATTCACCGGATGGGAGCCTGATGCGCACATGGCCTCCAGCCGATACCAACATGGGCAAGATTTTTGTCCTGAAGGCGGACCAGAACGGCAAGGAAATCCCGATTCGAGTGGAGTACAACCGCGTGATCTGGGCGGGGCTTTCGTGGGCAGAGGGCGAGATCAGCCATGGGGAGCTGCAGCCGAATGCTCCCTTGACGCTGACCTTCCAGTCGGCGGAGAAGACTCCTGTGACTCTCAAGGGTCGCGTGTACATCGTGAGTTACTGAGCGGAGTCTAGGGTTCCTTGATGATCGCGAGGTCCCAGGGCTTCAGCGTGATGCTCTGCGATGCGGTGACCGAGTGGCTGGTCAGCAGGTCTGTTCCGGCGGCGTGGGTATACGCGAAGGAGACCGGCGAGGACGTGTAGTTGAAGTAGTAGTGAAGGTGCTTGCCGAGTCGATCCACGCCGTTTACCGCGTGAATGCCCGCGGGCAGCGTGGAATCGCTGTTCGTCAACCCTGCTTCCTTGAGCGCATCGCGCAGAATGTCCAGTTGGAGTGCGTCACTGAGATAGGTTCCTTCGTAGAGCAGAGTGCCTGCACCATAGTGATTCTCCGTGATGGCCGGCCATTGGCCGAAGAAGGGATGATCGAAGTAGGCCAGCGGTTTGGCGTGCTCCGGCATGAGGAACTCGGCCCAGTACATGACCTTGTTGTCCGCGCCGGCGTGGAAGGGATCGCCCTTGAGCGCGAGCGGATGCTCGAGGTTTGAGAACTCCTGATAGCTGAAACCCACGGCGTCGCGCAGTGGCCCGGGCGCACGCTGCCAGCGCACGGCGGAGTTCTCATTCGCGAAACCACTCTTGAAGGTCATCACCACGTGGCCGCCGGCTTTGACGTAATCGGAGATGCGCTGGAGCAGCGCGTCGTCTGCGATGTAGAGCGCGGGCACGATGAGGAGTTTGTACTGGGAGAGGTCGGTTGTTTCCGGAAACACAAAGTCGGCGCCTGTGTTGAGCGTATAGAGCGCGTGGTGAAACTGACGGACCAGAGATGCATAGTTTGCAGTCTGCGGTGCGCCCGACCACTCCGGTCCGGCAGAGGTGAAGGGCATGAAGTTGATCGCATTCAGCGAGTCGCGGCTCCAGAGGATCGCCACCTGATTGTGCAGCTGCATTCCGACGAGCTGCGGTCCGATGCGCTGCAGCTCGTGCGCTGTTCGCGAGACCTCCGCGTAGGCGCGGTTGGGTTCGAAGTCATGCGACAGGACTCCCTTCCAGTAGGTCTCCTGATTCGCGGGAATCGACGCCCAGTGCCAGTACTCGACCATATCGGCTCCGTTGGCGATGTGGGTATAGACATCTTCGCGCAGCTGTCCGTCGTAGGGAGGGTATTGAAAGGCCGAACTCCATCCGGTGGTCTGCGCGTTGGTCTCTGTCACAAGAAAATTACTGCGCTTGAGGGAACGTGTGTAGTCCTCGGCGAGCGACTGGCTCGATCCATCGTAGTGATCCTGCGTGCCGTGATAGTTGTTGATAGCCGCGATATCCAAGGCTGCGGCGACGGCCTCTTCGTTGACATCGGGCTTCATGCCGCCAGCAAAGTCCGTGGTGACGAACTGGTCTGAACGACGATATTTCCTTACAAGTGCGGCCTGCCAGGAGAGATAGTCGGTCACGCGCATTTGCTGCCAGCGCGTCCATTCCAGCTTATAGCCGGTGCTCTGCGCGCTGTCGCGCGTCGGCATGTCGTCCCATGAGTTGACGTCCTCGCCCCAGTAGTTCAAAAACCAGACGTCGTTCATCTTCTGCGGCGTGCCGAACTTCTGTTTGAGATGGTTGACGAAGCCGTCGAAGACATCGGAGTTGGAGGCGCCATAGGCAGAGGTTTCGTTATCGACCTGCCATCCGATGACATAGGGATTGTCACGATAATGTTGGACCAGATTCGTAATTAATCTCTGAGCGTAGAAGCGGAAGGTGGGATTGCTGATGTCCATGTTCTGGCGCATGCCATAGAAGACCTTTGCGCCGCCGAGCGGGCGCGCCAGGACCTCAGGGTGCTCGTGGTAGAGCCAGGTGGGAATGGAGTAGGTGGGCGTGCCCATGATGACCTTGATCCCCGCCTTTCCCATCGTGTCGACGACGCGATCCATCCAGGCGTACTCGAAGTGGCCGTCTTCGGGCTCCCAGAGGCTCCATGTGGACTCGCCCATGCGAACGACGTTGAGGCCCGCATCCTTCATCAGCTTCACGTCCTGATCGAGGCGCTCGTAGGGCTCGTACTCGTGGTAGTACGCCGCGCCGTAGAGCACGGTGGGAAAGGAGACATCGGCGGAAACGGCTGTGGGTGCTGTAGCACGCGCGTCAGGCTGAGGCGCAGGTGGGGTCTGCGCGTGCAGCGCGATGCTTGCCACCGTAGCTATGATGGAAGCCAGAAGGACCAGGCGGAACAGTTTGTTCGGTTTCATCGGTGTCGTATACCACCTCGTCTTGTCGATGCCCGGTGCAATCTGTGTCCGTAAGAGAGCACCCGGCGTGAAGCTCATTCAGGGTACACAAATGCGACTACACGGTGAAAACGCATTTGCACGGACGGAATGCTTGAATTTGCGCGATAACTACCTTAGTCTCCTAGGAACAATCCCTGCATTCTCAGGCGGCTTGTGACAGCGCGGTTGTTACTGCGTGGTCTCCGTATCTTTCAAGGCACAAATCCTTTCCTCCGGAGCAGACGGTGGATCCACGAGAAGCAGAGATGCTTTGCGAGTTTGTCGAAAAGACGACGAAGCTTGATCCGCATCGCAAGCCGGGGCCGCAGATTGTGAGTCTGGTGCGAGCGACCTTCGATGTGGAAGCGGCTGCCATTCTGGACGTGGATCTGCATGAGGTCTACCGGGAGGGGGAGTGGTTTGACGACCTGGAGGATGTCCTGCAGAGCATCTGCCTCTTCGAGACGGCAAGCGACGATCGAGAGACGGGGCTGATTCGCCGTGTGCTTCGCATTGGGAAGTTGCCGATTGGCGCCGTGCTGCTGCGCGGGGAGCGAAGCGTGCAGACCGCAAATGCGATTGCGTCGATCATCGCCGTGAGCTTCGATCGCTACCACGCGTTCGCCAGCGAGAGCCGCGTCGAGAGCGCACGCAGGACGGAACAGATGCGAACGACGGTGCTCGATTCGCTGGCGCATGCCTACAAGACGCCGCTGACCGCAATTGAAGCGGCGAGCAGCGGGCTGATCGCGATGGGAGGCCTGACGACTGCGCAGAGCGAACTCGTGATACTGATTGAGGAGCAGGCCGATCAGCTTAATCAGTTAACCAACCGTCTGCTGACGACCGCACGGCTGGAGGCTTCCGACCTGGTTCTGCGAGTCGAGCGGGTCACGTTGGCTCCGCTGATTGACGACGTTCTGGCCAGTTTGCAGGAGCAGTTGGCCGGCTTTCAGGTGACAGCCACCCTTTCGCGCGACGATCTTTCCGTGCGCGGCGACAGGAGCCTTCTCATTGCTTTGCTAACACAGTATGTGGACAATGCGTCCAAGTATGCCGAGGCCGGAACAAACGTTACGATTCAATGTGTGGAGAGATCGAACGCCGTGGTGATTTCGGTGCGGAGTATGGGGACGGTGATTCCGGCTGCGGACTGCGAGCGCATCTTCGATCGCTACTACCGCTCGTCTGTCGCGGGCAGCAGGGCGCCGGGAACGGGCATCGGACTTTCGATTGCAAAAAGAGCTGTGCAGGCTCACGACGGACACGTCTGGGTTACAAGCGATGCGAGCGGCCTTACCACCTTCTATGCATCGCTGCCACATCTTCCGGAGGGCGGAGCGATTCCATGAGCAATTCACCCGCAACGCCGCCGATTCACGTGCTGGTCGTCGATGATGAGCTTGCGATTCGCCGTGCCCTGCGTGGTTCCTTGACGGGGCTCGGATTTTCAGTAGAGGAGGCATCGCGCGGCGAAGAGGCGGTGCAGCTTGTGCAGGCGAAGAGTTTCGATGCGGTACTGCTCGACATCAATATGCCGGGGATGGGCGGCGTTCGAACGCTGCTGCGGCTTCGCTCGCTCGCTCCTCGGTTGCCGATCCTGATGTTGACCGTGCGGGACGACGAGGAGAGCAAGATCGAAGCGCTGGAGCAGGGAGCGGATGACTACATTACGAAACCCTTCAGCATGAGGGAATGTATTGCCCGCGTCCGCTCGGCGGTGCGCCGTGCACAGACTCCGGAGCAGCCGGAGGATGCGCCTCTGACGATCGGCGAGATTCAATTGCTGCCGGCTCGACGAACTGTCAGCAAAGCCGGCGAGCCGATCCACCTTACCCGCAAGGAGTATGAGATCCTGTACTTCCTGATGACGCAGGCGGGGCGTGCTGTGACCTACGGGAAGCTTCTTACGGCGGTGTGGGGAGCAGAGTATCGAAATGAGTTGGATTACGTGCGGACCTTCGTTCGCCAACTGCGAAAGAAGATCGAGGACGATCCGTCGAACCCGAGATATCTGTTGACCGATGCGTATGTGGGCTATCGCTTTGCAGAGTGCCCGCTGAACGAGAGCGCTGTGGATGAGAGCTGACGGTCCGTAAGCGGTCAGGGCTGCGGGGTTTTCGCGGCTGGAGCACTCGAGGGCGTGACGACACTTTGCGGCATGGGCACACGCACGACCTGGGGATGGTAGATGCCGAGGTGAGTGACCAGCTCGGGTACCTTCATCGTGTTGCAGACGTAGGTGAAGAGCAGATCGCCGCGCTCAAACTCGGGGTGCTCTTTGCCGGCGTAACAGAAGACGTTGGCGTCGCGCTGGGGACCGGGCTGCATCTCCGGGATGTGATAGATGACCTCACCTTCGGTCCATGGGCCGGTGAGCTGCGGCGCGGAGCGAAGGATGATCTTGTCGGTGAAGCCGGCGGGATCCAGCATTACCGCGAGCCAGCGCTTGAGTTCTGGGTGGTAGCGAATGGAGAGTTCGCTGCTTCCGTGAGCCATGATGATTTTGGCGTGTGCGGGATCGAAGCCGTGCTTCCAGTCGTCGTCGTCTGCGAGGTATTCAAGATGCGCAGCCGGCGTGGTGAGGCCGCTGAGAGGAATGCGCGTGACCAGCAGCGGACGGCTACCGCTCTCATACAGAGCAAACAGGTAGGCGTACTTTCCGTATACGAGCGTGGTTGCCGAGGGATAGGCTTTCACTCCGTCGGGTACGAGCGGGCGGACGGTCACCTGCCAGTCTTGCGGGTCGCGATCGAGGTGGCTGACCTGCGCGAGGTCGGAGCCGCAGGTTTCAAAGTCCATGGCCCAGGCGCTGGGATGAGAGGCGTGGCGAATGCAAAGCAGCGTGATCCAGAGATCGCCCCTGGCGTAGAAGCCGTCGAGCGCCCAGTACCAGTGATCGGGATTCGAGGGAGAGAAGTAGCTGATGGGCTTACCCTGCGCATCATGCTTAATGACGTAGTGAATGTGCCAGCCGCCTTGATTGCAGGTGGAGATGCCGAGCGTGTTGTGGACCTGGCGCGGCATGTTGCCCTCGACGACGCGGCTTGTGCCCCAGAGCGTGTCGCCGAAGATCCACACGTCGCGGCCGCCGGGCAACGGAATCGAATAGGCGGCATCCGCTCCCTGCCAGCCAACGGCCTTGTCATGCTCGAGCGGGAACGATGGTGTGCAGGTCGAGGCGCATGCGATCCCGCAGCCGACAACGAGAGCAAAGACAGCGAAGATACAAGACAAGGTAATCCGACGGCGCATACGATCTCTCCTTGCTCGAATGTATAGGATTAGGCTACTTGCTTGTACTCCGCACGGGAGCTCGCGTAGACTCCGCGCTGTCTGATATTTGTTCTGCGGATCACCGGGAGGCTGCTGCAGTGTTCTTTCCTCAACCGATAACGCCGATTGTGCCGGTGGGTGAGATCAAGATCCACGCGGAGGGGCTGGATCATCCGGAGGGGTTGGCTTTCGATCGGGATGGCGATCTCTGGGCCGGCGGAGAGGCTGGACAGCTTTATCGGATTCGTGACGGCGGCGCGACTGTCATGGGGAACCTTGGCGGCTTTTGTCTTGGGATCACTATCTCGCGGCAGCAGGAGATCGTGGTTTGCAATTCGGGCCTGCACTGCGTGCAGTGGGTCGATCGGTTGGGAAGAGTGATGAGGACGATCGACCGGGTAGATGGACGGCCACTGCGTACACCGAATTTCTCGGTGTTTGACGATGAGGGGAATCTCTATTTTTCGGACTCAGGGACATGGGGCGAGGCGAATGGCGATGTGTTTCGCGTGAGGGAGAGCGGTATGATCGAGCACTTGGCGGGGCCGTTCTCGTTCGCGAATGGCCTGGCGATGAGTGCGGATGGAGGCGCGCTGTTTGTGGCGGAGAGCCAACGCGACCGCGTGACGCGGGTTGAGATCAGGAAGGACGGAAGTGCGGGAGCGCACGATGTGTATGCATCAGGATTGCAGCGCATTCCAGATGGGCTGGCCCTGGATGCGGAGGGCGATCTTTTCGTTACATGTTACGCGACCGACTGCATCTACCGTGTGAGGCCGGATGGGCATGCCGAACTGTTTGCGTATGATCCCGAGGGAACGATCCTGGCGCGACCGACGAACATTGCATTCGGTGGGGAGGGGCGCACGACGATGTTTGTCGCAAACCTTGGGCGCTGGCACATTGCGAGCATTGCGGCGGAACATTCGGGGCAGCCACTCGCCGGAGACCGTGAGGTTGTGCGTTGAGACCGAGGCTGATCATGGCTCTGTTTTGTGTCGTCGCCTGTTGTGTGGCGCGCGGCCAGCAGCGAGTGGTTTGGCAGATTGGGACCTTCGACGATTCGTCGGGTGAGTTCCGGGATAGCCATGGTGTGGACTACGCAAACGCAGCTTCGGATGTGGACTTTACTGTAGGAAAGAGCAGCGTTGACGATTGGCTTCGGTTTCAGCCGGGGCCGGCGAATGGTCTGGCCGGCGGGCGGCTGCACCCATTTCGAATTCACTTTCAACTGGAGAGCGCGCCGCGGGGAGCGTATGTGCTGAGGTTGGCGGTGCTGTATGAGACGCCGCGGCTGTCGTCACTGGATATTGAGGTGAATGGCCATAGAGGCCACGTTCGTTTTGAGCCCACGCTGGATTATGCAGCGGGCGACTGGGAGGGGACGTTTGTTCCGCAGACCTCGCACGCGGAGCGGGATATTGCGATCGATGCGGCGTGGCTGCACGAGGGAGCGAACGAGATTACGCTGACCGCCGTTGACGATCCTGCGACGCCACAGAACTCGCTGGGCGATATCGCCCCGGGTGATAGCGGTCTGGTCTACGATGCGCTGGCTTTGCTCCAGGACCCGGCGGGACATTTCCCCGTGGGAACGGTCGACCTGAAGGCTGAGGCGACGATCTTCTTCACCAAGCGGGATGGAGCGCTGCGAGAGATCGTGCGGGCGTGTGTTGACGCAAGTGGAGGAAGGCCGCTTCCGCGCAAGGTGGCCTGGAGCAGCAGTCGATTTGCTGAATCGCAGTCACTGGATTTTGGAGGGATGGAGTTCGGTGAGGCATGTGCGCGTTTTGACGTGCCGGAGTGGAGTGGGAGACTGCCGGCGACATTGCGCGTGGGAGGTCACACGTTTCCTGTCGACGTAGCTGCGCAGAGGAAGTGGACGATGTTGATTGTGCCGGGCGAGCATCTGGACGTCGGATTCACGGACTACCGGGAAAAGGTCGCCGAGCTGCAGTCGGAGAGTATCGATGGAGTACTAGATCTGCTGCCGGCGCATCCGGACTTTCGCTGGACGATGGATGGAAGCTGGGTGGCGCAGCAATATATGGCTGGGCGTTCGCCTGCGAGGGTGCAGCAGTTTCTGAGTGCGGTGCGCGCGGGCCAGATCGTGGTGCCGCCGCAGTATGCGAACCAGCATACGGGGGTTGCTTCACTGGAGGGGTTGGCTAGGTCGCTCTACTTTTCGCACGACCTCGCACTGCGGGAGAAGCTTCCGCTGGGCGCGGCGAACATCACGGACGTGCCGTCCTACTCCTGGTCGTATGCGTCGATTCTGCATGATGCGGGTGTGCGTTACTTTGCCGCGGCGAGCAATTCATGGCGGGCGCCGCTGATGCTGGAAGGGCGATGGAACGAGAAGTCGCCGTTCTACTGGGAGGGGCCGGACGGCGGCCGAGTGTTGATGTGGTACTCACGTGCCTATTTGCAGTTGGCTTCGCTTTTCGGAACGCCTCCGACCGTTGAAGCCGTGCACGATGCGCTACCTGTGTTTCTGCAGGCGTACACGCGGCCCGGCTATCACGCCAATGAGGTGATTCTGTATGGGAGCCAACTGGAGAACACGGCGCTCGATCGTGAGCAGGTGACGCTGCCGGCGGAATGGGCGAAGCTCTATGCGTTTCCGCGGTTCGAGTTCTCAACCTTCAAGGCGGCGATGAGCCGGATTGAGAGCGAGTTCGGCGGCGATATTCCTGTCTATCGGGGAGACTTCGGGCCGTACTGGGAGGATGGATTCACGTCGGATGCGCACGCGACGGCGCGGCACCGGGCGAACCAGCAGCGGCTGCTGAATGCCGAAGTGATGAGCACGATCCCTTCGCTGCTGAATAACGATCTTCGGCCCGATGCGAAGCTGCTGCAGGATGCTTGGCGGAATTCCGTGCTGTTTGATGAGCACACGTGGACCTCGGCGGAGGCGACCACTGCGCCGGAGAGCGACGAGACTGTGCGGCAGTCGCGGTCCAAGCGCATGCAACCGGTGCGCGCGGGGGACGACATCACGTACAGCATTGAGCGCAGCTTCGCACAGCTGGAGTCGTTCCTCGCGCCGAAGAGCGATTCGATTGTGATCTTCAATGCGCTTTCCTGGGCGCGGAGTGGCTGGTTGGAGACCGACCTCCCTGAGGGAAAGCATCTTGTGGATCCGGAGACTGGCGAATCTGTGCCGCAGGAGGTTTTGCAGATCGAGCCGGGAACGGCATTGCCGGGATTTGGCGGACGAACACTGCGGGTGCGGTATCGGGTGGACAACGTTCCGCAGATGGGATACAAGCTGCTGTCGATCGTTGATGGAAAGATCGGTGCAGAGGATTCTGCAGTAGCGGGTGACGTGCTTGAGAATCGCTTCTATCGCGTCACACTGGATGCCGAGAGTGGATCGATCCGCAGTATCTGGGACAAGGAGCTGAAGCGCGAACTGGTGGATGCAAAAAGCCTCTACCGGTTTGCAAGCTACATCTATGTGACTGGTGCTGATGACATGCCGCACAACAGTCTTTATCGCTATGGCGCGGCGCTTCCCCTGCCCGAGCTGAAGACGCATATATCCTCTTCCGGGCGCATTGTGAGCATCGAGCGTCGAGATGGAGCGGAGGTGGGGGTGCTTGAGTCCTCGACGGTCAACACGCCGGTGATCCGCACGGAGATTACGCTTCCTGACAACGCCAAGCTGATAAAGATTCGCGTGTCGCTGAGGAAGCAGGCGACGCTGCACCGCGAGGCCGCATACATTGCATTTCCGTTTCAGGAGAACCATCCGGAGTTTGCCTACGACACGCAGAATGGATGGGTTGATCCTGCGAAGGATGAGCTTGCGGGCGGCAGCCGCGAGTGGTATGCGACGCAGCACTGGGCGGCGGTGCACGATGCGCGATCGAGCGAGGGTGTGATCTGCGTCGATGCGCCGATGGTGGCCTTTGGAGACATTGTGCGTGGGGCATGGCCTACGGAGTTTGTGCCGAAGACGTCAACGATCTTTTCGTGGCTGATGAGCAACTACTGGAGCACGAACTTTATGGGCTCACAGGGCGGAGAGTATACATTTCGCTATGTGATTGTGAGCGATCGTGACTTTCAGCCGCCAAGTCTTACGCGACTTGGGTGGGAGGAGATGACACCTCTGGAGAGTGACCACGATGCAGCGAGTTTCGCTGCATCGGGTGCGAACTCCAGCAGCTTTCTCTCGCTGGATAATCCGGATGTAGTGGTGACGGCGTGGAAGCGCGCGGAAGACGGCGATGGAACGATCGTACGGATGGTAGAGATTGCCGGTCGACCGGAGACTGTGCATTTAAGGACGCCACATTTGCAACTGCGGGCCGCTGAGGAGTGCTCGCTGGTGGAGGATTGCTCGGGATCGATTGAGGTCCAGGATGGAAGGCTTGCCTTGTCTCTGCGGCCGTTCGAGATCAAGACGATCAAACTGCACACGGCGCCCGGCGGGAAGCCATGATGGGATCTATGGATTCGCCGCTGCAGCGGCGAGACGCAACGGGCACGTCTGTGGTGAAAGGGAATTGGCGTGGACGGGAGGCTGTAATACTTTCAAACGGGGTTGTCCGCCTGACGGTGCTGCGTACTGGAGGCTTGCTGGCGGAGTTCGGATCGGTTGCGAACGACGGCGCCTGTTCGCGTAACCTACTGTGGGAGAGCCCGTGGTCTCTGCGAACGCCGCGCTCACGCAGCGATGAGGAGTTGCAACGACTCTATGGCGATGTGGGAGCGGGGCGGTTTCTTGAGCGATTTACGGGCCATGCCTTATGTCTCGACGAGTTCGGTTCCGCTTCTGATGAAGAGGTGGCCGCGGGCAGTGGTCTGCACGGCGAGGCTTCGTTGGTGGACTGGAGCTTCAGTGAACAGGAGCATGACTCTGTAACGGCAACGGCAGAGCTGCCGCTTGCAAGATTGAGCGTTGAGCGGCGATTCTCGCTGTGCCCGGGAGAATCGGTGATCAGAGTTGAGGAACGGATTACGAACCGCTCAGATCAGGCGAGGCCTTTGCATTGGGTACAGCATGCGACGGTGGGGCCACCGATGTTTGGCGAGGGAGCGTTGGTAGCGACCTCAGCCATGCTGGGCACGACGGCTTCAAGCATGTATGGCGAGAGGGATCTATTGGAGCCGGCCGCAGCGTTTGTATGGCCGTATGTTCCGGGCGCCCATGGAGCGATGATCGACCTGCGACGACCATTTCAGGAGAGGTCAACTGGGTTTGTTGCCGCTGTGCGGCAGCCGGCTGAGCGCGAGCATGGGTTTGTTGCCGCGATGAATTCTGCAGAGCGCGTCGCGCTGATGTATGTCTTTGCCGCCGACGATTTTCCGTGGCTCACGGTCTGGGAAGAGAACGATTGCAGGCAGGAGTACCCGTGGGACGGAAAGGTACAGGCGCGTGGGCTGGAGTTCGGTACGACACCGTTGCCGCTGGGAAAAGAGATCATCGATGCCGCCGGTCCTGTGCTGGGATATCCAACCTCTCGAAGAATAGATAGTGGGGCGACCGTGAGTGCGCGATGGATTATGGCGACGGCGACAGGAGTGAGTTTGCCGAGCTCCATTGACGATATTGTTGTTGAGGATGATTTCTTACTGCTCGCGAGCGCTGGTGAGAAGATCAGGGTGGCGGCGCGCGGTGTTGCGAGTTTTTTTGTGGGGTTAGAGGAAGCATGAGCATGGTCGAGGGACGTGGGCGGATGGAACGGCGCGCGCACCTGCGCCAATTGGAGCCCGTGACGCGCGCGTATATGGAGCGACGGCTCTCTGAGAACAGCAAGCCACTGCCGCAGATGTCGATAGTTGCTGCCAGAGATTACATGCAGCAGAGCCAGAACACGCCGTTCGCGAACACATCAGTCCATGCGGAGGAACGCGAGATTGCAGGTGTGCGCTCTCGAGTCGTACGGCCTGCGAACGCGGTCGATGCTCTGCCGGTCATTCTTTACCTGCACGGAGGCGGATGGGCGTTGGGGGCGCCGGAGACGCATGCGCGGTTGGTGTGCAGCCTGGCGGAGCGTGCAGCCGCGGCCGTCGTTGTCCCTGAGTATGCACTTGCGCCAGAGCACCGGTATCCGCATGCGCTCGAGCAGTGTGTGTCGATAGTGCGTGCTCTAAAGAAGGGCGAGTTGCGAGGACTGAATCCGGCTCGCATTGCCGTGGCCGGCGACAGCGCGGGAGGCAATCTCGCAGCGGCGTTGGCGCTGCGGTGTGCGGAGCAAGAGATAGCGTCATTCACTCTGCAGGCGCTGATCTGTCCGGTTCTCGAGGCGACTCCGTCGACCGCCAGCTATCGCGAGTTTGCATCGGGATTTAATCTCGACGCCGACACGATGCAGTGGTTTTGGGCCCAGTATGTGGAGGAGTCTCGACGGTATGAGATTACAGCGTCGCCGCTGCGCGCGTCGCGGGAGCTGCTGGCGCGGGTTGCTCCAGCGTGGATTGTGACAGCCGGCTGCGATGTGTTGCGGGACGAGGGCGAGCGGTATGGCGAGCAGCTGATCGAGGCTGGCAACGCAGCCACTGTCCTGCGATGTGCCGCGACCGTCCATAACTTTCCCGTGATCGATGATCTTCAGGAGTCGGGGCCGGCGATTGCCGCAACCGCGGCGATGGGCGAGGCGTTACGGGTGGCGTTGCATTCGAAGACTGGCGCGCGCACCGTCGCGCAGATGGAGAGGACGTAAGCGTGGCACTGAACGGATTTCTTCTGCGCAGCGCCGTGACGGGAGCTTTGGGCGGCCTGCTCTTTGGCTTCGATACGGCCGTGATCGCCGGCACGACGCATGCGTTGACAACGCAATTTCATCTGAGCCCGCTACAGCTGGGCTTCACTGTATCGATTGCGCTGTGGGGCACTGTCCTGGGCGCGATATTCGCGGGCGGCATCGGTCAGCGGATTGGAAGCCGGTCTACGCTGCGGATCATGGCGTTGCTGTATGTGCTTGCAGCAATCGGCTGCGCGTTTGCGTGGAGTTGGCAGGCGTTTCTGGTGTCACGGTTTCTCGGCGGGTTGGGGATCGGCGGTTCGTCGGTGCTGGGGCCTGTGTACATAGCTGAACTCGCTCCAGCGCGCTACCGCGGGCGTCTTGTCGGGCTGTTCCAGATCAACATTGTCGTGGGCATTCTGCTGGCTTACTTCTCGAACTTCATCATCGCCTCCCGCCAGCTTGGCGCACATGAGTGGCGCTGGGAGTTTGGGGTGTCGGGGATTCCCGCGGTGCTGTTTCTGGTCATGCTGTGGAGCATTCCGCATAGCCCGCGATGGCTTGCAACCAAGGGTCGCGTGGATGAGGCGCGAACGACACTTACGCTGCTCGATACGCCTGATCCGGAGGGCGAGCTTCGCTCGATTGTGCAGTCGATTCATCTGGAGGATGCCGGAAAGCGCGAGCCGCTCTTTCAGGGACAGTACCGCAAGCCGATTGTCTTGGCGATTCTTATCGCGGCCTTCAACCAACTGTCAGGCATCAACGCGGTTCTCTATTACCTGAACGATATCTTTGCGTCCGCGGGCTTCAGCAAATTATCGGGAGGATTGCAGGCCGTCGCCATCGGCGCGGTGAATCTTGTGGCGACGCTGATTGCCATGACACTGATCGACAAGATCGGACGCAAGACGCTGCTGCTGATCGGGTGCGCGGGCATGACGATTGGCCTGAGCGGAATCGCGTTCGTCTTTGTCACCGGCAGGTGGCACGGCGCGCTGATCTTCTTTGTGGCGGAGTATACGGCGACCTTTGCGCTCTCCTCCGGGTCTGTGATCTGGGTTTACATGAGCGAGATCTTTCCCAACCGCGTGCGTGTGAAGGGGCAGGCGCTGGGCAGCACGGTTCTTTGGGTGATGAACGGGATTATCTCGCAGGTGTTTCCGCCGCTCGCGGCGCACTCGGCGTCACTGCCTTTTGTGGTGTTCGCTGTCATCATGGTTGTGCAGTTCGTGGTGACGCTGATGATGTTCCCCGAGACAAAGGGACTTTCGCTCGAACAGCTGCAGCAGGTACTGGAGACGCCAACCGCGAGTGCTTAAGGAAAAAGTGGGAGATTGCGGGTCGGCCAGTGAGACGTTGGTTGAACGATCAGACGCGCAGGACGCGAATTCCTTTGGCTTCGAAAGGCGCGATCATCTCTTCAGTCGCGCCGGTG
Source organism: Acidobacteriaceae bacterium (assembly GCA_036272895.1). GTDB lineage: Bacteria > Acidobacteriota > Terriglobia > Terriglobales > Acidobacteriaceae > Granulicella. Next base: position 12,884 of record DATAXW010000029.1, on the reverse strand, counting down.
TCGGTGATGACGGTTTGGACGGCACTAATGTCACAGATTCGCCAGCTCGCCACCAAGCTGAATTTGGTGTGATCGACGACCGCAATATGCCGGCGGGCGCGCTTCAGCAGAGCGGCGTTCAATTCGGCCTCTTCCGTGTTGTGACAGCTGGCTCCCCATTCGGCGTCGAGGCCGTCGGCACCGATAAAGAGCGTGTTGATGAGGAGATTGCCGAGGTTCTGGACGGCGCTTGCCCCGACGAGCGAGAACCAGTCTCCACGAAGATGACCCCCGGTGACGAAGACATCGATGTCTTTACGCTTTGAAAGCTCCATCGCGAGGTTCACCGTGTTGGTCACCACGGTGATGTTCGAATTGAACGGAAGTCCGCGGATGATCTCGGCCGTGGTTGTGCCGGGAGTGATTGCGATTGTCTCTCCGGGTTGAATCATGGCGGCCGCGGCTCGGCCGATGCGGTGCTTCTCATCAGCGAAGCGCTTCACCTGTTCCATGAACGAGCGGTCTTTCTTGAAGGGCTCGTAGAAGAGCGGATGGCCGGCGACGGCTCCGCCATGGGTGCGGTTCAACAGGCCCTGCCGCTCCAGTTCGTCAAGATCGCGACGGATAGTGACAACGGAGACCTTCAGCCTGGCGCTGAGAGCTTCGACCGCAATCGATCCGCTCTCCTGCAGCGCGTTTAATATCTCCTGGTAGCGGCGGGTGCGCCGATCGTCACCTGGGCCTTGTGAGTCCAGCGCATTGGATGGGTTTCTGTCGTTCATTCTCGCCATCTCGCCGACGCTCCGATGCGCTGTCTCCGCAGACAACGCGGTCCCTTCAGACTCCAAGAAGCCTAGCACAGCCTTTGAAGGCTCCTGACCCGGAGACGTCTAGCTGCTCGCGTCGTCCGCCTGTTGAGCCAATCGCCGGTTCGCGGTTGTATCCTTCTCCCGTGTCTGAAAATGCACAAGGCGCACATATTGCCGAGTCGTCGCACGAGTTGATGAGGCTGCTGTGGCAAGCCGGTACGATGCATGGCGATGCTGTTCGCCGCAGCCGCAAGACACTCGGGGATCTGCGCGACCTTTTTGCGCGGCCGGAGATTGCGGATCAAAACCGGGACATAGAGGTTTACTCGGTGGAGTGGTTTTGCGGCGGTGAGCCGGGCGCGGAGGGTGGTCTGCTCTTCGGTTCTACGCGTCTTCTGCCGGGTCGCGTGGGCGATGAATATTTTATGACTCATGGCCACTTTCATGCTCTGCCTACGCGCGCAGAGATTTACCTCCCCGTGTCCGGCGAGGGGTTGCTGCTGCGGAGGGATCGAAGCGGTGACGCGTGGGCGGAGTCGATGTCGCCGGGAGCGTTGCTCTACATCGAGGGGCAGCATGCGCATCGGGTTGTGAATACGGGAGCGGAGCCGCTGGTGTTTTGGGCATGCTGGCCGAGCGATGCAGGGTATGACTACGCCTCGATTACAAGGGATGGTTTCGGTCTACGCGTGGTGGAACAGGATGGGCAGCCGGCTCTGGTGAACACCCGCAGCATGCAGGAGAAATAAATGCAGTCAAAGCAAGCAGCGGTATTTGATCCGGGAGTATCGATCGCGCTGGATGAGGCCTCGCTAAGCTTCCGCTATGGTGCAGATGTCTTCGGCCCGGAACCCGAGATGCGGTCCTTGAGTGCGATCCGGCCCAGCCTGCTTGATCCGCAAAGTACGGGGCCGGACCCGGTGTATGCGATCTGCATGGATGTGGGGCGCAAACGCCATGCTGAAGAGCTAGCGCGGCGGTGTCTGTTGTTTGGCATGGTAGCGTTTGCTGACGGATGTCTGGGGAAGGAGCCGGTTCGGTCCCAGGGCCATGTGCATGCGCGCGCGCCACACTCGGGTTGGTCGCCGCCGGAGTTGTTCGAGGTATGGCAGGGGCACGCCATCGTTTACATGCAGGAGCATAGTGGAGACGATCCGGGCCGGTGCTTCGCGAGCTCTGCGGAGCCCGGTGAGCACGTCATCGTGCCGCCAGGCTGGCCGCACTTTGTGGTGAATGCGGATCCTCGTGAGCGGATGGTGTTCGGTGCATTGTGCGACCGGCAGTATGGCTTTGAGTATGACGAGGTGCGTGCGCGGCGCGGGCTCGCGTGGTTTCCGCTGTGGGATGGTGAGGCGATCTCGTGGGTTGAGAACTCCGCGTATCAGCCTTCACGGTTGCAGAGGGGAAGACCGCGCGAGTACTCCGAGTTCGGAGTGCAGAGGGACATGTCGCTGTACAAGCAGTTCGAAGCTGATCCCGACGCGCTGCAGTGGGTCTCAGAGCCGGTACGGATGACTGCGCATTGGGTGGCATTTAATCCGCTCGATACTACGGATGAAATTCGCCGGGCTTAGCGGACGTAGGCGAGCATGGTGGCGCACTCGCGGCCGGCTGAGGGACCATGCGGCCGGATCGTGTATGCACCCACGGCAGCGGGAACAATGAATGTCTCCGCGTAGTGCACGACGAAAGGAGCGAACGCGCCGGATGGGCTCTCTACGATTGCCTCGTCTCCTTCGACGAGATTCAGGACATGCACCGTGCCGCGCGTGTCGTGATGCACCATCGTGCTGAACCAGTGGCGGCGTGTCTCGATGAACTCAAGAGGGTGAAGGCCGGTTCGTTCTTCGCGCCAGCCGTCGCCGCTGGCAACGGTCTCAAACCGATTGATGAGCGATGCCTTCACCCATTCGGTCGTGCGATCCCACTGGATGTTGCGAATGCCGTGCGCGAGGTGGATGGGCCGAGGGCGGCCGTCGAGACCGAGACGCCCCCAGTCCCAGAGCTTGAAGGTAAAGATGTAGGGCGTGGCGCTGATCTCCAGCACCATGCTGCCCGCGCCGCTGCAGTGTACGGTTCCGGCGGGGATGAGGAAGTGGTCGTGCTTTTGGGCAGGAAATTGATTGACGTACGTCTCCGCGGGGAAGTCGATCTCGCCGGCCTGAGCGCTCTCAAGATCCGCAATCATCTCTGCCGGCTTGATTCCTTCCTTCAGGCCCAGATATACGGTGGCGCCCGGTTCGGCATCGAGCAGGTAGTAGCTCTCGTCCTGGGTATAGGTCATTCCGAACTGACGGCGAATGTAGTCAGTGAGTGGATGCACCTGCAAGGAGAGATTGCCGCCGCCGACCGTGTCGAGAAAGTCGAAGCGGATGGGAAACTCTGCGCCGAATCGGTTGTAGATCGCATCTCCCAGCAGCTCGCGGGGATGGGCAAGCACCAGATCGAGCGAAGGAATCTCAACGCGGCAGGAGCCGAAGCCGAGAAGAAGGCTGTTCTCTTCAGGAACACAATCGAAGCACCAGGCGTGATTCGGCGCGCCGTCGTCGGGCAGATCGCAGACTCGCTCCATCCAGTGGCCGCCCCACGGACCTGGATCGAAGAAGGGAGCCACGCGGAACGGACGCGTCACCGCCTCGCGCAGGCCACGGCGGAAGGCATCGCCGGAGATCAGGCGCGGCTCATCTGGAACGTTGGTGTCGAGCAGGTAGTCGATCTGCGGGAGCAGCCGCTGCTTCATCCGGTCGGCGGCTCGCCAGTCGAGGAAGAACGCGCGTTTGTATTGGAGAGAGGCGCGCTCGGTTTCGTTGTCGAGGCCGAGGTTTGCAATGAGGTTGCGGCGCTGGCGAAGTTGGATCTCCCAGCGCGCGAGGTCTGCATACACGAGCAGTGCGGGCTTGGGACAGACGATTGTCGCACCCGTGCCGATCACAAGCGTGCGTTCCGCTCCGGGCTGGAGACGCAGCTTCAGGATCTTTTCCAGATCGAAGAAGTCGGCGAGCTCGGCCTGGTTCATTACGCCGAAGACTGGATCGTCCGTGAGCAGAGGATCGAAGCGTTCGGCAAGGATCTCGGGAGAGAGAAAGAGGTCCGCGGTGTGGATGATCCGCCAGCCAGTGAATGCCGGTAAGAGCGCGACCTCGATCTCATCGAGAAGAACACCGGGGTAGCATTCGATGCAGACGACGCCCTCAGTGCGCGAACGAAGCTGCTTGACGATCCGATCCCAGCCGCAGAGGCATTCGGACTCGGCGCCCACGGCCACGAAGGGGGTCTTGTCGTACATCGGTTACCAGTCCTCGCGAAACAGAGTAGGCACGCCCAGAAGGGCAGCATCGCTGCCCAGCGCGGCAGGAGCGACCCGAACTTTGCCCCAGGGGGTCCAAGCGTTTTGGTCTACATACGTTTGAAGAGCGGGAAGAATCTGATCGGCCGCGCCCATGGCCCCGCCTCCGAAGAGAACGAGCTCGGGATCGAAGGCGTGCACCGCGGCGACCGCCATCATTCCCCATATCTCAAGGCAGTGGTCGCGGATTGCAGTGGCGATGGGATCGCCTTCTGCCGCGGCGCTGAAGAGCGACTTGAAGTTCAGCTCGCGGCCGGCGAGTGCGCTCGAGGAGAAGCCGGGCCACTCACGGCAGATTGAGGGCAGCGCCCAGCCCGAGGCCTCGGCCTCCGCACAGCCGCGACCGCCGCAGGTGCAGGGACGTCCCTTTGCGCGGACGGGGACGTGGCCGGCGAGAACGCCCGCCTGCCCATGAATGCCCGTGAGCGGACGGCCGGCCATGGCGGCGACGCCTCCGATGCCGGTGCCGAGGGTGAACATCACCAGGTCGGAGACTCCACGCGCGGCTCCCGCAAACATCTCGCCACGAAGCGCGAGGCGCGCGTCGTTCTCCAGGCGAAGTGGAAGATCAAAGCTCTCGCGAGCCCAGCGCGGGAAGTCGAAGGTGAGGCCATCCTCGAACTTGCCGTTGGTGGAGTGCACGCGATTGTTCGCCGCATCGACCAAACCGCAGAAGCCGACGCCGATGCCCTCGACCGGATCGGCCGCCTGCGCGACCAGCTCTTGGAGGGTGTGGGTGATCTCTGGCAGAACGGGCTCGAAGCGAGCGGTGCTCCCAAAGGGAAGGTGCCGGGAACAGACAAGCGAAGAACCCGAAACCAGCGCACAGGTGGCGTGCGAGCCCCCGAGATCGAGAGCGAGAAATAACATGGGCCGGCCCGTGGCTCCTTTCCGTGCGGACGCCTGCAAATCTGATCGTGAGGCCGCTGCAAGCGAAACTATAGCACCGGGAACAGCCTCGGAGAGGCAAATTGGTTTCATTTTAGCCGCAAACGGTCGCAGTGGCTTTCGAATAGAACTTTGCCTTCGCGGGACAGAGATATATCAGCAAATTGGCTTGATCGGCGTCATTTTACGTCATTCCGGAGAGCGCTTCGTGAAACGCGAAAGAGGCAACGGGCCTCCTTCTGGGCATCGAGGCGAGACGGGAGCCAGCGAAAGAACACGGAAATGTTCGTTTGCTGTGCAAACGAAAAAGAAAGATTGACGCAGCGGATCATGGCAGCTTAGGATTTTTGGCGGTCTGGATTGTCGAGCTTTTCCGGTGCCAACTTTTGGAGGCAAGAGACGTCGATATGCCAAACGTGCGGATACATCCATGCCGGAGACCGGCAACGTGGTCGCTCATCCTCAGCCTGATCTGCCTGGTGTTTCTTGCCGGCGGTGCGGCGGCGCAGTTTGATACCGGCACGATCAGCGGAACGACGGTCGATGCATCCGGAGCCGTGATACCCCGCGCCGCAGTGGTGATCGCCAATGTGAAAACCGGCAATACCGTGAACGCAACGACCGATGCGAGCGGAGCATTCAGCACCTCCGATCTGCCCTTCGGGACGTATACGGTGACCGCGAATGCACAGGGGTTCGGAACAACGACGAGCCACCAGATCATCCTGAATGTGGGCGCGGCCGTGCATGTGACTCTGAAGATGGCCGTCGCAGCCTCGACGGAGAGCGTGACGGTCACGGGAACGGAGACCTCGGTCAACACGGAGACGGCGGTCGCCGGCGAGACGTTCAACTCGACGCAGATCGAGAACCTCCCGGTGAATGGCCGCGATGTGAGTGACTTCCTGGAGATCTCACCAGGCTCGGTAGGCTCGACGGGTGAGTTCCAGGGAAGCGTCAATGGTCTCGAAAACATCTTCAGCGGCCTGAACATCACGCTGGACGGCCAGAGCGCCACGCGTGGCGACATCAATGGCTACCTGATGACCGAAGGGCAGGAGCTGTCGCACGTCACGCGCGCGAGCATCGACAGCATTGAGGAGATCGATTTCGCGAACAACGGCTACACGGCCGAGACCGGCCACTCGCTCGGCCCCCAGATGAACATGATCACCAAGGGCGGGACGAACCAGCTTCACGGAACGCTATTCGAGTTCTTCCGCAATGACGCGCTGGATGCGCACGATTACTTTGAGACCGGACGAAAGCAGCCGCTGCGCCTGAACCAGTTTGGCGGAAACCTGGCCGGGCCGATCGTCCGGGACAAGCTCTTCTTCTTCGTGAACTACGAGGGCGACCGCGAACACCTGACGACGTTGAACCCGGTGAACCATACGCTCAGCGCGTATGCGCGTTCGCTCTTCGTTCCGTCGATGCAGCCAATTTTGCAGCAGTTGATGCCGCTGCCGGCGGGCTGCACGGCCATTCCAGCGCCGGCCTCCTGCGCGTTTCCGAATTCGGATGCTGGGAACACCCCCGAGGAGGGAGCGAACATGGTCTACGCTCCCACGGCGCTCCCGCAGATTCTGCGTGAAGACACGGGGTCGGTCCGTCTCGACTACAACCTCACGCAGAATGATCGCGTCATGCTTCGCTACAACATCAATGACTCGTTGACACAGGATACCTACGGACCGAACGTCGGGCAGACTGCGCCTCAAGCGCTGAGGACACAGCTGGGGAAGCTAGATGAGACACATACCTTCTCGCCAACGCTGTTGAACCAGTTCAGTCTGGCGGTGAACCGGTTCTACTCGGACACGGAATCGGATACGCCGAAGCCCTACTATGCGATCGCCGGTTTCTTTACGGATCTCGGGTCGCTGCCGGGAGCGAATACCTTCAACCAGATTACCCCGTTCAACACGTATGAACTGTTCGACAACGTAACGAAGGTGCTGCACACGAACAATCTGAGATTCGGCACGCAGATCCGGCTCAACCGTCAGAGCGAGTGGCTGAAGCCGATGCAGACCTATGACTATGCCAGCTTCAGCGATCTGGAGAACAACAATACCTTCGTGCTGGCGAAGAACGGGTATCCCGGCTTCCTGGGCATTCACGACTCCGACTGGGACTTCTACGCGCAGGACAACTGGCGCGTGAACCACAAGCTCGTTCTCAATCTGGGTGTGCGCTACGAATACAACACGGTCTGGCGTGAGAACCACAACCAGATGCAGAACTTCGATATCGCGACGCAGAGTTTTCTACCGGCGACGCAGGCTCCGTATACGGCGCCCAAGTCCGACATCGAGCCGCGCATAGGCATTGCCTATGATCCGTTTGGCACGGGCAAGACGGTGGTCCATGCTTATGCCGGAATCTTTTATCTTCCAATGTGGTTGAGCTTTGGGTTGACGTCGAATATTCCGGCGTACGCCAGCTATAACGTGAATGTGTTTACCGCGTCCTCTTCTCTTGCGTTTCCCGCGCCCAATCCTTCGCTACTTGCGGGCACACAGAATGTGTACGCGTTTCCAACGCATCCGAAGGATCCCAGCGCGACCAACTGGCTGTTTGGCATCGAGCAGCAGTTTCCGTGGCAGTTTGTGGCTGTCATCAACTACAGCGCAAACAAGGCTGAGCATCAGCAGGCGGGCGTGAATTTTGCGGCGATCAACGAGAACCCAGCAAATACAGCGACCTCGGCCTATCAGGTGTACAACGGGTACGCGGCGGAAAACTACGAGGGTGATTCGCTGGGATCAAACTACAACGCGCTGCAGGTGCAACTGCGGCGCAATGCAGGCCACCTCAATACGGAGATGAACTACACCTGGTCCCATGAACTGGACGACCAGGTGAATGTATTCAGCGGATTTTCTGATCCGTTCGACACCAAGCTGGATCGCTCAAGCGGCGACATCGACGTTCGCAATAACTTCACGGCGAGCGTTGTGTATGACTTCGCGGAGTTCAAGTCTTCCTCACTGATGAAGCGCGAGCTGGCTGGTGGATGGCAGGCATCGAGTATCTTCCAAGCGCGGTCGGGGCTGCCGGAGAACATTACGCTGATCAGCGGCTTCTTCGGAAACCCAATGAGACCGGACTATGTTCCGGGGCAGAGCCCCTACCTGCCAACGGTGAAGTGGCCGACGCAGAGTTATAACGCGGCAGCGTTCGCAGTGCCTCCCGGATACAACGGCAACTATGGCGAGAACATTGGCGACGTGGGACGCAATGCACTGCGCGGCCCGGCATTCTTCCAGTGGGACTTCTCGGCGATGAAGAACTTTCCGCTCTCAGAGAGAGCCAAGCTGCAGTTTCGGGCGGACCTGTTCAACATCCTGAATCACCCGAACTTCAACAATCCTGATGGAGGGATTTGTTTGTCGGTTTCCGCGGCCTCGGGGACTACGCCGGCGGGATGTACTCCGGATCCGAACTTCGGTGTGGTGAGCTCGACGATCGCTTCCGTTACCGGCAATGGCGCCATTGGCAATGGAACGTCGCGGCAGGCGCAGTTCTCCATGAAGCTGATCTTCTAGAAATGACGGTTCTTGTTCCGGCGGAACAGCTTTGGGATCCATGACATTCGTCATGGTGACATCTGTCACCCCAAGAGCCTGATGAGCAACACTCGTTTCGCGCGGTGCTGTGAAGCACGATAACTCCTGTGAGCCGTTCTCCATTCTCGATGAGAACGCCGAGGAGCGATCGTGTCAGCCCGCAAATGCTTTCTCATTGTGCCTTTCCTCTTCTCGAGCCTTCTCTTCTCGGCTCGGGCGGAGAGGTCGGCGCCGTGCCCTGAACACGCGGGCATCGGCGTTGGCGAGGTGTTGGATGAGACCGGCGCGCTTATCATTGGCGCCCGGGTCACGATCTCCGGCGAAGACAAGGCTTTCCATACGGGTCGCGACGGCCGCTTCACCACGGATTGCCTGCCTGCCGGAACCTACAATGTGACGATCGATTCGCCTGGTTTCGAGGCTGTTACACGCAAGCTTGAGGTCGGTTCTGGCGGCCGCAGTTTGACGGTGCGCCTGAAGCCGGCGACGGTCACGACCGAAGTCAACGCCGCGCCGGCGGATACCGGCGTAAGCAGCGACGACATCGCCGGATCGCGCACGCTAAACGAGAGCGATCTTTCGCAGCTCGCTGATGACCCGGATGAGTTTAGCCGGCAACTGCAGGTGCTCGCCGCAGCGGCGGGCGGCGCGCCGGGGCAGGCGATTGTGACGGTCAATGGCTTTGAAAACGGCAGTCAGATTCCGCCGAAGTCAGCCATCGCCTTCATCCGCATCAATCCAGACCTCTTCTCCGCGGAGTACGCGCGACCGCCCTACCGCGGCGGACGTGTCGAAATCTATACCAAGCCGGGGCAATCGAGCCTCCATGGTGCACTGTTTACTACCCAGAGCGGCGCGTGGATGAATGCCAAAGATCCCTTTTCATCCAGCCGGGCGGCCATTGGAAAGCAGCGGTACGGCTTCGAGCTCAGCGGGCCCATTGTGAAGAACCGCAGCGATTTCGCATTGGCTCTCGAGCATCGGCAGATCGATCAGTTTGCTGTGGTGCACGCGGTGACGCTTGACACCTCCGGTGACCAGCAGACTGTGACGGCCAATATCGCTACGCCTCAGTCGTTGTGGGAGGCAAGCGCCCGGTTTGGGCTGATGCTTACGCCCAAGAACAACTTGAGCGCGACGTATACGGCCAACGTGAATGGGCTTGATAATCAGGGCGCTGGCGGCGACGTGCTTGCCGAAGCCGGATATCACACCGCACAGGCCGAACACGTGTTACAGATCGCGAACCTTCAGACGATCTCGGCCACGCTCGTACACGAAACAAGGCTGGGATATACATGGCGCTACCTGAGCGATACTCCGAACTCCATCGCGCCCTCGCTGCAGGTTGCGGGTGCGTTCACGGGAGGTGGCGCAACTACCGGCTACTTGAGCTCGCACGAGCGTGATCTCGAGTTCGACGATGACATCCTGTACAGCCGCAAGAAACACAGCCTCAAGGCCGGCATCGAGCTGCTGGATACTTCGCTCAACGACGCTCAGTCTTCCGGTTTCAACGGAAGCTATGTCTTCGGCGGCGGAACAGCGCCTGCTCTCGATGGTTCCGGCGCGACAGTTGCTATCACGGGTCTGGAGCAATACAGGCGAACTCTACTCGGTCTGCCCGGCGGAACACCAACACAATTCAACATAGTTACAGGCACATCGAAGATCTCGCTGAATCAGATGCAGACCGTGCTCTACGTGCAGGATCAGTGGAAGCTTCGTTCGCGGCTGCAGTTCGCGCTGGGTCTTCGCTGGGCGATGCAGAACGCGCCGGTGACGGTTGGGAACATCGGCCCGCGTTTGGGCGTGGCATGGTCGCCGGACCGCAAACAGAAGACTGTCTTTCATGCGCGTACTGGGCTGTTCTTCGGAACGATCGATCCACAGACGACACTCGCAGATCTTCAACTTAATGGAACCCTTCAGCGCGAGCTGCAGATCAATGATCCGGTGTATGGCGCACCGCTTACGACGGGAACATCCACCACCACAACGCGACGTGCACCGCTACCGCATCTGACGCAGTCGCCGTCGCTGCAATCTCATCTTGGTGTGGAACACGAGTTTCCACGCCACTGGCATGCGCAGGCAAACCTCTATCTGGTGCATGGATGGGATCTGCTCCGCTCGCGCAATATTAATCCGCCGTTGAACGGGCTACCCACGGGTCCTCGTCCACTGGAAGCGGATGTGAACCTTGAGCAGTTCCAGCAGAGCGGACGGCTGGGGGGCAACGTGGTGTTCGTAGGCCTGGACCAGCACAGCTTGAGGCGGCTGCAGATCTTCGCCGGCTATGTGCGCATGGACCTGCGCGGCGATGCTGACTCGGACACCTTCTTTCCGCAGAGCAGCTTCTCCGATCGCGGCGAGATGGCCCGTCCTTCATGGCAGACGACGCACCAGATAATCGCCTTTACGAACTACACACTGCCGCGCGCCGTGAATCTGTCCTTTCAGTTCAACGCTGCGTCGGGCAATCCATACAACGTGACGACCGGGTTTGACAACAACGGCGACGGGATCTTCAACGATCGCCCTGTCTACAGCACGCCGTCGAGCTCCACCGTGTATGACACGCGCTTTGGCAAGCTGTCTCCCGAGGGTGGAGGTGCGGCGATCGGCCGCAACGCGGGAACGCTGCCGTGGAACGTGCATCTCGATGGAAACCTGAGCCACACGTTTGCTCTGCCGCACCGGGCGAATAAAGAAGGCCAGTCGCTGGCCCTGAACATTCGATCCACCAATCTGTTGAACCATACGAATGTGCTGGCGGTGGGTGGTGTGCTCGGGTCACCGCTCTTTGGGCAGGCCTATCAGGCCGATGTGGGCCGCAGAGTTGAGGCCGGGCTGCGTTGGAACTTCTGAGGACAGATTCAGCACCACACAAGCATCACGATGACTCACAGATCGATCCGCGTATTAAGGAGAACGTCATGAACCGTCTTGCCTCCGCCTTCACTTCCATGGTCGCAGCCGCTGCGCTTACGGCGATTCCCGGCGCGATCTGCGCGCAGACAGCAGCTTCGCCGGCGATCGCTCCGCCGATTCTTCCCCTGGTCGTCAACTACAGTTATTGGCCGACTCAGTTCGTGCAGTTCATCGGGCCGGAGTTGCCGTATTCGATGATCGAGCTTGACGTGGACCCGGGTAACGGCAAGCATCCGCTGCTATATGCGACGCTGACCGACCGTGCCACGGGGAAGCGCGTGCACTATACCGATGACGATGGGCTGATCGCCTCTGCTGCGGCGGTGGGCGAGGAGGTGCACAAGACGGCTTTGGCCTTCGATGCTGCCGATACTGACAATCCGGGCAGCATTTCCACGCTGCGCTTCAGCATGCCGGACGGCAAGCCGCTCGAATGGCGCTTTGTGCTGGGCTCCGATATCTCTGAGCAGGGTAGCGGTCTCAATCCGTTTCCCGATGCGAAGATCCCCATCTTCGCGTATCGCGAACAGGGCGGGCTGGCGGGCGAGGGCACGGCGCTTCAGGTTGGCGATACGGTGAGCACGGCCTCGGTCTGGACCGAGTACAGCCATCCGCCGTACTTCATTCCCTATCGCGGCGCAGAGACCGAGGGCGCGCACGTGCTGATCTTCATTCCGGGCGAGGAGAAGTGGACGATCGTCAGTTCGCCCGTTGCACTGACGGTGGGCGCGACGTGGGAGCTGGATGGCGACAAGGGCAATCATCGCTCGATACGCATCGACAAGGTTGATGGACCGCAGCTTACTGTCACCTCTACCGACCGGTTTCATCCCCGCGTGCAGTGCACGCTGGAGGTCACGCGCGAGGGCGATGCGTGGAATATCGAGCGGGCGCGCTTTTCTGCTATGAATGGCGGCGAGAAGCACGCGCTGACGATCGAGTTCACACCGGCGCTTGGGCCTGCTACGGAGAAGACGGCGGTGGAGTTGATCGCCGGAAAGAAGAAGACGATCGCGACAGGCGCGTTGGCGCCGGATGCGGCCAGCCATGCGCTGACGCTCAGCTTTTCAAATCCGGCGTGGCTGAATGGGAAGACGATGGCCGAGGGAAGCGTGATCTCCAACAACAGCGTGAGTGTGACGGCTCATCCCTGAGTGGACCGGGCTGAGGATCTTTTGCGAGAGGCTGTTTGCGATGTGGGCGTGTGTGCTGTCGGGCGGCGTTGAGGGAGGGGATTGTCTGCGCGTCTTCTTGTGGTTTCTCGGCTGATTTTTGATCTGGTTGGTCGTCGTTCCAGGGGAGCTGTTCGAGGAGGCGTTGGGCGGAGCCTTTGGGTTCGGTGGAGTGGAGTTCGGC
>DATAXW010000028.1:0-64395 GCA_036272895.1 Acidobacteriaceae bacterium | reverse complement strand
TCGCGCGGACACATCTAGAGCGAATTGCATTGTTTGACGATGACAAAGTCCACGTGCACACCATATTTCGAATGCCTGGATTTATTCCTCGCGCAATTGGCAAACCGAAGGTCGAAGCGCTGGCACAACAGTATGGAAACTGGCATTCTGGGATAGAACCTATAAATGAGCGCGTTACGCAAGAAAACCTCGAGCGCTTACTAGAATTCGATTTTGTCTTCGTTTCTGTCGATGATGGCCCAGCCAGACGATTAATCGTGGATTGGCTCAGCTCTAAATCTGTTCCATTCATAGACTGCGGAATGGGCCTTAATCGGTCGGTTGTGGGGTTAAATGGTACTGTGCGGATCACCGGCGTTGATCGCAGTGCGTATGATCGCACAATAGACACAGCCTACCTCCCGACCGAAAATTCCAAAGAAGATGAGTACCGTCGACAGGCCCAAATAGCGGAGTTAAATGCTCTAAATGCGGCTCTCGCGGTCATCAGATTTAAGCAGCATTTCAGAATTTACGATCGCCTAGATGATGCCGTTTGGTATGTGTTTGAAACTGCCCCTCTTGAACTAGATTCTGAGGGTAAGACCAAATGATCTATTCCTATCAAGCTGTTGAGCGAATTCCGAAGCTCCTTAGCGACGGCGTCGTCTATCATAATGAGGAGTTTCAGTTAGCTGCATTGCGTTGTGCCTGCGGATGCGGCCATCGCATTACACTATTGGTGCCGGACAGCCATCAAGTATCTTCAAAAAGGGGATTGGCGACAATCCGACCCTCAATCGCGGTATGCGATGCGCCGTGTAAGTCGCACTATTTCGTCACCGCCGGAAAGGTGGAGTGGCTGCCTGCATTTACGCAAGCGCAGGCGAGCAACGTAATGCGTAATCAGATTGCCCGTCATGCGTCACATGACCGGCGGCCATCTTGGATTGAAACGTTGTGGGCTGCTTTGAAGCGGGCAGCTAAGAGAGTTAGATCGCTTCTTCGGCTCTTTAGCATTTGAGAACCGAGTCCGTGCCGGGCTTTTCGCGAATCTGACAACAATCTTCTCTAATGAGCTTTGCTCTAAAGACGTTTCTACAACTCCAATCGAAGCGCGCGGTCCATGTCATTAGTAGTGGCAAGTCGGCTTGCGCCTACTTGCGGCAGCGATCTCAAATTTGCATGGCGAGAACAGGCCTATGCACTCATCGAGCTTGGGCGAGAGGCCAGGATTGGTCCTCATAAACGCGCATCTCGGTAGGAGCAGCCACTGTCGAGTGCCGACGTCGCGGTACCAGGGCGCATCGACATATCCTGGGGCATTTCCTTCGAGACGCGTCAGCTTTGCGGGGTCGTTGCAGCGTTGGCCAATCGCAACGCCGCGAGTGTGGAGTTCGGTTCGGCTGCCAGGTTGTTGCGATGGTCCGCAAGATAGCGATGAACGTCCGAGATCACTACGGAACCTTCGCCGACCGCGGACGCGACACGCTTCACGGAGTTAGAGCGCACGTCGCCGACGGCAAACATGCCAGGGACGCTGGTGGCGTAGGGAGTGCTCTCGAAGCCGTCCGCGCCGCCGGTGAGAATGAAACCTTTCTTGTCCAGCCGCACGACGCCGAAGAGCCACCCGGAGTTTGGCTCGGCGCCGATCATGACGAAGACACTGCCGATCGGTTTCACGGTCGACTCGCCGGTCTTGCGATGGATCCAGGTGACGGATTCGAGAGAAGACTCGCCTTCGAGCTTTACGATCTCGGATTCGGTGTGGAGGGTGATGCGGGAGGAGCTTTCGATGCGCGAGATAAGATACTGCGACATGGTGCTCGCCAGCGATTTGCCGCGCACGATGTGATGCACATGTTTGGCGACGCCCGAGAGAAAGACAGCGGCCTGCCCGGCTGAGTTGCCGCCTCCCACGACGATGACTTCCTTATCGCGGCAGAGTACGGACTCCATCGCCGTTGCCGCATAGTAGATCCCACGGTTTTCGAACTGGCCGTAGTTCTCTACCGAGAGCTTGCGGTACTGCGCGCCGGAGGCCACGACGACGGACCTTGAACAGACGGGGATGCCGCCGGCAAGCGTCAGTTTGTGGATTCCATCGATCTGTTCCGCCGTGACGGTCTCTCTGGAGATGGCGAAGCGCACACCGAACTTCAAGGCCTGCAACTGCGCGCGGCTTGCCAGACGCTGGCCAGAGATCCCGGTGGGGAAGCCGAGGTAGTTTTCGATCTTGGAGCTGGTGCCTGCCTGTCCGCCGGGAGCGGTGCTCTCGATGACAATGGTGCAGAGGCCCTCGGACGCCGCGTAGACAGCGGCGGCGAGACCGGAAGGGCCGCCGCCGACGACGATCACGTCGTAGATTTTCTCTGGGTCGGGCAGCTCGGTAATGCCCAGTTCGTCGGCGAGCTGGGTGATGGTGGGCCGGTGCAGGGTGCGGCCATCGGAGAGAATTACCGCGGGCAACGTGGATTCATGAAGAGCGGATTCATGATCGGTCGGGTCGTTGTCGTCGAGCGAAACTGCGTCGGCCGGCGCCTCGACGATCCGGTGCGGATAGCTGTTGCGGATGAGGAAACGCTGGAGCTCGGTGGTCTCCGCGTCGTTGGTCAGTCCCATCAGCACGATGCCGGCGGACGCTTCACCGAGGATGCCAATGCGCCGCCAGATGGTCGCCGAGGTGATGAGATTTGCGATGTCGCCCTCTGCGCGCATGAGTCTCTGCAAATCGTTACGCGGTATGCGAAGAAGGCGGGTCTCCTGGACCGTTCGCGCGTCGACGAGGGATCCCTGGGAGGTCAGAAGATTCAACTCACCGGAGAAGTCAAACCTCTGATGATGGGCTATGATCTTGGTCTCGCCGTTGGCGACGGGCAGAGAGATATCGACCGCGCCTTCCAGCACCACGAACATATCGACCTGCCGCTCACCGTGAATGAACAACGGGACGTTTGCCGGAACGATCTCCTCTCGACCGTAGGGAGTGATGCGTTCGACCATCTCCTCCGTGAGTTTGACGAAGGCGAGGTCGGGACGAAAGTCCGGATTGTTCCATGCACTGGCCTTGCTCTCTCCGTTGTCGCTCATGGTCGTAGCGATCTCCTCGCTGAGTGCCAAACCCTATTCTAGGGTCGGACTGCGATCGCGCGTCGGCGAAGATGGGGGAGCCGGGGTGGGAGTGGTCAGGGGCGGAGTTTGCCGGTGACGGCGGCGAGGGCGTGGCGGAGGCCCTGGATGTCGGCCTCGAAGCTCCAGGCGGCGATGCGGCGATGGGCGGCTTCTCCCATGGAGCGCGCGGTGGCTGGTTCGCGCAGGACGTTGGCGAGCGATTGCGTGAGCGCGTCGAGATCGCCGAAGGGATAGACGAAGCCTTCGACGCCGTTGGTGATGAGGTCGGCGTGGGAGCCTACCTCGTCGGAGACGATGACGGCGCAGCCGGCGCTCATGGCCTCGTTGACGATGAGTCCCCAGGGCTCGTGGCGCGAGGGAAGGACGAAGACGTCGGCGAGGGAGAAGAGGCCGGGGAGTTCCGACTGGTTGCGGAAGCCGAGGAAGCGAACGCCGGCGAGCGCGTGCTGTTGAGCAAGAGACTCGAGCGCGCTGCGTTCTTCGCCGTCGCCGACGAAGAGCAGATAGGGTCGTGTGGCTTCGGGTGTGGCGGCGCAGAGGCGGCGGTAGGCTTCGAGGAGATGGTCGGCGTGTTTGCGCGGTTGCAGCTTGGAGGCGAAGAGGATGACGGGGCGATGGGGAGCGAGTTGCAGCCCGGCGCGGAGTTTGTGGAGTTGGGTGGAGGCGGCTGCGGCGCGTTGCGCGAAGAAGTTGTTGTCGACCGCGTAGGGCATGAGGAACTGCGGCATGGCGGGGCCGAAGTAGAAGCGCCAGTACTCGGCGTTGCGAGTGCCGATGGGCAGCGTGGCGGCGATGAGCGGGCGGAGCAGAGAGAAGAAGAGCTGCTTGGCGGCGAGCTTTAGCGGGCTGCGGGGGCGGTCGGCGAGCCAGGACTCGGCGCGCAGCAGGACGGGGATGCCGAGAGCGTTGGCGGCGAGGATGGCGGCGAGGGAGTTGGCGCCGGCGTAGCCGTGGACCCAGAGGGCGTCGAAGGCGGGAGAGCCGCTGGGGTTTTGCAGGCGGCGACGGAGGCCGCGGCTGATGGGACTGAGCGGGGAGATCGCGCCGGTGTCGCGCAGGGGGCGGAGAAACTCGCTGCGGTAGCCCTCGAGGAGCGGAACGTCCCACGCGACTTCGACGCCGAAGCCTTCATCCTTGTAGCCGCGAACGGAGAAGTCGGAGCCGAAGAGCACGGTCAGATCGATGTCGGGCTCGCGTGCGATGCGGCGCAGCAGGGGAGCCTGGTACTGGATGGGATGGCTGACGAGATAGGCCAGGCGCACGGGAGAGCGCCGATTGACGGAGGACGGCCCAGAGGCTGTCATGGTGTCGATCACCTCATCAATACCGGAGGACAGAGATCAACAACCCGGAGATGCCGAGCAGCGTGCCGAGGCTGCCGTTGCCGATGGAGGCCTTGAGCGCGCTGTCGGGCAGGAAGACGATGTCGTTGGCCTGCAGGATGGGATCGGGGTCCTTGCCCTCCATCACGCGCTTGATATCCAGCTTAACCACGACGCGATGGTTGCCTTCGGTGCGGATGAGGTGGAGGTCGCTGTATTTGCCGGCGAAGGCGACGCCGCCGCTCAGGGCGGTTGCCTGGAGCAGGGTGAGCGGAGAGTACTGGGTGAGGGGGATGGCGCCGGCGGTCTTGAAGTCGCCGATCATGTAGACCACGCCGATGCGGCTGATGATGATGGTGTCGCCGGGGAAGATGGGGACGTTGGCCATCTCGCTGCGCAGCGGATCGGTGCCGAGATCGACCACGATAGGCTCGGGCACGCCGGGGCGGCTGATGGTGATGACGTGGCTGGCCGTGGGGGGAAGGCCGCCGGCGGCGGAGAGAACATCGAGCAGACGCCGCGAGCCCACGATGGGGATGAGACCGTGCACCTCGCCGGAGATGGTGGCGACCTGATTGGGGCCTTCCAAGAGATCGATCGTGACCTGCGGATCGCGATAGATGCCGTCATTTTTGAGGTCGTTCTGGATGAGAATTTCGGCCTGCGAGATGGTGAGTCCGTTCAGTTCCACCGCGCCGATGAAGGGCAATTGGACCTTGCCATCCGCGCTGAGCCGAACCTGGGGAGAGTAGTCGAGTTGGCCGAAGACCTTGATTGAGATGAGGTCTCCGGGGGAGAGTTGGGGGTCGCGAGCGGCGGGAAAGAGCAAGGCGCGGTCGGTGGTGACGGTCGCGGTCGAGGAGGTGGGCACGGAGGGGCCGGGGCCGTTGAACTGCGCGCTGGATGCGATCGCAGAGAGAGAAAGGAGCACGAGCGTCAGGACCGCGAGGCGCGAGTGCGCCGGGAGCGAAGGCGTCGTCTGCCGGGTGCGGGCGATCACGAGGCGTCTCCTCCTTTGCGTGGGCCGGAATCCTTTTCGGAGCGCGATTCCCACGCCTTGCTGTCGACTCCGGCCGAGGCGTATCCGGAGTAACCCGAGTAACCGTAGTAGGCGTAGTACTCGGGCGAGTTGAGGTCTACGGCATTGAGCACTGTGCCGGAGATCTTTGAGCCGGAGCGGAGCAGAAGGTCGCGGGCGCGGCGGACGGCATGCTTGTTGGACTTGCCCTGGCGCACAACCATGACAACAGCATCGGCCTCGCGGGCGAGGATGACACTGTCGGTGATGGAGAGCAGGGGAGGAGAGTCCAGCAAGACGTGGGTATAGAGGCCGCGGCAGTGCTCGAGCAGCCGGTGCATGGCTTCGGAACCGAGCATCTCGGTGGGGAAGGGAGGGACGGGACCGCTGACCAGGATGTCGAGCTTGGGTATCTCAGCGACCTGCTGCACGGCCTCTTCGAGCGAGATGCTTCCGGTAAGCACGGAGCTGAGGCCGACCTTGCCGTTGATGCCGAAGCGATGGTGCACGGTGGGACGGCGAAGGTCGGCATCGATGAGCAGGACGCGAACGTCACGCTGGGCGAGGACGCAGGCGAGGTTCATGGCCACGGTGGTCTTGCCCTCGGTGGCGGTGGCGCTGGTGAGGAGAATGACCTTGGGCTCGCGACCGGCGACGGAGAGCAGCAGCGAGGTGCGCAGGGCACGGAAGGATTCGGCGAACTGCGACATGGGATTGGCTATGACGCCGAGACTTCGCTGAACGACGGTCTGGGCCGCTCCATCGGCCGGGCTGCGGCGGATGCGCGGGATCAACGCCAGGGAAGGCAGGCCGGAGATGGATTCGATCTGAGCAACGGTGCGAATGCCGGTGTCGAGGTTTTCGAGCAGGAAGGCGACGAGGATGCCGAGGGCCAGCATGATGAGGGTGTCGACCAGCATCATGGAGGAGCGCGGACGCAGAGAGGGGAAGACCGGAGGAACGGCGATGTCGATGATGTCGATCTCGGTGGATTCGAGGCCGGCCTCGATGGCCGCGGTGCGCAGGCGCTGGGAGAGACTCTCATAAAGGGTGCGGTTGGACTCGAAGTCGCGCTGCCGGAGGGTGTACTCGACGAGATCGTCGCGGAGCTTGTAGGCCTCGGCCTTTTCGGCTTCGAGCGCGGCGTTGGTCTGCTGCTCGTCATCGCGCGCAGCGACGTAGGCCTCACGGGCCTGATCGAGCAGGCGATCCTGCTCCTGGGCGATCTGCTGGCTGAGGGTATTGATCTGGGCGCGGAGAGCCTTGATCTGATCGTTTTTGGGACCGAGGGTGGTGCTGAGCATGGCGAGCTGCGCCAGCAACTGTTCACGGTTGGAGCGCAGACCCGGAAGGGCGGAGGGCAGGCCGCCACCCACCTGCGAGCCGATGGAGCCATCGAGCGCGTCCGGGTTCATGGTGCTGAGGGTGTGGAAGCGCGACTGCTGTTGAATGCGGTTGAGCTGGGCGGCGCCGGAGGCCTTGGTGAGATCGTCGAGGGTGGACTGAATCTCATTGTGCTGGGGATCGAAGCCCAGGACGCCGATGTGCTTTTGCAGGTCGATCAACTGCTCCTGCTCGTTTTCGACCTGCTGCTTGAGATCGCGAAGCTGGCCCTCAAGGAAGCCCGAGACGCGCTGCTCGGCTTCATAGCTGGACTGGAGGCTGCGCTGGATGAACTCCTTAATGAGCCGGTTGACGATGTCGGCGGAGAGTTTTGGATCGAGAGTGCTGCAACTGATCTTGACCAGATCCGTCTTGGGAACGACGGTGACGGTAATGTCGCTGCTCATCGTGTTCAGCGTGCTTTGGCGGACGTTGAGATCGTCGAGGCTCAGATGACGCGAAGGACCGTTGTAGCCGGTGAAGGCGGCGTTGTTGGGCAGATCGAGATCGCGCGCCACGGTCAGAAGGACGGTGTCGCTCTTGATGATGGCTACCTGGGTAGCCAGCGAGGAGCTGGACTCATAGTTGCCCGAGCTATTGATGCGGAACTGGTTGGAGGATCCGGAGCGTATCTCGATGGTGCCGAAGGCGTCGTAGAGGCGGGGCTGAGTTGTTCCCTTGTAGAAGCCGTAGAGGAGGCCGAGCAGAGCGATGATGCCAATGACATACTTGCGCTTCCGGATGGTGAGAAGCGCGTCCGACAAGGTGGTGTCGGCGGGATTGTTCCCGGCGCCCGCCGCGACGGCGTTGGGATCAGCCGGCAGAGGTTGCGCTTCAGTCCTTTCGGAGATCATTGCCAGTAGTTTACGCGAAAGATGCGCGGGCGGGCGCGAAGCTGACGAGGGGAACCGATGAGGAACCGGATGAGGTTCTACAATGCAGGGATACGGGCAAAACGAAGAGCTGAAGGCCTTTGAGGGGGAATGCGGGGATGGCGGATGCGCGCCGGATAGCGGTCGTCGGGTCAGGGTATGTCGGCCTGGTGGCGGCGATGTGCTTCGCGGAGATGGGCCACCACGTGATTTGCGTGGACAAGGACGAGCGAAAGGTGGCGGCGCTCGAGGGCGGCGAGAGCCTGATCCATGAGGACCATCTGCCTGAGCTGCTGGAGCGGCATCGCAACCGGCAGGTGCGCTTTACCACCGATCTGGCGGAGGCGACGCGGGAGTCGGAGGCGATCTTCATCGCGGTGGGAACGCCGCAGGCGGAGAACGGCGACGCGGACCTGTCGTACGTGGAGGCGGTGGCGAGCGAGATCGCGCGGCACATCAGCGGCTACAAGGTGATCGTGGAGAAGAGCACGGTTCCGGTCTATACGAATGAGTGGATCCGGCGGGTGATTGAACGCAGCGGGGTAAGCTGCGAGGCGTTCGACGTGGTGTCGAACCCGGAGTTTCTGCGCGAGGGAACGGCGGTGGAGGACTTCCTCCATCCGGACCGGATCGTGGTGGGGGCGGACAGCGAACGGGCGGCAGAGCTGCTGGCGGCGATCTATGCGCCTCTGGTCTCAGGAGCGTACTACCAACAACCTGGAGCGATCGCGGGAGTTTGCTCGGAGCAGGAGCCGCCGCCGTTGCTGCTGACCTCGGCCAAGAGCGCGGAGATCATCAAGCACGCATCGAATGCGTTTCTGGCGCTGAAGATCTCGTTCATCAACGCGGTCTCGAATCTGTGCGAGGCGGCGGATGCGAATGTGGAGCAGGTGGCGCGGGGCATCGGGCTGGATTCGCGCATTGGGCCGAAGTTTTTGCGGCCGGGCATTGGCTATGGGGGATCGTGCTTTCCCAAGGATGTCGCGGCGTTTCGTTCGGTGGCGCTGCAGATGGGCGTCGACTTCAATCTGCTGGCGGAGGTGGAGAAGATCAACGTGCAGCAGAAGAAGCGCTTCCTGAGCAAGGTGCGCGCGGCTCTGTGGACGCTGCGCGGCAAACGGCTGGCGGTGCTGGGGCTTGCGTTCAAGGGGGAGACGGACGACATTCGCGAGTCGCCGGCGATCGAGATGGTTGAGATGCTGCTCGCGGAAGGATGCTGCATCTCGGCGTACGATCCGGCGGCGATGCAGCGCGCGCAGGCCAAGCTTCCTGCCTCAGCGCAGATGATCTACGCGACGGACGCGTATGAGGCCGCGAAGGATGCGGACGCAGTGTTGATCCTGACCGACTGGAAGGAGTTTGCGGCGCTCGATTTGAAGCGGCTTCACACCGCGCTGCGCTATCCGATCGTTGTCGACGGGCGTAATTTGTTCGATCCGGCGGCGATGAAGGAGCACGGCTTTACGTACATCAGCGTGGGAAGACCGGTCGCCGCACCGGCGAGGGAGACGGTGGCTGCGGCTCTTTGAGATCTGAGGAGAGGCTGCTATCGCCAGGAGTGAGTAATGGAAACGAAGAGGATTCTGGTTACCGGCGCGGCGGGCTTTCTGGGCTCGCACCTGTGCGATGCGCTGCTGGGTGAGGGCCATGAGCTGGTGGGCGTGGACAACCTTGCCACGGGAAGCCTTGCCAACCTGAAACACCTGGAACGCGAACCGCGGTTTTCGTTGGAGCAACTAGATATCTGCGAGCCGTTTGATGTCGGGCGAGTGGAGTATGTTTTCAACTTCGCTTCGCCCGCGAGCCCGGTGGACTACATGCGGCTGGGGATTGAGACGCTGCAGGTTGGTTCGGCAGGCACGCTGAATACGCTGGAGCTGGCGAAGCGACATGGCGCGGGCTATCTGCATGCATCGACCTCGGAGTGCTACGGCGATCCGGAGGTGCATCCGCAGGTGGAGAGCTACTGGGGGCGTGTCAATCCGGTGGGACCGAGGTCGGTATACGACGAGGCGAAGCGGTTTTCGGAGGCTGCCGTGTCGGCGTATCACCGCTACCATGGCGTGAATACGCATCTGGTACGCATCTTCAACACCTATGGGCCCAGGCTGCAGGCCAACGATGGGCGCGTGATCTCCAATTTGATGATGCAGGCGCTGCGAGGCGAGCCGCTGACGGTGTATGGCGATGGATCGCAGACGCGGAGCTTCTGTTATGTGTCGGATTTGATCGATGGGATTGTGCGGCTATCCAAGGCGGACGAGCATGGGCCGGTGAATATCGGAAATCCCGCAGAGTGGACGATTCTGGAGTGCGCGCAGGAGGTGCGGTCGCTGGTGGGAGCGAGGTCGGAGATCGTGTTCAAGCCGTTGCCGCGGGACGATCCGAAGCAGCGGCAGCCCGATATTACGCGTGCGAAGGCGCTGCTGGGATGGGAGCCGAAGGTGGGGCTGCGCGAAGGGCTGGAGCGTTCGCTTGCATACTTCAAGGCTGCGGTTGCGGCGGAGACAGAAGAGCATCGAAGGATGGTGGCCGAGCAGCAGAAGGAGTACTTCCGGCTGGCGACGCAGCGCTGACGGCTACTTTGCCACGGATTCCGGCACGGTGTGCAGCTTGGGGAAGAACTTGATCTGGACGGCGACGACCGTGTCGTTCTGCTGGCCGGTTTTGTAGATAGGAGCCTTCCAGCGCTCGTACTGCAGCCAGGCATTCAGCTCGATGTCTTTGCGAAGGCGCTTTACGACGTCGACGGTGAACTGGTTCTGGGTGGTGCCGCCGGGAATGAAGTCTTTGGGGGTCTTCTTGTTCAGGTATTCGAGCTGAACCCACTCGTTGGGGGAGAGGTGCCAGGTGAGCCAGGCCTGTCCGCCTTTGGCTTCACGGCCGATCCAGTCGCCCATGATGAAGCCTTTGTTGGTATAGCCCTGGCGCTGAACGATCTCGTAGTAGTTGAACTGGCCGTTGAGGCTGCGGAGAGTGGAGGTGTCGGTGCTCGCGGCCTCCGCGCGGAAGTCGAGCTTTTCGAGGCCGGGGATGTGCGAGAGATAGATACCGGGGCGGTAGGCGGCGCGGCGAGGAGCGCTGATGGGCGTGACGTCATCGTGGCAGATGGAGTCGGTGTAGAGGGTGACGTAGCGCCGCAGAAATGGAAGGCGATAGGAGAAGTTGAAGGCGCTGTAGCGTGCGCCGGGATCCTTGGCAGAGTACTTCTCGGTGGCGGTGGTGTCGCTGAAGGAGAAGAAGCTCTGCAGGAAGGTGTGGAGGGTGACGGGTTCGTGGCCCGCGCCGCCCCAGATGATCGAGCGCTGGAAGCCGAACTCGAAGTTTTTGGTGGGGCGGAAGGCGAACATCTCGGAGTGAATCCAGGGATCGTTCGGGAAGGTGTGGCCTTTCAGGGAACCGACGAAGAAGTCATAGCGCACGGGGCCGAGGAGATCCGAGAGCAGCGGGATGTGCAACGGTTCGACGCGATTGATGCGGAAGGAGTAGATGTCTTCGGCGTTATCGCTCCAGGCCATGCCGCCGCCCATCGCGGGCCCAAGCCATGCGTCGGACTTGCCGCCGGAGATCTCGTGGCCCCAGAAGTGGAAGGAGAGGTTGGCCTCTTCGAGGTCGAAGTGGCTTTGCGATCCGGTGTTGCCGTAAGGGATGGTGGATTGCGGATCGTTGGGCGGAGCGAAGGGGATCTCGTCGAGGTTGGAGAGTTTGCTGGCGAGCGTGAGGGTGTAGCCGGAGTAGGCGGGCGCGTGCTGGTATTCGCCGCGGACGTAGAGCGAGAAACGGCCGACTTCGTTCAGAGTAGAGAAACCGGTGATGTTGTTGAAGCCGGTGGAGTACGGACGGCCGTAATCGTTGCTGATGGTCTGGCCGAGGTGATAGCTGTCGCGCAGGACAGGACCGCCGATGCCCATGAGGCGCGTGTACACGGACTCCGCGCCCCAGACCTGGCCGCGGCGGAAGCCGGAGCCGGGCGTCTCGGCAGCAAGATACTCCTGGAGCTTGGCGAGGATCGCTTCGGCCTCGGGGTCGGCCTCGGCCATGACGTCGGCGGAGGTCTTGTCGAGCATGTGGAGGAGGCTGCGGCGTGTCCAGGGACGCATGCTGATGAAGGCGCTATCGAGGTAGCCCATGGAGTAGAGCCGCATGGCCATTGGGTAGATGGGGCTATCGACGGGGATATAGGCGGAGCCGAGGGCGTCGGTGTGGAGCGACGGCGACGCGCTGGGGGCAAAGGCCGCTATGGCGGGGACGGAGGCTGCGGGGACTGCGGCCGGAAGCTCGGAGGGCGGAGTGGAGGCGGCTGGAACCTGGATGGGCTGTTCAAGCTGATCGGGGGCTGAGGGCGCGACCGGGGCGGATGTGCCGGAGGCGGCTGGTGTTGGAGAGGCGGGGTTTGTTGCAGCAGGTTGTGTTTGAGCCGAGGGTGTGGGTGGGTTGTTCGCCGGGACCGAGGGTTGTTGCGCTGGGGTGGCGGGCTGGGCGGGTTGCGTCTGCGTCGTGGGGTTGAGGGTTCCGGGAGTGGGAGCAGGAATGGAGGGCAGGCTGCTGGCCGGTGCGGGCTGCGCAGGGGGCGCAGAGCCTGGTGTCTGCGCGGGAGGTTGCGTCTGATTCTGTGCGATGGCGAATGAGGGAATGCCGGCGGCGGCAAGGAGAGCAATTACAGAGATGCGAGAGGCGAGATGCCGCAGAGGCCGGGGGAGACGCATGAAGGAAGTGTACCGGGGGAGTGGGCGGGCTGACATGGGGGATGGAGACCGGGAATCCAGAGTTACTCCTGAAGTGGGATGCCACGCGCGGCGAGGTATGCTTCAAGGCGGCGAAGCGGCTGCTCTTTCGGGGGCAAAACTCCGGGTCTTAGAACGGCCCAAATGATTGAGGGGCCGCCTTGTGCGCGGGCACGCTGGGTCGTCTCCTGCATGACGCGGAAGACGGCGACGGCATCGCCACCATCGACGGGGAAGAGCGGCAGGTGGAGTTTCCCGGCGAGCTGACTGACGGTCGACCAGGTAAGCGGCGAAGTGCGGGCGCGGGGCCTTCTGGGCGGCGGGGGACCTTGGCTGACGTCAGCGCAGACGAGCAGGAAGGGAAGCTGATCGCGATGCGCCCAGCTGATGGCGTCGCTCCATCCGGGTTCGTTTGCGACGGGCGTTGTGTAGGCGACGACGAGCCGGTCAGGAGCCGCGGTTTGCAGGCCGCGCGCTGCGCCGGCGCAGAGCGGGAGCCGCAGTGCCGGCGGAAGCTCGTGGTGTGAACCGTTCGATGCTGGAGGAGGCGCCAGTTCAAACAGCGTGCGATCGCCGGGGGCGGCGGAGAGCAGATCGCCCGCAGAGAGATGAAGCAGCATGGAAGCAAGCAGAGCTTCGCGCCCGGCGGGTTCGCGCCGGCGGTCGAGTTTGCGGACGCGCAGCATCATCGCGCGGAGCTCGCGAAGGCGGTGTTCGGGCAGTAGCGGATTGTCGGCCAAGCCGTGATCCTCTCGGGGTCCTTTGGGGATGGGAGCGGAGTGAAGCTGTAAAGGTTGCCGCTAGGCCTTGGCGGCGTCGATGCTTTCGGTGTTCAGGCCGAGGTCGGCGAAGGCCTGGACAGCGAGCTTCGGTTTGACGACGCCCTCGCGTGCGAGCTTCGAGAGCGCGGCGGCGACGATGGATTCGGCGTCGATCTCGAAGTGGCGGCGCAGGTGTTCGCGGTTGTCGGAGCGGCCGAAGCCGTCGGTGCCGAGCGAGACGAGACGCGAGCTCAGCCACGGAGACAGGGCATCGGGGAGGGCCTTCATATAGTCGCTGGCGGCGATGATGGGCCCCTTGGCGTTCGCGAGCGCGGTGGTGAGAAACGGGACGCGCTCTTTTTCCTCAGGATGGAGGCGGTTCCAGCGCTCGGTTTCGAGCGCGTCGCGGCGCAGCTCAGTGTAGCTGGTGACGGACCAGACGTCGGCGGCGACGGAGTATTTTTCGGCAAGAATTTGCTGCGCACGGAGAGCTTCGTTGAGGATGGGGCCGGAGCCGAAGAGCTGGAGCCTGGCCTCACCTTTGTCGCTGGCTTTGAATCTGTAGAGGCCGCGGAGGATGCCTTCGCGAATGGCCTCGATCTTTGCCGGCTCCGTTGAAGGCAGGGCGGGCATCGCGTAGTCCTCGTTGTACATGGTGATGTAGTAGAAGCGATCTTCGCCGAGCTCGTACATGCGGTGGAGGCCGTCCTGAATGACGACCGCCATCTCGTAGATGTAAGCGGGATCGTAGGTGCGGCAGGTGGGGACGGTGCTGGCGAGGATGTGCGAGTGGCCGTCCTGGTGTTGGAGGCCTTCGCCGAGCATGGTGGTGCGGCCAGCGGTTCCGGCCATGAGGAAACCCTTGCCGCGCGAGTCGGCGAAGGCCCAGATCATGTCGCCGACGCGCTGGAAGCCGAACATGGAGTAGTACATATAGAACGGCACGCAGGGAACTTTGTAGTTGGTATACGCGGTGCCGGCGGCGGTGAAGCTGGCCATGGAGCCGGCTTCGGTGATGCCCTCTTCGAGGATCTGACCGCCTTTCTCTTCGCGATAGCTGAGCAGCATGTCGGAGTCGTGCGGGGTGTACTTCTGGCCTTCGGGCGCGTAGATGCCGACCTGTTTAATCGCCGATTCCAGACCGAACGTCCGGCCTTCGTCGGGAACGATGGGGACGACGAGCTTGCCGATCTTCGGGTCTTTGAGCAGCGCACGGAGGATGGCGACGAAGCCCATGGTCGTGGAGACGGCACGGCCCTTGGAGCCGGCGAGCCACTCGTTGAAGAAGTCGAGCGTGGGCGCGGTGAAGCCGAGAGTGCTGAGATCCCTGGTGACTTCGCGCACGGGCAGATAGCCGCCGAGCTCCTGACGCCGCGCCTGCATGTAGGCGATGGCCGGGTCGGTGGGATCGGGACGATAGAAGGCGGCGTCGGAGGCCTTTTCGCCGGGAGGCAGGGGGATGTTGAATCGCTCGACGAACTGCGAGAGCGCGTCGTCGGTAAGCTTCTTCTCCTGGTGGGTTGCGTTGCGGGCCTGCGCGGAGCCGAGGCCGTAGCCCTTGACGGTCTTGGCAAGAATGACGGTCGGGCCATGCTTGTGTTCGAGCGCGCGCTTGTAGGCGTTGTAGATCTTCTGCGGATCGTGGCCGCCGCGATGCAGATTGGCGAGCTGCTCGTCGGTCTTGTCTTCGACGAGCTTGAGGAGCTCGGGATATTTGCCGAAGAAGTGCTCCCGGAGATAGGCGCCACCCTTGGCCTTGTAGGCCTGGAAGTCGCCGTCGACGCACTCCTCCATGCGCTTGAGGAGCAGGCCCTGATGATCGCGCGCGAAGAGCTCGTCCCAGTCGGAGCCCCAGATGACCTTGATGACGTTCCAACCGGCGCCGCGGAACATGCCTTCGAGCTCATCGATGATGCGCAGGTTGCCGCGCACGGGACCGTCGAGACGCTGCAGGTTGCAGTTGACGACGAAGATGAGGTTGTCGAGACGTTCGCGCGTGGCGAGGGAGATGGCGCCGAGGGTGTCGACTTCGTCGGTCTCGCCATCGCCGACGAAGGCCCAGACCTTGCGCTCGGTGTGCTCGATTAGTCCGCGATTTTCGAGGTACTTCATGAAACGCGCCTGATAGATCGCGTTGAGCGGACCGATGCCCATGGAGACGGTGGGGAACTGCCAGAAGTCCTGCATGAGCCAAGGGTGCGGATAACTGGAGAGGCCGGGCTCGCCGCGCAGCTCATGGCGAAAGTTCTTGAGGCGCTTCTGGTCGAAGCGACCTTCGAGAAAGGCGCGCGCGTAGATGCCAGGTGAGGCGTGGCCCTGGAAGTAGATGAAGTCGCCGGGCTGGTCTTGACCTCCAGCTACGGCGCCCTTGGCGGACGAATATTTTGCGCGGAAGAAGTGATTAAAGCCGACTTCGAGCAGCGTGGCGAGCGAGGAGTAGGTGGAGATGTGGCCGCCGATGCCGGCGTCCAGCTTGTTCTGCTTGTGAACCATCGCCATGGCGTTCCAGCGGATGAGCGCCTCAACACGCTTTTCGAGCTTGCGATCTCCGGGGTAGGGAACTTCGTCGTACTTGGGAATGGTGTTGAGGTAGGGAGTGGTGACCTCACCGGCCGCGGGGACGCCGGCTTCGCGGGCGCGAGTGCGCAAGGCGGAGAGTACGGCCGCGCCCTGCTCCCAGTCGTGCGCGACGACCTCGTCAAAGGCCTCAATCCACTCGGCGACCTCTGCGGTCATGTCCTGCTTGACGGCTTCTTCGAGCTTTGTGGGCATCCACCCCTCCATTACTGAACCTTATAGCTGTATAGCCACACTCTCTACGATAATGCGGAGCGCCGATTAATGCACAGGACCCGATCGGGGGATCGGCCTAAGTGGAGTAGTCGGCGTTGATGGAGACGTAGTCGTGGGTGAGGTCGCAGGTGAGGAAGCGGGCGTGACCATGACCATGGCCGTGGCCGTGGCCGAGATCGATGGCGATGGTGTACTCGCGGGCCTGCATGGCGGCGTGGGTGGCGGCTTCGTCGTAGGCGGCGTCGCGAACGCCGTGGGAGAAGACCGGAAGACCGGCGATGGTGAGGGTGAGACGGGCGGGGTCGAAGCGCACGCCGGCGCGGCCGGCGGCGGCAAGCAGGCGGCCCCAGTTGGGATCGGCTGAGGACCAGGCGGTCTTGCAGAGCGGCGAATTGGCGATGGAGCGGGCGATCTGACGGGCGTCGGTCTCGCCTTCGGCTCCCGTGATCTCGAGCGTGACGACATGGGTGACGCCTTCGCCGTCGTCGACGATCTGATGGGCGAGAGAGTCGCAGACGAGCTGGAGTGCGGCCTCGAAGGCGGGGATGGCGTCGCCCTCCGCGGCGACCTCGCTTTTGCCGCTGGCGAGGAGAAGGACGGTGTCGTTGGTGGAGGTGTCGCCGTCGATGGAGATGCAGTTGAAGCTGGAATCGACGGCCTTGGCGAGCATGGACTGAAGGTGCTCGGAGCAGGCGGCGAGGTCGGTGAAGAGGTAGACGAGCATGGTCGCGTGCGGGATAAGCTGGGGCGCGATCATGCCGGCGCCTTTGCAGCAGCCGAAGAGAGTGACGGTGTGGCCGTCGATCTCAAAGGTGGCACGCGCGATTTTGAGTTTGGTGTCGGTGGTGAGGATGGCGGTCGCGAAGGCTTCGGCGTGCGCCGGCGTGGAGCCGAGTGCGGACTTCGCGGAGGGGATGGCGGCGAGGAGCTTTTCGACAGGAAGCGGAACGCCGATGATGCCGGTGGAGGAGGGGAAGACCTCGTCGAAGACACAGTGGAACTGTTCTGCGACGGCGATGCAGCTTTTCTTGCAGGCCTCGAGGCCGGGCTGGCCGGTGGCGCAGTTGGCGTTGCCCGCATTGACCAGAACCGCGGAGACACGGCCGCCTGTGGCGGCGAGATGTACGCGGCCAATGGTGACGGGAGCGGCGACGACCTGATTGCTGGTGAAGAGGACTGCCGCGTTGGCTCCGCCATCGCAGACAGCAAGGGCGATGTCTGGCTTGCCGGAGGCTTTGATGCCCGCGGTGGCGGAGGACCAGCGGAAGCCGAGTGGGAGGGTAGAGGGGAGCATCGCGTTCACATAATTCACTCTACAGGTGTGCAATGCGCAGACCTATAATGATCACACCGGCAGCCCCGGAACGGAGAGGTTATGGCATTCCAAAATGGCTTCACGCTTGAAAATCACACCATTGCTGCGTTAGAACGGCACCACAATTTTCGTCTCGATGCAAATCCGAATTGGGATCATAAATACAAAGTTGATTTCATCGTATATTCCATTCCCGGCTTTAGGCCTAGGCCAACAGGCGTTCAGATTACGCAAAGGCCGGAAGCCATCGAGAAGATGAGTCAATTCTTACAGGCTCAGATGGCGAGTAACGCAATTGTTGACAGGGCTTTGTATATCGAAGTTGCTCCATCCGTTCCCCTCGATGAGGGAGGGACAGAGTTGGTTGCGCTGGCACTGAGGCAATATCAAGCTGATAGGGCGATCTTGAACTCAAGAGTGCTCGGGGTTCGGATTCATGACGATATGAGTTACGAGTTCTTCGATATCGCGGAGGCAATTAAGGCTAAAGCAAAGACAGCCAATGTCGCTGAAGTGAAAGCACCGCCGCAACCTAAGGCAATCGGGAAAGGGCTCTTACCTGAACCGCAATTCGATACTCAGGAATTGGCGAAAGCACTTATGGGTGATAAGAAGGCTGGCACTGGAGTGCAGGGTGTCCTAACGTCATACAGGCCAGCTAGGGGATTTGGCATGGCGGTTTCCCACAATGGCGAGCCATTCTTCGTTCATATCTATAACGTCGTCGATCCGGAATTGAAGGAGCGGTTACAGCGCTATAGCGGAGAGGCCCCTGTGAATGTCGAACTTCCGATCAGCTTTATCGATGGCGGAAGAACCAAGAGCGATGCTAGGTATAACGAAGCAAAGCAGATTGCCGCGATGCGCTAATGAGCCATAAGGAGGGACGAAATCCGTCCCTCCTTTCTAAACGGATTGACGTTAAGATGCATCAGACTTGGAGTTTTCATGCAGCAAGATTTTGAAGTCAGCGTCCCGCAAGACGAAGGCAAGATGTCGACAACCTATACAGTTCCGAGGCCGCGCGCCGAGTGGATTGTGAAGCGGAAGGAAGAGGCGGCGCGGACCGGCGACACGAATATGAGCCAGATGCATTTTGCACGCAAGGGGCTGATCACAGAAGAGATGGCGTTTGTGGCCCACCGTGAAAAGCTGACGCCGGAGTTTGTGCGCGACGAGATTGCGCGCGGGACGATGATCATTCCGGCGAACATCAATCATCCCGAGCTGGAGCCGATGTGCATCGGCGTGGGGTCACTGTGCAAGATCAATGCGAACATCGGGAACTCGGCGCTGGTGTCGAATGTAGACGAGGAGCTGCGGAAGCTGCATACGGCAGTGCATTTTGGCGCGGACACGGTGATGGATCTCTCGACCGGCGGCGATATTCCGATGATCCGCGAGGAGATTTTGCGCCACTCGCCGGTGCCGATTGGGACGGTGCCGCTGTATGAGGCGCTGAGCCGTGTGAAGAGAGTGGAGGACCTATCGATCGATCTGTATCTGGAGGTGATCGAGGAGCAGGCGCTGCAGGGCGTGGATTACTTTACGATCCATGCGGGCGTGCTGGTGCAGTATGTGCCGCTGGTGGCGAAGCGTATCACCGGTATTGTGAGCCGTGGCGGCGCGATCATGGCGCAGTGGATGACGGCCCACCACAAGCAGAACTTTCTGTATGAGAACTTCGACCGGATTACGAAGCTGATGGCCAAATACGACGTTAGCTACTCGCTGGGCGATGGACTGCGGCCAGGGTGTGTGGCGGACGCGAGCGACGAGGCTCAGTTTGCGGAGCTGAAGACGCTGGGCGAGCTGACTCGGACAGCGTGGAAGGACGACGTGCAGGTGATGATCGAAGGCCCGGGGCACGTACCGATGGACAAGATCAAGGAACAGGTCGACAAGGAAGTGGAGATGTGCGACGGTGCTCCGTTCTATGTGCTGGGGCCGCTGGTGACGGACATCGCTCCGGGCTACGACCACATCACGTCTGCGATTGGAGCGGCGATGATTGGATGGCATGGCGCGGCCATGCTGTGCTACGTGACACCGAAGGAGCATCTGGGGCTGCCGAACGAGAAGGACGTGAAGGACGGGATTATCGCGTACAAGATTGCGGCGCACGCGGCGGACATTGCGCGGCACCGGCCGGGAGCGCGGGATCGCGATGATGCGATCAGCTACGCGCGGTACACATTCGATTGGGACAAGCAGTTTGCGCTGAGCCTCGATCCGGAGACGGCACGCGGGATGCACGATGAGACGCTGCCCGATGATTATTACAAGGAGGCGGCGTTCTGTTCGATGTGCGGACCGAAGTTCTGCTCGATGAACTGGTCAAGCAAGGTGGATAAGTTTAATGAAGAGGTCCACGGCCTGAAGAAGCCGGATTTGACGCAGATTGTTACCGAACAGATGGCGTTGCGGAACTAACGCGCTGCGCAGGAATGGACTCGGAGGCCCACACCCGCTGTGGGTCTTTCTTTTGCGCGTCCAGGAGTTCTCTGCGGAGTGCCCTCCGCTCAAGCAGATTCAACGTGGCGTGAATCGCGAATGGGGACAGAACGACGGCGAAGAACAGACAGGCGAGGAGAAGGACGTACACAAGCGCCTCCATGGGCGAAGCTCGGTTCCAACCCCATCTTGGGTGCGCTTGGGCTGCCGCGCCATTCAACAACGCATGCAGGAGTGCGCCTGCTTTTGCCAAGTTCGTCGCAAAACGCGACAAAGAGGTCGGACCGAAGGATTGGAGAAGGGTATTCGCGAAGATACTTCTTGGCAAGAAAAAAGTGTGGTAATCAGGGCGCGAGTCGGAAGTAACTAACGTGCGGCAGCCTCCAGGAGGGCAGCCGAGCGGTTAAGGGCTTCGGTCAGAGCGGCCAGCTGGGCGGCGGTCCGGGCGTTGTCTTTCGCATCAATACCTTCATTTACACCGGGAATGACAACCGCAGCGTAGCCGGTGTACTCGCCGGGCGCGTAGATGGTGTGGCGATACCAGGGGCGGTTGGGGAGGCCGGCGTCGTTGAGCAGAGCCTCTTCGGCGTCGCGGAGGGCGTGGTTCAGGCGCGCTCTTGCCGAGGCGTCGAGCGAGACGGCCTTCGTCTGAATCTGCGACACATGATCACCCGCGACAGCGAAGCGGGCGGCGGCCGCGTTGGCTTCGCTGAAGTCGACGGTGAGATCAGCCTCGGCGGCTCGCTGCTGCGCGGCGCGGAGATAGCCGACGACCTCCTGGCCATAGGTCTTGTCGTCGTAGGGCAGAACGTCGGCATCGGCCATGTGCAGGATCTCGAGGCCGAAGACGCGGGCTTGCTGCTGCTCGTAGACGAAGGTGGGGTCGGCGAATTTGGTGAACCAGCTGTAGTCGTCGAAGGCGGAGTGATAGACCCCGTAGGGGCCGTCGGAGCCGATGTCGGTTGAGGGCACGCCGAGATGCTGAATGAAGGGCGTGTAGTCGGAGCCGGAGCCGAGATCGCCAATGTGCACGGCTTCGCTGTGGGTCGTGGAGTTGGATGGCGCGCTGAACGGATTGATGGCGCGGCGGTGGCGGTTCTCAGTCTGGGAGCGTTGCCACTGCTCGTAGACGGTGCCGCCTTTCGGGCTGGGGACCTGACGGGTGACGTCGCGGACGAACTCCTTGAGCGAGGGAACGGCGGCGGCGCTGAAGTCCGGACCGGAGACGCCTACGTCTGTATTGAAGTAGGCGACGGCGTGTGCGAGATGATTGGCGTGGCCTTCGGCCCATTCGGTTGAGCCCATCAGCCCTTCCTCTTCGGCATCCCAGGAGCAGATAACGATGCGGCGCTTGGGATGCCAGCCCTGCTTGAGCAGCTCGCCGAGGCCGTGCACGGCTTCAAGCATGGCGGCGGTTCCGCTGTTGGGATCGACCGCGCCGAAGACCCAGGCGTCGCGATGGTTGCCGGCGACGACCCAGTCTTCCTTCTCGGCGGGGTCGGTGCCGACGATGGTGCCGATGACGTCCCAGATGGTGCGGAGCTTGTAGTCCTGCTCAAGATGCATGTGCACCTTGACGGCGCCGGTGCCGCCGAGGTGATAGGCAAAAGGAAGGCCGCCCTGCCACTCATGCGGCACAACGGGGCCATTGAGGGCTTCGAGGATGGGTGCCGCGTCTTTGTAGGAGAGTGGATTCGACGGGATCGAAGGCTGGTTCATCTTCGCGGGGTCGGTGATGCGCTGAGAGTCGGGGAGATCGGGCGTGGAAGCGATGCCGGGAGTTTCGGGATCGCCGGGATAGATGGGCAGAAACTGCACGGAGCCGCGCTGTACACCGGAGTCGGGGCGGTACGGACCGCGGGGATATTTGTCACCGCGATCGTAGCCGTCGTCGGCTGGGTCCGAGTAGATGAGAACACCGGCAGCGCCGCGCTGCTGGGCGATGTAGACCTTCACGCCGCGGAAGTTCTGGCCATAGCGCACGAGGACAATCTTGCCTTTGACGCTGATGCCGAGCTGCTGGAGGCGATCGAAGTCGGCGAGCGTGCCGTAGTTGGCGTAGACGACATCTGTGGTGACATCGCCGGAGGGTGAGGAGCTGTTGAACGCCGGAAGGATGCGCGGATCGTTCTGGAACGGATCGCCGCCGTAGGCGGTTGGATCGACGTGCTCCGGCGAGGGCCCGGACATGAGCCGCTTGCCGTTGGCATCGAAGGCTTCGATCTGGATTTTGATGGGCTTGTTCAGCCAGACACGAAAGGGAACGATTTTGGTGTCGAGCCCGGCGGCCTTGAACTTTTCGGCGACGTACTGCGCGGTCTTATAGTCCTCCGGTGAGCTGGCCCAGTGCGGCTCGGCGGTGAGGATCTTTAACTCCTCACCGGCGAGCCTGGGGTCGGGCACAGCCATGAAGGCTGTGTCGAGTTTCAACTCGGCCGCGGGGTCTGCGAAGCCGGAGACGTGAGTCGGAGCCGGCTGCTGCGCGATTAGAGGAAGAACAAAGAGGACGGAGGCGAGCTCCGCCGCGAAGCGGATGATATGAGGTCGATTCACGGCGGGCTCCATGGTTGGAACAGGTTATGCACGGGGATGAGCCGTGCTGCGATGGCGCGGATGCGGCTGCGAGAGTACGACGGTCCGATCTAGACGACCGGCTGCGTGCAGAACTTGCAGCGCTTGGCATCGATGGGAATGTCGCTCCTGCACTCGGGGCAGGGCTTTGTGGTGGGTGGCTCGGCCTTTTGCGGCTGAAACTTCTTCAGGAGATATTGCGTGGGCAGAACCAGAAGGAAGTAGATTACGAACGCGAGGATCAGGAAGTTGATGACCGCCGTGATGAAGGTTCCATATTTAATCTCCCCGCCGTTCACATGGCCGATGAGGAAGTCGAAGTTCGGCTTGCCGATTACTGCGCCGAGCATCGGGTTGATGATGTTGGTGGTGAGTGCAGTGACGATTCCTGTAAATGCAGCGCCGATGATGACGGCAACGGCCAGGTCCATCACGTTGCCCCGCAGGACGAAGTCTCGAAAACCTTTGAACATATCCCCTCCGGTGAGAAGCGCGCTACGGCCCGAGCCTCATAGGAAGTCTACGAGGGTGCTGGAAGTCGCTGCGAGTATACCGTAGCCAAACGACGCCGTGGGCCCGTCAGACAAGGTACTGACGGAGCAGCGGGGAACGTGGATTCAGAAAGATATGGATGTAGGATCCGTCCGGGTGGCCTCACGTATGCTGAACGCATGCCTCCGCCTTTGATACGCATTCGAGTCGTCAGCTTCGGAGCATTGCGCGATGCGCTGCCAGAGGGCGGCGAGTGCAGGGAGATGGCGGATGGTGGATCGGTGGGAGCGCTGCTTGAGCAGATGGAGCAGGAAGGCATCTTCAGTGAGACCGCGCTGCGCGGAGCTGCCGTTGCTGTGAATCATGAGTATGCGGAGAAGAGCCGTACGTTGCGCGACGGTGATGAAGTGGCGATCTTGCCTCCTGTGAGTGGAGGTCTGCAGGGACGGGTTGAGCTGGTGCGGGAGCGGATCGATGCTGAGCGCGTTGTCAACGAGCTGAAGAGCGGCGCGGTGGGCGCGGTGTGCGTCTTCGATGGCATTGTGCGCGACAATTCGCGCGGACGTGAGACGCTGCATCTTGATTACGAAGCCTACGAGGAGATGGCGCTCAAACAGATGCAATGGTTGCGCGAGCAGGCGATCACTCAGTTTGGTGTGCGTGAGGTTTCAATCGTGCATCGGCTGGGGCGCTTGCATGTCGGAGGGACGAGCGTGTTGATTGTGGTGGCGTCGGCGCATCGGGCTGCGGCGTTTGAGGCGTGCCGGTGGGTGATCGATACGCTTAAGAAGACGGTGCCGATCTGGAAGCGCGAGCAGTTTGCGGACGGTGCGGTGTGGGCGGATGGAGAGCCGTTTCCTGTGGATTTGCCGGGAGCGACGCGATGATCGGAGAGCGAGGAATCGCGTGCGGGGTTTTTGCGGCGGGTCTTCTCTTCGGCATGTGTGGGTTGTGCGCGGCACAGCAGATACCAGCGCCGATCGAGCGGCGAGGGCCGCAGTTCCCGACCTTGCATGTGGAGAGCAGGCTGGTGAACGTGGCGCTGAATGTCGTTGATGAGCATGGCGCGCCGGTGAGTGGACTGACGGCGAGCGACTTTGAGCTTAGGGAGGATGGCAAACTGCAGCGAATCGCGATCTTCGACAAGGAATCGACGACGCCACTGGAGATTGTGCTGGCGATCGACGCGAGCGAGAGCACGCTTGGCGATTCACATCTGGAGCGCGAGGCGGCGAAGAGCTTTGTACGATCGATTCTGCGACCCCAGGATGGGGTCGACCTAATGGAGTTTGCCGATGATGTGACCGAGCTGGTGCCGTTTACGAACGACGCCAGGAGGATCGATGGCGGCCTGGGTCGCATCTCGGCCGGTGATGCGACGGCGATGTACGACGCGATTTATCTGGCGAGCCAGCGGCTACAGGAGACACCAACCAATGCGGGACAGCGGCGGGTGATTGTGATGATCACCGATGGGGAGGACACGACGCATCACGGCAGCTACGATAGCGCGCTGGAGCAGGCGGAGCGCGCCGGAGCGATGGTGTACTCGCTGATTATCGTGCCTGTGGCAGCCGATGCGGGACGCGATACGGGCGGGGAGCATGCGCTGATCCAGATGGCGCGGGATACGGGTGGCAAGTACTACTACGTGGAGGACAAACACGATCTTGCGCCGGCGTTTGCGCACGTGTCGGATGATCTGCGGACACAGTACACGATTGGCTATTACGCTCCGCAAAAGGGTGCAGACCCCTCAGGGCTGCGGCACATTGAGCTGCTGTTGAAGGATCCGGCGTTACGGGTGCGATATAAGCTGCGCTACCGGACGGCGTACTACGCGAACCGGTAGGCGGAATACAGGCGCGAGGAGCTCGGTTGCAAAGCATGGCCGCGATTGTACGTTGCGGCGCGGGGCGTCGCCGTACAATCGGGGCTGTGGCGACGAAGAGGCAGAGCAGATGATCAAGAAGCGGGGCAGATGATCAAGAGACGACACAAGGGACCGCCTTCGAACGAGACGGGGCAGGAGGCGCTGTATCTGAAGTCGCTGAGCGAGCGGCAGGTGACGGTGTCGATCAAGCTGCGCGATGGCGAGGTGGTGAGCGGATGGATCGAGTACTTCGACGACATGATGCTGCGGCTGACGCGCGAGGGCAAGCCGAACCTGTTCATCTACAAGTCGCAGATACGCACGATCACGGAGAGCCCGTCGGCGGTGGGACGGCGTGATGGCGCGCGGGAT
Organism: Acidobacteriaceae bacterium; assembly: GCA_036272895.1. Classification (GTDB taxonomy): domain Bacteria; phylum Acidobacteriota; class Terriglobia; order Terriglobales; family Acidobacteriaceae; genus Granulicella. The sequence goes on along the minus strand of DATAXW010000028.1, from coordinate 39,334 downwards.
GCCGCGGCGCTGTAGCGGGGAGCATTGTGGCGGAGCTTGTGGGGACGGCGGAGGCGATTGCGCGCGAGGCGGGCGCGCTGCTGCGCGAGTTCTATCATCGCGGCGTTCACACCGAGTACAAGGGCGATGTCGATCTGGTGACGGAGGCCGACCGCGCGAGTGAGCGGCTGATCGGCGAACGGTTGCATGCGGCGTTTCCGGAGCATGGGATCTACGGCGAAGAGGGAACGCGCAGCGGACTGGATTCTGAGTATCGGTGGTATGTCGATCCACTGGATGGAACAACCAACTTCGCGCATGGGTTTCCGGTGTTCTGCGTGGTGCTGGGGTGCGAGCGGCGCAAGCGTGGGCTTGCGGCGGATGAAGATGGTGAGATGGTTGCGGGCGTGATCTACGATCCGCTGCGGGAGGAGATGTTCTCGGCGGAACGCGGTGCGGGCGCGACCTTGAATGGCAACGCGATTCATGTTTCGCGGACGAAGATGTTGCAGGAGTCGCTGATTGCGACCGGATTTCCGAGCCATAAGCGGCACCAGAATCCGAACGTTCATTTTTATCAGGAGTTCACGCTGCGGTCGCATGGGGTGCGGCGGGCGGGGTCGGCGGCGCTGGATATGGCGTATGTGGCGTGCGGGCGGCTGGATGGGTATTGGGAGTTCAAGCTGAATCCGTGGGACACGAGTGCGGGTTATCTGCTGGTGGAAGAGGCGGGCGGCGAGGTGACGCACTTCGATGGCGGCAGGTTCACGTTGGACTCGCGCGAGGTGTTTGCGACGAACGGGCTGATTCACGCGGAGATGCAGCGGCTGTTCGAGGACATGTTTGCGGGGCGGAATCTGGAGCCGATTCCGACACCAGCGGAGTTTGCGGCGCGGCGGAAGGCGCGCGAGCCAGCTTAGTGCGATTGGCGGAGAACTGCGGCGAAGTTTGTTGATAAAATCGGAAGACAATACCTAACTTGAGGATTAGGCAGCGCTCGGCTGGGAAGATTGAGGAGAAAAGACGTTATGGCGTACATCATTGCGGAACCCTGCATTGGCACCAAGGACCGGGCGTGTGTGGATGCCTGCCCGGTGGACTGCATTCACCCCAAGGCGGACGAGCCGGGCGGCGAGACGGTGGACCAGTTGTTTATCGATCCGGTGGAGTGCATCGACTGCGGGGCGTGTGTGCCGGTGTGCCCGGTGTCGGCGATCTATGCGGGCGATGACCTGCCGGAGAAGTGGGAGAGCTTCAAGGAGAAGAACGCGACGCACTTTGGGCGATGAGGCGGTTCAGCTTCCTGCGGATTTTTGACGGGCGCGCGGCTTTGGCCGCGCGTCTTTGCTTGGTACCCCCTCCCCCTTCGTTTTTGTGCAAAGTCTTCAAAGGAGGGAAGTTAGGCTTGGACTTGAATGGCAAATTCTTCAAAATAAACAGGTTACGGGTAAAGTCTTCAAAGGACATGGTTTATAGCTGTCTTGGGTGCGGTTGCGCTGTCTGGGCAAATACAGGGGTCTCTCCGCTACGCAGGACGATAAGACTGTCCTGCTCCGGTCGAGATGACAGCGTAGGGTGTGGCCAGCGGGCGGAGGGATAGATCTAGTTTAAAGGTTCGGGGCAGGAGAATGCGCCACGGGTTTCTATTGCGAAATGAGGCAGATACGTGATCGAGGGCTTGACAGCTCTGGAACGAAGCGCGGGAGATGGACGGGTGGCTGAGGGAAGGCAGGTCCCGCACCATGACGAGGCGATTGTGCTGCGGACGTGGCCGTTCCATGAGGCCGATCTGCTGGTGAGCCTGTTTACGCGCGAGCAGGGCAAGGTGAAGGGCGTGGCGCGGCATGCGATGCGGTCGCGGCGGCGGTTTGGCGGGGCGCTGGAGCCGGGGACGCAGGTGCGCGCGCACTACACGGAGCGTCCGCGCGAGGAGCTGGTGCGGCTGGACAGCTTTGAGATCGTGTGGTCGCCGCTGACGGCTCCGGTGGACACGCTGCGGCTGGCTGGGTTGCAGCTGGTGCTGGAGGTGCTGGACGAGGCGATGCCGGAGCTGGCGGCCGAGGATAGTGTGTTCCGGCTGGCGGTGGCGGTGCTGCGGGGGATGGGGGGGGCTAATGGTCAAGGCGATTCGCGCGTTCGCGCGAATGCCCACCTTAGCGACGATGAGTCACCCCAGCGAGCAAGCTCGCCGGGGGCCCCGGTGACCGTCGCGAAGATGGGGCACCCGGATTCTCTGGATCCAGGGGTGTGGGTGGCGGTGACGTATTTCTGTGTGTGGATGTGCCGGCTGATGGGGTGGTGGCCGGAGCTGGGGCACTGTGCGGCGTGTGGGATGGATCTGCGGGGGCAGGATGTGTGGTGGTCTCCGGTGGCGGATGGGGTGACGTGCGCGGACGATCGAGGGCCGCAGAGTAAGAGGTTGAGCGCGGAGAGTGTGGCGGAGAGTTATCGGATGGGGAAAAGTTCGCTGGCGCAGATGGCGGGTGAGGAGTGGCCGCGGGAGCGGGCGGCGGAGCTATATCGGAATTTGGGAGCGTTTGCGGTGGGGGTGCTGGAGCGGCATCTGGAGCGGCGGTTGAGGAGCGCGGCGGGGCTGGAATGATTTGCTTGAGTGGGAGAATGATCGCTCGCTACGGCGAGCGATACCCCACCCTTTCACAAGGGCGCGAAAGGATGGGCCACCCGGGTCAGTGGCTTGATGAAGCTGCGAAAGGATGGCCACCCGATTCGTGGTGGATGGAAGCCGCGAAAGGATAGACGACCAGCAGTTGTGGCGGAGTGTGGGCTATTGGCTACACTAATCGGAATGAGTTCAGCGAGTGAGAAGAAGGCCCTGACGTTTCAGGAGTTGCTGTTTGTGTTGCAGCGGTTCTGGGCGGAGCGGGGGTGTGTGCTGCAGCAGCCGTATGACCTGGAGGTGGGCGCGGGCACGATGAGCCCGGATACGTTTCTGCGCGTGCTGGGGCCGGAGCCGATATGGATTGCGTATGCGCAGCCTTCGCGGAGGCCGGCGGATGGACGTTATGGAGAGAATCCGAATAGGCTGTTTCGGCATACGCAGCTGCAGGTGATCTTGAAGCCGCCACCGGAGAATGTGCAGGAGATGTATTTGGAGTCGCTGGTGGCGATGGGCGTGGACCTGCGCGAGCACGATGTGAAGTTTGAAGAGGACAACTGGGAGTGGCCGGTGGGCGGCGCGTGGGGCGTGGGCTGGCAGGTGATGCTGGATGGGCAGGAGATTACGCAGTTTACGTACTTTCAGCAGTGCGGCGGGATGGACCTGGATCCGATCTCGGGCGAGATTACGTACGGGATGGAGCGGATTGCGCAGTTTTTGCAGGACAAGGATTCGGTCTTCGAGATGGTGTGGTCGCGGGATCCGGTGAGTGGCCGCGAACTCACCTATGGGGATGTTCGCTTGCATGAAGAGCAGCAGTTTTCGGCGTACAGCTTTGACTATGCGGATGTGGCGAGCTTGTGGAAGCACCTGGAGCTGTATGAGGCGGAGTGTTTGAAGTTGCTGGAGCGGGCTCATGAGGTGTTGAGCGAGAAGAATGAGGATGCGCTGAGTGTGCTGCGGTTTCCGACGCTGGGAGCGTATGAGCTGGCGCTGAAGTGCTCGCATGCGTTCAACTTGCTGGATGCGCGGGGCGCGATCAGCGTGACGGAGCGTGTGGGGGTGATGGCGCGGATTCGGAATCTGATTGTGGGCGTGGCGAAGATTTATGCGGAACAAGGACTGGCCGTCCAGGCGGGAGCGCTTCGCGCCAAAGGCGCGGTGCAGGCGGCGTCCGGATCGGTGGTGGTGTAGTGGCGGATTTTTTGTTTGAGATCGGGATGGAAGAGGTGCCGGCGAGGATGATCGCGGGCGCGGAGGCGGAGCTTGCGCGGCGGACGGTGGCGTTGCTGGGGCGCGAGGGGCTGCTCGAAGAGGGTGTGACGCTGGAGAGCGAGAAGGTGAAGACGTATTCGACGCCGCGGAGGCTGGCGGTGTGGGTGCGCGGGGTGAAGGCGCAGCAGGCGGATGTGACGGAGGAGACGACCGGACCGGCGGTGAAGATCGCGTTCAAGGAGGGGAAGCCGACGGCCGCGGCAGAAGCGTTTGCGAAGAAGAGCGGCGTGAGCGTGGCGGAGCTGAAGACGATTATGACGGCGAGGGGCGAGTATCTGGCGGCGAGCGTCACGAAGAAGGGACGCTCGGCCCGCGAGGTGATTGCGAGCGAGCTGCCGAAGGAGATTGCGGCGATCTATTGGGCGAAGAGCATGTATTGGCGGGCGGGCAAGCCGGAGCGGTTTGTAAGGCCGGTGCACTGGATGGTGTGTTTGCTTGACGACGAGGTTGTGCCGGTGGAGTTTGCGGGCAAGACGGCGGGGCGGAAGACGTATGGACATCGGGTGCTGTTTGGGGCGGAGGCGATGGAGGTTCGGTCACCGGCGACATATGCGGAGCAGTTGAAGAGCGCGTTTGTGGTTGCGGATGTGGAGGAGCGGCGGCAGCGGATTCGGAAGGATTTGGATAAGGCGACGCGGGCGGTGAGCGGAGCGCGGTGGAGAGAGGATGAGGCGCTGGTGGATACGGTGACTCATCTGACGGAGTGGCCGGCGGTGCTGCGGGGTGGGTTTGGCGCGGAGTTTCTGGAGCTGCCGGAAGAGGTGCTGGTGACGGTGATGCGGGATCACCAGAAGTATTTTGCGGTGGAGGATGCGCAGGGAAAACTGGCGGGGCATTTTCTGGCGGTGCTGAACATCGAGCTGACGACGCAGAATGAGCCGGTGATTCGGCAGGGGAATGAGCGTGTGCTAAGGGCGCGGTTTAATGATGCGCGGTTCTTCTGGGAGTTCGATCAGCGGGTGCCGTTGAGGGAACGGCTGCGGCTGCTGGAGAAGGTGACGTTCCAGAAGGAGCTGGGCAGCTACGCAGCGAAGACGGAGCGGGTGCATGCGCTGGCGAAGAAGTTGACGGCGATGGTTGCGGCGCGCGGCGCGACGGTGGATGCGGAGGCGGTGGAGGGCGCGGCGCTGCTGGCGAAGACCGACCTGACGACGGAGCTGGTGAAGGAGTTTACGGAGCTGCAGGGCGTGATCGGCGGGTTGTATGCGCGGGCGCAGGGATTGCGGGCGGCAGTTGCGGAGGCGATCTACGATCAGTATCTGCCGGCGAGCGCGACCGATGCGCTGCCGCGTTCGCTCGAAGGCGCGCTGCTGGGGCTGGCGGATCGCGTGGATACGCTGACGGGGATGTTTGGGCTGGGGATGGAGCCGACGGGATCGAAGGACCCGTTTGCGCTGCGGCGGGCGGCGACTGCGGTGGTGCGGCTGCTGGCGGAGACGGAGTTGCCGCTGGAGCTAAGCGAGGTGCTGGAGGCGGCGGGGCCGTCGCACGAGCTGCTGGCGCGGCTGCGCGTGTTCTTTGCCGAGCGAGTGGACTTCTATCTGCGTGAGGTGCGCGGGCAGGCGTATGACGTGGCGAAGGCGGCGATGGTCTCGGGGTATGAGGATTTGCGGGACCTGGTGGCGCGGGCGGAGGCGGTGTCGGCGATACGGAGCGGCGAGCAGGCGGCGACGTTTGCGGCGGTGGCGGCGGCGTTCAAGCGGATGCGGAACATTCTGGAGCAGGCGGCGGATCGCGATGAGGTGTTTGCGGAGAGTGTGGATGCGCGCTTGTTGACGGATGAGGCGGAGAAGGCGCTGGCGGCGACGGGAGCGAAGGCGGCGGCGCAGGTGGCGGAGCTGGCGGCGCGGCGGGAGTATCTGCCGGCGCTGACGGTGATCGCGGGGCTGCGGCCGGTGGTGGATGAGTTTTTTGAGCGGGTGATGGTGATGGCTCCGGAGCCGGAGGTGCGAGCGAACCGGCTGACGCTGCTGGCGCGGACGGTGAAGGATTTTTCGCGGATTGCGGATTTTTCGGAGATCGTGGTGGCGGGGTAGTGGTCATTCGCCGTTCTATAGGGCGGGCCTTCAGCCCTTGTGGGTCTCAACGGATCGATTTCCTGGGGCGATGCCCCAGGCTGGTATAGGACGCGCCGTTGGCGCTTCTTAGTTGAGGCGCTGGAGGCGGGCGATGAGTTTTTCGGCGAGGGGTTCGCCGGACTCGGTCCAGAGGAGACGGCTGGAGATGCCGCAGTGCTTTTCGACCGAGAGGGTGAAGGCGAGGAGCTTTTCGACGTTCTGCTGGATGCGCTGGGCGGCGTCGGCGTCGAGGGTTTCGCCCTCCTGACCCTCGAAGGTCCATGGAGTATCGAGGCCGAAGTCGACGCGGATGTGGCCGTTCTGTTCGTAGCTCCCGGTGTCGAAGCCGGGGCCGAAGCCGACGATGCGGACGCGGGAGGGCTCGAGGCGCCACTGGGTGTCGAGGCCGAGGGTATTGGTTTCGGGCTGCCAGAGGCGCCAGCGCATCTCGAACTCGTAGGCGGTGTCGTCGTGGAGCTGCTCGGTGGCCTCGGCGATGGCGTTTTCGGGGAGTGAGGCGTCGGGGTCGGTGGCTTGGCTGCGTTCGTCGTTGACGTAAATACGCTGATAGGTAGGGGACTCGGTCCAGTCGATGGGGTAGGCGCTGGCGGCGGCGACGCGGGTGAACTCGGGGTGGGCTCCGCCTTCGCGGGCGACGAGGGCGAACTGCTGGAGGACGCCGGTGAGCGCGGAGGGGAGCGACTGGAGACGGAAGTTGGGGAACCAGAGGCTGAGGAAAAGCTGGTCGGCCATCGGTTGATTGTAGAGTGCCGCGGCACATGCGGTCCGGCGGGGGTGTGGAGATGAGAAGATGAGCAGAGGCGCGCGCGATGCGGTTGTGGGTGGAAAGACTGCGGTGGGGATTGCTGGTGGGCGCGCTGGTGCTGCTGGCGGTAGTCGTCGCGCTGATGGGCTATGGGCGCTATCGCGCGGTGAAGGCGTGGCGGAACATTGTGGCGCGGTCGGGCGCGACGATTACGCATGAGACGAACGGGGTTACGTGGTCGCAGGCGCTGAAGGGGCATACGGTGTTTGTGCTGCATGCGGCGAAGGCGGTGCCGCAGGGTGGGGGAAGGTATTCGCTGCACGATGCGGTGCTGGTGCTGTACGACCGCGCGGGCGTGGCAACGGACCGGATCGCGGGCGCGGAGTTTGAGTACGACGAGAAGGCGGGTGTGGCGAAGGCGATGGGGCAGGTGCATATGGACCTCGAGCCGCCATCGGCGCTGAGCTCGACGGCGGAGGCGAGTGGGCAGGCGCAGAGCGTGGCGCAGGCGCTGGAGGCTGGAGTGGAGACGCCGCAGACGATCCACGTGCTGACGAGCAGGCTGGTGTATGTGCGCAAGCTGGGCGTGGCGGCGACGGACCAGGAGGTGGAGATTGCGTATCAGGGGATTCACGGATACGCGCGCGGAGCGGAGTTCGATTCGGGGCAGAGCGTGGTGCATCTGCTGGCGGATGTGCGCGCGGAGGGGGTGTTTCGCGGGCAGGCGGCGACGCTGAATGCGGCGAAGGCGGACCTGGACCGCAGCGCGGATGTGATTCGGCTGATGCAGCCGGTGATTCGTTCGGCAGGACGCACGGCGAGCGCGGAGGCGGCGGTGCTCTCGCTGCGGAACGATGGATCGCTGGGGCATGTTCATGCGAGCGGAGCGGTGACGCTGCGGGTGGGGACGCGGACGATGAAGGCGACGACGCTGGAGGCGGCGCTGAATGCGAAGTCGCTGGTGGAGCATGCGGAGTTTTCGGGTGGAGTAGCGGCGGAGGACAGCGATCCGGCGCGGCCGATGCAGGGAGCGGCGCGGACGGTGACGATTGTGTGCGACCGGAGTGGAGCGCCGAGCCATGTTGCGGCGGAGGGTGGGGTGACGGTGGCGTCGCAGGCACGGGGTGCGGGCGGGGTGGTGCTGCATCGGGAGATGGCGGCGGAGCGGGTGACGTTTGCGCTGAAGCGCGAGGGACGCAGGAGGCCGGAGCAGGTATCGGCGATGGAGGCGACGGGATCGGCGTGGATGCGGGGGGAGTCGGTGGTGGCTGCGGCGGATGCGGCGGGATCACCGGCTGCTGCGGCGAGGCGTGGGACGGTGAAGACGACGGAGCTGGCTGCGGATGACATGAAGCTGGCGATGAGGGCGAATGCGGCCGGGAAGGATGAGCCGCAGAGGCTGACGGGAACAGGACATACGCGGTTGACGCAGAGGATGCCGGATGGCGCGGTCGAGAGCAGCACGGGAGATTCGCTGGAGGCGCAGTTTGCGGCGAGAGCGGCGGGTGCGGCTGTGGGTGGTGCTTCGGCGAAGGGTGGTCAGGGTGGTCTGGGAGCGGGGATGGGCGGTGGGTTCGAGGTTGTGTCGGCGGAGCAGAGCGGGCATGTTGCGATGCGCGAAGAACCGGCAACGGCAGCGGGTGCGAAGAAGGGTGCGGAGGGCGGTGCGGAGGTGAGCACGGGAACGGCGGAGCGCGCGGTGTGGGATGGGCGGCTGGATGAGGTGACCCTGTATGGGCGCCCGCAACTGGAGCGCGGCGACACGAGTGTGACGGCGGAGACGATTGCGCTGGCGGAGCAGACGGGAGATGCGGTGGCGCGGGGGGCGGTGGAGGCGACGTTTGCGAATGCGAAGGCTGCCGCTGGATCGCCCGTCACGCATGCGATGGCGGCGAGTGCGGTGCTGCACAAAGCGGCGGGGACGGTGGAGTTTCATGGGACGGATGCGCAGCCGGCGCGGATGTGGCAGGGAGCGTCGCAGCTGGAGGCAGCGAGCATCGTGCTGGACCGGGCGCATGACACGCTGGTGGCGCGGCCGGGATCGGCGGCGGGGCTGGTGCATGTGGTGTTTGCGTCGAGCGGAACGCAGGCGGCGGGGGCGGGTGGGGTGCGCGGGGCTGGAGGGCGAGCAGCTAAAGAACAAAAAGATCAGGGGGCGGGCAGCTCGCGCGGGAAGGAGATGGGCTTCGAGTCTTCGCAGGGAGGGCCGCGGGTGATGCGGATTACGAGCGCGCGGCTGGACTACTCGGGCGCTTCGGGCGAGGCGGTGTTTGGGGGTGGGGTGCGAAGCGAGGCGGAGGATGGGCTGGTGAAGGCGCAGCGGGGAGTAGTGTTCCTGAGTACGAAGGGTGGGCCCGCAGCGAAGGCCAGCGCATCTGGTGCGGGGAAGGCGCAGGGTGAGCCGGATCTGCTGGGAGGATCGGTGGAGAAGATTGTGCTCTCGGGCGATGTGCGGATGGAGCAGCCGGGAAGGCGCGGGACAGGCGAACAGCTGCTGTATACGGCGGCGACAGGAGAGTTTGTGCTGACGGGAGGGCCGGGGCGGCCTCCGCATGTAGTGGATGCGAAGCAGGGCAGCATCACGGGCGCTACGCTGCTGTTTCGCTCGCCGGATAGTACGATCATCGTGGCGGGCGAGCCGGGAGCGCATGGGCAGAGCAAGGGCCGTGTACACACCGAGACAGAAGTGAAGCCGTAGCCCGGCGAGAGCGTTGATGAGGACTCTGGAGACCGAGGAGATCAGCAAGGCCTATGGCGGCCGCGAGGTGGTGCGCGGGGTGAACCTGCACATCCGGCAGGGCGAGGTGGTGGGGCTGCTGGGGCCGAATGGCGCGGGCAAGACGACGAGCTTCTACATGATTGTGGGGCTGGTGCGGCCGGATGCGGGACGGATCCTGACGGACGGGCACGACATCACGCATACGCCGATGTATCTGCGGGCGCGGGAGTATGGGATCAGCTACCTGCCGCAGGAGCCTTCGGTGTTTCGCAAGCTGACGGTGGAGGAGAATATCCTGGCGGTGCTGGAGACCAAGCATATTACGTGGGAGGCGAGGCGGAAGCGGACGGAGAACCTGCTGGCGCAGTTGAACCTGGGGCAGGTGCGAAAGACACGCGGATATGCACTTTCAGGCGGGGAGCGGAGACGCGTGGAGATTGCGCGCTGTCTGGCGATTGAGCCGGCATTCATTCTGCTGGATGAGCCGTTCTCGGGGATCGACCCGATTGCGGTGCTGGACCTGCAGCAGATTATCTTTGAGCTGAAGGCGGCGGGGATTGGGGTGCTGATTACGGACCACAATGTGCCGGAGACGCTGAGCGTGACGGACCGGGCGTACATCATTATCGAAGGACGGATCTTTCGCACGGGGACGCCCGGGGAGCTGGGGCGCGATCCGGAGGTGAGGCGGCTGTACCTGGGGGAGCGGTTTCCGGGGGAGCGGTTTCCGCTGGAGTGAGGCCGCAACAAAGGTGGCACGGTGGGGTCATATCGTGTCCAGACCGGCTCAGCGCACTGCAACGTTCAGGGTAGACATAGTTTTTGATCACGCGCGGTAAACTGGCCCTGAACTTGCTTGCGGAAGTCTCGCTGGCGGGTGCTCGCGCTGTGCGTGAGGTTGTGAGGTTCCCCTGTTGTTACAGCCCAGACTGAACGTAAAGCTCTCGCAGCGGCAGATTCTGACGCCGGGCCTGGTCCAGATGGTGAGCGTATTGGCGCTCAACAAGCTGGAACTGAAGAGCATGATCGACGGGGAGCTGGTGGAAAACCCTGTCCTGGAGGAGATCGACGAGTCTGCGGAGACGCTGGATGAGCGGGCGGCGCGGGAGGGGGAGCGGGAGCGGAGCGCCGAGGAACAGGTGGCAGAGAAGCCGGAGAACGACCCCTTCGATGAGGTGGATTTCGGGTCGTATTTTCAGGAGTATCTGGATCCGGGGTATCGGACGAGCTCGGGGATTGAGCAGGATCCGGACAAGCCGTCATTTGAGAACTTTCTGTCTCAGCCGAGCACACTGACCGACCATCTGATGTGGCAGCTGGGGTCGCTGGCGCTGAGGCCGAAGCTGCGCGCCTGCGTGGAGCTGATCATCGGCAACCTGAATGAAGACGGGTATCTGACGGCGACGGACGCGGAGCTGGCGGAGGGGATTGCCGGGCATAAGACGAACAGCGAGGAGATTCTGGGGCTGGTTGCGGACGGGCGCAGGTTGATGATGCAGCTCGATCCGGCGGGGATTGGGGCGCGGGACCTGCGGGAGTGCCTGCTAGCCCAGATTGAGACACAACGGCAGGAGGCGGAGCTGGCGCTGACCCGGGCCGGGGACAGCGAGGCGGTGAAGGCAACCAGTGAAATGCTTCAGGTGCTGGAGCTTGCGGCGACGATTGTGGAGCTGCATCTGCAGCTGTTGCAGAAGCGCGACGTGCGTGAGATTGCGCGATTGACGCACCGCTCGCCGGAGGTGGTGAACGAGGCGGTGGACGTGATCCGGCGGCTGGATCCTAGGCCGGGGCAGCGATATAACAATGCGGCCACGCGGCTGATTGAGCCGGATGTGGCGTTTGTGAAGCGCGACGACCTCTATGTGGTGGTGATGAACGAGGAAGACCTGCCTTCGCTGCGGCTGAACCAGGGCTACCGCCGGCTGCTGCGTGAGAAGGGAACGGAGCGCGACGTTCGCGAGTATGTGAAGGAGCGCTATCGGTCTGCGATCCAGTTGCTGCGGAATATCGAGCAGCGGAAGAATACAATTGTGCGCACCTGCGAGGCGATTGTGCGCAGGCAGCAGGAGTTTCTGGAGCGCGGGGTCGAGGGCCTGCGGCCGATGATGATTAAAGAGGTGGCCGAGGAAATTGGCGTGCACCCCTCCACGGTGAGCCGCGCGGTGGCCAACAAATATGTGCATACGCCGCAGGGTGTCTATGAGCTGAGGTTTTTCTTTTCCGAGGGCGTGAACGGGCCGGAGGGCGGAGATCTGCCGCTGGTGCTGCTGAAGCGCAGGGTGAAGAAGCTGATTGAAGACGAAGATCCGCGTAAGCCGTGGACGGACGAGCAATTAGCGGCGGAGTTGCAGAGACAGGGAATTCAGGTGACGCGGCGAACGGTGGCGAAGTATCGCGAGGATATGCAGATCCCAAGCACACACCAACGCCGCGTACGATGAAACGCCGCGTACGATGAGGGCATCCAACTCTGACAAGGAAGGGAGATGTCGATGAACGTTGAGTACACCGGCCGCCACACCGCAGTTACGTCCAAGTTGAGAGAACAAGCCGAGGCTGGTCTCGCTCGCATCCGCAAGGTGACCAACCGATCCACCAACGCCCACATCATCCTGACCGAGGATAAGTACCGAAAGATCGCCGAAGTTTCTGTGCAGTGCCGCAACGAGACGTTAGTAGCTACCTCTGAAGCGACCGAGATGGAGCAGGCGTTGCGCGATGCTTTGGAGACGGTGGAGCAGCAGGCGGTGCGCTCGAAGGAGCGTTACACGACGGTGCGCAGCCATCCGAAGGCAGTGCCCGCGACTTCCACGTAGCGCTGTCCCAGTAGACGTTCTGGCTGCTGCAATCTTGCGGCGGCGTGAGGATGCGCGCGCGGATTTGCGAGCCTGCTGCGTTGCGCGGTGCTAGGATGTCGCACATGGCAAAGAAGGGGGAACGAGGAAGGAAAGCACGATCTTCCGGCCGGGGCGGAGCTGCGCGTGGGAGGGCGGCGCAGCGGGAGCTGGTGGTGATTACGGGGATGTCCGGCTCCGGGAAGGCGTCGGCGTTGAAGGCGTTTGAGGACCTGGGCTACTATTCGGTGGACAATCTGCCGCTGGAGCTGATTCCGCGGTTCGCGGACCTGGTGCAGAAGTCGGCGGAGATTACGCATGCGGCGCTGGTGATCGATGTGCGCGAGGGGAGCCGGCTGGACCGCTTTCCGGAGATTCTGAAGCAGGTGCGGAAGGTACTGCCGACGCGGGTGGTGTTTCTGGAGGCGAGCGAAGAGGCGATTGTGCGGCGCTTCTCGGAGACGCGGCGGCCGCATCCGCTGGGACGCGAGGAGACGGTGATCTCCTCGATTCGGGCGGAGCGAAAGCGGCTCCGTCCGGTGCGCAATGTCGCGGACATTGTGTTGAATACGACGAAGTTCAATGTGCACGATCTGCGCGCACATATCCATGAGGCGTTCGAGCGCAGAGAGAGCAGCGAACAGCAGTTAGCCATCTCGGTGATGAGTTTTGGGTTCAAGAATGGCGTGCCGACGGAGGCGGACATTGTGTTCGATGTGCGGTTTCTGCCGAATCCGCACTTTGTTCCGGCGTTTCGGAAGCTGACGGGCAAAGATCCGAAGGTGGCGAAGTACGTGAGGCAGTTTCCGCAGACGAAGGAGTTTCTGGATCGCGCGACGGAGATGCTGACGTTTCTGCTGCCGCATTACATCAAGGAAGGCAAGAGCTATCTGACGGTGGCGGTGGGATGCACGGGCGGGCAGCATCGGTCGGTGATGATTGCCGAGGAGTTGAAGAAGGGATTGGGCAAGGCAGGCTATCGCGTGAAGACCTCGCACCGAGACATGCCGCGATTTGTTGCCGCGAAGAGCTCGCGCACACAACGGGCATGAGAACGCACGGGGTTCGGTGTGACAGGGGTGAGGAGAGATGGCGGGCAACGCGTTTGCTCTGCGCGTACACTATGTTTCGATGATTGCTCGTCCTGAACGACACATCCGGGGCCGACGTGGCTGGAACGGACACAGCAGGGGCTGCGCATGAAACGCATTGGGCGGCTTCTGCGTTACATGCGTCCGTATCTTTTGTATTCGTTTCTGTCAGTGGTGCTGGCCGCGGTGGTGGGGGCGATGCAGGCGTTTCGCATCCTGCTGATCAAGCCGATTATTGACAATGTGTTGAGTCCGGCGGCCTCGCCGGACAAGGTGCTGGTGTTTGTCATACCGCACACGCATCACCGCATCGACCTGCAGTGGTTTATTCCCCACCACTTTCATAATGCGTGGGACGTGGTGGCGGTGGCGCTGGTGGGATCGGCGGTGATCAAGTCGGTGAGCGATTACACGGGGACGCTGCTGACGAACAAGGCGGGGTTCGGGATGATTACCGACCTGCGCAACGAGCTGTACGACTGCGTGCTGCGGCGATCGACGGCGTTCTTTCAACGGCACAGCACGGGCGTGCTGATCTCGACGCTGATCAACGATATTGAGCGCGTGCAGACGGCGATGTCGACGGTGCTGGCCGACTTTCTGCAGCAGATCTTCACACTGCTGTTCATGATTGGCGCAGTGATTGTGGTGGGTGGCCGCATGGCGTGGGTGCTGCTGCTGTTTGTTCCGGTGATTATCAGCTCCTCGCGGCGGATCGGGCGCGGCGTGCGCACGACGACGCGGAAGGGGCAGGACAAGCTGGCGGAGATCCAGAGCATTGCGCACGAGACGATTACCGGCAACAGCATCGTGAAGGCGTTCGGCATGGAGCTGTGGGAGATGGCGCGCTTCCGGAAGGCGGCGGACCGGCTGCTTTCGGCGAATATGCGGTCGGCGGCGGTGCAGTCGATCTCGTCGCCGCTGATGGACTGGCTGGGAGCGGTGGCGATTGCGCTGCTGCTGTTCTTCGGACGAAACCGCATCGTGCACGGCAACTGGACGGTGGGCATCTTTATCACGTTTCTGGCCGCGGTGATTATGCTCTACGACCCGGTGCGCAAGCTGCCGGTGTACTACAACAGCTTTCAGCAGGCGGTGGGAGCGAGCGAGGAGGTCTTCCGGTTTATCGATGCGCAGGATGAGGTCCCTGAGCGCAGGCGCGCGGTGACGCTGAGGGGATTTCAGGAGGCGATCGAGTTCCGGGATGTGTACTTCAGCTATGAGACAGCGGGCCAGACACAGGAGAGGTTCGGCGGCGAACCAAAGGCGGCATTGCGCGGGGTTTCGCTGACGGTGAAGCGCGGCGAGGTGGTGGCGCTGGTGGGGCCGAGCGGAGCAGGCAAGACGACGCTGATGAATCTGCTGCCCAGGTTTTATGACGTGAGTGGCGGAGCGATCGTGATCGACGGACACGATGTGCGCGAGCTTACGCTGGCTTCGCTGCGCAAGCAGATTGGCAAGGTGACGCAGGAGACGGTGCTGTTCAACGATACGGTGCGGAACAACATCGCGTATGGTCAGCCGGATGTTCCGATGGCGAAGATTGAGGCGGCGGCGCGCGCGGCGAGGGCGCACGAATTCATTTTGCGTCTGCCGGAGGGCTACGAGACGCAGATTGGCGAGCGCGGGGCGCGGCTTTCCGGCGGGGAGCGGCAGCGGCTGGCGATTGCGCGTGCGCTGCTGAAGGATGCGCCGATCCTGGTGCTGGATGAGGCGACCTCGGCGCTGGATACGGAGAACGAGGCGCAGGTGCAGGAGGCGCTGGCGACGCTGATGCATGACCGGACGGTGCTGGTGATTGCGCATCGGCTTTCGACGGTGCGGCGAGCGGACCGCATTGTGGTGATGGAGAACGGCGAGATTACGGAGATGGGACCGCATGAGGAGCTGCTGGCGCGCGGGGGGACGTACAGCAGGCTGTATCAGATGCAGTTTGGAGAGCACGACGCAGCGGCGAATGAGGGCGCAGAGGTGATGGCCGGCGAGATTGAGGGCACGGCGTAAGCGGGCGCGGGTTGCGGCGAGAAAAAATCTGAGGGAAACGCGACAGAAATTGCCCGAGAGTGGGAGATGCGTGGAGCGGGGTCGCGATACACTACGGCCAACACCCCAAGCGGACGCATGGCCGGCATCCTTTTCATCATTTCGGCGCCCAGCGGCTCGGGCAAGTCGACTCTCGTTACGGAGGTGAGGCGGCTGGTCGAAGGGCTGGAGTTTTCGATCTCGTATACAACGCGGGAGCCGCGGGGATCGGAAGAGAACGGCCGCGAGTATTACTTCACCACGCGCGAGCGCTTTCTGGAGATGGCGGAGGCGGGCGAGTTTCTGGAGTGGGCCGAGGTCTTCGGCAATCTGTATGGAACGGCGAAGGCAGCGCTGCAGCATGCGCGGGTTGCGGGCAAGGACCTGCTGCTGGACATCGATGTGCAGGGAGCGCTGCAGGTTCTGGAGCGGATGCCGGAGGCGGTGTCGATCTTTGTGGTTCCGCCGAGTCCTGAGGTTCTGGAGATGCGCTTGCGGAACCGCAGCCAGGCCGAGGGTGTAACGGACGAGCGGGTGATTGCGCGGCGGCTGGCGCAGGCGCGGCAGGAGCTGCTGACGATCGACCGGTACAAATATGCGCTGATCAATGACGTGCTGGAGCAGGCGGCGACGGAGTTGCGAGCGGTGGTGATGTATGAGCGCGGCGAGGGAGGAGCGCGGTCGGCGGCGATTGCGGAGGAGAGCCGCACGTCGAGGCACTCGGCGCGACTGGAGGCGGTGTTGGCTCGCTTTGGCGTGACGGTGGCCGACGTGTGAGGAATTGTCGCGGATGCAGGAGGATCGGCGTTCGCGGCGGACTGCAGGGGTAGGATAGGGGCATCGGCTCCGGGGAGGTAAGGCATGTCAGATGAGGGATCATTGCCCAACAACAAGTACAGCCTGGTGAAGGGGGCGGCCAGACGGGCGCGTCAACTGCAGTCGGGTGCGCCGCCGCTGGGAGTGTCGAACTCGATGAAGGCGTGCAAGGTGGCGCAGGATGAGATTCGGGTGGGGAAGGTGACGTACAGCGTGGTGGACAAGAAGCCAGCTGCTCCGCCACCTGCGCCTGAGCCCGACCACGAGATGGAATGAGCGGCACGCCTGAACAGCAGCTGCGCGCGTATGTTGAGTACTTTCGCGATGTGGGCGTGTATGAGTTCTATCGCCCGGACGCGGCGCAGTGGGCGGTGCCACAGCGATGGCGTGAGCTGATTGCCGGTGCTGCGAAGCGGAAGGAAGGTTCGGCGGCCACCTCACTGGATGCTGTGCTGACACCGGCGCGGGCTGTGGCGGGTAGCACGCCCGCTGCGGCGAAGAGGCCCGAGCCTATGCGAGCGAATCCGGTGGCAGAGCCGGCTTATTTCAATGCAGGACTTCCGCAGGAGCTAGCTGCGCCTATGCCGAAACCGGTTTCGTTCGATGTGCTCGCTCCTTTGCCTGCGGAGGTGGTTCCGGCAGCGGAGCGAGCGGCTGCGCTTGAGCGAGTGCGGGCGGAGATTGGGGATTGCACGCGGTGTCCGCTGGCGTATGCCGGGCGGCATACGATTGTGTTTGCCGATGGCGACCCGAATGCGCGGTTGATGTTCGTGGGCGAAGGGCCGGGAGCGGATGAGGACGCGCAGGGGCTGCCGTTTGTGGGCAGGGCAGGACAGCTGCTGAACAATATGATCGCGGCGATGGGGCTGCGGCGCGAGGATGTGTATATCGCGAATATTGTGAAGTGCCGCCCGCCGGGGAATCGCACGCCGGAGTTTGTGGAGGCGAGTACGTGTTCGCAGTTTCTCGTGCAGCAGATCGATATTGTGCGGCCGGAGGTGATTGTGGCACTGGGGTCGACGGCGGCGACGTATCTGCTGGGTGTGCGGCAGTCGCTGAGTTCGCTGCGCGGACGATGGCACAAGACACGCGGAGCGAAGCTGGCGGTGACGTATCATCCGGCGTTTCTGCTGCGGGATCCACGGCAGAAGAGCGAGGCGTGGAAGGATTTGCAGATGGTGATGGCGGAGCTGGGGCTGAAGCCTGCGCCGCGCAAGACGAGCTGATGCAGGCATGTGAGCAGAGCGTGTGACGTCGAGCGCAATGTTCGTGCGGGTTTTGAGAGCGGGAGGGAATCCTGCTAGACTGAGAACCGTTGCAGATCGGGTGTTTCAGTGCGCCGGATTTGCTAGTGTGGGGCTGTAGCTCAGCTGGGAGAGCGCCTCGTTCGCAACGAGGAGGTCAGCGGTTCGATCCCGCTCAGCTCCACCAATCGTCTGTCGCGATGGACCGCGAAGATGAGAATGGGCGGGAGTAGTTCAGTGGCAGAACGTCAGCTTCCCAAGCTGAATGTCGCCGGTTCGATCCCGGTCTCCCGCTCCAGATAAAAGATGACGGTGGGCAGAGACTAAAAGGCAGTATTGCCGATGGCGAGAGGGAGCTTCAGGGACATCGTTGTGCCTTTGCCCGGGCCTTCGCTGGTGGCGGTGACGTCGCCGCCGTGCTGGCGGGCGATGGTACGCACGAGAAAGAGGCCCAGGCCGGTGCCTTTGATCTTTACGCGGTCGTTGGAGTCGGCGCGGTAGAAGCGCTTGAAGATGCGGCGCAGGTCGTGGGGTTGAATGCCGAGTCCGGTGTCGGCGATGGAGAGCACGGCCCAGGTGTAGTGGTCGATACTGAGGCGGCAACGCACGCGCACGCCCTGTGGCGAGTATTTGACGGCGTTGTCGAGGAGATTCAGCACAGCGGTGCGCAGATCTTCCGGATTGGCGGAGACGAAGAGACGAACGTCGCCGGGAACGTCGGCGAGCTGGATTGCTTCCGCGCCGAGATGATGACGGCTGAGCGTGGTCGCAATGCACTCGGCGACGAGCGGCTGGAGCTCGACGCGGACGCGCTGATGAACGCGATGGCGTTGGCCGAGCTCGCCGGCTTTGAGGACCTGCTCGACGGTGGCGAGCAGGCGGTCGGTGTCGGAGAGCATGGTGGCGTAGAAGCTCTGCCGCTGCGGCTCGTCGAGCGGGCGGCGCTGGAGCGTGTCGAGGTAGAGACGGATGCTGGCGATGGGCGTCTTGAGCTCGTGGGTGACGGCGTTGAGGAAGGAGTCCTGGCGTTCGTTGCGGCGGATCTCGCGTACGAGGAAGATGGTGTTCAAGACGACGCCGGCGATGAGGATGGCGAAGAGAAAGACGCCGAGCGCATCGAGGGCGAGGCGGCGGCCATTGAGCTTGATCCAGGTGATGTTCAGGATGACCGCGAGCGCGGTGAGACAGACACCGAGCGTGATGAAAAACGCGATGGCTCCGCGGCGGCGCGTGAGATTCATGGCTTGGAGAGGAGTATACGGTGTGTGCGGCGCGAAGTTGGGCGCAGAAGAAGGGCCACCCTTGGGGGTGGCCCCTTTCGCGGAGTGAGGCAGGAGATTTTATGCGCCGGCGGGCTTGGGGTTGTGGGGATCGAATTTTGCGATCTGCACCCTGCGAGCGAGGCCGAGCTTTTCCATGACCCAGATGCCGTAGTAGTTGATGTCGAACTCATACCAGGCGAGGCCGTGACGTGCGCTGATGGGATGGGCGTGGTGGTTGTTGTGCCAGCCTTCGCCCCCGGTGAGAAGAGCAACCCACCAGTTGTTGCGTGAATCGTCGCGGGTTTCGAAGCGGCGTCCGCCCCAGAGGTGTGTGGCTGAGTTGACGAGCCAGGTGGCGTGAAGGCCGATGGTGGTGCGAAGGAAGGTGCCCCAGAGCAGCATGCCGACGGCACCGACGATGCGATGGCCGGGAGAGATGGCGGCGCCGAGTGCGAGCTGCAGGATGCCGCTGATGGTCAACGGGAGCCAGTGGTATTTGGACAGCCAGACCTGCACGCGATCGCGGGTGAGATCGGGAGCGTAGCGGCCGAGCAGAGCGGTCTCCGAGTGGAGAGCGCGGCCGGAGAGAATCCAACCGGCGTGTGCCCACCATGTGCCGTCGTGCGGAGTGTGCGGGTCACCCTCCTGGTCGGAGTTCTGATGGTGGACGCGATGGGTGGCGACCCAGAAGATGGGACCGCCTTCGAGCGCCATGGTGCCGCAGGCGGTGAGGAAGTACTCGAGCCACTTGGGGACGCGGTAGCCGCGATGCGTGAGCAGGCGGTGGTAGGCCATGCCGATGCCGACGTTGATCGCGAAGAAGTACATCACGGCGGCGACAATGAGGTTTTGCCAGGAAAAGAAGAAGAGGGCGGCGATGGCGCCGAGGTGGAAGACCGCCATGAAGGAGCTGGTGATCCAGTTGATGCGGCCTTCCTGGAACTCGCGGCCCATGCGCAGATCCTGCTTGAGCCGCTGTTGCGTCGTCTGGACGGCGGCGGTGAAGCGGTCTGGGAACGAGCCTGAAGGGGAGGAGATCCCTGTTGTGGCGGCTGGGGCTAGCTTCGTGTCCTGGTCCTGGTCCTGATCCTGGTCCTGATCCTGGTCTTGCAGTATGGCGTCGATCAACGTAATCGTCCTTGGCGGTGGTCCCAAGTTCGACCATACATCTCTACGGCGCGGGCGCGTGTAAGAGTTTTGTAACGGACCGTTGCAGACATTACACCGGAGTTGCAGCGGATGGCATCTCGTAGGGATTACGGTGTTTTTGTGTGTAGTGCGGGCGCGGGGACGAATCGGGGTGATTAGCGAAGAAAGGCGCTGAGCTCTGCGGCGGCGGCGCGCAGATGCGGGAGAAAGCGGGTCTGCATCTCGAGCATCGGCATGCGCGGCGCGTGGCCACTGAGATTGACGCAGGCGACGACGCGTCCATTGGGCGCCTGCACGGGAACGGCGAGGGAGCGCAGGCCGACCTCGAACTCCTGATCGCAGAGCGCGTAGCCGTTGCGGCGAACGTTGCGCAGCGCGAGGCGGAGCTTGTCGACGGAGTTGATGGTCTTGGGCGTGTACTGGACCATGTGGACGTGCGCGAGATATTGCTCGAGCTGGTCCTGCGGCAGATAGGCGAGCAGGACGCGGCCCATGCTGGTGCAGAAGGCGGGCAGGCGCGAGCCGATGTGGAGATCGACGGACATGATGCGCGTGACGGTGGTGCGGGCGATGTAGACGATGTCTTCGCCATCGAGTGTGGCGACGGAGAAGCTCTCGCCGAGCTGCGCGGACATGCGCTCGAGGATGGGTTGCGCGGCGTTGGCCAACGTGCTCGATGCGGTGTAGGTGTTGGCCAGCGTGAGCATCTTGGGACGAAGCGAGTAGCGCTGCGCTTCATCGGTGCCGGCGAAGCCGAGCTTGCACAGAGTGTAGAGGCAGCGGCGGACGGCGGCTCGCGAGAGGCCGGTGCGCAGGCTGAGCTGCGAGATCGTCATCTGCGGCATCTGCGGGGTGAAGGCCTGGATGACGACCAGACCGCGAGCGAGCGAGGCCATAAAGTTCGGATCGCCGGCATAGACCTCAAGCGCGGCGGCGGGCGAGACTTTTACCTTGGGAGCTGAAGAGGCAGCGGAGGGTCGGGGAGCGGAGAGCGTGGCGGTCGTCATAACGCGGGCGAGCGGCGCGGACGATAGCCGCTCTTCTCTTACGATAAACGCACAAGGGTTAAAACAGCAAGGCGGGGGGATTCTTTCAGGCAGACCGGGCGACGGCGGGTGTCTGGAATGCGGGGGCTGCTATGCGGGCGATGGTTCGGCTTGTTTGGAGGTTTGGACCTCATGTTTCCGCGTGGCGAGCCAGCCCGCCACGATCCATGCTGCTCCCACCGCGGTGAGGTTGTAGGCATTGGCGCCCCAGGCCACATGATCGTGCGGAGAGGCGAAGATTGGCGGCGTTAGCACGAGGACGCTGAAGACGAGCAGCATCAGCCCCAGGAGCCAAGCGGCCAGGACGTCCAGCACGCCGGAGACAATGGCCAGACCTGCCAGCACGAAGGCCATGGCAGTGAACCACGCCCAGAAGGCTGCTCCGAAAGGCATCCACTTCGGGATGTTGGGAGTCACGGTTTCAATCGCTGTCAGGTTTCCGAGTCCGAAGAAGAGAGAGCAGAGCCCAAAGATCCAGCGAGCGGCAAGAGCCGCCGCGCGCGACTCCGAAGCTGGTTCGGCGAGCCACCTCCAGACGATTGCAGCGGCGACGAACAGAATAATTTGTTCGCAGATGTTACCCATGACACCGATGTAGACGGCAACTCGGTGTCCGAGGAAGTGCGGCGCGGTATAGAAGCGGGGCAACGGGAACAGAACGAAGATGCCGTAGAGGATGCTGAGAGCGGCTGCGCCGAAGCGGGCAGTCTGCTGCCAGAGGATGGCCGCGCCTCCGGCGATTAACCAGATGGCCGCGATGTACGCGAAGATCGTGACGCCGGGGATGTGATCGCCCCAAGCCTGGATGGGTTGGTGGGCGGGCTCGAACTCGCCCCAGAGGAGATCCAAGATGCCAGCAGCGACGGATGCCAGGCCAAACACGTAAACGCCGATTCTCATGATCGATCCACCTCGCATTTCGTGAGGCCGTCTTCGTGAGCCGCACTGCTATTGAGGCGTTGCGGCTCCGTCCGGTATCGATGATTGCATGGCCGGTTACTTGTGGGAGCGGTAGCGCTGGATGAGGTTGTTGGTGGAGCTGTCGTGGGTGAGTCGCGGATCGGTGGGCGATTCGAGCTCGGCGATGATGCGCTGCGCGAGGACCTTGCCGAGCTCGACGCCCCACTGATCGAAGGAGTCGATGTTCCAGATGACGCCCTGAGTGAAGACGGAGTGCTCATAGAGGGCGATGAGTTTGCCGAGGATATCGGGGGTGAGGCAGTCGGCGAGGATGGTGTTGGAGGGGCGGTTGCCTTCGAAGACCTTGTGGGGGACGAGCCAGTCGGGTGTGCCTTCGGCTTTGACTTGCTCGGCGGTCTTGCCGAAGGCGAGCGCTTCGCCCTGCGCGAAGACGTTGGCCATGAGCATGTCATGGTGGCGGCCGAGCGGGTTGAGCGTGCGGCAGAAGCCGATGAAGTCGCAGGGGATGAGGCGCGTGCCCTGATGGATGAGCTGGTAAAAACTATGTTGCCCGTTGGTGCCGGGCTCGCCCCAGTAGATGGGGCCGGTCTCACAGGTGACCTTCTTGCCATCGAGTGTGACATGCTTGCCGTTGGATTCCATGGTGAGCTGCTGAAGGTAGGCAGGGAAGCGCTTGAGGTATTGCTCGTAGGGAAGGATGGCGACGGTCTGGGCGTCGAAGAAGTCGGTGTACCAGACGGTGAGCAGGCCGAGCAGAGCGGGGAGGTTGCGCTCGATGGGCGCGGTGCGGAAGTGCACGTCCATGGCGTGAAAGCCGTTGAGCATGGCGCGGAAGTTTTCCGGGCCGATGGCGATCATGGTGCTAAGGCCGATGGCGGAGTCCATAGAGTAGCGGCCTCCGACCCAGTCCCAGAAGCCGAACATGTTTTCGGTGTCGATGCCGAACCTGGCGACCTCGGCGGCGTTGGTGGAGATGGCGACGAAGTGTTTGGCGATGGCCTTCTCGTCGCCGCCGAGACCTTTGAGCGCCCAGGTGCGCGCGCTATGCGCGTTGGTCATGGTCTCGAGCGTGGTGAAGGTCTTGGAGGCGATGAGGAAGAGTGTCTCGTCGGCGTGGAGATCGTGCACAGCTTCGGCGAAGTCGGTGCCGTCGACGTTGGAGATGAAGCGGAAGGTGAGATGGCGGTCGGAGTAGTGCTTGAGCGCCTCATAGGCCATGACGGGGCCGAGATCGGAGCCGCCGATGCCGATGTTGATGACGTTCTTCACGCGCTTGCCGGTGTGGCCGCGCCACTGGCCGGAGCGGACGTGATGGGCGAAGGCGGACATCTTGAAGAGGACTTTGTGGACCTCGGGCACGACGTCTTCGCCGTCGACAAGGATGTGTTCGGACTTGGGTGCACGGAGAGCGACATGGAGGACGGCGCGGTTCTCGGTGATGTTGATCTTCTCGCCGGTGAACATGGCTTCGGTGCGCTGCTTGAGGCCGGACTGCTCGGCGAGCTGGACGAGGAGCTTAACGGTTTCGTCGGTGATGCGGTTTTTGGAGTAGTCGAGAAAGAGGCCGGCGGCTTCGGCGGTGAAGCGGGGTCCGCGCTGGGGATCGGCGGCGAAGAGCTGTTTGATGGTCTGGCTGTGCATCGCGTCGGCGTGCGTCTTGAGGGCCTGCCAGGCGGGCCGATCCACCAGAGGAACTGTCTTCTCGCTCATCGATACGTCTCCTTCATTCGCGGGGCGTCGTTGTATTAAATCATCGTGTCATGAACCGAGGGACGCGAGGACGCTATGGAGATGGGATGCGAACGGTGGTGGCGCGGCAGGAACGGACCTGACCGCAGGCGGTGGGATGAAGCTGCTTGTCGAGGCAGACTTCGACGGCCGTGAGGTAGTTGTGGCCACAGCTGAGGGCGAGGTTGAAGTTGAGCAGGGAGGGATTGCTCTGGGTGAAGAGATTGAGGATCTGGACCGGAGGAAGGGAGATTTGATGATCGAGATGCGCGAGCGTGGGCGGGATGACGATGGAATGGAGGGCAGCGCGGGCGGTTGAGAAGAAGGCGTCGGGTGAGAGACCGGAGCAGGTGCCGTGGGTCTGCCACTCGTGTTCGAGGAGGGTGGGGTCGGGGTAGAGGTCGCTGTATTGGGAGGGATTGGCGGGTCCGGGCGCGGCGGAGCAGCTTTCGGGGTAGGTTCCGTCGGCGTTTTCGGGCCAGAGGCCGTGGAGGACGAAGCCGGCGCGCTGGGCGCACTCGGCCGCCGTGGGGTGGAAGTAGCAGAACTCGGGCGACCAGGAGAGGTTGAGCAGGTAGTAGTCGAAGTTCTGCGGAGCGATGGGCGCGGGCAGGCTGGAGAGCGACGCCTGAGGATGCGCGGCGGCAGGCGGCGGTGCGGATCGTTGCGGAGATTTGCAGGCCGCGATGGGCAGAAGAAGGATGAGAAGGAAAGATGGTGTTCTTTTCTTCATGGCGCGAAAAGGATAGCAGGGTCGGCAGGAGGACAACATCTCGAGATCAGTCTGCGCAACGGACGATGTGGTGTGCAACAATGTCCTCGCAATTCTAGTCAGTGTGATGCGGCAGGCGGGTTTTGGATGAGCTTGAGAGAGTTGTGCATGGAGGAGGCATATGGCTGAAGAGAAGAAGACGACGTCCGCGGCGAATGGGAGGCTGTGGGGATCGGCGGCGGCGGATTGGGCGGAGATCCAGGAGGGCATGTGCCGGCCGGTCTATCTGGATGTATTCGAGCGGATCGGATTGAGAAGCGGGATGCGCTATCTGGACGCGGGCTGCGGCGCGGGGATGGCTGCGCAGATCGCGCGCGAGCGCGGAGCGCAGGTTTCGGGGCTGGACGCCTCGGAGAATCTGCTCGAGGTCGCTCGCCAGCGCGTGCCGGACGGTGACTTTCGACAGGGTGAGCTGGAGAGCCTGCCGTTTGCGGATGATTCGTTCGATGTGGTGACGGGGTTCAATTCGTTTCAGTATGCCGGAGACCGGGTGGCGGCACTGGGGCAGGCCAAGCGTGTGGCGAAGCCGGGCGCGACGGTGGTGGTGATGACGTGGGGAAGGCCGGAGGGTATGGAGGCGGCGTCGCTGGTGGCGGCGCTGAAGCCGCTGTTGCCGGCTCCGCCGCCGGGAGCGCCGGGGCCGTTTGCGCTGTCGGATGAGGCGGCGTTGCGTGGGTTTGCCGAGTCGGCGGAGTTGAAGCCTGTGGGCGTGTTCGACGTGGACTGTCCGTGGCACTATCCGGACCTGCAGGCGGCTCTGCGTGGGCTGGGATCGTCGGGCGTGGCGGCGAAGGCGATCGAGAATTCCAGTAAGAGCGAGGTCGATGAGGCGCATGAGAAGGCGCTGGCGCCGTTCCGGCAGGCGGATGGAAGCTACAAGGTCGGGTCGGTGTTCCGGTATCTGGTGGCGCGGGGGTAGAGTGAGGATTCGGCGATGAGGGACGGCGTGCGACGCGGAAGGCTGGTTGTGCCATCTGAGGATGCATGCGGAGTTCTCGGGGTGGGGCCAGGGCGTCGAACGGGGCGAAGAAGACGAGCGAGACAGGCGACGCTACGGCGGAGGCGGTCGATCCGAAGGAGTCTGCGCAGGCGGCGGGGTTGCGGTATGTGACGGACGCGCGGCCGGGGATCCGGCGGATGCGGTCAGGGAAGGGATTCCGCTATCGGGCACCGGACGGGCGGACGCTGCGAGCCAACGATCCTGAGGATGCGGAGACGCTGAAGCGGATTCGAGCGCGTGCTGGTGGAATTGCTGGAGCAGCGAAGCCTGCTGGAGAAGGCGGCTTGATATCGCTTTTTGCGGGATACCCCCTCCCCCGGCAAAGTTGCGCAAATTCTTCAAAAGATTGAAGTTAGGGGTGGACTTGAAGTTTTCCACCAGCGCAAAGTCTTTGGAATCAGCGACCTGCAAAAGCAGGTGGCTGCAAAGTCTTCATGGATAAGGTAGTTAGCCTAGGGTGGGGGTGCACTCTTAAATCAAGAAGGGTGTCCGGGCCGGTTCAGTTGGACCTTGCGAACTCCAGGCTGGGAGAGCGGGCGGTTTCCGCGCCGGAGGTCTCGTAGCTGGTGTGCAGGGGAAGAAATACGGAGACGCGGGTACCGTGGGAGGCAGTATCCATACTGCTGTCGATGGTGATCTCTCCGCCGTGGCCTTCTACGAACTGTTTGGCGACGAAGAGGCCGATGCCGGTGCCGATGGTGATGCGGGTGGTGAAGAAGGCATCGAAGATCCTGGGGAGATTTTCCGGAGCGATCCCGACGCCGTTGTCTTCGATGGCGAGGCACACGCCGGGGCACGGAGTGTCGATGTCATTGGCGGAGATGCGAAGGATTCCACCGTCGGGCATGGCGGAGATGGCGTTGGCGATCAGGTTGGAGACGACCTGCATGATCTCTCCGCGGCGGAGAACAATCTTTGTGGAAGAGTTGAGAGCTCTTTCGATGCGGATGCCGTAGGCGTGGCAGCGAGGGCCGTAGACGGTAATGGCATGCTCAGCGATCTCGGAGAGCGAGAGGGCGACGGCCGAGGCGTGCTCGCGATAGTAGCCGAGGGTCTGTTTGGCGATGTGGGAGACGCGCCCGAGTTCGATCTCTGCCGTGCTCAGGTAGGTTCTTCCCTCGCTGGTCCCGACGAGGGGACGCAGAAGATAGAGGAGATTGAGAACGGCTTCAAGGGGATTGTTGATCTCGTGGGCGATGGTAGCGGCCATTCTGCCGGTGGCGGCGATCTTTTCGGCCTGCAGGAGTGAGGTCTCAAGCCGTTTGCGGCTGGAGATGTCGCGCAGGATCTTGGAGGCGCCGATGATTTCGCCGGTTTCGTCTTTGATGGGAGAGACGGTGAGTGAGACGTCGAGGAGCTCGCCGTTTTTGGCCTGGCGGACGGTCTCGAAGTGCTCGATGCGCTGGCCGGAGCGGATCTTGCCGAGGATAATGGGCTCGTCGGAGTGGAGGTGGGGCGGGATCACCTTGAGGATGGATTCGCCGATGATCTCTTCGGGAGCGTAGCCGAGGATGCGGGTGGCGGCGGCGTTCCAACTGGTGACGATGCCGTTGAGGTCCTTGCTGATGATGGCGTCCTCGGAGGACTCGATGATGGCGGCGAGCTCGCCGAGGGGTTTGGCGGAATCTTTTTTGCGTTTCCGTGCTTCCTCGAGAGAGGCGATTCGACTGGTCGACTGATCGCGCAGGTGGGAGTTTTCAATGGCGATGCCTGCCTGCGCGGCGACGGCCGCAATAAGGTTTTCGGCGCTCTGCTCGAAGACATCGGCGTCCGCGTGGCCGTAGAAGAGGCCGCCGAGGACCTCGCCGGACTGGCTTTTGATAGGGACGGCAAGATAGCTGCGAACGGGAGGATGACCGTCCGGCATTCCATAGCAGGGTGCGTTCTTTCCGTAGCGCGGGTCTTTGGTGATGTCGCCGGAGCGGACGACGGCGGCTGCGGCTTCGAAGTTGCGGGGCTGCGGGAAGTCCGCGAACTTTTCGCGTGCAGCGCCGGAGAAGGTGTAAAGACGGTAGCTTTGGTCTTCGGCGCCGGTGACGTTATAGAAGAAGGCGCCGAACTGGGCGCCGCAGAGCTCTAATCCGGCATCGGTCGCGGACTGCACGATCGCTTCGAGGTCGTGAGTTTTCGTCAACAGCAGCCCGGTCTGAACGACAAGCTCCAGTTTCCGTTCAAGCTCGCTGGATCGTTCAGAAGATGCGCTCATGGTCCCCGCAGAGTATTGAAAGTGCTCTCTCTATAGGATGCGGAGAACGTCGAGGGGGTCAGGCCGGACGCGATGATCGGCATGCGCTTCGGCGAAGGCGACGACGCCTTCCCGGTTGATTGTGGGCTTGATGACGAAGGTGGCGGGGAGGGGAAGACGCCAGGTGAGCTTGCCCTGATCGCCGTTAACGAAGGGGATATTGACGAGAATGGAGCGGAAGTGGGCCTGCATGGGTTGAGGGATAGTGTAGGCGATGCCGAAGGCTTCGGCGAGGCGGCAGCCGGGATCCGAAAGGACGGGGAAGGTGAGCGAGTGCTGCTGGACGAGGAAGTCGTTCTGACGGGGGAGCTGCGGGGAGATGGCGACGAGCAGGGCGCCGCGGGCGCGGAGGTCAGCGTAGGAGGATTGCCAGGCTTCGAGCTCGGTGACGCAGTAGGGACACCAGCGGCCGCGGAAGAAGTTGAGGATGACGGGGCCGAGTGCGAGGAGGTCCGCGGAGCGGACGAGTTTGGTGGCGGGTGCGGACGGGCTGAGTGCGGTGGGCGACGCGGCGGGCAGAGCGAAGGAGGGCGCGGGCGCGCCGACGGGAAGGATGCGGGACTCGATGCCGGAGAGGAGGAGATCGTGGATCGAGGCGTCGACGATGGCGAGGCGTTCGGGCTGCACGAGAGCGCGGGTTTGTGCGGTGATGGCGTCGAGCTGCGACTGGAGCGAGGGAGGCGCGGTGGACGGTGGCATTCTGTCCAGTTTATGGGCGAGGCGGAGTTGATGCGAAAGCAGCGGACGCAAAAGGCCGATGTACTGTTCTTCGGTCGAGCAGCGACGCAACCGCGCGGCGTGCGCGTGAGTCGATGATTCTGTGGGAAGGAGGAAGCGAGGAGTGCAAATCGCTGCACCGTACGACGGAAGTGATGTACACACTAGCCGTTGCGTTGAGGCTGCGGCGGGGACGACTTTTGCTGCTGGTAGGCGATGGCGAGCTTGAAGTTCTCCGCGATGCGCTGTGATTTGGCGATGACGATGGAAGCGTGCGCGGGCGGCATGACCTCATGCGCAGTTTCAGCGAAGAGGGCGAGCCAGCGAGCAAAGTGCGGAGGATCGAGCGAGAGTGGGAGATGCTTGGCGAGGGGGTCGCCCTTGTAGCGGCGTTCGGTGAGGAGCACGGTGGACCAGAAGTCTTTGAGGAGGCTGAGATGCGTGGGCCAGTCGTCGACGACGGCGTTGAAGATGGGGCCGATCTCGGGGTCGAGGCGCACCTTCGCGTAGAAGCGGTCGACGAGCTCGCTGATTTCTTCGGCGGAGATACGGGGTCCGGTCTGCATGGTGTCCTCCGATAGTTATTGTATGCAAGCGGTACTGCGGGTTGGTGCGCGCATCGAGCGGCAACCGGAGCCTTTGTGCGATAGGCGGCGATGGTAGGATGCGCGGATGAGATCTTTGAGCGGACGGCGAGCGTTTCTGAGGACGGCCGCGCTGGCGATGGCAGCCGGCGCGGTGGGGCGGAGAGGTTCAGCGGCTGGATTCTTTGCGGCGGAACGGAGTGGCGATGCGGGCGGTGCGGCGCCGGTGCGGCTGGGCATGGCGAGCTATACGTTTCGGGAGTTCGATCGCGCGCAGGTGATCGGATTTATGAAGCAGCTTGGATTGACGACGATTAATTTGAAGGACGCGAAGGACCATCTGCCGTCGACGTCGGTCGATGCGGAGATGGCGGCGCTTGCGGACTACAGGGCGGCGGGGATTACGCCGACGGCGGTGGGGACGATCTACTTCCGCAAGGATGAGGATGCGGACATTCGGGAGAAGTTTGAGTATGCGAAGCGGGCCGGCGTGGGGGTGATCGTGGCCGGGGATCCGGAGCCGGGGACGCTGCCGCGCATTGAACGGTTTGTGAAGGAGTATGACATTGCGTTTGCGATTCATAATCATGGACCGGAGGACAAGATCTGGCACTCGCCGCTGGATGTGCTGAAGGCGGTGAAGGGGATGGATGTGCGGATGGGATGCTGCATCGATGTGGGGCACACGATGCGCACGGGGGTGGATGTGGTCGAGGCGATTCGCGCGGCGGGGCCGCGACTGCATGATATGCACATGAAGGACCTGGCGAAGGCAGATGAGAAGGACAGTCAGGTCGCGGTGGGCCGCGGAATCATGCCGGTGCGCGAGATCTTTCAGACGCTGGCGAAGATGAGGTATCCGGGGAATGTGGATCTGGAGTATGAGATTCATGGGGACGATCCGATGCCCGGAGTGATTGAGAGCATCGCGTATATGCGCGGCGTGCTGACGGGGATGGGTTGGAAGAGTTAGAGCGAGTGCGCGAGCGTGGCGTGCGATCGGCGGGTGTTGGTGGCGGAGCGTCGTGGGTGAGGGTGAGCTCTTCTCCCCTCCCCGGTGTTTTGGTGCAAATTCTTGAGGCGAGGGTGGTTCGGGGTGGTTCTGGGGTGGGGTGAAGGATCGGCGACGGCGTGGAGGGTGGGGAGGGTGGATTCGGAGGCGGTTTCTTCGTTGTCTTCCTGCTGGTCTTGTTCGTCGTTCCAGGGGAGACGTTCGAGGAGGCGTTGGGCGGAGCCTTTGGGTTCGGTGGAGTGGAGCTCGGCGGGTGGGGCGAGGGCGCCGAGGGTGGGGTGGAGGATGATTTCGTCGACCGTTTCGGAGGTTTCGGTCAGTTCGGCTTCCTTTGGGCTGAGTTTGGGTAAGTTGAGGCTGGCGATCTGGAGGCCGTAGAGGAGGAGACCGGCGCGGCGGGGGTCGATGTCGTTGCAGGCGATGCGCTGGAGGACTTCGCCGATGGCGAGCTGGATGGAGCTGCGGTCTTCGAGTTGGGGGAGGGTGAAAGTGGATCGTCTACTGTGTCGTTGTTTGAGATTTTCGATGGGGCGGCGGGTGGTGTGGTGGAAGTAGCAGAAATTTTCGTGGCCTTCGGGATTTTCTTCGCTTTGGGGGCTGCGGAGGGTGGGATTTTTGCAGCGGCGGCCGTCGGTGAGGATGTGGCGGCACTGAAAGCGGATGGGTTCGGCTGGGGTGGGATGGGACATGGTGACCTCCTCGAAGGTATTGAGGGCGCGTGGCTTAGGTCCGGACGTCAACCCTAACGGGCGAGTCCCGACGGCATGGCCGCGCGGCGTTAAATACAAAGGCCCGGCGGGCGCCGGGCTGTGGTTTGCTGCTCGCTTCAATTATACGGGGCGTGTCAAGGGGTGGGGCTATGTAGCGGGGTCGAGGAAGCGGGGGGCCCGGGGATTCCGGTAAAATGACGCCATGTCGGGCATACAGTTTCTTACGGATGAGCGCGGACAGAGGACGGCGGCGGTGATCGACCTGAAGACGCACAGAGCGTTGTGGGAAGACATCCAGGACGTTCTGGTGTCGCGGGCGCGAAGCCGGGAGAAGGGCATTCCGCTGGCGAAGGTGAAGGCTTCGCTGATTGCGCGGGGCAAGCTGCGTGGGTGAGTACTCGGTTGAGTTGAAGCCGAGTGCCAGAAGAGAGCTGGAGCGGCTGACGCCGAAGCTGATTGAGCGGATCTTCCCGAAGCTGGAGGCGCTGGCGGGAGAGCCTCGGCCAAATGGGTGCAAAAAGCTCAAGGGTGGGCAGCAGGAGTGGCGGATTCGGGTTGGCGATTATCGTGTTGTGTACGCGATTGATGACGCAAGACGGCGGGTGAGCGTGACGCGGATTCGGCACCGGAGCGACGTGTACGAGGGCTAGGATCGGTTGCCGGTTGTCCGTGGCGGCGGAGAGGAAGGCAATTTGGTCGTTCCGCTTTGCTCCACTCCGGTCTCCCACCCCAGCGAACAAGTTCGCCGGGGACCCTGGGCCTGCGGCAGCAAGGAAGGGGCGCACTTGCGCGCGGCCTATGAGACCCGAGCCTAAAAGGCTCGGGCTACCTAGAAGCGCGGCATTCGACGGAGTGGGAGGGTTTTCACGGCGCGACGATGCGTGGTGAGGTGGAGGTGGTCGGTATCCCGTGTGAATATTCCACCCATGCCGCGGTGAAGCTGCGTCATGGATGGGGCACCCAGGATGTTGGTGGTCCGGGAGGGCTACGTTGTGGGTGGGCCACCCGCCCGAGCGAAAACCGCTCGCCGGGGACCCCGGGCGCGCGATAAATAGCGCGCGCGATCGAGCTAGTTGAAGGTGGCTTGTGATTGGGCCAGCCATCGCCGACGTGTGATGCCGGCGAAGGAGAGAAGAGCGATGCCGAGTAGCGCGATGGAGGAGGGTTCAGGGGCAGCGGCGGGCGAAGGGATGTCGGTGATGGTGAGGGTGTCGCCGACGAAGTCCGTCTGGGTACCGATATCGGTGAGAGAGAGGCCGTCTTCGAAGTCGAAGGCGTCTTCCCATGGTTCGGTCGGCTGGAGGTACCACAAATTATCACCGAAGGAATCAGCCTGGATGGAATCGCAATCGATTGTGCCGCTGCCGAGATTATAGGAGCAGGAGGTGGGGGTGACGGTCGTTGCGGTGGTGATGAGGGCGTCCGTAGAGAAGGTGAAATCGGCGTCTATGTATGAGGTGCCGGTGAATGTGTATTGGTAGGTGTCGGCGAGGAGGGTGGCGGGACAGACGAGAAGGAAGAGGGCAGCGAGAAGAGTGAGCCTGAGATACATTTGAACTCCGGAGATAGTTTTGTTCTTGTAACGACGGAAGACTAGCATCCGGAGCGATTGGCTATTCGAATCTTTGGTAACGCGGCGCAGCAGACGTTGGTTTGGGATTGCGGGTGACTCGATCGGGGTGGGTGGTTCGGGGTTGGGCGGTTGCGGCCGGGCGGAGGAAGGCAATTCAGTCGCTTCGTCCTTCGGACTTCACGACGGCCTCCCACCCCAGCGAACAAGTTCGCTGGGGACCCCCGGCCTTCGGCAGAGCGGAAGCGCGCTTCTGCGCGCGGCCTATGAGACCCGAGGCTGAAGCCTCGGGCTACCTAGAAGCGGGGCGTTCGATAGAGCGGAAGAGTTTCAGGGCGCGGGGGACGCGGCATCCTTCGGCTGCGCTCAGGACAGGTTTAGAAAGCCGTGCCCTGACGATGCGTGGTGAGGGTGGGGGTGGTTGGTATCCGGTGCGAATATCCCACCCATGCCGCGGTGAAGCTGCGTCATGGATGGGGCACCCATGATGTGGGTAGTCCGGGAGGGCTACGTTGTGGGTGGGCCGCGCGCCAACCGAAGATGTTCTGAGTTACGAGTGGGCGACCCGCCAACTTTCTCTCGCGCGTTTATTCCGTCTGTCGTTCGCCGAGCGATATCAGAGCAGAAGCTTCCCCAGCACTGTCGCTGTCATGAGGGCTGGTGATGCATGTTCCCTGAAGCCTCGGGGTCCTCTTACCGATCGGGCTTCCTGGGCGCGTTTTTGTTTTCACGGTCTGAGGAGGACGAACATGATGAAGTACTTTGCGCATCACTTCCCGGCAGCGATTGTCGCCGTCATTGTATTTACGTTCATGGTCAGATCCGTTCCCGCCCGGGCCGACACCATCAGCACCAGCTCGATCGGAGGGCCGGGCGCCGTGTCCAACAACGGCCCGACCAGCAGCTCCGCCTCCAACAATCGGGGAGAATCCATCTCCTCGTTCTATACAACGATCGACGGCATCGCCAACATGGGCGCGTCTTACATGATTAACGGCGATGGCGATCAAGTGAGCTGGCCTTATGCCCAGACCTCGACAGTAAACGATGACTCCTGGTACATCACTTGCACCCCCCAAAGCACTTGTGAAAGCGTGGTCTCCAATCCGATTCCCGTCTCGCTGGCCGTGACTTTCAATGGGACGCTCAATGCGCCGCCGGACATAGAGGGCGAGAACGGTGCGTGGCTGAGCGCCGAATATAACCTGGGATCGCTGCTTTTCTCTCTTGGGATTAACCAGACTGCTTCCGGGTTAGTGGGCGATGCATCGTGGTGTCAGGAGATAGGGCCCGACTGGCCCTGCACCGACATACCCATTAATTTCGTCGCTAACGGCGACGGCACTTATAGCTTCTCCGTCAGTTCGACGTACTCGACGACGGTTTGCGGAGACGACGGATATTGCCCCGTCACCTATTCCGATTGTCCGCACGATGCCGAGTGCGCGGCGGACAATGTGTCCTTTACCGATGAGCAATCGATCGGCGCCCAGGCGTACGACAACAACTACGACTACTTTCTGGATGCCTCCGACCCGTTCACCGTGGATCTGACCTCGGACGATCCGGACTACCAGTTCGTCAGCGCCGACGGGCGCGTTTCCGGTATGCTATCGCCCGCGCCGACGCCGGAACCGGGAGGTCTAGGTTTGCTGGGAACCGCATTGGGCCTGCTTGGCATCGTCCGATACCGTAAAGGGTTGCGCGCCTCTCTGGTTCCGAGCGCAAATCTCTTTCGCCGTTGAAGGCCTCACTGCGGCGAGTTCTGTTGTGATGCGAGCGGGTCGGGAGACCAGCGCGCCCGTCGATGATCGTTCTCGGCGGACTGCAGCCAGAGCTCGGGGAGGCATTGAACAGCCTGGCTATTTGGGCGTGGTGATACCCCACTCATCGCGATGAGACTGCGATGAATGGGGTGCCCGGATGTCGCTGGTCATGAGTGGGCCACCCGGCACCGGATGGCGAGGGTTAGGGGGCGCCGGTGGTCTGGGGTGCGTCGTGGGTGAAGTCGTAGAAGACGCGGAGGTGGTTGCCGTCGAGGTCGGTGGCGGTGAATTCGCGGAGGCGCCAGGGCTTGTCTTCGGGTTCGGCGAGGATTCTGGCGGCGGCGTTGCGCCAGGCGAAGTAGAGGTCGTCGACCTCCTGCTTGCTTTCGAGATTCAGCCAGATGACGACGGGCGGGTTGTTTCCGTGGGCGTGGCGGAACGAGCCGTCGGCGAGGAAGAGGCGGCAGTCGCCGTGGGAGATGCCGGCGATGCCGTCGGCTTCGCTGTGCCAGTCGAGATGGAAGCCGAGCGCGGTGACGTAGTATTCGGCGGCTCTCTTGACGTCGCTGACCGGGAGCTCCGGGACGGCCGGGGGGAAGCGCGTGAGCATGGGTTCGAGAGTACGCCTTTGGGGTTTGTGACGGGAGGAGGCGATTCATGGCTTCGCAACCTATTGCGAGGAGGCGGGTTCGAAGAGGTGTGCGTTAGGGAGGCGCGGGATATGCGCAGAATGATGGTAGTGATGGCGATGGGGTTGATGCTGGCGGGAAGTGTGGCGGCGGGCGCGCAGATCATCGACCCGACGACGGGAGTGATGGTGGATCCGACGACCGACCCGATGGACTTTAGCGCGGTGGCGAGCGGGCAGCCCGGGAATATCGGGATGGAGCTGGCGGCGCAGGCGACGGCGCAGGCGCAGGCGGCTGCTGATCAGGCGATGGCGCAGGCTGAGGCGGATGCTGCGCAGGCGGCGGCGCAGGCACAAGCGTTCGCGGCGCAGGCAGCGGCGCAGGCGCAGTAGGGCGGTGGCGGCGGAGAGGAAGGCGATTCAGTCGCTTCGCTTTGCTCCACTCCGGTCTCCCACCCCAGCGAACAGGTTCGCTGGACTCCGGGCCTGCGGCAGCAAGGAAGCGTGCGGTGCGCGCGGCTTTACGGCATCCTTCGACTGCGCTCAGGACAGGCTCTGAAGCGGTGTCCTGGGGATGCGGGGTGAGGCGGGAGGTGGGTTGTGCGTTCGGCGGAGGCTCCACTCATCGCGATGAAGCTGCGATGAGTGGAGTCCCCATCACGCCGGTGGTTCTGAGGTCAGGGGGTGCGTAAGCCACCTGACCAGCTGCCTACGACAGGAGTTTGCGACGGACCGTTCCAGCGAAGCCGAGAAGGCAGGTGCCAAGCAGGATCAGGCTGGAGGGTTCGGGCGTTGCAGTTACGGCGCCCGTCCCGCCGTACAGGGCAAGACCGACGACGTCGTCGGTCACCGAAAAGTCAACGCTGGTGATGTCCGTGCCGGAGACAGTAAGGAACGGGACGATGCCCTGGTGGGCCGGGTTCGTATCGTCAATCCAGTTGAACGAAGACGCGGACGCGGTGTCGACAAGAGTTGTTCCAGAGTACGCCATGGCTGTCTCGGTGTATGCGCCATACTCGTTCGCCTGGCCGGCCAGGGTCAGCGACGAGATTCCGGAAGCGAAGGTCAGAACGACCGCTCCAGAACCCTCTCCATCAAACAGGATGGGAGCTGTCAGCGGGAAGATTCCATCCCACGTTGTACCTTCCTGCAGGACCTGAAAGCTGCCAGTCGGACTGGTGATGGTCACTCCGACGCCGTCGGTTGTAGTCCCCGTAAGGGGGGAAGAAACAGTTGTACCATTCGCGCCGAACTGGGAGAAGTTGACCGTGTCAGCTTTCACCGTTGCGCAGCACGCGAACATTGCCAGGAGCCCAGTCACTACTAGTGAGTTCTTCATCGTGTGATCTCTCCCCAATTTTTGCAAGATAGCTGCGTGAGGTCTTAATGCAATTCGATCTCCCTTATCCGCTAAGCGGGATCAATCACTTAGGGGCGGCCGGCGAGGACGATTCTGCAAAATAATGCGCAGTTCTGGTAAAGCAATTCTCTGGAGCTGCGAGATTTCGAAGTCATGTCGTCATGTGATGTTTTCTGGGCGCAGGGTACAGACTCTCGAAAGAGGGAGCGTGGGAGGCGCGCGGGGGAAGCGGCATCCTTCGACTGCGCTGAGGACAGGCTCCGAAAGTCGTGGCCGGGGCGGCGAGTAGAATTGCGGAAGACGCGGGATATATGGGCTATCAGAAGATCAATGTCGAATTGGTTGTCTTTTCCGAGGAGGCCGACGCGGTGGTCGCGGAGCTGAATGCGGCGATCGACCGGATGGATGAGAGGCACACGATCTTCGGCGGCGATATTGAGACCGCTGCGGTGGAGCATAGCGGGACGCGGCGGCGATCGGCGCTGCGGCATACGCTTGACGCCGGAAATACGGCGACGTCCGCGGTCAAATTGGCGGCACACAAGGTCGCCGATGCCTATAAAAAGGTTATTTGACAGCATGTCCGCCGGACCCACGTCTCAGGGTCGAGACGGGGGCACCCAGTGTGTGAAGTCAGAGATGGGCCGTCCGGTTCAGGTTGGCGATTCGATCCAGATCGACCAACTCACCAGCGTGACGAGCCATGCGCCGGCGGAGTTCTGCAGTATCCACAGATGGCTTCCGCGGACCTGCCTCGGGGTCGTGCCGTTGGTGAGGGTGAAGGTGCTGTTGAAGTTTGCGGTCAGGTAAGCGAGGTTCTTTGAGCCGCGAATGCGCCGGTTCGCGATGTCGATGGCGTTCACTTTGACGGCTTCCGCAGTGAACTTCCGGGCAACGGCGGCGCGTCCGATTGCCGGCGGTTGATCCGGTGGCCAAAGTTCGATCTCTTCGGCACACAGGTCAAGACAGCTTTGAAGATCGCCGGCGATCTCGGCCGCGATCCATTTTGCGTGGATCTCTTCGATCGTGCGGATGGCGTCTTCGGTGAGTCCGGCCATTTCTGGATGGTCTCATGCACGGGTTTTCGGGGCGCGGCGGAGGCGGCGTCCCTTCGGCTCCGCTCAGGGCTGCGCTCAGGACAGGCTTAAGAAGCTGTGCCGTGACGATGCGTGGTGAGGGCGGAGGTGGGTTTGTGCGTCCTGCGAATACCCCGCTCATCGCGATAGAGCCGCGATGAACGGGGC
Organism: Acidobacteriaceae bacterium; assembly: GCA_036272895.1. Classification (GTDB taxonomy): domain Bacteria; phylum Acidobacteriota; class Terriglobia; order Terriglobales; family Acidobacteriaceae; genus Granulicella. The sequence goes on along the minus strand of DATAXW010000028.1, from coordinate 2,200 downwards.
ACCCATGATGTCGCTGGTCCGGTAAGTGGTGATCGGGCCACCCGCCCGCCCACCTTATAGATCACCTTCTTAGAATCAATCTTTTTTCCAGTCTGAGAGTTCTAGGCCCTCGACTCTTCCAGTGATGGAGCAGTACTTGTCATGAAAAACGTAGTAACCCAAGTTGACCTGTTCCATATATTGGTGAATCTGATTAGCCAGTCGGTACTCAGGCGTCTCGACCTTGACGATAGTATCTCCAACATTACCGAATGTCCGCTTTATTTCATCGCAGTCAATCGCAAAAGAATGATCCTTGTAGTCATATACAAGATGTTTGGCGATCTCAGCTGCTTTGTCTGCGCCAATCGTCGGCCGTGCCAACAGCTTCTCGGCGTAGTGCGCGAGTGATTCAGAAACACGTTCGAATAAACCCAAATAATGAATGTTGAGGTTGGCTTGGAGATATTTGGCCAACATCTCTGCGGCGCCTGGATGCTTCTCACTCACGCCAGCGATGTGGTCAAGAGCGCTTCCCAGGCCGAGTGCGGGGAAATCACTGAACTGAGGATCAATCGGCCCTAATTCGCTCATCATGCCCATGTGAATTTGTTCCGCGCCGAGCGCGAGCAGGGTACCGGCAGATTTTGAGCGTCTTGGAATGACAGCTACGAAACCTTTTCCGGAAACCTTCATGTAGCGCCCGATGAGGTAGGCAGGAACCGGAGACCCTCCCTTAGTGTGAAGGATCAGAAGGTATGGTTTCTCTTTGTCCACGAAGTCGCCGCTGGCGGCCGTATAGAGTGCGTTTGAGATACGTTCTGAAATCGGGCGTTGCTCGTCGTAGAGGAAGAGGAAGTTGTACGTTTGTGTGATCTCTGACTGATCGATGAAACTCTGAAGGTCCTGCGAAATTCTGCTGAATGGTGCCTTTAGGTGGGGCGCTTTGAGGTGCGCTATCACCGAGAGGATGGGCGGGGGAGGCGGCGCTTCTTGCGGGACCTCTGATGGCGGCGGCTCTATCTTCGGCGTATCGGGTGTGGGCTCCGGTGGGGTGGCCGTAGCATCTTTATTACCCTTTGCCACGCGTTTCGTTGGCATTTTGCCTTCAGCATTTCTCATGCTCTAGAGGTCATTGCGGACACTGCGGCAGAGACAATAGATTATTGTTCCAGCGCCCATCCGCGTGCGTTTGTAGATACGGGGCGCGACCGTCGTTGGGCTTCACAACGCCGACATAAGCCTTTTTCCCCGTCAACGGATCAAGAACGTAAAACGTGTTGGTCTTCGCTTCGATACTGCGAATCACCTTTTCTCGTTCCCACCTCCAACCTGCGCCACCAATGTGTGTGATGTGTTCGTGGCTGCTCGACACATCTGGTTTCGTGATGCAGGTTACTTGTACGTCCGCCATTAGTTTCTCCAAGCGTGGTTCAGCATATCAAACGAGTAAAACATACGTAGCGGTTGGGCGCGCGGTCACCGCCCGAAGCGTTGCTTGCCTTGCATTTGGGATAGTAACCGTTGCTGGGCTTTTGCGCCGCCGGTGAGGCTGGAGCCCATGCCTTTCATCATTTTGGCCATCTGGGTGTGCTGGCGGAGGAGGTTGTTGACCTCCTGCACGGAGGTGCCGGAGCCGAGGGCGATGCGCTTGCGGCGGCTGCCGTTGATGAGAGCGGAGTTGTGGCGCTCTTTGGCGGTCATGGAGTTGATGATGGATTCGACGCGGGTGAACTGCGACTCGTCGACGTTGGCGGCGGCCTGCTGCATGCCCGCGAAGGGGCCGACGGACGGGAGCATCTTGAGGATGGATTGCATGCTGCCGAGCTTCTTGATCTGGCGGAGCTGGTCGCGGAAGTCTGCGAGCGAGAAGCCTTCGCCGGCGAGCGCTTTCTTTGCAAAAGATTCTGCGGACTTTCTATCGAGTTTTTCTTCGGCGCGTTCGAGGAGCGTGGCGATGTCGCCCATGCCGAGGATGCGGCCGACGATGCGGTCGGGGTGGAAGGGCTCGAAGGCGTCGGGCTTTTCGCCGGTGGCGAGGAACTTGATGGGCGCGCCGGTGATCTGACGGATGGAGAGCGCGGCGCCGCCGCGGGAGTCGCCGTCCATTTTGGTGAGGATGGCGCCGGTGATGGAGAGGCGGTCGTTGAAGGCCTTGGCGGAGTTGACGGCGTCCTGGCCGGTCATGGCGTCGGCGACGAAGAGGATCTCGGAGGGCGAG
>DATAXW010000027.1:0-2429 GCA_036272895.1 Acidobacteriaceae bacterium | reverse complement strand
CCAGTTGAGCGTCGATTATCTCAACACAGGCCGAGTTGTAAGGACTCGCGGTAACCCGCGACGGTCCCCTGGAGAGCTTCTATGCCTGTGCCGGCGGAATGTTGTGATTGAAACGGAACAGGTTGGCGGGGTCGTACTGCGCCTTGATCTTTGCGAGGCGCTGGAATCGGGCGTCGCTGTATGCAGAATGCACGTCCTCACCCTCCGACATGTAATTTACATACGACCCACCGGTCGAGTACGGGAGAGCCTGTTGCCACGCAGCTCGCGCCCATGCCCTCTGCTCCGCGTCGAGCGCGGAATCCTCCGAGATTGCCAGCATGCTCACATTGAACAGCGCCTCGCGATTCCCGAATGCAGTGGAATCATGGGCTACACGCGCAACCGCACCTCCGTATTGCTCGAACATGATCACGTTCATCAGTGAGGGCGCATTACCGGCCGATTCGATCGCGAGATCGATAACCTCGTCCGGCAGAGTCTTAAGAAATGCGGATTTCCAGTAGTGACGCTGGCCCTTCGGATACGACACATCAAATTGCTGCTGCATCGCGCAATACGACATCGGCGCGACCGTATCCACCAGAACCGATCCCAGTTCGCGAAACGCGCGGGCTGCACGTTGCCCCTCGCCCACATCGCCGATATCGCATACCGCTGCCGCGACGCACCTCCCGCCACCCGGGAAAGGAATAATTACGCCCATCAGAGTCAGGCTGTCGCTCGCTTCGAGGCTCAGCTCACGGAACCGCTGCAAGACGGCCTTCGACATCTCAAACGGAAACACGATCATCCCGCTCAGCGCTTCGCCGACCGGATAAAGTTGGAATTCGAATGAGGTCACCACGCCGAAGTTGCCTCCTCCGCCACGCAGCGCCCAGAAGAGCTCGGGGTGCGAGTCAGCACTCGCTGTCACCAGTTCGCCGGATGCCAGCACGACATCGGCGGAAAGCAAATTGTCACACGCCATTCCAAAGCGTCGTGAGATCGTGCCGTAACCTCCGCCGAGTGTGAGGCCAGCGATTCCGGTAGTAGAGATAGCCCCACCCGGCGAAGCAAGCCCGAAGGCCTGCGTCTCGCAATCGTATTCGCCCCACAGACTCCCGCCTCCAGCGCGCGCTTGGCGGTGAATGGGATCGACTCGGACAGACTTCAATCGTGCAAGGTCAACGACGATGCTGGCTTCACCAACCGAGGTTCCTGCGACGTTGTGTCCGCCGCCGCGGATCGCGACAGGCACGCCGCGTTCGCGCGCGAACTGAAGAGTGGCCATCACGTCCGCAACGCCCGCGGCGCAGACCACCCCTGCCGGCCGGCGGTCGATCATTGCATTCCAAACCTGGCGCGCCTCATCGTAGCCGCCATCCGCCGAGCAATAAATTGCACCCCGAACCGAGCGCTTCAGTTCACCAAGATCGATTGCAGGAGCCATTCCACGATTCCTCCACTAGGCCCTTGCAGAGATCAGCACCCTTGGACACAACTACGGCGTGTCCGCCAGTGCGATCTGCGATACACGTGAAAATTCGTTTGAGAGCCTGGCCGGCGAAAATCCCAGATGCGATTTGATAGGCAGACGGTACCACATTGCCCACGCATAAGTATCGATAAAAGGGCATATCGTCAGCAGACCTGCCGGCTCCAAGTCTCTCTTAGTGCCACATCGCCGAGGCACTCATCGAGGACAGCTTCAGTAACGGGAAGTCAGCTTCTCGGCTTTTGGTCAGGGCTTTTAAGTCAACCCAAAGTGATGGTGGTAGTGTGTGGGTGTTGTCTCAGGAGAAGCGTGATGAAGCGAGTTTTGGTTGCGGCAGCGGCGGTGTGGTTTGCGGCAGGGGTTTGTGGAGCTTCGTCGGCGCAGGGTCCGGCTCCTGCAGTTGGGCCGGCGGCAGAGGTGCAGGCGTCATATAACCGGCTGAAGCCGAATGTGATCAAGGCGGCGGAGAAGATGCCGGAGGCGGACTATCAGTTCAAGCCGACTCCGGATATTCGGACGTATGCGCGGATTGTGAATCACATTACAGAAGCGCAGCAGCATACGTGCTCGGCGCTGAATGGGGCGACCTTTGATCCGAAGACGGTGCCGAGCGACACGGCAGATAAGGCGACGATTGTGGCGGGGCTGAAGGCTTCGTTTGATGTGTGCGATAAGGCGTATGGAGCGCTGACGGATGCGAATGTCGCGGAGTTGGTGGATACGGGGCGTGCGAAGCGTTCGCGGATTGGGATGGCGTGGGGGAATGTGTCGCACGACAACGAGCAGTATGCGGAGCTGTCAACGTATCTGCGGCTGAAGGGGCTTGTGCCGCCGACGGCGGAGAAGTAGCGGGGCCGCATTTCTTATCGCAGCTAAGCGTGCGATGGAGGATGGCTTCTCCTTTTGCCAAGTCGCCGTTAGACTGGGTCGGAAATGAATACCAAACTAAGGC
>DATAXW010000026.1:0-132508 GCA_036272895.1 Acidobacteriaceae bacterium | reverse complement strand
CGAAACGCGTTCTTCGGGTTGTGCTTGGACAGCACCTTCGTGATCGCCGCCGTCAACGTCGTCTTGCCATGATCGATATGTCCGATCGTCCCTACGTTCACGTGCGGCTTGCTGCGATCAAATTTTTCCTTCGCCATGACTCTTCTCCGTCTTCGTGTTGCGCAAAATCTGTTTTCGTTCTGCGCGCGCCGGCTGATCTCAACCGGCTCCAGCGCGCGGCTTACATGCTGCAAATTATTCGCCTGCGGCGAAGTCGAGGCTGAAGCCTCGACCTACCGCTATCTTTCCTTGCCCTGCACCTTGGCGATGACCTCTTCGGACACCGAGCGCGGTGCTTCCTCGTACTGCTTGAACTCCATCGAGAAGTTGGCCCTGCCTTGTGTCGACCCACGCATCGCGGTCGCGTAGCCGAACATATTCGACAGCGGAACAGTGGCCTTGATGGCCTGCACACCGCCGACCATCTCCATGCCCTCGATGCGTCCGCGCCGGGAGTTCAGGTCGCCGATAATGGTGCCCATGTACTCCTCGGGAACCGTGACTTCGACGGCCATCACCGGCTCGAGCAGCACGGGCCTGGCCTTGCGTGCGGCTTCTTTGAACGCCATCGAACCGGCGATCTTGAAGGCCATCTCGTTCGAGTCGACGTCGTGGTAGCTGCCGTCATACAGCGACACCTTGATGTCGACCATCTCGTAACCCGCGAGCACGCCACCCGCCATGGCTTCGCGAATGCCCTGGTCGATCGGCTTGATGTACTCCTTGGGGATCGTGCCGCCCTTGATGTCGTTCGAGAACTCGTAGCCCTTGCCCGGCTCGTTGGGTTCGATGCGGATCTTGGCGTGGCCGTAGTTGCCGGAGCCGCCGGTCTGGCGGATGTACTTGCCCTCGGCCTCTGCCTTCGCGCGGATGGTCTCGCGGTAGTTGACCTGCGGCTTGCCGACGTTGGCCTCGACCTTGTATTCGCGCATCATGCGGTCGACGATGATCTCGAGGTGCAGCTCGCCCATGCCGGAGATGATGGTCTGGCCGTTGGTCTCGTCGGTGCGAACCTTGAAGGTGGGATCTTCCTGCGCCAGCTTGGCCAGCGCAAGGCCCATCTTCTCCTGGTCGGCCTTGGTCTTCGGCTCCACGGCGACCTCGATGACGGGGGCAGGAAAGTCGATGCGCTCAAGGACGATCGGCGCCTTCTCGGTGCAGATCGTGTCGCCAGTGACTAGGTTCTTGAGGCCGACGGCGGCGCAGATGTCGCCCGCGAGGATCTCGGTAATCTCCTCGCGCTTGTTGGCGTGCATCTTCAGCAGGCGGCCAATGCGCTCGGTCTTGCCGGTGCGGGGATTCAGGACCGAGTCGCCGGTCTTGAGCGTGCCCGAGTAGACGCGGATGAAGATCAGCTGGCCGACGAACGGGTCGGTCATGATCTTGAAGCCCAGGGCAGCGAACGGCTCACTGTCGTCGGCCTTGCGCACGAGCTTCTTCTCCGGATCGTCGGGATCGATGCCTTCGATCGCCGGAACGTCCAGCGGGGAGGGCAGATAGTCGACGACCGCATCCAGAAGGGTCTGGATGCCCTTGTTCTTGAAGGCCGTCCCGCACATCACCGGGAAGACGTGCATGGCGATGGTGGCCTTGCGGATGGCGCGCTTGAGCTCCTCGACGGTGATCTCTTCGCCTTCGAGGTACTTGTGCATGACCTCGTCGTCGGAGTCGGCGACCGCCTCGATGAGGTGATTGCGCATCTCCTCAGCGTGCTCCTTGAGGTTGGCCGGGATCTCCGTGACGGTATATTCCGCACCCATGGTCTCGTCGTTCCAGACGACGCCGCGCATCTCGACCAGATCGACGATGCCGGCAAACTTGGCCTCTTCGCCAATGGGAAGCTGAATCGGAATGGCCTTCGCACCGAGCCGGTTGACGATCGTGGAGGTCGCGTACTCGAAGTTCGCGCCCGCCTTGTCCATCTTGTTGATGAAAGAGATGCGGGGAACCTTGTACTTATTGGCCTGCCGCCACACCGTCTCGGACTGCGGCTGCACGCCGGCAACCGCGTCAAAGCACGCGACGGCGCCGTCGAGGACGCGCAACGAGCGTTCGACCTCGGCCGTGAAGTCCACGTGGCCGGGGGTGTCAATGATGTTGATGCGGATGCCGTTCCAGGTGCAGGTGGTGGCCGCGGAGGTGATGGTAATGCCGCGCTCCTGCTCCTGCTCCATCCAGTCCATCGTCGCGGTGCCCTCATGCACCTCGCCGATACGGTGGTTAACCCCCGTATAGAAGAGGATGCGCTCGGTCGTCGTCGTTTTGCCGGCGTCGATGTGAGCCATGATGCCGATGTTGCGGCATTTTGTAAGAGGAACTGTGCGTGCCACGGTCGTTCTTTCTGCGAGCTCTCGCTCGCGGTTGCCGCTAACCCAAAATCAAAAGATCAAAACCTGTCGAAGAGTCTTTACCAGCGATAGTGCGCGAAGGCCTTATTAGCCTCGGCCATGCGGTGGACGTCTTCCTTCTTCTTCATCGCGGCGCCACGGCCGTTAGCGGCATCCAGCAACTCCGCCGTAAGCTTTTCGACCATGCCCTTTTCACCGCGGGCGCGGCCGTAGGTCACGAGCCAGCGGATCGCCAGCGAGGTACGGCGTTCGGGATTGACCTCGATCGGCACCTGATAGTTCGCACCACCGACACGGCGGGACTTCACTTCGAGCATGGGCTTGACGTTCTCGACAGCCTTCTTGAACAGCTTCAGTGCCTCGTCGCCGCCCTTCGCCTCGAGGTTCGTCATCGCCTCATAGAAGATCGCCTGGGCAGTGGACTTCTTTCCGCCCCACATCATGCTGTTGACGAACTTCGTGACCAGAGTCGACTGATAGATCGGATCTGCTGCCACTTCCCGCTTCGCGATATACCCTTTTCTCGGCATTCTTCTCTCTCTTCTTCCCCCAGCGCGGTGAACCTCTCACGAGCTGGGCTTCTAAATTCGTGCCAGGCTTGTGCCCGGAAAACTATTTGGCTGCAGCCTTCGGGCGCTTGGCGCCGTACTTCGAGCGGCTCTGCTTGCGGTTGGCGACACCGACGGAGTCGAGCGTGCCACGAACCACATGATAACGAACGCCCGGAAGATCTTTCACGCGGCCGCCGCGGATGAGCACGATCGAGTGCTCCTGCAGGTTGTGGCCGATGCCCGGAATGTAGGTAGTGACCTCGATGCCGTTGGTCAGGCGAACGCGCGCAACCTTGCGCAGCGCCGAGTTCGGTTTCTTGGGCGTTTGCGTGTAGACGCGGGTGCAAACGCCACGGCGCTGGGGCGAACCCTGCAGCGCAGGTGAGGCCGTCTTGTACTTGGTGGGCGTGCGGCCCTGCTTGACGAGCTGATGAAACGTAGGCACTTGCGTTTTCCTCTTCCCTCTTGCAACTCCGGCGCGCGTCACGCTCCGGGCTTCCGATTTCTCCCTCGGACACAGCGCAGGGCAGCACCTTCGCTCTTCTTCGCATGGCTGGAAACTCCAGCACACACACGAAAGGCGGTGAACACGAAAGCTCACCGGCGAAGTTCTGAATCCTGCGCGCGGCCGTACTGCTAGCGAACCACGCGGGTCCAACGGGTATTGCCATCACTCAGCGAATGACAGTCGACGGTGGCCGGGCGCTCTACCAGCCCAGAGACTCTTTGAGTCAAAAGGCGTGGCCCAACTCCGTTTCGTCTGCTCCGGCCCGCATAGCCCGTCCTTATGGGTCCCCATGATTGCTTGGGAAGGAGGGTGTCGCAGGCACTCAGAAAGGCACGTTCCCGATACTCGCGGAACCCTTTTACTCTACCAAGCGCTCTGCGGGCCGTCAAGAAATCCGCACTCCGACTGGATAGAATCGAGCGGTACACGTGAACAGCTCCGACCTGCTCTTTCGCAACCCTCCGCTTGAATCGCTGGAGACGGCGCACGCCCATTTTGCGATGCGAAACGGACTGGCGGTGAAGTTTCCCCGCCAGGTCACACCGTTTGCAGCAGTGCTTGAGAACTCAGCGATGGCGATGGCGGACCTGCGATCTCTGCTGGAACCGGGCGAGTTGGTCTTTGTCGTTTCTTTTGAGCGGCTTACGCAGGTAGATGGCTTGAAGATCGGAGGTCCGTTCGGCGTTAGGCAGATGGAGTGGCCAGCAGAGGCGGCCCTACCGGAGCCGGCGACCGATGCGGAACTGAAGAGATTGAGCGGTGCCGATGCTGAAGAGATGGTGGAGCTGACCTCGATCGCCTTTCCGGGTTTCTTTCGCATACGGACCTGCGAGATGGGGACGTATTACGGAGTGCGCGATGGGGTGGTCAATGCAGCGGGCGAACGCCCACGGCTGATGGCGATGTGCGGTGAGCGGATGGCGATTCGCGACTTCAAGGAGATCAGCGGGCTGTGCACGCTGCCTGATTACCGCGGGCGCGGGTATGCGGCGGCGCTCATCACACGGCTGCTGCACGATCATCGCGCGGAGGGAGCACGGTCGTACCTGCATGTCTCCTCGGACAATGCCACCGCGATCGCGCTGTACCGGCGAATGGGATTTCGCTCTTGCGGGGAGTTTCCGACCTATCGAGTGACACGCCTCGAGGAGTAGCGGTCACACGAAGGGGCAGAATCGCCTCGTGGGGCGATGCGATGATACGCTCCTTGGCATGATTCCTTTTCGTCGCTGTGCACTGCTCTGTGTTGCGCTCTCATTTTCAACTTCAACCGTCTTTGCCCAGGTGCCGGGGAGATCGCGCCTCCACATGCCCGGCAACGTGGCGATCTCGCCGGACGGAACGACGGTCGCGTGGACGATGCGCAGCCGCGAGGGCTCGGCGCTGCACCTCAGCTCAGTGGCGCACCCCGACTCCACCAACGAGAAGACGATCAGCGTCGCAGACGCGAGCAACTGTGCTTACGGCGACCCCATCTGGTCGCCGGATGGCGAGACCCTGGCCTTTCTTGGGGCGTGCACCGCACCAGCTGCGGACCCGACGATCCCGCGGCAGGAGCAGGTGTATTTGTGGTCGAAGACGACTGAGCAGGTGCGTCAGTTGACCCACGTGAAGGGTGAGGTGCAGGAGCCGGCGTGGTCACCGGACGGAAAGACGATTGCATTTCTGTTTGTGGAGAATGCAACGCGTTCGGCCGGAGCGCTGGATGCGATGAAGCCGTGGTCAGGGGTGATTGGACAGGACAACATCGAGGTGCAGCGGGTGTATGGGGTGGACTCGACGACGGGCACCGGCGACTTCCTTACGCCAGCCGATCTGCATGTGTACGAGTTCGACTGGGCGCCGAACTCGAAGGAGATTGCGTTTATCGCGGCGAATCCGCCGGGCGAAAACAACTGGTGGGTCGCGAAGCTCTACAAGACCGAAGCCACAACAGGGCAGCCCTCCGCGCCTGAGGTGGTTCTGGACCCGAATACGACGCACACGGCATTGCACGGACTACAGATCGCGGTTCCGCGCTGGTCGCCGGATGGCAAACGCGTGGCTTTCATCGGGGGCCTGATGAGCGATCAGGGATCGACGGGAGGGGATGTCTGGGTGGTCGAGGCGAAGGGCGGCGAACCGACCGATATCACGCCGGGAATCGATGGGACACCGTGTTATGAGGGGTGGATCAGCAACGATCGCATCGGCTTTGTCGAGGACCGGCGCGGACGCACGCTGCTGGCGGACTACGACGTCAAGAAACGCGAGCCGGTTCCGGACAGTGCTCTCGATCTGGGCGAGGTCGTGGTTGGAGGCGGCCCTGTCAAGGATGCGATCTCCGTCTCGAGGAACGGGATCTTTGCGTTCGTCGAGCGGAACCATACGGGCGGCCCGGAGATCTGGGCCGGACCGGGCGACGGCCTGAAGCAGTTCACTCATCTGAACGATTCCTACAAGCCGACGACAAAGATTGAATCCGTCGAGTGGGAGAACGAGGGGTTCCACGTGCAGGGGTGGCTGACGCTGCCGGCAAACTACGATCCGCACAAACGGTATCCGCTGATTGTGCAGGTGCACGGGGGCCCATCGGCCTCCGCCTTTGGCGGAGCGACGTGGTCCGGGCTGGGCTACTTCGAGTTCGAGCCCAATCCGCGCGGCAGCTTTGGGCAGGGCGAGGCGTTTACCGAGGCCAACCGCAAGGACTTCGGCTACGGCGACCTGCGCGACATCGAGAAGGGTATGGATGTCATCGAGGCCAAGTACCCCATCGACAAGAACCGGGAAGGCATTACGGGATGGAGCTACGGCGGATTCATGACGATGTTCGCTGTGACCCAGACCCATCGCTTCCGTGCGGCGGTTGCAGGCGCCGGCCTCTCTGACTGGCTCAGCTACTACGGCGAGAACTCCATCGACCAGTGGATGATTCCGTTCTTCGGCGCCAGCGTCTATGACGACCCTGCGGTCTACGCCAAGAGCTCAGCGATTACTTACATCAAGAATGCGAAGACGCCGATGCTGATCGTTGTGGGCGACCGCGACGGAGAGTGCCCGGCGCCGCAGAGCTTTGAGATGTGGCATGCCCTGCGCGATCTCGGTGTAAAGACGGAGCTGGTGGTGTACCCGGACGAAGGCCACGGCTTCCGCAATCCGGAGCATCAGCGCGATGTCATGCAGCGCTCCATAAAGTGGTTTGCGGACAACATGCCGGCGGAGCAGACCGTAGCGACTAAACAGTAGGCACTAAAGGCGACCGATGGCTTATGGATTCGCCTTTTCTGCTCTCTACGGCTTGATCTCTGCTGTTTGCCGTGCTCCCATTTGCCCGGTACTCCGTCCAACACCTACACTAGAGGTTCGGAGATTCAGCGCCTGCGGCGGTTGACCGTTCAGCTTGCGTTCCGGTTGAGCGGGGAGGTTCGAGTGCGGTTGTTTGTCGAGAAATCAGCCCGGCGGTTTGTCGGTCTGCCAGTTCTACTTTTCTTCACGGTTCCCTTTGGTCTGTCGGTGATCGGGTGTGGGCACAAGCACGCCGCGCCGGTGTATTGCCCCAACAACGCGAACGCGAACTCGGGTCCGGTGGAGGGACAGTTGTCCACCATCCAACTGGGGAGCACACAACTCCAGACGACGGGCGAGTCGTTGAACTATGGGCAGATAGGACAACGGCTAAGTGCGACGGGCGAGGATTGCATTGGTTCTACCGTCTCGGTGGGCACGTTTATCTATGCGACCACGGATTCGACGCTGCAGTATGCGGACGTGAACCCTTCCAACGGCGAGGTGTGCGCGGGAAACTGGAACCGGAACTCCGGCAGCGGGATTCCTGACTACACCATCTGCACACCCCCGTCGACCCCGCCACCGACCAATGAGTACTTCATCCTGGCCGAAGCAAACGGAGTGAGCAGCAACAAGCTGGCGGTGTTTGTGCACCCGGTGGTGACGGGGGTCGTGCTGGCGCCTTCGGCGGTAGCCTCGGGGACGTGTGGCAACGGGACTCCCGGCAACGGTGATCCGACGACGGATTGCTGCACCAACGTCATTACGACCACGCCGGAGGCTCCTGCGCCGTCGTACGACGGGACAGCGTGCGTCTCGCAGAACACGCGCGTGCAGCTGACTGCCAAGGTGTATGACAACGGCGGGACTACGCCGCAGAACAACATCACCTGCCAGGTGGGGCGGATTACGTTTACGGCGCAGGGCTCGCCGAGCGTGGTGACGATCGACCCGAACGGGTTTGCAACGGCGAACATGCCAGGCTCGGCGACGATTACGGCCTCGGTCTCGAACTCGGCCTCGGCATCGAATGCGGGATTCTTTTCTACCTGTCCGCCGGCGAGCATTACGCTGGCGGCGACGGGGGCGCAGGCGGGACAGAACCCGGTGAACGTGGCGCTGAACAACCCGCTGACGCTGACCGCATCCGTCCTGGACACGAATCATAATCCGATCAACGGGCTGAGCCTGGAGTTCAACTCGACCACGCCGCAGACGATCTCGGCGAGCGGAGGGACGGTGGTTCCGACGTTTCCGGGATCCGCGACGATCACGGCGGTGTGCCAGCCGTCGTTGTGCAATCCCTCGCCGCTGAGCCAGCTTGGACTCTATGGGAACGGAAAGCCGATCACGTCGAACGGCATCACGGTGGATACGGCGGGCACGAGCAGCACGGTGATCTACATGGGCAGCACGAGCTCGCAGTATGTGGTGCCGTACGACTTCACGCTGAACCAGCAGGGCGCGCCGCTCAAGCTGCCCTTCCAGCCGAACTCGATGGTGATCTCCCAGGATGGATCGACGATCTATCTGGGCAGCCCGCAGGGGATGATGACGATCGCGACCTCGGGCAATTCGGTGATCGGGCCGTACCAGACTGTGCCGGGAACGGTGCTGGCGGTGGCGCCGGACAACAGCGCGGCGGTGGTGACCGATCCGACGCGGCAGACGGTCTCCCTGGTGACGAGCAGCGGGGTCGTGGAGAGCAGCTACGGCAATGTGGTGGGCACGAGCGCGGCGTGGTCGCCGGATTCGCAGACGGTGTACATCACGACGACCACCGATACGCTGCTGACGCACTCGGTGTTCAACAACTGGCGCGAGACGGCGACCAACACCATGTACACGGATGTGGCCGTGATGGTGCCGAGCATCGGAGCCTACTTTGCCGGGCCGCAGGAAACCGACGGACGGACCTATTGCTCGACCTCGACGATCGCGATCCCCGGAAGCCCAGGCAATCCGCCGACGACGGCGAACGATTATTTTCCGCTGGCGGATACAGTCGCCACGCCGACAAACCAGATCGCGGCGACGACGGACGGCCACCACATTCTGGGGGCGGCGCCGGCGGCGGGGGGCACCCCCACGGCGGTGGAGGACATCCAGGTGACGCCGACGTCGGAGGCCTTCGCGTGCACGCAGGCGCCGGCGGGTGCGCAGGTCAGTCCGCCGGTGACGTTCTCGAGCACCTTCACGACGCATCCGCTGTCGAGCATTACTGCGTCGGCGATCACGGGTGTGGACCCGGCGAGCAGCTCGGCACTGGCGTTTGTGACCTATACGGGGACGAGCGGGCTGCTGCCGTTCTACCTTCCGGGAACGGGCACGGTGAACTACGTGACGCTGTCCAATGGAGCGACGGCGCCGGTTACGGGCGTCTTCAGCACCGACAACCAGTCGTTCTATGCGGGAACGTCAGGGGACGATGCGGTGCATGTGATCTCCGTGTCGGGGACGACGGCGACGGAGTCAGGGACGATCCTGACGCCGAAGCTGACGGATGCGAATGGGAACCCGGTCGCGCCGAATATGATCGTGCAGCATCCGAAGAAGCTGCAGTCGTAAGGGCAGTGATTAGTCGTTAGTGGTTAGTCGTTAGTGAAAAGCGCGGCCGTCCTTCGGGGTGGCCGTTTGCTTTGCGGGGTACCCCCCTCCCCCGGCAAATGTGTGCAAAGTCTTCAAACGAGATGATTTAGGTCCGGACTTCGATGGAGGCTCTTATGCAAAGTCTTCAAAAGGAGAGGCTTAGCTGAGGGCTTCTATCCAAAGTCTTCAAAACAGATGCCTTATGCGCGAGAGACCGGGCTTGTGCTGCTTAAACAAGGACGCCCGGCAGGTGGCCGGGCGATGTCTCTTTCACAGTTCTATTGTACAGTGCGTGTCAAGCGGGGCCTCCACAATCAAGAGACTGTACCTCAGGGGCTGAAGCCCCATCGTTCCTTGCCGCTTTACGGCACGGCTAAAGCCGTGCCCTTAACGAGTGCGCTTTGCGGCACGGAGACCTCGGGCTAAAGCCCAAGGCTACCAGCCGTGCCATAAACGAGGCCGGCCAGACAGGTGCACCATGCGACTCAGGGTCAGGGGTTGGGGGGCGGATTGAGGCGGTTGAGGAGGAGCTCGCGGCCGATGGCGTCGAGGACGCCGTTGAGGAAGTGGATGCTTTCGGGGGCGGCGTAGCGGCGGGCGACCTCGAGGGTCTCGTTGATGACGACGGGGATGGGGGTCTGGGGGAAGCCGAGCATCTCGGCGACGGCGGCGCGGAGGAGGTTGCGGTCGACGACGGGCATGCGCTCGAGGCGCCAATTCTGGGCGTGCTGCTGGATGAGCGCGTCGATCTCCTCGCGGCGATGGTGGGCGAGGCGGTGGAGGTCGGAGGCGAAGCCGCGAGTCTCGTCGTCGACGTCGTCACGCGAGTCCCAGAAGAGGCGTGCGACCTCGTCGGGAGTTTGTTTGCCGAGGTCGCCCTGGAAGAGCATCTGCATGGCGAGTTCGCGGCTCTTGCGGCGGCTGCCCATCAGCGGAGGGACTCCGCGCGGCCTTTTAGCCTGGTGTTGACGGAGGCCATCTCGATGGCGGCGAGGGCGGCCTCAAAGCCCTTGTTGCCGGACTTGAGGCCGGCGCGGTCGAGGGCCTGCTCGAGGGTCTCGCAGGTGAGGACGCCGAAGGCGTGGGGGATGCCGGTCTCCTGCTGGGACTGGCCGATGCCGCGGGCGACCTCGGTGTAGATGGCCTCGTAGTGGGCGGTTTCGCCGCGGAGGAGGACGCCGAGGGTGATGATGGCGGCGAAGCGTTTGGAGGCGGCGAGGGTGCGGGCGGCGGCGGGAACCTCCCAGGCGCCGGGGACGCGGACGATCTCGATTTCGGTGGAGGCGGCGCCGGAGCGGAGCAGAGCGTCGAGCGCGCCCTGGAGGAGGCGGTCGGTGATGACGGCATTCCAGCGGGCGACAACGATGCCGAAGCGCTTGCCGGCGGCGGAGAGATCGCCCTCGACGGCGATGGGCCGGCCGCGGAGCGGGTTTTCGGACTCCCAGAAGCCGATCTTGAGCCCCGGTGCGAGCTCGGCGGTGAAGAGGCGTGAGTTCCAGTGGGTGGGCGCGGGCGTGGAGAGGCGGACGACAGCCTCTTCGGTGCGGAGGTTGGCGGCCATCCAGGAGCGGACGGTGGCGTAGACGGCGTCGAGCTGGGTGACCTCGACGAGCAGCGGAGGGACGGCGGGCGCGCGGCCGACGACGAACTCGATGTTGCCGAGCGGGGCGAGGAAGGGCGTGCCGCTGCCGGTGGAGTCCTTCCAGCCTTTGCCCTCTTCAAAGCCGAGGGCGCGGAAGAGACTGCCCAGCTTCGCGTAGGCGTCCTCGGACGCGATGGGCGCGATGCTGGTGATTCCCTTGATCATAGGAACGATTGTATCGTCAGCGTGCAAGAGCTTCGCGGGAAAGAACGGCTGCGGAGTGGAAGAGGAGCGGCGATGCAGGCAGCGGAACGCGACTGGACGAGGCTGCGGGTGGAGCGCGAGGGCGCGGTGGCGACGGTGACTCTGGACCGGCCGGAGGTGCTGCATGCGCTGGATGCGGCGATGTTCGACGAGCTGGAACGGGCGTTTGCGGAGCTGGCGGCGGATGCGGGCGTGCGGGCGATTCTGCTGACCGGAGCGGGCGAGCGGGCGTTTGCGGCGGGTGCGGACATTCGCGGGCTGGTGGAGACGGATGCGGAGTCCGGGCGGAGGGTTTCAGAGCGCGGGCAGAGTGTGTTCTCGCAGATCGAACGCTGCGCCAAGCCGGTGATTGCGTGCGTGAATGGCGTGGCGCTGGGCGGAGGGTGCGAGCTGGCGCTGGCGTGCACCTTCCGGATGGCGAGCGAGCGGGCGCGGATGGGATTGCCGGAGTTGAAGCTGGGGTTGATTCCGGGGTATGGAGGAACGCAGCGGCTGCCGCGGTTGATTGGGCGGAGCGCGGCGCTGCGGATGCTGCTGACGGGCGCGACGGTGGATGCGGCGGAGGCTTTGCGGCTGGGGCTGGTCGACGAGGTGACGCCGGGGGCGGAGTTGATGAGCCGCGCGCGGGCGGCAGCGGAGATGATTGCGGGGATGGCTCCGCTGGCGGTTGCGGGGCTGCTGGAGGCGGTGCGGCGAGGCGAAGGCGCGAGGATGGAGGAGGCGCTGGGGGTGGAGGCGGAGATCTTTGGGCGGCTGTGCGGGACGGCGGACAAGCGCGAGGGGCTGGCGGCGTTTCTGGAGAAGCGGACGGCGGAGTGGGCGGGACGGTAGTGGGGCGGGGCGTCAGTGGGATGGCGAGAGGTTCTCGGCTTGATATTCTGGAGAGGTGAACGTCCGCGTTGCCCTCCTGCCTGCTGTCTTGCTCTGCCTGCCGATGGTTCTGACGACTTCGGGATGTCATGGACGTGCGTTCAGCCAGAGCACGGAGCAGATGCGCGCGGAGCAGCGCGCGGAAGAGGCGACGTACCGCGAAGAGATAGATGAGATTCCGCCGCCGACCAAGAGCCGCTTTATGGCGGTGCACTCGATGGAGAGCTGGCAGAATCCGTCGATTACGGTGCAGCCGGGGATGCTGCAGCTGTACGTCACGATGGAGGATCCGAATCCTTCGCCGATTGGCGCGGGCGGGATGCTGCGGCCGCTGGGGGCGCGGCAGCATGAGCTGAACATCAACCTGAACGAGCTGGGCGAGGCGATCAGCTCGGTTCCGCAGAATGCGTGGCCGTATGGGCGGGTGGTGGCGCTGGAAGAGGCCGCGAAGACGCCTGCGCATGCGGAGCCGCAGGTGCGCCGGAATATGGAAGTGGCGATTCGCGAGCTGAACGATCTGGGGATCGTGGTCTACGACCTGAAGGATGGAATGGTCAGGTAAGACAGACAGTAGACAGTAGAGGATAGACAGTAAAAAGATCTGTTGGGTTGTTAGGCTGCATGCATGGGTGCGTTGGTGACCGCGTCGTGGCTGGCTGAGCGTTTGCAGAGGGGAGCGGCGGTTGCGGTGGACGCGACGATGCCGCCGGTGGGCGTGAGTCCGCCAGTGGATACGCGGGCGCGATACGTTGCGGAGCATATTCCGGGCGCGGTTTTCTTTGATATCGATGAGTTGTCGGACCAGCGGACGGCGCTGCCGCACATGCTGCCGGATGCGGAGACGTTTTCGCGAGCGATGTCGCGGCTGGGCGTCGGCGATGCGATGACGATCGTGGTGTATGAGCAGGAGGGTGTGTACTCTGCGCCGCGGGCGTGGTGGATGCTGCGCAGCTTTGACGCGCGTGCGGTGTATCTGCTGGACGGTGGGCTGCGCGCGTGGAAGGATGCGGGACTGCCGACAGAGAGTGGAGAGGTTCGGCGCGGGGCGGCGAAGTTTTCGGCGAGGCTTGATGCGAGCGCGGTGAGGGATTTCGAGGACGTGCAGGCGATGATTGGGCGGGGCGGGCAGATTCGTGAACAGATTCGTGAGCAGGTTGTGGATGCGCGCTCGGCGGGACGGTTTCGTGGCACGGCGCCGGAGCCTCGGGCGGGGATTGCTTCAGGGCATGTCCCGGGAGCGATCAGCGTGCCGTTCGGCGAGCTGGTAGAGGACGGGCGGATGATGGGCGCGGCGAGGCTGCGCGAGATGTTTCGCGCGCGAGGCGTGCGGGTGGAGGAGCCGGTGACGACGATGTGCGGGTCGGGGGTGACGGCAGCGGTCGTGTTGCTGGGGCTGGAGCTGGCGGGGGCGAAGAAAGTCAGCCTCTACGACGGATCGTGGGCGGAGTATGCGCAGCGGCCGGAGGCGGCGATCGAGCGCGACGAGGCGCAGGCCTAAGACGGCGCTGGCATCAACGTGGGAGATGCGGGGAGAGAAGTTGGTGGACCTGATCGGGATCGAACCGATGACCTCTTCCATGCCATGGAAGCGCGCTCCCAGCTGCGCCACAGGCCCACTCGGGGAAGGACTACGTCATTGTCGCGCGGGCGTTGGGGGCGCGTCAAACAAAGCACGAAAGTGCAGGAACAAAAGGATATAGGGCGGTGTCTAAGCAGGTAGAGTGGGCGAGCACTCGGCCGCCGGCGGCGCAGTTTCCTGCCCCATTCGACAGGTTACGAGAGAAC
Organism: Acidobacteriaceae bacterium; assembly: GCA_036272895.1. GTDB lineage: Bacteria > Acidobacteriota > Terriglobia > Terriglobales > Acidobacteriaceae > Granulicella. The sequence goes on along the minus strand of DATAXW010000026.1, from coordinate 118,705 downwards.
GGCCGTCACGGTACCCCCGTTCCCTCGATGGGTCTCTGGACAGTTGTATGGCTGGAGGCCTACTTTAATGGCACTCGAAATGGGGGTTTCCCATGCGAGCAGGGGCGGCGATGGGCGATCTGGCGAGCGCGATCGGGATCCGGGCGGAGGAGCAGGAGCTTGTGCGCGAGCTCCAGACCGGTTCGGAGGCGGCGTTCTCGTTGCTGATCGCGCAGTACAGCCATCCGGTGTACTCGCTGATTGCGCGGAGCCTGCGGGACCCGGCGGACGCGGCGGATGTGACGCAGGAGGTCTTCGTGAAGGTCTTCCGAAGTATCTCGGGCTTTCATGGCGAGGCCAGCCTGCGGACGTGGATCTACCGGATTGCGCTGCATGAGGCCAGCAACCAGCGGCGGTGGTGGAGCCGGCACAAGCGGCAGGAGTTGACGATCGACGCGCAGGTGGAGAACGAGGAGGGTGAGACCTCCTGCCTGGCGGATCGGCTGGCGGCGCGGGGAGCCTCGCCCCTGGAGCAGGCGGAGCGGGCGGAGACGCGGGAGCGGGTGGGAGCGGCGCTCCGGGAGTTGCCGGAGGTGTATCGCGAGGTAGTGGTATTGCGGGAGATCGAAGGCTTTGGATATGAAGAGATTGCCGAGATTCTGAACGTCAATCTGGGGACGGTGAAGAGCCGGTTGACGCGAGGACGGGCGGCGCTGCGGGAGTATCTGAAAGAGCAAGAGTTAGAGCGCACGACGAGTGCGGGGTCCACAGGCGGGATCGGTACATTGGACGTGGTGATGTGATGGATTCACGACGGTTCGAAGACGGTGTTTGGATGGATGCCGGAGAGGCTGACTGCCGGGCGGTGCGGGCGGGGTTCTCTTCGTATCTCGACGGCGCGCTGAGCGGCGTGGAGATGGGCCGGATGGCGGAGCATCTGGAGAGCTGTGCCGGGTGCGACCGGGAGTTTCAGGCGTGGCGGACGGTGCAGACGGCGCTGGGCGATCTGGGACCGGCGAAGGCGCCGGTGCGGCTACAGGCGCGGCTGCGGGCGGCGCTGGCGATGGAGAGAGAGCGCGGATCGTATCTTCCGGCAATGGGACGGATTGCGCGGAGGTGGAAGACGTCGGTGGCGCCGCTGGCGCTGCAGGGAGCGGGCGGTCTGGTGGCCGCGGTGCTGCTGATGGGCGGGCTGTTCCGGCTGTTTGGGCCGGGGGTGATGGTGCAGGCCAACGATGACGACATGGCGCACCTGATTGCGCCGCACTATCTGTACTCGCAGGTGCCGGCGGAGCCGATTGTGACCGTGCATGAGGTGCCGATCCTGGTGGAGGCGAAGGTGGATACGCGCGGACGCGTGTACGACTACACGATCCTGGACGGGCCGCAGGACGCGGCGGTGCGGATGCGGGTGGAGCAGAATCTGCTTTCCAGCGTCTTCCGGCCGGCCACAGTGTTCGGGGTCCCGGTGGATGGGCACGTGATGCTGACGTACACGGGCGTCTCGGTACGCGGGTAGGCAGGTTTGCCGGGGGGCGAGGTGCTTCCTTAGACTGAAGGAGTGCGTCGATCCGGTACGGTATTCCCTTTGACCCTTTCTCTCAACAATTCCTCTTTGCTTGTGCTCGGCCTTTTGGCGGGGCTTGGGTTGATGTGTCCCACGATAGGCGTGGCGCAGCAAGGCTCGTCTTCTTCTTCGTCGTCCTCGTCTTCGTCTTTGGGGAATCAGCAGCAGACAGTGGAGCAGGCGAACCCGGTGGCACGGCCGCGAGCGGCGCAGATCGAGCCGGGTGGCGCGGAGATCACGCTGGAGACGAATGAGCCGCTGTTTCAACTTGCGGCGGCGCTGAACGCGTGCGGCTATGACGCGGACCTGGACCAGTCGGCACCGGTGCGGGCTGAGGTGCGGGCGGACATGAATGCGGCGCTGAAGGAATCGGAAGAGGCGCGCGATAGCCGCGACGCGCTATGCGATTACATTCTGAAGCACAAGCTGAGCGATTCGGGGCTGGATATAGGGCAGTACGTCTCGCTGGCGCTGTATCTTTCGCCTCCGCCGGAGCTGCAGCCGAATGTGGATGAGACGCAGCTTCCGCCGCAGGCCGCGCAGGTGGTGAACATTCTGCCGCTGCTGCGGAAGTTCGCCGAGGAGGTGCAGCTTCACTACATCTGGATCCACCATCGCGCCGAGTATGAGGCGCTGACGGCGCGGGTGCACAACCCGATGGTGGAGATGATTCTGGCGACGAACATCTATCTGCACCAGCCGGTATCGAGCTATGACGGGCGGCGGTTTCTGGTGCTGCTGGAGCCGATGCTGTCGCCGGCGCTGACGAATGCGCGGGTGTATGGATCGGATTACATCGTCGTGACGTCGCCGGACTCCAGCGCGGGCGTGCCGGTGCGGATGAACGAGATACGGCACATCTATCTGCATTACGTAGTGGAGCCGATGGTGTATAGCCGCGGGCAGGCGATGGAGCGCATCCAACCGATTTTGCGCAGCGTGCAGGCGGCCCCGATCGAGTTTTTCTATAAGAGCGATGCGGTGTCCCTGATTACCGAGTGCCTGATCAAGGCGATTGAGGCGCGGACGTTTGTGGTTGCGACGCCGGCGCCGAAGCCGCCGCGGGGCGCGCATCCGCGCGAGGAAGACGAGCAGTACGAGTACGCGAAGGCGGCATATGACCGGCAGACGGCGGCGGCGCGACAGCAGATGGTGGATGTGGATGAGTCGCAGGGATGGGTGCTGACGGGATACTTCTACCAGGCGCTGGGGGATATGGAGAAGAACGGCGACGGGCTGCGCGATGAGATTGCGCCGATGATCTATGGCATGGACATCGGTCGCGAGCAGCAGCACGCGCAGCAGATTGTGTTTGTGAAGCAGGCGCCGGCCGATCCGCTGCACCCGGCGTTCCGACCGCACAAGATGGAAGGGCTGGAGCTGGCAGAGCTGGACCTGATGAAGGGACAGATTGACGATGCGGCGGAGCTGGCGGACAAGGCAATGGCCGACCCCAAGGCGGACCGTGGCGAGGCGGCGTATGTGCTGGCCCGCGCGGCGCTGATGGAGGGTCATGCGGACGACGCGAAGACCGAGTTCGAGAAGACACTGGCACTGAGCAAGGACCCGCGGACGCTGGCGTGGAGCCACATCTATCTGGGACGGATGTACGACACGATGGCGACCCCGGACAGGCAGCATGCGGTGGCCGAGTACCAGGCGGCGCTGGAGGTCCGGGACGGGCGGCCGGATACAAAACGGGCGGCGGAGTCCGGGCTGACGAAGCCGTTTGCGCTGCCGCAGCGGGAGCAGCCGAAGGCCGATGACAGCAACTTCGATCCGACGGGGAAGGCGCAGAAAGAGGCGTATAAGCCGGATTCTCCCCAGTAATTGGGAAGCGGCTTCGCCACCTTTGTGGAGCGCCATCCCCCAACCGCGCCGCGTAGAGTAAAGGCAGGACATGGCGAGGGAGCGCAACAAACCGCCGACAGGTAAACGAGAGGCGACGCCGCAGGCGCGGCGGGGAGAGGCTGCGTCTCAGACGGGTGCGAAGGGCGGGAGATTGACGGCGCTGGAGAAGGCGCTGGGATACCGGTTCCGGAAGTCTGCACTGCTGGAGCTGGCGCTGACGCACCGGTCGTTTCCTTATGAGGGGCGGGCGGAGATGAATGGGAGTGGAGCGGGCGCGGGGCTGGAAAGCAGGAAGGTGGACAGTAAAAGACCGGAGAGCAAGAATGTGCCCGGCACGGACAATGAGCAGCTGGAGTTTATGGGCGATGCGGTGCTGGGGCTGGCGGTGACGGAGTTGCTGTTCCAGCAGTTTCCGAAGCAGAGCGAGGGCGAGCTGACGCGGATGCGCGCAAGCCTGGTGAGCCGGCAACGGATGGCGGCGATGGGCGCGGAGCTGGGGCTGGGTGAGGCTCTGCTGGTGGGCAAGAGCGCGGAGCAGAATGGAGCGCGACGCAAACCGACGCTGCTGGCGAATGCGGCCGAGGCGGTGCTGGCGGCGGTGTATCTGGATGCAACCGCGGACGGCAAGGATGGGCTGGATGCGGTGCGGAAGATTGTGGACGAGCGGTTGCTGAAGCCGGAGCTTGCGGCAATGCGAGCGGCGCTGACGAGCGATGGCGGGCGCGGCGCTCTGCGCGATGCAAAGACACTGCTGCAGGAGCGCGTGCAGGCGGTGGGCGCGGGTCGCCTGCGGTATGCAGACACGGCGCAGAGCGGGCCGGCGCATCAGCGGCGGTTTACGGTGGAGGCGCGGCTGGAGCGAAAGAACGGAGCGGTGACGGTGTTGGCTTCCGCGGAGGGCTGCAGCAAGAAGGAGGCGCAGCAGCGGGCGGCGGAGCTGGCGCTGAAGGGATGGGCGCAGGGGGAGCTGAGCGAGATCGGGTCGGCTCGAAACGCCGGGGGCTCTGATGAAAACGCAGCCGAGGCGAGAAGCGAGGATGCGGCATGATGCCTCCTCTGTCTATTCTTCGAGTGGACGCGGCGCCGATGCAGCCGATGCGGGACGCGCAGGCGAAGGCAGAGGTGCGTGCGGCCTCGAAGGCGCATGATGGCGTGCTGGCGATCTTTCGTTCGCTGCTGGAGTTTGTGGTGGTGGCGATGTTTGCGCTGACGTTCATCCTGCAGCCGTTCCGGATTCCATCGGAGTCGATGGTGCCGACGCTGCAGGTGGGCGATTTTCTGATGGTGGACAAGCAGGCGTTTGAGCCGGAGCGAGATCTGGGATGGCTGCTGCCGCCGTCGGGGATCCATCGCGGGGACCTGGTGGTGTTTCATTACCCGATCGATCCCTCGATGCATCTGGTGAAGCGGGTGGTGGCGGTGCCGGGCGACCGGATCCGGCTGCGCGGCGGGCATGTGTGGATCAACGATGCGGCGGTGGAGGAGCCGTACGCGTTTTACTCGCCGGCGGCGGCGAATGACTTTCGGGACAACTTCCCTTCCCTGCGCGAGACGGATCCGAGCCTGGATCCGAAGTGGTGGATGGACCTGCGGCGATCGGTTGTGGATGGCGAGCTGACGGTGCCGCGCGGCGAGCTGTTTGTGCTGGGCGACAACCGCAACGACAGCGAGGACAGCCGGTACTGGGGGTTTGTGCCGGAGAATGACGTTGTGGGACGGCCGTTCGTGGTGTACTTCTCGCTGGTGCCGAGGGTGGATGATGCGACGGCGGAACCGCTGGGGTCGCGGCTGCGGACGGCGCTGCGGCTGCGCATTCTGCGCTGAGCTTGTGGGTGGGCCGTTCGAATCCAGGGTGGGCTGCGAAGACCGGCAAGGTACACTGACAGGGCCACGGTGGCCGCCTGCGCGGCGCCGCCTGCGCAGGAGACTGGACTGAGTTGACCAAGACTGCAGAGCGCGACCACGACACGCACTCGGCTGACCGCAGCGAGGTCGCTGTGGTGGAGTCGAACAAGGCGGCGGGACGGCCGGCGGATGCGGAGATCAAGGAGACGCCGCTGGAGGCGCTGGCCTCGATCTGCGCGGTGCTGGTGGTGGGGCTGTTCATCATGGGCTTCATCTTCCAGAACTTTGTGATCCCCTCGGGCTCGATGGAGAAGACGCTGCTGATCGGCGACCATGTGGTGGTGGATCGGATCGCGCTGTCGCCGGCAACGTCGTGGGCGCCGTTTGTCCACTACCGGCCGGTGCATCACGGCGACATTATCGTGTTTCTGAAGCCGAATCCGGAGACGCCGGATTTGATTCTGGTGAAGCGCGCGATCGGGCTGCCGGGCGACCGGATTCATCTGCGGCATGGGGTGGTGTATGTGAACGGCGTGGCCCAGAATGAGCCGTACGCGCACATGCCGAATGACAACGACGGCAATCCGTATGACGTGTATACGCCGTATCGCGACGACTTCCCTGCCATTGCGCCGCCTCCGGATATCGAGATAACTGAGGTGTGGCGCGAGGAGCTGCCGACGCATATTCAGGGAGACGACATCGTAGTACCGCCGGACAGAGTGTTCGCGATGGGCGACAACCGCACGGAGAGCCTGGACAGCCGCTACTGGGGATTTGTGCCGATGGAGAACATCATGGGGCGGCCGCTGTTTGTGTACTGGTCGTTCAAGACGCCGGCCGACGAGGAAAACAAGACGAGCGTGGCGGACCGGATCGCGTTTGGGGTGCACGTCGTGGCGCACTTCTTCAGCGGAACGCGCTGGAGCCGGACCTTCCATCGGGTTCGCTGACGGCGGCCGGTGGCAGTGAGCGAGCGCGGCTGGAAGCGCGGGCGTTCTGGCGCACGAAGCACTGAGAGACGTGATGGATTCGACAGATCAGGCGATGGAACGGGCGGAGGATACCGTGCCCGGCAAGCGGCGGTGGCGACGATGGCCGTGGATCGTCGCAGTGATTGTGGTTCTGCTGCTGATTCTGACGCCGCCATTGGTGAACGTCAGCCGGCTGCAGAAACGGATCGCCGCCAGCATGAGCCAGAGCCTGGGGCGGCCGGTGCATCTGGACAAAGTATCGCTGCATCTGCTGCCGATGCCGGGGTTCACGCTCGAGAACCTGGTGGTGAGCGAGGATCCGGCATTCGGCAATGAGCCGATCATTCGCGCGAACACGGTGGAGGCGACGCTGCGGGTGAGATCGCTGTGGAAGCGGCGCGTGGAGTTTTCGACGGTGAGCTTTACGCAGCCGAGCGTGAACCTGGTGCGCGACGCGGAGGGGCACTGGAATCTGGAGAACGTGCTGGTGCACGCCTCGCATGTGGACAGCGCGCCGACGGTACAGGCAAAGCCCGGACCGACGCCGCGGTTTCCGTATATCGAGGCGACGGGGGGACGGATCAACATCAAGCTGGGCGAGGAGAAGATGCCGTTCTCGCTGACGGATGCGGACTTTGCGCTGTGGCTGCCTTCACCGCAGGTGTGGCGTGTGCGGCTGGAGGGCAAGCCGGCGCGCACGGACAGAAATATCGGCGACCCGGGAACGGTGCGGCTGGAGGGGTCGCTGCAAGGCGCGGAGCATATGGACGAGGTGCCGATCGATCTGCGGGCGAGCTGGCACGATGCACCGATGGGCGAAGCGAGCCGCCTGGTGACGGGCGATGACCGCGGATGGCGCGGGACGCTGCACTGGGATGCGGCGCTCCAAGGCAAGCTGGGCGCGGCGACGCTGAGAATGAAGGTGACGATGGACGATCTGCGGCGCGCGGACCTGGTGCCGGCGCAGTCGCTGGACGTCTCGGTGAGCTGCACGAGCAGGGCGAATCTTCCGGCGGGGATGCTTGAGAATGTGGCCTGCAAGATGCCGATCTCGGGCGATCGCGTGTTGACGCTGGAATCGCCGTCGGTCGATCTGGAGCGGCCGCTGCGATCGGAGGCAACGGTCGAGGCGCAGACAGTTCCTCTGGAGTGGGCCTTCGGATGGATGCGGTTGTTTTCTGCGCGGATTCCGGCGGAGCCTGCAGTTGCGGGAACTGTCGATGCCTCCGTGATGCACGAAGAGGGAGACGACACCGCAGAGTGGAGCGGAGCGGTGAATATAGCGATGCCCATTGCGGCGCGGGCTGCGAATGGAAGGGCGCTGCCCGTGAAGAGCAACGCGGAGACGGTCGCGCAGATGTTTGAGGCGACGATCACGACGGACAGCCGTGGAGGATGGAATGTGGAGTTGCCGGCGACGCCGCTGCGGCTTGGGCCAGGCGCGGAGCTGACAGTGAGCGCACAGGCCTCCGACCAAGGGTATGGATTCACGGTGACCGGTGAGGCAAGCCCGGCGCAGCTGGCGAACATCGGGCATGCGTTGCCGCAGCTCGCCGATGCAAGCGGGATGATGCTGCCCAAGCATGCGGCGGCGGCCGAGGCGATCCGGCCCGTGGCCGTAACCTGTGTGCGCGCGTGGACGAGCGGACAGACGTGCACCGTACCGGCACCTGCGGTGCATAGAAATACCCACAAGCCGGCGAAGAGACGAGCGCGTTGAGTTCGACGAGATGTTGAGGAGAATGGGGTTCGATCGCAGAAGCATAAGGAGCGAAGCATGAGTACGATTTCACGCCGCAGGTTTATCGGGAGCGGATCGCTGGCAATGGGCGCACTGACATGGAACGGGATGCGCGGCCAACCCGCATGGGGAGCTATGGGAGCGGAGGGACAGGCGAGCGCGCCGGCGGAGTTGCTGGAGGAGTTCGGGTATGGCGACGTGCTGATGACGAGCGATCTGCACGAGTCGCAGATGATGGAGACCCATGCGGTGCTGATGGCGCTGGATGAAGACAGCCTGCTGAGGCCGTTTCGTCAGATGGCGGGCATGGCGGCGCCGGGTGAAGATCTGGGCGGGTGGTATCGATACAACGCGGACTACGACTATCAGAAGGCGTTCGACGATGGGTTCGCGCCGGGATGCACGTTCGGGCAGTGGGTATCGGCGCTGGCGCGGATGTATGCGATCACGGGAGACGAGGCGACTCGGCAGAAGGTGTGGCGGCTGAACAGGCTGTATGCGGAGACGATCTCCGGCGCGTTGTACGACAAGAGCCGTTTCCCCGGATACACGTATGACAAGCTGCTGCTGGGGCTGCTGGACTCGCACGTCTATACGCAGGACCCGCAGGCGCTGGCGATTGTGGAGCGCACCACGGATGCGGCGGTAGAGCATCTGCCGGGACACGCGGTGGAGCATGATGTGGCGTGGCGCAAAGACAAGGACAAGACCGACCGCTCGTGGGCCTGGGACGAGACGTATACGATGCCGGAGAATCTCTTCCTGGCGTATCGCAAGGGCCTGGGGCAACGGTACTTCGATATGGCGATCGGGTATCTCGACGACAAGGCATGGTTCGATCCGCTGGCGCGGAACGAGAATGTCTTCGACGGAAGGCATGCGTACAGCTATGTGAACTCGTTGAGCTCAGCGATGATGGCATATATGGTGGCCGGCAGCGAGAAGCATCTGCGCGCCGCGAGAAATGCCTTTGACATGCTCGCCGAGCAGAGCTTCGTGACCGGCGGATGGGGACCGAACGAGACGCTGGCCGCGCCGAACAGCGATGCCCTGTATGCGAGCCTGACCAGCAGCCATCACAGTTTTGAGACACCGTGCGGAGCGTATGCGCACTTCAAGCTGACACGCTATCTGCTGCGCGTGAGCCGCGATGCGCGCTACGGCGACAGCATGGAGCGCATGATGTACAACACCGTGCTGGGCGCAAAGCCGCTCCAGGATAATGGGCTGACGTTCTACTACTCGGATTACAACTACAACAGCAAGCGGGTTTACAAGGAGGCGCGCTGGCCGTGCTGTGCAGGCACGCTGCCGCAGGTGGCGGCGGATTACCGGATCAACACGTACTTCCGGGGACGGCGAGCGGTGTATGTGAATCTCTACGTGCCTTCGACGCTGCGATGGATTGAGAACGGAGCGACGCTCTCCCTGACGCAGGACAGCGATTATCCGCATGAGAGCCACATCCGTTTTGCGATGACCAGCTCGGTCCCCACGGAGCTGACGCTTTCCTTCCGGATTCCGCAGTGGGCGGAGGGCGCATCGCTCTCTGTCAACGGAAGGCGTGCCGATACGGAGGTTGTGCCGGGGCAGTTTGCGGCGATACGGCGCACGTGGAGCGACGGCGACCGCGTGGAGCTGGAGCTCCCGCTGAAGATGCGGCTGGAGACGATTGACGAACGGAATACGAACACGGTGGCGCTGCTCAGCGGGCCGGTGGTGCTGATGGCGGTGAAGGCCCGGCAGGACGATCCGCTGCCGAAGGTGACGCGCGCGCAGTTGCTTGCGGCGAGGCGGATGAGCAGGCGCGAATGGCGTGTGGCCGCAACCGATGGGCCGGTAACAATGCTTCCGTTTACGTCGCTCGGGGAGCGGCCGTATACGACCTACCTGCAGGTCAGCTAGAGGAACATGCGCAGGGCCGCTGATATTTGCATATGTGCGATGAATGGGTGGCGCTGAGCACCGCGCGATCATTCGTTATGTATCACGACGGTGCGGGTGTGAACGGATGCGCCGGTTTCCGGAGTGCTGCCGTCGTTGAGAACGACCTCGGTGGGCGGGGTTTGCACGAGCTCGCGGTCGGTGATGTTGGACATGGCGGGAATGCGAATGCGTTTGGTGATGCTGAGCGTGCCGGAGCGGATGACCAGCGGGACTTCGGCCGCGGCTGTGCCCTGATTGCGCATGGTGACGGCGACGAGCCAACCGCTGCCATGGCCGGGACCGGCGGGAAGCTGGCGGGGCGCGACATCGACGATGCTGAGGTTGGGCAGACCGCGGTCGTGGAGGATCCAGTCGTCGAAGAACCAGGTGAGATCTTTGCCGCTGGTCTTTTCAAGGAGAGCTTCGAAGGCTTCGGCCTGAGATTGCGGTGAGTCGTGCCGCGCGGACTGGGTGCGCCAGGCGGTGAGCGCGAGCTGGAGCGGCTGCTCGCCGGCGATATCGCGCAGCATCCACCAGACGGCAGCGGCTTTGCGGCGATAGAAGAGCTCGTCGGAGGCGGTGATGAGCGGCTGGCCGACGGGCGACTGCGCGGCGGTGGATGAAGAGGATGTCGTGTCCGTAGCGTTTTCAGAGGATGCTGGGGTTTGTGGGGCTGTCTCTGCGGCGATGACGGGCTGCATCAGGGCATTGAGCTGGGCGAGGGCGGCGTCGCGGCCCTTTTCGCGTTCGGTCCAGAGCAGGGAGACGAACTCGGCGAGACCTTCGTCCATCCACGGCTGGCCGGTCTGAACCCAGGCGTGGGTGAGGCTATGGGCGAGCTGTGGAAAAGCGTCCGGCTGGAGGAGTGAGGTGAGTGGAGCGACCAGAAGTGGCCCATCTTCAAAGGGTTGGCCGGGGTGGTCGATGATGGTGAGTGTGGATAAGCTGTGGGGGCCGAACCATGTTTCGAGGAGGGGAGCGATGCGTTCGGCGGTGGAGACGAGCTGGGGAAGATCAGTGTTATCAGTGGTTTCGACGGCGAGGAGGGGTGTTGCGGTAGTTGTTGTGGAGGGGAGGAGGGTTTCGGGCTGTGGAAGAATAAAGAGGCTTAAAGGGCGGATTCCGATGGGTTCTGTGGAAAAGTTGGCGGTGGCGATGCCGCTACCGGATGTGATGGGAGCGTTGGGGTTATCGCTGAGCGTGGAGAAAGACTGGCGGCGGCCGCAGAAGTAGGCGGCGGTGGGTGGTTCGCCGGTGTAGTTGACGCTAAGTCGCAGATGAATAGGGACTTGAGCGTGGGCGAGACGGGCTTTGCCGATGGCGGGGACGAGGGAGTTGTCGCTGAGGAAAAGTTGGGGCGCGGCGACGGGGAACCAGAGGACGTTGCCGAAGCCGCGAAGTGCTGTGGAATCAGGAGATATGGCGTCCCAGTCGGTGGCGAGTGCCTGATCGGGGGTGGCGCCAAGGCGCTCGAGGCGGGCGGCGCTGGGGGTGATGGAGCCCGAGTAGAAGGTGTCGAGGGCGATGGTTTGGCCGGGGCTAAGTGTCACCGGGAGAATGAGTTCGGAGACCTGGCCAGTGTGGTCGGCGTCGGTGTCGAGGAGGTGCTGGGCGATGGGAATGGGGCCGCCGGGCTGGAGGGTGGCGCTCTGCCAGACGAGGGATGAGGAAATCTGGAGCGCGATGCGGTGGAGGGTGCGGTCGCTGTGGTTGTGGACGGTGACGCGGGCGCGGGCGGTAAGTGAGGCGGTGGCGGGGGTTATGCGGATGTCAAGATCGTAGTGGGTGACGTCGATGGCCGCGCGGTCTTGATCCGTGAGCTCGGGGCCGGACTGTGGAAGAGCTGTGGATGGCCCTGTGGAAGAGGGTGCGGCGGGTGTGGAAGGCGGTGGATTGCGGCTGTCGAAAAGGACCTGGCGGGAGGGCTGACCACCTGCATTTGTGGTCGATTTTTGTGGTTCCGTTGTGGTTTGGGGATGGTTTTTTGCTGGTTCCGTTGTGGGCGTCTGCGCGGGGCTTCGAAGTGCAACAGCCATGGTGCAACCGAGGACGAGGTTGCGAAGCAGACGGAGATGAGGAGATGTCACGAAGCTGAACCTTTGCTGTGTGCGCTCACGATCCCGGGCCGCTGGGCGCTCACGATCCGAGACCTTTGCGCGGGGCCGATCCCAGACCTTTGGTCAGTCCCGATCCCAGATCTTTGCCGGGTTGCTGGGGTTTGGACTCGGCGGGCGGCGGGAGGACAGCAGAGCGGCGCTGGCGGAGGGCCTCATAGAGGACGACGGCGCCGGCGACGGAGACGTTGAGCGAGGCGACGCTGCCCTGCATGGGGATGCGGAGGAGGAAGTCGCAGGTGCGTTTCACTAAGTCATGCAGCCCGGCGCCTTCGCGGCCGAGGACGAGGCAGCAGTCCTGGCGGAGGTCGAAGCCGGTGTAGTCGGGGGAGCCGCGCTCGTCGAGGCCGACGATCCAGATGTGATGTTTTTTGAGCTGCTCGAGGGCGCGGGTGAGGTTGGTGACGCGGGCGATGCGGACGTGCTCGGAGGCGCCGGCGGAGGATTTGGCGACGACGGCGGAGAGCGGGGCGGAGCGGCGTTCGGGAAGGAGGACGCCGGTGATGCCGGCGCCGTCGGCGGAGCGGAGCAGCGCGCCGAGGTTGTGGGGGTCTTCGATGCCGTCGAGGGCGAGGAAGAAGCGGTGGCCGGAGGCGTCGGGCGGCGCGGCGAGGAGGTCTTCGAGGGTGAGGAGGGTGCGGGGGTTTTGGCTGCGAAGGAAGGCGACGACGCCCTGGTGGGTGTCGGTGCGGGTGTGGCGGGCGAGCTGGTCGCGGGGTTCGGTGGAGATGCGGATGTTGGCGGCGCGGGCGAGCTCGAGGATGCGGGCGAGCTTGGGGTCGCGGGCGTTGCGGGCTGCGCGTTCCTTGGCTACGGCGATGTGGTCGATGGAGCCGGCGCGGGCGCGCAGGGCTTCTTCGACGGGATGCAGGCCGTAGAGGACGTCCATGGGGGTAGTGTAGCGGGAGGCAGTGTGCTACCCCTTTCATGACGACGATGAAGCCGTCTTCATAAAAGGGGAACCCGGCGTTAGCTTAAAAGAATGCCGGTTAGGGGAGCGAGGTAATGAGGGACTGGGGCCCATGGGTTGTGTTTGCTGTCCTGGGGATATCCGGATGCGGTGGTGGGAGCGCAGTAAGCGTAGCTCCGCCCCCTCCGCCCCCTCCGCCTCCGTCGACTTTGACGCTGACCGTAGTGGCGCCCGTGGGTGTAACTTTCGGTGGACAGAACTGGGTTATCGCGGGTACGCCTAGCTTTACGTTGCTTGCGACGGGCACGGGATTTACGTCAACGTCAGTGATCCGCTGGAATGGTACGGAATTGGCGACGCAGTTAGGCAGCAGCACAGGGCTTTCTACTACAGTCTCCGCGTCGATGGTGGCTTCGCCGGGAACAGCCATGATCACAGTGTTCGATTCGGCGAGCAATTTGACGTCGAATAGCCTGGCCTTCGGCATCGCGTCAGGGGCAGCGGCTATAGCCGGAGTGGTCGCTTTGATCACTGTGGCACCTGACGGTACTCCCGCGAACAACAATAGCCTGGTCGCAGCCTCCATCAGCGCGACTGGCCGCTATGTGTCGTTTCAATCATCCGCGAGCAATCTCGGCGCGGGCATAAGCAGCGGCTACCAGCAAATCTACGAGCGAGATACCTGCATCGGCGCGCCATCCGGCTGTGTTCCTAGCACTATTCCGATTTCCGTTACATATAACGGCACGCCCGTTGACAATCACAGCAGGGCTTCCTCTGTGAGCGGTGACGGGAGGTATGTAGCGTTCGACTCGCAAGCCTCCAATATCGTTGCAAACGAGCCGACATTTTGCTACACAACTCCCGGAGATAGCTGTGTCTATCTGCGTGATACCTGTATCGGTGGACCTTCCGGATGCACAGCCAACACCATTCTGGTCTCGAGCTTGCTCAATGGAGAGCCGGCCGGTGGCGGAAATCCGGCGATCAGCCCGGATGGGAGATATGTTGGATACAATTCCACAGGCGTATCACCGGGAACGAATAACGTCTACCTCTCCGACACGTGCAACGGCGCACCGTCTGGTTGCGTGCCTACCACGATGCTGATTTCGCAGTCCACATCGGGTATCGCAGCGGATCAATTAAGTGAGTATCAAAACATCAGCTCGGGCGGCCGCTATGTGTCCTTTGTTTCGTATGCCAAGAATCTTGTATCCACTACGTTGAACGCCGGAGATCCTGACCTCTTTCTTCGCGATACATGCATCGGTACTGCGCCGGAAAGCTGTATCCCGACCACGTTGCAGGAGGATGTTTCGACTGCTGGTTCTCCGGCAAACGGGGGTGCGCTAGATACATTCTCAAGTCCTTCGATCAGCTCGGACGGCAGGTTCCTTGCATTTTCAACACTCGCCACGAATCTCGTGACTCAAAGCGTAAACGGATTTGGCAACGTCTATTTGAGGGATACGTGTAACGGCGCCACCACATCCTGCACGCCATCCACCGTGATCGCGTCCCTGGGCAACGACGGATCCATTGCGAATGCCAGCCAGGACAATACCGGCATCAGCGCCACCGGCCGATTCGTCGCCTTCGCCTCACTGGCAAGTAACCTCGTTGCAGGCGACACTTTTACAGCGAATGGCTGGAAGGACATCTTCGTGCGCGACACTTGCTTTGGCGCACCGATGGGATGCACACCCAGCACGGTGCGAGTCTCCGTAGGCAACGCGACTGGGTTCGCGGTCGAATCTAATGGAGTTAATGATTACCCTCAAATCAGTAAAGACGGACACTACATAGTCTTTCTGTCAGCTTCAACCAATTATTTATCCACCCCTGGTAATGGGTACGACATGGTGTTCTTGGCGAAAACGGGATTCTGAGCGGAGGCGTCTCTGACGTTGTCAGGGAGCCGATTACACATCCGCGAAGCTTTGATGCCCGGGCTGAAGCCCGGGCCTATCTCGGAGACAGAAGCAAATGCAAATGCGGGGGTCCTTCGCTGCGCTCAGGATGACAGTTCATGGGGCATTTGCAGTGGCAAGACGCGAAATGCAGGTCTCTCCGCTGCGCGCTTTCGGGGCTTCGGTCGAGAGGACGGGGTTGGGGTGGGCGGGGGCGGAAAAGCAGGTTCCTCGGCTGCGCCTCGGAATGACAGAAAGAAAGGCAACGGCAAGAGCAAAGGCGGATTCCCTGCGGGAATGCGGGAATGACAGAAGGAAAGCATGGGCGAAAGCAGATTCTCTGCGGGAATGACAGAAAAAAGGCAGGGGGCACAGGCGAAAGCAGATTCTCTGCGGGAGTGACAAAGGGAGGGAATGCGCGGGGTGGTGCGAAATACAGGGGTCTTTCCACTTCGCCCCTTCGGGGCTTCGGTCGAGATGACGGGGTGTTGGGAGTTGGGAAAAGCAGATCCTCCCGCTGCGCGGAAGGATGACAACTCCGTGGGGGACAGGGATTTTGAGTGATTTGGCGGGGTCGGGTGGGCGTAGACTTGAATTTGCCGGGCCGGCGAGACTTTTTGCCTGAAAGTGGCGTCATTACCTCACATGAAGAGAGTGCTAACCCTGACCGCCGAGGCCGTGCTCGAGATCGAGCGTGAGAACGCTGCGATTGCGCGTGGGTTGAAGCGGCAGGACCCGGAGCTGCTGGACCGGCTGATTGAGACCTACCAGCACCGGCTGATGCGCTATCTGATGTTTCTGACCAACCGGCGGGAGACCGCCGAGGACCTGTTTCAGGAGGTCTGGATACGGGTGCTGCGGAGGGGCGCGCAGTACAACGGAAAGGCGCGGTTCGATACGTGGATCTTTACGATTGCGCGGAATTTGGTGATCGACCTCTCGCGCAAGCGGACGATGGCGTCGCTGGACGAGATGCGCGAGGGCGGCGAGGACGAGCGGCCGTTCGAGATTGCGCAGGAGGGGCCTTCGCCGCTGGAGCAGTTCCAGGGCAAGGAAGATGCCGCGGAGCTGGCGGCGGTGCTGCGGATGCTGGAGCCGAGCTATCGCGAGGTGCTGATGCTGCGGTTTCATGAGGAGATGTCGCTGGAGGAGATTGCGGCGGTGACGCGGGCGCCGCTGTCGACGGTGAAGTCGCGGCTGTATCGGGGGCTGGCGTCGTTGAAGCCGAAGCTGCTGGCGCTGCGCGAAGTTCCGAGTGAAAGAGCGGCGGCGGAGGTGCGGGCATGAACGAGATGCGGCAGCCGTCTTCGAATGAGTTGCGGAATGAGATGCGCGCAGCGTTGCGCGTGGAGGGCGGCGCGCGGGCGCGGGTGGTGAACCGCACGCATCGCGTGGTGCGCGAGCAGGCGGTGAACCTGCGCGAGCAGCGCAAGCTTTCGCGCAGTTTGTGGGCGCCGGTGCTGATCAGCTCCAGCCTGCTGCTGGTGATCTGCTATGCGGTGTGGGGGATGATGGACGGCTACGACGTGATTCCGACGAGCATTCCGGATGCGAGCGACCAGATGCTGATCCTGATGCTGTGGCTGCTGCCGGTGACGGCGTTTGTGCTGCTGCTGGTGTGGATCCGGCGCGAACGCAGCCGCGCGAATGGTGAGGTGCGGAGATGACGCAGTGGTGGACGGCCTCTCAGAGTGAAAGCGGATCGGCGGGCGATGACGAGCTGCGGATGATTCCGCGCTGGTCGATTGTGCTGGCGATTGTGTTGTTTGCTGCAGTGCAGTACATGTTCCACGGCGTGATGCCACACCACCGGCACGAGATGCTGCCGATGCGCGTGATGATGGGCTACACGTGGGGCGTGCTGGTGGCGAGCTATGCGCTGCTGCTGGGATATGTGAGCCGCGATGTGAAGCGGCGCGGGATGTCGGCCGGGCTGTGGATGCTGGTGTGCGTGGTGCTGCCGGGCGGGATTGGCGCGGTGGTGTACTTCATGCTGCGGCAGCCGATTCTGTCGCGCTGCCCGAACTGCTCGACTTCGCTGACGGCGACTTATAACTTCTGCCCGCAGTGCCAGTTTCAACTGGCGCCAGTGTGCGGACGGTGCCATCGCGGAGTGAAGATTACCGATGTGTTCTGCACGCAGTGCGGACATGACCTGGCGCAGGATGGGGCGCCGGCGCGGCTGCGGGTGTATAGCGATTAAGGCAGACAGTAGACTGGTAGACAGTAGACAGTAGAAAAAGGCGGCTTCCCCGAGGCCGTGCTTTACTGTCTACTGTCTGGTTCGCTACTGTCTGCTTTCCTATGGCTGCTCCCCTTACAGCATTGATTATCGATGACGAGCCGCTGGCGCGGCAGGAGCTGCAGTATCTGCTGGACCGCGCGGGCGATGTGCAGGTGCTGGCGCAGGGATCGAATGGGATTGAGGCGGTGGAGCTGATCCGGGCGCATAAGCCGGATGTGGTGTTTCTGGATGTGCGGATGCCGGGGCTGGATGGCTTTGCGGTGCTGAAGAAGGTGATGGCGCTGGACCGCAAGACGCGGCTGCCGCAGGTGGTGTTTGCAACGGCGTTCGACCAGTATGCGGTGAAGGCGTTCGAGGTGAACGCGGTCGATTATCTGCTGAAGCCGTTCGACAGCAAGCGCGTGGTGAGGACGCTGGAGAAGGTGCGAGCGCGGGCGGCGGGACCGGGCGCGGCGGGACATGGCGCGGCGGGACATGGTGGAGCGGGACATGGTGGAGCGGCGGGCGAGTCTGCGAGCGATGCGGAGATGGTTGCCGTGGATGAGGCCGCGCGCGCGGCGCATGGCGGCCATCACAAGGCGGTGATTGCCGCATCGGTGGCGCACGGGCGGCGGGGCAAACATGGAGGGCGGTTGTGGGACGCTGCCGAGGCGAAGCTGGATGCGCTGCTGCGCATGGTGGAAGAGCAGGCGGTGGCTCTGAGCGTGCGCGCGGCGAACACGCTGGGACCGGGGGAGGATGCGGCCAAGGATGCGGAGTCACGGAGGGCTGGCGCGGAGTCGCGCCGGGCTGGAGCGGAGTCGCGAAGATCGGGCAAGGTGGTGGTACGGGCGCAGAGCCGGCTGCTGCTGGTGGACCAGCGCGATGTGTGCTTCGCTTCGATTGACGAGGGAAAGATTACGGTGGTGACGAAGACGCTGGAGGGCGATTCGACGGTGCGGACGCTGGAGGAGCTGATGGACCATCTGGATCCGGCGCAGTTCTGGCGGGCGCACCGGTCGTTCGTGGTGAACATCCAGCACATTCGCGAGGTGGTGCCGTGGTTCAAGTCGAGCTATCAGCTGCGCATGGACGATCGCAAGAGCACGGAGATTCCGGTAAGCCGGTCGCAGACGAAGCGGCTGCGTGAGCTGTTCAACCTCTGAGGCGCGAGATGACGGATACGAGTGCGCGCGAGACGAGAGTGATCCGCGTAGTGGTGCGGACGCTGCTGGCGGTGGGCGCGGCGGCGCTGCTGGTGTATCCGGCGGACTGGGCGGTGTGGCGGCTGCGGGTGGCGTTGGGCGGCGGCATGGGCACGGTCGAGGTGAGCCACTTTACGGTCGCAGAGCTGAAGGGAAATAAAGAGGACTACTAGAGCATTCTCCTGATACTGTGCCCGGGACGCATCTGCGAATGCCGCTTTCTTCGCAGGAAAACGGCCCGAACGGCATCGGCCTCGTACTACACCTTCAGGAGAAATGCTCGACCCGGATGGAATGGAGAGGGTGGAGTGCAGCGAGTCGCTGTTCGATCAGGGAGGGAGCGGCGCGTGCTGGCAGCTGCGGCGGCATCCGCAGGTGATGGAACGGTATTGAGGGCAGGAGTTGTGGGAGAGATACTTCAGCGGGTATCGACAGATCGACTTTGAGGCTTCGTGAGATCGGCCTCAATTCATCTTCCAGCAAGATCTCGGTGATCCGGACGAAATACGGGGGTCCTTCGCTCCGCTCAGGATGACAATCTCATAGATTCCGAGGGCTTTCCCCAAAGAGAATTTCTCCAAAGTGAATATGTCGATCGCTTTAGCGCGTGGCGTAGCCGCGGCGGTTGAAGTTGAAGCGATAGCGAACGCCGAGGGTGAGGGCTTTGGCCCAGATGTGGCCGGAGGCGGTGGCGGGCGTGTTCCAGTGCTGGAACTGCGCGTCGGCGAGCGCGGAGAAGTGGTCGGTGAGGTGGAGCTCAGCGCCGACGCCGGGAGAGAAGACGTTGGAGGTGCTGCGGATGTAGAGATACTGGCCGGAGAGGCTGGGGTATCCGCCGCTCTCGTACTTGATCGCGCCGCGGCCGTAGAGGATGTCGCCATAAACGTCGATGTTGCGGAAGACGGGGCGCGAGAAGCGCACGCCGCCGAGTGCATTCTTCTGCGCGTCGATGCCGCCGCCGTCGATGGGATAGGTGCCGCGGCCTTCGAGGAAGGGACGGATGCCGAAGAAGGGACGAAAGCCGACGTCGACGCCGGCGGTGATGCCAAGGTTGCGTCCGCTGCTAAGGCCGGTGTAGGTGCCGGTGATGCCGCCGAAGGTGGAGAGCTCGAGCGGGCGGCTGGCGGTGGGAGTGGCCTGCGCGCCCGCATGCAGGGCGCTGAGGCCGAGAACAAGCGTGAGGACTGTGACGAGTTCTTTGAGGCGCAATCCGTCTCCTTAAAGCATTTTTCCTGACGCTTCGGATCTGATTCGATCTTCAGAAAAAATGCTCCAGCGTACTTAGCGTACTCAGGATAAGACGCGGGAGGCCCGAAAAGGCTAGACGGATGGATTTTGCACGCGAAGGGGGGTCTGCACGTGGAAGTGCCTTCGGGGTTTCCCTTCGCGAATGTGGGAAGGTAAAGAGTCAAGAGGCGCGCTTGAGGATGGTGGTGTCGTCGACTACGACCGATTTGGACTGGAGCAGCTCTTCGAAGAGCGAGCGGAAGTAGACCATGGCCTGGCGGAGATCCTCGGTGGTGGCGCTGCCGGTGCGATGGCGGAGGGTAATGTCGCGAGCCGAGCGATAGTTCTGCACCAGACCGGGGTAGTCGACGGAGATGTCGTTGGCGCGGTGCTCGAAGTCGGTGGCGACGGGATAACCGCGGGCGGCCATGACGCGCTCGACGAGGCGATCGGCTTCGCTGACGGCGATGGCGGGGTCGTCGACGAAGCGGCGCTGGACGGCGGCCCACTCGTCGGCGAAGGCGGTGCGCTCGGAGGCGGGGAGCTCGCGCAGGGTGAGCTTATGAACGTGCTCCTCGCGCTGGGCGAGATCGGCTTCGGCGGCTTTGGCGTTGCCGTGCTTCTGGAGGGCGCGGTCGTACTCGGACCCGAACTGGCGGCGGAGATGGGTGGAGCGCTGCCGGCGGGTGGCAACGACGATGGCCACGATGAGAATGATGGCCAGGACAATGATGATTGCGATAAGAATTCGGGGATCCATCGAGCTGTTTTCCTCCGCTGTATTCGATGCAGAAAAGGACGGCTGACGTGGCATTGGGGCCAAAGATCAGAAAAACAGAGGGCTTTGCACGGCAGACGTGCCGGGGACGGGGGTTCGCAGCGGGCGAACCGGGGGAGGATTCGAGATCTATGAGGGGACGGTTCCCTGATTCAGAGATTGGCGCGGCGGTTGCCGGTGAGAAGACGGACGATCAGGGTGAGGATGACGGCGCCAATGACGGCGATGATGATGCTCGCGATGAGGCCATGTTGACCCACGCCGCCGAGGCCAAGACGCGCGGAGATGAAGCCGCCGATCAGAGCGCCGATGATGCCGACGACGATGTCCATGAGCGCACCGAAGCCGGAGCCCTTCATGAGTTTGCCGGTGATCCAGCCAGCGATGAGGCCGATGATGATCCACGCGATGATGCTGTGACCCATGAGGAGACCTCCGAAGGAAGTGTGGCTACCGCGGAAGGGTAGCAGAGCCGATCAGGAAAAGGTAAGGGCCCGCCTCTTGCGAGACGGGCCCTTCTCCAAGGGTTGGAGGATCAGCGACGGAAGCGACGGCGCGCCGCTGCCGCCAGGCCGAGAACACCTGTGCCGAACAGCGCGAAGCTGCCGGGCTCAGGGGTTGTCGGGGGAGGCGGAGGCGGGGTGAGATCGACCACGCTGGCGGAATCGATGTCCCAGTAGCCTCCGTCGTTCTCGGCCGTGAAGGAGAGCGAAGCCGAGGAGCCGCTGGCTACGAAGTCCGCAACATAGAGTTCGTAGGGCAACACAGGCTCATTTATACCGGCCAGCCACGAATCTCCGTCGAAGGTGCCGACAAAGCTGTTGGGATAACCGAGTGAATATCCAGTGTCGTTCGCCACAGCGACCGAAACCTGGTAGGTGTCACCCGCGATGGTCGCGATGGATTGCGAGAGCGTGCCGGTGGTCTGGAATGGGCCCAGCCAGGCTGCATCATTCCCGCTGTAGGCGTTGAAGCCGTTTACGAACGAGTTGCCGGATGGGTCGTTGAGAGTCCAGCCTGTGAAGTCGCCGGTTTCAAAGCCGCAGTTGACAACGAGGTTGCCGGTGACGCCCTGACAGGCGTCCTGCGCGTTTGAGATGCCTGCTCCCATAAGGCCTACAACGAGTGCTGACAAAGCAATGATTGTTTTTCGCATAAGTTTCATCCTTTAGTTAGAAGTCGTTCCTCAATACCGCCGGACAGCAGTCGTAGCGTAGGTAGTCCATGCGTTGACCAGATTGCTGGCATTCGTTGTGCCGATACCGGTTGCGAAGTCCCAGCCGACGTTGGTGCCGTAGGCGGGATTCTTGGTTGAGTTGCTGGTGGAGAGGACACCGTAGGTTCCACCATCGTTGAAGCAGTTGTAGAGCGTGCGTCTGAGGGCGGCGCAATCGACTGCCATATCTCCCTGGGTGATGTCGTAGAAGACGCAGTTGCCGCCCACGGCATTGCCCAGTGAGGAGTTGCAGCCGGAATCGCCCGATCCGCCGTACTCGCTGTTGGCGAGGGTGTAGAGGACGGGGTTAGAGTTACCCCACGACAGGCCGGTGCTCTGGTTGACGAGCGCCTGAATGCCGGCCCAGATGGGGCTGGAGATGGAGGTGCCGCCGTAGCCTGCCCAGGCAGCGGGGTCGGGGCCGCATGGAGTTTCTCCGGCTGCGGGATCGGAGTAGCAGACGGTGTAGTAGGAGCCCCATACGCCGTTGGCGGCAAAGAGCGAGACGTCGGGGATGTCACGAACGCCATCGGCGGGCACACCGACGAGGCTCTGCCAGGAGGGCTTGGCATAGCCGGCGCAGGTTCCGCTGACAACATGTGATGTCGTGGGCACACCGGTCGCACAGCCGCTGGGCCCGCCGCTGCCGGAGGCAGTGGTGACCAGCTCGCCGGTCAGGTTGCAGAAGCTGTCCGGTCCGGTGGTGGAGGGATACCCGAGGTAGTTGACGATCAGGGAGCTGGTGCAGGAGTCATTCCAGGGGATCTCCGGTACATAGGAGAGCGCGGTCTGGAAGTTCGGTCCGTTGGAGCTGCTGAAGTAGGTTCCCGGCGTTCCCAAGGGGGCGAAACCGAAGTCCGTACCGCCGACGGAGATGTTGTAGGGCGTGGAGGTGAATCCGCTGACGCCGATGCCGTGAGTGGCCGTGGCCTGGTTGGCGTCGGCGCTGGCTGCGCCTTCATCGCCGGAGGAGACGAAGACGGAGACGCCTTGGGCTGCCGCGGTCTGATAGAGGTTGTTGATGTAGACGTTCTCGGTTGCGCCCAGCTCGGCTTCCGCCTCTCCGTAGCTGATGCTCACGATCTTCGGGGGCGTGCCCTGAAGAAGATTGGCGAGGGCGAGGAAGCCGCCGAACTGGGTGGTATCGGCACAGGCGGCGTTGACAATCGCCGCATTGGGAGCGGCCGCGGAGGCCCACTCGATGTCGATGGCCGCTTCACCGTCGTCACCGTTGACACCCGGAGGCGAGCAGGTGTTGCTGCCGGCGGGATGAACCTGGGTGAGCGTGGCGTAGGGGTAGGAACGGCTGAGGCCGAGGATCTTGCGGAAGACCGACCAGTCACCGACGCTGTACTGGTCGGTGTCTTCAATGAGGACGATGGTCTGGCCCTTGCCCGTGATTCCGGAGGCAAAGATCGGCTTGAAGTTATAGATGGTGGCGAGATCGGCCGCGCCCAGGTAGTTTTCACCGGCGCCCGCGTTTCCCTTGGCGATGGCACTCTTGTTGGCTCGTACTCTGGCCATGGAGTGCGGCTGGAAGTTGTTCAGCTTGGCGATGCCGCCGACCACCGGGGCAAGAGCGGCCGGCATCTGCGGGTCGTTCATGTTGCCGAAGTGGGAGGCGCCGTTGACGACCAGGTTATGCAGAGGTGCGTGGAAGGCTGCTGCCACGGCGGAGGCGCTTCCGGAGAACTCGAGGGTCATTCCGTCCGGGCTCACGCCGTGGACGGCGAAGCCCTGCGCTTCGAGCCAGTCGCTGATCTTGGTGACGTCGGCGGCAGACGGTCCATACTTCTCGCCGATCTGCTGGTTGGTGAGCCACTGGTGAAAGTTGGGCGACTTGGGATTGGTGAGATCGACCACATATTGATCAAAGGCCGATTGCGCCTGTGGCGAACGCTTCAGTACGAGTTGAAGACCCGCCAGATTCATCGAAGCGTCGACTGGGCCGGCGTCATTGGCCGCCGTGGCCTCGGGACGGGTGTTGCCGGAAAGAACGATGCGTTGGTTGTTGTTGATCACCTGGGTGATCCGGGAGCTTGCGGAGGTTTGTGAAGACGAAATGGCAGCGAACCCGAGCATGAGCGGGAGCGCGCAGAGGGCGGAAAGACGCCGGCAACAAATCATGAGACGACTCCGAATCGCAAAATAGATTGAGGTTGTTCCCTGGTACATCGTGGGGGGAAGTGTTGCAAAGGGGCCGATGAGGGAGCCTAAAGATCTATGCTTCTGGTGTCACCCGTCCTTTCGCGATGATTGCCGGGAAGACCCGGTTCACCACAGACAGGAGTCAAGAGAGATCCCGCGCCAGGAGAGGACTTTTGCAGAATGAAAAAGCCACAGTACACGGCGTGAAACCGTTGACCCGGTCTTCGACTTCAGATAGATAAAGCCCGTTTGCTGTGACTTCAGAGCACTTTGGCTTCCATTATTGCGATTGCATTTGCAACGAGTTATCGAGCCCAATTTACCCGCAAGTGCAAGCTCTTGCATGGCAAAGCCAGAAAATTTCCCGAGGCCGTCCGAGCGGTCTTGTGTCGATGGATTCGTGCGAGCGTGGCCCAGCCAGATGATGCGGAGGGCCGGTTGCACCACGAGAAGCGCCAGGAGAAATCGAGAAGCGCCAGGAGAAATGACGGTGAATGCGGCCGATGACGCCGGTGAAGAACGAGGAGACGCGCGCGCGGGCACACGAAGAGCGCGGCGGCGGCGAAAGCCTTTGAGCCGAGCTAGTCCTTCACGGACTTGACGGTGAGCGTGCCGGCGGCGAGTGTGCCCTCGACGGTGACCTTCTGGCCGGCGTAGGCGGTGAGCTTGTCAGGGTTGGAGACGGGATAGACCTTACCGTCGACGATGAGCACGGCGGGCGAGCCCATCTTGATGCACTTCTTGGCGCAGGCGGCGTGAGCCGCGCTGGAGGCCTTGGCCGGATTCTTCGCGCACATTGCGTCGGAGACGACGCCGGTGAAGGATTGCCCGAGAGCCGTCGCCGTAGCGAGTGAAAGAGCGAGTGCGGTGAGAAGGGAGAGATTTTTCACGAGCAACCTCCTGGATGTCAGAGCCGTGGCGGAATTATAGCCCCACAGACGGCGTGCGGCACTCGACTTCCTTATCTCCGGCGGTGAACATCGTTGACGGAGGAGCGGTGTTGACGGAGGAGCGGCGCTTTGTGAGACTCGCGAGTATGCGATACAGCGGCCGAGTGGAGCGCGCGGAGGAGCGGAGGATTCGGGAGTGGAATAAGCCGGCATATCGGCTGGCGCATTGGCCGATTTGGATCTGGGTGTTCTTTCTAGCGCCGGGGCCGCTGACCTTCCGGCTGTTTGCGCGCGGATTGGGATGGCCGAATCTGGCATGGCTGGCGGCGGTGCTGGCGGGCACGGGCGCGGCGGGGCTGCGCGGGCGGTTGCCGGGCGTGGAGCCGCGGCCGTACATCCTGCGCTTCGATGAGGCGAGGGCGAACCCGCTGTACCGTCGGGTGTGCTACACGTTTGCGTGGAGTGCGCTGCTGAGCTTTGTGGCGATCAATCTGCTGGCGCTGGCGATTGCGGCGGCGACGGGCGCGTGGCGGACGAAGCAGCTGTACCGGTGGATGTATGCGCCTGTGTGCGCGACGATTTTGCTGGCGGGCGCGGCGGGCTTGCTGCCGCGTGCAGGGGTTTCGACTAAGGGTGAGGGATCGGAGCGGAGATACTTTTATGCCGCGGTGTGGAGCGTGACGGCGGCGCAGACGCTGCTGCTGATCGCGTGGAAGACGATGCCGCTGAGCCGGAAGACGGCGGTGATGAAGCTGGGACTGTTCACCGGGGCGCTGCTGGTGATCGGAGTTGCAGGATTGCGTGGGATGCTGCCGCGGACGAGGCCCATCGTCGCGGGCGAGTTGATGGTTGCGGATTGAGGCGGCTTGCGAATGCAGGCTCCGGGTGCGCTCTCCGTTCGCGGATTGTAGCGATCAGACATGGGTAAGCCGATTCCCTTTCCCTTGCAAGATTCTGCACACGATGCACCTGTGGCGAGCAAGGAAGGCGCGAACATAGCGGAGAGGTCCAAAATTGGGTGGGTTTCAGCGGGTTCTGACAGGTCCATGGGGTGCGGAATGGTCCTCGGCGTGCTTATTTGACTGCTATCCAGCACCTCCGAATCTGTAGTTCGTAAGAGGAGTCTATATATGCGATTGAGCTTTCGGGTCTTCTGTCTTTCTTCGGCTCTGGCAGCGATGATGTCGCTTGCCGGAGCGGCGCACGCCGAGGACATCTCGGTCACAGTCTGGAACAACCAGCCTGCTTACCCTGCAGTTCTCAGCTCCACGGTGCCGAGCGGGCCGTCGTTCGCTACCTTCACGGCGTCGTCGTTCGACTTCGATGTGCCTTCGGGTGGGGATGGCACGATCCAGGGGTTCGTTAACTCGGGTTCCGGGACGGGGCTGACCTGCACTGGCGGCGGCACGGCCTGCACATCGGCGACCAACCTGAACGACACCTATGAGTTCCTGGGCGAGACCTACCTCGTGGGCGGCCAGACGTACAGCTTCACGCACGACGACGGCATGTACCTGTTCCTGAACGGATCGATGTACATCAACGCCGGCACCCCTACGACAGCCATTACCAACACGTTCAGCGTGACCACCTCGGGGACCTATGACTTCGAGGTTCTGTACACGAATGTGAATGCGCTGCCGTCGGTATTGCAGTCGGACATAAGCGCGACGCCGGAGCCGGGTAGCCTGGCGCTGCTGGGCAGCGGCTTGCTTGGGCTGGCCGGTGTGGCTCGGCGCAAGATTTTTTCGCGCTCGTAAAGGAAGTCGATTGAGACAAGGGCCGCCTCTCCGGATTCGGGAGGCGGCTTTTCTTGTCTGCGGGACGGCAGCGGTATCCCCAGATTGGGTGGGCGAATGACCAGAACGAGGATTTCGGCGAGGGCACCCGGCGTGGGACTCTACAGGTGGTTTCTCAACGTCCTGCCCACGGGGTTTCTATGCAGCTTTCGCGCCTCTTCCGTTTTTCGGCCTTCTGTTGTCTCGTGATGTTGGGCTTCGCGATGGTGCCTCGCATCTGCCAAGCAGACTCGTACGAGGTGGTGGCGCTCGGATCGGACCAGGGTGTGTTTTTGTATGGGATGACGGACTCGGGCGCGGTGGTGCTGGATAACTCGTTGTACTGCGAGACGGCGTGTTTTACGACTTATGCCGACGGAGCGACGAGTGAGTCGATTGCGCCGCCGAGCCTGGTGTTTGACGATGGCACGGGGTGCAGCCCCAGCGTGGCGGCGGGGTTCACGGTGGAGAATGCGGTGTGCAACGGTGCGCGCGAGGCGTCCACCGGGTATTCGGGGACGGAGGAGCTGGCGACGGGGGTGTACGCGGGCGGCGATCTGCTGGCGGACCTGGTGGCACCGGGCGGAGGGGGCGCGATGATGCTCAACGCGCTGGGCGATATTGCCTGGGATGACCACTTCAGCGAGGAGTTTTACGAGGCGGTGGATATTACGCATGTGACGCAGGCGGCGCTCGATGCCGAGGCGTCAGAGACGCCGGAGCCGGGCGGATGGGTGCTGATGGGAACCGGAGCTCTGGTGGTGTTGTGGATGGCGAGGCGGCGACGGCTGAATTCACGGTAGCGGCCCGGAGAGACCCCCTCCCCCTTATTTTGCGCAAAGTCTTGGGATGATTTTACTTAGGTCCGGACTTCGGGTGTGCTATCTGCCCTGAAAGACGAACAGCCCGGCGAGGCCGGGCTGTCTGAATCTTCATTTATATTGTACCGGCGGTGTCAAGGGGTGGGGCGGCCACTACGGCTCTGCGACGAATACGGCCGCCTGGCCGCCATGACTATTTGGTGCGATCGTAGACGAGGGTCTGGTGGACCTCTTTGCCGCCGGGGGATTTGGCGACGCACTTTTCGACGTACTTCTTATCGTTGTTGGTGAGGGAGAAGTCGCAGGTCTGGACCGTGCCGTCGGGGAAGGTCATGACGCTGACGTCGGTGGCGGCGCTGGTGCTGAAGGAGCCGGGCATGCCGGTGAAGGGATGGAGGCTGCCGTCCTCGGGGCCGCTCCAGGAGGACTTCCAGGCTTTGCCGTCGCCGTCGACCATGTGGTCGGTCCATTTGGCCCATTTTTCGTTATCGGCGAGGATGACGAAGGTGTCGCTCTTCATGGAAGGGCCGCCGGCGAAATTGGACTCGCCGAGGTTGAGGGTCCAGGTGCTGTGCGCCGCCATGTGGGTGTGGGCGGCGAAGGCAACGGGCGTGACCGTGACCGCAAGAAGGACGGCGGAGGTGCAACAGATGGATTTGAGCAATGGGCTCTCCTGAGAGTGCAGTGGGATGGTAGGGCGGGGCCGAGGGTCGCCCTACTATACGCGTCGCGGAGAGAGGATGCGTTGGCTCGCCAAGATTCACATCCCGGGGCGAGCCTGCCAGAGATGTCAGAGGCGGCGGCCGGTGAGGAGGCGCACGATCAAGGTGAGGATGACGGCGCCGATGATCGCGACGAAGACCGTGTAGAGAAAGCCGCCGGTGCCGGCGTAGCCGAGCGAGACCATGATGAGGCCGCCGATGATGGCTCCGATGATGCCGACGATGATGTCGGCGAGGGGGCCGAAGCCCGCGCCGCGCATGATCCTGCCGGTGAGGTAGCCGGCGATGAGACCGATGATCAGCCAGATGAGGAGCGAGTGCGTGCCCTCGGTGGACTGGATGTAGCGGCTGATGTTGACGTGATGGACGTGCAGATCCACGGTGCGTCTCCTTTGAAGTTTGTTCCTCTGACAGGTGATTCAGAGGGGAGAGAGGCGTTACGGGTTGCGCGGGGTGGTTAGCTTGTCGGCTTTTTCTTGACGGTGAAGCCCAGATTTTCGAGCACTTTTACCGCGTCGGACTTGCCGCCTTCGAAGTCAGTGGAGTCGAGGCGTTTTCCGGTGGCGAACTCATACGCCGTGCCGAGGATTGCCTTGGGTGGGTAGCGGCGGCGGTTCTGGACCAGATCGTAGGTGGTGGTGGGGCCGAAGCCGTGCTGGGCGAAGAACGGCTCCGGGCCCAGGCGGTTGTACTCTGCGATGGCGCGTGAGACGTGATCCCGGGTCACGCGGTCCCATGCCGGTTTGATCATGGTTCACCTCGCGGCGATTTTAGCGCGCTGGTCGGACTTGGTGATGAGCAGGAGCATACCCCACTCATCGCGGTAATGCCGCGATGAATGGGGCACCCGGCGATGAAGCTGCGATGAATGAGGCACCCGGCCACCTGGATTATCCGGGCTTTAGTCTTCGTTCGCGATCGGAACGAGGCCCAGCAGTTCGGGAGGGAGTTCGCTAACCATCGTCTTCTTTGCGATCGACAACCAAAGCCGATAAACTCGCGACCCCACTGATCGGGGTATTAGTTCAGCTTTCCGCTCGTCCAGCCTGATTGCGCGTTGGCATGCTGTAACGATGGTGTTCAGTGGAAAGTCCGTCTCTTTCAGGAGCACCTTGTTATATTCGCCCAGCGCGTTCCTCAGTGCCGATTCAGTTTCGCTAGCGGAGGTGAGATGTTTGACCGCCTGTTCTGGCTCATGATGAAGAAGCAGCCACAACTCGAATGACGGCCTGCTAATGGCGATTTGCACTCCTCTCCTTTTTGCGTTGCGCAGTGCTCTCAGGAAGCCGCGAATGTGGTTCCTTTCCAGCATGTGGTCCGTATCAAGCAGCATCCAGAGTTCATCATCAGGTTCGTAGTCGAACTCCATGAGGCGAGTAAGTACATGCTCCGCAACGGACGTTCCGTCAGCGGTTTCCACAACCTTCACCACTACTCTGGGCAGGCGGAAAAACCCGAAGTACTGTTTAGGGGCGTGCTTATCGTCACAAGCTACGATGAATAGCCTTGTGTCCCGAAGTTGGTCTGGGTCTTTGTCTCTGGATAAGATCGGTCGTGGTTTCCGCTGAATTAGGCTCAATCGCAGTTCTCCTTCGCGATGAGTCGGTTAATGTCCCCTAGGAACGGGACTGCACCGAAGCGACCCTGAAGATAGTGCTTTCTGACGGAATCATCTTTTCTAACCTTGAAATCGGTCAGTGCGTAGAGCCGTGTCGCTGAGTTTCGATCCTTTTCCGCAAACCAGATTTCGTCGCGTCGGAGAACATCCAGATCAAGCAAGTTTGACTCATGCGTTGTGACGATCATCTGTGCCGCTGACTTCTGGCAGGCATTTAAGAAGAATTCGAAAAAGCTAATGATCAGGTTGGGATGGAGGCTTCTGTCTATCTCATCGATAAAGTAGACGATTTCCTCCTCATCGAGGTCGTGGATCGCGGGGAGTAGATGGAGCAAGCGTATTGTCCCGTCAGACTCGTCCGATAATTGGAATTGGACCTGTTTTGAATCCTTGGCGCGGTGGAGCGATCGAACACTGATCACTTTGTAGGGTTTCTCAGAGGTCTTTGTGCGCACTATCTGATAGCCCTCTGCTACGTCCATTTCGTCTTCGGACTCGCCCATTAGCTCAAGGGATTTCGGCAGAAGTGTTTTCATCTGCTCTTCGGTCAGCTCGAGTTTGTGGACATCAAGCGAATCGACGCCCGTCGAGGCGGATCGCAAAAATTCGCTTGCGAACAGGGCGAACTCAGGATGCTCGTCAAGGTACGCGGCTAGCTTAGAGAAGCGAGACTGCGGGTTAATTAGTTTGAGGGAGTGTTCGAACCACTCGATTACACTGCTAAGTTTGCCTCCAAACTCACCACGTTGAAGCGTCGAGATTACTGTAGCGAGGAAGGTCTGATTCTTCTGGCCACCTAACGATGCGAGCGTGTAGGCCTGCTTGGAATCAGTTTCTAGTCCCTGGGCGTCGACTACGACTCTGCCATCGGCTTCTGTTTTGCGCTCATAAAGTGTGCGCTCACGACTCCCAGTGATTTCGGTGAGCCATTCCTCCGTGATAGCGTCATCGCTCGCTTTGAAGCCGAACCTAAACAACCGGTTTGCCGAGATGAACTGAACGTCAAAGGACGATTCAAGAGCGGGTTCGAGATTCAATCGAAACGGCTTACGATCGGTTCCAGTGTCCCTTTCGGGAGGTTCAACCACGGCGTCCTGAACGAATTTCAGGGCTCTAAATAGGTTCGATTTGCCGGCTCCGTTCGCGCCATAAATAACGCCAGCACGCAGCACTTTCCTGTCAGAATTTGGGATCGGACAGAGGTGGTCGTCATGTGAGCCAGCTAATCGACCACTTGCAATCAGGCTGAATGTCTCTTCGGAATCGAAGGATCGGAAGTTTGCGACCGAGAAAGTGACTAGCATATGTGGAAATCCCGCACCAGATATCACTGATCGAGTCAGATTAAGCTGCCCGAGCCAATGTACGTGCAATTATTCCACAGTTACGCTCTTCGCCAGATTTCTTGGTTGGTCAACGTCGCAGCCGCGGCGGACGGCGATGTGGTAGGCGAGGAGTTGGAGGGGGACGACTTCTAAGATCGGAAGTAAGAGCTCGGGGGCGGCGGGGACCTCGATCACGTGCTCGACGAGTTGATGGATGTGCTGGTCGCCTTCGGTGGCGATGGCGATGACGCGGCCGGAGCGCGCGGTGACTTCCTGGATGTTGCTGAGCGTCTTTTCGTACTTGAGGACGGAGGCGGGGTCGGCGGGGTCCTTGGTGGCGATGACGACGACGGGGAGGGTCTCGTCGATGAGGGCGTTGGGGCCGTGCTTCATCTCGCCGGCGGGGTAGCCTTCGGCGTGGATGTAGGAGATCTCCTTGAGCTTGAGCGCGCCTTCGAGGGCGATGGGGTAGTGGATGCCGCGGCCGAGGAAGAGGAAGTCGCGGGAGGTGGAGAACTCTTTGGCGAGGTTCGCGCAAATGTCGTCGACGGAGCGGAGGACGGATTCGAGCTTGGCGGGGAGGTGGGAGAGCTCGGTGGCGTAGTGGAGGCTGGCGGCGTCGGAGATGGTGCCGCGGACCTGGGCGAGATGGAGCGCGAGAGTGAAGAGGGCGGTAAGTTGGGCAGTAAACGCCTTCGTCGAAGCCACTCCGATCTCGGGGCCGGCGTTGGTGGTAATGGTTCCGGCAGCGAGGCGGGTGACGGCGGAGCCGACGACGTTGCAGATGGCGAGGGTGCGGGAGCCTTTGGCGATGAGCTCCTGCTGGGCGGCGATGGTGTCGGCGGTTTCGCCGGACTGGGTGATGAGCAGGCCGAGGGTGGTGGCGGAGGGGATGGGGTCGCGGTAGCGGAACTCGGAGGCGTAGTCGACGTCGACGGGGAGGCGGGCGAGGCGCTCGATCATGAACTTGCCGGCGAGGCCGGCGTGCCAGCTGGTGCCACAGGCCGCGATGGTGATGGAGGTGGCGGCTTTGAACTCGGCGGGGGTGATGGCCATGTCGGGGAGGAAGACGCGGCCGGTGTCGAAGGAGATGCGGCCGAGGGTGGTGTCGCGGACGGCGCGCGGCTGCTCGTTGATTTCCTTGAGCATGAAGTGCTTGTAGCCGGCCTTTTCGGCCTGGATGGGGTCCCAGGTGATGCGCTGGATTTTTAGACTTTTGGATTGGCCTTCGAAGTCGGTGAGAACGATGCCGGCGGGGGTGAGGGTGGCGACTTCGTTGTCGGCGAGGAAGTAGATGTTGCGGGTGTGGTGGAGGATGCCGGGGACGTCGGAGGCGAGGAAGAATTCGCCGTCGCCGAGGCCGAGGACGATGGGAGGGCCGAGCCGGGCGGCGACCATCTTGTCGGGTTCGGCGGCGGAGAGCACGCCGATGGCGAAGGCGCCGGTGAGACGGCGACAGGCGCGGCGGACAGCCTCTTCGAGTGCTAGCCGCACGGGCGGACGCGCGTCGCGCAGTTTGTCGTCGCCAATGACGGCTACGCTTTCATTCGCTTCGGAGGTTTCATTGTGGGCCTTGGCGTGATTCTCGAGCTCGTCCTGAATTAAGTGGGCGATGATCTCGGTGTCGGTCTCGGAGGCGAAGGTGTGGCCTTTGGCGATGAGCTCGTGCTTGAGGGTGAGGTAGTTTTCGACGATGCCGTTGTGCACGACGACGAGGGTGCCGGTGCCGTCGCGGTGCGGGTGGGCGTTTTCTTCGGTGGGGCGGCCGTGGGTGGCCCAGCGGGTGTGGCCGATGCCGTAGGTGCCGTGGACGGGGTCGCGCTCAAGGATCTCGGCGAGATTGCGGAGCTTGCCGGGGGCGCGGCGGAGCTGGAGGGGGTTGGGCGAGCCGTTCGCGGCGCCACCGGCGACGGCGATGCCGGCGGAGTCGTAGCCGCGGTATTCGAGGCGGGCGAGGCCCTCCATGATGACAGGGACGCAGGGTTTGGGGCCGATATATCCGACGATTCCACACATAGGTCGATGAGTCTATCCAGACGATTGAAGGGCTATTTGAGGCGAATGCCAGCAGGGGCTGTTCAAGCTGAGTGTAGCCGGACTATGGACTTGAGTGTAGACGCGCGGCGGGCAACGCAGCGTGACGGCGGTGCCTCGAAGATACGCAAAGGTAATGTGCGGCGTGGCGTGGGCACGGACGAGCCGATGGTGCTGAAGATGGCTGATGATGGTCTAAGACCTGTTTGACAGGTATGCGGATGACGCGACATAATTCCGCCGCAGCCAGTTTTTCCAACGGAAGGCGATGGGAGTTGCGGAGCAAGGTTCGAGGTTTCACGGCGGTCTCGAAGAAAGGGATGGGGTGAGCACGGGTTTCCTCGATTTTGACGGCGATTGCAGGACATAAACGCGATTGAGCGAAGTCGAAAGAAAGAGCTACAGGGATCATTTTAAGGAGCAGTGACATGCAGACGGTGAAACGGATAGCAGGCCTGGGAGTGTTCCTGGGAGCGGTACTTTTTTGTCTTACAGGATGGGGCCACGGGCAGGAGTTCCGGGGGACGATCAGCGGGGCGGTGACCGACCCGAGCGGAGCGGTGATTCCGGGAGCGCAGGTGGTGGTGAAAGAGGTGCACACCGGGACGGTGAACCGGACGAAGAGCGACTCGGCAGGACAGTATGTGGAGCCGTTCCTGCTGCCGGGCGACTATACGGTGACGGTGACGGCGCAGGGATTTCAGACGACGACGCACTCCGGGATTACGCTCGAGTCGCAGGAGCACCCGATCATTAATATTGCGTTGAAGGTCGGTAATACGAATGAGACGGTGGAGGTGACCGGAGCGGCTCCGCTGCTGGACCAGGCCAATGCATCGGTGGGGCAGGTGATTTCGACGCAGTCGGTGGCGGACCTTCCGCTGAACGGGCGGACGCCGACGACGCTGACCGAGCTTTCGGTGGGCGTGATTACGACGGCGGCGCCACAGCTGGTGCATCCGTTCGATAACAATGCGGGGAACTCGTGGTCGATTGCGGGAACGCCGAACCAGGTGAGCGAGGTGCTGCTGGACGGGTCGCCGGACCTGACGCTGCTGGGCGCGCTGGCCTATGCGCCGACGGAAGATACGGTGCAGGAGGTGTCGGTGCGGCCGTTCGATACGGATGCGAGCTTCGGGCACACGATCGGCGGCGTGATCAACCAGGTGACGAAGAGCGGAACGAACCGGCTGCATGGAACGGTCTATGAGTTCTCGCAGGTTTCCGATCTGGATGCGAATACATACTTCGACGATCGGACGGTTCCGGTGACGAAGCTGCCGGTGACGCACTACAACCAGTACGGCTTGACGGTGGGCGGGCCGGTGCGGGTTCCGAAGGTGTTCAACGGCAAGGACAAGCTGTTCTTCTTCTTTGCGTTTGAAGGGTTGAAAGATTCGCAGCCGGTGACCACGCTGACGACGGTTCCCACGACGGCGGAGGAGGGTGGCGACTTTTCGCAGACGCTGGCGGCGGGATGTCCGGCGGGTTTTGCGAACGACCCTACGACGGCGGCGGCGATCTGCAATCCTTCGGGTTCGAATACGAGCCCGTATGCCGATCCGAACCAACTGTACAACCCGTTTACGGCGACCACGTCGGGGTCGAACGTGTCGCGGACAGCGATCCTGAACAACCAACTGGCGTCGGTTGGCCACCCGTATGACCAGGTGGCGCTGGCCTATCTGAAGCTGTTCCCCGGAGCGAATAACACGGCCGGGGCGACGGCCACGGGGCAGGACAACTACATCAGCAACGCGCCGAGCGCGGATACGTATAACAACGAGTTTGGGCGGCTGGATTACAACCTGAGCTCGCGCGACCACGTGTTCTTCGACTTCCGGCATAACAACCGCACGCAGACGAAGAACGATTACTTCGGCAACGGCATTACAGGAACGACGCTGCTGCGCGAGAACTTCGGGTCGACGCTGGATAACGTGTTCACGCTGAACTCGACGACGATCTTCGACACACGATTGAACTGGACGCTCTTCAATGAGGTGCATGGGACGCCGGCGCAGAAGTACACTCCGACCTCGCTGGGATACCCGAGCTACATGGCGAGCAACAGCCTGCTCGAGCAACTTCCGTATATCAACTTTGGAACCGGCGGAAGCTGCGGAAGCATGACCAGCTACCAGTGCCTGGGCGATACGGGATCGGCGCTGGATCCGACCACCAGCTATCAGTTCTTCATGGACATGGTGAAGGTGCTGGGACGGCATACGCTGAAGATCGGATTTGACGGGCGGCAATACCGGCTGAGCGTGCAGAACTATGGCGCGTCGTCGGGGACGTTCACCTTCAATTCAAGCTGGATCAATTCGGGGACATCGGGCGGGAACAGCAATGTGTTCGGAGGCGACCTGGCAGCCTTCCTGTTCGGACTGCCGAGTTCAGGCTCTTACATGATCGCCGAGCGTTCGGACTATCACCAGTACTACACCGGGACGTTTGTGCAGGACGACTGGCGGGTGAACGATCGGCTGACACTGAACCTGGGCTTGCGGTTCGACATCGATACGCCTTTCCGGGAGAAGATGGGGCGGACGGTAAACGGGTTCAATCCGGGGGCGACCAACTCGGCGTCGGCGGCAGCGGCGGGGGCCTTCACCGCGCAGACTGTCTCCTCGAACGGGGTGACGGCAACGGTGAGCAGCATCAACACGCTGGGCGGGCTGACGTTCCCGAGCGCGCATAATGGGGCTGTCTATCAGACGGAGAGCGGCTTTCTGAGCCCGCGGATCGGGTTCTCCTTCAGCGCGACGGCGAAGACAGTGGTGCGTGGCGGGTTCGGCATCTTCGTGCAGCCGGAGACGCTGTCAAACCTGGCGGCTACGGGCACGTACTCTTCGTCGGCGA
The DNA here is from genome assembly GCA_036272895.1 of Acidobacteriaceae bacterium. GTDB lineage: Bacteria > Acidobacteriota > Terriglobia > Terriglobales > Acidobacteriaceae > Granulicella. The sequence continues at coordinate 83,034 of DATAXW010000026.1, read as the reverse complement.
TCAGCAACTCGGAGGGGTTCAGCCAGGCGACCACGTACCTGTCGACAACGGACAACTACCAGACGCCGGCGAACACGCTGAGCAATCCGTTCCCGAGCGGATTTGTGCCGCCGGCGGGATCATCGGCGGGAGCGAGCACGTATCTTGGACAGTCGATCAGCTTCCTGGCGCCGGCGGAGCACGATCCCTATGCGGAGCGCTGGGACCTGGGCATGCAGCACTCACTGACCAACAGCACGATGCTGGAGGTGTTGTACGTCGGAAATCATTCGCTGCACCTGCCGATCTCCGCACAGAACCTGAATGCGGTGAAGCTGCAGTATCTGACGACAAATCCTTATCGCGACCAGGGACTGGCGGCAGCGTATGGAAAATCCGTGCCCAATCCTTACGCGGGTCTGCTGCCGAACGGCGGAAGCGCGAACAGCGCGAAGGTTTCGTTCGGCAATCTCATCGTTCCGTATCCGCAGTATGGGACCAGCGCGGTGACGGAGCAGAACCAGACAATCGGGCAATCGTATTTCAACAGCGCCATCATCCACATCGAGCAGCGCGCGAAGCATGGGCTGACGCTGACGGCCAACTACAGCTTCTCGAAGCTGATTGAGGCGGACACATTCCTGAACGACCAGGACACGATGCCGGAGCGGCGCATCTCGCCGTTCGACCACACGCACCACTTCACGACAGGAGCGACCTACGACCTGCCGTTCGGGCGGGGCAAGATGTTCAGCTTCGGCGGGAGCAGGCTGTGGGATGAGGTGCTGGGCGGGTTTGTGATTAACGGGGTGTACCAGTTCCAGACGGGAGCTCCGATCGAGTTTTCCGCGGATATTCCGCTGCAGGCGGGCGCGACTCTTCGTCAGATCTCGAACCAGCCGCGGAACGCGTCGCCGACCAGCTCGGGACATCCGGCGCTGAGCACAAATCTGTTTGTGACGGGCAATTCAACGAGCTGCCCGACGTCGGGGCCGTGCGACGGAAGCGTGTTCATCAACGGACAGTACAGCGACCACTACCGGACACTGCCGCAGACGATGTCGTGGGTGCGGTCGGATGGTTACAACAACCTCGATGCGTCGATCCTGAAGGACTTCCACTTTACGGAGGGATCGTACCTGCAACTGCGGTTTGAGACGTTCAACACCCTGAACCATCCGGTGTTTGCGGCGCCGAACATCTCGAGCGCGACGGCGAGCAACTTCGGGTATATCACTTCGGTGATCTCGAACAGCCTGCCGCGGCAGGTGCAGCTGGGAGCACGGATCGTCTTCTAAGGGCAGACAGCAGACAGTAGAGAAGTAGACGGTAAGAACTGTGGGTGCGGACGTCCTTCGGACGTCCGCATTTTGTTTTCTGCGAAGCAGGAATTTCGGCGTGTATGGTGGGATTCGTTGGAGCTTGCGGTCTTCGATGTGGAGGGTGATGTGCGCAGAGTAAGGGTTTGGCTGTTGGCGGCGGCGTGGGGTGCGATGGTGGTGCCGGCTGGCGGCGCTGCCTGCGCGCAGCAGCTCAACGATGGAAGCGGAGCGTATGCGACGGGCAGATATCGCGATCTGTTTCGAGAGCGTGGGCACTCAGCGGCGGAGAGCCGCGCGAAGATCGAGGCGGCGTTTCAGCAGCTTTTCCATGGCGACAAAGAGACGCAGGCGGTGTACTTCGAGGCGGGAAGGAATGCGAACGGGCCGCTGGCATACATCACCGACTGGGCGAACAACGATGCCCGCACCGAGGGTATGAGCTACGGGATGATGATCGCGGTGGAGCTGAATAAGAGGCATGAGTTCAATGCGATCTGGAACTGGGCGCACACGTACATGCTGATTACCGACCCGAAGAACCCGAGCGTGGGGTACTTTGCGTGGTCGATGAATACGGATGGAACGCCGCGATCCACGGGCGCGGCTCCGGATGGCGAAGAGTACTTCGTGATGTCGCTATACTTTGCGGCGCACCGTTGGGGGAATGGCAAGGGCATCTATAACTATCAAGCCGAGGCGGACAGGATTCTGCGCGGGATGCGGCATCATCCGGTGCTCACGGGGACGCCGCCGTTCAGAATCCACCCTGAAGACCCGCCGTTTGTGATGCCGAACCATCCGTGGCCGAGCCCGAATAATACCGCGCACGAGAAGGCCGCGGCTGCAGCAGCGGCGGCCGCGAAGGCGCGGGGAGAGGCTGCGCCGAAGCCGGCGTTTCCGGACTTCTCGAAGTTTCGCGGGCCGAGGACGGAGACGATTGGGCCGATGGTGAATGAGCAGTACACGATGATCAAGTTTGTGCCGAACGTTATGCCGAATAGGGAGCACGAGGTGACGGACCCGAGCTATCACCTGCCCGCGTTTTATGAGCTGTGGGCGCGGTGGGGACCGAAGGAGGATCGCGCGTTCTGGGCGCGGGCGGCGGAGGTGAGCCGCGGATTTTTTGCGAAGGTGACCGGGCCACAGACCGGGCTGACGCCCGACCGCGCGAACTTCGACGGGACGCCGGCGATGGGATGGGACGGGAAGCCGACTCCGTTTATGTATGACTCGTGGCGGAGCGTGAGTAACTGGTCGGTGGATTCGTCGTGGTGGAGAAAGAGCGCGGAGGAGACGGCGCTGAGCGATCGGTACCAGAAATTTTTGGTGAGCCAGGGGATTCATACGTTCGTCGATCGCTACACGCTGGAGGGGAAGCCGCTTTCCGAGAGGCATTCGCCGGGAATGGTGGCGACGGCCGCGGTGGGAAGCCTGGCGGCGACCAAGGGCGAGGATGCGAACGCGTTTGTCGACGAGCTGTGGAAGATGCCGGTGCCTTCAGGCGAGCAGCGCTACTACGATGGCATGCTCTATTTGATGAGCATGATGCATTGCAGCGGCGAGTTCCGGATCTGGAAGTAAGAAGGTGCCGGAGTGGTGGAGGCTTTCAGCATCTTGCGCTGCATAGGCAAAAAGCAGGTTCCTCGTTGCACTCGGAATGACAGAAAGAAAAGCAACAGCAAGTACGCTAGGCGCGGGTGCTGTAGAGCAGCATCGCGGTTGCCGGTGGGACGGAGGAGGCTTCGCGGTTGTTGGTGGGCTCCAGATCTTCGACGGTCGTGGAGGTCAGGGACTTCGCGGTCATGATGTGGCCGACGCCGTAGCCGGGAAGATCGAGCGGAAGAGAGCGGGAGCTGTCTTTGTTGATGATGGCGACGACCGGCTGACCGGAGCTGAGCCGGGCAGCATAGGCCGTGGCGTCGACCTGGCCCGGGTTGAAGCTGATGCGGAACATGGTGGCTCCGGCAAAGCGCTGCGCGAAGCGGAGGCCGTGGAAGACGGGTTCGGCGACGTAGCTGCCATTGATATCGGCGATGGGTGTGTAGAAGGGGCGAGGGTGCGGCTCGTTGGGGTTGCTGGGATTCTTGAGGAGAAGATCGCCGGGCAGCGTGCCGCCGAGGGAGTTGGCGACCTGTTTGGCGCTGCCGCCGTGGAGATTGACGCCGCAGTAGCCGAGCGAGGCGAGGAGCAGACAGTAGTCGGCGGCCCAGAGCGAAGAGGCGAAGACGTCGGAGACGCCGGGCTTGCCGCCGCGATAGCAGGTGTTGCCCTCGGACATGCGGAAGGGGACAGGCTCATGCAGGCCGGCGCTGAGACGGGCGGCGGCGGTGGAGATGTCGTGGGCGAGGTTGAGGACGTGGGGGTCGGGCTGGAGCAGGCGCTGGATGTTGACGTTGGGATTGGAGGGAGGGCCGCCGAAGTAGTAGTGGTGCGTGAGCGCGGCGATGTGCGGCGCGGTGCCGGGAGGCATGGCGAGCAGACGATCGACGACGACGGCGTACCAGTCGGGGTTGCCGGCGGTGTCGGGCAGGCCGAAGCGGGCGTGGGGGACGCGAGCGCGGATGGCTTGCGCCATGGCGGACCACTCGTCGAAGTAGGTGTTGGCGTTCCAGGTCTTGGGATCGCGGAGGTGGGTGCGGAAGAGGTCCGGCTCATTGCCGATCTGGAAGTAGTCGAGTTTCGGCCCGAGGGTCCTGGCGACGAAGACAGCCTGATCGGCGGCGCGGTCGGGCGTGTTGGTGCCGAGGTTGATGCCGAAGAGGCAGCTCCAGCCGGTGGCGTCGAGAAAGGCGCGGAGGTTGATGATGGCCTGGGGGGTGATGGGATAGGCGAGCCTGGCATTGGGCTCGCCGACGCCGGTGTTGCGGACGTTGATCGCGGGCGGTATGGAGGTGGGCGTGGGCTTCCACCAGCCGACATCGGAGGTGTTGCCGCCGAGGCGAAGGACGCCGTGCGGGGCGAGGGCGCGGAACTGCTCGATGAGGCCGGTGTTGGAGGCGGAGAAGAAGGAGGGGTCGGCGAGCTGTTCTATTTCATAGGAGAGGCCAATGTAGTTGGCCGGGATGGCCGGACCATGCTCGCCGGGATGGAGAGCGAGGGCGGCAGCGGGGGCTGAGACAGCCTGCGCGAAGGAGTGGAGGCTGGGAAGCGCGACCGTGGCGGCAGCGGTCTCGAGGAAGCGGCGGCGATTGAGAGGAGCCATGGGCTCAGGATAAGATTTGGCAAGGACAGAGGGCAAATCGGCGCGAGATGGTTAGTGAGCGGCGCCTTGGTAACTCCCGAAGAGGTCAGAAATAGTTACCAAAGAGTGCACCAAAATGCTACATAAACGAGTGCAGAACTGCATCCGAGATAGTATCGTCAGTCAGGTTTTCCCCGCAGGGAGGTACATTCACATGCGTCTCGGCATCGTAATCGCAGCTCTGGTTTGCTTCGCTGGTGTTTCCGTTGCGGCGAAGGCAGACAACTTTGTTACCAACCCGGATTTTGCACCCCCTAACGCTTACCCTGGCTATGGAAGCGTGCCGGACTGGACCGGTACTACCGTGAGCGGCGGGGGGCCGGGTTCGACCGACTTCAATGTGGCCGGGTTCTGGAACAACGGAACACTTCCGAGTGGAGACACGTCAGCCGGATTCATCCAGCAGGACGGCTCCTTCAGCACGGATCTCACAGGCCTGACAGTTGGCGCTACCTACACGCTGAGCTTCCTTGAGAATGCGCGCCAGACGGTGGACTGCAACAACTGCGGCAGCGCGCCCACGCTGACGGTTTCGGTCGGATCGGATGACCTGGCGACGATGACAGTGTATGGCGTGGGGGGAACAAACCCCTTTACGTCAGTGACCGAGACGTTTACAGCGTCAGCAATCTCGGAGTGGCTGGAGTTTTCCTCGACCACGGTGGGCAACGCGGACGGCGCGGTGCTGCTGAGTGATGTCTCCGTGACCGGCGTTACGCCTGAGCCCTCTGCTCTGATTCTGCTGGGCACCGGGCTGTTGGGAATGGCCGGGCTTGCTCGTCGCAGATTGATGCGCTCGTAACTTTTGGCGGCAGAGAGTCTACAGACCCCGCATGATGCGGGGTCTGTGTGTTTTTTGGTGGGAGCGAGATGATTAGAGTGAAGCTGGGCGCTGCATGACCTGCGCGGCGAAGCGGGCCATCTCTTCGTGTTGCGGGGAGCTTTGCAGGAGGACGAGCGAGCAGCCGGCGGCTTCGAAGTCGGCGAGACGCTGTTTGACCTGCTCCGGCGTGCCGATGAGACCGGACTGCAGGCCGCGATTGGAGACCGAGTAGTCGCGGAGCGAGAGCTTCTTTTCAAGCTGCGAGCCGGTGATCCATTGCTGGAAGTTCGCGAAGCCGGCGGGCGATTGCGTGGGGTCGGGCTGGGCTGTGATGCGGTCCACTTCCCTGTTCGCTTCGGCTTCGGAGTCGCGGACGATCGAGTAGCCGGTGACGCCGAAGAGGAGCGGCGGAAGCTCGGGGTGCCTGGCGCGGCGGGCGCGCATGTCGGCGACCTTGGCGGCGATGGTGGCGGGATCGTCGCCGTGCATGAGGTAGGCGTCGCACTTGGCGGCGATGAGGTTCTTGGCGGTCTCGGATTCGCCGCCGGCGTAGAGCGTGGGGCGGGTGAGGCCTTCGGGAGCGCGCGAGTAGGAGCGGCGTGGCAGGGGCTTGGGCGAGAGGATGTTGTCGTCGATGGAGTAGAAGCGGCCGTGGAAAGAGGCGTGTTGTCCGTGGTCGGGACCGGACCAGCAGCCGTTGAGAACGTCGAGCCACTCGCTGGTGCGAGCGTAGCGGTCGTCGTGCTCGTCGAAGGGGATGCCGTATTTGGTGGCCTCGTCGCGCCACCAGGAGCTGACAACGTTGAGGGTGAGGCGCCCATTCGAGATGCGGTCGATGTTGGCAGCCTGCTTGGCCAGCAGCGCGGGGTTGTGGAAGGTGGGGCGGACGGCGACCATCAGTTCGAGCTTTTTGGTCACGGCAGCGAGCGCGGCGGTGGTGGTGAGGGCGTCGAGCGAATCGGCTTCGGGGCCTTTGATGTCGTTGAGATTAAGCTCGGCGATGAGGGTGAGGTCGTAGCCGAGGGCTTCGGCGCGGGTGCAGAGATCGCGCACGTAGTCCCAGGTGGCGGGCATGTGTTCGTCATCGACGTTGCGGAGCCAGCCGCCGAAGACGGGGAGCCAGAAGCCGTAGCGCATGAAAGTTAGGGTACACGGGTGCGGATTACCACCCTCCGCTCCGCTGTTAATTCGCGGGCGCGGCGAAGAGAATGAGGTTGCCGTCGGGGTCTTTCACAACGAAGGTTTTAGCCTGCCACGGCTCGGTGCGCAAGGTCTGATGGATGGGCGCGCCGGCGGCTTGAAAGGCAAGGAAGAGCTGCTCGATCTCGTCCGCGGTGGCCAGCGTGATGGAGGCGGAGAGCACGGCTTCGCGTTCGCGGATGGCGTCTTCGTTGCGGGCGAAGAAAGACTCATCCATCGAACGCAGCAGGAGCAGGGCTTTGTCGCGCCGCACCTGTCCATAGAAGGGCGGGTCGCCATAGATGAAGTCGATGGTGAAGCCGAGCCTGGTGGTGAAGAAGTCGGCGGATGCTTTGAGGTCGCGGACGTAGAGGTGCGCGGCGACCGAGGTGAGAATCGGCTTGGGGTGTGGGCGGGACATGGCAGTCGAAGCATACCCAGGGGCTAAACCCTTTTTCAATCTGAACTCAAAGAGACCGGAGCCTGAGGGCTTGGGGTATCTAGAAGCGGATCTACACCGAGACTGCGGTGGTGATGCCGGCTTCGGTTTCGAGCCAGTCGACGAGTTTGGCGAAGGGATCGAAGCCGAGGACGCGGGGGCCGTCGGCGACGAAGTTGGAGAGGGCGTTGATGTCGTAGTAGAGGCGCTGCGCTGGCTCTCCGGGTGCGTGGCGGGAGTCGGCGATGTATTCGACGCCGCCGATGGCGATGCCGGAGTGCTGCATGAGAAGTTCGACGTCGCGGATGGCGTCGGGCGGCGGGTTGAAGGCTTCGACGGTGATGCCGGTTTTGGGGGCGTCGAGGGCGCATGCCCCCCGGGCAAGGTCCTGTCCCGTTGTAGTCCGGCAGATGTCGGCGGGGCAGAGGTCGAAGGTCTCGCCGGTGATGTGCACCTTGATGGCGTAGAGGAATTTGCCGTTGAGGACTTCAACGCGGACGATGTGCGCGCCTTCTGCGGGGATGAACTCCTGCACGAGCGCGGTGGCGTCGAGGCCGAACTGGAGGGCGTCGGGAGAACCGGCGGGCTCGGCGATGGCGTGGCGGAGCTGCGAGAGGCCGTCGAAGCGTTTGACTCCTGCTCCCGACCCGCCAATGTTGGGCTTCACGACTATCGGCCAGCGCAGGCCGTCGGTTGCACTGGCGGCTTGTTCAGGACGATGAATGACGCGGGCCTTGGGGTAGGGCAGGCCGAGTTTTTCCATGAGGACGAGCTGGCCGGCTTTGCTGAGTTCGGATTGGAAGGCCTTGAAGCCGTTGATGACCTTCACTCCTCTGCTCTCGAGGTGCTCGAGGAAGCCGAGGGTGTAGAAGATCTGGTCGCCATGGTCGCGGTTCCATGCGGAGGGCGACATGCGGTTGAAGACGAGCGAGTACTTTTCTTCGGGATGGTCATCAGGCGAGTAGTGATGTTCCGGCGCATAGAGCTTGACGTAGGGCGTGCCGCGGCGATCGAGCTCGGCGAAGAGCGGCTTGAACCAGTGCGGCTGCTCATAGTAGATGGCGATGGGGAGCGGGTTGGGCATCGGTGGTGTGTTCAGGATAAATGGCTGCGCAGAGCCTGGCATACGGTCTGGCCGCGTAATGATTTGCTGCCGTCAGGCGGGATCGCGCAGTCAGAGGCTCTTGAGCGAGGTGAGGATGAGGCGGTTGACCTCGGTGGAGAGGTGCTCGACATGATCGAGATCGCGGGGGCTGCCCAAGCCGAGCTCTCTGGAGATGACGAGCTGCGTCTGAAGCTCGAAGGCAGCGCCGCGGGCCATGTTGAGGAAGTGTTTGTGTTCAACCGGCGACGAGCGGCTGGAGCCGTCGGCGATGCAACTGGCGATGGAGACGCCGAGGCGGCGAATCTGCGCCGCGAGGCCGTCGCGCTCTGCGTCAGGGAAGGTGTCGGTGAGGCGGTGCAGAGCGACGGCGAGCTGCACCGCGCGTTGCCATACGAGAAGATTTTGATAGGACTCCACGAGCGCGTTCCTCGCTATTGTGGCGATTGACTGCGGGTCCCGTGTACGAAGGCCTACTCGCGCAGATGCTTGATGAGCTGCGTGGGGTGAATGGGTTTGGGAAGGAGCTCGAAGGTGTGGCCGCGCTCACGAGCGCGGGCGAGGATTTCTACGGTTGCAGCCTGGCCGCTGAAGAGGACGATGCGGGTATCGGGGCAGAGCTCGCGAATGGCAATGGCTGCCTCGACGCCGTCGACATGGGGCATGAGCACGTCGGAGAGCACGAGCTCAGGACAGTTGCGTTTTGCCTTCTCGATGGCCTCAGCGCCGCTATAGGCCGCCTCGGCGATGAAGCCGTTGCGGTTGAGGATCTGGACGATGGTGTCGGCGATCAGCTTCTCGTCATCGACGACGAGGATGCGCGGCGCTGGAGATTGCTGATCGGCATCGCTGCCCGAGTATCCAAGCGGTTTGAGCGGAGAATCAGAGGAGTTACTGCTGAACAGAAATGGATTCATCACCGATCCTGGGCCTGGCAACGGTCAACGGCCAAGCAGCGCTGAGATGGTAGTCTCTTGCGTGCAATAAGTTGTTCCGCATGCGGGAGATGTTCTGACCCGAGAGGGTAGCGCGATCTCCACGGCTAGTCTACTGGAGAATTTCGGAGGAGGGGAAACTGAATGCGTCCACGCGGCCGACGCTGACCGGGAGGACGACGCGAAAGACGGTTCCGGAGGGGTCGATGGTGCGGGTGCGGAAGGCGATGGTACCCCCGTGTTTTTCCACCATGCCGCGGGTGACCCAGAGCCCGAGACCGGTCCCGAGGGATTCTTTGGTGGTGAAGAAGGGTGAGAAGAGACGCTCGCGGATCTGGGGCGGGATGCCGCTGCCATGGTCCACGAGGAGGACGGAGACGCAACCCTCGCCGTTGAGGGTGAGGTGGCGAGCACGGATGCAGATTTCGCCGGATTTGGAGGCGTCGATGGCGTTGACGAGCAGGTTGGAAAAGACCTGGCGGATCTCGCCCTGGAGGCCGAAGACGCGGAGGCCGGGGTCGATATCGAGCCGGCAGGTGAGCTTCTTATAGTCGAGCTTACGGCTGAAGAGACTGACGATGCCGTGAAGCAGAGCGGTGAGATCGACCTCGCCGGGACGTGCGGTATCACGATAGAAGCCGAGGGTCTGCTGAGCGATCTGGGCGACGCGGGCGAGCTCGCCGTCCGCGCTCTCGAGCAGGTGCTGGATGGGCGGAGGGACGGCGGGATCGGTCTTCGAAAGATAGATCAGGTTGGTGACGGCTTCGAGAGGATTGTTGATCTCATGCGCGATGGTGGCGGCGAGGCGGCCGGTGGCGGCGAGCTTTTCGCTCTGGCGGAGCGTGGCCTCCTGCGTCTTGCGGGCGGTGATGTCCTGCACGGTGCCGATGAGCCCGGCGATCTCGGCGGAGTCGTCGCGGAAGGTGGCCACGCCGCTGGCCGCGACCCAGCTTTGGCTGCCGTCGGGGTTCTGGAGGCGGTACTCGGCGGAGTAGATGCCGCCGCGTTTGAGGATGTCGCGTAGCTCGAAGGCGTTGGGACCGCGATCTTCAGGGTGGACGATGCGCTGGCGCAGCTGGGTGCGGTTGACGGGCGTGTGCGGCTGAGTGTGGAAGAGCTGTGCGGCGGTCTCGTCGAGGTCGAGCATGTCGGTGTCGGCGTTCCAGCTCCAGGTGCCGAGCTGACCGGCGTCGAGGGCCTGACGCAGGCGGCGTTCGCTCTGGACGAGCTCGCGCTGGGCCTGGCGCTGCTGGGTGACGTTCTGGAAGAAGATGGCGATGCCTTCGGCGGTGGGAAAGATGCGGATGTCGGCCCAGATCTGCAACGGATCGTAGAACTCGGTGAAGCGGACGGTCTCGCGGTCGTTCATGGCGCGGCGACAGCGCTGCTCGAGGACGGTGCCGCGCACGCCGGGAAAGATATCCCAGACCGGGGAGCCTGCGAGGTCGCGGCCGGGAGCGATGATCTCCTGGGCGTGGCGGTTGATATAGCTGACCCGCCAGCGGTGATCGAGAACGAGGATGCCGTCGGTGGTGGCATCGAGGACCTGCTGGAGGCGATCGGCGGTTTCGCGTTGCAGCTGGCGGGCGGCGTCGGTCTGGGCGATCTCGCGGGTGAGATTGTCGGCGAGGCGGGCATTGTCGATGGCTACTGCGGCCTGCGTGGCAACCGTGGCTACGAGAGATTCGATGGCTTCCGAAAAGACGTTGGCTTCGGGATGACCGTAGATGAGCGCGCCGAGGGTTTCGCTGGAGCGGCTGAGTACCGGCACGGAGAGATAGCTGCGCACCGGCGGATGGTCCGGCGGCATGCCGGAGAGCGGACGATTGTGGCCGTAGCGAGGATCCTTTGTGATGTCGCCGGAGCGGAGGATGCGCTTGTTGACGAAGCTTTCAGCGAAGACCTGGGTAGGGCGCGGTGCGGGAAAGGCGGCGAAGGCTTCGAGGTTGCGGCCGGAGAGCTTGTAGAGCTGATAGGGGCTGCCATCGGAGCCGATGTTGTTGTAAAAAAAGGCACCGAAGGCTGCGTCCGAGAGCTGGAGGCCCGCATTGAGCGCGGCCTGCACGATGATGTCGAGGTCGCGCTCGCGGGCGAGCAGCAGGCCCGTATCCACCAGGAGCCGAAGTTGCGATTCTGCCCGCGCGCCCGAGGTACGTTCGCCAAGCAGTGGGTGGGCACGGTCGTTCATTCTGCCTTAATCGGATGCTTCCGAAGAGGGTCTATGACGGACGATCAGGGCGGATATCCGTTCGAAGGTGTGGACGACGCGGTGAATTCGCGCCGTTCGTGTGACGACATGGTAATCGATTGGACGCCGGGGAGCGAACCAGCGGCTGGGAGGCGATGGTCTCCGGCTTGCAGCGGGAGCGTGACGCGGATGGTCCCGGCGCGGATTAAGATCGGGGTGATCAGTAACCGATGTGGAAGTTGATGCCGGAGGCGATGCGGAAGCTGTTCTGAACGTTGGTACTGCCGTTGGGGAGCTGCGTGCGGACGAAGTCACCCTCGATGAGGCGGAGGTCGAAGCGGTGATAGACGTGGAAGTTGACGCCGCCGCCGGCTTCGAGGTCGAGTGCAGAGGAGCTGCTGGTGAGCACGCCATGGGAGGGATACTGTCCGGATGAGGCGAAGGTGTAACCGAACTTGCCCTCGGCGAAGATGCCGCCCTTGCGATCCCAGGTGGTGGGCGTGATGTGGCCGATGTTCCAGGTGTAGCGCGGACCGACGAGCAGGCTGACCTGATGGATGTCGATGCTGCCGCGCAGATTGGTTCCGGCGAGGCCGGTGCCGCCGACGGTGGCGCCGAAGCCCTTCCACAAGGAATAGCCGAGCTCAACGGTCGCTCCGCGGAGATAGAAGTAGGGGTTGGGGGCCTGGCCGACGAAGCGGGCGCTCTCCTGCGTGTAGGTCATGCTGAAGTCGCCGCTGCGCTGCGCGCGAGCGGGAGCGGCGGAGAGCAGAAGGATTCCCGCAATCATGGCCATCAAGCCGAGGCAGAGCCTACGGGGATTGAGCCAGATTTGGAGCGCGGGCTGAGGCATGCGGGGGACGGTCTCCACAGATTACTCGACAGTGAGGGTGACCTGCACGGAATGGACCAGTGTGCCGGAGGTACCGCTCACGGTGAGGGTGTAGGTTTCAGGCGGTTGACCGTAGTAGCCAGTGGTGTCGGAGAGGCAGCCGGTGAGGCTGGTGGCCGCGGCGCCGAGGCCGATGAGAAGGATGAGGAGACGAGCGAGATGTTTGCGGCGGCGCGCCAATGCCCCGGCAGGAAGGAGCAGAAGCGCGAAGAGAGCCAAGGCATCGCGGCTGCGAGGAGCGGAGCCGGAGTGGGTGGGCAGCTGTGACGGTGGAATGTATTGCGACGGCGCGGTGACGGTGAGGGTGACGGGTGTGCTGCCGGAGCCGGCGGCGACGGTGGTGGGAGCGAAGACAGCGGAGGCGCCCGAGGGGAGACCGCTGAGGCTGAGCGTGACGTCGCCGGCGAGCGTCTGCCCGCCGATGGGTTCGACGAGGAGATTAAAGGTAGCGCTGCCCCCGAGCAGAACCGAAGCCGAAGAGGGCGAGCTGGGTGCGAGCAGGAGGATGAAGTCTTCCACGTTTTCCGTGATGGGCGCGGAGGTGGCAGGCTGGAAGGTGGGCGAGCCTGAGTAGACGGCGGTGAGCGTATGCAGGCCGATGGTGGTGAAGGTGACGGGCAGTGACGCGGCGCCATCGGAGATAGGGACGGTGCCGAGCGGCGTGGAGCCGTCCATGAAGGTGATGGTGCCGGTGGGTGTGCCAACGGCCGAGGAGATGGTCGCGGTCAGCGTGGTCGAGCCACCGAGGAGGACCGGATTGACGGAGCTGGTGAGCGTGACGGTGGGTGCACCGACGACGGTCACGAGGTTGCTGGTGCCGGTGTAGGTCTTGCCGGGAGTGAACGTGGTGTCGACCGCGGTGACGGTCCAGGTGCCGAAGGTATTGAAGCTGAGCGGATTGGGGCCGGACGCGGAGAAGACGTGCGTGCCGTTATCGGCGGCGGTGAAGGTATAGGTGAGCGCGGGAAGGTTGACGGCCGGATCGGTGGAGGAGAGCGTGATGGTGCCGGTGTAACCGGTATCGATGCTGCCGTCGTTGTTGTGCGCGATGATGGTGAGGGTGGTCGGCTGACCGAGGTAGACCGTGGAGGGCGAGACGATGAGCTGGAAGTAGGAGAGCTCGACGTAGCCGGTGCCGGTGAGCGTGACGGTGGGGCCGACGCCGGCGCCTGTGCCCCCGATCGCGGTGGCGGAGATGGTGTCGGTGGCGGTGTTGGTGCCCTTGACCGTCGGCGCGAAGCCGAACTGATAGGTGCAGGCGACGCCGACGGCGATCTGCGTGCCCGGACCGGGTGTCGAGCCGGAGTTGGTGATGGGGCAGGTGCTGGTGGTGTCGACGAAGAAGGCGTTGCCGCTGCTGCTGGGGTCGGTCGCGGAGGGGAACTGCAGGGTGTAGCTGCCGGTGTTCTCGGCGATGACGGCGAGGTCGCCGTCGGTAGTATCGGTGGTCCCGACGAGCGTGGAAGTCGGGAAGGTGAGAGCGGCGGTGGAGCGCGTGACCTGGATGAGACCGGAGACGGTGTCGGCGACGAGCAGGTCGCCGCTGGGAAGCAGGGTGACGCCGGAGGGCGAGGACAGCGTGGCTCCGGTGAGTGCGAGCACAAAGGCGGAGCCGGTTGTGGGGTTTTCCACCAGGCGGCTGTTGCCGGTGTCCGCGATGGTGAGGCCGCCGGCGGCGTTGACGACAACACCAGAGGGCGCGGCGAGGGTTTCACCGGTGATGGCGACGACGGTCGCGGGATTGGTGGCCGCCGGCGTGGTGTGGAGATCGACGTCGACGATGCGGTTGTTGCCGGCGTCGGCGACGAAGAGCATGTCGGCGTCGTTGACCGAGATGCCTTGCGGGCTGGACAGTGGTGTGCCGAGGCCGGTGATGTTCAGGGTCGCAGACTGGTCGGCGTTTTCGAGATCGATGCGGACGATGGAGTTGGTGGCGGCGTCAGCGACGTAGAGATAGCCGTAACCGTCGGCGGCGAGGCCGGTGGGCTGGCTGAGGGTCACGCCGGGAGTGAGGATCGGCGCCGGCGGAGAGGTTCCGCTGGGATTGTAGCTGTAGATGCTGCTGGTGGAGGGTGAGGAGATGAAGAGCGTGCCGTCTCCGGTGATGGTGATGGAGGAGAACGGAGCGCCGGGTGGCGAGGCAGGAAGGGTGGCGACGAGGGTGATATTGCCGCTGGTGTCGCGTTCGAGGATGCGGCCGTTGATCGAGTCGTCGATGAAGAGATTGCCGTTGCCGTCGAAGACAGAGGAGGACGGATTGATGTTGGTGGGCGTGAGGGTGGAGACGGTGGACGTGGCGACCGCAGCGGAGGGCGAGAGGACGAGCTGCGGGCCGAGGCCGGCACCGCGCAGCGGAACGCGGTTGGTGACGTTGCCGCTGCCGTCTTCAATGAACAGCTCGCCGAGCCGGAGGCCGAGCACAGAGGGGGTGAAGGTGACGCTGATGCTGCAGGTGGCCGGGCCGGCCATTGTGCCCACGCAGGTTTGATGGGCAACCTCGTAGTCCTTGCCGGTGGCGCCGTCGGTGAGGGCGACGATGGAGCCGACGGTGACTACATCGTCAGCGGGGACGGAGAAGGTGAGCGTGGTGGCGGAGGAGGTGGTGGCCAGGGGAATGGCGCCGAAGTCGACGGGACCGCCGGGCGAGAGCGACTGGGCGAAGGCCGGGGCTCCGAGGAGGCCGGCGAGCGCTGCGATAAGAGGCCACAGAGGGTGCAGGAGGGTGCGACGGCTCCTGTCGTGGCGGGCGCGAGCTCCGCGCAACGTTTCCATTCCATCCTCCACCCTGCGGCCCGAGAGCCTGTGTTGCCGGGCGCGACAGTGGGCGAAGTATTCGCCCTGGGAGAGCTCGCGCCGAAGAGAACGCTCTCCCCTGACATCCCGAAATGGAACAGCGGCTGCTAGCATGATGCGCCGCCCCAAGGGCCTCCGCGCGTGGAGTTTGCCCGAGGTTGCTGAGTTTAGCAGCACCACAACGGTAACCAATTCCCCGGGCGGGGGATGGCGCGAGGAGCGGAAAACGGCGGCGAGAGGCCCGCGCGGTGCTATGCTGGCGGGCAATCCGAAATCTGTAAGGATGAGAGAAGCGGCGCGAGAGGCGGCCGGCGAGGGAAAGAGTATGGCTTCAGGAGGATGGCCGCCGGCGCAGGAACCGGCCCAGGGTGCGGCAGGACAAGGGGTTTCGCCCGGCTGGGCGGGGCCGGCGTATGAGCTGCGGCCGCTGAGCCTGGGTGAGATCCTGGACCGCACCTTTGCGGTCTACCGGGCGAACTTCTGGCTGTTTGTCGGCATCTCTTCGCTTTCGGGGGCGGTGCAGCTGGTGTCGAACGGGATCCAACTTTTGGTGTATCGAGGGGTAACGGTACACGCGCGGGTTGGCGCCGCGGCTCTGCTGGAACGGCAGTCGGGAGTCGTGGTGACGGGGCTGCTGTTCTTTCTGGCCGCCGCGGTGACCCAGGCGGCGACGGTGTGGGCCCTGAGCGAGGTGTATCTGGGCCGCCGGACGACCATCGCCGATGCGGTGCGCGCGGTGATCGGGAGATGGCTGCGGTTCGTCGGAATCGGGATATGGCAGGGATGGAGCGCTATCTGGCTGCCACTGCTGCTGATCGTGCCCGCCGTATTCCTGATCCCGTTTGCGCGGCCCGTGGCATGGCTTGCCGGTGTGCTCATCTTTCTGGGCGCAACCGGCGGCGTGGCGTTTGGTGCGATTGCGTTTCTGCGCAACTCGCTGGGCGTGCAGGCGGCGGTGGTCGAACGGCTGAAGGTGCGGGCGGCGATGCGGCGCAGCAAGATGCTGACGAAGGGAGCGAAGGGGCGAATCTTTGTGATCTTCCTGATCACATGGTGCCTGTTTATGGTGGCCGGCGTTCTGCAGATGCCGCTGCTGCTGGTCGTTGGCCTGGGCGCGATTCGCGGCGAGCAGCATGTGCTGGCCCAGATCAGCGTGCTGGGGATCAACTTTGTGGCCCATACACTAGTGACGCCTGTGGTGTTGCTGGGGCTGTCGCTGGTGTACTTCGATCAGCGGGTGAAGCAGGAGGGGCTGGATCTGCTGCTGATGCTCGGCGGCGGCGCCGAGGTGAGCCCGGCGACAGCGGTTGTGCAGCAGGCGGAGGCGAACCAGGCTGGGCCAGAGAATCATGCAGCGACGCTGTAGAGAGCACAAGCGACGGTTGATCCTTCCGCTGCAAGCGTGCGCTCCGATGCGAGCGTGCGCCCCGGTATGCGTAGGCCTGGTTTGTGCGTGCCTTCTGACAAGCGGGGCGATGAGCGGGTCGGCGCACGGCGCGGCGTTGCAGGCTTCGGTGAACCCTGCGGCGGTGACGGTGCGACCGACGGTCGTTCGCGTGGAAGATGCAGGGGCGGCGGCGCAGGAGGCAGAGTTTGTGCGGGCGCGAGCGGCAGCGCAGGCGATCCTGGGGCAGCCGGAGTTTCAGCCCGTCCAGCGGACGTGGTGGGATCGCCTGAAGGAGAAGCTGTGGGGATGGATTGGGACGCTGTTTATGGGGATCGACCGCGTGACCACGAGTGCGCCCTGGCTGGGCAAGCTGCTGGAGTGGGTGCTGTTTATCGCGGCGTCAGTGGGTTTGCTGGTGTGGGTCTTGCGTGTGGTGCAACGGCAGCGGCTGCGCCTGGCGGTGGGCCCGGATGCGGCTCGGGCGGCGACCGAATGGGCTCGCGAGAGCGAGGACTGGCGGCGGATGGCGGACGAGCAGGCAGAGCGCGGAGCGTGGCGCGAGGCCATTCATGCGCTGTACTGGGCGGCGATTGTGCTGCTGGAGCAAAGGCGCGCGTGGCGGCATAATCCGGCGCGGACACCGCGAGAGTATGTGCGGCTGCTGCGCGCGGACTCGACCGAACAGCGTGAGCTGCGCGGGCTGACCCGGGCGCTGGAGCGGACCTGGTACGGGCAACGGGCTGCCGACCGGGAAGAGTACAGCGAGGCGCGGGAGAGCTTTCAGCGGCTGGCTGCGGGTTCCAGTGGAGGCGGGAGTGGAATAGACACGCTCGCAGGAGGCCGCGCGTGAGCGGAGCCAGGTGGAGCGCGCGGTGGAATGATCGGCGAATCGTGCTGTGGCTGGTGGGGGCCATGCTGGTGCTGATCGTGGGCGTGAGTGTGCTGGCGCCAGACGCGACCGAGAATGATTCGCGGCCTACGACCTACAACACGGGGCCGAACGGAGCGAGAGCCGCGTTCCTGATGCTGAAGGCGATTGGCCGTAAGAGTATGCAGTGGGAGCGGCCGCTGAATGAGCTGGACAACCTGCCGGCGGAGCAGACGACGCTGGTGCTTGCGGCACCGGCCTATGCGGCGACGGAGAGCGATGAGATTGCGGCAGCGGTGAAGCGCTTTCTGGAGCGCGGCGGACGCGTGCTGACGACGGGGCCGAGTGGGGCGCTGCTGTTGCCGGGTGGAAGTGTGGAACAGCCATCGATGTTTCAGATGGCGCCGTGCAGGACGACGCCGGGAGATGGGCCGCTGGCCGCTGCCGGACGGGTGCAGATGGTGGAGTCGTCGAAGTGGACGGGCAAGGAGGCGAAGGGATCGAAGGTGGAGGTTGCCGAGCGCTGCGGCAAGGATGCAGTGGTGGTCGAGATGACGGTGGGGCGAGGCGAGGCGATATGGTGGAGCTCGGCGAGTGCGCTGACGAATGCGGAGTTGAAGACGGACCCGGACCTGCGGCTGCTGCTGTTGAGCGTAGGCGAAGGACGCGCGGTGGTGTGGGATGAGTCGCTGCATGAGGCGGTGCCCGGGATGTGGAGCACGGCGCATGGGCTTCCGCTTTGGTGGCTCGCGGCGCAGGTGGCTCTGCTTGCGGTGCTGCTGGTGCTGAGCTTCAGCCGGAGGAATGGGCCGCTGCGGGCGCCGGTGACGGTGCCGCGGAGTTCGCCGACGGAGTTTGCGGTCTCAATGGGAGATTTGTATGGGAAGGCCTGAGCGACCGGCGCGGCAACCGAGGCGGCGCGGCGAAGAGTGACGCGGGTGATGATGCGTGACGCGGGCGTGCCGCAGGCGGCCGTCGATCAAGGGCCGGAGGCGATGGTCAGTGCGTTGACGGAGCGGCTGGGCGGAGATTGGCGCGCTGTGGGAGAGCATCTGCGACGAGCAAGCGCGGCGGCGCGCGATGAGCTGGCGCCGCATGCTGCGCTCGACCTGGCGCGGGCGCTGAGCGAGGATGCAGAGAGGATTCGTGCGGCCGCGTGGCCGGGTGGGCGGACGGTGCGGGATGTGCGTGTGGCGTAATCGGATTTGGTTGAGGAGGAAGGGATGAGCGAGCGAGTGGCGGCGGCGGGCGAGTTGTTTGCGCGTGGACAGCAGGAGATCGGGCGTGTGATTGCCGGGCAGAACGAGGCGATTGCACAGGCGTTGATGACCATGCTGTGCGGCGGACATGCGCTGGTGGAAGGCGTGCCGGGCGTGGCCAAGACGCTGGCGGTGAAGACGCTGGCGCGGTTTCTGGGGCTGGACTTCCGGCGCGTGCAGGGCACGCCGGACATGATGCCCGCGGACATTCTGGGTACAAGCGTGTTTTCGCCCGCCTTTGCGGACAGGCCGGGGGAGTTCTCCTTTCATCAAGGGCCGGTGTTCACGCAGTTTCTGCTGGCGGACGAGATCAACCGCATGCCTCCGCGGACGCAGGCGGCGCTGCTCGAGTCGATGGAGGAGCGGCAGGTGACGGCGGACGGCGAACGTCATCCGCTGGATGAGTTCTTCACGGTGTTTGCGACGCAGAATCCAGTGGAGTTTGAGGGGACGTATCCGCTGCCCGAGGCGCAGATGGATCGATTTCTGATGAAGATTCGGGTGGGGTATCCGGAGGTTGCCGACGAGCGCGTGGTGCTGGAGCGGCATCATGCGGCAACCGAAGGCGCAGGGTTAGCAGAGACGCCGATCGAGGCGGCTCCGTTTGCGCTGCTGGCTGAGGCGCGACGGGAGATTCGCGCGGTCGGCGTGGAGCCGGCGATCTTCGATTATTTGCTCGCAGTTGTGCGCAGGACGCGCGAGTGGCCGGCGATTGCGCTGGGCGCAAGTCCGCGTGCAAGCACTGCCGTGCTGCTGGTGGCGAAGGCGATGGCGGCACGCGAGGGGCGCGACTTTGTGGTGCCGGATGATGTGAAGGAGGCGGCGCTGCCGGTGCTGCGGCATCGGCTGGTGCTGCGGCCCGAGGCGGAGTTGGAAGGATTGGACGCGGATCGCGTGGTGAGCGAGGTGTTGGCCGCGACGGCGGTGCCGAAGTGAAGGAGCAGTCAGGAAGTGAGGAGTTAGGAGGTTAGACAAAACTTTGTTCTGTCACTTCTGGTTCCAGCTTTTTGACTTCATACCGTTATTTCCAGCTCCTAACTTCCGAACGCTTGCTTCTAACTTCTAACTTCCTAGCTTTTTATGCAGACATCGATTCCACAATCCGCGAGCGCGACGGCGAGGCTGATAAGGCGGGTTGGCTGGTGGACGGGGTTTGCATTTTTGTCTTTGTCTGCGGCGCTGCATTGCCAAAGTCCTTCACCGCATACGCCAACAATCACCGCTACCTCCAATCTGGTTATCGTGCCGGCGCTGGTGCGTGCGGCTTCTGGCGAATCGCTGCCGGCACTCCATGCCTCGGGCTTTTTGCTGACGGACGATGGTGTGCGTCAGGCTGTGACGCTTGAAGATACAGAGCATCAGCCACTCTCCGTGCTTGTTCTCATGCAGACTGGCGGAGCCGCGGTGGAAGAGCTTCCGCTCTATGCCAAGCTCGGCACGATGCTCTCCTATCTCACAGCCAACTCGCCGCATCGAGTCGCGCTGGTGGAGTTCGACAGCAAACCCGAGTATGCCTGGGACTTCACATCCAATCTCGATGACCTTGACGGCGGCTTCACTCATCCAGATGCGGGCGATAGTGGCGCTGCCATCCTCGACGCTGTCAATTACAGCATCGACCTGCTGCGTAAGGAGCCGGCCACATACCGCCGCGTCATCGTCCTCATCAGCCAGACGCACGATGAGGGCAGCCGTGTTCGGGCGGAGGATATCGTACGGCGGCTGGGTGAAAACAACATCACCATCGAATGCATCGCGTTCTCGCCTGAAAAGGCGTGGCTGAAGGATCAGTTCACGAAACCGCGCCACGAGAATGCGCCCTATCAGTTGTCGCCCAACCTTCCACCGCTGCTGCATACCTTCAATCTCGGCGAGCCTCTCGGCGTGGCGTTCAAGGCGATGCGAACGGATACTTCTGGGGAGATAGCCGCGCTTTCGGGTGGCGAATCGCTTCCCTTCGCGACCAAGGCCGAACTCGACCAGCAGCTTGCGCTGCTGGCCAATCACTTCGCGGCTACGTATACGCTCAGCTTTCGTCCTACCTCGAACCAGCCCGGCTTTCACTCGCTTCAACTTCGGATCGCGGGTCATCCCGAGGCTCGTGTCTCCGCACGGACGAGTTATTGGTTAGCCTCCGACAGTCATCCAGGAAAATAGCATGCAGACATTGATTCCCGAATCCGCGAGTGCGACGGCGAGGCCGATGGGGCGGTTTGGCCGGTGGGCCGGGTTTGGGCTGACAGCGCGGGCGCTGCTGCTGTTTTGTGCGGGGTTGTTGTTGGCGATTCCGGCGTTCTGGCATCCGCGGCGCATCGGTTTCATGTTGGCGTGGGATGCGCTGCTGCTCCTGCTGTGTGTGGTGGATGCGTTGCGACTTCCCCGCCCGGAGGCCTTCACCGTCAGACGGGCATTTTTGGATTCGCCGCAGCTCGGCGAGCCCACGCGCATTGAGATCGCGGTGCGGGTGGAGGCGGATGTGGTGCTGGATGTGCGGGTGGTCGATGATCTGCACCAGGCGCTGGTGGCGAAGCCTGAGATGCAGCGCGTGGAGGCGTTTCCGCGCGAGGATGCGGTCGCCGTGCAGACGATCTACCCGGCGGAGCGTGGAGACTTCGCGATGGGGCGAGTGTATCTGCGGTACAGCGGGGCGCTGCGGTTGGTGGAGCGGTGGGCGAGCGCCGAACCGGTGATGTCAGGAGGAACCGCGCAGCGAGTGCGGGTGTTTCCGGCGCATGAGGACAGCCGCGGGCGGGCGGCGTTCTTTCTTTTGCGCGCGCGGCAGATTGAGCTGCAGCGGCGCAAGCTGCAGTTGCGCGGGACAGGGCGCGAGTTCGAGAGTCTGCGTGACTTTCAGCAGGGCGATGAGCTGCGGAACATCTCATGGACGGCGACGGCGCGGCGCGGCAAGCTGGTGGCCAGGCAGTTTACGGCGGAGCGCTCGCAGCAGGTGTGGGTGGTGCTGGATGCAGGGCGGCTTTCCAGAACCGCGTTTGAGCTGCGGCGCGGTGAGCCGGAGCTGGTGGGCGAGACTGTGGTGGAGCGTGACCGTGCGCACAGGATGGTGGTAACGCAGCTGGATCAGGCGGCCACGGCGGCGGTGATGCTGGCGCAGGTGGTGAGCGGATCGGGCGACAAGTTCGCGATGATGGCGTACGGCCGCGAGGTGCGGCAGGTGTTGCCGCCGGGTGCGGGCACGATCCACACACGGCTGCTGCTGGATCTGCTGAGCCAGACGCGCGCGGAGGCGGCGGAGGCGGACCATCTGATTGCGGTCGCGAGGCTGAAGACGCTGCAACGGCGGCGCGGATTGATGGTGTGGATTACGGAGCTGGTGGATTCGGCGGGAAGGCCGGAGCTGGTGACGGCGGCGAGTGAGCTGGTGCGGAGGCATCTTGTGGTGCTGGTGCTGCTCCGGCATCCGGAGCTGGAGGCGCTGGCCGCACGCGTGCCGAAGACACGCGAGGAGATGTTTCACTCCGCGGCTGCGCAAGAGATGCTCGAGCGCCGGCGGGAGACGGTCGCGCAGTTGGAGCGGCGGGGTGTGCTGATTGTCGAGACGACGGCAGAGGAGATTGGCGTGCGCGCGGTGAGTGAGTATCTGGAGGTGAAGGCGCGGGGGATGTTGTGAGTTGTTGGTAGTTGGTTGTCAGTTCTTTAGTGGTTAGTGGGTTACTGAACTAAGAACTAAAAACTGATCTCATTTCTTCTTCAGAAAGGCGAGGACCTCTTCGGCGTGGCCTTCGGGTTTGACGTTTTCGAAGACGTGGAGGAGAGTGCGGTTGGGGCCGATGAGGAAGGTGGTGCGGGCGACGCCGGTGACAGGCTTGCCGTACATCGTCTTATTGCGCAGGAGGTCGAAGCGCTTGATGAGCATCTCGTCGGCATCGGCGAGCAGCGGGTACTGGATGTCGTACTTCTCGGCGAACTTCTTCTGCGCCTTTACGGTATCGCGCGAGATGCCGAGAACGATGGCTCCGGATTTTTTGAGCTTGGCAAATTGGTCGCGGAAGCCGCAGGCTTCGATGGTGCAGCCGGGCGTATCCGCGCGCGGGTAGAAGAAGAGTACGAGGGGCGAGCCCTTGAACTGTGAGAGGGTGACGGGATTGCCATCCTGATCAGGGAGGGTGAAGTCTTCGAGGAGATCGCCGGGCTTGGGCTGCATGCGAGCAGGATAGAGCATTTCTCCTGAGGCTGTGGCCCTGGGCGCATCTGCGAATGCCATTCTTATCGCAGGAAAACGGCCCGAACGGTGTCGGCTTCGGACTACACCTTCAGAAGAAGTGCTCCAGCGCGGCGGCGGCCCAAGGCGAAAGGCGCGAAGGGATTAGATCAGGACAGGCTCGGGCTCGTCGTTCAGGATCTCCTGATCGGTGGAGGCGATGGAGCTGGCCTGCGGGAAGTAGGCGTTGGAGACATACTGCCCGAGCATGCGGTGGGTGTTGAAGAAGGTGCCGTTCATCGCGATGCAGTGGCGGCGAATCTGTGCCCAGGCATTCTTGTCGTTGTAGAGGGGAGCGACGACCTTTTCGAGCTTGTTGTAGAGATGGTCGGCCTCTTTGACCTCGTCATCGAAGTCTTCGATGGCCCAGCCGGTAATATTTTCGGCGCAGCCTTCGATCCACCAGCCATCGAGCACGGAGAGCGACGGCACGCCGTTGAGCGCGGCCTTCATGCCGCTGGTGCCGGAGGCCTCGTAGGGACGGCGCGGCGTGTTGAGCCAGACGTCGACGCCGTTGGTGAGCTGTTCGCCGAGGTCCCAATCGTAGTTTTCGAGATAAAGGATGCGAAGCCTGGGGGACTCGAGCTTGGCGGCAGCGTCGAAGACCTGGCGGATGAGCGCCTTGCCCGCGCCGTCGGCGGGGTGGGCTTTGCCGGCGTAGATGATCTGCAGGCCACCGATGCGCTCGGCCAGATCGTGCAGCCGCTGGCCGTCGCTGAAGAGCAGCGTGGCGCGCTTGTAGGCCGCGACGCGGCGAGCGAATCCAAGGGTAAGGATGTTGGGGTCGAGCTGGATGCCGGTGCGCGTCTTCACGGTGGCGAGGAGCCGCTGCTTTCCGAGTGCGTGGGTCGAATCGATGGTCTCGGGCTCAATGCCGTAGACCGAGCGGAGATATTGGTTGTCGTGGCGCCAGGAGGGGATCTCCTTGTCGAAGAGCCGCTGGAAGGGCTGCGAGAGCCAGGTGGCGGCGTGGACGCCGTTGGTGATGGCGTGGATAGGGTACTCGGGGAACATGCCCTGCGAGACCTTGCCGTGCTGCATGGAGACGCCATTAACGTAGCGCGAGAAGCGCAGCGCGAGGTACGTCATGTTGAGCAGGCCGTTGTGCAGGGCGCCGAAGCGCTCGATGCAGGCGGTGCGCTCATGGCCGAGGATGGTGGTGGTCTGGTCGATGCCGAATTGATCGTGGCCGGCGGGGACGGGAGTGTGCGTGGTGAAGACGCAGGTCTTTCGGACGGCCTCGGCGTCGGCGTCGGACGCGTTAAATAGCGGCGCGCCGTGAAGGCGCTCTTCGAGCAGGCCGATGGAGAGCAGCGCGGCGTGGCCCTCGTTCATGTGACAGACCTCGGGCTGGCAGCCGAGGGCGTGGAGCAGATGGATGCCGCCGAGGCCGAGAACCGCCTCCTGACAGAGACGGTAGTAGGTGTCGCCGCCGTAGAGATGATCGGTAAGAGTGCGGTCGAAGGGATCGTTGCCGTCGACGTCGGTATCGAGAAGGAAGACGGGAATGATGTGGCCGCTGACGCCGATAACATCGAAGCGCCAGGCGCGGACGGTGAGATCGCGACCCTGCAGGGAGAGTGTGATGGTTTGATTTGCGGAGGGGAGTGTGTTCTCCGGCGACCAGAGCACATCAGATTCGGTCTGCTGGCCGCTGGCGTCCAGGTGCTGCTGGAAGTAGCCGCGGCGATGCACGAGCGAGATGGTCACCATCGATACGCCGGTGTCGGCCGCCGAGCGCAACGTGTCGCCGGCGAGCACGCCCAGACCACCGGAGTAGGTGGGCAGATCCTTCCGCAGCGCGATCTCCATACAGAAGTAGGCGATCTTCCGGTCCGCGAGGTCGACGGAAGAGGTGGAAGGGAAGATTGGATGGCCCGAAGCGTTCGCAAGGCTCATGCGCAGATGTAATCCGTTTCTCCGCCGGCACCCGCGACGATGCCAGCGGTTAGAGCAATTAATTGCAGCGACAAACACATCTGGCCCGGTACGGCGGAGCCGCGAATCGCTTGCGAAGAAGAGTATCAAAATCCGGCGCCCCTATTGGCAAGACGGAAGTTGCAGTTCTGGATAACTCGGGTGTAATCAAGCCAGGTTCGCGACAGCGGTTGACAAGAGCAGCTGGAGGCGAAGCGAAAGTTCGAGATTGCGCCGGAGCTGGTGGCATCCAATGTTTAGATGTCGAGTGCGATGCCGCCGGCTAACTGGCCGGAGGAAGGCCGACCTTGAGCGCCAGTGTGACCACGGCGGCGATGATGTACGCCACCACGCTGAGTGCGGCCCACGGGCGCAGGCGTCTTGCGAGAGCTTGAAGCAGCAGGATGATGAGCAGCAGGACGCCGGCGAAGATTAGACCGTCCGCGATGAGGATGTGCGTGGAGCTGACCGGATATTTGAACACCGGAATCGACGCCCAGACGGAGTGCGTCACCTCGGCCTGAAGATGAAGGACGTCCCAGAAGCCGCCAATCCACATGAGAGCGCCGAAGGATAGAAGCTGGAGCAGAAACAGGACAATGCGCTTGATCACGCGGGAACTCCTGCGAAGGAACGGGATGCATTCAGTTTAGCAACTCTTGTCAGCGCAGCTCTTACCGAGCTGCGGCCTCAAAGGCGGCGAAACGACGTTCGAGCTCGTACTGCTCGGCGGCCTTTTCGCTGGAGTGAAGCAGGGCTTTGCAGGCGGATGAGGGCGTGGGGCTCTCGGTGATGGGAGCGGCGCAGGCGGTCGTACGGTGCGTGAAGTCATCGGGCGCCGCCCAAAGACTCTTGCCCGGCAAGAAGCTGTGCTCGAGCGAGGCGCGCGCGGACTGCTTGAGCTGAGCGTAGTCGAGGTTCTGATCGAGGACGGCTTTCACGTACTCGTGCGTGAGGTCGATGCGGGAGACGCCTTCGTCGTCGGTAGAGAGCGCGAAAGGCACGTGCGCGGCGATGTAGGCATGCAGCGGGTGGTCGCTGCCTTTGATGCCGAGGATCACATCGTTAGAGGTGAGGTTGACCTCGACCATGATGTGCTTTTGCGCCATCTCGTGCAGGAGTTGGTAGGGGTGGTCTTCGTGCAGGATGTCGACGCCGTGACCGATGCGCTGGGCGTGGCCGAGCTCGACGGCCTCGCGGATATGGAAGCTGAGGCCGGCCGGCGGAACCATGCCGGGCGCGAGCTCGCCCGCGTGCAGCGTGATGTGGACCCTGGGGTAGACCGAGTGCAGATAGTCGAGCATGAGCATCTGCAGGTGGTAGTCGCGCATGGAGAGATAGCCGTCCTCGGGCATGACGAAGTTGAGGCCGACGACATCGGGGTCGACCGAGGCGACCTCGAAACCGAGGAGCGTTTGTGCGAAGACCTGCTGCGGCGGGAAGCCGCGGAGGACTTGATAAAGCCAATGGATCTTGATGGCGCAAGGTTGCCGGCGCGCAAGATCCAGCAGTTCGGCATCTTCGACGATCTCCTTGCAGTGTTCGATTGATATCCGCGCAGATTGTGCATCGGCCAGCTCTTTCACATCGGTCGCCACCTCGTCGCGCAGGCCAGCATCGAGTAGCTTCGTGCGGAGTTCGGCGAGCTGCGCGGGGGTGATGGAGTGCTCGGCTCCCGCGGGCCAGCCGAGCTTGTAGCCGAGGGCGGCGGCGTGGGAGAACGGCGGCGTGCTCATGATCTCGAGGTACTGCTCGTTCTGGGCGGCGGCGCGGGTGGCTACCTCATCGAGCCATTCGCCGTGCACATCTTTCAGGCCGCCATAACGTGCGAAGGTGGCGAAGAACTGATCGTGGCCGTCGATGCCTTCGGAGGGAACGAAGGCGCGCATGGAGAAGCTGTCGACGAGGTCGTCGTAGAGGGGCTGGCGCTGGAGCGCGTCGGAGGCGGGAACATCGCCGGGGGCGCAGTCGTTAGGCTTGTCGTGTTGCGGCTCGACGAACCGGAGCGCATCCTGACCCTCGGGGACGGCGGGTATGCCGCGATCGACCGGAGCCACGCAGAGGCCCTGCTTCGCGGCCTCGGCGATGAAGGTTTCAGCGTAGACCGCGCCGGAGAGGTGCATGTGCAGATCGGCGCCCTTGGGCATGGCCTTGAGCAGCGCGTAGAGCTCGGGCGCTCCCTGTTTTTTCGCGGCTTCGAGCGCGTGCTCGGCGCGGGCTTCACCGGGCGTGAGGGCTTCGTGGGTCTGGGTTTCGCGAGTCTGGGCGGGGAGGGTGGTTGCAAAGCAGAGAGACGCGAGCAGAACCAGAAGCGAACGACGGATCATGAGCAGATATACCTCGTCTATACCTCGTCGGGGGCCGTGCGGACGGCCCGTTTGGCAGCGACGCATTGCGCTGAGTCCAATGTGTTCTCAGCATGATACGTCGGATCGCCGGTTGATGGCCGGATAGGGCCAAGAGAAGAGAGTGGACCTTGCAGCCATCCGTGGTTCGCATCAGAAATTGCTATACTGTGGCTCGACGTCTCTGAGGCTGCGGGCATGATTGCGGCCGGTTCCCTTCCCCACAGGCAGGCGAAGTCAGAACGATCCCACTCGGCGGGCCGCTCCGCCGCCCCGGGTGTGTTGCAGCGCGGAGGCCAGGTAGCTCAGTGGTAGAGCGCGGCCCTGAAAAGGCCGGCGTCGGCGGTTCGATCCCGTCCCTGGCCACCATCCTTAGCGCTTGGTTCGCGTGTTTGCTGCGCACTTCGATCACGGCAGTGCTGCCCTCCCCACCTGATATTCGGTTCGCTTCGCCTTGCGTCCACGCTGGCGGCACTCCGATTGCGGTTGGTTCGCGACGCCTGCGAGCGGCGTTGCCGCGCTTCGAAGAGATGGTGCGTCGCCCATGAAAAAAGACTGAAGTGGACCGAGGCGGGGGCCGCATTTCCGGGGAAATATTGTCCATAACTATATGAAATATAGTGGTTTACATTGACGAGAGCGAGCGCAGAGGATTTTTGTCGAAGCCCCAACAAAGACGTGACAGTGGGGGGCGGCTTGTAGTAGGAATGGTGGCGCTGTATTTGTGGCCGGCTGGAGCAAGCGTATTCCGCTGCAGCACGGACTCTGGAGCCTCCACGAATGTTTGATCTTCACGGTAAGCGCGCCGTCGTCCTGGGCGGGACGTCGGGCATCGGGTATGCCATCGCGCTTGCCCTGGCCGATGCCGGCGCGGACGTTGTGGCGTCCTCGCGGCGCGAAGAGGCTGTGGAGGAGACTGCGGCGGCGATTGAACGCCACGGCGTCCGGACTCTTCGTGCTGTGTCCGATGTGACGGACCGAAGTTCGCTGGAAAGACTGCGCGCACGCGTGGAATCGGAAATGGGATCGATCTCAATTTTGTTTAATTGCGCAGGCATCACACAGCGGGTTCCGACGCTGGAGTGCAGCGAGGAGCTGTGGACCTCGATCCTCGAGATCAATCTGACGGGAACGCTGCGCGGCTGCCAGGTGTTTGGGCGCGGGATGGTGGAGCGGGGTTATGGGCGGATTGTGAATATTGCATCTCTCGCGACCTTTGTTGCGTTTATGGAGGTGGCTCCCTATGCAGCCAGCAAAGCGGCGGTTGGCGCGCTGACCAAGTCGCTGGCTGTGGAGTGGGCTGCATATGGGGTGACGGTGAACGCAATTGCGCCGGGCATTATTCCGACCGCCCTGAACAGTGCGATCATTGACTCTCCCCGGGGACAGGAGCTTCTGATGCGCACGCCGATGCGGCGCTTCGGCAGCGCGGAGGAGCTGACCGGAGCGGCAGTGTATCTGGCGTCCGATGAGGCGAGTTTTGTAACGGGCGAAATCCTGGTGGTAGATGGCGGCATTCTGGCGAGTGGGGTGAATCAGTGAAAGAACAGATGCAGAGTTCGGATGGACACAACAGCCGGCGGATCGACCTTGCGTATGTGAAGCTGGCCTCGAGCGAGATGGCGCGGGACATCAACCGCGACATCGTGCTGGAGCTGATCCGGTCCAACCAGCCGGTGGGACGCGCGGAGCTGGCGCGGCTCTCGGGCTTGCAGCCGAGCACGGTCTCGTCCATCGTGGAGCAACTGCTGGAGGAGGGTTGGATTAACGAGGGCGCCGCGGCGAAGCGTCCGCGCGGACGACGCCCGACGATGCTGACGTTGAACGATGAGCTGGTGATTCTGGTGGCCGATCTGCGACCTGGCCTTGCAATTCTTGCGGTCGTTGATTTGAATGGACGATTTCTCGCGCGCGAGTCGGTGCCGCTGGCGTCGGATGCGGAGCGCGCGACGTTGAAGATTGCCGAAGCGATGGAGGCGATGCGAAAGCAGCATCCCGACAAGACCTTTGAGGGCGTCGGCATCAGCGTTCCGGGACGTGTCAACCCAGAGACACAGCGGATTATTCTCGCGCCCAACCTGCGGTGGTCGGACTTTGATGTGAAGCAGACGCTAAGCGACCGGCTGCAACTGCAGGTCGAGCTGGAAAATGCGGCGAACGCGTGCCTGCTCAGCGAACTGTGGTTTGGGCGCATGGACGGCGTGCGCAACGCCGTACTGATTACGGTGTCGGAGGGTGTGGGCTCGGCGATTCTGGCGAACGGACAGATCCTTGCGGGACGAAGCGGGCTTGCGGGTGAGTTCGGACATATTCCGATCGATCCGAATGGACCAATGTGCGGCTGCGGACAGCGCGGCTGCTGGGAGACCTTCGCATCGAGCAAGGCGGCACTGCGGTATTACAGCGAGCTGAAGCCGGAGCAGCCGGTGACGCGCATTCAAGACCTGCTGAAGCTCGCCGAGGAGGGAGATGCGAAGGCACTGGAGGCGCTGGAGCGTCAGGCACGTGCGCTGGGCCGCGGACTGCGGCTGGTCACGTCGGCGCTGTCGCCCGAGGTTGTGCTGGTCATCGGTGATGTGACGTCGTCGTGGGCGCGAATTGCTCCCTTGGTGGAAGAGGAGATGGCTGCCACGATGCTGGCGGGAACGCCTCCGCGGCTGGCTGCGGCCTCGGATGGGGAGCTTGCGCGGCTGCGCGGGGCAGCCGCACTGGTCCTGCAGCGGCACTCGGGCTACTACCGCTCTACGCATGCGACGCGCGAGCGTCCACGGGCGGCGGCGAAGGCTTGAGGCCGCGGCAGCCTAGGTCGATTCAGCAGTTCTGAGTGCTTCACGAAAATAATTGGAGACGAGCACATGCAGCGTAGTGAGTTGAAGCCTTCCTTCATCGTAGGAGCCATCCTGCTGGCGAGCACTGCCGGACTTTCGCTGGCGCAGACGGCGAAACCGCTGCCCTATCTGGACCCGTCGCTGCCAAAGGCGGAACGCGCCGCAGACCTTGTGGGCCGGATGACGCTGGACG
Organism: Acidobacteriaceae bacterium; assembly: GCA_036272895.1. Taxonomy (GTDB): domain Bacteria; phylum Acidobacteriota; class Terriglobia; order Terriglobales; family Acidobacteriaceae; genus Granulicella. The sequence goes on along the minus strand of DATAXW010000026.1, from coordinate 53,125 downwards.
AGAAGATCTCCGAGATGATGAATAGCTCGGCCGCGGTGCAGCGGCTGGATGTGCCCGAGTACAACTGGTGGAACGAGGGGCTGCACGGCGTGGCGCGCTCAGGCTACGCGACGATGTTTCCGCAGGCGATTGGCATGGCGGCAACCTGGGATGCGCCGCTGGTGCGGCAGATGGGCGATGTGATCTCGACCGAGGCGCGGGCGAAGAATAATGAGGCGCTGCGGCATGGAAATCATTCCATCTACTTTGGGCTGACCTTCTGGTCGCCGAACATCAACATCTTTCGCGATCCGCGCTGGGGACGCGGGCAGGAGACCTATGGCGAAGATCCGTTCCTGACCGCACAGATGGGCGTCAATTTTGTAGAGGGAATGCAGGGAACGAATCCCAACTACTTCAAGGTGATTGCGACGCCGAAGCACTTTGCGGTGCATTCAGGGCCGGAGAGCGAGCGGCACAAGTTCAATGTCGATCCCTCACCGCATGATCTGTGGGACACCTACATGCCGGCCTTTCGCGCGACGATCGTGGATGCCAGGGCCGACTCGACCATGTGCGCCTACAACGCGCTATATGGGCAGCCGGCTTGCGGATCCGACCTGCTGCTGAAGACAATTCTGCGCGGTTACTGGAACTTTCAAGGGTACGTGACCTCCGACTGCGATGCGGTTGCGGATTTTTATGAGAAGGGGACGCATGAATCGGAGCCGGACCGTGCGCATGCTGCCGCCGACGCTCTGCTGCACGGAACGGACACGGACTGCGGGCGCACGTACGAGGGACTCGCAGACGCGGTAAAGGAACATCTGATCACCGAAGCTGACATCGACGCTTCGCTGCGGCGGCTGTTTGTCGCGCGTATGAAGCTTGGATTGTTCGACGCGCCAAGCATGGTGCCCTACTCATCGATTCCGTTCAGTGAGGTGAACTCGCCGGCGCATCAGGCGCTGGCGCTCGAGGCGGCCGAAAAGGCGATGGTGCTGCTGAAGAACGACGGCATTCTCCCGCTGCGGACCGCCAGGTACAAGACAATTGCCGTGATTGGGCCGAATGCGGCTTCGCTCGACTCCCTCGAGGGGAACTACAACGCGATTCCGCGTAACCTGCAGTTGCCGGTCGACGCGTTGCGCACGGAGTTTGCGGGAGCGCATGTGGTGTACGTGCAGGGTTCGCCGTACGTGGATGGCATTGTGGTTCCGGTGCCGCGTACGATGTTTCGCCCGGCGGCCGGATCAAACGAAGAGGGATTGAAGGCGGAGTACTTCTCGAACACCGGCATGACCGGGACGCCGGTGATCTCGCGCGTCGATCCGCAGATCGATTTTGACTGGAGCGGCGTGAGTCCTCTGCCAGGCAACTCCGCGACAGGCTTCTCCATCCGCTGGACGGGTGTGCTGGTGCCTCCCGCGCCGGGCAAGTATGACTTCAGCGTGCGTATGGACCGTTGCCATTCCTGCGTGGGCGACCGGTTCTCCATCGTGGTGGATGGGAAGCAGGTGGCCGGTGCGGTGAATGAGCCTCCGCCTGCGCATGGCAGCGGAACGACGGGAATGGCAGAGCGGCACATGGGGCCGCCTCACTTCACACTGGAGTTCGCGGACATCCGGCCTCACACCATTCAGATTGAGATGGCGCGGTCACGGGCAAATAGGGGCGGCGGAATCTCGCTGGACTGGAATCCTCCTGCGGGGTTGCTGCAGAAGCAGGCGGCGGAACTCGCGAGCAAGTCTGATCTGGTGATCGCAATGGTGGGATTGTCACCGCGGCTTGAGGGTGAGGAGATGCCGCTTCACATGGAGGGCTTCTCCGGCGGCGACCGCACGGACATCGCGCTGCCCGCGGCGCAGAAGGACCTGCTGCAGCAGCTTGCGGCGACGGGTAAGCCGTTGGTGGTCGTGTTGCTCAATGGCTCTGCGCTGGCGGTGAACTGGACGGAGCAGCATGCGAACGCGATCCTCGAGGCGTGGTATCCGGGCGAGGCCGGGGGCAAGGCGATTGCCGAGACGCTGGTGGGCCGAAACAATCCCGCGGGGCGGCTGCCGATCACCTTCTACTCGTCGCTCGATGAACTGCCGCCGTTCACCGATTACTCGATGAAGGACCGCACGTATCGCTACTTCACGGGCAAGACGGTCTATGACTTCGGATATGGGTTGAGCTACACCAAGTTTGCGTACTCGCATCTGCGGCTTTCGACGACGAAGCTGAATGCGGGCGAGACGTTGACAGTCGAGGCCGACGTGAGAAATACAGGCGCACGCGCAGGCGACGAGGTTGCGGAGATGTACCTGACCCCGCCGCACGAGGGCAACGGCGGCCTGTCACCGAATGTGCAGCTGGAAGGATTCCAGCGTGTACATTTGGCTCCGGGTCAGGTGAGGCATGTGACGTTCAAGCTGTCGCCGCGCGATCTGAGTGAGGTCGATGCGCAGGGCGTGCGGAGCGTGCAACCGGGAAACTATGAGGTCTCCGTCGGCGGATCGCAGCCGAAGGATCCGCGCGCGCCAGAGGCGGCGCAGACGGCGAGCTTCGGTATCGTTGGCTCGCAGGAGCTGCCGCACTGAGGCAGACAGTGGAGCGTCAGGCAGCAAACCGTAGAAGGAGCGAGGTCATGCGGGGCTCAGTTATTTTCGTGAGGGGTGTTGCGGGCTTCGCTCTGTTGTTTGCGATCGCTGGAGCTAGAGCGCGGGCGGAGGATGGATCGGCGGCGTGGCTGCGGTATGCGCCGATTCCGCATCCCGGGATGTATAAGGATTTGCCGTCGACGATTGTGGTGATGGGCGACTCATCGACCGATAAGGCGGCGGCGAACGAATTGCAGCGTGGGCTCAGCTCCATGCTGGGCCGGAGGTTCACCGCGGAGCTCGCGCCTCAGAGCTTTGGCGTGAAAGGCGACTCGATCGTTGTCGCCTCCACAACCGAGATGAGTCGCATGTTCCTGGTCGAAGGAAAGCAGCCGCCTCCTCAGGGCGAAGCGTATTGGATTGCGTTCGACAAGAAGACCGGACATAGCCGTCTGGTGATTCTTGGCGGAACGCCCGCAGCCGAGCTCTATGCCGCCTTTCACCTGCTGGAACAGGTTGGCGCGCGGCAACCTATTCCGAATGATTTTCGTTCTGCGCCCAGTGCGCCCATCCGTTGGGTGGATCAATGGGACAACCTGAATGGAACGATCGAGCGCGGGTATGGGGGTCCATCCATCTTCTTTGAGAACGGGCATGTGAGGCAGGACCTGACGCGTGCGGGTGAGTATGCGCGGCTGCTCGCGTCCGTCGGCATCAACGGCTGCAATGTGAACAACGTAAATGCGGATCTCGATCTGCTGACGACCGAGCATTTGAAAGAGTTCGCGCGGATTGCGGATGTCTTTCGGCCGTGGGGTGTGCGGCTTGCGCTGTCGGTTGATCTCACAAGCCCGGAGACGGTCGGCGGGTTGAAGACCTTTGATCCCTTAGACCCACAGGTAATTGCGTGGTGGCAGAAGAAGGTGAATGAGATCTACACGCTGATTCCGGACTTCGGAGGATTCACGGTGAAGGCGGACTCCGAGGGGCGCAAGGGGCCGTCGCAGTACGGGCGCACGCCGGCGGATGCGGCCAATGTGCTGGCGCGGGCGCTGGCTCCGCATCATGGAGTCGTACTGTATCGCGGGTTTGTGTACAACAATCATCTCGATTGGCATGACCTGAAGGCCGACCGTGCGCGCGCCGGTGTCGACAACTTCGCCTATCTCGATGGCAAGTTCGAGAAGAACGTCATCATCCAGATCAAGGAAGGGCCGATCGACTTTCAGGCGCGCGAGCCGGTTTCGCCGCTCTTCGCCGCACTGCGGCATACAAATGAAGCGATCGAGACCGAGACGACGCAGGAGTACACGGGACAGCAGCGGCATATGGTGTGGCTGCCGAGCATGTGGAAGTGGGTGCTCGATACGGACATGCGCGCGGACGGCGAGTACACGCCGGTGAAGGAGATCGTCGAGGGCAAGAGTTTTCATCAGCCGACGGGCGGATTTGTGAGCGTGGTGAATGTGGGCATGGAGCCGAACTGGCTGCATCATCCGATGGCAATGGCGAACCTGTATGGCTTCGGGAGGCTCGCGTGGAATCCGGACGAACCGCTGGAGAAGATCATCGACACCTGGACGCGGCTGACCTGGGGCAACGATCCGCAGGTGGACCGCACGATCGATGCGATGCAGATGGCGAGCTGGCACAACTATGAAAGCTATACGGGGCCGAATGGTATGGGGACGCTGACGAATATCCTCGGCTACCACTACGGACCGGGGATTGAGAGCGCGGAGCACAATGGATGGGGCCAGTGGTTCCGTGGCGAGAAGGACGGCATCGGGATGGACCGCACGGTGGCGACGGGGACCGGATTCATCGGTCAGTATCCGAAGGAGCTGGCCGCGAAGTATGAGTCGCTGGCGACGTGCCCGGACAATCTGCTGCTGTTCTTTCATCATGTGCCGTACGACTACAAGCTGCATTCCGGCGAGACGCTGGTGCAGAGCATCTATGACACGCACTATGCGGGCGCGCTGGCCGCGGCGGAGTATGTGCCGCGGTGGGAGTCGCTGAAGGGCAAGATCGACGACGAGCGGTACGAGAGGACGCTGGCGTTGTTCACCTATCAGGCGGGGCATGCGCTGGTGTGGCGCGATGCGATCGACAACTGGTTCCAGCGCATCTCGGGTATCGCGGACGCGAAGGGGCGCGTGGGGCATGATCCGCAGCGCATCGAGGCGGAGGATATGAAAGCGGTGGGTTATGAGACCGTCGATGTCACGCCGCGGGAGACGGCCTCGGGCGGGAAGGCGGTCGAGTGCCACGACGCGAACGGATGCACGCTGACGACGACGCTTGATAAACCCACGGGGGCGTACGACATTGCAGTGCAGTACTTTGACATCTGGCCCGGCGTCTCGACGTATACCCTGAGTGTGAATGGCGCGGAGATCGCGAGATGGAAGGGCGATAACACACTGCCGCCCGCGATGCCGGATGCGCACCTGGATGGAGAGGACAGCACGCGCTACACAGCGCATGATGTGGCGCTGAAGCCGGGCGATGTGCTGGAGCTGAAGGGCGTGCCGGACCTGCGGCCGGAGCTGATACCACCGCCTCCGCCGGCGAATGCTACGGGGATGAAGCGGCGATTCAGAAGACCTGACCTGCGGGAGTTTGCGCCGGTGGATTATATAGAGATTGGGCCGGATGGACCGATTACGCCGCAGTGATGCGGGTGGAGAGAACTCCATGAAGATTACCGCCGCACGATTGATTGTCTGTTCGCCGGATCGAAACTTCGTCACGCTGAAGATTGAGACCGATGAAGGCATTCATGGCTTTGGCGATGCGACACTGAATGGGCGCGAGCTGGCGGTGGCGGCGTATCTCGAGGAGCATGTGATCCCGTGCCTCGTCGGCCGCGATCCGGCGCAGATTGAGGACATCTGGCAGTATCTTTATCGCGGCGCGTACTGGCGGCGGGGGCCGGTGACGATGACGGCGATTGCGGCCGTGGACATGGCGCTGTGGGACATCAAGGGCAAGGCGCTGAATACGCCGGTGTACAACCTGCTGGGCGGGGCGAGCCGGCAGGGATGCCTGGTGTATACGCATGCGAATGGCGCGGACATCGCGGAGGCGATCGACTCCGTGCAGCAGCACATGAGCGAGGGCTATCTGGCGGTGCGGGCGCAGGCGGGGGTGCCGGGGGTGGCCTCGAGCTACGGCGTGCCCAAGGCGGGCAAGCCGTATGAGCCGGCGGAGCGCGGGCTGCCCAGTGAGAGTGTGTGGTCGACCGAGCGTTATCTGAACTTCGCTCCGAAGTTGTTTGAGGAGCTGCGCAAGACGGTCGGCGAGGATGTGCACTTGCTCCACGATGTGCATCATCGACTGACCCCGATCGAGGCGGCGCGGCTGGGCAAGCAGCTCGAGCCATATCACCTCTTCTGGATGGAAGATCCGACGCCGGCGGAGCATCAGGAGGGATTTGCGCTGATCCGGCAGCATACGACGACGCCGATTGCGACCGGTGAGGTCTTCAACTCGATGTGGGACTGCAAGGAGCTGATCTCGAAACAGCTTATTGACTACATTCGCATGACCGTGGTGCATGGCGGCGGAATAACGCATGCGAAGAAGGTTGCGGACTTTGCCGATCTATACCAGGTGCGCACCGGGTATCACGGGGCGACGGATCTTTCGCCCATCGCGATGGCGGCGGCGCTCCATGTCGGGCTGGCGATCCACAACTTCGGAATCCAGGAGCACATGCACCACACCAAGCTGACCGACGAGGTGTTTCCGCACGCGTACCGGTTTGAGGCTGGGTACATGCATCCGGGCGACCGGCCCGGGCTCGGCGTCGAGATCGACGAGGCGCTGGCGGCGAAGTATCCGTACCAGCGGGCGTATCTGCCGGTCGCGCGGAAGCTGGACGGGACGCTGTCGGACTGGTAGCAATCAAACGTACCTCAGGGGCTAAAGCCCCTTTTTCCAGCGGGCGTCTTGTGGCACGGCTAAAGCCGTGCCCTTAACGAGATGCCTTTCCCATGGATGCCTTGTGGGCATGGCTGGAGGCGTGCCCTTAACGAGATACCCCCCCCCCCCGGCACTTTTTGCGCAAAGTCTTCAAATCAAATGGCTTAGCTTTGGACTTCAATGCAAAGTCCTGAAACAGCAAAGCCCGGCTAGCCGCCGGGTCCTCTGCTCTTAATTATAGAGGGGGTGTCAATAGGGAGCGCGCGATTCAGCCGGCGAGGAGCTTGAGGAGCGCAGCTTCGTCGAGGACCTCGACGCCGAGCTCGCGGGCCTTGTCGAGTTTGGAGCCGGCCTCGTCGCCGGCGACGACGTAGTTGGTCTTTTTGGAGACGGATCCGGAGACCTTGCCGCCGGCGGATTCGATACGGGCCTTGGCCTCGTCGCGGGTCAGCGTGGGCAGCGTGCCGGTGAGGACGAAGGTGAGGCCGGCGAGTGTAGTGCCGATGACGCGTTTTTCGGCGGTGAGTTCGAGGCCGAGCTTCTTGAGGTCGTCGACGAGTTGCTGGTTCTTCTTGTTGGAGAAGAACTCGACGATAGCGTCGGCGACGCGAGGGCCGACCTCGTTGACGGCCATCAGCTGGTCGGCGGTGGCGGAGCGGAGCTCGTCGATCCCGCCGAAGTGCTCAGCGAGGAGCTGCGCGGTACGCTCGCCGACGAAGCGGATGCCGAGGCCGAGGAGGACGCGGGCGAGGCCGCGATCTTTGCTGTTGCGAATCTGTTCGAGGAGGGTGTCCGCGGTCTTTTCGCCGACACGATCGAGCGAGAGAAGTCGCGGCTTGGTGAGGCGGTAGAGATCGGCGATGGAGTGGAGGAGCGGCTCGCGGGTGGTGACGGGAGCGCCGGTTTCGGTGACGGACTCTTCCGCGTCTCCTTCAGGGGTGGGAGCCTGGCCGAGGAGTTGCGCGACCATGGCGTCGCCGAGGCCCTCGATGTTCATAACGCCGCGCGAGGCCCAGTGGAGGAGCTCGCCCGCGACGCGTGCGGGGCAGGCGGTGTTGATGCAGCGCCAATCGACCTCGCCTTCGGCGCGGACGAGATCGGTGCCGCAGACGGGACAGCATTTGGGGAAGATGATCTCGTGTCGGCCGCGAGGATGATTTTTGTCGTGAATCACTTCTGTGATTTTGGGGATGACGTCGCCGCCACGCTCGACAGAGACGAAGTCGCCGATCTTGACACCGAGGCGGGCGATCTCATCGGCGTTGTGCAGCGTGGCGCGCGTGACCGTGGTGCCGCCGATGAAGATGGGAGCGAGCGCGGCGACGGGTGTGATCTTGCCGGTGCGGCCGACCTGGAAGAGAACGTCATCAAGTCTTGTGATGCCCGCGCGCGCGGCGAACTTGTAGGCGATGGCCCAGCGCGGGGCTTTGCCAGTGAAGCCGAGGCGGCGCTGCTGTGCCACGGAGTCGACTTTGAGGACCACGCCGTCGATCTCATAGGGCAGATGGTCGCGGAGTCTTTCGGCTTGCTCGATGTAATCAAGGACGCGATCGATGGAGTCGTTGATTCCAGCGTATTTGTTGACGAGGAGGCCCGCGGCGCGGAGAGCTTCGAGTGCGGCGGATTGTTTGTCGAGCAGCGTTTCGCCGTCGCGAAGGAGGAAGTAGGCGAAGAACTCGAGACGGCGCTGCGCGACAATATTGGGCTCCAGCGTGCGAATGGTGCCGGCGGCGGCGTTGCGCGGGTTGGCGGCGGGCGCCATGCCCTGCGCCTCGCGGTCGGCGTTCATCTGCTCGAAGGCTTTCTGCGGAAGGATGACCTCGCCGCGCACCTCGAAGCTCTGCGGAAGGCCCGCGGCTTTGAGTTTGGCGGCGCTGATGTGGAGGGGGATGCTGCGAATGGTGCGGACGTTCGACGTGACATCTTCGCCGATGGTGCCGTCGCCGCGGGTGACGCCGCTCGATAGTGTGGCTTCGCCGTGCTTGCCGGGTTTGTACTGGAGCGCGAGCGAGAGGCCGTCGAGCTTGAACTCGCAGACGAAGCGTGGCTTGTCGCTTGCCGCCAGGCCGGATTGGACGCGGTCTGCCCAGGCGCGAAGCTCGGCCTCGTTGTAGGCGTTATCGAGCGAGAGCATGGGGCGCGAGTGCGGGACCTTGGCGAAGCCTTCTTTGGGCTTGCCGCCGACGCGCTGTGTGGGCGAGTCGGGCGTGATGAGCGAAGGGTGCGCGGCTTCAAGAGCTTTGAGGCGGTTCATGACCGCGTCGTACTGGGCGTCGGTCCACTCGGGCGCATCGAGCACGTAGTAGAGGTGCTCGTGGTGGCGGAGCTGGTCGCGGAGGGACTCGATCTGCTGGTCGGGCGAGAGGCCGGTTTGGGGAGACTTGGCAGCCATCGGAGAAATTATAGGGAGCGGCGAAGAGGATGCGCTGCTCGCGCTACACTTAAAAGAAAAGGAGTGATGGACGATGGCGCACATGGTGTTCTGCGCGAAGTACAAGCAGGAGATGGAAGGGCTGGATGAGCCGCCGTTTGACTCGGATTTTGGGCAGAAGGTCTATAAGAACGTCTCGAAGAAGGCGTGGAACGAGTGGCTGGAGCGGCAGAAGATGCTGCTGAATGAGTATCGGCTGCAGCCCTGGACACGCGAGGCGCAGGAGTTCCTGGTGGAGCAGATGAACGAGTTCTTCTTTGGGGCCGGCGGCGAGCTGCCCAAGGAGTACGTGGCGCCGACGCATTGAGAGTGCCGATTGCAGATCAGGCCGGGCCGCCAGTGGTAAACTAGGCGTACCCCGCGCGGGTTCGTCAAGAGCCGGCGCTGTTGTGCAGGGTCGGGACGTGGCTCAGCCTGGTAGAGCGCACCCTTGGGGTGGGTGAGGTCGCTAGTTCGAATCTAGTCGTCCCGACCATTTCTCCTGACTTGGTCCTTTTGAAGATCAGATCCAAGCGGATCTGTGAGTGGGCATTGAATTACATCTTTTTCTTCGAAGCCTTCAGATCGGAGATCCGAAGGCTTCGCATGGATCCGTTGTAATGAACCAAGAGTCCCCGGCTCAGCCCCTCACCAACTCCATGGCCGGGACTTACAACCACTATGCGGAAGGTCCGGGTCGATGGTTCACCTGGGAAGCTTCCTTCCCGCGCCCCGAGCGTCAATGTCTTTGATCTATCGTTCCACCGAATTGGAATCCAGGAATAAGACCCCTTCTCGTAGTCATAGGTGATGCCGTCATCTTCATACAGTTTGAAGGTCGCATCGCTTCCAGGGTAGATACGCAACTCAATGGGAGCGTCGGGAGCCTGACCGGTGTATTCGACGGCAGGCCCGAGAGGAAGGATCGTGCCGGCGCGCACATAGAGCGGCATGATGGACAAAGGAGTGCGACGGAGCACTACCTTGCCGCCCGAGGACCTGGTACCCAACCAGAAGTCGTACCAGTCAGCGCCCGCCGGCAGATAAACGGAGCGGTTGACAGCCCCGGCGTTGGTAACGGGCGCGACCAGCAGCGACGGTCCAAGCATGAATTGATCGCTGATATCAAGAGCGTTGTGGTCCATCGGGAAGTCGAAGACCAGCGCGCGCATCGGGGTGTATCCCTCAAATGTCGTTCTCGCGGCCAGCGTATAGATATAGGGAATCATGCGGTAACGCAGACGATCGTAGAGCGTCAGGATGCGCTGCGCGCGCGGGCCGTAGGACCATAGCTCATTCTGATTGTTGGTGCGCGTGCCATGCACACGAAAGATTGGGCAAAATGCACCGTACTGGTACCAGCGCACGAATAGCTCGCGATACTTTGGATCGTCGGTGTTGCCTCCGAGGAACCCACCGATATCGGTCGTCCAATAGGGCAACCCAGACATGGAATAGTTCAAGCCCGCTGGAATTTCCCGCCTGAGAGTTTCAAAGTTTGTGGCAATGTCTCCCGACCAAGCGGCTGCGGCGTTGCGCTGCATGCCGAGAAAGGCGGAACGCGTAAGAATAAAGACGCGCTGACGATCTGTTGTGGCGCGTTGTCCATCGTAGATGGCCTGCGTCGTCATCAACGGATAGGAGTTCTCAATTGCGGAACCATCTCCCATTGCCGTGGAGGCTCCATCGAGAATGGAACCTCGTTCCTCGCCATAGAGATCCGCCGGCTCGGTCGAATCCATCCAGAAGGCATCGACACCGCGGTCGAGCAAGCTGGCCTTGATCTGCTTCCAATAGAGCTTTCGCGCCTCAGGGTTGAACGCGTCATACACGTGCGCCCCGGGATAATAGGCCGGATCGTCATTATGACCACCGTCAATAAAGAACTTTCCGTTCAGCATCTGGTTGAATGTGGCGCTGCCAGGCTGAAAGAGAGGCCAGACGGACGCCATCATATGGATGTGTTCGGCGTGCAGGGTCTGGATCATTGCAGTGGGATCAGGAAACTGCGCATTGAACACGCGGGAACCGAGCTCCGTCTCCCATCCCGCGTCGAGGACGATATTGTCGATCGGAATGTGCAGGTTTCGATACTTGGCGGCAACCGCCAGCAATTCGGCCTGGCTGGTGTATGCCAGCTTGGATTGCCAATAACCATAGGCCCACAGCGGAAACAGCGGGGCCGGGCCTGTGAGTTTACGGTACCCGCTGATCACGCGATCAAACTCGGGACCATAGATGAAGAAGTAGTCGATTGCGTGGGCCACGCTGGATTGAAGCTCGAGGACGGGTTGAAAGCGATTATTCCAGAGCGTTTCCGAGGCGTTGTTCCACAGTATCCCGTAACCATTTGTGGACAGGAAAAATGGGACCGAAATATTGGTATTGTCCTGGGAGAGATCCATCTCCAGACTGCGCTGGTTCAGCAGACCATTCTGATGTTGGCCCAGTCCATAAAACCGCTCCCCTGGTGTGAGCGCGAACCAGGTTGAGGCGCGGAAGTCTTTCTGCTCATCACTGACAAGCGGCATCATGTTGCGCGGACAGGGCCAATCCGACTCGTTAAGAAGGGCGTGATGGGCTTTATCGTAAAAATGGACGGCGCCGCTGTACCGGTCGACCGAGATTTGTAACTCATTTGTATCGATCTCGATGTCTTTGTCCGTCTCGTGTTCCTGAAACGAGGCGGAAGTACACGCTGTATCGAGAATTTCAGGACTGCTCAGGTTGGGAACGGTCGACCCCGGTGCAAAGGAGATGCGCACAATGTTTTCATTGCACGGCTTGATGCGCAGCACGCCGCTCGTAAGATGGATGAAAGCTGCTTCAGGTCCGGTCTGAACGGATTGCACCACAGGTTCGCTGTTCTGTCGTGACACGGCGCGCAACGGCTGTGAGCTCGACAGAAATGCGAAGAAGAGACAGACAAGAACCCACAGCTTTTCTTTCCCACCACAAGAAATATCTTTTGGCCGCAACTTCTTCATTCAAAAATTCCCCACTCCGTTCTTTCGATTTCCTGATTCAAATGCGGTCTGTGTGGATGGAGTTCGCTGCGCCGCCGGGCGATAGAGCGCCGCAACCGATGAGCGGAGCGAGGTCCTGAAGCTCCGATATCCGCAGTTGCAGCGGCCGGCCGCGGAACTCACGCTGTACAGCCGGCAGGAACAGGTGGGCTGAACGCGAGATCCCGCCGCCCAGTACGAAGACCTCCGGCATAAAGGTGAGCGATAACTCCTGGATCACACGTCCGAGATGTCTTCCGAATTCTTCGAACGCCTGCTTTGCGGCTTCGTCGGCGGTTGCGTCGGCAGCCAGTTTCACGACCTCGCATCTCCTGCCGGTGAGGCGCTCATATGTGGACTGGATGGCGCGGGTTGAGACAAAATCTTCCACAATTCCACCCGCATAGGGCTGGTTCCAGATCTCACCCTCCTTCGGCACATCGCTGTCGTCACTTACAATCCGGCCATTCACGGCAAATGAAGATCCGATGCCTGTGCCCAGTGTGAATTCAACTGCCCGGTTGAAACCACGGGCCGCGCCGGTCTGGATTTCACCCAGAAGACAGGCATCCGCATCCTTTAAAAAACGAACTTGATCCCGCTCCCAGCCGAACCGGTCGGAGATTGCCCGGCGGAGGTCGATTCCATAGAGGAAGGAAAGTTTGTGACGCATGAGGCTCTTGCCCGCGCCGTGATCGAACGGGCCGGGGACGGCAAGAATAGCTCCCGCAGCGAAAGGAATTTCGCCCAGAGCCTCCACACCCAGCCGGTAAAGCAGATCGAGAAACGCATCGACGAGAGCTTCCGGATGCGGAGAGCTGACTACCTGTCCAAGCCGGCAGGCGCTCCGATGGTATGCCGCAGCAGAAACATGGCTTCCACCTATATCGAAGACCAGCATCGGGTCCTCCGCGATAGAGACACCGCTCTGAGCTCCTTTCAAAGTACTCTCCCCGCAAATCGAATCGTGGTGTGCCTCTTCAAGGCCGCGACGGTTTGAGAACAAGGACATATCCAGTCTCCCAGTGTGGTAAAGAGGCATTCGATACCTCATTCAATGTGCAACTCGTACGCGCCGCAGATTCGGTGCAGTTCCCATGCCTCGCTCGGTCAACCCAAAGATCCCGAGGGAAAATTCCGTCGAAGAATCATTCGCTGTCGTGCAGTCCTCCCGGGCATGGCCAAACGAGCGGGCCATGAACCGAGCGAGAACGTACGGTGGTGTGCATTCAACGAAGAAACGGTAAATCGATACAACCGTCCCGAATCACCCACCCCCATTGCCTTTCCGAAGATGCTTCATTCCCCCGCTACTGAACGGTCACGTTCATGGTGTAGGGCAGAGACATCTGGTTTTCACTGCCGTAAACAAGAACCGGAGCTCCGTTGACAAGGACGGAGGTACTCCCGATCTGCTGTGCGGTGACGCTGACCTGATAAGAGCCTGCAGGTGTCTTGATCGCGGTGGAAGTCGTTCCCTGGCTTCCCGTGGAGCAGGAGGTCAGGCTAAGGGCGCCTGCGGCGAGCGTGACGAGGCAGAAGAGCGTCAACAGCCGAGCCTTCTGCCTGAACTTGCGGCGGCTGGCAAGGCCGAGCAGGCCCATGCCGAAGAGGGCGGCAAAGGTGATCGGCGAACGATCCGAGCGATAGCTCGCAACCACGCCAGGGGCAATATTCGTATTAATGGTGACCGTGATCGACACCGGCTGCGACGGATCCGTGTTGACGACCACCTCATCCGGATGAAGCATCCCGTTGAGGTCGGTATAGTTTCCGCCGGAGAATGTGCAGGTCGCGTATGCGGGCAGACCCGCGCACGCAAACCCGATGGGAAGCGTGTAGTTATCCAGCGTAAGACTCGGTGTGGAGCTGGGGAAGGCCGGATTTGTGCTCACCCCATAGCCCTGAACTGAAGAGATGCTGAGCTGAATGCTCCCCGTCCCCGAAGCGATGGTCATGCTTCCTGGATTCGGCGCGATAGCGACACTGGGTTGGCGAAGCTCCTCGAAGAGAATTGGAGAGCCCGCATCGGTCGTCGAGGCGGTTGCGGTGAGGTAATTCGAATCGCCGCTATAGACGATTGAAGTAATGGTCTGCGCCGTCACCACATTCGGGGAATCGCTGTTGGCGGAGATGGGAAGGCAGCCGGGCTGGAACGTCACCTGACCGGCGGCGGGCGTACCCATCGCCGAGGGGCCGCAGGGTGCGCTGGTTCCCTGCATGAAGGATGTCGTTCCCGTCGGAGCCAAGCCGGGCGCACCACTCACCGTCACAACGTAGTTCGTCACATAGCTTTCCAACGAAAAGTCGTACGGAAATTCGCCGTCAATCTGAGAAAGGGTATATGGCGGCGGCGTGGGGACCGAGAGCGTAACGACGCCCTTGGCAACTGTTGCTGTAATCGAAGCAGTCGCCGAGCCATACGTTCTGTCGCCGATGTAGTTCACGCTGAAGGTATGGCTGCCGGCGGTAATCGCAGACAAGGTAACGCTCGCAGTGCCGTTGGAGAGCGTTACATTCGTCGGGTTCGCGCCGTCCACGGTGATGACCGCGGTCCCGGTGGGTGTACCGGTGCCGCTTGTGGGAGCCACGGTGACAGTGACCGGAATGCTGATCACATTCGCCGAGCTATCCACGGAGATTGTGGCGGTTGAGCCGGCCAGCGGCGAGCCGGTTCCGGTTGCGTCGATCACCACGGGAGAGTTGTCCTGATTGCCCTGGACGGTGATGGTGCTGCTGATGGGACCCTGGATTCCGGGTCCCGGGTTCGCGGTTACAGAGACCGCGCAGTCTGCGCCGATGTCCACCGGGGAATCGCAACCGGTTGCTGTAAAGTCCTCCGCGTCGCTGCTGCTGAAGCCGGTGACCGTCAGCGGAGCGTTGCCGATGTTCAGCAGCGAGGCATTCAGGGAGGTGGATGAGGACAAGACACCGAAGTCCAGCGCCCCATCGATGCTGACCATGTGCAGGTTCTTGGCAGCATCGTCCGCCAGATAGAGGTCGCCGGATTTGTCGAGCGCCATGCCGGTGGGGCTGGTAACGCTGGAGGCCACCGTTGTCTGAGCGCTTTGCGTGAGGACGCCACCGATACTGGGAATGCGAACGGCTCCGCCCGGCAGAGCGGCATAGACAGCACCCGAAGGATCCAGCGCAAGGCCGGTAGCTGCGCCCAGCGAGCTCAGCACCACCGATTGCGTTCCGCCCGGCTCCTGAACTTCAATGAGATTTGAGTTATCGATAACGAACAGATTGTTGCTTGCGTCCACCGCAATCGCCGCGGGCGCGGTGAAGCCGGTGAGATCAATCTCCGGACTGAGCATACCGCCGGCTGTCGCGCCGACCAGGCCGAGCTCCACGATCCGGCCGTTATCCGGGTCGCTCACATAGAGATTGCCGAGACCATCGGCCGCCAGCTGCAGGTTAGAGCCGAGACCGGTCTTGAGCGTGAGCTGGCCGGCGGCATTCAGGCCCCCCTGGCCATAGGGCACCTCGATGACACTGCCGCTGTCGGCGATCAGCACATCACCGGCGCCATCGACCGCGACACCGGTCGGGGCGGTCAGCCCTGTACCTACTGGGGTGCCGGCGGTTGTAGTGTCTGAACCCTTGGGGTACATCAGCACCTGACCGAGACCCGCATCCGCCACATACGAATTGCCGGAGGCATCGACGGCTACCTCGTTCGGGGTATCGAGGCCCGCACCGATCGACGACTCCAGCGCGGGACTAAGCGACACAGCCGGGCCAATTCCCACGGCGTGCATCGAGGTCGAAGCAAGAGTGTTGCCGGAAGCATCGAGCATGAGCAGTTTCGCGGAGACGCCGCCGGACGACAGCGGATTCGCCGCGACGTCAAAGGTGCAGGAAGATCCGAGCGAGTATGTATTGCCGGTAACACAGGTTCCGCCGGTGGTCGTGGCAAAATCCGTCGTGCCTGCTCCATCTTCCTGGATGGCAAAGCTGCCTGGGGTGGCGCTGCCATTAAAGGCATAGGTCACGGTGATGGCGGGAGAAGTGGGGGTGCCGACCGGCGTTGATCCGAACTCCACCGAGCCGAGTTGAACCTTGGCAACGTCCGCCTGTCCGTTCGATTGGACCGTCGTCGTGGGAACGTACAGAATCTGGCGCGCCCAATCGATGCTGACCGACCCTTGCGCGGCATCCGGGGTCAGCAACACGGCGTTCGCGGTTTGCGGCATAGCCGCCGGCGCACCCGCAGCCGGAATCATGAAGACACCCAGGGAGCCATCGCTCACATAGACATTTCCCTCGGGATCCGTCGCAACGGCCGTCACGGCCGGAAGGTCCGGATCGATGCGGGTCAGCCCGGCGTCGCCGCTAATGTCTGCGCTTCCAGCCGGAATCTCGTAGACTCCGGGAAGCGCGCCGCTCTCGCCCTGGTCTTCTACAAAGTAGACGTTCTCCCACTTGTCCACCGCGACCGAGATAGGATCGGCCATGGCGCTGTGCATCAGCACGGTGGGATTGCCGGGCGTCGCTACGCCACCAACAATGGTCACCGGAATCATGGCAACATAATTGTCGTTATAGCCGCCGACAATGATGTTGTTGTTGCTGTCTGTCGTCAGGCCCTTGGGCTGAACACCCCATTCGCCATCGGGCCAGGAGAGGTTGTATTGAACGAAGGCGTTGGCGCAGCCGCTGGTTCCGTTCGCGGGCGTGATGGCCGAGAGGCCAACCCACGTCTTGGTGGAGGGGTCATAGGGAAACCGGAGAATACAGTTGGCCCAGTTTCCCTCGAGGTACAGGGTGTTCTGTGAATCGAGGGCGAAGCCTGGATCGCTGCCCAGAGCGCCGGGAGCGAGAAGCGTAATCATCGGGCTGCCATCGGCGGGAAACTCATAGAGCGCGCCCTGCGAGGTATCCTGCACCAGCCAGTCGCCTGCGCTGGTGATGGCGGTGGCGTTGATGGTTCCCCAGGCAGCCGGCGTGGTGTGAGTCAGCCCGGAAGAGACACTGGAGGTCGCCAAGGGCGCACTCGTCTGGCCGACAGACTGCTGGCAAAGCAGGGCGCCGCAAAGCGACAGTGCAATTGCGATCGTCGTGGACCAGCGGGGAGAAATCGTCAACTTGGTGGCCATCCCAAACCTCCTGAATACTCGTGTCGAGCAACATCCCGAGTGGCCTTATTCCACCCGTACCTTGAGGTCTTTTTTCCTTCATCCTTCAGGGAGAAGCCTCACGTCTCCCTGAAAGATCCTTGCTTTGACCGGCGCCTGCTGCAAAGGCCCTACTTCACGGTGACCGGCAAGGTGAACGGCAGCGAGCGAATCGCCCCTTGATAGGTAGCCGTGACGGCTACCTGACTGGTGCCGCTCGGAGTCGTGAAAACAGGAACTTTGGGTGTATGGGTGTACCCGGAATTCGTACATCCCGTGACACCGAGGACGGAGCAGAAGAACAACAGCGTCAGGCACAGGGCCGTCAGCAAACGAGGGTTGAATCGCGTGCGTCTACGGAAGATGAAGCCGATCAGGCCGCAACTCAAGATGCCGGCAAAGGTCCAGGGCGCAGCTGCGGGCCTGGTCGTATTGGCGGCGGAGTTTGACGGAACGTTGGTGTTGATCGTCAGAACGATCGTCGCCGTTCCACCGGCGGTCGCAATGGCAACGGACGGATTGTCGAAAGAGCACTCCGCGTACTGGGGAAGCGTGCTGTTGACGCAGGCCAGTGTGACCGCTACCTGAGGTCCACCGAACCCCACCAGTCCCTGGAGGGTCAACGAAACCGAACCCGAGGTGCCGGCAGTTACGGTGAGCGAGGAGGGATCGGCGGTGATGAGCAGGCTGGGGTTGATGATCTGGAATGTGCTGACGGGAACGGTGGCCGCAGCATAGTTCTGATCGCCGGAATAAACCGCGGTCAGGTTATATGTGCCCAGGGGAAGGTTGCTGGTGTTGAATGTCCCCTGCCCCAGTCCGCTCAGCGTCACCGGCCCCTGTGCCGGGTCTGCCAAAGCAGATCCGTTCATGAACGTTACGGTCCCGGTGGGCACGCCGGAGGAAGACGTGACCGAACCCGTGATTGTGTTTGTTCCGTTGAACAGAAGATAGGGCGCGGGCGACGTTACGGTGAAGTCCGGTGTCGCCGGGTTGACGGCGAACGTGGTCTGCCTCGCGGAGCTCACTGCAAAATCCGACGCCGTGCCCAGCGTTCCATAACCTTTATAGGTTGCGTTGACGTTGTACGATCCGCCGGCAAGGTTGGATAAGGTAAATGTTGCGACTCCACTGCTATTCAAGGACTGGGTCTGCGATCCGACGTTGTTGTTGACCGACAACGTCACGTCTCCCTGCGGAGTCCCGGCGTCCGAAGCGACTGTCACCGTAATCGTCACGCTGCCCGGATAGGTTACGGCCGCAATCGGCGCGATGGAGGTTGTAGTCGCGGGGCGGTTATCGACGGCAGGACTGTCGGACAGTTCCAGCGTCACCGCAGGTGCATTCGCCGCGTCGCTGAGGATGGCCAGCGATCCGCTCTCGGTCCCGGACAGGATGCTGGGAGTGACCCCCACGCCGAAGTAGCAGGATGTCCCCGCCGGGGTGGGGGTTGAAGGATCGCAGGCGGGCGTATCGTTGGGCGGCTGCACCGAATAGTCGGCGCTGTTGGCTCCGCTGAATACATCGCCATCCAACGCCGAGAAGGTGAGCGGCTGGTTGCCGATATTGAATATCTGCGTCTCGCCGTTGGCGAGAACCAGCGGGGTGACGACGCCGAAGTCGAAGTTGCCGTTGACGCTCAACTCCATCACGCTGGGCGTTCCACTGCCGGCCGCATAGGAGATGTACAGGTTTCCAGTCCGGTCGACGGCGACACCGGAGGCGGCAGGAACATCCGCACCGTCGATCGCAACCGCGCCGTTGAAGTTGAGCACGCCGCTCTGGGAGGGGATACGCAGCAGCCCGGCCGATTCGGCGACATAAACCGACCCGGAGGCATCCAAGGCAAGGCCACCGGTCCCGGTCGGGAGTTGCGTCGTGATGGTGGACTGTCCGCCCCATGCCGTCACTTCATCCAGGTTCGTTCCATCGGCGACAAAGATATCTCCGGTACCGTCGACGGCCACGGCGGAAGGCGCGGTGAAGCCGCTGCCCACCGTGACGAGCGAACTGGCGAATAATGTGGACCGTACGGAGGGAGTCGATATCTTGACGACCTGCGCGTTTTCCCGATCGGCTGCATAGACGTCTCCGGCGCCGTCGACAGCCAGGTTCAGGTTATTGCCCAGTCCGCTCTGGAGGGTCGTTTGCGCAGCCGAGTTCAAAGCTCCCGATTGGTAGGGCACCTCAAAAACCTTGCCGGAGTCGCCAATGTAGACATTCCCGATGCTATCCACCGCAACGCCGGTAGGGGACTGCAACCCTGTGCCGATGGAGACCGGGGTTGACGATCCGGGAGCATATTGCAGCACCTTGCCCAGGCCCGGATCGGCAACATAGGTGGCCCCGCTTGCATCGACGGCAACCTGCGCCGGGTTGCTATAGCCGGAGCCGATCGGCAACTCTGACGGAGACCCGAGGATCGAGACTCCTGAACCCTGGCCCTGACCGTAAAGATAGACAGCACTCTCGTTAATAATGTTGCCGCTTGCATCGAGCATCTGTAGTTGGCCCGAAACCGGTCCAACCACCGTGGGATTCACGGCGATCCAATAGGGACAGCTCTGTCCGGCGTTATACGTTGTCCCTGCCGTGCAGGGAACAACGGTGGTGTCCACAGAGGCGGGAGCCGACTGAGTCGCTGCGTTCATGACCGGATTCGTCGTGACCACGGAGAAGTCGGAACCGACGCCAAGCTCCGAAAACACGATCTTCGCGGGCGTTACGGTGCTGTTGAAGGTGAAGTAGACGCTTCCGGTCGAGCCCGGCGTGCCGAGGGGCGAGGCTCCCAGGTTGACGCTACCCAGGCTGTAGGCAACGTAATTGAGTGAACCGGGATAGGAGGGCGGTGTGCCTTCCGTCGAATTGACAGGCGCCCACCCCGAAGTTGGCGTGGGAATCCAAAGGAAGCCGCGTGGATCTACCGCGACCTGTGCCGTGGCCGTGACAGGCGACAGCATGACGGAGTGGCTCCAGTTCAACGAAGATTGCGTGGCGGTCGTTGGACTTCCGCTCTCGTTCGGTACCATCAGCACGCCGTCAAAGTTGCCGTCGCCGCCGGTGGTGCCGCCGGTGTCGATCTCGCTGGAGAGAAGCAGATCGCCTGCCGCGTCGACACTGATCCCTTTGAAGTTATATCCCGCGCCAGGCGGGTCGATGCGGACAACCGGTGAAACCTCGCCCACCGTTCCCGGCGCGGCGCCGGCCGGGATCATCCACAGGCCGACCGCGATCGAAGTTCTCGCCTCCCAGGGGTCCTCTACAAAGTAGATGTTGCCGGCGTGATCGACGCTAAGCTTGGCGGCTTCCGCGGTCAGGCTCTTCACCATCGTGGTCGCGGTGCCCACATTGCCGCTCGCGTCGACGGTGAATTCCATGATTTGCGGGGTCGTCTCCGTGCTGATCACCATCGTCTGCGTGGAGCCGCCGTTGCCGTCCATAAAGGCCAGCTGGTTGATGCCGAGGCCTCCGATGAGGGTGTTCCCCGCGGTCCAGCTGCTGCTTCCGGTAAGCGGCCAGGTGTTCGTCGCGGGATCGTAGGGGATTCGATAGAAGTCCGGCTGCGGACTGTAAATGCCGCCGATGTAGAGGTTGTTCCACTGGTCGAGCGCCATGTCACTGTTCCAGAAGGCCTGGTTGCCGCGCAGCACCTGCCCGGGCCCCGACAAGGTGATCATCGTCGAAGAGCCGGCCTGGATCTCATAAAGTGCGCCGTTCTGGGTATCGAGCAGGAGCACGTCGCCGTTGGGCGCGACCAGAATGCGGTAAATCTGTCCGATTTGATTGCTTGCGACGATGGAATTGCCCACGACGGAGCCAGCCATGACCGGAACCTGCGCTACGGCGGGCAGGCGTCCGGCGACAGCAACAGTCAGCGCCAAAGCCGCTACTTTTGTAAACCGGCCAAGCCGGTGAAGAAACGCTGCGGGCTCAATAGCCATACCAACTCCTCCCAAACAACTCCTGGCATCCGGCGAAACCACTGTCCTGCCAGCCCCTGTTCGTCCTGCCGGCGAATTCCGCGCCGGCAGGCTATTGCACCTTCTCGCTGGGAATGCGAACCGCCGCATCCACAGATTCATTTGCAGCCTGTATCGCTCGCCCGGCACCAACAGACAGAGCGATCAGAACTGATACTTCACACTCAACTCCACTAATCGACTTCCAGACTTGATTCCGGCAACACCAAACCCTGGCTCGGTAAGGTCGGCTTTCGTGAGTGGCTGGCCGGCCGTACCGAACTGTTGCGACAACAACAGATCTGAGTTGGTGTCGTTGTTGTTGAATGAAATCACTGGATGATTCAAAAAGTTGAACGCCGCCAGCCGGAACTGCAGGTTTCTGTCTTCAGCCATGGGAAAGTTCTTGAGCAGCGTAAGGTCATGCTGGAAGTACGCCGGTCCGCGAAGATAGGGCGGACGAAGCTGGCCATTCTGTCCAGGCAGCGGAATACCGAAGCAGGTGCCGTTGATGTACTGATGCTTGGCAGGCCCTCCTGCCGGGTTGCAGTTGATCGTCGGCATCAGCTGGACATCGGGCGTTCCCAGCCAGACGACGGGATTGAGTCCATTGACACAGAAATGGTTCCCATTGGCGTCAGCGGGAATATGCCAGGTGTTGACGCATTCCGGAGTGATGGTCGTAGGGTTGACCTGATTGAGGTATTGGACCTGCACGGGCTGAATCTCGCCATAGCCAAAGCCGAAGTTCTCGCCCTGCACCGATGCCAGCGGCTCGCCGCTTTGCGCCGTGGAGATGCCCGAAATCTGCCAGCCGTTGACCGCCTTGCGCAGAGGCGCGAAGCCAATGTGGTAATGGCTCCCAAGGTCAATCAGATAGTTGATGTTGAAGACCTGAGTGCGATCGGAAGGGGTCGGATTGTAGTCATTGCGAAGGTTGAATGGGTCCGCAAGGATGTTGTTCCACGACGCGCCGGTTGCCAGGGCCTTTGAGAATGTGTAGTTCGCGTCGAATGCGACGTGTCCGGTGGATTTCCTCCACTCGATCTGAGCGCTGTTATAGGAAGAATAAAAATTGTGCTTCAGCTGATAGACGTTCGTATAGAACGGATACGGCCGGAAGTAATCCATCTCCGGAGTGGTGAGGTTGCCGATGTCCCCGGGGGCGATACTTTGCGTGACCGTGACCGGAAGGCAACCCAGCCCGGGGCAGACGTTGAAAAGAGTCCCTTCGGGAATGCGATTGAGGTTGGCGGCCGAGTTGTAGCCGCTGTCCAGATGCCTGCCGGCGCTGCCGACATACGCGACCTCAAGCAGCGAGCGCCACGGCAGCGCCTGATCGACTGTCGCGTTGTATTCCAGAAACACCGGGCGGACCGAGTCTGTCGACGAGATCGTATAGACGCTGAAGTCGGGAGGATTGACGGGCGACTGGTCTTCGATCGAGTCAAAGCTCAACTGATTCTGCAGAACGCTCGTCTTGTATCCCTGCGCCGTAGCCGCCGCTTCCGCATACGGGTTGAACTCCTCCTGACTGCGGTAGACGCCCCATCCTCCGCGCAGCACGGTTCTTCCATTCCCGCGTATGTCCCAGGAAAGCCCGAACCGGGGAGTCGGCAAAATCGCGCTTGGCGAATTCACGCTATCGGAAATGGAGCTGTCGATGCCATGCCAGGTAACGCCCGGCATATAGAGGCTGCTGCAGTTGCGGGTGGAGCCGCCGCACTGCTGGCTGTAGAGCGTGGGCGAAAAGGTAGCCAGGCCATTGCCGTGCCGGTCGCTCCACGGGCCGATGTGTTCCAGCCGGATGCCAAGATCCATCGTCAACCGTTTGAACTTCCAGGTATCGTTGACGAACCCTGCGATGGTCGTGTACTGCATGTCCACGGTCGGAGAGAAATTGGTCTGCGCGAAGCTGTCGGCGTAGCCGAGATACATCAGGGCATTCGGGTTCATGCAGGCGCCGATGTAAGCTGCACCTGAAAGACGCTCGTTACCGGCTGGGTCGGAGCTCTGGCAACCTACAAACTGGGTGGTGGAGCCGATCGATCCCCCTTGTCCGTTCTGACTCGGGTTGGTGCTGTATTCGAAGTATTCATTGCCCGGGTTGAACGTCAACGCGCCCTGAGGATACGCACCATAGTCGGCCAGACCGTTAAGGATGCCCTTTTCGAAGTAGAAACCGGCCTGGATCAGATGCTTGCCCTTCTGCCAGGTCAGCGTGTCCGCGAGATCGGGAACGGTCTTCTTCATGCGCACCCGGTTGGCATAAAATCCGCCCGGCATCGTGATATTCGGATAGCCGAGCTGGCCGTTGCCCGCCAGCGCCGGCACGGAGTAGTCACCGGTATTTTTATAAATGCCGGAGTAATCGTAGTCGCCGTTGCCGGCGGTGCACGTGCCCGCCGCGCGCTGGGAAGGATCGGAGCAGTTGTATTTGTCCAGATCGAAACGGTCGACCGCATCCGGGTTTCCCATGTTGCCCGGCGAGCTCAGCAACGACATGGCCGCCGAAAACTGGTTGGTCAGCGTGGGTCGAAAGTCATGCACATAATTGGCGAACATCACGTTCGAGATATCGCCGTTGGTCACATCTCCCGGATACAGGACGGATCCCGACGGAATGCCATAGTTGACCGGGTCCTGCGATATCTGCCGCTGCAGGTAATAGCCCACGCTCAGAATGTCGCCGGAAGTGATGTTGTAGTCGAGCTTGGCGTGAAACTGGGAGCCGTTCTGCGTCTGCAGGACTTCCTTGATGTAGTTGAAGCCATCATCATTGGTGAAGGGATTGGCGTTGGGCTGCGGCAGCCAGTTGATCAACGCGACTCCGGCCGGATTGCCAAGGCCGGCAACGCTGCCATCGCCGATTTCGTTGCCGTTAGGCAAGAAGTTTTCCGTCTGGCACATCGGCAGGATTGCGTCCGGATTCGCTTTACCGTCGGGACGGGCTCCGCAAAGCTGGGCGTTCAACGATCCCAGATCGAACTGTCCCTGGCGCTCCGCAAGCGTCGGCACCCAGCTTCCCAGTGTTTCAGGCGAATACAGCTGATTGGAGTACTCGTACGCGACATAGAAAAAAAGCTTGTCCCTGTTTCTATTAAAGTTGCTGTGAGGAAAAATGACCGGACCACCGATCATGCCGCCGGGATAGAAGAAGCGGCCATCCGGTCGCGGCTGCTGAAGGTAGTTGTTGTACCAGTCGTTCGCATTCAGCGAGGCATCGCGGGCATAGAAATAGCCCATGCCGTGGAACGCCGCTGTACCCGACTTGCCGACCGCATTGATGATCGCAGGACCCTTGGCGTTCTGGGCGCCGAAGGAGGAACTGGACACCTTGAGCTCCTGCACCATATCGACGTTCAGGTTCTGGACCGTCCCGGCGTTGCTGGCGATATCGGTGATCGAAACGCCATCGAGGATGACGCTGATACCGTTCAACCCGGTTCCATTGGCTGAGAAGCTGCCTGTGGGTCCGCTCGTACCGACGATTGCGGTGTTGTATCCCGGCTTATTCGTCACTCCGTTCGCACCCGTAGACATATCGAAGCCAGGCAGCATTCGCACCAGTTCGGTTGCGTCCCGGCCCACCACCGGCAGCGTCTGAAGATCCTTGGCGGTAATGACATCAGAGCGCTCGCCGGTATCGAGGGCCTTGACGTCGGAAGAGTTCGCCTCGACCGTCACTTGCTCGGACGCCGAGCCCACGGCCATCTTAATGTCAGGGATGGTGAGCTGATCGCCGGGACGAAGCGCAAAGGGCTGCGATCGCCACGACTTGAACTGCGCGGCGGACACCCCGATCACATAATTGATACTCGGCTCCACGGCCGAGAACGCAAAAAATCCGGCGCTATTGCTTGCGACCGTCCGCACAATTCTGGTCTGACCATTGGTCAGGGTCACGGTCGCATTCGGGACCAGGGCGCCCGTCACATCCTTAACAACGCCGGTGACGCTGCCTGTGATCACCTGTCCGAAAAACCGGGCAGGCAACAAGAGGAGTGTAGCTACGAGCAACACTCGCAGCGTGACCGATCGTTTGATCCTAGAAGACGAACTCATTGCGAATACCTCCGGTTCCCCGCACTCCACTGACTGCCTACGCATGACCCTCAACCAAGGAATCCCATCTCCGCATCACGCGCACGGGACGGCCTGACGGGCCGACCCGCGGTGAATGTTCCAAATTTCCGATGGATACCACCAGACCGCCGTTCCGGCATCCTCTGTCCGCCAGGCATCTCACACCAAACTTCAAATCTCATACCAATCTCAATCGCCTGACGGTCGCTGTCCGCATTTCGGGGTCTGCTATCCGAAGTGAGACCTTCAGCGCGGGTGACCAGCCCGTGGTTGGAAACACATCTAGAGGATGTTTCATGTTCGAGCCACTAGACGGCCAGTCTCGATACGTTCACAAGACCCGTACAGTACTCTACTGAGGCAAAATCCATAAGCCACTTGTTTTCTTATTGATACCTAGGGGCTTGGCGAAAAAAACAGAAGGAGTGCAGTACCTGTCAGGAAGAAGGCGCGCGAGATGTCCTTCTAGAAGTGCAGAGAAACGCTGTGCGGATACGAAGCCTGAGGTAAAACTGTGCGTGAGGATCGTTCTGCCCGAACGTCCTTCCACCGAAAGACACACGCACCGGTCCCAGACTCTCACACGGAGTCTCCGTCAGCCCAGGCTTTACATCATTGATGCGTAGAGGAGATCAGAATCAATCAGAGGCGCACTGGTCAGTGACCTGCCACTGAGTGACCTACCACTGATAGATTGCAACGATGTTCTCGGATGCAGGAACGTTATCGACCACCTTAACGTGCATGACGATCTGAAGGTTCTTCGAACTCCATCCGGCGGGCTCATTTCGGGCAAAGGAGTTGATCCTCTCCGGACTGCTGAGGAATTCGCTTGCCGCTTGTGTGCCATATTGACCGATGCCGGCAGCCGTCATCATGGTCTCCCCCTGCTCTGCATTCACCAGCCGGGAGACGATCGCATAGTCATCCGTCGTGTCTCCGTTCGGCTTCACATTTACGTTCCAGGACCGGCTCGGATTGAATCGATCTTTGATCATGTCGCCCCCGGCAAAGGTGAACCGGAGCGGATTCGTGATGTTCAATGTCCAGGGATTGTTGAATGCTCCTATCAGGACAATGGGAGCCGAGTGTAAATCTCCCGGAGATATATCTCCGGCAAAACGCAGCTCATAGGGCTTCTTGTACTGGACCAGCATCGAACTGATCGAGGCACATGCCGAAACATCGCCGGTCGTGACGTAAGCGTTGTTCGAAACCGTCAGATTGCGAGCGTCGATCGGCCCCATCGTCTTCAGGTCGACGGCAAACTCCGGACCATTATTTTGCAGATGGTGCATCCGGGTATATTGATTGAGAAATTCCGGCGAAAAGCGATAGACCACATTGGTGCCGGTATAAATAATGACCGGCATGGAACTCTTCAAGACGGGCTCCCAGAACTGCTCGAAGGCGGTTTGCTTCACCGGATGAAGCATTTCGAAGGCGTAAACTCCAGCACCGGCCACGAGAAGCCCGGACAAGAGCAGCAGCGCGAGAACGCCGAAGCCAGCGCGTGATCGCTCCTGCGCCGCCGGAAGAAGAACAGGGGCCGCTGCAATCTCAGGGGCCATGGAGGGGGTGGGGAGCGCGGCTATGTTTCCAGGGTCCGGTTCATGACTGTCTGCAGCCTGATCCTCAAGGGCTGTCCGCGCGGTATCCAGCGTCGAACGGAAATGTGCCCGGTAATGGCCGGGAAGAACCTCGATACGAACCGGGGACGGATCTGTGCGGGGATCCTGGTAGTACTGCGCCAGGCGCTTCCTCACCTCCGCCATCCGGGCACGGACGATTGGATCGTTTGCCGTATCGTAGTCCGGCGCTCGGCCGAACACAGCCGCGCCAATCACGCGCTCGCGAAGAAGATTGTCCTGATTGGCCAGGCTCTGCTCGACAACATAGCGGAGAAGATCCTGGCACTGCTTGCTGCTACGGAAGGGAACACTCTCCAGAAGGGAAAAGAGCGCCTTCTGAACGAGTCGTGCTTCCGATGTTTTCTGGTCTGCAGTTGCAACTCCGAAATGCTGCCCACCCTCCAAGCTTCTCCGCAGACTCTCCGGGGCCTCTGCAATCCACTGCTGCAAGTCTTCCATACGACGTACTGTACCTTCAGACGGGAATTATACAGATACGCGGGAACCTCCTGCTGCCATTAGGCTTAGGTGGTTCTACGCCGGACGGTACTGTACGGGTCTTGTCTCGCCTCACGAGGGGCGCGTGTAGTGTTCCTGTTACGAAAAACAGAGGAAGCGCATCGGCGCGAGGATCACGCCGGAGGTGGAATTGCATAGATTTTTCCGTGAAGCCGTCATGAATCGGGTGGAGTTCAAATGCCTGCTGTTGGCGGTGGGGCTCTCTGCCGTTGGCTTCACCTGTCAAGGGCAATCCATTGCTGGAGCATCCACAACCCGATCAACGCGATCCCTCCCCGGCCAGGACATCGACCAGCCGGTCGCAAACCAGAAGGCCATGGTGGTCGTCGGCAAAGCGCGGTTCACCGTGCTCACGCCCCAACTCATCCGCATGGAGTGGGCAGCGGACGGCAAATTTGAGGACCACGCTTCGCTGGTCTTCCTCAATCGCCGCCTTCCCGTCCCGGCGTATTCCAAGACCCTGTCCGACGACGGCCGCAAGCTAACCATCACGACGGACGACCTGACGCTTTCCTATTCCTCTTCTTCTTCCTCTGCGGGAGACGGACGATTTACCCCCGACAATCTCTCGATCGCACTTTCCGTGGACGGCAAACCGGTCGTGTGGCATCCGGGCCTGGCTGATCCTGAGAATCTCAAAGGCACCACTCGCACACTGGACGGCGCACTCGGCAGCAAGACGGAGGAGGGCATCGGCCCGGGGCTGGTGAGCCGTTCAGGCTGGGCGCTGGTCGACGACTCCACCCGTCCCCTGTTCGACTCCGACGATTTTCGCTTCCTGCAGGGCGAGAAGAGCCCCTGGCCCTGGGTGATGGAACGGCCGGCGGGGGAGCGGCAGGATTGGTACTTCTTCGGTTACGGCCACGAATACCGCAAAGCTCTCGGTGATTTTGTCCGCGTGGCGGGTCGCATCCCTCTGCCGCCGAGGTTCGCGTTCGGCGCGTGGTGGTCCCGCTTCTGGGCGTATAGCGACCAGGAGATCGAAGGAATCGTTCACGGCTTCCAGGAAAACGACACGCCTCTCGATGTCTTCGTAATCGATATGGACTGGCACCTGAGCGGCGAGCAGCTCACCGCCGCTGGCGATCACCTGAACGGCATGATTGGATGGACCGGCTACACCTGGAACAAGCTGCTCTTCCCCGATCCTCCGGCCTTCCTCGACAAACTGCATGCCGAGGGTCTCAAGACGAGCCTCAACCTTCATCCAGCCGATGGCGTGCAACCGTGGGAAGCGGCGTACCCCGCCATGGCCCGGGCGATGGGCGTCGATCCAGCCACCAAGCAGCCCATTCCCTTCGACATTACCAATAAGAAGTTCGCGACCAATTACATGGACATCCTCCACCATCCGCTCGAAAAAGAGGGCGTCGACTTCTGGTGGCTGGATTGGCAGCAGCAGGCCAGGACCGATGTGGCAGGTCTGAACGCGACATGGTGGCTCAACTATGTTCACTTCACAGATCAGCAGCGTGAAGGCAAGCGCCCGTTGTTGTTCCACCGCTGGGGAGGTCTGGGAAACCATCGCTATCAGATCGGTTTCTCCGGCGACGTGATCTCGGTATGGCCCTCGCTGGCGTTTCAGCCATGGTTTACCGCAACCGCGGCAAACGTGGGCTATGCCTATTGGAGCCACGATATCGGCGGCCACCTTCCCGGCTCGGTCGATCCCGAGCTCTATACGCGCTGGGTGCAGTTCGGCGCCTTCAGCCCGATTCTGCGCACGCACACGACCAAGAATCCTGACTCGGAACGGCGCCCATGGGCTTATCCGGAGCCTTACTCCGCTGTGCTGCGGTCCGCGTTTCAGCTCCGCTACGCGCTGCAGCCGTATCTATATACAGAAGGGCGCAAGACCTATGACACGGGCGTAGCGTTCCTCCATCCGCTCTATTACGACTGGCCGGAGGCGAACGAAGCCTATACCAGCAGGGACGAGTACATGTTTGGCGACAAGATGCTGGTCGCTCCCGTCGTGACCCCGGCGGACAAGAGCTCCGGGCTGGCTACGGAGTCGGTATGGCTGCCCAGGGGCGAATGGATCGAACGGCCCACAGGCAAACACTTCACTGGCCCGATCACCGTGCGGCGCAACTTCTCGATCAGTCAGATCCCGATCTATCTCAAAGCCGGGGCGATTGTGCCGATGCAACCGCCGATGCTATACACCGGGCAGAAGCCGGTGGATCCGCTGATCGTGAACGTCTGGCCGCTGGACCCTGGCAATAGCTCGTCCTATTCGGTCTATGAGGACTCCGGCGTTTCGGTCCAATACCAGCGCGGCGTCTATACCAGGGTGCCGATCAAAGCCACGCAAACCGGCGACACCCTGAAGGTGGAGATCGGCCCGGTGCAAGGACACTTCCCTGGCATGCTCCGGGAGCGCGGCTATGAGCTTCGCCTTCCTGACGATTGGCCGCCGGCCTCGGTGACAGTGAACGGCGTCGCTGTAAAGCATGCGGCCCCCGCCGGCAAGGACGGCTGGAGCTTCGAGGGCAATACGCTGACCACCGTGATTCCGATGCCGCGCGTGAGCGTCGCAACCAAAGTCACCATCGAAGTGCGGCGCGCGCCGGGAATGACGATGCGCCGGGCCGAGCTCGATGGATTCCCGGGAGAGATGACGCGGTTGGGCGAGGCCTATGCCGCATTGCGTAATACCTCACCTGCCGGCGACGCCACGGACGTTCTCGTGGACGCGTATCAGGCCGGCGATCGGCTCAGCTATCATCCCGAGCGTGCCGTGGAGGAGATCGCCCACTTCCACGATGTATTGCCGCAGGCTCGTGCTTCGGTGAACGAGATGGGGGCAACCTTTGCCTCGACCGTAGAGGAAAAAATCAAGCTCTATGCACCCCAACGGTGGATTCCGGGAGCGCTCGACGTTCCGGCTTTGGCGAAGAGTCGCACCGAGGAGATGATTCGTGGAGAGGCTCTCATGTCGGACGTTGGCCAATAGACGCGGCTGAGCCGTTGTCGAGCATTGGGGTAGGCGTCCTAGTTAGCCGCCGATCCAAGCCAATGCTGCATCTCCGATGCAGTATCGGATCCAAACGGCGTTCGGGGGCGGGAGTCTTTTGGGACGGTGGGATCGTCTACAGGGTAATGCGACCGGGTAAATTATCCGCTGCGGGTTCTACCTGTTGCGTATTACGTGTGACTAATAGACCAACGTTATAAGAGCGTGCGGTTCCATAGGCAAGATGCTCTACAGGTAGGCTAGGCTTTAACGAGCGGAGATCCAGCCTACGTGCAGCTTGAAAAATTACATGTCTCGAGAGCTGTGGCTCTCCACGGATTTTGCTGGAGTTACCGGTGAGTGGAACCTCGCCCATCAAACTGAACTCGAACTGGCCCGCCATTCATCGCAGGGACCATGTGAATGGCATTCCGCCGTTGCTTGAAGCTCGCGCATATACCTCTTCTGAACCACCAGCCGGCATGGATACCCTTTGCTCAGCAGCACTTTATCCGCCCCGTCGCTCGTGGCGATCCGACCGGCGCTGTTCCCGGGGAACTTGGGGAGGAATTGAAAGCTCATGTGGATAGTCCGCCTCGCTCTGCGACGGCCTTATACCTTCGCGGTGCTTGCGCTGTTATTGGTGGTTCTCGGCCCGCTGGCAGTGGTCAATATGCCGGTGGACATCTTCCCCAACATCAACATTCCCGTCGTCGCGATCGTGTGGGAGTACACGGGGCTCTCGCCGCAGCAGATGTCCAGCCGCATTGTCACGCTGAGCGAGCGCTCGCTCACCACTACCGTCAACAACATTGAGCACATCGAATCACAGTCGTTGAACGGCATTGGCGTCATCAAGATATTCTTTCAACCCAATGTCAACATCGCCAATGCTGTCGCGCAGGTAACGGCCATTGCGCAGACTCAGATCAAGCAGTTGCCGCCGGGCACGACGCCGCCACTCATCCTCCAGTACAACGCCTCCAGCGTGCCGATCCTTCAGCTCGGGCTCTCCGGCCAGGACCTCTCCGAGCAGGAACTGAACGACCTGGGGCTCAACTTCATCCGCACCCAGCTGGTCACCCTGCCCGGGACCGGCATCCCCTACCCTTATGGCGGCAAGAAGCGCCAGGTGCAGGTCGATCTGAATCTCCCGGCGCTCCAGGCAAAGAACCTTTCACCCTCGGATGTGGTCAATACCATCGCCGCGCAGAACCTGATTCTGCCCTCGGGCACAGCCAAGGTCGGTCCGTTCGAATATCAGATTGAAACCAACAGCGCACCCGACACCATCGCCGGCCTCAACAACCTGCCCATTCGGGCCGTCGATGGGGCCATGGTCTACATCCACGATGTGGCCCACGTCCGCGACGGTTTTCCTCCGCAGACCAACATCGTCCGCGTCGATGGCCAACGTTCCTCCCTGCTCTCCATTATCAAAACCGGGAACACCTCCACCCTCGAAATCGTCAAAGGCATACGCGCCAAGCTGGCACAGCTCAAACCCCAACTACCCGCTGCCCTGAAAATGACTCTGCTGGCCGATCAATCGGTCCTGGTCCGCGCCTCCATCGATGGCGTCGTGCGTGAGGCCCTCGTCGCTGCGTGTCTTACCGCCCTCATGATCCTTATTTTTCTGGGCAGCTGGCGCAGCACCCTCATCATCGCCGTATCGATTCCGCTGTCCATCCTCTCTTCTCTTCTGATGCTCAGCGCGCTCGGCGAAACCATCAACATCATGACCCTGGGCGGCCTGGCTCTGGCCGTCGGCATCCTGGTGGACGACGCCACCGTTGAAATTGAGAACATCAACCGCAACCTCGAAGCGGGCAAGCCCCTGGAGCAGGCCATTCTCGATGGTGCAGCTCAGATCGCCGTGCCCGCTCTGGTTTCGACCATCTCCATCTGCATCGTCTTCGTCCCCATGTTCTTCCTCACCGGCGTGGCGAGATATCTCTTCGTCCCGCTCGGCGAGGCCGTGGTCTTCGCCATGCTGGCCTCCTATTTTCTATCGCGCACCATTGTGCCCACCATGGCCAAATACATGCTGAAGATGCATGATCCGGAGGCGGAGAAAAAGAAGCAGACTACACGCAATCCGTTTGTGCGGCTGCAGCAGACATTCGAGCACTACTTTGAAAAATTTCGCAACAGCTACCACCGTGCGCTGGAGCTCTGCATCCACCATGCCGGAGTCTTCCTGACCCTGTTCATGGTCTTCATCGTGCTTTCGGCAGTCGGGCTGTATCCCTTTCTTGGCCAGGACTTCTTCCCTTCCATCGATAGCGGCCAGTTCAAGCTGCACATCCGCGCCCACACCGGGACCCGCATTGAGGATACGGCGGAGCTGTGCGACCACATCGACGATGTGATCCGCCAGACTATTCCCAGCAAGGAACTGGTCACGATCATCGATAACATTGGCCTGCCCTACAGCGGCATCAACACCACGTACTCAAACTCCGCGCCCGTCGGCCCGGGAGACGCCGACATCCAGGTGTCGCTCACCGAAAAGCATCATCCCACTAATGGCTACGTGCAGCAGTTGCGCCGCAAGCTGGCGCACGATTTTCCCGGCGTCACCTTTTACACTCTGCCCGTCGACATGGTGACCCAGATTCTGAACTTCGGCCTGCCCGCGCCGATCGATATCCAGGTCGTCGGGCCAAACCTCAACGGCAACCACGCCTTTGCCGAGCAACTGCTCAACCGGCTAAAGTCCGTTGCCGGGACAGCCGACCTGCGTATCCAGCAGCCTTTCGACAATCCTAATCTGACCATTGACGTGGACCGCACCAAGGCCCAGCAGATCGGGTTGCGCCAGCGCGACGTTGCGCAGAGTCTGCTGGTCGCAACCAGCGGCAGCTTCCAGACCGCTCCCAGTTTCTGGCTCGATCCGGAAAATGGTGTCAGCTACGACATCGCTGTCCAGTCGCCGCAATACGGGCTCAATACACTGCAGGACCTCAGAAATATCTCTCTCACTTCCAGCAGCGACGCAGCCGTGCCCTCTGTGTCGGCGACCGGCAATGGGGCGGGAAGCGATCCGGCATCCGATCTCGCGAATGTGCCGATGGGAGGCCGGCCGGTTCAGTTTCTCGGCAATGTAGCCAGCATCGTGCCGGGCGCCGAGCTCGGCGTCGTCAGCCACTACAACATTGCTCCGGTCCTCGATATCTACGGCAACGTCGTCAACTCCGACCTCGCCAGCGTAGACAAGAAGATCGAGAAAGTAATCGCCGAATCCAAGGCACAGCTCCCACGCGGTTCGCAGATCGTCGTGCGAGGCCAGGTGCAGACCATGCGGGCCTCGTTCACCGGCCTCTATCGCGGATTGGTTTTTTCCATCCTGCTCGTCTACCTGCTCATCGTGGTCAACTTCCAGTCCTGGCTCGATCCGTTCATCATCGTCTCGGCGTTGCCCGCGGCCATTGCGGGCATCGTCTGGTTCCTCTTTCTCTCTCACACCCACATCAGCGTGCCCGCGCTCACCGGCGCTATCATGTGCATGGGCGTGGCGACCGCCAACTCCATTCTGGTGATCAGCTTTGCCCGCGAACAGCTTGAAGAAACGGCCGGCGATGCGCGCCAGTCCGCCCTGAACGCCGGTTTTGTTCGCTTCCGTCCCGTACTGATGACGGCGCTCGCCATGATCATCGGCATGATGCCCATGGCGCTCGGCCTCGGTGCCGGCGGAGAGCAGAATGCGCCGCTGGGACGCGCCGTGATCGGCGGGCTGCTTTTCGCCACCGTCTCCACTCTCTTTTTCGTCCCCACCCTCTTCAGCGTCCTGCACGGCCGGCTCGAAAGACGGCGCCGTGAACACGAAGCCCGCCACCCACACAGCCTGCCTGCCCCGTCGGAGTAGCATCCCATGAGCCAAACCTCTCCTCCAGAAAACCGCGATCCGCAGTCCCCGAAGAAGCCCAGTGCCAGCTTCCACGTCGATATTCACGACGACAAGCCGCCCATCTCCGGCCGCAAGGCCATCGTCGCGGTCCTCATTCTCTTTGCCATCGCCGTTATCCTTGCGGTGAGTGGCATCGTTCCACGCCTTCACGCGCGCACCACCTTGCAGCATCAGACCGATGCTCTCGCCGCGCCCGTTGTCCTTGTCGCCAGGCCGGTCCTCGGGCAGCCGTCGCAGGAGGTCGTGCTGCCCGGCAATATCTTCGCATACACTGACTCTCCTCTCTATGCCCGCACCAGCGGCTATCTCAAGAAGTGGTACTTCGACATAGGAGCGAACGTCAAAAAAGGCCAGCTGCTCGCCGTCATCGAGAGTCCTGAGGTCGATCAACAGCTGGCGCAGGCCAGGGCGGATCTCGCCACAGCGCAGGCGACTGCCGGCAACGCAAAGGTGCAATCCACGCGCTATCAGAATCTGCTCAAGGCCAACGCCGTCTCCAGGCAGGATACGGATACCTTCACCACCCAGGCCGCCTCCGCGGGTACGCAGGTCAAAGCCGCCGCCGCCAACGTTCAGCGCCTGGAGCAGATGGTCGGCTTCGAAAATGTCTACGCGCCCTTCGACGGCACCATCACCGCGCGCGATGTGGATACAGGAACCCTCATCGACGCCGGCGCCAATAAAGAACTCTTCCACATGGCTGCCGAGCGCGTGCTGCGCGTCTACGTCAACGTGCCGCAGATGTACGCGCACGCCTGCGTGCCGGGCCTCCCCGCGGACCTTACCCTCGCCGAATATCCCGGCCGCCGCTTTCAGGGACGAATCGTCCGCACCTCCAAGGCCATCGATCCCACATCGCGCACCCTGCTCGTCGAGGTCGACGTCGACAACCGCGAAGGCAAGCTCTTCCCCGGCGCTTATACGCAGGTCCACTTCAAGCTGAAGGATATGCAGCCCTCGCTCATCCTTCCCGTCACCGCGCTCATCTTCCGTGCCGAAGGCCTGCGCGTGGGCGTCGTGCAGAATGGCGATCTCGCCAGGCTTGTGCCCATCACCATCGGCCGCGATGACGGCAATGTTGTCGAAGTCGTAGCCGGCCTCGACGCTCAGGATGAAGTGATCCAGTCTCCGCCGGATTCACTGATCGACGGAGAGAAAGTGCATGTCGTTCAGCGCATGCAGCCCGCCGCAAACGAAGAACAGCCGCAGGGAGAGAGCCAGTGAGCGTCGCAAGACGATCTCCGCTCCTGCGCGCCGCAGCCGCTGCGTCTCTCTGTCTTGCCGTCGCCGGATGCACCGTGGGGCCGCACTATCGTCGTCCCTCCGCGCCCGTGGCGCCCGCCTTCAGCGTGCCCCCGCCGAACCCTGCGGGCGGCGGTTGGAAGCAGGCGCAGCCGGCGGATGCAATCCTGCGCGGCAAATGGTGGGAGATGTATGACGACCCTCAACTGAACGCGCTCGAAGAGAAGCTCACCGTTTCCAACCAGACGCTGAAGGCCGCGATGGATGAATACTTTCAGGCCCGCGAACAGGTCCGCATCGCCCGCGCCAACTATTTCCCCACTCTCACCGCTGGACCCTCCGCCGCGCGCACCCGCGAATCCTATAACCAGCCCAACACCCAACGCGCCGTCACTCAGTACCAATACAACACCTTCACCCTCGAGGGCCAGGCGCTCTGGGAGCCCGATTTCTGGGGACAGGTGCGCCGCACCGTCGAGCAGGCGCGCGCCAACGCCCAGGCCAGCGCGGCGGATGTAGCCAACGCCGACCTCAGTCTGCATTCCGAGCTCGCAACCGATTACTTCGAGATGCGCGGCCTCGATACGCAGCAGCAACTGCTCGATAACGCCGTGTCTGCCTTCACGGATTACTACAAGCTCACCATGGTCCGATTCAAGGGCGGCGTTGCCACGGACGTCGATGTCGCGCAGGCTGATACCCAGTTGAAAACTACCAAGGCACAGGCCATCGATATCGGCATCGCTCGCGCGCAGTATGAGCACGCCATCGCCATCCTCGCCGGCGTCCCTCCCTCGCTCTTTTCCTTGCCGGCCAAGCCGCTTGATCTCCAGCTTCCCACCATCCCTGTCGGCGTGCCTTCTGCGTTGCTGGAGCGCCGCCCCGACATCGCCGCCGCCGAGCGTCGCGCCGGCGCCGCCAACGCCCAGATCGGCATCGCCATCGCCGCCTACTATCCCACCATCACGCTCGGCGCCACAGGCGGCTTTGAGAGCACTCACCCTGGCACCTGGCTTCAGGGGCCCAGCGCGCTGTGGTCTCTCGGCGGCTCAGCCATCGAGACCCTCTTCGATGCCGGCCGCCGCCACGCCCTCACCCGCCAGGCACAGGATGCCTATGACCAGCAGGTCGCCAACTACCGCCAGACTGTGCTCGTCGCCTTTCAGGAGGTCGAGGACAATCTGGTTGCGCTACGCGTGCTCGATCAGGAGGCCGATGCCGAAACCGCCGCTGTAGCTTCCGCGCAGCATCTATTGCTTCTCAGCACCAAGCGCTACAAGGGTGGCGTCACGACCTATCTCGATGTGCTGACCGCACAGACCGCGCAGCTCACGGACGAACGAACTCAAGCCGACATCAACACCCGCCGCTTCGCAGCCAGTGTCGCGCTCATCGAAGCCCTGGGTGGTGGCTGGAGCACGGCCCAGCTTCCCAAACCATAAGAGGCCTTGAGAATCACGCCGTCATCTCCGGATGCACATGCGTTAGGAAGCGAAAGCGACGCTGCGACGACGCCCGATTGTGTCTATACGCGGACCGCGCGTTTTGACTTCACGGCAGCGCCCTGAAACTGCTTCAGAAGATCTTCTTTCCAAACGCAGAGCATAGCAACTGCACTGCAAGCTCCGCCGTGCGGTTGCGCTTGTCGAGAATCGGGTTCACCTCGACCAGCTCGAAGCTGAGCATGCCGCCGTGGTCGGCGAGGATCTCCATGGCCAGGTGCGCCTCGCGATAGGTCGCTCCGCCCGGCACCGGTGTGCCGACTCCGGGCGCTTCCTCCGGATCGACCCAATCCAGGTCCAGCGAGACATGATAGCCGGCTGTGCCGTTGGCGGCGATCGGGATCGCTTTCTCCATCACCGCGCGCAATCCCAGCTCATCGATGTCTCGCATCGTGTAGACCGAAACTCCGGTGCGGCGGATGTTCTCGCGCTCGGTCTCATCCACGTCGCGAATACCGATGAGCACCGTGTGTTCCGGCCGCACTTTGGGCGACCAGTGCAACAGATCGCTCAGGGCCGCTGGCCCCATGCCCAGCAATGCAGCGACGGGCATGCCATGGACGTTCCCTGAGGGAGAGGTCTCGGGCGTGTTGATGTCCGAGTGCGCATCCATCCAGATCAGGCCGATCGCCTTCTGCTGTGCACGAAAATAGTTCGCCACGCCCGCCACGGTTCCAGCGGCTACCGAATGATCTCCGCCCAGCACGATCGGTATCGCTCCATGGGCGAGCGCCTGCTGCACGCAGTCGGCTGTGAGCTCCGCGCAGTGGGCTATCTCCGTAAGGAAGCGGGCACGCTCGTCTCCACGATGCTTCGTCTCTGCGACAGCGACCGCAATGTTGCCCCGATCGGTGATGCGATAGCCGAGCGCTTCCAGCTTTGCCTGCAGCCCCGCGACCCGCAGCGCCGATGGCCCCATGTCCACGCCTCGGCGCTGTTGTCCGAGGTCAAGCGGAACGCCGATAATCTCAAGCTCTTTCTTTCGAATCGACGGCATGGGCATCTGACTCCAATGACTCGGCAACAGGAGGAAGGTATCAAATCGTCGTCACCACATGGAAATCGAGCGGGCGCCTGTAAGTAGGCGAAGTGAGACGGCCGCTACCCCGAGGACAGATCGCCGGGAAGCCAGATATGGAACGCGGTGACAGCCCCTGATTTTGCACGCATGCTACGGAAGCGAAGCACTCCATCGTGCTTCTGAACGATTCCCCGGCTGATCCAGAGACCCAGGCCTGTGCCTTTGACCGACTTGGTGGTGAAGAACGGCTCGAAAAGCCTCTTGGCGTCCTCCGGCGCAATCCCGCTGCCGGTATCGGAGATAAAAATACTGACTCCACCAGGACTGCCATTCCAGTGGGCCTCCCTGACGCAGATGCGCATTCGACCACCGTCCGGCATGGCCTGGATTGCGTTACTGACAAGGTTCATAAAGACCTGCTTCAACTCCGACGGAAAGCCGTTGACCATGCCCTTGTTCACGTAACGCTTTTCGAGCTGAATATGACTCAGCTCGATCGGGCGCTGCTGCAGCTCCAAAACGTTGTCGAGGAGATCCGAGATAAAAACAGGAACCGCGTCCTGGGACTGCCGGTAGAAGCTCAAGGTTTGTTTGGTGATGTGAGAGACGCGCGCGAGCTCCTGATCCGCAAGCTCGGCGTAGCACTTGGCCTCGTCGTCGAGCGATGAATGGGTGCGGAGCAGATAGAAGAGATTGGTGATGGCTTCCAGAGGATTGTTAATCTCATGCGCTACGATTCCGGCCAGCTTGCCCATGGCGGCAAGCCGTTCATTCCGTCGCAGAGCCTCCTCCGCAATCAACTGGGTCGTAATGTCGCGGTTGATCTCCAACACCGCGGCGCTGCCCATCTGCACCGCATGCCTGCTGGCGACGATAAGCTCGTATCCCTCTTTCCGCCGCTGCTTGAGATTTCCCTCCCAGCGTCCATGAGCCTGGAGGGCGTCTGCAATTGTTTGCACGCCCCCGGGTGTTTCGGTACCAAGAAGCTCGTGAGCGTTTTGTCCGATTGCTTCCTCACGAGTCCATCCGTAAAGGCCCTCCGCGCCGGCGTTCCAGAAACGTATGACGCCGGAGGCATCGTGAACCATGATGGCCTCG
Source organism: Acidobacteriaceae bacterium (assembly GCA_036272895.1). GTDB lineage: Bacteria > Acidobacteriota > Terriglobia > Terriglobales > Acidobacteriaceae > Granulicella. The sequence continues at coordinate 14,169 of DATAXW010000026.1, read as the reverse complement.
GAGGCCAGCTCCAGCAGCTCGGCGCGTTCGCGCAACGTGTTTTCCATGTGCATGCGCTCAGTCACATCGAAGAAGGCGCACACGGCTCCGCGCACGTTGCCGGCCTGGTCGAACAGTGGAGATGCACTGGCTAACAGATGATGCGGCACCCCATTACCACTCGGGTCGATCTCGAACTCCATCATGCCGGTGGGCTGGCCGGTCAGGACGGCATGTTGGACCGGCATCTGTTCCGCAGGCAGCACTCTGTCATTTTGCGAAGGATGGAATGGCAGATCAGAGAATGCCCTGGAGAGATTGTCCCCCTGCTTCAATCCCAGCATCTCGCTGAGGGCTGTGTTGCCGGTGATGAACTCAGCGCTGGATCCATGAGCAACGGCGACGCCGACCGGAAGCACCTGCATAATCGATTCGAGCTCCGCGACGCGCTGTTGAAGCTGTTCGTTCAGCACACGCAGCTCTTCGCTTCTCTGGGCGACGCGCATCTCCAGGTCGCGATTGAGAGACCGCAGCTGTCGCGTCTTGCGGTGCAGCTCGGCGAAGACACTTACCTTGGCCCGCAGAACATCGGGAATAACAGGAACTGAGATGTAGTCGACAGCGCCGCTCTGATAGCCGCGGATCCGATCGACATCGGTGAGATGGACGGCGGAAACAAAGATGATCGGGGTCTTCTGGAACCGCGGATGCTGCCGCATCATGTCGGCGAGCTCGAATCCGTCGATCTCCGGCATGCTGACGTCCATCAGGACGACCGCTACGTCGGACTTCAGAAGATGATCAAGCGCCTCCCGGCCGGAGGTTGCTTTGATCAGGCGTTCCCCGAGCTCCGACAGGATGACCTCATAACTGATGAGCTTCGACGGCTGGTCATCGACCATCAGAATCGTAACCGGCTCGCGCGCGTCAACCTGAACGCCTCGTCCCGCCGATGGCGGCGGCGGCGACTCGGGTTTCACACCTGAAGGGTCTACCTGTGCAGCCATGTTCTTAACCCAGAGAGCAACTGATCGGTATTGACGGGCTTTGCCATGTACTCGGAAGCGCCTGCCTCCAGGCACTTCTCGCGGTCGCCCTTCATGGCCTTCGCCGTAAGGGCAATAATCGGCAGGCGGCGGAATTCCGCATTCTGCCGTATCACCTGCATGGTTTCATACCCGTCCATCTCCGGCATCATGATGTCCATAAGAACGATCGCGACATCCGGAGTTGATTCGAGCAGAGCGATCGCCTCGCGGCCGGTACCCGCCGTAAGAACGGTCATGCCGCGGCGCTCCAGAACGCTGCTGAGCGCAAAGATGTTTCGGACATCATCGTCCACGACAAGCACTTTGCGGCCGACCAGCGCCTCGTCCGAGCCATGCAGGCGTTCCAGCATGCGCTGCTTGTCCGGCGGCAGATCGGAGACGACGCGGTGCAGAAAGAGAGCCGTCTCGTCCAGCAGACGTTCCGGTGATTCGACATCCTTCACGACGACGCTGCGTGCAAGGGTGCGCAGTCGGGCATCTTCATCCGGGGTCAGATCTTTGCCGGTGAAGACGACGACCGGCAGCTCGAACAGAGCAGGAGACTTGTTGATCCTCTCCAGCACGTCGAATCCGGACATATCCGGCAGGCGAAGGTCGAGGACAACGCAATCAAACTTCTCCACTTCAACCTTCGCCAGCGCCTCCTGTCCGTTGTCGACAACGGACACATCGATGTCCTCGTCACCCAGCAGCTCCCTGATGGTGAACTGTTCGGCTGGATTGTCTTCGACGATGAGCAGTCTCTTGCGCCGGGGCGCCGAATACTCATCGATACGATTTAGCGCGCCTTCCATCGCTTCTGGCGTCGTTGGCTTCGTCACGAACGAGAACGCGCCGCGCGAGAGGCCGTGGTGCCAGTCCTCGTCCATGGTAAGCATCTGCACCGGGATGTGGCGCGTCTGCGAGTCTTGTTTGAGGTGGTTGAGCACCGCCCAGCCCAGCATATCCGGCAGGAAAACATCAAGCGTGATCGCGGTGGGATGGAACTCGTGCGCCAGCGACAGAGCCTCGGCGCCGCGCACGGCGACCAGCACTTTGAAGCCCTTGTCGTGTGCAAGATCACACAGCAGCCGTGCGTAGTGCAGATCGTCTTCGACGATCATCAGGACACGGTCGCCCGGCTCGATGTTGGCACGATCATCTTCCAGGCGTTCAATCTGTTCGGTGGAAGACGCAGCCAGCTGGAGAGCAGGAATCACCTGTCCAATCATGTCCGGGCTGGGAGCCACTGCCGCGGCAGTGCCGACATAGGTCCGCGGCACAAACAGGGTGAACGTGCTGCCCTCGCCCGGCGTGCTGTGCAGTTGTATCTCGCCGCCCAGCAGGCTGGCCAGCTCGCGACTGATGGCGAGACCGAGCCCCGTTCCGCCATACTTGCGGCTGGTGCCGGCATCGGCCTGCTGGAACGCCTCGAAGATGATGCGCTGCTTCTCCTGCGGGATGCCGATACCGGTGTCCGCGACCTCGAACGCAATCACGTTGCCGGCGCCGCCGAGGATTGGATGGCCCTTGCTCCATCCGGAGCTGGCCGGCGATACAGAGAGCCGCACGCTGCCCTTTTCCGTGAACTTGAATGCGTTCGATAGCAGGTTCTTGAGCACCTGTTGCAGGCGCTTGGAGTCGGTGACAAGGCTGCGGGGCAGCTCCGGATCGACATGAACGTCGAAGGAGACCTTGCGGTTCTCGGCCTCATGCCGGAACGGCCTCGCCAGCATGTCCAGCAGACTGCCGAAGAACACCTCTTCCGCGTCAACCGAGACCGTGCCCGACTCGATCTTCGAGAGGTCGAGGATGTCGCTGATCAGATTCAGCAGATCAGTGCCCGCGCCATGAATGGTGCGCGCATACTCCACCTGACGGCCGCTGAGGTTGCCATCGGGATTATCGGTGAGCTGCTGCCCCAGCACGAGGATGCTGTTCAGCGGCGTCCGCAACTCATGCGACATGTTGGCCAGGAACTCTGACTTGTACTTCGAGGTGAGTGCCAGCTCCTTGGCCTTGTCCTCCAGCGCGCGCCGCGCCTGTTCGATCTCCTGATTCTTGCGTTCTACCTCCGCATTCTGTTCAGCCAGTTGCTGCGCCTTCTGCGCCAGCTGCTCATTGGTCTGCTGCAGCTCCTTCTGCTGCGTCTGCAGCTCCGCCGCGAGCTGTTGCGACTGCTTCAGCAGGCTCTCGGTCTGCATGGTGGCTTCAATGCTGTTCAGCACGATGCCGATGCTGGCGGTGAGCTGCTCCAGAAACGAGAGGTGCGACGCGGTGAAGTTGTTCAGCGTAGCCAGTTCGATGACGGCTTTGACTCTGTCTTCGAAGAGCACTGGAAGTACGATGACGTTCCGCGGCACCGCTTCGAACAGACCGGAACGGATGGGCAGCGTGCCCGCCGGAAGATCGTGGACCAGCATGCGCCGCCTCTCGCGCGCGCACTGTCCGATGAGGCCTTCGCCAAGCGCCACCCGTTCCAGATGACCATCGGGCGTGCTGGCGTAGGCGGAGAGCAGCACCATGGCGTCGTTGTCTTCCGAATCGGTCTGGTAGATGAGGCCCTGCTGGGCATTCACAAGTGGCGCCAGCTCCGAGAGCAGCATGCGTCCAACGGTGCCCAGATCGCGCTGGCCCTGCAGCATCCCCGTGAAGCGTGCGAGGTTCGTCTTGAGCCAGTCCTGCTCATTATTCTGGTCGGTGGTCAGCCGGAGGTTGTCGATCATCGTGTTGATGTTGTCCTTCAGCTCAGCGACCTCGCCGCTGGCCTCCACCTGAATCGAGCGCGTAAGGTCGCCCTTGGTCACGGCGGTTGCCACCTCCGCAATGGCACGGACCTGATTGGTGAGGTTGTCAGCCAGCAGATTCACGTTGCCCGTGAGGTCCTTCCATGTGCCCGCGGCGCCGGGCACGTTCGCCTGGCCACCGAGGCGGCCCTCCACGCCCACCTCACGCGCCACGGTCGTCACCTGGTCTGCGAACGTAGCCAGCGTTCCCGTCATGTTGTTGATGGTCTCGGCCAGCGCGGCTACTTCGCCCTTTGCGTTCACCGTCAGCTTCTGCGTCAGGTCGCCGGTGGCGACGGCGGTCACCACTTTCACGATGCCGCGGACCTGCTCGGTGAGGTTGGCAGCCATCACGTTCACATTGTCCGTAAGGTCCTTCCACGTTCCCGCGACGCCCGGCACCTCCGCCTGGCCGCCCAGCTTGCCGTCGGTGCCAACCTCGCGCGCGACCCGCGTCACTTCGGCGGCAAAGGCGTTGAGCTGGTCCACCATCGTGTTGATCGTGTTCTTGAGCTCGAGGATCTCGCCCTTCACATCCACGGTGATCTTGCGCGACAGATCGCCGCGAGCCACAGCCGTCGTCACTTCAGCGATGTTTCTCACCTGCGCGGTGAGGTTGCCGGCCATCGCGTTGACGGAGTCGGTAAGGTCTTTCCACGTGCCCGCGACTCCGGGCACATCGGCCTGACCGCCCAGCCGTCCTTCGGAGCCGACCTCGCGGGCCACGCGCGTCACCTCGGCGGCAAACGATCGCAACTGCTCGACCATCGTGTTCAACGTCTCTTTGAGCTGCAGAATCTCGCCGCGCACATCGACCGTGATCTTCTTGGAGAGGTCGCCGTTGGCGATGGCCGTTGCGACCTCGGCGATGTTACGGACCTGGCCGGTAAGGTTGCTGGCCATGAAATTGACGTTATCGGTGAGGTCCTTCCACGTTCCGGCGACCCCAGGCACCTCGGCCTGGCCGCCGAGTTTGCCATCCGTGCCCACCTCGCGCGCCACGCGGGTCACCTCGCCGGCGAAGGCGTTCAACTGGTCCACCATCGTATTAATCGTGTTCTTCAGCTCCAGAATCTCGCCCTTCACATCCACGGTGATCTTGCGCGACAGGTCGCCACGCGCCACCGCGGTCGTCACCTCAGCGATGTTTCTCACCTGGCCGGTAAGATTGCCGGCCATGGAGTTCACCGAATCCGTAAGGTCCTTCCACGTTCCGGCGACGCCCGGAACCTTGGCCTGACCGCCGAGGCGGCCTTCGGAGCCGACCTCGCGCGCCACCCGCGTTACCTCGCCCGCGAAGGCGTTCAGCTGGTCGACCATCGTATTAATGGTGTCCTTCAGCAGCAGGATTTCGCCGCTGACGTTCACCGTGATCTTCTTGGAAAGATCGCCGCTGGCAATCGCGGTCGCGACTTCGGCAATGTTACGGACCTGTCCGGTCAGGTTTCCGGCCATGGAGTTCACCGAGTCGGTAAGATCCTTCCACGTCCCGGCGACACCCGGCACCTCGGCCTGTCCACCCAGCTTGCCGTCGGTGCCGACCTCGCGCGCCACGCGCGTCACCTCCGACGCGAAGGCACGGAGCTGGTCCACCATCGTATTAATCGTGTCCTTCAGCTCCAGGATCTCGCCCTTCACATCGACCGTGATCTTGCGCGAGAGATCGCCACGCGCGACAGCGGTCGCCACCTCGGCGATGTTGCGCACCTGCCCGGTAAGGTTGCTGGCCATGAAGTTCACATTGTCGGTGAGGTCCTTCCACGTTCCGGCAACGCCTGAGACCTCCGCCTGTCCGCCCAGCTTGCCCTCGGTGCCGACCTCGCGCGCCACGCGCGTCACCTCACCGGCGAAGGCGTTGAGCTGGTCCACCATCGTATTGATCGTGTTCTTGAGCTCCAGAATCTCGCCTTTGACATCCACCGTAATCTTGCGCGACAGGTCGCCACGCGCGACAGCTGTCGTCACTTCGGCGATGTTGCGCACCTGGCCGGTGAGATTGCCGGCCATGGAATTGACCGAGTCGGTCAGGTCCTTCCAGGTTCCCGCGACACCCGGCACGTTCGCCTGCCCGCCCAGCCGTCCCTCGGTGCCCACCTCGCGAGCCACGCGCGTCACCTCGCCGGCGAAGCGGTTGAGCTGATCCACCATCGTGTTCAGCGTCTCTTTGAGTTGCAGGATCTCTCCCTGCACATCCACGGTAATTTTGCGGGACAGATCGCCATTGGCGATGGCGGTGGCCACCTCGGCGATGTTGCGCACCTGGCCGGTAAGGTTGCTGGCCATGAAGTTGACATTGTCGGTGAGGTCCTTCCATGTGCCGCCGACGCCGAACACCTGCGCCTGGCCGCCCAGCTTGCCCTCGGTTCCGACCTCGCGCGCTACACGCGTTACTTCGCCCGCGAAGGCGTTGAGCTGGTCCACCATGGTGTTGATGGTGTCTTTCAGCTCCAGAATCTCACCCTTCACATCGACCGTGATCTTGCGCGACAGATCGCCGCGGGCGACAGCCGTCGTCACCTCGGCTATATTGCGCACCTGCGCCGTCAGGTTGCCGGCCATCGCGTTGACCGAATCCGTAAGGTCCTTCCACGTACCCGCCACGCCGGGAACGACAGCTTGCCCGCCCAGCTTGCCATCCGTTCCCACCTCGCGCGCAACGCGTGTCACCTCGGAGGTAAAGACGCTGAGCTGCTGAATCATGGTGTTGACGATGTTCGCCGAGCGCAGGAACTCGCCCTCCAGCGGTCGTCCATCGACGTCCAGCCGCACCGTCTGCGTAAGATTTCCCTGCGCCACCGCGCCGATCGCGCGTGTCACCTCGGTCGTCGGCCGCAGCAGGTCCTCCACCAGCGTGTTGACAGAGGACTCCATCTCACTCCAGGACCCGCGCAACTGCGGAAACCGAGTCCGTTCACGCGTGCGTCCCTCTTTCCCGACCACCAGACCGATACGTTTCAGCTCATCCGCCATCTGCTGGTTCGCGGAGACGATCTCATTGAAGGTGTCGGCGACCTTGCCTTCCAGCCCCGTCCATGTGCTTGGCAGGCGTGCAGAAAAATCTCCGTCGCGCATTCGACGGAGTGTAGTCAGGAGAATCTCGAGCTCAAAATTCGCTCCGCTCGCGGGACGTTGTGGGGAACCATCGTTTCCCAGCAGGGTAACGGGCAGATCGGCAGCAGTATCCGTAGATTTTCGACTACCAAGTTTCATGGGCGAGCCTCACAACCGGCGCTATGAACATGCAAGATTATCGAACTTGGACAGAGGAACGGCAATTCAGATTCCAGGGTCCGCAACGGAGCCATGGAATCGATGAGAGCATTTTCTCCTGAAGGTGTAACTCGGAGCCGAGATCGTTCTGCCGTTTTCCTATGAAGAAAACAGCCCTCATCGTTCTTTCCAAGGCTACGCCATCAGGAGAAATGCTTTTGACGACACGGTTCTCCAAAAGGTTATGGCCGTTTTAGACGTCACAGATAGCAAAGGGGTTGCCGCCACTCACCTCGCGCAGTCCCTGATCTCCCGTACACCGCGACTCCAACCCACCAACCCTCATCGCTTTGGGCGCTCGGGGTGCAGATGCATCTTGAGGAACTCGAGGTAAATGTCCCAGTCGGAAGGGACCATGCCGTGCCCACCCTCATGCATGGAATACGCCAGATCGTGCAGGATGGGCACCTTGGGCGCGGGCCACACATCGGTGTCGAGCGGATCTTTGCCGAGAAGCTTGTACACGGGACCGGCGGCCACCTCGGCCAGAAATTCGCCCTTCGGATCGGACCACAAATCAGTGCTTCCGGTCTGCAGCAACAGCGGTCGCGGCGCAACCAGCGCGATGAGCATATTCGCATCCATCGGCGCTTTGTCGGGGAACCCGCCCCACTTGGCGTAGTTTTCCGCGAACTGATAGGGGTAACGCGTTGGCGCGGTAAGGTGTGCGATGGTTTCGCCGTAGTTGCGATGGCTGAGCGCCGCGCCGCCTTCGCCGGAGCAACTGGCAATCACGGCTGCGAAGCGCTGGTCGTGCGCGCCGGCCCACATCACGGTCTTGCCCAGCCGCGAGATTCCTTGAATCGCCACGCGCCTGGCATCAACCTGCGGATCGGTTTCAAAGTAGTCTTCGACGCGGCTCATGCCCCACGCCCACTGCGCGATCGCGCCCCACGCGTCCGCCGCGCGCTCGGTCTGGCCGGGCTTCAGAGAATGCTCGCCGATTCCGTCCTTGAACCCTCCGGGAAAATCCGGATCGACGTCGCCGTAGTAGAAGGTGGCCACGCCAAACCCGGCATCCAGCAGCTTCTCCACCGCAATGTGACCGAAGAAGCACCGCCCCGCCGGCGGTATTCCCTTGGTCTTCGTGCGCGGATTCCACATCTCTCCGGGAATGATGCCGGGATCGTCGGCCGCGCACTGGTTGGCCGAGAAGTTGATGGTGAAGTACATCGGCACAGGCCCTTTCGCCGCGGCCGGCAGATACACCAGCAGATGAATCTGCGGCCAGGTGGGATCCTTCGAAAACGAGATCGTCACCTGCTTGCGCGTGGCCTTGCCCGCGAACGCCGTACCCTTCTCGACGAGTTTGAAGCTCTCCTCCGCCGGCCGGCCCGGAGCAATGCCGTACTGCTGCGTCTCGAAGAGCGAGACAATCTGCGGACGACGTTTCGTCCACCAGGTCTTCGCATTGCGCACCCTCTTGCCGTTGTCCAGCCGTAGCGGGTCGGGCAGCGTGTAGGTGCCGGCCTTCGACTGGTCATAGTTGACTGGAATGCCCGCGACGACGCTGGGGGGCGCATGCGACGCGATGACGGCTGGCTTAGGCGTGGCGGGAGCCGTCGCTGAAGCGGGAGCCTGTGCCTGCAGCATCAACGCCGTGGCCGGGAACAAAAGCGAAGACAAGACAGCTCTAAACCGCATGGCGACAAGTTCCGATCCGTACTATTGGCTGGTCTGAGTTTGATCTGGAAATAAATTACCGTTTGAAACGGTAGAGTTCGCCTGGGATCGTTGTCAAGCGAGATACACGGACAGGATGGGAGGCCATGGCGCTGCGGAGGTCGTTTGGCCTTGTACGCGAAGCGGACATACACCCCACGATCCGCTTGCGCGTTCTACCCAATGAAAAGACCGGCCTTCGCTGTGCGCGAAGCTGCGCAGCGGGCCAGGGGGGCTTCCGGCAGGAGCTGCAAATTCAGCGGGGATTCCTCTCCCTGGAATCCCCGCTCTCCCCTCAGCATGTAAAGGTCCCGACGGAACTACCTGGGCGAAACCAGGACGGCGACCTCGGTGTTCGAGCTCTTGTTGCCACCGGGATTGCGATTGGAAGCCTCCTGCTCCAGCCGCGCCCGGCGCTCCGCCTTGGATGCCGGCGACTTGACGAACTCCGGGTCACCGCCGATGCGAAGCTCGCTCAGGAAGTACTGGTTGCCGTAGTGATGGAAGACCAGCTTGCTGGTCGCGGAGGGATGGTTGGTGCTGTCCGATATGACCACCATCATGCCGGAGCCTGAGTCGCCCTGGACCGTGAGCAAGTGCGCGCTGAGCATCTTCACCGTGTATTTTCCAGCGGCATAGTGAGACGAGCCGATCTGGAACGCGAAGGGGATATTCGCAGTGACCGCCGTAGGCGTCCCCTGTGCTTTCAGAGCGGATGGGGTAGCGGCGAGGGTGAGGGTGGCAAGCAGAACGAGACCGATTCTGGAAGCTGTAAGAGTGCGCATGGCATTTCTCCTTTGGGAGGGCGGCGTTGCTGAACCGCCTTCACCCGATAAGGCGAAATCGCCCTGCAAAAAGGGCCACTTTTCTTGAAAAAATTTTTACCCCTCTGAGGGTGGGGTCCAATCCGTACCCTGCAACTCCCGAAATAGCCATATCCGGGCGAGCGACCAGTCGCGCTTCACCGACCGCGGAGAGATCCCCACCGTCGCGGCGATCTGTTCCACGGAAAGGCCGCCAAAGTAGCGCAGCTCCACGATTCTGGCCTGCCTGGCATCGTGCTTTTCAAGCAGTTTCAGCGCTTCATCGAGACGCTCGACCTCATCCAGCTTCTCCGGAGAGATCGCCAGCCCTTCCTGCAACTCGACCTTCTGCAGCCTTCCTCCGCGCTGCTCCGAGCGGTGCACGCGGGCATAGTCCACCAGCACCTTGCGCATCACATGGGCGGCCACCCCGATGAAATGCTCGCGGCTGTTCCAGTCAGTGTCGTCATGGGCCAGCCGCAGGTAGGCCTCGTTGATCAACGCCGTCGCCTGCAGCGTGTGGTCCGGGCGCTCCCGCCGCATGTACGAGCGCGCCAGCCGGTGCAGTTCGGCGTAGACCCGCGGAAGCAGATCTTCCGCCGCCCGCGCATCCCCGTGGGCCATGGCCCGCAGCAGCTGGGTAACCTCTCCCTTGTCGTCCTCCATGGCAACGCCTCCAGGAAGATGCTGTGCTATTATCAACGCTCGCCGGGCTATTGCTGCTTAATCACTGGGACATCGCTCCGGAGGCTCGTCCGTATCGAACGATCGTGCTTTAGGCACTCTCGGCAACGAGTATGGCAGAACAAGAGCAATCGGCGGAGCAGATATTCGGGGCAGCTCTGGATCTGCCTCCCGAGCAGCGCTCTGCCTACCTGGTCCGCGCCTGTGGCGAGTCCACTGAGCTGCGCACACTGGTCGAGCAGCTTCTGATCGACTACAGGCGCATGGGCGGGTTCCTCGACGACCCTTTTATTTCAAGCTCCGGCGAGACCGCCGTCACATCGACCACCTCCGCCGCCGCCATCGGCTTTGCGCCCGGCTTCACCCTGGGCCGCTACAGGATCATCGAGCCGCTTGGCGCCGGTGGCATGGGCACCGTCTATCGCGCCCGCGATGCGAAGCTCGAGCGTGAGGTCGCCATCAAGATCCTCTCGCCCGGCGTCCTCAGCGATGAGGCGACGCGCCACCGCTTCCGGCGGGAGGCGCTTGCGCTCGCCAAGCTCGGCCACTCCCACATCGCCGCAATCTATGACGTCAGCGAGCAGGACAGCATCGATTTCATCGTCATGGAGTGCGTTGCCGGCCAAACGCTCGCCGCGCTGCTCCGTTCCGGCCCGCTTTCGGTAAAGGATGCCACCTCCATTGCCTGGCAGATCGCCGAAGCACTGGAAGAGGCGCACGAGCGAGGCGTCATTCACCGCGACCTGAAGCCGGCCAACATCATGATCACGCCCAAAGGACAGGTTAAGGTCCTCGACTTCGGGATCGCGAAGCTCCTCGCGCCTCGCTCCGGCGACGCCGCGACGGCCTCCGTGGAGACCGCTTTCCTCGCAGGTACTCCACTCTATATGTCCCCTGAGCAGGCTGAGGGACGCACGGTCGATGCCCGCACCGACCTCTGGAGCCTCGGTGTGCTTTACTCCGAGGCGCTCACCGGCAGGAATCCCTTCCTGGCCTCCGGAACGATTGCCATCCTGAACCGCATCGTTCACGAAGCTCCTACACCGGTGCGTGAACTGCGGCCCGAGGTCGGCGTGGAGCCCGCTGAAATCGTCGCGCGAGCCCTCGAAAAAGATCCAGCCGAACGTTATCCGTCTGCCGCCCAGATGGCGGGCGCTCTCTCCGCTGTTCTCGCCTCCTTCTCCGGCGCCCCTCTCCTCGCGCAGCCGCCGCGCAGGTCGCGCTCCGCTCTCGTTGCGGCTGCCTCTGCGCTGCTCTTATTGCTCATCGCCGCCGGCGCGTGGCTCTACCACCGCGTCTCGCTGCAGCGCTGGGCCGGCGAGGACGCCCTGCCCCAGATGCAGACGCTCCTCTCCAGGAGTCAGCCGCTCGCCGCTTTTCTCCTGTGGCAGAAGGCGCACAGCTACATCCCCAACGACCCTCAGCTCCAGCGCTTCGCCGACGACAACATCGCCACCGTCTCCATCACCTCCTCGCCCGCCGGCGCCACCGTCGAAGTCAAGGACTACGCCACGCCCGACGCAAAGTGGTACAGCCTCGGCGCCACGCCCCTCAGATCTGTACGCCTCCCCCAGGGCAATCTGCGCTGGAAGGTTTCTAAATCCGGCTCGGGCACAATCATCGCCGCTCCTCCAACCACCGCGGAGATGAGCTTCGACCTTGACGCTGCCCACCGCGCGCCCGCCGGAATGGTCTACTCTCCGGGCGGCCGGTGGGTCGACTATGTGGGCTTCATCGGCCTTCTCGGCCCGTACAATATCCCGCCCTTCTACGTTGACCGCCACGAGGTCACCAACCGCGACTTCCAGCACTTCGTGGACAGCGGCGGCTACCAGAACAAGCAGTTCTGGCCCGCCGAGTTCATCCAGCAAGACGGCAAAGCCGGCCGCAAGCTCACCTTCGACCAGGCCATCGCTCTCTTCCGCGACACCACCGACCGCCCCGGCCCCTCCACCTGGGTCGCCGGCCACTATCCCGAAGGCCAGGCCGATCTCCCGGTCACCGGCGTCAGCTGGTTCGAGGCCGCAGCCTACGCCGCCTTCGCCGGCAAGAGCCTCCCCGTCGTCGCGCAATGGTTCCAGATCGCCCCCTCGGATCTCGGCGGCGCCATCGTGCCCGCCAGCAACATCGGCCGCCAGCGCGGCCTCGCTCCCGTTGAAAGCTACAAAGGCCTCGGCCCCCTCGGCACCTATGACGCCGCCGGCAACGCCCGCGAGTGGGTCTGGAACACCGTCGACAACGATCGCCGTTTCATCCTCGGCGGCGCCTGGAACTCACCCAACTACTTCTACTATGAGGGCGACGCCATCCAGCCCTTTGACCGCTCCGCCACCAACGGCTTCCGCTGCGTGCGCAATCTCGCTCCCATGGACGCCGCCGCCCTGCAGCCCGTCCACCGCGTCGTGCGCGATTTCTCCCACTTCAAGCCTTCACCCGAAAGCGTCTTCAACGCCTACAAGCTGCTCTACGCTTACCCCAACATCCCCTTCGACGCCGTCGCCGGAGGCATCGTCCGCGAGACCGAAGACTGGCGCGAAGAGAAGGTCACCTTCAACACCGGCTACCGCGGCGAGCGCATGTCGGCCTACCTCTTTCTCCCCAAACACGTCCGCCCGCCCTTCCAGACCGTCCTCTTCTTCCCCAGCGCCCGCATCTTCTACATCCACAGCAACGACAACGGCCGCAACCTCGGCGACATGCAGTTCTTCGACTACATCCTGCAGAGTGGCCGCGCCGTCATGTACCCCATCTATGAGAACACCTACGAGCGCAAGGTCCACTTCTATATGCCCGGCGCCTCGCAGTTCATCCAGATCACCACCGACCAGTTCAAGGACGCCGCCCGCTCGCTCGACTACCTCGCCACCCGCCCCGACATCGACAGCAGCCGTATCGCCTATCTCGGCGTCAGCATGGGCGCGGCCCAGGGCGTCATCAACGCGGAGCTGCTGCAGAACCGCCTCAAGACCGCCATCCTTCTCGACGGCGGCTACTTCCTCGATCCTCCCGTCCCCGGCGGCGACCAGGCCGAGTTCGCCACCCGCCTCAAAATTCCCGTCCTCATGGTCAACGGCCGCTACGATTACGTCTTCGCCCTGGAACTGGCCCAGAATCCCCTCTTCAACATGCTCGCCACTCCACCCGCCGACAAGCGCCACGTCCTGCTCGACACACCCCACGACGTCACCGAGCAGCGCCCGCAACTGGTCCACGCCGTGCTCGACTGGCTGGACAAGTATCTCGGCCCAATCGGCAACTAGCCGCTGGTCCACTACGCCAGATCCAGTGCCCCTTCGAAGGACACGGCCCCATCGCTAACGAGGCCCGTCGCCTCTGTTCTTGTCTTTGTTTTCGTTGTCATCCTGACCGCACCGGGCCCTCAGCGAACTCGTTCGCCGGGTGGGAGCTGACCCCCCGGGGTAGGAGCGAAGGACCCCGCATTTGCATTTGCATCTACCTTTCTGGTCGTCATCCTGAGCGGAGCGAAGGACCCCCGTATTTTGTACGGACCACCACAAATCCGGGTGCCGGGTGCCCCATTCATCGCGCGCACTTTGCACGTTGAGCGGGAAACACAACCGCTCCCACCCACAACTTTGTCATCCTGAGCCCAAGCCGAAGGCCCCCGCATTCGTTTTTCTAGTTGTCATCCTGAGCCCTGAGCGAGCCGTAGGCGAGTCGAACGGGCGAAGGACCTGCTTCCCGGACCACCACACCCGCCGGGTGCCGGGTGCCCCACCCATACGCGGCTTCATCGCGGATGGGTGGGAAGTCGAAACCGCCCGGCCGGCGACGACAATCAACCACAGCCACAACTCGGAAGGGGCACGGCTTCACAGCCTGTCCTGAGCGCAGTCGAAGGATGCCATAACCGCCGCGCCGCAGGCGCTACCGCTCTGCCGAAGGCCGTCGCGAAGTCCGAAGGACGCAGCGACGGAATTGCCTTCCTCGACCCCG
>DATAXW010000025.1:0-78529 GCA_036272895.1 Acidobacteriaceae bacterium | reverse complement strand
ATGAGGCTGAGGATTTCAAGCTCGCGCGGAGTAATGCCCAGAGCGTCCAGACGGGGCTGGTTGAGAATGAAAGGTTCGGCAGCGACGGGCACTTCTTGCACGACGATCTTTTCGCGGGGCTTGGTGAGCTTGATGCCGAGCCAGATGCCGAAGACGACGAAGATGATGGCGACGATGGCGCCGTAGATTTCGAGGGAGTGCTCGATGACGAGGAACTGGTACTCGGACCAGCGGAGGATGGCGATGAGGACGCCGCCGACGAGGCCGAGAAGCAGGACGTGGCTGAGGGCGGGGCGCTTCATGGGGGTTGGTTGGATTTTACTGTGGTGTGCGATGCCGGGGCTGAAGCCATTTTTCTTTTTGTGGTGGAGAGGCCGAGGGCGAAGTGTTGGCATTCCCAGTAGCAACTGCAACGAAAAAAAATAACAGCAACGACAATAACAACGACAACAGCAGATCCTCCCGCTGCGCGGAAGGATGACAACCAAAAAGCAGGTCCTTCCCCTTCGGCTTCGCTCAGGGTCAGGATGACAAGTCGGTGGGGTGTGAGCGGTTGTGGTTTCCCACCCATCCGCGATAAGGCCGCGTATGGATGGGGCACCCGGGGTGTGGTGGTGATCCCCCAAAATACAGGGATCCTTCGACTGCGCCGCTCACTTGCGTGAGCTGCTTCGCTCAGGATGACAGATCAAAAAAGGTAGCGACCGAGAGGGTTATTCGGTGCGGCCGGGGCTGGACATGAGCTCGCGGATGGCGGTGCGCGGGGATTTGCCTTCGTGCAGGATGGCGGCCATCTGCTCGGTGATCGGCATTTCGACGCCGTAGCGCGCGGCCAGGCCAAGCGCGGCGGTGGTGGAGCGGACGCCTTCGGCAACCTTGCCGTTGAGTGATTCGAGGATGTCAGGGAGCTTGCGGCCGCGGCCGAGCTCGAAGCCGACGGTGCGGTTGCGGGAGAGATTGCTGGAGCAGGTGAGCACGAGGTCGCCGATGCCGGAGAGGCCGGAGATGGTTTCGCGGCGGCCGCCGCAGGCCATGGTGAGGCGGGTGATCTCGGCGATGCCGCGGGTGATGAGCGCGGCGACGGCGTTGTGGCCGAGCTCGAGGCCGGCGATGACGCCGGCGGCGAGGGCGATGACGTTTTTGAGCGAGCCGCCGAGCTCGGTGCCGGGGAGATCTTCATTGCGGTAGACGCGCAGCGAGGGCGAGGTGAAGTCGTCCTGCAGACGCTTGCCGATGGCGGGATCGTCGCAGGCGATGGCGAGGGCGGTGGGCATGCCGGCGGCGACCTCCTGCGCGAAAGAAGGACCGCTGAGCGCGGCGAGCGGATTGCCGTCGGCGTGCTCGGCCATGACCTGCGACATGCGGAGGAAGGTGGCCTCTTCGATGCCTTTGCTGGCGGAGAGCAGGATCTGGCGCGAGGTGAGGCGGGCGGCGATCTGCTCCATGACGGAGCGGAGAGATTGCGACGGGGTGACGCAGAGGATGATGTCGGCGTCGACGATGGAGTCGGCGAGGCGGGCGGTGATGTCGACGTCGGCGGGGAGGATGAAGCCGGGGAGGTAGCGGAGATTTTCGCCGGTGTCGGCGAGCTCTTCAGCGTGCGCGGGGGAGTGCGCCCAGAGGCAGAGCTCGTGGCCGCCGCGGCGCGCGAGCGAGACGGCGAGTGCCGTGCCCCAGCCGCCGGCGCCCAGGATGGCGATGCGGCTCATGCGTTCACCTGCTTGTCTGGTGTGTTCTTGTCTGGCGTGTTGTCAGGCGGGGTGTTATCGGGCGGAGATTTTTTGCGGCCGAAGCGGTCTTCGCGGCCCTGCAGGAGGCGCGTGATGTTGGAGTGGTGTTTGGAGATGACCAGAAGCGCGAGGAAGATGACGCCGCCGACGAATATGGGCGTGCGGTCCGGCATCCAGAGCAGAGCGAAGGGCGGAAGCATGACCGCGGCGAGGATGCTGGCGAGCGAGACGTAACGCGTGATGGCGAAGATGAGGAGGAAGAGAATGAGCGCGGAGACGGCGGCCGGCCAGGCGAGCGCGAGAAAGACGCCGAGGGCGCTGGCGACTCCTTTGCCGCCTTTGAAGCCGAGCCAGACGGGGAAGACGTGGCCGAGAACGGCGGCGATGCCGGCGGCGACGGCGAGATCGGAGGGGAAGCCGGGCATGCCGGGCGCGAGATGTTTGGCGAGGAGAACGGCGGCAAAGGCTTTGAGGAGATCGAGGACGAGGGTGAGGATGCCGAGGCCTTTGGAGCCCGAGCGCGCGACGTTGGTGGCGCCGATGTTGCCGCTGCCGACGGAACGGATGTCTTGCTTGCGGAAGAGACGGACGAGGAGATAACCGAAGGGGATGGAGCCGAGCAGATAGGCGAGCGCGAGGGTGGGCAGCCAGAGATGCATTGCGTCGGATTTGAGTGTAGCAAGCGGAGGATAAAGGTGTGTGAGGTTTCGGGACGCGGATGCGGAGCTGCGGTTCAGATCATTTTGGAGAGCGGAGGAAGATATCGCAGTTGTCTGCGTGCAGCGCAATGGAGGACTGAATGCCGAGGAGTTGAAGCAGGGCGCGCTCGCGCTCGCTTCCGCGCATGCGATCGCAGGCGACCATCTCCGGGATGGTTTGTGGGCGCTGACTGTGGATCGCGGTCGCCATGGGCCCAAGAGAGTGGGGGAAGAAAGCGGCGACGCCGTCGGAGTCCATGATTGCCTTACGGTGACTTTGATACGGCAGCTCGGACGACCAATCGAGTCCGGTGATGACGATCACGTCGCCGGGACTGGTGGTGCGGTCGATGATGGCGGCGGCTTCAGGATGGCCGGGCGCGTTGCTTCGCTGGATGAGATAGAAGCGCTCGTGATAGCGATGTACGCAGGCTGCGATGAGGGCGAGCAGAAAGACAAAGCCAATCCACGCGCGACGGCCGGGAAGGGCAAGCATGTCTGCGACGAGCAGACCGGCGGCGACGATGAGGAAGATGGCTGAGGAGTAAGGGTAGTACTCGTGGAGGAGATGCAGATGGAAGAAGATCATCGGCGTGACGATGTATAACGCGAGACCGATGAGAGCAGCGTGGTTCCAGCGGCGGACCACAATGGCGTACACCACAACAAGAGCGAGAAGAACGTAGAGAGAGCCGACCTGTTCGGCAGCGGCGTGCAGAAAACGGATGTAGTTGGCGGGATGGAGGCGCTCGGCCAGCGTGCCAAAGTTGAAGTGCACGAGAGCTGTGCTTGTGAAGAAGGGGCCGCTGGGATTTTTTGACTTCTGCGCGTCGGCGAACTTCGTCCAGAGCGTGGTGAAGAGCACGGGGAGAAGCACACAGAACAACGCCGCCAGCGCGATGGAGGATGTCGCGCGAGTGTTCTTCTTCCGCAGCTTCCAGGCATGCCACGCCAGCAGACCGCAGCCCAGGATGAGATAGGGAGCGAAGGTGGTGACCTTCACAAGTCCGGCGAGGATGCCGAGGATTCCCGCGGAGATCATGTAGCGGTACGGCCAGGGAGTCTGCGCGGTGATGAGACGGTGAGTGTGATCCACGTACATGATCGAGAAGAAGAGCGCGGTCGACTCAATCATGAACAGGCGGGAGACGAAGATGTACAGCGGGCTGACCGCGACAAGGGACAGGATGGCCAGCACCTGAACGCGGCGGTATCCGAGCCGGCGGAGCAGGGAGGCGAGCGGAAAGAAGCTGAGGTAGAAGAAGGCAATCGATACGGCGCGGCCGGTCTCATTCAGTGGAGTGCGGAGGTGTTCCGCGAGGAAGGCAACGATCTTCTGATAGAGCGGGAACTCGAAGGGAAAAGACCAGGGCGGACCCAGCACGGGCGTCTCATAGTGCAGAAACGGACCGCCATGCTCCATCCAGGCGGCGGTGATGGCGGTCTGCGCCTGACGAAAGCCGTGGAAGTCAAAGATGGAATGATGGAAGCCGACAAAGACGGCCGCGAGGCTGAAGAGGAAGGCGACGATGCCGATGAACGTGACGGAGCGGAAGAGGATGGCGTGATGGCCGTGCGCACCTTGGCGTTGCTGCCCGTGGACCTGACCCAATGCGATTCCTCCAGACGCTGCGCTGGCCGGCAGAGTGCGTGAGAGTTCCCTCAGTCTATCAACGCGAAGGTTGTGAGCATGCGCGAGTGGCGCGATGTGTGCTCAGAGGAGGGTGCGGCGGAGGAGTTCGAGGGCGTGCTGCGAGGACCAGAGGCGGATGTGTTCGCGATCGCCGGTGAGGTTGAGTTGTTTGACTTGCGTGCCTTCGGGGCTGGCGAGGCCGATGTAGACGAGGCCGACGGGTTTGCCAGTGTCGGGGCCTTCGCCGCCGCCGGGGCCGGCGAGGCCGGTGAGCGAGAGGCCGAGCGAGCAGCCGGTGTTGGCGCGGATGCCTTCGGCGAGGGCGCGGGCGACCTCGGGGCTGACGGCGCCGTGCTGCTGAATGAGTTTGGGCGGGACGTCGCAGAGATTTGTTTTTTGCTCGCTGGCGTAGACGATGGCGCCGCCGTGGAAGCTGCGCGAGGCGTTGGGAATGGCGGTGAGGCGCATGGAGAGCAGGCCGCCGGTGATGCTTTCGGCGACGGCGAGCTTGAGGTCGCGCTGGCCGAGCAGGAGCAGGACGATCTCTTCGAGGGATTCGCCGTGGGAGGAGAAGATGTCGTCGCCCATCTCGCGCTCGATGAGTTCGGCGACGGCGTTAACGCGAGATTCGGCGGCTTCGAGGGTGGGTTGGGCGCAGAGGAAGTGGAGCTGGATCTCGCCGGAGCCGGCGAGGATGGTGGTTTCGACGTCGGGGAACTGCCGGTAGAGGGGCGCGGTGCGGGCGTCGACGGTGGATTCAGGAAGGAGCGCCATGCGGAGGAGACGCGTGGCGAGAAAGCGCAACGGGAGCGTGGAGCGAAGGCGCGGGAGGCACTCTTCGTCGAAGACGATCTTGAGCTCTTTGGGTGGGCCGGGGAGAAGGATGAGGAGTTTGCGCTGCGGATCGCCGTCTGGGTTAGGCCAGGTGGTTTCGAGCCATTGGCCGGGGGCGCTGCCGGTGCGGTTGGGAAGGAGCGCGGCGCCGGCGATGATCTCGGCCTGCTTTTCGTTGTTGGGCGGCATGGGGATGCCGCGCACGGCGAAGCGTTTGTGGAGCGCGGCGAGGATGTCGGGATCTTTGCGGAGCTGGAGCGAGAGCGCAGCGGCGACACAGTTGCGGGTGAGGTCGTCTTCCGTGGGGCCGAGGCCGCCGGTGAGGAGGACGATGCCGGCGCGGGCGAGTGCGATGCGGATGGCGGAGGTGAGGTGCGCGGGGATGTCGCCGACGACGGTTTTGAAGGCGACGGAGACGCCGAGGGAGTTGAGCGCGGCGGTGAGATAGAGAGAGTTGGTGTCGGTGCGGAAGGGCGTCAGCATCTCGGAGCCGACGGCGATGATTTCAGCGAGCATGTGGATGGTTGGATGCGGTCGGGTGAGAAGAGTCTCGGTGTGGCCGGATAGATTAGCGAGCCAAGAGGTATGCCTCGTCCGCCAGATAAAAGAAGCTGTAGCTACCGTCAGCAGGGTTACTGACAGAACGGTTAATGGGCGGGCGCGGAGTCGACCGCACCCGCGGTGGGGTAGTAGCGTTTGCGGCGAAGAAAAGGACGTTCGAAGTATTGGAACGACAGCCAGGATATAAGCAGGGTTCCGATTGTGGAGATGGCAATCAGTACTAGGTGAAACAGATCTCCCTGCGCAGAGCCGGCGATGCGAACCGCCGCTGTCTCGAAGAGGTGTCCCAGGAGAACGTGGTAGACGTAGATGCCGTAACTGATAGTTCCAATCCAACGGATGAGGCGCGTGCTCAGGGCGCGTCCGACGAGACCTTGATGCAGAGAGAGCACCAGAAGCGCGGCATAGCAGAGGGTGATGGCCGGAAGACAGAGAGGGCCGAAACGCGCATACCCACTGTAGGCACCGAGGATGAAGAGGGCAAGACCAAGCACAGCGGCGAACTGAGCGGGACGACGAAGATGGTTCCACAAGCGGGTGCGATAGGCGATGGCGAGCCATGCACCGGCGGCCATCTCCGCGGCGCGCGTGAAGACCAGAGGAAGATGCTGTTCGATACCCAGACGTGTCCAATGACTGAGCAAGAGCAGCTCAGAGAGGACAAAGATCACGGTGCAGAGAGAGAGCGCGGCACGTTTTGTCTTTGGCAGAAGAAGAAGGAAGGGCCAAACGATATAGAACTGCTCCTCGACGGCCAGACTCCAGAAGTGACTGAGCTGCAGCGGTGAGCCATCGTAGTTGATGCAGGCGGCTGCGCGGCCGGGAATGTCCTGAAGGAAGAGCAGCGGGGACCAAATGCGGGAGAGAGCGATACTGAAGGTTCCTGCGAGAGCTGCCGCGACGAGAACGGCAAGCAGGCTGCCGTAGTAGAGCGGAAAGATGCGCAGCATGCGACGGGTGTAGAAGTTGCGCCACCAGTGAGGCTCCCCGCGCGAATCCCAGAGGATGCCCGTGATGAGGAAACCGGAGAGGATGAAGAAGAGAGTGACGCCGGTCCAACCCTGGTTGCAGATTTCGCCGATCACGCGAAGAGGAAGAAAGCTGGAATGCGCACCGCCGCCGACGTGAAGGCTGAAGACCAACAACACTGCCAGACCACGGAGGCCATCGAGCGCCGGCAATCTTCGGTGGGCCATTGAGGTCGATGCGTGCTCCGAAGCTCTTCTCCGGAGCGTCCTTTGCGAGGTTGGCTACGACTGATGGGGACGGTCGATGGCCTGAGTATAGCAAGCGGATGGTTGCGTTCAGTCGCTGAGCGCGGCGGTGAGATAGAGGGAGTTGGTGTCGGTGCGGAAGGGCGTCAGCATCTCGGAGCCGACGGCGATGATTTCAGCGAGCATGTGGATTTTGGATGCGGGTACGTGGAAGATTCAGGATATATGTTGGGCGAGCGTAGGCTGATTTGTATGACGGCTCAGATGGAAAGGGCGAAGGCGTTTCGGGCGCTGCATGAACGGAGCGAGGCGTTCGTGATTCCGAATCCGTGGGATGTGGGGACGGCGCGGCTGCTGGCGAAGCTGGGCTTTGAAGCGCTGGCGACGACGAGCGCGGGGTATGCGTTTTCGATGGGGCTGAAGGACAGCGCGGTGGGCCGCGAGCGGATGATCGCGCATGTGGCGGCGCTGGCCGCGGCGACGGAACTTCCGGTGAGCGCGGACCTTGAGAATGGATTTGGAGATGCCCCGGAGGCGGCGGCGGAGACGATCAGGATGGCGGCGGCGGCGGGAGCTGTTGGTGGATCGATTGAGGATGCAACGGGACGAGCGGATGAACCGATCTATGAGAAGGCGCGAGCGGTGGAGCGGGTGCGCGCGGCAGTGGAGGCGGCGCGGGCGCAGGCGTTTCCGTTTACGCTGACGGCGCGGGCGGAGAATTATGTGGTGGGGCGGACAGATTTGAAGGACACGATCGAGCGGCTGCAGGCGTATCAGGAGGCGGGCGCGGATGTGCTGTATGCGCCGGGGCTGCGCAGCAAGGAGGACATTGCGGCGGTGGTGCGCTCGGTGGACCGGCCGGTGAACGTGATTATGGGAATGCAGGGCGTGGCGTTGACGGTTGCGGAGCTTTCGGCGATGGGCGTGAGGCGGATCAGTGTGGGGAGCGCGTTGTCGCGGGTGGCGCTGACGGCGTTTCTGCGCGCGGCGAAGGAGATGCGCGAGCAGGGAACGTTTGCGTTTGGAGAGGATGCAGTGAGTTATCGCGAGATGAATGCGATGTTCGGGGAGTGAGGCCACGTCTCAAGGGCGAGATGTGGAGCCGCCCGGCGAATCGCAAAAGCAGATCCTCCCGCTGCGCGGAAGGATGACAATCAGAAAGGCAAAGGCAAAGGCAAAGGCAAGAGCAACGACAACGCCAAGAGCAAGAACAACGGCAACAGCAAATGCGGTATCCTTCCCCTTCGCGATGCTCAGGGTCAGGATGACAGTCTTTGGTCCGTGAGTAGTTCTCACTCAGAGGACAGGATTGGAGCCGGGAAAAGCGATTGCGCGCTAGCGCGCGATACCCCACCCTTTCGCGATGAAGCCGCGAAAGGATGGGCCACCCGGATGGCCCCCGGCGGCGAAGGAAGGCCGCTCGGACTTTCGGCTAGAAGAGGGGGCGGCCGGTGATGTTGAGGTCGACGTGGAAGAGGGTGCTGGCGGTGGCGAGAGCGCAGCAGCCGTCGTCGAGGAAGCAGAGGCCGACGAGATCGTTGCCGGCGATGAAGAGCTCGGCGTGGGGAGTGTCGGAGCTGGTGACCGGAGCGCTGATGCGGACGATGCCGCGGCGGCCGTGGAGGCTGGCGGCGACGTAGAGGTTGCCGTCGGCGTCGAGCGCGAGGCCCTGGGGGCGGCCGAGGCCCTGATAGAAGATGCTGGTGTCGCCGTGCGGAGAGATGGCGTAGATGGATTGGTTGGAGCTGGTGTTGGGCGCGGTGACGAGGAGGGTGCCGTCGTCGCGGAAGGCGAGGTGGTAGGCGGCGACGGAGGGCTCGAGGGTGGCGAAGACGAAGACCTCGCCGGGATTGCTGGAGCCGTAGGGGCCGACTTTGAAGATGGTGCCGGAGCGGTCGCCGACGAAGAGATTGCCGTCGCGATCGAAGGCGAGGCCTGTGGCGATGCCCATGCCTTCGGCAAAGGTGGAGATCTCGCCTTCAGGCGAGATGCGGTAGACGGTGCCTTCGGAGCGTGAGCTGGCGTAGAGGTAGCCGGTGCGGTCGAGGGCGAGCGCGGAGACGTTGAGGAGATCGCGGACGAAGGGGCGCGCCTGGAGGTCGCGGTCGATTCGAACGATGGAGACGGGAACGCGCTCGCCGCGGGGGCCGCTGATCATGGCGTAGAGGTTGCCGTCGGCGTCGAGGGCGGGGTTGGAGACGAGGTGGAGCTCGTCGGCCATGGCGACGCCGATGTTGGCGTGGAGGGGGTTGGAGGCGAAGCCGTTGGCGTGGAGGGTGAGGTCGCTGGCGATGGCGCCCGAGGGGACGCGGACGAGCGCGCGGGTAGGGCGGGCGAGATCCAAGAAGGCGGTGGTTTCGCCGAAGGTGGCGGAGGGAAGCTGCGGGCCGTCGTTGGTTTGGGTGACGAGATGGCTGCCGAAGATCTCAAAGCTGCCGCCGGGAATGGCCGCGTGGGGCGCGAGGCGGTCGAGGTGCGGCGCCTGGGAGGCGGCGGGCCGGTTGGGGTGGAGCAGGCTCATGGGTGTTTAGGGTAGACGGGTGCGGTGGTGGAGGCAACTGGCGTAGTGGTGGTCCGGACGGAAAGCAGGTTCTTCGCTTGCCACCCCAGCGAGCAAAGAACGCTCGCCGGGGACCCCGGTGCGCTCAGAATGACATCCAGAAAAGCAAAAGCAAAAGCAAAAGCAAAAGCAAAGGCAAAGGCAAAGGCAAAGGCAGAAGCAGATCCTCCCGCTGCGCGGAAGGATGACAACGAAAAAAGCGGAGGTTAGCGGAGGTTAGCGGAGGTTAGTGGAGGTGATGGGGGTTAGTGGAGGTGATGGAGGAGATGGAGGAGGAGTTGGGTGAGGATGAGGGCGTAGAGGCCGGCGGCGAGGTCGTCGATGACGATGCCGGCGCCTTCGGGGAGGGATTCGAGGCGGCGGATGGGTGGGGGTTTGAGGATGTCGAAGAAGCGGAAGAGGACGAAGGCGAGGATGACGTGCGGCCAGTCGGGCGGGAGAAAGAGAAGCGGGA
Organism: Acidobacteriaceae bacterium; assembly: GCA_036272895.1. Lineage (GTDB taxonomy): Bacteria > Acidobacteriota > Terriglobia > Terriglobales > Acidobacteriaceae > Granulicella. The sequence continues at coordinate 68,845 of DATAXW010000025.1, read as the reverse complement.
TGAGCTGGCCGGCGACCTCGTCGATGACGACGAAGCCGGGGTCTTTACGCTGGGATTCGCGGGCGACGCGCGTGGCGGCGGGGATGCCGGCGGCGATGACGACGGCGAGCGCGATGAGCGTGGCGATGAGAAGATGCAGCGTGTTGTGGTGCAGCAGCGAGGCTGCCCAGAGCCAGAGCAGCACGGTGGCGATGGAGCCGTAGGTGCCGGGGCCGGGACGGAGAAAGCCGGTGCCAAAGAAGGTGGCGACGGTCCAGGCCCAGAGGGTTTTCTTTTGTGGTGCGGTGGTCATGCTTATGAAGCCTAGTCTTCGTCTTCAGAGCGTTCGTGGGCGCGGCGCTCGGAGTCGAGATCGGAGTGCTGGAGGTCTTCGAGGAGGTCGGGGTCGAAGACGGGCGAGGAGATCTTGTAATCGCCGGAGGCCCACTTGCCGAGATCGATGAGGCGGCAGCGGTCGGAGCAGAAGGGGACGTTGGGGGACGAGAGCGGGACTTCTTTGCGGCAGATGGGGCAGTAAAGGATTTTGGCCATGATGCTACTCGGTCAATCGTACGCTGCCGCCGGCTCTGCGATGTTCTTGTACTCGGCGCGTCAGGTTGTTGGTTACGCCGATGTAAAGCGTGCGTGAACGCGAGGACAGAATGTAGACATAGTAGTGGTGCTCTTTCGGCATCGCCGTCAGCATAAAGGAAAAGCAGATCCTCCCGCTACGCGGAAGGATGACAATTCTGTGGGAGTGTGAAGGGATGATTTCGAAACTGTGATTATTCGAGGATGCGGGCGACGGCTATCTATTCCAGAATCCTGGCGACGACGTCGTAGTCGTGGGATTCGGTGATTTGGGCGCGGTAGAAGGTGCCGGGGACTAGCTCTTCGTGGGGGCCGAAGTCGTTGATGAGGACTTTGCCGTCGATCTCGGGGGCGTGAAAGAGGGTGCGGCCCTGCCAGAGGAGGGCTGTCTCTTCACTCTCGCCTTCGACGAGGAGATGGATTTCGCGGCCGATCCAGTTTTTCTTTGCGCGCGCAGAGATCTTTTGCTGGAGCTTCATGAGCTTGCGGCGGCGGGCTTCGATGGTGCGTTTGGGGACTTTGTGCTTGTGCGTGAAGGCTTGTGCGCCCTCTTCGTCGGAGTAGGAGAAGACGCCCAGCCAGTCGAAGCGGGCGGCTTCGACGAAGTCGCAGAGTTCGGCGAAGTCTTCTTCGGTCTCGCCGGGGAAGCCGACGATGAAGCTGGTGCGGAGGACGAGGCCGGGGACGATGGCGCGGGCCTTGGCGATGATTTCGAGGAAGCGTGCTGCGGTTCCGCCGCGGCGCATGCGCTTGAGGACATTCGCGGAGGCGTGCTGCAGCGGGAGGTCGAGGTAGCTGGCGATGTTGTCGTGCGCGGCGATGGTTTCGAGCAGGCGCGTGGTGATCTTGTTGGGGTAGGCGTAGAGGAAGCGCAGCCAGGTGAGGCCGGGGAGTGGGGCGAGCGATTCGAGAAGATCAGCGAGATCGGGTTTGCGGAGGTGATCCTGTGCGTCCGCTCCCACCTTAGCCTCGTCCTCGCTGACGCGAAGGCGAGTCGAAGATGGGGCAGCCGGATTCGCGGTGGTTCGAAAAGCAGATCCTCCGCCTGCGGCGAAGGATGACAATTCTGAGGTGGGAAAGGCTTGCAGAGGGAGATCTTCGCCGTAGCAGGTGGTGTCCTGGCCGATGAGGGTGATCTCACGGACGCCCTGGGCGATGAGGGATTGGGCTTCGGCGACGATGCTTGCGATGGGGCGGGAGCGGAACTTGCCGCGGAGCTGCGGGATGATGCAGAAGCTGCAGGGGTGGTCGCAGCCTTCGGCGATTTTGATATATGCCGACGCCTTCGGCGTCGTCAGGATTCGGGGAGTGTCGGCAGTGTAGAGATAGGTGGGGAGTGCGGCGGTCGCGCCGTCCCAGGCTTCGCGGGAGAAGCGGCCCTGTTGTTCGCGGAGGTCGCCTTCGGGGCGCGACTGCGCGTCGGGCGAGACGCTTCGCATGGTTTCGTGACGCAGTTGCGCAGAGTTCGGCTCGGGGCGGGAGTGCTGGCTGACGGAGGAGGCGTGGCGAGCGATTTGGGCTTGCTGCGTCTGCTCCGCGGTGAGGATGGTGAAGGGGGAGTTTGAGGCGGCGGGTGTGGGATGGGTGAGGCCGGCTGCTTCGAGGATGGATTCGAGTTCGCCGGTGCCGACGACGGCATCGACTTCGGGGATGTTTTTGCGGATCTCGTCGCGGTAGCGCTCGACGAGGCAGCCGGCGACGATAAGTTTCTGGGCGCGACCGCCGTTGGCGATCTTGTGCTGGACCATCTCGAGGATGGTGTCCACGGACTCCTGCTTGGCGGAGTCGATGAAGGAGCAGGTGTTGACGACGAGGATCTCGGCGTCTTCGGCGCGGGGGGTAAGCTGGGCGCCGCTGCGATGGAGCAGGCCCATCATGACCTCGGAGTCGACGAGGTTTTTGGGGCAGCCGAGCGAGACGAAACCGACCATGGGCCGGGGGGCTTGGGGGTGGTTTTGAGTTTCGCGGGGAGCTTCGATGTCGAGGATGGTGGAAGAGCTCACAAAGGCCTATTTTATCAGGATTGACGGGGGTCTTCTTATCAGGATTGGGGCGGGTTTTGAGGGCTTACGCCAGAGCGCAGACATTGTGCGCGGTGCGGAGGCTGAGGGGTTGGCTTGTGAGCTGCGAGCTATCAGCTATGAGCTTTGAGTTTGTGATGCGGCGGGCGGGTGGGAGAATTGGTGTGCGGAAAGAAGAGGACTTCGATGGGTGTCGAAGAGTCGGCGGAGCGAGCGGACGAGCTGCGGCTGGTGGAGAAGCATCCGCGCGCGATCCGGTGGATGCACTGGATCAACTTTCCGGTGCTGTTGGTGATGATCTGGAGCGGGCTGCTGATCTATTGGGGGGATTCGATTCCGCCGTATCAGCATCCGCATGCGGTGTACCGGATTGGCGTGGGGCACTGGACCCTGGTGCGATTTTTTCCGGACTGGTTCTGGAGCTGGCTGCATGCGCCGTTTCAGTTGACGACGGGGCTGGGATGGCACTTTCTGTTCATGTGGATCTTCGCGATCAATGGGATTGCGTATGCGATCTACCTGGCGGTGAGCGGAGAGTGGAGGGTGCTGTGGCCGAAGCGGCGCAGCTTTGTGGAGGCGATGTGGGTGACGCTGTATGACCTGCATGTTCCGGCGGCACGGCGGAGAGGACTGCCGCCGCAGGGGAAGTACAACGGCGGGCAGCGGATTGCGTATTCGGCGATTGTGCTGATGGGCGCTGGATCGCTGCTGACGGGGCTCGCGATTTATAAGCCGACGCAGGCGCACTGGCTGACGACGATGCTGGGCGGTTATGAGATGGCGCGGTGGGAGCACTTCTGGCTGACGATGGGCTTCTGCGTTTTTTTTGTGGTGCATGTGGTGCAGGTGGCGATGGCGGGATGGAACAACTTTCGCTCGATGGCGAGCGGGTATGAGATCCAGACCGTGGATGAAGAGGGACAGCCACGCGACGCGGAGAGCGGCGAGAAGACAGGAGCGGCGCATGAAGGAGCGTGAGGCGGCGCGCGGGGATGCGAAGACGGTGAAACGCGAGAGCGCGCGGAGGACGCGGCGGAGCTTTGTGGTGGGCGGAGTGGCGGCGGCGGCGGGATATGGGATTGTGCACTGGATCAACAACAGCGCGCCGGTGGGGCGGCTGCAGAGTGCGCTGCGGAGGACGCTGAACTTCGACGCGGAGGTGAATCGCGCGGTGTGGGATGAGCGCGGGCTCGCGCCGACGTATGCGCGGAGCCGGGCGAAGACGTTGCGGCTGAATGGGACGATCGGGCTGGAGCGGGAGCTGGAGCCGGAGAGCTGGCGGCTGCAGATGGTGGGTGTTGAGAATGCGCAGGCCTCGCCGAGGTATGTAGAGGATGTGACGGCGTGGAACTACGTGTACAGGGGCGGTGTGATGCAGCCGCAGGGGCCGCCGGATGCGAAGATTGCGCCGGGCAAGGGGCCGAAGGTGATGATGCCGAAGAGTGATGAGAAGCTGCAGGCGGCCGATCAGGGGGCCGTGACCCGGGGGGCGGTGGATTTGAAGGGCAATGTGCCGCGGGTGAACGGGCTGCCGCATGTGAACATCGCGGAGCGGTTGAGCGAGACGGAGAGGACGAGCGGGAAGCGGTATCGGGGAATGGATGAGGCGGGGCCGTCGGCGAGCTCGTTGAATATCGGGACGCCGGGATTGCTGCTGATGATGGATGACCTGATGCGGCTGCCGAAGGTGGAATTCGTGACCGAGTTCAAGTGCATTGAGGGATGGAGCGAGATTACGGAGTGGGGCGGAGTACGGCTGCGGGATCTGATCGAGGCGTATCCGCCGGCGAAGATCAACGGACGCGAGCCGCGGTATGTGTATATGGAGACGCCGGACGGGAACTATTACTGCGGATATGACATGAGCGCGGCGCGGCATCCGCAGAGTTTGCTGGTGACGGAGATGGGCGGAGAGCCGCTCAAGCCGGAGCATGGCGCTCCGTTGCGGCTGCATATGCCGATCAAGTACGGGTACAAGCAGTTGAAGCGGATTGGCCTGATCGCGTATATGGACGCGAAGCCGGACGATTACTGGATGAAGCTGGGGTATGACTGGTACGCGGGGTTGTAGGAAGACAGTGAATAGTAAGTAGTGAATAGTGAATAAACCGCGCGGGTTCTCCCGCGGGGTCCCAGGGCTAAAGCCCCGATTATTGCGATTTTTTGATGTCCGGGCTGAAGGCCGGAGCTATCTCAGAGACAAATCAAGAGCAACGGCAAAAGCAAAGGCGACAGCAGGTTCCTCGCTTCGCTCGGAATGACAGAAAGAAAGGCAAAAGCAAAAGCAGATCCTCCGCCCGTTCGACTCCCTGCGGTCGCTCAGGGCGAAGGATGACAATTCAAATGGGCTCAAGAGTTCTTGCGGCTGAGCCTTCCTTCTACCAGATTGCGGCGGGGCTTTCCTTCTACCAGATGTGGATGCGTTGAGCGGGGGGGAGATAGAGTTTCTGGTTGGGTTGGACGTTGAAGTCCTTGTACCAGGCGTCGAGGTTGCGCACGGTGAGGGCGCGGATTTCGCCGGGGGCGTGGGGGTCGGTGAGGAGCTGCCGGCGAAGGGCGGCGTCACGGGTCTTGGTGGCCCAGACCTGCGCGAAGGCGATGAAGAACTGCTGCTCGCCGGTGTAACCGCCAAATTTGGGCGGAGTCTTGCCGGCTTCGGCGGCGCGCCAGGCGTCGAGCGAGGCGTTGACGCCGCCGAGGTCGGCGATGTCTTCGCCGAGGGTCTGGCGGCCGTTGACGTGGAGGCCGGGCAGCGGCTCGTAGGTGTCAAACTGCGCGGCAAGCGCGGCGGTGGCGGCGTTGAAGTGAGCGAAGTCGGCGGGCGTCCACCAGTCGCGGACCTTGCCTTTGGCGTCGAAGTCGGCGCCTTCGGTGTCGAAGGTGTGGGAGATCTCGTGGCCGATGACGGTGCCGATGGCGCCATAGTTGGCGGCGTCCGGCGCGTTGGGATCGAAGAAGGGCGGCTGCAGGATGGCGGCGGGGAAGTTGAGGGCGTTGTCGAGCGGAAGGTTGACGGCGTTGACGGTCTGCGGATTCATGCACCACTCGCGGCGATTGACGGGCTGGCCGATGCGGCTGAGGTTGTAGTGGTAGTCGAAGAGCTTGGCGCGATCGATGTTGCCGAGCAGATCGTCGGGGCGGATGTCGAGGCCGGTGTAGGTGCGCCAGGTGTCGGGGTAGCCGACCGAGACCTGCAGCGCGCTGAGCTTGGCGAGGGCTTCGGCTTTGGTGGAGGGCGCCATCCAGGTGATGGCCTCGAGGCGCTTGTGATAGACGGCGAGGAGGTTGGCGACGAGATGCTCGGCGTCGGCTTTGGCCTGCGGTGAGAAGTAGCGTTGCGCGTAGAGCTTGCCGACGGCTACGCCGAGATATTGGTTGAGGGCGCGGACGGCGCGGATGTCGCGCGGGCGCTGCGCGGTGGCGCCGGTGAGCACGGTGCCGAAGAGGGCGAAGTGCTGGTTGTCGAAGGAGCGGGACATGTACGGCGCGCTGTCTTCGATGGCGTGGAGGGCGAGCCAGTCCTTCCAGACGTCAAGGGGCGTGGAGGCGACGAGCGCCGATTCACCGACGATGGCAGAGGGTTGCCAGACGTAGAGGGTCTTTTGCGTGGAGAGGCTGGCGGCGAGGAAGAAGGAGGGCCAGTCGAGGCCGGGAGCTTTGGAGCGGAAGTCAGAGGCGCGCCAGAGATTGTTGGCCTTGTGGATGTTTTCGCAGTCGGCGAGCGAGAGCTGAACTTTGGCGATGGCGGTCTCCAGCGCGAGGACGCGCTGCGCGCGCTGGGCTGGATTGTCCGTTTGTTGAGAACCTGCGTAGCGGTCGGCGAGACGGAAGAGGGTGGTGAGGTGGGTGAGGTACTTCGCGCGGATCTCCTGCATGTGCGCGGAGGCGTCGAGGTAGTAGTCGCGGCTGGGGAGTTCGGTGCCGCCCTGCATGAGGTAGGGAGCGTAGTGGCCGGAGTCCTGGAAGCCGGGCGCGACCCAGAGGCCGAAGATGTCGGCGGTGTGGAAGTTGGTGTTGTTGAGAGCGTCGGTGTCGGCGCGGAGCGTGGAGCCGAGGAAGGCGGAGAGCTGTTTCCTGTTGTGGAGGGCGGCGATGCGATCGAGCGTGGGCTGGAGTGGAGTGAGGCCGGCGTGCTCGATGGCGGTGAGATCCATGTAGGACTCGAAGAGGTCGGCGATGCGGCGGGGATCGGTGTTGGGCGCGCTGGAACGGGCGGCGTCGAGAGCGAGTGCGAGGACCTGCTGGTCGGAGCGGTCGGCGAGCTCTCTGAAGTGGCCGACAGAGGGGCGATCGGCGGGGATGGTGGTGCGCTGCATCCACAGGCCATTGGCGAAGAGATAGAAGTTGTCGCCGGGTTTGACGGAGCGGTCGATGCTGGTGAGGTCGATGCCGTGGGTGGCGGGCGTCTGCGCGAAGGCGAGCAGTGTGGTGAGAGTGAGAGCGGAGAGGAGCAGGGCGCGGACGATGTTCATTCGATCTCCTGTGAAGCAGGAATGAGTGTAGGACGTTGCGGTCGAGGTTTAGGACAGCAGATTTCCTTGCACCCCAGCGAGCAAGCTCGCCGGGGGCCCCGCTACGGGAATGACAACCGGAAAAGCAAAGGCAAGGGCAAAAACAAAAACAGAGGCAAAAGCAGATCCTCCGCCTGCGGCGAAGGATGACAACCAAAGAGGCAAAGGCAAAGGCAAAGGCAAAGGCAAAGGCAAAGGCAAAGGCAACGGCAAAGGCACGGGCAACGGCAACGGCAACGGCAACGACAAAGGCAACGACAACAGCAAAGGCAAAGGCAAAAGCAGATCCTCCGCCTGCGGCGAAGGATGACAACCAAGGAGACTAGGGGAGTGTAGCGGCTTCGGCGATGGGGTTCCAGCGCGGCTGGTCGCCGGTGCCGCGGAGGAAGGTTTTGGGTGCGAAGGCGGCGGCTTGTGCGGCGGTGATCTGGTGGGACCAGGAGACGCGATGGGCTGTGTCCGCGCCGGGGCCGGTGTTGTGGAACTCGGCGTAGAAGGCGAGCGGAGTGGTGGTGTCGTGCGAGTTCCAGGCGGACCAGCCGGCGGGGTTGAGGTCGGCGGGGAGCTCGGTGTTCATGACGACGACGCGCGAGTAGAGGCGCCAGGGGCGGCCAAGGCCGAAGCCGGTGCCGGCGTGCTTGCCGGGCGCGGGCGGGACGGGATCGTGCGTGATGCGGGAGTGGTCGATGACGTAGCCGGTGGTTTGGGTGGGCGAGGTGCGCGACTGCGCGGTGATCTGGCCGTTGCGGATCTCGCTGATGGTGTCGTGATCGAAGACGGCGGTGGCGTTGCCGAAGATGAAGTCGACGCCGCCCTGGATGAAGCTGTCGACGTAGTATTGGCGGCCGAAGTCGGCGAAGAGGGTGTCCTGATCGCCGAGGAAGCGGCAGTGCTTGAAGAGGGCGCGGTCGGAGCGGACGGCGGCGGCGACGGCCTGGCCGGTGGGGCCGGCGGAGTTTTCGAAGGTGAGGTTGTCGGCGGCGAAGTCGTCGCCTTCGATGTCGGCGGTGGCGGTGAGGAAGGTGCCGCCGGCTTGGCGGGCGTTGAGGGAGTTGGTGATGACGACGTCAGAGGGGGATTTGCCGAGGCCGAGCAGCGTGATGCGCGGGCGGTTGCGGGTGACGTCGATGCGCTCGTGGTAGATGCCGGGGACGATTTCGATGATGGTGCGGTGCGGCGCGGCGGCCTGGGGCGCGTGATCGAGCGCCTGCTGGATGGAGGTGTAGTCGGTGGTGGAGGCGGTTGAGCTTGTTCCTGAACTGGGGCCGTGCGGGTCGACTTTGACGTGGATGTCTTGTGCGGAGAGAGTGGCGGCAGTTGCGGCGAAGAGGATGAGCGCGAGGAGGGTGAGGCGCATAAGTTTAGCGTAGGCGGATGGGATTGAAGAATCAATTCCGCATGGCGATCGCGGGCAGCGGATTAGAACTCCCAGCGGAGGAGGGTGGCGCCGACGGTGAAGCCGGCGCCAACGGAGGCGAGCAGGACGAGGTCGCCGCGCTTGAGGCGGCCGTCTTCGATCGCGGTGCTCATGGCGAGAGGGATGGTGGCGGCGGTGGTGTTGCCGTAGCGGTCGATGTTGATGATGACGCGGTCGGGGTCCATGCCGAGGCGGTGCGCGGTGGATTCGATGATGCGCTTGTTGGCCTGGTGGGGGATGAAGCAGGCGAGGTCGGCGCCGGTGAGGCCGTTGCGGGTGAGGACGGCTTCGGCGGCTTCGGCCATCTTGCGGACGGCGAACTTGTAGACGGCCTGGCCATCCTGATGGACGAAGTGCTGCTTGTTGTCGACGGTCTGGTGCGAGGCGGGGAGGAGCGAGCCGCCGGCGGGCATGTTGAGGGCGACGCCGCCGGAGCCGTCGATCTCGTGGTGGAAGTCAATGAGGCCGATCTCGGCTGGTTCGCCGGAGGGGCTTTCGCCGGGGTCACAAGGCTCCAACAGGACGGCGCCGGCGCCGTCGCCGAAGAGGATGCAGGTGGCGCGGTCGGTGTAGTCGAGGATGGAGCTCATGACGTCGGCGCCGATGACGAGGACCTTTTTGTGCGCGCCGGATTCGACGAGCTTGGCGCCGACCTGGAGGGCGAAGGGGAAGCCGGAACAGGCGGCGGAGAGATCGAAGCCCCAGGCGCCGGGCGCGCCGAGCTTGTGCTGGACGAGACAGGCGGTGGCGGGGAAGAGCATGTCCGGGGTGACGGTGGCGACGATGATGGCCTCGACCTCGGAGGGCGCGATGCCGCGGGTGGCGAGGCAGCGGCGGGCGGCTTCGGTGGCGAGATCGCTGGCGGCGACGCCCTTGTCGACAATGTGTCGTTCCCTAATTCCGGTGCGCTCGACGATCCACTGGTCGTTGGTGTCGACCATCTTTTCGAGGTCGGCGTTGGTGAGCAGACGGGGCGGGACGTAGGTGCCGACGGCGGAGATTTTGGCGCGAACGGCAGAACGGGGCTTCAACGTCAGACTCAACAAGGACCTCCCGGCGAAGATGGACAACAGAGAGCATCTTATCGCGGCGGAGGCGGATGACAACGGGAAAGGCAAAAGCAGGTTTCTCGCCTTCGGCTCGGAATGACAGCCAGAAAGGCAAAAGCAGGTCCTCCCGCTGCGCGGAAGGATGACAATGTGGTGGGTGGGGATTTTGGGGTTTGTCGAGAAAAAAGTGTACCGGGTTACCCTACTGCGCCCGCGTGTGCCCGTTACCGTTGCTTCCTTCCGGACCTGGCGGGGTTGGCGGGTACGCGTCGCGTAGGACCCGGCACAGGTGTGAGTTTATCACTGCGAGAGCAGGGAGCAGAGCTCAGCAGGTGGGGGTTTGGTGGGCGGGGGTAGAGGGGTTGCGCTTGTTTTTGAGCGAGCGCGAGGTTTGGACGAGCTTCCAGATGCCGATGGCGGTGAAGAGCACGGTGAGGGACCAGAAGACGATGAGGATGGTCGCGGCCCAGCGGTGGGAGAACTGGCTCCAGAGATGGAGGACCTGGCGGCCATAGTGGACGCCGAGCCAGGCGGCGATGACGTGACGCGCGAAGCGGCTGAGGGTGAAGGCGGTCATGAACCTGCGGCGCGACATGTTGACCGCGCCGGCGACCAGGACGAAGAAGGAGAGCGGAACCGGCGGCGGAAGGATGGCGGGCAGAGCGACGGAAAGGATGGAGTGGTTTTCGACCCAGGACTTGATGGGGGAGAGGAAGCGCCTGGGGACGTGCTTTTCGAGGAAGGCCATGCCGCCGGCCTGACCGACGGCGTGGGAGATGAAGCCGCCGAGCGCGGAACCGATGGTGGCGAGAAGGACGAGGAGGATGACGTTGGCGTGGTCGGCGGCGTAGAGGATGACGAGCAGGTCGGTGATGCCGGGGATGGGCAGCGGAACGAAGGAGCTGTCGACGGTGGAGATGACGAGCAGGCCGGCGAGGCCGAGGTGAAAGAAGAAGTGCATGAGGCGATGGCCCGCAGCGACGGCGAACAGAGCTGCAAGCGGATGAGGGCGAGGGCTCATGCTGGATTCTGATGGTAGATCATGGCGAGATCAGGGATCAGGGATCAGGGATCAGGGATCAGGGATCAGAGATCAGAGATCAGGGATCAGGGATCAGGTGAGGAAGGTGAGTTGCGGGAGGGGAGGGAGGGTGCCGAGCTGGGTGGAGAGCGAGCGGAAGAGCTCGATGGTCTGGAGGCAGTCGGGCGAGAGGGTGTAGTGGATGTTGCGGGTGAGATAGGTGCGGATGGTGGCGGGCGGGACGGAGATGCGGGGTGTCCATTCGCGGACGAGGTCTTCGATGTGGGCGAGGCCGTGGTCGCGGCTGGCGTTGAGATCGGCGATGAGCTGCTGGGGGGTGAGGCCGGCGAGCGCGATGGCTTCGGGGCGGACGGCCCAGACGGCGGCGACCCAGGGAAGGCCGGTGTGCTCGCGCCAGAGGGCGGCGAGATCGATCCAGAGGAGTGAGGTGTTTTGCGACTTCTGGACGGTGGCGTCGATCTGGGCGCGGTGCTCGCGGGCGAGCAGGGCGGGATCGCCGATGAGGAGGGCGGCGTCGGCGTCGGCGAGCATGGAGAGGGGATCGGGCGAGTGCGGGAAGAGGATGGGGTCGGTGTCGTAGAAGCGCTTGAGGAGGAGACGGGCGTAGGCGATGGAGCTGCGGGAGGCGGTGTCGGCGGAGAGGGTGACGACGCGGCGGAGGGCTTCGGACTCGGAGAGATTGTGGGGGTTTCGGACGAGCAGGAGGATGCTGCGGACCTCGTGGAGGCTGGCGATGGTGCAGCCGGGGACGACGGCGAGCGCGGGGGTCAGCTCGGCGATGGGAATGAGGCCGAGGTCGGCGGCGCCGGCGTGGAGCTCAAGGGCGCAGTGGGCAGGGGTGGTGTAGTGGATGTCGTAGTGGGCGCGGAGGGCGGAGGCGGTGGGCTCGTGCTCGAAGTTGTAGAGCAGCGGAGCGGGGTTCAGGAAGGAGATGGCGGAGACGCGGAGAGGCACGAATTGATTTTAAGCGATAAGACGCTGCCGGGAGATTGGCGGAGACATTCCGCGGGCGATGCAACGAAAGCGTCCGCGTCCTGCGTCGCTGGGTGAGACCCGTCATCGTACGAGGGGTCTGCGATGTAGTAAGGTCGTCTTCAGCGTCGCCGGGGCTGGCGCATCGGGTCTGCAGGGAGGGTTTGTTTTGGGCGCGTGTCGTATCTGTTCTGCTCCAACTGCCTTTTGGGCGAACAAAAATGGCTTCAGAGTAGATCGGTGTCCGCAGTGTGGCTTCGGACAGGTGGATGTTTCGGCTGAGGTCCTGGCCACGTTCTATGACAAGGACTACTTCGACGGCCAGAAGGCTGGATTCGCGCAAGCGGAGAACGAGATGATCCCGGTGGCGAGACGCCGCTGGATCGAGTGGCAGCTTCGAAAGATAGCGCGGACGGGACCGTTGCGCGTGCTGGAGATTGGGCCGGGGCTGGGTGGGCCGATTGCCGGGTACTTTGAACGCGAGCGCGGGGCCGACACCTATGCGGCGGTGGAGTTTTCAGAGTTTGCCGCAGACCGGCTGCGGGCGCGCGGGTTGAAGGTCTGGACGGGGAGGATTGTCGATGCGGCGATCCTCGATGCGTGCCGCGGGAGCTATGATTTCGTCTTTGCGACAGAGGTGATCGAACACGATCTCGATCCCCGTGGATTCCTGCGAGCGGTGTATGAGGTGCTGCGGCCGGGTGGGCGGGCTGCGTTCACTACGGGCAATCTGGATGGGTGGATGTCGCGGCAGCATAAGGCGGACTGGTATTACCTGGACCCGCCGGCGCACGTCAGTTATTTCACCCCGCGATCGGCCCGTAAGGCGATGGGAGAGGCGGGATTCAAGGGCTTCGATGTGAAGCGATACGGCTTCCGCCATCTGGAAAAGGTTGAGAAGATGCCATCGCCGGTTCGTTCTACCTTGCTGTGGGCGACCGATGTGGCGAATATCTCAACGGGAATGACGATCAGCGCGGAACGCGCATGAGCTTCCTGGACTTTTGAAGAGAATGGATCTGCATGACCGATAGAGCTGTACTTGCAGAGAGAGAAGAGGCGCGGCTGGCGTGGATGGCGCTGGTGCTGACGCCGGGGATGGGGCCGACGCGATGCGCGCGCGCGGTGCGAAGGCTGGGTGAGGCGGAGCGGCTGTTCGATGCGTCGTTGACGGAGCTGGAGGGGTTGGGGATGCCGGCGGAGTCGGCGCGGTTTGTCTTCGATGGGCGTGCGCGGAAGGCGGCGGTGGAGGAGGCGAAGCTGGTTGCCGAGGAGGGTGCGCGCTTTCTGACGATGGAGGACGAGGAGTATCCGGGAAGGCTGCTGGAGATCTTCGATCCGCCGCCGGTGCTGTGGGTGCGGGGGGATGCGGGGATCTTGAACTGGCCGGGGATTGCGGTGGTCGGGACGCGGCAGCCGACGCCGTATGGCGTGGGGATGGCGGAGATGCTGAGCCGGGACTTGGCGAGGCGAACTGTCGTGATTTTGAGTGGGATGGCGCGAGGAGTGGACACGTGCGCGCACAGGGGGGCGATGGACGCGGAGGGGAAGACGGTGGCGGTGTGGGGGACGGGGATCGATGTGATCTATCCGAAGGAGAACAAGAAGCTGGCGGAGCAGATTGTGGAGAGCGGAGGGGCGATTGTGAGCGAGTTTCCGCTGGGGACGTTTCCGGCGGCGCAGAACTTTCCGATCCGCAACCGGACGCTGAGCGGGATGAGTGTAGGAGTGCTGGTGGTGGAGGCGGCGGAGTACTCGGGGACGCGGATTACGTCGCGGTGCGCGCTGGAGCAGGGGCGGGATGTGTATGCGGTTCCGGGGAACGCGACCAACAAGAACGCCTGGGGGCCGAATACGCTGATCAAGCAGGGGGCGAAGCTAACTGCAACATGGGAGGATATTTGGGAGGACCTGCCGACGCAGATCCGGGTGCAATTGGAGGATGAGCTGGAGCGGCGGGCGGGGCGGAATGAATCGAAACCGGGGGAGACTGCATCCTTATTTGGTGAAGCTGGGGCTGGATTCGGTGAGGCCGGTGCGGGGCCCAAGATGGGCGAGCATGAGCGGATGGTCTACGCCGAGCTGCGGCAGGATGAGGCGCTGCAGCTGGATGAGCTGATCGAGCGGCTGGAGCCGAGGCTGGCGTCGGGGGAGATCTTTACGGCGCTGTTTGAGCTGGAGCTGGCCGGGCGGGTGCGGCAGATGCCGGGCAAGAATTACGTGCGATGCTTTTGAGTTGATGGCCCAAGGGCTAAAGCCCCGATGTGGCGGTTGGCGTGGATGTCCGGGCCTATCTCAGGAGCAACGGCAACAGCAAAAGCAACGGCAGAGGCAAAAGCAGATCCTCCGCCCGTGCGACTCCCTGCGGTCGCTCAGGGCGAAGGATAACAAGGCCGCCTTCGGCGAAGGATGACAACAAAAAAGATCGAGATTGAGCGGGATTGAACGTCCAATGGAACGACGGAGGCGGTTCGTCCGTAGGGAAAAGGGGCGCCGGGGTTTGACTTGGCCTCGGCGGGGCGTGTTAGGGTGCATTGACACTGGACGACGGAAGCGGACGAGTCGCGCTGGGACGGAGTAAGGGATATAGATGGCAAAGAATTTGGTGATTGTCGAGTCGCCGGCGAAGGCGAAGACGATCGGGAAGTATCTGGGCAGCGAGTACGTGGTGGAGGCCTCGATTGGCCACATCATGGACCTGCCGAAGAACGATATTGGGGTGGAGCTGGAACGGAGGACCTTTGAGCCGACGCTGATCGTGTCGCCGGGCAAGGAGAAGGTGGTGGACCGGCTGAAGAAGCTGGCGGCGAAGAGCGATGCGGTGTTTCTGGCGCCGGACCCGGACCGCGAAGGCGAGGCGATTGCCGCGCATTTGAGGATGCAACTCCTGCCTGCGATGAAGGACAAGAAGAAGATTCAGCGGGTGACCTTCAACGAGATTACGAAGAAGGCGGTGAAGGCGGCGTTCGAGCATACGCGCGATGTGGACGAGAATCTGGTGGATGCACAGCAGACACGGAGAGTCTTAGATCGGCTGGTGGGGTATCAGATCTCGCCGCTGCTGTGGGACAAGGTGAAGCGCGGGCTGAGTGCGGGGCGCGTCCAGACCGTTGCACTCAGACTCATCGTCGAGCGCGAGCGCGCGATTGCGGGCTTTCCCGAGACGGAGTACTGGAACATCGACGCGGTGCTGGCGCCGCAAGGAGACAACACGGAGTTCACGGCACGCATGGTGGGCGTGAAGGGAGTTCCGGTGCGCGTGGAGGACCGCGCGGAGGACGGCAAGTACATCGCGAATGCGCTGCCGGATAAGGCGGCTGTGGATGAGGTGATGACGCAGCTGGAGGGGGCGACGTGGCGGGTGCGCTCGGTGGAGAAGAAGGAGACGAGGCGGCGGCCGCGGCCTCCGTTTACGACCTCGCAGTTGCAGCAGCAGGCGGCGGGGCGGCTGGGGTTCGGGGTGCGGCGGACGATGGGCGTGGCGCAGCGGCTGTACGAGGGCGTGGAGCTGGGTTCCGAGGGAACGGTGGGTCTGATTACCTACATGCGTACCGATTCGACGCGCATGGGCCCGGATGCGATTGAAGCGATTCGTGAGCACGTGAAGAAGCAGTTGGGTGAGGAGTACATTCCGGAGAAGCCGAATGTGTACGCGTCGAAGAAAGACGCGCAGGATGCGCACGAGGCGATTCGACCGACCAACATTGCGTGGACTCCGGAGTTTGTGCGGCGCTATGTGAGCGATGAGCAGTTTCGGCTGTATTCACTGATATGGGAGCGTGCGGCGACCAGCCAGATGGCGCCGGCGGTCTTCGATCAGACGACGGTGGATATTGAAGCCCAGGCCGAGACTGTCGCGCCGATGAGTTATGACTTTCGCACGACCGGAAGCGTGCTGAAGTTTGCGGGCTTCCTGTGGTACGAGGAGGAGACGAAGAGGACGAAGGCGGCGCGGGATGCGAAGGCGGCGGCCGAGGCGGCCAGGCTGGAGCAGAAGGCGCAGGATTCGCGCGCGGACGGCGACGGCGATGGAGAGGCGGCACGCGAGGACGAGGCGGAGCGCCGGTTGCCGGAGCTGAACGACGGCCAGGCGCTGACAAAGGTGAAGGTGGATTCGCAGCAGAAGTTCACGCAGCCTCCGCCACGCTTCAACGAGGCGAGTCTGGTGAAGACGCTGGAGGAGAACGGCATTGGAAGGCCGTCGACGTATGCGTCGATCATCAACACGATCCAGGAGCGCGACTATGTGAAGAAGATCAAGGCGCGGCTGGTGCCGACGGAGATTGGCATGGTGGTGACGGACCTGCTGGTGAAGAACTTTCCGTACATCTTCAAGGTGGAGTACACGGCGGGGCTGGAGAATGAGCTGGATGCGGTGGAAGAGGGCGCGGAGAAGTGGACCGATCTGCTGAAGGGCTTCTACGCACACCTGGAGGAGGAGCTGAAGGTCGCCGAGAAGACGATGGAAGACGTGAAGGCGATGGAGGTGGAGACGGACGAGATCTGCGAGAAGTGCGGAGCGCCGCTGTACCTGAAGTGGGGAAAGTTCGGCAGCTTCTACTCCTGCGCGAACTACACGAACGAGAAGCCGATGAGCGTGAGCGCCGCGGCGTGGAAGAAGAGCGAACGCGATGTGTTGAAGAAGGTCGTCACGAAGTTTCATCACGCGACGCTGAAGGTGAGTGGAACGGATGGGCAGGGCAGCGAGCGGTCGGTGGAGGTGACGGACTCCAAGGATAAGAAGGAGCTATCTGCTGCGCTGGGACTGGCGATGAAGGAGTGGAAGAAGGTTTCTGTCGAGCCGGTGAGCTGCGATTACACGAAGGAGAATATTGCCGCGAAGCCGGACCTGAACGCGCCGGGCGCAGATGCCGCCGAGGAGCAGCAGGAGGAGTTCTGCGACAACTGCGGGCGGCAGATGGTGCTGCGCAACGGGCCGTGGGGACCGTTTATGGCGTGCCCGGGGTATAACGAGGACCCGCCGTGCAAGACGATCCGGAAGCTGAACCAGAAGGTGCAGCAGAAGCCGCCGGTGCAGCTGGACGAGGCGTGCCCGAAGTGCGGCAAGCCGTTGTTGCAACGCGAGGGACCGTATGGCGAGTTCATCGCGTGCTCGGGGTATCCGAAGTGCAAGTACGTGAAGCAGGAGATCCTGGACGTGCCTTGCCCGAAGTGCGGCGGCGAGATTGCGGTGCGGAAGAATCGGCGCGGCGATGTGTTCTACGGGTGCACGCGGTATCCGAAGTGCGACTTTACGAGCAATCAGAAGCTGGTAAAGGAAGAGTGCCCGAAGTGCAGGTCGCCGTATCTGCTGGAGCTGGCGGATAAGGAGGGGACGTGGCTGGTGTGTCCGAATAACCACGAGCGGCTGCCGAAGCGGCGGGCGAAGAAGGGGGCGGCAGAGGAGCAGCCGGTGGGGGTGGTCTGCGGGTATGCGAAGAAGATCGGGCCGCCGAAGCCGAAGGAGGAGCCACGGGAGCTGAAGCGGCCGGATCCGGAGAAGACGCGCCCGGTGGTGGAGGCGGTGGCCTGAGGGGTGGCTTGCGGGGGGAGTCAGGTCGCAGGTACGACGATTGCCCAATGGGAGCGGCGAAACCTATGCGGTTCTGTAGGAACCCTTAGGGGGACTTTCCATTTGCCATAGGGTGTGGTAACCTATTGATGGAGCATGTTCGGCGTTGGTTTCGGTGGCTCTCGGAGCCGTTTTTATGAGCCGACGTCGCTCACATGAATGATTGGAAGGCGCATATGGCAAAGGCTGTATGGAACGGACAAACCCTGGCAGAGAGTGAGAAGGTAGAGACGGTCGAGGGTAACGTCTACTTTCCGGAAGAGACGGTAAACAGGGCGTTTCTGAGGCCCACTTCGACCAGTTCGACCTGCCCCTGGAAGGGACGGGCGCGGTATTACACGGTGCTGGTGGATGGGCAGGAAAATCCCGACGCCGCGTGGTACTACCCTGATCCGAAGCCGGCGGCGAAGACGGTAAAGCATCACGTGGCGTTCTGGCGGGGCGTGGAGATTACGACCTAGCAAGAGCCCCTCAGGTGAGAAGACGCAGCCTCTGCCGATGCGCAGAGGCTGTCCTGCGTTTGAGGCAAGAGGTCGTTATGGATGAGGGGTGGACGCGGGAGGAGCGGAGCTGCCGAGGATGATCGAGGTGACGTGGGTCTTTTCGAAGTCGCGGTTTTCGGCCGAGATGACGATCTGGCGGCTGAAGAGGAACAGAACGTGGATCTTGAACTCGCTGCCGAAGCTGACGGGGAACCAAACGGCGTCGGGCTGGGATTTCGACTGCGATTCAGGTTGCGGCGCATCGGGTTGCGGCGCATAGATGATGGTGAAGCCGAGGCCGGGGACGTTGGTACCGAGCATAAGGCGAACAGCGAGCGGGATGTTGCGGGACATGGCGGTGCGGATGACGACGGGTTCGAAGCTCGCGGTGTCGATCCAGGCGTCGCCCTTCCAGAGGAAGTCAGACTTGTCTTTGGGGCTGAAGGTGATGTGGAAGGTGTCATGGCCGTTGCGCGGTTCGCGGCCGAGGAGTTTGAACTGATATTCGGGCTGGCTCTTTGACGTCAGCGGAAAGAGGCCGGCGTTGATGCCGTCTTTGGTGTGTTCGGACTTGTTGCCAAGGAGGTTGGAGCGCATGTTCTCGACGAGGTCGAGATCGGTGTTGTCGTCTTCGTCGACTTGCTTGAGGCTGTCCTTGCTGTCGTCGTCGACAGTGACGTGATCGCTGACGTTGCCAGCTCCGAGATGGTTGTAGGCGATGTACCTGCCCTTGTGCAGCAGACGGCCGTCGAGCTTGAGTAGCTGCTGCTCAGAGCCGGTAGGCGTGGGGGTGATGCGCGTGTCGGTGATCTCTTCACAGCGCACCGTGCTGCCTTTGCGCGAGGCGACACTGGCGTGCTGGACGTAGACAAAGTGGGCGCGGGCGGCCTCGGAGCGATCCTGGTTTGCGGCGACGCGCGCCATGATCTGGTTGGCTGTGAGGGGCGAGGACGGTTGCTGCGCGTGCATTGCAAGGAGCGGGAGCCCGAGCAGAGCGGAGCACAGACGCACAAAGGCCATCGCATTGATACGCAGCACTGGCCGGGATGGTTCCGTCCGCTAGTCGAGGGAGAGGACGATCTTGCCGAGGTGGCTGCCGTTGTGCATGTGCTCGAAGGCGGCGCGGAAGTTGGCGAGCGGAAAGACGCGGTCGATGACGGGGTGAAGTCTGTTGGCGGCGACGGCGGCGTTCATGCGATGGAACATGGCGCGGCTGCCGACGTAGATGCCGTGGAGATGGACGGATTTGGTGAGGATAGAGCGGACGTCGATTCCAGAGGCTTCGCGGACGCCCGGGCCTGCGTCGGGGCCAGTGCCGGAGAGGACGCCGATGACATGGACGTGGCCGGCGGGGCGAACAACGGAGAGAGATTTGGAGATGGTGCCCTGGCCGCCGACCTCGATGACGTGATCGACGCCGAGGTTGCTGGTCAGATCTTTCGCGGCCTTGTCCCAGTCAGGGGTGGATTTGTAGTTGATGATGTGGTCGGCGCCAAGGCGGCGGGCGCGTTCGAGTTTTTCGTCGGAGGAGCTGGTGAGGAGGACGGTGGCGCCGTGCATCTTCGCGATCTGTAAGGCGAAGAGCGAGACGCCGCCGGTGCCCTGGATTAAAACTGTTTGCCCGGCGCGGAGATGGCCCTGCTCGACGAGGGCGTTCCAGGCAGTGAGCGCGGCGCAGGGAAGCGTGGCGGCCTCTTCGAAGGTGAGGTACGCGGGGATGTGGATGAGGCCGGTTTCGGGGAGGATGCGCTCGGTGGCGAAGACGCCGTCGATGACGCCGCCGAGGGCGGATTTGCCGGTGAGGGGTTGGATCTCGCCGGCGAGCCAGTTTTGAAAGAAGAGAGAGCAGACGCGGTCGCCGGGTTTGAACTGGGTGACTGCGGGGCCGACGGCGAGGACTTCTCCAGATGCATCCGAGCCGAGGATGCGCGGGAGCTGCATCTTCGGGTTGTAGCGGCCGAGCGCGATCATGAGATCGCGGAAGTTGAGCGCGGCGGCATGGAAGCGGACGTGGACCTCGGTGGGGCCGAGTGCGGGGAGGGCATGCTCTTCGAGGCGGAGGTGGTCGAGGCCGAAGGCGTTGAGAGTGAGGGCGGTGGGCATGGTGGTTGGATGAGGTGTGAAGGGAGAAGGTCGCGTGCCGGGACGATCGGGGTTGGGTGAGGCTTCTTTGTGGTGTGAGAGGGGCGGATCGCTTGAAAGAGGCCGACTTTGCGGTACTCATCCGTTCTGGGGAGGAGGGCATTGGCGATTTAGTGTCGAATGAAGTTCCGCCCCGGTCACATTGGGAAGTGGCAAGTCATCCTATACCTACGTCCTGCGTCGCGCATGCAGAGATCTTCCCGACGGATCTTGAGCGTGCTCGCAGTTGGGCGGCGACGATCGCGTGCGTGAGCAGGTAGAACGGCACGAGCACCGTGGGCACTAAGCACAGCGGCAGGTGCTGCATGGCCTGCGATCCCACTCCAGCATGAATCAGTTGCAGCGGACTGCCCGCCGCCGAAGTAATGCCCAGTACAACAGCCACAATGAGATCAAGCACTCCAAAGGCGTTCCATCCCGCGATCGTGCGCACCGATGGCTCCTTGGAGCCGGCGATTCTCAGCGCGAGCGAAATGGCCAACGCGCCGGTGATCATATCCCCCAAACCTGCGAAGAATGGGAACGGTCCATTCAGGCTGCCTGCTATGTAGTCCAGCAGAAAAATGACGCCGAGGATGCGCATCGCGTTCAAAGCGATAAGTAGTTCAAGCGGGATTCCGAGAAGGGCGGCGCGCACCTTTTTAATGGTCAACGCCAGCACGCCGACCGCCAGCAGCGGCATGGCGAACAAAATGCCAATTAGCGGCGCGGGAAAATTCGGCGAGAAGGCCAGTTGACCCGATCCTCCAAGGAACACGACCAGGCCCACCCAACCCCCGACGACGGCGGCAATAGTGAGGCGGTGAATCAGCGAGCCGGAAAGCGCCTGCGTGAGTGCAACAAGATCGACTACGATGACTGCCACTGTGACGATTGTGGCGGCTAGATCCAGGGTTGAATGAAACATTGAAATTCTCCTTTCAGAGCATAAGATTATTGACATAATCCTATAGATTCTAAATTTTAAAAGACGGGCAAAGATTGGATTGAACCTTGGGATGACCGTCGGCATCCTATAATTTACTCATGCGCTACCATCCCGAACATAAAGCGGAAATTCATCAGCAAATTGTCAAGGATGCGTCGCGCCGCGTCCGAACCGAGGGCATGACCGGCGCCGCGGTTTCAGCCGTGATGCGGGATGCCGGCCTAACCCACGGAGGCTTTTACAAGCATTTCGAGAGCAAAGACGAGCTGCTCTTGGAGTCTTTGCGCGACGGCTTCGGGGAAATTGCCGACACCTTGGCTCACGCAGCGGAACGAGCGCGGCCAGGCGAGGGGTGGAAGGCCATTGTGAAGACCTACCTCCGCCCGGAAATGTGCGACCATCCCGGGCATGGCTGTCCGCTGCCGACACTTGCACCCGAACTAGCGCGGGCCAATCCGGGGATGAAGGCTCAGATTGTTTCAGAACTTGTGAGGTACAAAGGCCGCATGCTGCCGTTTATGCCTGGGCGGCGAACTGCGGACAAAGAACGGGCTTTCTTTGTAATCTTTTCAACCATGACGGGAGCGATCGCCCTAGCCCGTATCCTGCCGACTCCGGCCATGCGAGCGAAGGTACTCGCTAGCGCTCGTGAGTTTCTTTTGCGCAGCTTTCGATCTACGTTGTCGTCCGCAACACAGCAGCGCAGAGGCCGATGAACATAGCAGTGGCCCGGAGATAGATCCTGCACAGAGGTTGGGTATGCCGAAGATCGCGGAAGAGTCGCGTCGGGGATGGCAACTTCTCGATCTGGATTGAAAGGCTCCACGAACACTACCTGGGCAAGACGGAATGCTGCTCTTCCCTGGCACGCGCCTGCAGTATGGATGGCCTTGCCTACGCTGTGAATGTCAGCGCATCGCCTACACCGGAGCCGGGTTCGCTGCTCTTGCTTGGAACGGGGCTTTCAGGGATGGCTGCTCTCTGGCGGCGGAAGAGAGCCGTGTAAACGAAGACCTCGGGCTGGTGATGAGGCAGCGTGGCGTTCGGCCGCGGTTGGCTAATGGGCGTCGAGGCTGCGGGTTACTTTGCCGTTGGCGTCGAGGAGGTCGAGGGACGGTGTGCCGTCGGAGGCGACACGAAGCCGCAGGCGGGGGCGGCCTTCGGGGTCGTCGAGGGTGAGGCCGACGGAGCCGTCAGGGGAGCGGGCGAGGGAGGCGCGCTGTTGACCGAAGGAGTGGAACTTCTTCTGCAGTGCGGCCCAGGCTGCGGCGCGAGCGAGGCCGTGGGGCATGGATTTTACTTTTTCGACTTCATCGATGACGGCGGGTGAGAGCGCGAAGTCGGGCATGTCATTGAGCGTGAAGGCGGCGACTTTGGTTCCGTCCTGGAGCGAGCTGCCGAGCGAGAGGGTCTGATCCTGATCGTACTGGTCGAAACTGAGATGGCCGAAGCTGGAGGGCTGGCCGTTGACGAGCTTGCCGCCGTAGATGAGGCCGCCGTCTTCGGTGCCTTCGTCGTTGATGAAGAGGAGGCCGGCGGCGTCGGCGCGGTCGGGGCGCTGGATTTCTTTGTCGTGGAAGAAACTGCCGGGGAAATCGGCGCGGTTGGAGAGGATGAGGCGTACTGTGCCGTCGGGTTCGACGAGATCGATGCGGTGGACGCGGATGCGGTCGAAGTCGGCGGTGCGTTGCGCGCCGTGCACCGGCTGGATGAAGCCGAAGTAGACGGTGACGATGAAGGCGGCGGTGACGACGGCGGAGTAGACGACGAGATAGCGCGAGGCGATGGTGTTGGCCATGTCCAAGAGTATGTCAGGCGCGGTGGGCGGCGGCGAAGAGGTAGTCCATGGGCCAGGTGGGGGTGAAGCTGTGCTGGCGGACGAGCGTAGCGAGTTGTGCGTAGTGGCGGATGGAATGGAGCGTGAGATGGAGGAGGATGGTTTCGCGTGAGGCGCGGAGGCGGCCGAGGGTGATGGTGTCGAAGGTGAGCTCGGTGGACCAGTCGAAGGCGGGGTCGGCGAGGCGTTCGTGGATGAGCGCGAAGGCGCGGGTGTGGGTGGCGAAAAGGGCGTCGGCGGAGTCTTTGGGGATGTCTTCGTAGGGCGATTCGGGGAGGGCGGCGAGACGCTGGGCGTAGCGGAGCTCGACGGCGACGATGTGCTGGAGAGTGTCGGCGACGGTGGCGCTGTTGCGGATGTCGCTGGGGAGGGTGAGGATGGGCGGATTGGCGAGGAGGAAGTCGCGCCAGTGTGTGGCGGTGGCGTCGTTCCAGGCGAGGAGCTTTTCGACGGGGACGGAGAGTGGCATAGGTAGTGGATGAGCGGGTTGTTGAGGGCGGTGCGAGAAAAATGGATTGGCGGAGGGTTTCTATTCAGATTTTTCTTTCCACTTTGCGATGCAAAGTGTAGGCTTTGCGGTGCTGGATATTTTCCTTTATGACCGACCTCAACCGAGCGCTGCTTGAGATACGTGATATTCGCCGCCAGGTGGCGCGAACGACCGAGTTTCGGGGTTATGGTCCGCTCACGCTCTCGGCGACGGCAGTGGTTGCGCTGCTGGCGGGCGTGGCGCAGGTGCGTTGGGTTCCTGAGCCTGCTGGCCACCCGGCGCAGTATGTTGCGCTGTGGCTTGCGACTGGCGTCTTCTGCGCCGCGCTCATCGCGACCCAGATGCTGACGCGCGCCAAGCGGCTCCATTCCGGGATGGCGGACGAGATGATGCGCGTGGCTGTCGCGCAGTTTCTTCCGGCGGCCATTGCCGGAGGGATTTTGCCGTTTGTTCTGCTGCGCGTCACACACGATGTCTTCTGGATGCTGCCGGGGATGTGGCAGATCATCTTCAGCCTGGGCGTGTTTGCCTCCTGCCGCTGCCTGCCGCGGCCCATGCTTCTGGTGGGCGCATGGTTTCTGTTCACGGGGCTGGGCTGCATCGCGCTCGGAGATAACCGGGCCCTTGGGCCGGTGACGATGGCTGGAGCGTACGGCGCCGGCATGATGCTGGTCGCGGCTATCCATTACTTTTCCGCAAAGGCTTCAGTCGGTGAGGACAGGGAGCTCTAGATCCTATGAAGACAAAGAACTCTAAGTCTGAGGCGCCGTTCGCCTACGAGGGTCTCGATCGCGTGATCCATGAGCGCGCGCGGCTGAGCGTTCTTACCTCGCTGATGACGCACCCGAATGGGCTTAGCTTTGTCGAGCTGAAGCAGCTTTGCGCGCTTACTGACGGCAATCTGGCGCGTCATCTGCAGGTGCTTGAGGAAGACAAGATCGTGCATATCAGCAAAGAGGAGGATGGCGGCCGCGTGCAGACGACTGTGCGCGTGACTGCGTCGGGCCGCAAGCGTTATCTGGAGTACCTCGCCATCCTCGAGCAGGTCGTTCGCGATGCCGCTTCCGCGGTTCAGGCGGACGAAGAAGATCCGTTTGTTCGCAAGCTTTCGCCGTTAAACGCCTAAAGATTCCATGTGCCAGTCCTGAGACTGGCTGCCTGTCTTCATCAACTTTGTACTGCAAAGTTAACAAACAAATCTAAGGAGAACACCGATATGAGTACCTCCGTCCCGTCCCAGCCTTTGATCGACAGCCTTCGCTCTCGCTCGATGGGCGCGAAGTTTTCGTTGGGTGCGAAGTTCTTTGTCATTATGCTGCTCGCCGTCGTGATGAGCCTCTCAGGCTTCTTTGTGGAGAGCCTCACCGTCGAGCGAGCGAACAATCACGGTGTTCTCGCGGCCTCCTCGGAGAGGCCTACGGAGTTGCCGAAGACTGTGCTCGGCATTCGGCTCGCGGATTCGTATCGTGCGACAAGGCGGTCGCTGCACTACATCACACTGTTTCTTGGGCTCGTCTTTTTGACCTACTTTCTGTTTGAGGTGCGGACGGGGAAGAGAGTGCATACGGCGCAGTATGCTCTGGTCGGAGTCGCGCAGACGGTCTTCTATCTTCTTCTGTTGTCGTTCGCCGAGCATCTGGGGTTCGACTTGAGCTTTCTGATTGGCGGGGCATCCACGATTGCGCTGCTTTCCGTGAATACAGAGTGGGTCTTCCGCAGCCGCAAGCTGGCGTTGCGCGCGCTGGGGATGTTCACGATTCTCTACGCCTTTATCTATGTGCTGTTGCGTGTCGAAGCATATGCATTGCTAGTGGGCGCGATTGCCAGCTTCGTGGCGGTGGCTGCCGCGATGTACATCACGCGCGATGTCGACTGGTATGGAAGCGGAGCACCGGCGGCGAGCTTCGCGAATGTTCCTGCGGCGGGGACTTCCGGCGCGGCAGCGCGTGAGTCGTGGCTGGAGTGATGGGGATTGATCTCTCAAATTTGGAACCCCACCCACGATGACGAGGAACCGTCGTCATGAGTGGGGCACCCAGTAGCGTGGCGGCAATCTGGTGAAGCAGATCCCCTGCGGGGATGACAACTAGAAAGGCAAAGACGAAAACAGCACCGGTTATGCTTTGACGACGGAGCCGTTTTCGACTTTGACGGGGTCGAGGAAGGGCATGGCTTTGCGGAGCTCGGCGCCGACCTTTTCGATGGGATGGCCGCGCTCCTGGGCGCGGAACTTTTCGAACTCCTTGCGGCCGGTGTTCTGGTCTTCGATGAAGCGTTTGGCGAAGCTGCCGTCCTGGATGTCGGCGAGGAGACCTTGCATGGCCTTCTTGACTTCGGGGGTGACGATGCGCGGGCCGGCGATGTAGTCGCCCCACTCGGCGGTGTCGGAGATGGAGAAGCGCATGTACTCGAGGCCGCCGCGGTACATGAGGTCGACGATGAGCTTGAGTTCGTGGAGGACTTCGAAGTAGGCGAGCTCTGGCTGGTAGCCAGCTTCGGTGAGGACTTCGAAGCCCGCTTTGACGAGCGCGGCGGTGCCGCCGCAGAGGACGGCCTGCTCGCCGAAGAGGTCGGTCTCGGTCTCTTCGGTGAAGGTGGTCTGGAGCACGCCGGCGCGGGTGGTGCCGATTCCTTTTGCATAGCTGAGCGCGTTCTCGAGCGCGTTGCCGGAGGCGTCCTGCTCGACGGCGACGAGCGCGGGTGTGCCGCCGCCTTCGGTGAAGACCTCGCGGACGCGGTGGCCAGGAGCTTTGGGCGCGACGAGCGAGACGTCGACGGTGGGCGGAGGGTTGATGGTGCGGAAGCGGATGTTGAACCCATGCGCGAACATCAGCGTTTTCGGTTGGCCGTCGGAGCCTTTGCCGTTGTTCGCGGTGAGGCTGGGCTCGATCTCTTTATAGACTTTGGCGGCGGTCTGGTCGGGGACGAGGACCATGATGGTGTCGGCCCAGGCGGCGGCTTCAGGAACGGAGACGACTTCGAGGCCGGCGAGTGAGGCTTTCTTGGCGTTGGCGGAGCCGGGACGCAGACCGACTTTGACGTGGACGCCGGAGTCCTTGAGGTTGAGCGCGTGCGCGTGGCCCTGCGAGCCGTAGCCGATGATGGCGACCTTCTTCGCCTGGATGAGAGAGAGGTCTGCGTCTGCGTCGTGGTAGGTCTTTGCCATGAGTGTGTTCGTCCTTTTCTATCGAGTGTGCTTTGGTGATGAGCCTTTTCGGCGAGCGATCAGATCTGGTGATAGAGGCGGTAGTGCTCGTCGGTGATAGCGGTGAAGGGCCGGAAGTCGACCTGGCCCGTCTCGGTGGTGACGACGTGATCGTTTGAAGCCGGCGCGATTCGATTTGCGGCGAGGAGCTGGTGGCGGGTGATGCTTTCCGGTGCGGGCAAGAGCGCGAAGAGCACGGCGGGGCCGCGAGCGAGCGCGACGAGGTTGGGGTGGTTGGCGTCGAGCGGGATGAGGCGGAGCGGCATGTCGAGAGTGAGTTCGACGCGGTCATTGCTGCGCCATTCGCGATCGAGCGTGAGCCAGGTGCCGGGTTGGGGTGCGGCGTGCGGATCTGGACGGCCGTTGATGCGGACGCGCGTGGCGGGGCCGGCCCAGGCGGGGATGCGGAGTTGGAGTGGGAAATGTGTTGGACGATCGGTAGTGAGCGCGAGCGAGATGTCGCCGTCGTTGGGGTAGGCGGTGGATTGGGTGAGAGTGATGCGGGCGCTGCCTTGCTTCCACGAGACGCGGGAGGGGTGGTAGAGGTTGACGGCGAGGCCGCGCGGCGTGGCGAAGTAGGAGCTGATGCCGTAGTCGGCGGTGACTTGAGGGAAGGTGCCGGAGCAGCAGGGCCACTTGTCGTTGTGCCAGAACTTGTGCGCGTCGTCGTTGTAGTCGGAGTAGTAGAAGCTGGTGCCGTCGGGCTGGATGAGGCGCGCGCCGAGGATGGTGTTGTAGAGGACAGTCTCCATGCTGTCGCCGTAAAGGGGGTCGGCGGTGACGCGGAGGAGATAGCGGGTGATCTTGAAGTGGCCGTAGGAGCCGCAGGGGGTCTCGAAGCTGGCGTGGGTGTGGGTGAGCGAGTCGGCGAGACCGTTGGAGGCGGGATTGACGAAGCCTTCGTTGGGGCCCCAACCGCCGGTGGCGAAGCTTTGGTCGATGACGAAGCGGAGGCCGTTGCGCGCGGCGGTGAGGTGCATGTCGCTGGAGTCGACGAGGTACGCCTGCATGGCGGAGGAGAGAGCGTTGACGTGTGAGTAGGCGTGCCGGTCGATGAGCGCGTTTTTGTTCTGTGAGAGCGGTGTGAAGTAGTCGGTGTCCTGAAGGAAGCGCTGCGCGAGGGTGTGGAAGCGCGGGCCGGCGCCGCGGGTGTGGGCGAGGTAGAGATTTTCAGGCAGCGTGTAGGACTCGTCCCAGGTGTAGGCGATGTTGGGGTGCGGACGCGCGGCCATCTCGGGGCGGGTGAGGGCATGCGGCGGAAGATAGGGCATGACGGCGCCGGTGGCGTGGTCGAGGACGCTGAGGGCGATGGGGTCCTGCGCGAACTGGTGCGCGTCAATGAGGCCGCAGACGATCTTGTCGAAGGTGTAGCAGGGGAGGCAGTAGTCTGCGTAGAACTTTGGCGAGACGGTGGCGGCGTATCCGCGGACGAGAGCGTGGACCTTTTGCTGCGTGGCTTTGTCGCCGGTGGCGGCGTACATGCGGGAGAGCGCGGAGACCCATTGGCCGAAGGTGTGGCCGGGGACGTAGCCGGTGAAGTTCTTCGGTGGGTCGAAGTCGGGCGAGGGCGAGTACCAGCCGCCCATGTCTTCGCCGGGCGCGGGCATACCGGTGAGCTGGCGGAAGGGCTTGAGGAGGCGGTCGTCGTCGAGCGAGAGGAAGAGCGCGTGGTTGTGATCGAACTGCACACGGAGAGGAGAATCGAGAAGCTGGACTTGGGAGTAGTCGAGCTGGCGGAGGGGCGTCGTCGCGGGCTGCGCGGCTGGAGCAAGCGCGCGGGAGAGGCGCGGACTGAGGGCGGCGGCGGAGAGAGAGGCAGAGGTCTGGAGAAATTTGCGGCGGTTCATCATGCGTCTACTCGTCGAATTCGGTTGGAAGCGCTTCGTCGTTGGGGAGCGCGTCCGGATCGATTGTTTCATTGTTGAGCGAGCCGGGTGCGCCGGTCTCTGTGGCGCCTGGTCCGGTGCCGAGGGCCTTGAGGACGCGGGTGGTGTGGTGGCCGCGGCGCATGGCCATGCGGCCGGTGCGGGAGACCTCAAGGACGTCGTAGCCGGTCTCGCGGAGGACCTGGAGGAGGCCTTCGATCTTGGAGGCGGAGCCGGTCATCTCGAGCATGATGGACTCGGGGGCGAGGTCGACGACGCGGGCGCGGAAGACGGTGGCGAGCTCGAAGATCTGGGAGCGCGAGTGGACGCCGTGCGGGTGCGTGGGGCCGGCGGCGACCTTGATGAGGCAGAGCTCGCGGACGACGGCCTCGGCGCGGTTGACCTCGTCGACGTGGACGGTGGTCTCCAATTTGTACAGACTGGCGCGGATGCGGTCGGCGACGTGCGCGTTAGAATCCGCCGCGTCGCAGACGATGGTCATGCGCGAGGTGTCGGGGCGCTCGGATTCGCCGACGGTCAGCGAGACGATGTTGATGTTGAGGCGGCGGAAGAGCGAGGCGACGCGGGTGAGTACGCCGGGTTTGTCCTGGACGAGAGCGACGAAGGTGTGGAGCATGAGTGCCTCGGAATTGACTGAGAGAGGGATTATTGTTGCTGTTGAATTTCAGCGAGGAAACTCGCGAAAGGCGGCAAGGTAAACACACGCATGGTTGTCATGTGTTCCAGCTCCGGAGCATCTGTTAGGAGTGTTTTCACTGAGTATGTATGAAACATTGGAGGGTGCTCGTCGAGATTTACTTGCTGAGGCTTATTGGTCATGTTCATAGAAACCAGAACAAACTTTGATTTATCGCTTGAGGTTCGCACGTAAGAGAGGACGCTGGGATTGGTGTTGTCGAGCATGATGATGCCGCCGTCGTGCATGGTGGGGTTGAGGCGGCGGATGGCGATGAGGGTCTTGTACCAGCTGAGCAGTGAGTTGGGGTCGGCGGACTCGGTGGCGACGTTGATGGTTTTGTAGTCGGAGCCGACGGGGAGCCAGGTGTGCGGGTCGGTGGAGAAGCCGGCCTGCGGCGCGGCGCTCCACTGCATGGGCGTACGCTCGCCGTCGCGGCCCTTTTCGCGCGGCCACCCGGTGATGCCGATGGGGTCGCGGACGTCCTGCTTGCGCGTGGGTATGTGGGTGGCCATGCCGATCTCTTCACCGTAGTACATGAGCGCGGTGGAGCGGGTGGTGAGCAGGACGGAGGCGAGGAGTTTGGCGATGGCGAGCTTCTGCGCGAAGGTTTCGCTGGGAATGGTGAAGCGGTCCCAGCTGCGCGGGTTGTCGTGGTTGTCGAAGACGAAGAGTGGTTGATGGCCGTCGAGCTCGGTTTCCGCGGAGGTGATGGCGCGGCGGAAGTGCCCGAGGTTGAGAGTGGTGTTGGCGCCGTTGGGACCGCCGCCTTCGGTGTGGAAGCCGAGCAGCATGTCCATGGGAAGTTGGAGCTCGGGGTGTGCGGGCGTACCGTACCACGCGAGGAGATCGGCGGTGGTGGGGAGATAGGTTTCGCCGATGAGGACACGCGGGCCGGGATATTTGTCCGCCGAGTACGTGTCGGTCATGGCGCGCATGCGACGGAGGACGCCGTGCACGCCGGGCAGCATGTTGGTGTAGATGTCGTTGAGGATGGGATCGCCCTGCGCGTTGAGGCCGGGCGCGGCGACGGGCTCGTTGCGGAGCTGTGGGTCTTCAAAGAGCGTGGGGATGGCGTCGAGACGGAAGCCGGCGACGCCGCGGTCGAGCCAGAAGCGCATGGCGGCGAACATGGCCTTTTCGACGGCGGGGTTGCGCCAGTTGAGATCCGGCTGCTGTCGGTAGAACTTGTGGTAGTAGAACTGCCGGCGCGCGGGCACCCACTGCCAGGCGGAGCCGCCGAAGAGCGATACCCAGTTGTTGGGTGGGACGACGGGGCCGTGCGGACCGTTGTGCACGTTGTGCCGCTGCGTGATGGAGAGATTTGGCGTGGAGGCAGGGATGCCGTCGTTCCAGCAGTACCAGTCAGCTTTGGGGTTGGTGCGGGAGCTGGCGGACTCGATGAACCAGGGGTGCTGGTCGGAGGTGTGGTTGAGCACCATGTCGAGGAGGATGCGGATGTTGTGCTGCTTGGCGTCGCGGAGGAGGTGGTCGAAGTCGGCGAGGGTGCCGTATTGGGGGTCGACGGCCTCGTAGTTGGAGATGTCGTAGCCGAAGTCGACCTGCGGCGAGGGGTACATGGGCGCGATCCAGATGGCGTTGACGCCGAGGTGCTGGAGGTAGTCGAGGCGGCGGTCGATGCCGTTGAGGTCGCCGATGCCGTCGGCGTGTGAGTCCTGGAAGCTGCGCGGGTAGATCTCGTAGAGGACGGCGTGCTTCCACCAGGCGGCGTCCTGCGTGGGTGCGGCGGCGGCGCGGAGTTCGGCGGCTGTGGGCGGGACGGAGGCGGTCTGCGCGAGGGTGTGTGGCGCAAGGATCGTGGCGAGTGCGGCG
Organism: Acidobacteriaceae bacterium; assembly: GCA_036272895.1. GTDB lineage: Bacteria > Acidobacteriota > Terriglobia > Terriglobales > Acidobacteriaceae > Granulicella. Next base: position 38,212 of record DATAXW010000025.1, on the reverse strand, counting down.
GAGAGCAGAAGCGAGAATGTGGGTGTCTTCATGAATGAGTGAGGGAGTTAGGAGTTAGGGTTGTGGGGCGTCGGGGTTCCAGAGTTCGGTTTGGCGGCCGTCGGCGTGGAGAAGGAGGCCGTCGTCGCGGTTCTTGTTGGAGAAGCTGCCGAGAGTGTAGTCGCCGGCGGCGTGGTAGCTGGGGCCGCAGGCGAGTGCGCCGGTGGTGTACTTTTCGTCCGCGCATTGGGGGCCGCGGTAGAGGTGGAACCAGACGATCGGGTTGCGGGCGTCGACGAGTTTCTGGGAGATGAGGAGATCGTCGAAGGTGTGGGTGCGGGCGGCGTCGTGGAGCTGCCAGAGGATGGCTTGGATTTGTTCGTCGGTGGCGTTGGGATCGGTGACGAGGGTGATGGAGTCCGACGTGGTGTGGAAGACGCGGAAGGGTGGAGATGGGGTGGTGGGGCGGGGTGGGTAGGTGGATTTTGCAGTTGTCGGTTGTGTGGATGCAGATGTGGGCACGGGTGTGGACTTGCAGCCGAGTACCAACGCCATACATGCGATTGTGGCGGCGCCAGCAAGAAGCAGATCCTTCCCCTTCGCGTTGCTCAGGGTCAGGATGACAATTCTTTGGTGTGCCTTTCGCATGACTACTCGTCCTCCGCGGTTTCGAGGAGGGGATCTCTTGGACGGACGTTGGGGCGGCGGACCATCTCGTGGAGGGCGGCGCCGGGGGCGATCATTGGGTAGACACCGTCTTCCTTCTCGACGGCGAAGTTGATGAGGAAGGGCTTGCCAGAGGTGCGTGCGCGGGTGACGGTTGGCGTCACATCTTTGCGGTGGGCGATGGAAGCGCCTTCGATACCGTGGGCGGCGGCGAGCATCACGAAGTCGGGCGAGAGGATGGGCGAGGCGGAGTAGTTCTTCTCGTAGAAGGTCTCCTGCCACTGGCGCACCATGCCGAGGAAGCCGTTGTTGATGACGGCGATGTTGATCGCGAGCTTTTCCTGCACGATGGTGGAGAGCTCGGCGGCGGTCATCTGGAAGCCGCCGTCGCCGGCGATGACCCAGACGTCTTTTTCAGGGCAGGCGAACTTTGCGCCGATGGCTGCGGGCAGTGCGAAGCCCATCGTCCCGAGGCCGCCGGAGGTGACCAGCGAGCGCGGTGATTCGTGCTTGAAGTATTGCGCCTCCCACATCTGGTGCTGGCCGACGTCGGTAACGATGATGGTGTTTTCGACGCGGCCTGCGGATTGCGCCTCGCGCCAGATGTCGTGAATGACGTGCGCGGCGTAGAGGTGGCCGTTGTCAGGGAGGTTGATGATGTCGCGAACGGCGGCGGTACCTTTGGAGGAGTTGATTTCGCGCAGCCACGCGGTGCGGCCGGGATTGGAGTTCGAGGTGGAAAAGGGTTGAGCGGTTGTGGTGGGACGAACACCTTCGGGGTCCTTCGGCTCCGCTGCGCTCCGCTCAGGATGACGGCTTTGAAGTAACGGAAGGAGGAGTTGGAGGACTTCTTTGAGGTCGCCGATGAGGGCGACGTCGGCGCGGACGTTTTTGTTGATCTCGGAGGGATCGATGTCGATGTGTAGCTTTTTTGCCGCTGGCGCATAATGCGCCAGATTTCCTGTCACGCGGTCGTCGAAGCGCATACCGAAGGCGAGCAGAAGATCGGCCTGCTGGATGGCGTTGTTGACCCAGGACTCGCCGTGCATGCCCATCATGCCGAGTGAGAGCGGGTGCGCAGCGGGGATGGCGCCGAGGCCGAGGAGCGTGGAGGCGATGGGGATCTGTTGGGATTCGGCGAAGGCGAGGACCTCTTTTTCGGCGCCGGATTTAATGACGCCGTGGCCGGCGAGGATGATCGGTTTTTTGGAGTGCTGGATGAGCTCGATGGCGTTGCGGATGGCGTCCGATTCGGCGCGCAGCTTTGAATTCAACATGGGGTGCGGGCGATAAGGTGCGGGTGCGGCGGCGTCGAAATCGAAGAGGGCGGAGGCTTGTTGCGCGTCCTTGGTGATGTCGATGAGGACGGGGCCGGGACGGCCGGAGGTTGCGATCTGGAAGGCCTGGCGGACGGAGGGCGCGATCTCTTCGGCGCGGGTGACGAGGAAGTTGTGCTTGGTGATCGGCAGCGTGATGCCGGTGATGTCGATCTCCTGGAAGGCGTCGGTGCCGAGGACTTTGGAGGAGACCTGGCCGGTGATGGCGACGACGGGGATGGAGTCGAGCATGGCTGTTGCTAAGCCCGTGACCAGATTTGTGGCTCCCGGCCCGGAGGTGGCCATGCAGACGCCGGGGCGGCCGGAGGCGCGGGCGTAGCCGTCGGCCATGTGCGCGGCGCCCTGCTCGTGGCGGACGAGGACGTGGTGGATGGTGGGGAACTTGCGCAGCGCGTCGTAGACCGGGAGGATGGCTCCGCCGGGGTAGCCGAAGACGGTGGTGACGCCTTCGCCGGCGAGCGTGGCCCAGAGGATCTCGGAGCCGGTGAGGGTGGGGTGGTGGTTGGTGTTAGTCATGATTGACCTCGGATGATTGGCGCGATGTGAGTCTTTGAGTAATGCGCACGATGGCTCCGATGATGAAGAAGAGAATCGCATACGTGCAGGCGTTTAGGAACGTGATGAGCATGTAAAACAAAGCGATGGGCGCGTGCCACGGGGCGAAGCCGAGGATGGTCCACCAACAAAGATAGAAATCCAGGCGATCGGACAGATGAAGAAGCGACAGGAAGTGATATCCGAACACATCTGTGAGCGCGATAGATGCAAGCAGCGCACCTACACCAGCGCCCATCGCTGTCCATCGGCTGATTCGTATATCGGACATCCTGAAGTCCCCACGGGCTAAAGCCCCATTCTTAGTGGTGGTTGCGGCACGGCTGAAGCCGTGCCCTTAACGAAGCGAACTATGTAGTCACAGCTCCTTCGCTGGCGCTGGATACGGTGTTGACGTATTTGGCGAAGACACCGCGTTTGAATCTTGCTTTGGGGGCTTTGAAGTCTTTGAGGCGTGAGGCGAGTTCTTCGTCGGAGATGTTGAGTGTGAGTTTGCGGTTGGGGATGTCGAAGGTGATGGTGTCGCCTTCGCGGGCGGCGGCGATGGGGCCGCCGAGCTGGGCTTCGGGGGCGACGTGGCCGGCCATGAGGCCGTGGGTTGCGCCGGAGAAGCGGCCATCTGTTAATAGTGCAACTGTCTTCGACAGTTCCGGGATTCCCTTGATGGCGGCGGTGACGGCGAGCATCTCGCGCATGCCGGGGCCACCGCGCGGGCCTTCGTAGCGGATGACGAGGACGTCGTCGGGGTTGATCTTGCCGTGCTCGACGGTTTCGAAGGCGACGTCCTCGGAGTCGAAGACGCGGGCGGGCCCGGTGTGGTGAAGGCGCTCGTGGCCGGCGACTTTGACGACGCAGCCTTCGGGCGCGAGATTGCCTTTGAGGATGACGAGGCCGCCGGTGGGCTTGATGGCGTTGTCGAGCGCGTGGATGACCGGCTGGCCGGGGGTTTCCTGCGCGGAAGCCGCCTCTTCGCGGAGCGATTTGCCGGTGACGGTCGGAGCGTTGCCGTGAAGCAGGTCCTTGGCTAAAAGCCGCTGTGCCAAAAGCCGCGAGCCGCCGGCGTCCTGATAGTCGCGGGCGACGTACTTGCCGCCGGGCTGGAGATCGCAGAGGAGCGGCGTCCTGTTGCTGATGCGATCGAAGGCGTCTATGTCTGCGCCTCCGGGGGTGAGGGAGATCTTGAGCTCGTGGGCGATGGCGATGAGATGGAGGACCGCGTTGGTCGAACCACCGGAGGCGCAGACCGCGGCGATCGCGTCCTCGAGCGATTCGCGCGTGATGATCTGCGACGGCTTGAGGCCGGAGCGGGCGAGATCCATGACAATCTTTCCGGCGGCGCGGCTGGCGGCGTGTTTTTCGGAGGACATGGCGGGGACGCCGGTGAGCTGGATGGGCGAGATGCCGAGGAACTCGCCGGCCATGGCCATGGTGTTGGCGGTGAACTGGCCGCCGCAGGCGCCGGGGCCGGGGCAGGCGGAGGCTTCGACGGCCTCGAGCTGTGCGTCGGTGATGCGGCCGGCGGCGTGCGAGCCGATGGCTTCGAAGACTTGCTGGATGGTGATGTCGATTTCTTTCTCACCGTTCTGCGCGCCGGCGGTTTCGGGGACGTTGCCGGGGAGCGGCTTGCCAGCGGCGTCGACGTGGAGATGGCCGGGGGCGATGGAGCCGCCGTAGAGCATGAGGCCGGGGATGTCGAGGCGGGCGAGCGCCATGATGGCGCCGGGCATGTTTTTATCGCAGCCGGCGATGCAGACGAGTCCATCGAAGGCGTTGCCGCGGGCGACGAGCTCGATCGAGTCGGCGATGACTTCGCGCGAGATGAGCGAGGCCTTCATGCCTTGCGTGCCCATGGTGATGCCGTCGGAGATGGTGACGGTGTTGAATTCCATGGGCGTGCCGCCAGCTTCGCGGATTCCCTGCTTGACGGCTTCGGCGATGTCGCGGAGGTGGAAGTTGCAGGGGCCGATCTCCGTCCAGGTGTTGGCAATTCCAATGATGGGCTTGTGCAGGTCTTCTTTGGAGAAGCCGACGGCGCGCAGCATGGCGCGGGCCGCGGCGCGGGATGGACCTTCGGTGAGAGGGATGGAGTTGGTCTTGCCAGGGGGTGTGTTGTTTTGTTCGTTCGACACTTGGGTGATCCTTTGGCAGTTATGGCGATGCGAGCAGAAAGCAGATTCCTCGCTACGCTCGGAATGACAGAAAGAAAAGCAAGAGCAACAGCAAAGACAAAGCTAGGCGGCTTCGTTGGCTTTGGGGGAAAGCCAGAACTCTTTGTTGTGTTTGGCTTCGTAGGTGTTGAGCTCGGATTCGTGGAGAAGAGTGAGGCCGATGTCGTCGAGGCCGTTGAGGAGGCAGTGCTTGCGGAAGGGGTCGATGTCGAAGTGGGCGCGGAAGCCAAGTTCGTCGGTGACGGTCTGGGCTTCGAGGTTGATGGTGATTTTGTGTTGTGGGTTGGCGGTGGAGCGCTGGATGAGAGTTTCAACTTCGACGTCGGTGAGCGAGGCGAGGATGATGCCGTTCTTGCCGGCGTTGGAGAAGAAGATGTCGGCGAAGCTGGGCGCGATGACGGCGCGGAAGCCGTACTGGTTGATGGCCCAGGCGGCGTGCTCGCGAGAGCTGCCGCAGCCGAAGTTCTTTTCGGCGAGGAGGATCTCGGAACCCTTATAGGCGGGGTTGTTGAGGATGAAGGCGGGGTTGGGGGTGGTGTTGCCTTTGGCGTCGAAGGTGTAGCGCCAGTCGAAGAAGAGGAAGTCCTCGTAGCCGGTGCGCTCGATGCGCTTGAGGAACTGCTTGGGGATGATCTGGTCGGTGTCGATGTTTGGCAGCGGGAGCGGGACGGCGGTGGAGGTAAGGATGTTGATGGGTTGCATAGCGAGCGAGTCAGCGAGTCAGCAAGTCAGCGAGTCGGCGAAAAACAAATGCGGGGGTCCTTCGCTGCGCTCAGGATGACAGTTACCGGCGGCCGGCGGCTTCCTCCTTTTTGGAATCAAACTTCCATTTGCGGATGTCGGTAAGGTGGCCGGTGATGGCGGCGGCGGCGGCCATCTCGGGGGAGAGGAGGTGGGTGCGGCCTCCGCGGCCCTGCCGGCCTTCGAAGTTGCGGTTGGAGGTGGAGGCGCAGCGTTCGCCGGGTGCGAGGATGTCGGGGTTCATGCCGAGACACATGCTGCAGCCGGGCTCACGCCACTCGAAGCCGGCGGACTTGAAGATGAGATCGAGGCCTTCGGCTTCGGCCTGATGCTTGACCTTTTGCGAGCCGGGGACGACCATCGCGCGGACTTTGGTAGAGACATGGTGACCGCGGACGACCTTGGCGGCGGCGCGGAGGTCTTCGATGCGTGCGTTGGTGCAGGAGCCGAGGAAGACGGCGTCGACCTTGATGTCCTCAAGCTTTGTGCCCGGCTTCAGGTCCATGTATTCGAGCGCGCGGGTGAAGGATTTTTTGTCGGCTTCGGTGGGTGCGTCTTCGGGGCTGGGCACGGTGCCGTCGATGGTGGTGACCATGCCGGGCGATGTGCCCCAGGTGACGGTGGGGACGAGCTTTGTGGCGTCGATGTTGAGCTCGCGGTCGAAGGTGGCGCCGGGGTCGGAGACGAGCGAGCGCCAGTGGGCGACGGCGGCGTTCCATTGTTGTTCGTCGACATCTGTGGGGACGTCCGAAGAAGCAGGTCCTCCCGCTTCGCGGAAGGATGACAAACTGGAGGGGCGGGTGCCGGGGGAGAAGCGGCGGCCTTTGAGATAGGCGAAGGTGGTTCCGTCGGGCGCGATCATGCCGGCACGGGCGCCGGCTTCGATCGACATGTTGCAGATGGTCATGCGGCCTTCCATGGAGAGAGGGCGGATGGCGGAGCCGGCGAACTCGATGACGTGGCCGGTGGCACCAGCAGTGCCGATGCGGCCGATGATGTCGAGGATGATGTCCTTGGCGGTGACGCCGTAGGGGAGCGCGCCTTCGACGTTGATGCGGAAGGTCTTTGGTTTCGACTGCGGGAGGGTTTGCGTGGCCATGACGTGCTCGACTTCGCTGGTGCCGATGCCAAACGCCAGAGCGCCGAAGGCTCCGTGCGTGGAGGTGTGCGAGTCGCCGCAGACGATGGTCATGCCGGGCTTGGTGGCGCCGAGCTCGGGGCCGATCATGTGGACGATGCCCTGCGAGGCGTCCTGCACGTCGAAGAACTCGATGCCGAAGTCGGCGCAGTTTTTGCGCAGGGCCTTAATTTGGGCATCGGCGATCTGGTCGGTGATGACCAAGCGGTCGTGCACGGAGGTGGTGGGCACGTTGTGGTCTACCGTTGCGATGTGACGGTCGGGCCGGCGGAGCTTGCGGCCAGCGAGACGCAGGCCCTCGAAGGCTTGCGGGCTGGTGACCTCGTGGACGAGCTGGAGGTCGATGTAGAGGATGGTGGGTTCGCCTGCGGGCGAGGCGACGACGTGGTTCTGCCAGACCTTTTCGAACATGGTGCGGGGCGTGGTGTTCTGCGGGGCGCTTTGTGTCGTGGTGTTCATAGGCATCGTTGGATTCGTGCGTTCAGTTGCGAGCTGTCAGCTTTGAGCTGTGAGGTTGTTGATCCTTACTGGTATCGGGTTGGGGAGGGAGGGTATTGGCTCCGACGAGTGAGGGCGTGAGCGCGTAGGGCGAGCCGTTGGGTTCGACGAGGAGCGCGTGGGCGATGTGCGGAACGAGGCGGTGGGCGGCGGCGAGGCGTGCGTCCCAGTGCGCGATCGCCGAGGAGAGCGCGAAAGGAAGTGCGTCGGGGGAGAGATCGCGGTTGGGATAGAGCCAGAGGTTATAGTCGGCGGCGGCTTGTTCGGTGGTGTGGCCTTCGGTGGTCCAGTTGACGGCGGCGAAGACGATTAATGGATGGCGCGTGCCGAGATCGATCCAGAGCAGGCCATGCGCGGCGCAGAAGCTGGGGACGCAGCCGTCGATGGCGAGGTAGCGGTTGTCTTCGGCGGTGACGGCGCCATGACCGGAGAGGAAGAGCGGGATGATGAGATCGAGCGGCTCGTTGGCGGTGCCCCAAAAGGATTGCGGACGGTTGAAGCTTTCGTGCAGGAGGAGCTGGAAGCGGGCGTCGAGGCGGAGTTCGGTGGCGCGGCCGAGCGGTTGGGGCTGGGCGAAGGGCCAGAGCCACTGGAGGTCGTCGATGGGATGGACGGGACCGCGGGCCGGGTTGGGTGGCGGCTGCGGGATCATCTGGTCGGGCGGGGTGATCTGCGCGCGGGTGTACGTTGCGGCGGTGGCCAGCAGAGCGATGGCGGCGAATTGGAGGATAGGGCGCATGGTGCTGCGGTGGTGGTTCGGGTGAAGCAGATCCTCCGCCTTCGGCGAAGGATGACAACCAAAAAATAAAGGCAAAGACGAAAGCTAGACGCCGTGGAGTGACTGTTGTTTGTCGATGGACTGAGAGAGCGCTTCGTGGACAAGGCGGCCCATCTGATGGGTGGTGACGTTGGCGGCGTTGTTGCTTCGGGCGATGTCGGAGGTGCGATGGCCAGCGGCGAGGACCTGGGCGACTGCGGACTCGATGGCGGCGGCGTCCTCTTCGAGGCCGGCGGAGTAGCGAAGGAGCATGGCGGCGGTGAGGATGGCGCCGAGCGGGTTGGCTTTGCCCTGGCCGGCGATGTCGGGGGCGGAGCCGTGGACGGGCTCGTAGAGGTTGACCTTGCCGCCGAGTGTGGCGGAGGGAAGCATGCCGAGGGAGCCGGTGATGATGCCGGACTCGTCGGAGAGGATGTCGCCAAAGAGGTTTTCGGTGAGCACGACGTCGAAGTTGCGAGGGACGTTCATGAGGTGCATGGCCATGGAGTCGACGAGCTGGTGTTCTACCGTCACGTCTGGATATTCCGCTTTCAAAGAGTCGACGGTGGCCCGCCAGAGCTGGGAGCACTCGAGGACGTTGGCTTTGTCGACTTGTGTTAATTTCTTGCGGCGCTTGCGGGCGAGGTCGAAGGCGATGCGGGCTACGCGTGTCACTTCATCTTTGGTGTAGCGCATGGTGTTGATGGCTTCGCCGGTCTCCTTGTTCCAGGAGCGGGGCTGGCCGAAGTAGAGGCCGCCGAGGAGCTCGCGGACGAAGAGGATGTCGACGCCTTTTGTTACTTCGGGGCGGAGTGGGGAGTTGTCGGCGAGTGCGGGGAAGGCGAGGCAGGGGCGAAGATTGGCGAAACCGCCGAGTACCTGGCGGATTTGCAGCAGGCCGGCCTCGGGGCGCTTGTCGGGGGTGAGGTGATTGAATTTGTTGTCGCCGACCGCGCCGAGGAGGACGGCGTCGGCGTCGAGCGCGATGTCGATGGTCTGCTTGGGCAGCGGGGTGCCTTCGGCGGTGATGGCGACGCCGCCGATGAGGGCTTCGGTGAAGACGAAGTCGAGGCCGCCGGGCTGGTTGCTGAACTCGGCGACGGCGCGGAGGATGTTGACGGCTTCGCGGGTGACCTCGGGGCCGATGCCGTCTCCGGCGAGGATGGCGATCTTGAGCTTCATGGGTGTCCAGTGAATGGTGAGTGGTGAATAGTGAATAAGGCAAAGGCAGATTCCCTTCGGGAATGACAGAAAGAAAAGCAAGTGCAACAGCAAGTGCAAAGACAAATACGGGGATCCTTCGACTCCGCTGCGCTCCGCTCAGGATGACAGCGCGGAGGGAAAGGATTGTTTATGGAACGCTGGCGACCTCGGCGAAGGGTTCATGGAGGAGGGCGAGGATGTCCTGGTCGTAGATGGATTTTTTGCGATCGGCGAGTTCGGTGAAGCGGGTGTAGACCTGGTCGAGCTCTTGTTTGGAGAGCTTGTGGCCGAGCTCGGTGAGGCGGTGTTCGAGGGCGCGGCGGCCGGAGTGCTTGCCGAGCACGATGTTCTGGCCGGTGAAGCCGACGGAGGCGGGGGTCATGATCTCGTAGGTGAGCGGGTTGGAGAGGACGCCGTGCTGGTGGATTCCACTCTCGTGCGCGAAGGCGTTTTTGCCGACGACGGCCTTGTTGGGCGGGCAGGTGAAGCTGATGATCTCGCCGAGGAGCTGCGAGGTGGGGTAGAGCTCGGTCATTTTGATGTTCGAGGTGTAGGGGTAGCGGTCGTGGCGGGTGGCGAGGGCGGCGGCGATCTCTTCGAGGGCGGCGTTGCCGGCGCGCTCGCCGATGCCGTTGATGGTGCACTCGATCTGGCGGGCTCCGCCTTCGACGCCGGCGAGGGAGTTGGCGACGGCCATGCCGAGGTCGTCATGGCAGTGGGTGGAGAAGATGATCGAGTCGGCGTTGGGGACGTTGGCGCGGACGCGTTCGAAGAGGGCTTTGTATTCGGCGGGGGTGGTGTAGCCGACGGTGTCGGGGATGTTGATGGTGGTAGCGCCAGCATCGATGGCGACGTTGACCATCTGAATGAGGAAGCCGGGGTCGGAGCGGGTGCCGTCCTCGGTCGAGAACTCGACGTTGTCGGAATAGCTGCGGGCGAGGCGGACGCACTCGCCGACCTGGTCGATGGCCTGCTCGCGGGTGATGCGGAGTTTGGCTTCGAGGTGCAGGTCGGAGCTGGCCAGAACGGTGTGGATGCGGCTCTTCGCGGCGGGCTCGACGGCGCGAGCCGCGGCTTCGATGTCCTCGCGCTTGCAGCGGGCAAGCGAGGCGATGCGCGGACCCTTCACCTCTTTGGCGATGGCGTTGATGGAGTTGAAATCGCCCTGCGAAGCGATGGCGAAGCCGGCTTCGATGATGTCCACGCCGAGCCTGGCGAGTTGACGCGCCATGCGGAGCTTTTCGTCGTAATGCATGGTGCAGCCGGGCGACTGCTCGCCGTCGCGGAGGGTGGTGTCGAAGAAGACGATCTGGTTGGAGAGCGCCATAGAGGGTGACCTTTCCGAGCTTAGAGGTCTCCAGGGCTAAAGCCCTTTTCCAGCTTTGGGGTCAGCGGCCTGAAGCCCGCTGCTAATCCGTTGCCATTAGCATAAACTCACCTTATGCTCTAGACGAGATGTATTCGCATTTCTAATGCTCTTATAGCCTTCGCGGGAGCTGGTTAAAGGCCGCCAACCAAGCAGGATAAGGATAGCGATGGACCTCTTTCAACTGGAGACGTTTCTGGCCGTGGCGGAGGAGCGGAGCTTCTCGCGGGCGGCGGCGCGGCTGCACCGGACCCAGCCGGCGGTAAGCCAGGTGGTGGCGAAGTTGGAGGCGGAGCTGGGCGAGACACTGCTGGAGCGGAGTTCGCGGGATGGGACGCTGACGGACGCGGGCGAGCTGCTGCGGGAGTATGCGCAGAAGATGCTGAATCTGCGGACGGATGCGAACGCGGCGCTGGTGGATTTGAGGTCGCTGCATACGGGGCGGCTGAACCTGGCGGCGAATGAGTACACGTGCCTGTATCTGTTGCCGCTGATTCATGCGTTCCGGCGGGAGAACCCGCGGATCAAGGTAGCGGTGCAGCGGACGCTGGCGAGCCGGGTGGCGGATGAGGTGCTGCAGCACTCGGTGGATATGGGGGTGGTGAGCTTTCGGCCGGACGATCCGCAGGTGCGGTCGATTGGGGTGTACCGGGATGAGCTGGTGTGCGTGGTGAGCCCGGCGCATGCGCTGGCAAAGGCGGGGAAGGCATCGATTCAGCGGCTGGGGCGGGAGAGCTTTGTGGCGCACAATATTCCGTCGCCGCTGCGGCAGAAGGTGATTGCGGCGTTCCGGCGGCATAAAACGCCGCTGCAGATGGAGGTGGAGCTGCCGAGCCTGGAGGCGATCAAGCGGTTTGTGCAGCGAGGGGATGGCGTGGCGCTGGTTCCGAAGCTGACGGTGGAGGATGAGCTGGGGTCCGGAGCGCTGGTGGCGGTGTCGGTTCCGGATCTGCAGGTGGAGCGGCGGCTGCGACTGGTGATGCGTCGGCAGGCGACGTTATCGCATGCGGCGCGGGCGTTCCTGAAGCTGGTGGAGGAGCACGCGGAACGGCATGGGGACCCGTTCAGCTTTGTGGCGGAACGCGGCTGAGGAGATAAGGCTGAAGGAAATTTCGTGGTTCGCGCCGGAACCTTTTGCCGGAGGTTCCCGTCTGTATGGCATAGTTTGGGGCGCCGATGCGGTGTGTCCGGCGCAACGTCAGAAGCCCAGAGAGAAAGCGAGAGGATATGAGAACAGGCAACGGAACGATGAGGATGCGCGCAGTGGCGCTGGTGTGCGGGCTTGGTCTGATGGCGGGCGTTGCGGTCGCGCAGCAGGATGCGCCGCCTCCGCCACCGCCGGGCGGACAGATGCAGGGACCGCCGGAGGGCCATCGTGGCATGGGGCCGGAACGCCGCATCGAGCGGATGAAGCATGAGCTGAACCTGACGGATGACCAGACCGCGCAGGTGAAGGCGATCTTTGAGGACAGCCGCACGAAGATGGAGGCGCTGCGGGGGAACTCGTCGCTCTCGCAGCAGGACCGCCGGGCGCAGATGATGGCGATCCATCAGGCGGAGGATGACAAGATCGAAGCGTTGCTGACGGCTGACCAAAAGACGAAGTACGAGGCGATGCAGGCGCGGATGCGCGACCGGATGCAGGAGCGCCGCGAGGGTGGCGATGCAGGCGGCCCGCCGCAACCACCGCCGCCGCCGCCGCAGAACTAAAGAGGCGAGAAGGCAGAGCGGGCGTGAGGTCTTACAGACCTTGCGTCCGTTTTCTTTTTGGCTGGAGGAGGGTTTGCGGGGCTGGCGGGCGCCCAGGCGCGAGTAGTGCAGGTACAATTAGGCAATCGGAGCGCGGCAGCACCCGCTGGCAACATTTGTCGTCGGGACCGGAAGAACGGACCGGGGCAAAGTGCGCGACTGTGAAGGGGTTTCAGCAAGCATGAAGAAGATGATGTTGCTCGGCGCACTGGTGCTGGGCCTTGCTACAACGGTCTATGCCCAGGAGAGCCGGCAGGAAGCCAGCTTCAGCTTATTTGGGGTCGTGGCTCCCAATGTAAATGGCCTCGGTGTTTTCCCCATGCAAACGACGCACACGGGCGGAGCGCTGGTGAGCTACCGGCGGGACCTGACGCCACGCAGCCAGCTGGAGCTGAACTACGGGTTCGCGCAGAACACGATCTACTACCATGCGAGAAGCTTTCCCGGGAAGGTGCATTCGCGGCAGGAGGAGATCTCGGGAGCGTATGTCTATATGCGGACGTACGGGAGGTTTAATCCGTTCGCGGAGGCCGGCATCGGAGGGATGATCTTTACGCCGATCAAGGACAATGGGACGAACGATCTGAGTGCGGTACAAAATACGAATGTCGGCGCGTTGTTCGGGGCGGGACTGGCGTATGAGATCAGCCCGAGCTTCGACATCCGGGTGGAATACCGGGGATTTGCACTGAAGGCACCGGACTTTGGCGACCCAAACTGGAAGACGAATCGCTACTACGTGTTGTCGACGCCGTCGATCGGCGTGGCGTATCACTTCTGAGGCGATTAGATGGATGACAGAAGGCCCGGCGATTGCCGGGCCTTCTGCTTTGCGTGGAGACTGGGGTGGGCAGTGAGGGGGCCTAGCGGCGCCCCGGACCGCGAGCGGGGAAGTGATAGGCGACGCCGAAGGTGAAGAGGCTGGGCGAGAGGCCGCTGGGAAGCTCGGCGTCGGAGGCAAACCAGTGCTGGTATTCGAAGTCGGCGCGGGCGTTGATGCGGTGGGTGAGACGATAGTCGACACCGCCGCCGACGGTCGCGATGTTGTAGCCGATATTGTCTATGTAGGTGAGCAGGCCCTGCTGGACGTAGATCTGATGGGCGGGAAAGTTAGCGACACCGCGGCCATAGAGCAGCTTTACATAGGGAGAGAGGCGGTTGTAGTGGCGCAGATAGCGGCCGCCGATCTCGTAGGTGTGCTCGGAGAAGTGATTGTGCGGAACGATAAAGTCCGGATTGGGATCGACGGCCTGGTGGAAGTCCGCCTCGATACCATAGTGGCCGAGGATATCGAAGTCGCCGTAGAAGCTGAAGCCGCGAATGGTGTTGGGGACGTAGTCGGAGCGGGTGAGGGTGTAACCGCCGCCGAGCTGGAGATCGGCGAGACGGGTTGCGGTGGGGGAGGCCTGGCCGTGCGCCAGCGGACCGGATGCCGCGAGACCAGCAGCCACAAGGGAGAGGAAAAGATACTTCAAAAGGCAAGGACTCCAATCGGCAAGGAGATGGAACTGCTCTCTTTAGGACGCGCAAAAATGCCCTGAGGGTCGCTCAGGGCAATTGTACGTGGGGCCGATTAAGGGGCTTAGCGCAGGCGGTAGGCTATGCCGAAGGATACGGGGGCGGGCGTAAGGCCGTGCGGCGGGAAGTTCGGCCAGCGCTGGTACTCGAAGTCAACGATCCGGATATTGATCTTATTAGTGAGGCCGTAGTCCAGGCCGCCGCCCAAGGCAAACAGCATGTAGGTGCCGGGGGTGTTTCCGCCGTAGATTTCGTTGGGCGAAGGTGTCTGAGAGTGACCGAAGCCGATGAGGCCCTTCGCATAAGGAGAGAAGCTGCGGTAGTGCCGGACATAACGCAAACCGACGTCGTAGCTCGATTCGGTGTAGCTGTAGTAGGACTTGAGAATTGACATCATATGGACGTCGCCTTCAAGTCCAAAGTTATTGTTCAGGTCGAAGGTGCCGTAGATGGTGACGCCCTGGAGGCGCTGTTTGAACTCGTCCTGGTTGGAGGTCGTATAGGCGACGCCGACCTGGGCCATGCCGCCACGAGTGGCTGCGGCGGTCGCCTGGGCGTGCAGCGCCGGCGGCAGAGACACCGCGGTAACTGCTGCGAGAGCGAAAGAAAAGAGGCAGGTCTTCTTCATGGCAGGGGAGACTCTCCTTGGCGCGACGTCCCTAAGCTTATAAGGATGCGGCTTAGGGACGCTACGGGGGTCTGGTTTGTGTCGATGGCCCGAGTTGATCTGCTTGGTGCTACCGCTTACTGCTGCGGAGGAGTCGCAGAGCTGGGAGCGGCAGCCGGAGCGGAGCTTGCGTTGTCCGCGGTGGCTGGCGCAGGAGTTGCGGCGTTATCTGCAGGAGCTGGGGCCGGTGTTCCTGCAGCCGGAGCCGCTGAAGACGGGCCCGTCGCTGCCGGAGCCGGTGGAGGCGGGGCAGGAGCAGCGGGTGCAGTCCAGTAGGCGAGGCGCAGGTAAACCGGGGTGATCTCAAACGGGAGCTTGTCGCGCGCGCTGAGAAGGGGCTCATAGGCGGTGTTGAGCTTGATCACCTGATCGGTCCAGGGATCGAAGCGGAGGAATTGAGAGAGCGGCATCGCGGCCTGCTGCTTGAGGTCGCCGTTGTTGAGTTTGGGCGACTTGGCCACGAGAGCCTGCAGCCAGAAGGTGCCATCGGGGCGAAGGAGGCCGTCACCGATCTGAGGATCGGTGAGCGCCTTCAGGCCCTTTTCGCGCGCCTGGAGCTGCTGGAGGTAGAGGCCGAAGTACTGTTGACCATCGACGAGCTCCTTGGCGTTCAAGAGCTCGAGGGCTTTCTTGGCGGCGGCTTCATTGTCGGCGTCGGTGTGGTGCATGGGCAGCTTCTCGAACGCCGATTCCGTGGGGAACATGAGGCGATCGCTGAAGGCGTACTTGGTGTCGATGTGATGGCCAAGCACGATATGCGCTACCTGGAAGGCGAGCAGGGCATTGAGATTGCCCATCTGCTGCGCGCCATCCGCGGTAGGAACGGCGGTGGTGTCGATCAGGCCCTTGGAGAGCAGGATCGTGTTGCCGACCGAGAGGGATTCGAGCGGCTCGGTGAGGAGCGTGCGTACCTTGATCGGGCGGTCGAGCGGAATGTTGTTATAGGCGAGGATGTTGTTGGCCAGGGCTTCGAGGATCTTATCGAAGTCGCTGGGAGCGTCGATGAGGCCGGCGGTGTAGAGGCGGTCGATGACGTTGTCTTCGGCCTGCTCGACCCACTGGCGCTGCGCCTGCAGCGGAGAGACGTCGGTGGCCTGCTGGCTCTCGTCGACGGCGCCTTCAACCTGGAGGCTGGTCTCGTCGGCATCAGACTGCGGCACCTTGAGCGAGTAGCCCCAGATGTGATTCACAGCCTTGAACTTCAGAGTGCCTTCGGGGCTCTTGGGGTCGCTCTCCTCGATGTAGACGGAAGTGGGCAGCCAGAGATTGTCCTGCACGTTGGTGCGCCAGGAGTCGAAGTGATAGTACTCGCGGATGTCCTTCTCGTTGCCGGAGAAGCTGCCGTTGAAGCGGACGATGTTGCCACTGTTGCGATCGACCCAGATACGGCCGGCGAAGCGGCCAACGGCGCCCTTCTTGGAGGGAGCGACGTCGAAGACGACGGTGGGAATGGTGCCGAGGAAGTCGTTGCGAAGGAAGCTGAAGTTATAGGTCTGGCGGTTGAAGCTGTTGGAGTCGACCAGAAGCATCTGGACGAAGCCGGACTCGTGGTAGGTGAGGTGCAGGCTATTCGACAGACCAGTGATGTAGCTGAGGGAGTGCTTCATGAAGCCAAAGGTTCCCTTGGTGCTGTTACCGTATTTATCCGTGGAGTAGCCGGTGTCGTTGATGATCTTGCCGAAGTTGACGCGCGCAAGGAAGTGCACGTCCGAGTCGGGAACCTGGCCCATGACCGGATCGGGGCGCATGTTCTGGATGTAGGTCTCGACGATCGGGGACCGCTGCTTGAGCACCTTGACCACGACGGCCTCGCGAGCGATGGCCTTGTTGATCAGGGCGCTCTGCGCCTGGGTCAGCTTATGGGCTTCCGCGAAGGGTTCAGCCTTCTTCTTGTGCGAGAAGACGGAGGCAGCGCCAGCTGGCAGCGTGGTCGCAGCCAGCAGTGCGACGGTGAGGGCTGTCGTAAGCCGGGTCTGGAGGTTCATAGCGGGGGATACTCCTTGGTGCAGCGGTGCCCGAGGGCGGCCTTCTAATTAGTCGCGAGCGGCAGGGACGCTCGTGGTCACAGATCCTAAGAGAACGATACTGCGGTTCGGGGGAACCGCAGCAGAAATTAGCTCATCTGGAAGTTCACTAATACGACACCCTCCCAGTCAACGGCGCGGCCCTGGTTGTCGAGCGCAGGACGGAAACGCGTGGCCTCCGTAGCCTGGATCGCTGATTGGTCGAGGCCATGGCCAAGGCCATGAACGACGCCCAACACTTGAACGGCACCACTGGCGAGGACCCGGATGCGGAGGGAGACGTTGCCCTCGAGGTGCATCGCCTTGGCTTCCTGGGTATAGGCCGGGGTGGGCTTATAGGTGACCTTGGGAGCAGACGCGAGCATGGCCTGCACCTGAGTGCGAACAGGCGCAACACGCTGCGCGGTCTGGAGCTGGACCTGAACGGGCGCGTTCGAGTAGTTGCGCGAGTTCATGGGGCCGGTGCCGCCGGGGACGCCGAGCTTGACGCCGGCGACGGCGTGGGCGGCGTTGTCGCGTCCGCCCATGCGGCCATCAGGCGAGCCGGAGCCCATGTTGACGGAGACGGCGCGGGGACCGTTGCCGGTGTTGGAGCGGTTCATTCCGGGCATGCCGGCGGCGCCCATGTTGACGGCCGAGACAGCGGGGCCGGTGAGCGGCTTCATGGGATTGGTGGCTGAGCCGAGGCGGACGGCGGACGGATGAGCGTCATCGTTCTTGACGGAGGCAGCCATCGCCCGGCCGAGGTTGACCTTTACGGGCGCGGGTGGCGGCGTCACCTTCTTGGGCGGCGCGGGAGCCAGAACGACCGGCTTGGGGGTCGGGACCTCAATCGGCTTAATGTCGGGCAGCTTTACCGGCTCCGGCATCTTGATCTTGGGTGCCTCGAGCTTGGGCGGGGGCGGCATCTTGATCTTGGGCGGCGGCGGCGGTGGCGGCGGCGGCTTGGGGGGCGGAGTAGGCTGCGGCGCGAGCGTCAGCTCGGTGAGGCGCTTGGCGACCAGGGGGTTCTTTTTGACGACCATGCCCAGGATCAGGATGACCGCCAAGATCGTGCAGTTGACCGCGACGGCGGTAACCGTGGCACCTTTACTCCGCTTGCCATCGTTGAGCACACCGAAGTGTGCGAATTGGACCGGGTGCGGGTTCGGGTCGTCGCTGCGAAGTGGCTTAGGCATCTCTGGTCGATCCTTGTCGCTGTCGTTCAGGGTATTGCCGAAGCTTTGCGGCGGATGGACTGGTGATTACCTGAACCATATACCAACCACTCACAAGGATTCGGCGGATTTTTGTAGCATGTGCGCCCCGAGGAAACCCCGGACTACACCCAACGTTAGACTCTCAAACCTTCGGTTCGGGCTGTACCGGGTTGCCTCTCGAATATCCCGGATTTGCCATTAGGATGACTGCACGGACGGGGGCGGCCCGGAAGGCGCAGCGAGACCGCCGATAGCCTCCGAGGAGACGGCCGATGAGCCATGAATTGCTGCAAACCCTTTCCCGAGATATGTTTCACCTGCCCCTGCCGATAACGGAGAAGATCCTCAGGCCAGTGATTGTGTATCTGTGCCTGGTGGTTTTCCTGCGGATGTTCGGCAAGCGGGAGCTGGCGCAGCTGAACCCGTTCGACCTGGTGGTGCTGCTGAGCCTGGCGAACACGGTGCAAAACGCGATGATCGGGGACGACAACTCGGTAACGGGCGGGATCATCGGGGCACTGGCCCTGCTGACGATCAACTGGGTGCTGATGTGGCTGCTGTACCGCGCGCCGAAGGTAAACGCGGCGCTGGAGGGATCGGCGACCACACTGATTCGCGACGGAGTGGTGGATGGGGAGGCCATGAAGCGCGAGTCCCTGCAACCCGAGGAACTGATTTCGGTGCTGAACAAAAATGGGTTCAACGATCCTGCGCAGGTGGAGCTGTGCGTGCTCGAGCCGAACGGCACGTTCTATGTGAAGGGGAAGCAGCCGTCCAGCGACCAGGTGGAGCGGTCGGAGCTGATGAAGGCACTGAGCGGCCTGAGAGAAGAGGTGATGGCGCTGCGGAAGCAGATCGACGCGCGGCTCTAGCCCAGCTGACGGACCTTGAGGCGCTCGCGGGCGAGACGCTGCGGAGACGGTGACAGCGCTGTGTCGCGAATGGCTGCTCGATAGCCGTGCATGTAGATCGAGTACATCACTGCCAGGGCGCACCCCACACCGAAGGCGAAGCCCAGGAAGAGTCCGATAATGGAGCTCCAGAGGAACGTCACGGTTTGTAGAATGACACGTCATGCCAGTGTTTTTCATCCTCAAATACGTCTGCCGGGCGCGTGCACGACAGAAAAACGATTCACCCTGCTTCGACGAGGCTTGGGGGAAGGCGTGTACCTGTCCGTCCCTCGCAGCCTCAGACAGCGGGGTGGTTGAAGTGAGTTTCGAGCCGCTAAGGCATGGTGACCATAGCACTTCGGCGTCGCCGGACTAGTAACGTTACAGGTCACGGTGCCACGTTTGGGTTATTTTGAGCGGCGAAACGACCCTAAGTTTGTGCACAACGGTGGGGATGCGCAGGTGAAGGCAAGGAGCGCGCACATGGGTGGAAATTTTTATGGACCGCATTCTGGCTGGCAAAAGGCGGACGGTTGCAAGTCGGCGAAGCGATGGCGTAGTTTCGGACTCTGCGGAGAGTTGATGTGTGCTTCGCTTATTTTCTGCTGTGAGGAGATTGTTCCGGAACGATGCCTACCGAAGCTCAGCCCCCTGCCGCCGCGCCGACGTTGACCCCAGAGAGCTCTGATAATGTGCTGCAGTCGACACTGCGCGAGACCCGGGTGTTTCCGCCGCCGAAGGAGTTTGCGGCGAAGGCGTGGATCAAGTCCGAGGCCGAGTCTGAGCGGACCTACCGGCGGAGCGTGGAGGATCCGGAGGGGTTCTGGGCCGAGGCGGCGAAGGAGCTGGAGTGGTTTCGGCCATGGACGAAGGTGATCGACGGCGAGGGGCCGGAGACGAAGTGGTTTACGGGCGGGAGGATGAACCTGGCGCATAACTGCGTGGACCGGCATGCGAAGGGCGCGCGCAAGGACAAGGTGGCGCTGTTGTGGGAGGGTGAGCCGGCCGTCGATGGAGAGGCGAGTGAGATTCGCAGGCTGACGTTTGCGGAGCTGCATGAGCAAGTCCAGCGCTTTGCGAATGTGCTGAAGGGCGTGGGGGTGAAGCGCGGCGATCGCGTGGCGATCTACATGGGGATGAGCCCGGAGCTGGCGATTGCGCTGCTGGGGTGCGCGCGGATTGGCGCGGTGCACTCGGTGATCTTTGGGGGATTCGCGGCGCACGCGATTGCGGACCGCGTGAATGATTCGGACTGCCAGGTGGTGGTGACACAGGACCTGAGCTACCGGCGCGGCGGCGAGGTGAAGCTGAAGCAGATTGTCGATGAGGCGCTGGAGCGGTGTGCGGGTGTGCGCAAGGTGGTGGTGTATCAGAGGGCTGGTCTCCAGGGAGCCGCAGGCGCGGACAAGAGTGTGCCGATGAAGGCCGGGCGCGACGTGTGGTGGCACGAGGAGATGGCGAAGGCTAAGGCCGAGTGCGCGTGCGAGCAGATGGATGCCGAGGATCCGCTGTACATCCTGTACACCAGCGGGACGACGGGAAAGCCGAAGGGACTAGTGCACACGACGGCCGGATATGCGGTGCAGACGTATCTGACGTCGAAGTATGTGTTCGATCTGCGCGATGAGGATGTGTACTGGTGCTCGGCGGACATTGGGTGGGTGACGGGGCACAGCTATGTGGTGTACGGGCCGCTGCAGAACGGAACGACGGTGATGATGTACGAGGGCGCGCCCAACTGGCCGGAGTGCGACCGCTTCTGGAAGATCATTGACGACCACAAGGTGACGGTGTTTTATACGGCACCGACGGCGATCCGGGCGTTTGTGAAGTGGGGCAATGAGTGGGTGCATAAGCACTCGTTGAAGTCGCTGCGATTGTTAGGGACGGTGGGTGAGCCGATCAATCCCGAGGCGTGGATGTGGTATCACCGCGAGATTGGCAAGGAGCGTTGCCCGATCGTGGATACGTGGTGGCAGACGGAGACGGGATCGATCATGATCTCGCCGCTGCCGGGGGCGATTGCGACCAAGCCGGGCTCGGCAACGAAGCCGTTTTTTGGGGTGACGCCGGAGGTGGTGACGCGCGGCGGCAACCCTGTGCCAGCGGGGCAGGGCGGACTGCTGGTGATCCGCCAGCCGTGGCCCTCGCGGGCGCGGACGATCTGGGGCGATCATGAGCGGTTTGTGAAGACGTACTTTGCCGATGTTCCAGGGACGTACTTTACCGGAGACGGGGCGCGCTGCGATGCGGATGGATATTTCTGGCTGATGGGGCGCGTGGATGACGTGATCAACGTGAGCGGGCACCGTCTGGGGACGATGGAGGTCGAGAGCGCTCTGGTGGCGCATCCGAAGGTGGCGGAGGCGGCGGTGGTGGGGCGGCCGGATGAGCTGAAGGGGCAGGCGATCTCGGCATTTGTGTCACTGGAGCAGGGACATGAGCCGAGCGCGGAGCTGAAGCAGGAGCTTCGGCATTGGGTGGCCAAGGAGATTGGCGCGCTGGCGCGGCCGGATGATGTGCGGTTTACACAGATGCTGCCGAAGACGCGCTCGGGCAAGATTATGCGGCGGCTGCTGCGAGAGCTGGCGACGACCGGGGACGTGAAGGGCGATACGACGACGCTCGAGGACTTCAGTGTGCTGGCGAAGCTGAAGGAGAATGAGGAGTAGGGAAAAGTTAGGGAGTTAGGGAGTTGGGGAGTTAGGACGTTAGGCCCAGGGCAGGTTCCGGGTGGGGGCTGACGCGAAACCGTGGCGGCGAAGGCTCGTCCTACAAGAGTATGAAGGCAAGGTTGTGGATGGCGGCTGCGGCCGGGATGGCGTGCTCGGTGGGGATGGGGTCTGTTTGCGCACAGGAGAGCAAGCCGGCGAGTTCACCGGCTGCAGCGGCGGTGAGCTCAAGTGCGACGCCGGCGAGCACGATGAAGGTGCAGGCGAAGCTGGTGATTGTGCCGACGGTGGTGCGCGACAAGAAGGGCGCGCTGGTCAATGATCTGAAGCAGAGCGACTTCTCTCTGCAGGTGGATGGAAAGCCGCAGACGATCCGGTATTTCGATCACGACACGGATGTGCCGCTGACCATTGGGTTGCTGGTGGATGTCAGCGGAAGCGTGCGGAACAAGCTGGATGAGGAGCGCTCGGCGAGCCAGAGTTTTCTGGACACGATGCTGATGCCGGCGGCCGGAACGCGCGCGGCGGATAAGGCGTTTGTTGTGCAGTTTGCAAAGGACATCGAGCTGCTGCAGGATGTGACGGAGGCGAAGCCGCGACTGCAGGCGGCGTTGCACGAACTGGGGACGGAGAGCCCGAGCTTTCACAACACGGACGATACGGATACGGATACGGGCACGGGGACGGACAGCGAGGGGCGGTACATCCACCATGGCGGAACGGCGCTGTATGACGCGATCTACCTTTCGGGCGATGAGGTGACCTCGAAGCAGGCGGGACGCAGGCGCGCTCTGGTGGTGCTGACGGATGGTGTGGATCGCGGGAGCAAGGAGTCGCTGCCGGATGCGATTGAGGCGGCGCAGCGCGCAGACACGATTGTTTATGGGATCTACTACAAGGGCGAATCGCCGCGGCAGAGTGGGTTTGAGCATCCGGGCGGGCGCAGGGGAGGATATGGAGGGTATCCGGGTGGAGGATATCCAGGCGGCGGGTATCCGGGCGGAGGATATCCGCAGGGTGGGGGATATCCGCAGGGTGGAGGCAATGGCCGGGGAAATCCGCGCGGAGGCGGGGACCATAAGCCGTACGTCGATGGGAAGCAGGTGTTGGAGCGCATCTGCGGCGAGACAGGTGGGCGGGTGTTTGAGGTGAAGGGGAAGGAGACGGTGGACGACGTCTACAAGCAGATCGGCGAGGAGCTGCGCGCGCAGTATCGGCTGGGCTTTACGCCGACGAGCGAGGCGGCTACGGACAAGTATCACCAGATCGATCTGGAGCTGACGGGGGAGCCGGCGAAGAAGAAGCTGGATGTGCAGACGCGCGACGGCTATTACATGTCGGCCAAGTGAGAGCGCGGGCGAATTGCGTCAGACCGCGGTTGACTGCGGCTGCACGATGAGTTGCGCGGTGGGGTGCTTGTTGAAGTCTTTGGGCACGATGTGGTGGTTCCAGTGAAGCACGATGTAGGCGCCGATGAAGATGACGATGATAGTCGCGGCGAAGAGGAGGACGACGAGCAGGAAGTTCGGTCTTTGCGGCGGCTGCTGCTCAATGCGCATGATGAGTTTGATGCTTCTGAGGGGGTGAGATGGTTGCGGCATGGCGGAAAGTGCACGGGGAAGATACATGGAGCTGGAATCGTGGGCGCATTTCGCGCATCATGAAAGGGGAAGAAAAGAGGACTCCATGAGAAGAACAGGTTTAGTCGGAAGGTTGTGGGCGGCAGCGATGGGTGTCGGATTTCTGGCTGGGACGATGTCGGCTGGAGCACAGGCGCGACCGATTCCGAGGAACCACATCTATCCGGCCGCGGAGGCGGCGAAGCCGGATATCGCGGCGGCGCTGGCGGAGGCGAGGCGCGAGCATAAGCGTGTGATTCTGGACTTCGGCGGCGACTGGTGCGGAGACTGCCAGGTGCTGACCATTTATTTTCACCAGAGTCCGAATGCGGAGCTGTTGGCCAAGAATTTTGTTCTGGTGGATGTGAACATCGGGCACTTCGATCAGAACGTGGACATTGCGAAGAAGTACGGAGTGCCGATGAAGGGTGTACCAGCGCTGGCGGTGCTGAGCCCGAACGGGAAGGTCATCTACTCGCAGAGCAATAATGAGTTTGCAGATATGCGCAGTATGGATCCGCAATCGGTGACGGAGTTTCTGAACAAGTGGAAGCGATAATGTAGAGTATTTCTCCTGATACCGTACCGCTGGACGCAAGCTCGAATGCCGTTTTCTTCAGAGGAACGGCGCGAACGGTACCGACTTCGCTATGCACCTTCAGGAGAAATACTCCAGCGGGTGAGGAGAGCAAGTGACGGGCGTGGCCGTATGGGAGAACGTGGTGGTCGCGCCGGCGCGGAGGGCGGCCGGTCTGGGGCGACTGCTGCGCCGCACGCTCGGTGCAGCGGTGGAGCATGATGATTTTCTGGTGGCGCAGGCGACTGCCTATTCAGCGACCGTGGCGCTGTTTCCGGCGCTGATTGTGGCGGCTGCGGCGGTCGCGCTGCTGCCGCCGTGGCTGCCGCTGAAAGTGCAAATGGCGGGGTTCTTCGATCGGGTGCTGCCCTCGAATGTGAGCCCGCTGCTGGATGCGTACTTTGCGACGACACATCATACGAGCCGGACGGCGGGCGCGCTGCTGGCTTCGGGCGTAGTGAGCCTGCTGGGCGCGGCGAGCGTAATGGCAACACTGATGGAGGGGTTTCGGCGGGCGCATGAACTGCCGGTGCTGTCGGCGGGCTTTTTGCGGCGGCGCGGACGGGCGCTGGTACTGGTGCCGCTCTCCCTGCTGCCGATGACGGCGGCGAGTGTGCTGGTGGTGTTCGGACATCTGCTGATCGTGTGGCTCGCGCGAGAGATTCCGCCCTTTGCGAAGCCGGGGTTTTATGCGCTGGCCGTGGCGTTGCGATGGGCGGTGGCGCTGGGGACGAGCGTGAGCATTATCGCGGTGGTGTACCACCTGGGGACGGACCTGACGCAGCAGGTGCGGGAGCATCTGGAGCCGATGGTGCGGGAGCCGTGGGTGATGCTGCGGCGTGACTGGAGCTGGCGCGCGAGTCTTCCCGGCGCGGCGCTGGCGACGCTGCTGTGGTTTGCGTCGACGCTGCTTTTCGGATTTTATGTGACGCGGTTTGCGAACTATGGACGAGTGTATGGATCGCTGGGAGCGGCGATCGCGCTGATGGTGTGGCTTTATATGATTGCGTTGACGGTGCTGATCGGGGCGGAGTTCAACGCGCAGTGGTCGGCGAGCCGCAGAGATCCGGCGCTGGAGGCAGCGCTGTGGAAGAGCTCCGCCGCGCGAAGGCGCCGGACGGGTAGAATGGCTGACTGAGTGGAGTGGGAACGATATCGATGCAGGCTCTGACGCCTCAAAGAGAAGAGAGAGTGGTAATGGACGCCAGAGATGGACGTGCAGGTGTGGACGGGGCGCGACGCGCGAAGATTGTCGCAACACTGGGACCGGCTTCCGGGACGGAAGAGATGTTTCGCGAGCTGGTGCGCGCCGGACTGGATGTGGCGCGGCTGAACTTCTCGCACGGATCGCATGAGCAGAAGGCTGAGCTGATCGCGATGGTGCGCAGGGTGGCGCGCGAGGAGCGCAAGCCGATTTGCATCCTCGGCGATCTGCAGGGGCCGAAGATTCGCACGGGAACGCTGGTGGACCATAAGCCGGTGCTGCTGGAGAGCGGAAAACGGCTGACGATTACGCCGGAGAAGATTGAGGGGACGGCAGAGCGCGTCGGCACGGTGTTTACGACGCTGGCGGACAATCTGCGCCCGGGTAACCGGATTCTGCTGTCGGATGGGTTGATTGAGCTGCGCGTGGTGGAGCTGCGCGGCGCGGACGTGGTGACAGAGATTGTGAACGGCGGGATGCTGGGCGAGAAGAAGGGCATCAACCTGCCAGGAATTCCGGTGAAGGTGCCGTCGCTGACGGAGAAGGATGAGGAGGACCTGGAGTTCGCCCTGAAGGCGGGCGTGGACACAATTGCAGTGTCGTTTGTGCAGACGGCGGATGACGTTCGTTATGTAAAGCGGCGGGTGGCGGAGCTTGGATCCGAGGCTTGGGTGATTGCGAAGCTGGAGAAGCCGCAGGCGGTGGACCATCTGGACTCGATCCTGGAGGCGAGCGACGCGATCATGGTGGCGCGCGGCGATCTGGGTGTGGAGATGCCGCCGGAGAAGGTGCCGGCGATCCAGAAGCACATCATCCGGCGGGCGGCGGAGTACCGGAAGCCGGTGATTACGGCGACGCAGATGCTGGAGTCAATGATTGAGAATCCGCGGCCGACGCGCGCGGAGGCATCGGATGTCGCGAATGCGATCTATGACGGAACGGACGCGGTGATGCTGTCGGCGGAGAGCGCGGCGGGGAAGTATCCGGTGGAGTCTGTGGCGATGATGGCAAAGATTGTGCTGGAGACGGAGACGCAGATGCGGCTGGGGCCGCAGCTCTCAAGCGCGCTGCACAGGAAGTCGCTGACGATTCCGGAGACGATCTGCGAGTGTATGGCGCACTCGGCGCAGGATCTGGACCTGGCGGCGATTGCGATCTTTACGGAGACAGGCAATACAGCGCGGCTGCTTTCAAAGTACAGGCCGGAGGCGCCGATCTATGCACTGAGCCCGTTTGAAGAGGTGGTCCATCGGCTGATGCTGCTGTGGGGAACGCATCCGATCCAGTGCGACCGCTTCACCGATACGGACAAGCTGGTGAATATGGCGGAGGACATCCTCGAACAGGGTGGGTTTGTGCGCGCGAAGGATGTGGTGGGGATCGTGGCAGGAACGGCGACGCAGACAGGCGCGACCAACTTTATGAGGCTGCACCTGATCGGCGACCGGTAGGACGAAGCGGCAAGCGTGGGAGTGAATTAACCGGCGGGGTGGGCTTGACTAACCCACAAAATGGGCTTAATCAACTCGCGAAATGTCCCATTTTCTCGCGCTTGGTTTCGAGGTAGCGCTCGAAGGTGGGCTCGATGGGGATCTCGGCGGAGAGGCGCTCGACGACTTTGATGCCGGAGGCTTCGAGCGCGGCGACCTTCTCGGGGTTGTTGGTGAGGAGGCGGACCTCGGTGACGCCGAGATGTTTGAGGATCGCGGCAGGGAGCTCGAAGTTGCGGCAATCGGCTTTGAAGCCGAGCTCGAGGTTGGCTTCAATGGTGTCGAGGCCCTGGTCCTGTAACTCATAAGCGCGGAGCTTGGCCATGAGGCCGATGCCGCGGCCCTCCTGCTGCTCATAGAGCAGGATGCCGGCGCCCTCCTCGGCGATGCGCGCGAGGGCGAGCTGGAGCTGGTCGTGGCAGTCACAGCGGAGGGAGTGGAAGACGTCGCCGGTGGTGCACTGGGAGTGGATGCGGATGATCGGTGTCTTGGATTTGATGTCGCCCATGAGGAGGGCGAGGGCGCTCTCGACGGGCTGGCGGTGGGAGTCGCCGGGATCGGTGAGGCCTTCGAAGCCGAGGATGCGGAAGTGTCCCCAGCGAGTGGGGAAGTCGGCCTCCGCGACCTTGGTGACACTTACGAGCGGCATGGTGTGATTATAGATTCGCTCGGCTGAGGGTTGGATTCATCTGGCAACGGATGCGAGGAGCAGGTCCTTCGCCCTTCGGCTTCGCTCAGGGCTCAGGATGACAAACAAGGAAACGCCAGCAATTAGGGGCAGCGTAGAGTAGAGGCGTGCACGCGAGCGATCCTAATCTAATCCTGATTACGCTGCTGGTGAAGCTGGGTGTGGCAGCAGCGGTGGCGAGCTCGCTGGCGCGGTCGATGCGGTTTAAGCGGCTGCTGTTGCGCGGGGCGGAGCGTACGCGAAGCGAGACGCTGAAGCTGGTGGCGTGGATTTGCACTCCGCTGATGCTGGGCGTGTGGGTGCGGGTGCGCGTGCCGAACTTTCTGGCGGCGGATCTGTCGCTGGAGGCGACGGCGTTGCTGGGGCTGATCCTGGGGCCGGCGGCGGGGTTTGTGGGCGGCGCGGTGCTGGCGCTCCCGGCCGTATTGCACGGCGAGTATTTGGCGCTGCCGATGAATCTGGCGATTGCGGCGATCTTCGGAACGTTTCGGCGGTTTGTGGATGAGGAAGACATCTGGTCGTTCTCGCCGCTGATCGATCTGAGCATCTACCGATGGATTCGGCGGACGGTGAAATGGCCGCATCTGGACCGGCAGATCTTTCTGCTGGTGCTGATCATGGCGGTGCAACTGGTGGCGAGCCTGGTGGCGCACTACTATCCGCACCACTACTTCCAGCTGCGCGGGAGGCTGTGGTTCATTCAGCTCGCGATCTCTGGATGTGCGGCGGTGGTGATGGGGATTCCGCTGAAGATATGGAACGCGGTGCGGATCGAGAGCAAGCTGGAGGAGCAGAGCCGCCTGCTGCTGGAGGCGCGACTGGATGCGCTGCAGCGGCAGATCAACCCGCACTTTTTGTTCAATACGCTGAACTCGATTGCGTCGCTGGTGCGCTCGCGGCCGGAGCTGGCGCGGGAGATGATTGTGAAGCTGGGCAACATTCTGCGCGCGTTGCTGAGGGACCGCGAGGCGTTTGTGCCGCTGGGTGACGAGCTGGCATTTACAGACGACTATCTGGACATCGAGGTGGTGCGGTTCGGCGAGAAGCTGCGTGTGGTGAAGGAGATTGCGGACGAGACGCTGGGTTTTGTGGTGCCGAGCATGCTGCTGCAGCCGCTGATCGAGAACAGCATTAAGCATGGACTGGAGCCGAGAATCAGCGGAGGGACGGTGACGCTGCGGAGCCGGCTGCAGGGCGACCGGCTGGTGATCGAGGTGGAAGATGATGGCGTGGGCATTGAGCCCGGACGCTCGGTGACGGAGCCGGTGAGCGGTCTGGTGCGCGAGGGGTCGGGAATTGGGCTGCGCAACGTGCGCGAGCGCATGCAGGTGCTGTACGGGGAGGACGCGCAGGTGGAGATGGCAAGCCGTCCGGGGCGAGGGACGCGGGTGCGATTGAGTGTGCCGGTGAATGTGAGCGAACACGACGAGGGACGCCGAGTGCATGCGCCGGCGGTGGTGCGCTGACGACGAGGCGCTGCGGTTTTAGGGACGCCGTGCGCTGAAGCCGCGGGGGTGCGGAGCTTTGTTAGAATGGGCCCGGTGGGGACGGCTTCTGCAATGGGTGAATGGGTGGACACAATCGCCGCGGCGACCGGCTCGCCTATCGCCGTAGACAGGCGTCCCGCGCTGGGTGAACGGCTCGAGCACAGGATTGTGCGGGGATCCCGAAGAGATAAGAGAAAGAAGGAAGTGATGACTGAGATTGTTTCGATTCATGCGCGCGAAATTCTGGACAGCCGCGGTAATCCGACGGTTGAGGCGGATGTGGTACTGGAGGATGGCGTGCGCGGACGCGCGGCGGTGCCGAGCGGAGCCTCGACGGGTGAGCATGAGGCGGTGGAGCTGCGCGATGGGGACAAGTCGCACTATCAGGGCAAGGGCGTGATGCTCGCGGTGGAGAACGTGGAGAGCGTGATCGCGCCCGAGCTGACAGGGATGGATGCATCGAACCAGCGGCTGATCGATGCGACGATGATCGCGCTGGATGGGACGGAGAATAAGAACAAGCTGGGAGCGAATGCGATCCTGGCGGTGTCGATGGCGTGCGCGCGGGCGTCGGCGGAGGCGCTGGGCGTGCCGCTGTACCGGTATCTGGGCGGGGCGAATGCGTGCGTGCTGCCGACGCCGATGATGAACATCCTGAACGGCGGAGCGCATGCCGACAACAACGTGGACTTTCAGGAGTTCATGGTGATGCCGGTGGGCGCGGAGACGTTCTCGGACGCGCTGCGGTGGGGCGCGGAGGTCTTTCACACGCTGAAGGCCGTGCTGAAGAAGAAGGGTTACAACACGGCGGTTGGGGATGAGGGCGGATTTGCGCCTAGCCTGAAGTCGAATGTCGAGGCGATTGAGGTGATTCTGGAGGCGATCGGCCTGGCCGGGTATAAAGCCGGTGAGCAGATTGCGATCGCGCTGGACCCGGCGGCGAGCGAGTTCTACGACAAAAACCTTGGCAAATATGTGTTCAAGAAGTCGGACAAGAGCGAGAAGACGCCGGACCAGATGGCGGAGTACTGGGAGAGCTGGGTGCGGCAGTATCCGATTGTGTCGCTCGAGGATGGACTGGATGAGAACGACTGGACCGGATGGAAGTTTCTGACCGAGAAGATCGGGCGCAAGGTGCAGCTGGTGGGCGATGATCTCTTTGTGACGAATGTGAAGCGGCTGCAGCGCGGGATCGATGAGGGAGTGGGGAACTCGATTCTGATCAAGGTGAACCAGATCGGCACGGTGAGCGAGACGCTGGATACGATTGGGCTGGCGCGGCGGAATGGATATACGTCGATTATCTCGCACCGCTCGGGCGAGACCGAGGACACGTTTATTGCCGACCTTGCGGTGGCGACGAATGCGGGGCAGATCAAGACGGGGTCGGCATCGCGCACTGACCGCATCGCGAAGTACAACCAGCTACTGCGCATCGAGGAAGAGCTGGGACAGACGGCGCAGTTTCTGGGGCGCGCCAGCCTGAACGGCGAAGAGTAAGCGGGCAGGAGCTTAAAGGCGATGGCGAGACGTGGCGGGCCGGTGGTCCTGACGATCCTGGATGGGTGGGGGTACAGGGCGGAGACGAGCGGGAATGCGATAGCGCTGGCGCGGAAGCCGAACTACGACCGGCTGCTGCGCGAGTATCCGAATACGCTGATCCGCGCGAGCGAGCACTTTGTGGGACTGCCGGATGGGCAGATGGGGAACTCCGAGGTGGGGCATCTGAACCTGGGCGCGGGACGCGTGGTGCGGATGGACATTACACGCATCGACGCGGCGATTGCGAGTGGTGAGTTCTTCGAGGATGCGACGCTGCTGCGTGCGATGCAGGCTGCAGCTACAGACGATCATGCGCTGCACCTGATCGGGCTGGTGAGCGATGGGGGTGTGCATTCGCAGCAGCGGCATCTGCAGGCGCTGGTGAAGATGGCGGCACAGCAGGGATTGAAGCGCGTGTATGTGCATGCGTTTATGGATGGGCGCGATACGCTGCCGACGAGCGGAGCAGGGTATCTCGAGGAGCTGCAGCAGGCGTTTGCAGAGTATGGCGTGGGCAGGATTGCCAGCGTGAGCGGGCGGTACTATGCGATGGACCGCGATCTGCGCTGGGAACGCGAGTTGAAGGCGTTTCGGGCGATGGTGACCGGATCGGCGGAAGGCGGAGCCTACGGAGACCCTGTTGCGCGGGTGCGCGAGAGCTACAACAACGGCGTGACGGACGAGTTCATCGAGCCGTTCGTGTGCGTGGATGCGAAGGGCGAGCCGATTGCGCGGATCAGCGATGGCGATGCGGTGCTCTGCTTCAACTATCGTGCAGATCGAGTGCGGCAGATTTCGCGGGTGCTGACGCGGCGGTCGGGGCTGGCGGCGGATGGAGGGATGTCGCTGCCGAAGGCGGCGGAGCTCGATGAGGCGATTCCGGTGGAGAGTGTGCCGCGCGATCTGACGTACGTCTGCATGACGCAGTACGATCCGAAGTTTGCGCTGCCGGTGGTGATTCCGCCGGAGAGCATGGACAACCTGCTGGCGAATGTGATGGCGAGGTATGAGCTTCGCAACCTGCGCGTGGCGGAGACGGAGAAGTATGCGCATGTGACGTACTTCTTCAATGGCGGGATTGAGAAGCCGTTTGCAGGCGAAGACCGCGAGCTGGTGGCTTCGAAAAAAGTGGCTACGTACGATCTGGCGCCGGAGATGTCGGCGGAGGGGATTGCGGAGATCGTGGAGCGGTCGGTGAAGGACTCGGCGTTCGATGTGGTGATTGTGAACTTTGCGAATGCGGACATGGTGGGGCACTCGGGGAAGATCGAGCCGACGGTGAAGGCGGTCGAGACGGTCGATGCACAGCTGGGCAGGATCTATAACGCGGTGCGCGCGGCGGGCGCGAGCTGGATCATTACGGCGGACCATGGGAATGCGGAGATGCTGATCGATCCCGTGAGCGGTGGGCCGCATACGGCGCATACGACGAACCCGGTTCCTTTCATTCTGGTGTCGGAGCAGGGGAAGAATGTCGGTGTGCGCGAGGGCGGGTCGCTGCGGGACATCTCGCCGACGATTCTTGGGCTGATGGAGATGGATCTGCCCAAGGAGATGACGGGCGGCGATCTGCGGGTGAAGGCTGCGGTGTAGGGGTACCCCCTCCCCCGCAATTTTGCGCAAAGTCTTCAGCCAATTGGAGTTAGGCTTGGACTTCAGTTGGGGTGTTTGCGCAAAATCTTGATAGCAAATAGCTTATGTTGGCTGCTTCTGGCAAAGTATTGATGAGAAAGAGCTTAGATGTAGCTCCGCGTTAAAATGCGAATGCCCGGCGATGTGCCGGGCAGCGGTGGTTCTCTGGCTTCTATTGTATAGGGTGTGTCAAGCGATGGGGCGCGCATCGAAGGGGGAGGAGGGTGCGATGCGGTTCAAGAAGGTGAGCGAGACGCCGGTGACGTTTGCGGTGATCTTTGAGACGGGGGATGAGGTTGCGGAGGGGTTGAAGAGGTTTGCGAAGGAGCAGGGGTTGAAGGGGTCGAGTTTTAAGGCGATCGGAGCGTTTGAGTATGTGAAGCTGGGGTGGTTCGATTGGGAGGAGAAGAAGTACAAGACGGCGGTGGAGTTGAAGGAGCAGGTGGAGCTGCTGTCGATGATTGGGGATGTGGCGGTGAAGGATGGGGAGCCGCAGGTGCATGCGCATGTGGTGGTGGGGCGGAGGGATGGGACGGCGCATGGAGGGCATCTGCAGGAGGCCAGGGTGAGGCCGACGTGCGAGCTGATTCTGACCGAGAGCCCGGAGGAGCTGCGCAAGGAAATGGACCCGGAGGCGGGGATTGCGCTGATCAAGATTTAGGGGGGCATGGTGTGGACGCACATCTCAGGATCGAGATGTGAGGCACCCGGCGAACGATAGCGCAATGCAGAGGGGAAATTTAGTTTTTGGACAGGTTTTATGTCATACCGTGACTCGACAGACGAAAATAGTTCCCAATATCGACACGGATTTTGCATAGAGATTGCGAGTACATTGGGACCCATCCCACTGAGGTCCCATCCATGCCTTTGTACTCTCGTCTGCTCTCTGTCGCCACTGTCGCAATCCTCGGAGTCTCCACCGTTGTCGCTCGCGCCGACACCTTTGACGTCACAGTCACCCCAGACGATGGAAGCGCCAGTTTCAGTTTCTCCTTGAGCTCACCTCCCACCTACGTGATCGAAGGAGCGGAGTTTGACTTTACCAACGTCCCTCTGAGCCTAAGCGATGGAACGTCCTATCTGGCCACTGTGGGATTCTCCAATCCCAGTTACTTTATTTCGTTATTCGAAAGTGTGGACGACGATTTCGATTTCAGTTATCTGGCCTTGGAAAACCCCGGCGAATCCGACGAATACTATGAAGACTTCGACTACCTTGGACCCCAACTGTATTCAGGAACCGAAAGCTCGCCCGTAATGCTCACAGGAACATTCGACCTCACCGGAGCGGACGGACAGCCGAATGCGACCATCACCATCAGTGATTCCTCGGCCGTCGCCCCCGAGCTCTCCACGCTTGCACTTTGCGGAACAGGTCTATTGGGCCTAGCAGGCACAGTGCGTCGGAGATGCTTCCACTCCTGAGACGGCGGTGGAGTTGAAGGAGCAGGTGGAGTTGCTGTCGCTGAGTGGGGATGAGGCGGTGAAGGACGGGGAGCCGCAGGTGCATGCGCATGTGGTGGTGGGCAGGCGCGATGGGACGGCGCATGGAGGGCATCTGCTTCGCTCAGGATGACAGTGCGGACTTCTGGCGAGCCGGCGGGGGATTTTTTGGGGGCGCAAGGCGATGTTTTGATGGCATTTGGCGTCTAAACGGCATACGCCATGGCAGCGCTGTGCAAACTCGAAGAGGTGGCTGAGAGCTTCGCTCCGTACATTGAGGAGCTGCATGACTTTTTCCGGAGTCGAGGAGTGGCGTTTGGGTGTGCGGCGGATGTAGCTCCAGTGGTGGAGCGGCTGGACGCGGATGGGGACTTCCGCGATGAGATGTCATCGATGGTGCGGGCGATCATGTACCGGCAGCGGGATGGGCTGGAGCGCGGAGAGTTATTCGAGCTGGTGCTGGCAGCGGTGGGCGGAGCGGCGAGGGAGGTGCGGGCAGCGGAGGTCGAGGAGCCGGCGGGACGGCTGCGCGCGTTTGTGAATGGGGTGTTTCGCTCGCGGTGGAGTTCGGCGGTGGAGGACCGGAGGGGGACGGAGCTGCATGGGGCGATGCTGGCTTCGGCGAAGGAGGAGAGGCAGTGGTCGGTGCCGAGACCGGCAATAGAACGGGAACGGGAACCGGAACCGGAGCGGGACCGGAGGCAGCGGAATATGGTGGAAGGCGCGGAGAGCAAAGGGGTGGAGCGGAGTGCGGGGGCGGGTTCGGCAGCGGATTCAGCGGCGGGATCAGTAGGAGCGGGGCATTCGAGTGCGACGCTGTTTTATCGCGCGCGGGTGGTGGCGGCTGAGGTGGATGGAGCGGAGTGGCCGGTGGAGGATGAGTTGGTGGCGCCGGAGGTGAGGCCGGCGGGCGAGAAGGAGGATGTCGCGTCGGTGGAGGCGGGTGAGGTGGTGGAGACCATGGAGGCGGGCGAGGCGATGGATCCTCCTGTGATTGCGGAGCAGGCTGTTGAGGTGGTGGCGGTTGAGCCGGAGGTAGTGACTGAGCCGGAAGCTGTGGCCGGGTCTCCGACGGTGGAGGAGGTGGGTGAGGAGGTTGAGCCGGAGGCTGCGGCTGCGGCCTATGAAGTCGCGGAGCAGACTGTCGCAGATGAGAACCCGGTTGTGGCTGAGGCCAAGGTGGCTGCGTCTCCAGAGGTGAACGTGGCGAATGCGGCGGTTGAACCGGCTGCGGAGATGGAGATGCCGGTGAAGGTTGAGGCGACTGCGCCTGTTGTGCCGGCGGCGGCGAGGGCTCGTTCGCAGATGAAGGTTGCGCATGCGCATGAGTTTTCGTGGTTTGAGCCGATCGAGCCCAAGCGGAGGGCGATGGAGTGGCTGTGGGTGGCGGGGATCTTGGCGGTGGCGGCGGCGGTGATGGTCTTTGCGGGCGCGGCGCGGCGCGGGCTGACCCTGGCGAGGACGACGCAGGTGCGGAGCGTGCATCCAGCCAGAGCTCAGGTGGCGACGGCGGCTGCTGTGGCGGGGCAGACGAAGCCGAGTCCGGCGGTGCGGAACCTTTCGGACGCGCAGGTGGCGGCGATGATTGCGCAGGCGGAGCAGCGGGGGCGGGAGAGTGCGGGGAACGACGAGGATCAGGACGAGGCGGAGCTGGTGAAGGAGTCGGAGGCGCTGGCGGCGCTGCATCCGTCGCGGGTGCGGCGGGTGAAGGCGGCGGCGGGAGCAGGAGCGGGAACGGCGGCGAGCGTTGGGACGCAGCTGGCGGCGCCGGTGGTGCGGCCTTCGCAGCCGGTTGCGGCGAGTGCGGCTGCGCGGACGGCTGGAGTGAGCGCGCCGGCACGGGCGGGGGTGGAGGGAGCTCCGGGTACGGTGCGGGTGCCGCGCTACACGGTGCCGCCGGCGGCGATGGCGGGACGGCTGGTGTATGCGCCGCAGCCGAAGTATCCGGCGCTGGCGAAGCTGATGCATGTGGAGGGGCGCGTGGTGGTGGCGGAGGTGGTGGCGCGCGATGGGCAGGTGATGCAGGCGAAGGTGCTGAGCGGGCACAAGCTGTTGCGCGGAGCGGCGCTGCGCGCGGTGTACGGGCGGCGCTATCGGCCCTATGTGCTGGATGACCGGGCGGCGGAGGTGGTGACGACGGCGGTGTTGGACTTCCGGCTGGAGCGGTAAGGCGCGGCGGCGTTAGAAGGCGGCTCACACGGCGGAAGATTTGTGTTGGAAAAGGCAGGAAATGTTGTGGTGGGGCAAGCTTCTTCGGGGTCCTTCGACTACGCGCGCTGCGCTCCGCTCAGGATGACAGCTCTTTTTCTGCGCAAAGATGCGCCCCGACTCCACTCGCATGGCGGATCTTTGTGAATTCGCTCACTCAGGCTTTGGGCCAGGTCGATACGTCCTAGAGCGAGCGGCGGTTTTCGAGGGCGCGGGTCATGGTGACCTCGTCGGCGTATTCGATGTCGGAGCCGGCGGGGACGCCGGTGGCGATGCGGGTGATGTGGAGGGTGGGGAATTGTTTGTGGGCCTCGTCGGCGAGATAGCGGGCGGTGGCCTCGCCTTCGACGGTGGGGGATGTGGCGAGGATGAGTTCGGGGGCGTTGTCGGAAGAAGACAAATACAGGGGTCCTTCGACTTCGCGCTGCGCGCTGCGCTCAGGATGACGGCTTAAATCGTCCGGTCGAGATGACAGATCTGTGGGTGAATTGTCAGTGGTGAGGGCACCCAGGCGGGGCCAGAGGTTGGTGAGGCGGAGCTGGTCGGGGCCGATGCCGTTGACCGGCGAGAGCGTGCCGTGGAGGATGTGATAGAGGCCGTTGTAGCTGCGCGTCTTTTCGATGGCGGCGATGTTGGTGGGCTCTTCGAGGATGCAGATCTGATGCTGGTTGCGGGTGGGCGAGGCGCAGTAGAGGCAGGGGTCGACATCGGTGATGTTGTTGCAGAGAGAGCAGAGGCGGAGCGCGGCTTTGAGGGCGCGAATGGCGTCGGCGAGCGCGGCGGCATCGGCGTCAGACGAGCGCAGGATGTGGAAGGCGAAGCGCTGCGCGGTGCGCGTACCGACGCCGGGGAGCTTGCGGAGTTCGTCGATGAGGCGGGTGAGCGGAGGGGCGAAGCGGGAGGGCATAGAAGAAGACAGTAGAGGGTAGACAGTAGACAGTAAAGAAGAGCTTAGAGGCCGGGGAGGTTGAGGTTGCCGAGCAGGCTGGTGGCGGAGGACTGCATGGCGGCGTCGGCTTTGCGGCCGGCTTCGTTGACGGCGGCGACGATGAGGTCTTCGAGCATGGTGATATCGTCGGCTGCGGCAGAGGCGGCGGAGGGAGCGATGGTGAGCTTGAGGAGCTCCTTGCGGCCGTTCATGCGGGCGGTGACGGCGCCGCCGCCGGCGTCGGCTTCGACGATGGTGGAGGCGAGACGCTGCTCGAGCTGCTCGCGCATGGCGGAGGCCTGGGAGAGCATCTCCTGCATCTTGTTCATGTCCATGGTGGGTCCTTGGGACGGCTGGGCGGCTAGTCCTTGTCGCGGAGGTCGATGACGGTGGAGATCTCGGCGGAGAAGAGGCGTTTGGCCTGTTGCACGAGGGGGTGGTTTTCGGCCAGCGACTGCGCGCTGCCGGTGGGCGCGGGGCGCGGGGATTTTTTTGTATTGTTGGCGGCGGGTGCGCCGGGGAGCAGAGCGAGTTTGAGGGATGGATCGGTTTGGCGAAGGGTGGACTTGAGCAGGCGCTCGGCTTCGGCGTTGAAGGCGAGGGGGAGCATCTGTTTGGAGAGCGTGGTCTGGATCTGAAGTGTGTCGCCGACGACGGTGAGGGTGGCGTCGTGGATGGCGTCGGAGGCGGACTGCTGGCCTTTGGTGGAGGCGAGCGCGGCGACGAGGGTGGATTGGAGTTCCGCGAGGTCGAGGTCGAGCGCCGCAGTGGGTTCGGGGGATTTTGCGACGAGGTGAGGGCGGTCTTCTGGTTCGGGCTGGGCTGAGGTTTCGGGTGCGAGGGCGAGAGAGCCGGCGGTGGTGTTCGCGGTAGCAAAGGGGGAGACGGCCGCGGCCGGACGGGGACCCTCGGGGTCCTTCGACTGCGCGTCACGATAAGGCTGTGACGCTTCGCTCAGGATGACGGTGTCTTTGGTGGCGACGGGGCGCGCGGAAGCTTCGGATCGAGAGGAGAGATTTGTTGGGGTGGTGGAGGGAGTGGGGGTGGATTTGGTGGCGCCGAGTTGCGAGAGCAGGTCTTCGACGGGGAGCAGGCGCTGGAGGTGGACGAGCTTGAGGACGCCGAGTTCGAGGTGGAAGCGGGGTTCCTGGCGGTAGCCGAGGTCGTCGAAGGTGCGCAGGAGGATGGAGAGGAAGCGCGAGAGCTCCTCTTCAGTGAAGAGCGCGGCGGAGCGTGCGGCGCGGTTTCTCTCTTCGGGCGAGATCTGGAGGAGATCGGCGGCGAGGCCGTGCGCGGTTTCTTCGGGCTTGAGGTTGGTGATTTTGGCGACGGTGCAGTTGCGGAGATAGCGGACGAACTGGCGCGCGAGCGGCTGGGGGCCGTTGCCGGCGTCGAGCAGGCGGCCGAGGATGGCGAGGACGTCGGCGGAGTTGTTGGCGTGGACGGCAGCGAGGATCTGCTCGAAGACGGCGTTGGAGACGGTGCCCATGAGGGTGCGGATCTCTTCGGCGGAGAGTGCGGGTTGGCCGTTTTCGAGCGGCGCGGAGGCGATGGCCTGATCCATGATGGAGAGCGCGTCGCGCATGGAGCCGTCGCCGGCTTCGGCGAGGAGAGCGAGAGTCGGGTCATCGGCGGAGATGTTTTCGGCGGTCGCGATGGAACGCAGTTGGCCGACGATGTCGTCGAGCTTGACGGCGTGAAAGCTGAAGTGCTGGCAGCGCGAGCGGATGGTCTGGGGGATGTCCTCGGGCTGCGTGGTGGCCATCATGAAGATGACGTGGTCGGGCGGCTCTTCGAGAGTCTTGAGGAGCGCGTTGAAGGCGGCGTCGGTGATCTGGTGCGCTTCGTCGAGGATCCAGATTTTGAATTTGTCGCGGGCGGGGCGATAGCGGGCGGCTTCGCGCAGTTCGCGGACTTCGTCGATGCCGCGGTTGGTGGCGGCGTCAATCTCGAGGACGTCGACGGAGTTGCCGGCGCGAATTTCGGTGCAGGAATCGCAGACACCGCAGGGCTCCTGTGTGGGCCGGGCGGAAGTTCCCACTTCGGTGCGGCAGTTCAGGGCCTGGGCGAGGATGCGGGCAATGGTGGTTTTGCCGATGCCGCGATGGCCGGAGAAGATGTAGCCGTGGGCGATGCGACCCTGGTCGAGGGCGTTGAGGAGGGTGCGGGTGACATGCTCCTGCCCGGCGACGTCGGCGAAGCGTTGGGGGCGGTATTTCCGGGCGAGAACCTGATAGGGCATCGAATGCTGATTGTATCGC
>DATAXW010000024.1:0-1572 GCA_036272895.1 Acidobacteriaceae bacterium | reverse complement strand
GGAAGCGCCGAACAAGAGTCCCAACGCCAAAACCACCGCAAGCGCGGAGAATCGTCCGCCCCAAAGCACTCCGATCTTGCCGATCCGATTCGGGAAAACATCCACGAACTGCTTCGCTTTCATTCCAGTTCTCCTCTCGTCTTGTTTCTCGGCCGCGCGCCTCGCCCATCTCCACGAGCCCGCATCGTGCCTTTTGCCCTATCAAGCGAGAAAGCGCGGCAAATCGGCTCACGCAAGCGACAGATTTTTCCAGGACGAACCACGGAAATACTCGTTCCACTACCAGATCGCTGAGCAGATTGACTTTATTCGGTCCGGGAGGATACCTTTCTCAATCAATCGCGGCTCGTTCGCGGCGGGAGGTATGTGTCTCCGGCTCCGTCTGTACGGATCAATAAGCTGCTCGCCGATTGGGGGCGAGGCGACCAGCAAGCGCGCGACGAGCTCATACCCGTGGTTTACGATGAGCTGCGCCGCCTCGCGCGCCGCCGCCTTCGCAACGAGCGCCCCGACCACACGCTGCAAAGCGCCGCCCTGGTCAACGAAGCCTATCTGCGCCTCGCTCGTCAAAACACGCCCCAGTGGCAAAACCGCGCTCACTTCTTCGGCGTAGCCGCCCAGCTCATGCGCCACATTCTGGTCGACCACGCCCGCAATCGCCTCGCAGCCAAGCGTGGCGCCGGTGCTCCTCGCCTCACCCTCGAACCTGAACTCGCCCCGGCCGCACACGACTCGGGCATCGATCTTGTCGCGCTCGATGACGCTCTCGGCAGGCTCGCTGCACTCGACGCGCAGCAGGCCCGCCTCATCGAGCTGCGTTTCTTCGGCGGCCTTTCCATCGACGAGACCGCCGTCGTCCTCGGCATCTCGCCGGCCACCGTAAAGCGCGAATGGGTCACCGCCCGCGCCTGGCTCCGCCGCGAGTTGAAGCGCGAAACAAAAAAGGAACCAGCCAAGTGACGCCCGAGCGCTCGCCGCAGATGATGCTCCCGTGTTCGTGTGGCAAACGCGAATCTCGTGGGTCGTGGCTTCCAGCCACGACGTGAGGGTGGAAGCGTGGGCCTTTTTACCCTGAGGAACGAAGGGCAGGCCCGCGAAAAGCAGCGCCAGTTAAGCGGCTTTAGCCGCGGGCCTTTTCTTTAGGGGTTGGTGTTTCAGCTCACCTGAACGGAGTGAAGGGCTCGCGCATCACCGCTATCCGCAGGAGGCCATCTTCCCCAGGAGGCCGGGGCTTCCAGCCCCGGCGTAAGAAGGCCGCTAGCGGGGGCTTCCAGCCCCTGAAGAAAGTCTTCGCTTCCGGCCGCCCATTTAAGAAACAGCTAAACATCTTCTAGCTCTCTCGCAAGATTCATGACGCACCCCGCTTGCCGTCGGTATGACCAACAAAGGATATGGTAGAGTTTCAAGCCGATGCGCATCTTCGTCTTGGGAGCGGGCGGCACCGGCTCCCTTCTGGCAAATCTCCTGGCGCGCCAGGGCCACACCGTCTGGTGCGGCGACCGCGATATCGACCGCGCCCGCCGCTTTCTCGGCAAGAAAAGCGAAATCAAGATCGTCGAGGCGAACGCGCGC
>DATAXW010000023.1:0-43450 GCA_036272895.1 Acidobacteriaceae bacterium | reverse complement strand
GCCGAACTCCACTCCACCGAACCCAAAGGCTCCGCCCAACGCCTCCTCGAACAGCTCCCCTGGAACGACGACCAACCAGATCAAAAATCAGCCGAGAAACCACAAGAAGACGCGCAGACAATCCCCTCCCTCAACGCCGCCGCCGCCCAAAACAATCGCCGATACACTAGAGACGATGGCCTTCTCCCTCTTCGGCAAGCGCGATTCCGAACCCGAAACCCCCGAAACACCCGCGCC
Organism: Acidobacteriaceae bacterium; assembly: GCA_036272895.1. Lineage (GTDB taxonomy): Bacteria > Acidobacteriota > Terriglobia > Terriglobales > Acidobacteriaceae > Granulicella. The sequence continues at coordinate 43,213 of DATAXW010000023.1, read as the reverse complement.
GGAAGCTCCCCGCAGCCTCTTCGACCGCATGAAGCAGGCGGTCACCCGCACCCGCCAGTCGCTCTCCGACTCCCTCTCCTCCGTCGTCGCCCTCACCCGCGAAATCGACGAGTCCTCCCTCGATGACCTCGAGTTCGCTCTCCTCGCCTCCGACATCGGCGCCCCTACAGCCAACGAAATTATCGGCAATCTTCGCGACCGCGCCCTCCGTCACTCACTCTCGAATGGCTCCGAGCTCAAGGCCGCGCTAAAAGACGAGATCCGCCGCATCCTCGACTCCGTCGCCACGCCCGTCGTCGAGCCCCGAACGCCGCCAGCCGTCATCCTCCTCGTCGGCGTCAACGGCACCGGCAAGACCACAACCAGCGGCAAGCTCGCCGCGCTCTACCGCCGTGAAGGACGCTCCGTCCTGCTCTGCGCCGCCGACACCTTCCGCGCCGCGGCCATAGAACAGCTCGAAGTCTGGGCCGCCCGCTCCGGCGTCGACCTCATCAAGACCCGCCAGGGCGGCGATCCCTCCGCCGCGCTCTTCGACGCCGCCACCGCCGCCAAAGCCCGCTCCACCAACGTTCTTCTGGTGGACACCGCCGGCCGCCTCCACACCAAGTCCGACCTCATGAAGGAGCTTGACAAGATGCGCCGCACCGCCGAGAAGGTCATCCCCGGCTCGCCGCACCAGACGCTGCTCGTCATCGATGCCACCACCGGCCAGAACGGCCTGCAGCAGGCCCGCCTCTTCACCCAGGCCGCCCACGTCACCGGCATCGTCCTCACCAAGCTCGACGGCACCGCCAAGGGGGGCATCGTCGTCGCCATCGCCCGCGAGCTCGGCCTCCCCGTCCGCTACGCCGGCACCGGCGAGAAGCTCGACGACATCATCCCCTTCGACCCCGCCACCTTCGTCGACTCCCTCCTCGACTAATCCACAACCCCCCAGGCCACCCCCACCACCCCCCCACATTCTAAAAAACCAGCACGTCGCGCGCCGTTTCAAAGCACAAAAGTAATGCTGCCTTTGTCCGTCAAACGACGCCGATGGGCTATGCAGTGTAGAGTGTTGACGCATGATACTCGCCTCCATAGCCGTAATAGGTGACTCAGGAGGTTCCCCGTGCATCAGTTGCTAGTAGCCTTCTTTGCCATGATCTTCTCCTTCTCGCACGCCCAAACCGTGCGCCACAGCGAGGCCTTCCTCGCCTCCGACACCCAGCCCGTCTACGACACCTTCGTGCCCACCCGCGAGCAACTCGCCCAGCAGCAGTTCGCCACTGTGACCAGCTATGCTGAGAACTCATGCGTCTCCTGCCGCCGGATGAACGTGGTCTCCGACTCGCACTAGAGCTCGCCCGCAAGGCTGCGGCCTTCGCCTCGCCCAATCCGACCGTCGGCTGCGTGCTTCTGCACGGAGAACACATCCTCGGCGAAGGCGCCCACCACTACGACGCCATCGACCACGCCGAGATCGTCGCCCTCAAACAGGCCCGTGCCGCCGGCCACGACCCGCACAACGCCACCGCCTGCGTCACCCTTGAGCCCTGCGCCCACCACGGCCGCACCGGCCCCTGCGCCGACGCACTCATCGCCGCCGGCATCGCCCGCTGTATCGTCGCCACTATCGACCCCAACCCCCTCGTCCGCGGACAAGGCCTCGCCAAACTCACCGCTGCTGGCGTCGAAGTCCTCCTTCTGCCGCCCGACTCCGCACTCGCCCTCGAAGCCCGCCGCCTCAACGACGCCTTCGCCTTCTCCATCCAGCACCGCCGCCCCTTCGTCACCCTCAAAGCTGCCCTCTCCGGCGACGGCAAGCTCGCCCCTCCGCCCGCGACACGCAGCACCACAGCTCCCCACTGGCTCACCGGCCCCGCCGCCCGCGCCGACGTCCAGCACCTCCGTCACACCTCCGACGCCCTGCTCACCGGCATCGGCACCGTCCTCGCCGACGACCCAGAACTCACCGACCGCACCCACCTCCCCCGCCGCCGTCCACTCCTGCGCGTCATCCTCGACAGCCAACTCCGCACGCCGCTCGATTCCAAGCTCGTCCGCTCCGTCGCCGCGCACACATCAAACACACACAACGATCTCCTGATCCTCTGCTCCGAAGCCGCTCTCTCCGAACGCGAGTCGCAACTCCGCGCTCTCGGTGCCGACGTCCTTCGCCTTCGGTCCACAGCCGGTCACATCGATCTCCACGCCGTTCTCGCCGCGCTCGCTCAGCGCCAGATCCGCAGCGTCCTCGCCGAAGCCGGCTCCGCGCTCAACGGCAGTCTGCTCCGCGCGCAACTCGCGGACAGAGTCATCCTTTACTATGCCGACCACGAACTCGGCGAACCCGCCATCCCCTTTGCCGAAGGCTTTGCCTCACCTCACGCGCTCGAGCAACAGCTCACCTCCGTCGAGCGCACATCCTTCCCCGCTGACACCACCGAAGACACCCGCATCACCGGCTACCTCCACGACCCCTGGACCGACATCTAACCACTCCCTAACTCCCTAACTCGCTGTACCCTATCCTCATGTTCACTGGCCTCATCGAGACCACCGGAACGCTGCTCGCCGTCAAGCCCACCGGCGGCGCCATGCGGCTCATCATCGCCGCGCCGCAACTCGCTGGCCGCTGGAAGATCGGCGACAGCATCGCCGTCAATGGCGTCTGCCTCACCGCGCTCGACATGGAAGACCCCGACGAGCCGCACCCTGGCCGCTTCGCCGCCGATCTCGCGCAGGAGACCATCGACCGCAGCAGCCTCGCGCACCTTCAGCCCGGCGCTCTGCTCAACCTCGAACTCCCCACACCCGCCGGCTCTCCGCTCGGCGGCCACGTCGTGCAGGGTCACGTCGACGCCACCGGCACCCTTATCTCACTCGTCCCCCTGCACCGCAACCTCGACGCAACTGACTGGCGCATGACCGTCGAGCTTCCGCCGCAACTCGCCGCCCAGGTCATCCCCCAGGGCTCCATCACCATCGACGGCATCAGCCTCACCGTCGCCAAGATCCATCCACCCATCGAAACCGGACTCACTCGCATCGAGATCGCCGTCATCCCCCACACCTACAAGAGCACCAACCTGCATTCGAAGCTCACAGGCGATCTCCTGAACATCGAAACCGATGTCCTCTCGAAGTACGCCGCCCAGCAGTTGGTCACCACCGCAGATCCCACAGCCGCGACAGCGTCACTGAGCGATCTCGAAACCAGCGTCCCCAGCCTGCGCCACGCGCCCGCGAAGAAGCAATGGCTCACCGCCGAGTACCTGCTCGCCAACGGCTACTAAACCGATTCGTTCCTCTCAAAAGACAAAGGGCGCAGCCCTTAAGCTGCGCCCTTCCCTCCACTCGCACCCGAGATTTCCGCGAGCTTACAACGACGACATATTGTTCAGAAACTCCGAATTGTTCCTCGTCTTGCCCAGCTTGTCGCTCAGCAGTTCCATCGCCTCCACCGGCGACAGCGGATTCAGCACCTTGCGCAGAATCCACGTCCGCTGCAGATCGTCTTTGGGAATGAGAAGCTCTTCCTTGCGCGTTCCAGACCGCTGAATGTCGATCGCCGGGAACACCCGCTTGTCGACCAGCTTGCGGTCAAGGATCACCTCCATGTTGCCCGTGCCCTTGAACTCCTCGAAGATCACCTCGTCCATGCGCGAGCCCGTATCGATCAGCGCGCTTGCTATGATCGTCAGGCTTCCGCCTTCTTCGATATTTCTCGCCGCGCCAAAGAAGCGCTTCGGCCGCTGCAATGCGTTGGAATCCACACCGCCCGAGAGTACCTTTCCGCTGGGCGGCACAATCGTGTTGTAGGCGCGCGCCAGTCGCGTAATCGAGTCCAGCAGGATCACCACATCGCGCTTGTGTTCGACCAGCCGCTTGGCCTTTTCGATCACCATCTCGGCCACCTGAACGTGCCGCGCCGCCGGCTCGTCGAAGGTCGACGAGATCACCTCGCCCTTCACCGACCGCTGCATGTCGGTCACCTCTTCCGGGCGCTCGTCAATCAGCAGAACGATCAGCACCACCTCCGGATGATTTGCCGTCACGGAGTTCGCAATCGCCTGCATCAGCACCGTCTTTCCGGTGCGCGGCGGTGCCACAATCAATCCGCGCTGCCCCTTGCCGATCGGGCACAGCAGGTCCATCACCCGTCCGCTGATGCCCTCGCGCACCGTCTCCATCTTGATCCGCTCCTGCGGATACAGCGGCGTCAGGTTGTCGAACAGAATCTTGTTGCGCGTCTCCTCCGGCGACTCGAAGTTGATCGCCTCGATCTTCACCAGCGCAAAGTACTTCTCGCCCTCATGCGGCGAGCGCACATTGCCGCTGATCGTGTCGCCGGTCTTTAGGTCAAACTTCCGAATCTGCGATGGCGAGACATAAATGTCGTCCGGTCCGGGCAGGTAGTTGTAGTCGGGGCTGCGCAGAAAGCCGTAGCCGTCGGGCAGAATTTCCAGCACGCCTTCCGCGAAGATGTGCCCTTCTTTTTCGCTCTGTGCCTGAAGAATTTTGAAGATAAGGTCTTGCTTGCGTAATGCACTGGTGCCTGGAATCTCCAGGGCGCGGGCGAGCTTGCCGAGCTCGGCAATGCTCTTTTCTTTCAACTCGGTAATGGTCATGGGTTCCTGAGAGTTCGTTCGAATCTGGGGGAGTGGGTGGTGCGGAGGAGTTTCGTGCGGAGTGGAGCGCCCTGCTCACAGAAGAGCGGATGCATCCGGGTGCGGCAGTTGGAATTGAAGAATTCGGGGTATTACGGGAAGGACGTTTCTAAAGCTACCAGAAAAATTTGAAATCGTGAAATGAGGGGGAATCCGAAAATCATGAAGCTTGAAGCTTAAACGTGAGCCGGTTCACATCCACAGCTCGCAAGATGGCGTGGAACGCCGCGCAGATTTAAGCTGCGCGGCGAACCGGGGCCGCAGTCTCTTCCATCTCTTCGGAGGCCACGCCCATCGGCATAGCGTCCTTGAAGCGATCCAGCACCTCGTTGGTCGTGTCCTGCAGCCGGGTGTTCGGCTTGTGAAGCTTGCGCGTCGCCTTCGACGCCAGTTGACACAGCTGATAGCGGTTATTTACGTGAGTCAGAGCTCCAAAAATCAGATCTGAGCGCATAGGTTTCTCTCTTTCCTCTGCGAGGGTCTTTGGTGGCTGCAATTCTGCTCCACTCTGCTAAAGCCGCGCTGGGATTGACCCTTCGTCAGTCGCAGGCTGACAAGTGTCCCACAGGTTAGACGCAGCCGGCACGTCATGCGATGCATGTTGTGCCTATCGTTCTCTGCTTTTCTTAACTCATTGCTCCTCAAATGGTTACAGATGGGGAGGCAACATCGATCCCGTTCCCCGGCAATACCGTAATCCTCACCGGAAGTAAATCCAGGACACGCCTGGCTTCGTCTCAAAGCGGCCGATGCCGCCTTACGGGGCGACCGGTAGCCCCGTGGAATTGCTGGAGCATCCCGTTCACTTCATGCACCTTACCGTCTCATCAATCCAGCGTCAATCCCTTTTTTTGAACAGGAATCCCATGAATCTCCAAAATTCGGGATTTTTGGCCGAATATCGCTTTCCGAGCGAAAGTAAGCCGAGATTCAGGCCCAATAACTCCGGTCCAGCGTCCGGTACTGGATCGCCTCGGCGATATGCTTCACCGCAATTCCCTGAGCCTCATCCAGGTCCGCAATCGTCCGCGCCACCTTCAGGATCCGGTCATGCGCCCGCGCGCTCAGCCCCTGCTGCTGCATCGCGCGCTCCAGCAGCTTCTCCGCGTCGCTTGAAAGCTCGCAATGCGTCCGAATCTGCTTGGTCGTCATCTGCGCATTCGCAAACACCGCCCGGCTGGCCGCACGCGGGCTCCCGTTCGTTCGCGCGCCGCTCTCCAGAAATCGCGCATGCTGCCGCTCCCGCGCCTTCAGTACCCGTGCCCGAATCTCCGCCGAACCCTCCGCAGCCGCTCTGCCGCGCAGCTCCTTGTACTGCACCGCCGGCACCTCGATATGAATGTCGATCCTATCCAGCAGCGGCCCGCTCACCTTGCTCACATAGCGCTGAATCATCGGCGGCGTGCACATGCAATCGCGGCTCTTATCGTTGAAGTAGCCGCACGGGCACGGATTCATCGCCGCCGCCAGCATGAACCGCGCCGGAAAGCTCAGACTCATCGCCGCTCTTGCAATGGTGACAGCCCCATCCTCCATCGGCTGCCGCAACACCTCCAGCACATTGCGCGGAAACTCCGGCAGCTCATCCAGAAACAGCAGCCCGTTGTGCGCCAGGCTCACCTCGCCCGGCCGTGGCACCATCCCTCCGCCAATCAACCCCGCATCCGAGATCGTGTGGTGCGGCGACCGAAACGGCCGCTGCGTCACCAGCCCCTCATCCTTGTTCAGCACGCCCGCAACCGAGTGGATCTTCGTCGTCTCCAGCGCCTCTTCAAACCGCAGCGGCGCCAGAATGCTCGGCAGCCGCTTCGCCAGCATCGTCTTTCCGCTGCCCGGCGGCCCGATCATCAGAATATTGTGGCCGCCCGCCGCCGCAACCTCCAGCGCACGCTTCGCCACATGCTGCCCACGCACATCGCGAAAGTCCGGCCCATGTTCCACTGCCTCTTCCAGCAGCGCCTGCGACTCCACTTTCAGCGCCTCGGCCTTCACCGGCCCTTGCGCCGCCGAGTTCAACAGCTCGCGCACCTCCAGCAGGCTCCGCACCGGATACACGCTCACCCCATCCACTACCGCGGCCTCGCGCGCATTCGCCGCCGGAATCACAAGATTGCGAATCCCCGCCGCCTTCGCCGCAATCGCAATCGGCAGCATCCCCTGCACGGCGCGCAATGTGCCATCGAGCCCCAGCTCGCCCACCAGCACAAAGTCACTCACATCGCCAATCGCCAGCCCGCCATACGCCCCCAGAATCCCCGCCGCTATGGACAGATCGAACCCCGAACCCTCTTTCTTCAGATCCGCCGGAGCCAGATTGATCGTGATCCGCGTCGGCGGAAGGTCGAACCCGCTGTTCTTAATCGCCGACCGCACCCGGTCGCGGCTCTCGCGTACCGCCGCATCCGGCAGCCCCACCACGCTGAAGGTCTCCTCCTGCTGCTTCACGCCGGAGAAGTCCACTTCCACATCAATCAAATGCGCGTCGATCCCGTAGACCGCTGCGCTGCGCGTCTTGAACAGCATGTCCCTGCCTGATAACGCCACAAAGGCCGTAAAGTGCGCCCAGTCTAGCACCTCAGCGCAGCCGTCTCTCTTCCACCAAAGCGGAAGCGCCTGACTCCTCCTCTCCTTCCGCTTCCCTGAACAACCCGCCCCCTTCCAGCAGCGTCGCAACCTATTGTCTCTATGTACTTTGCAGCGCCATGCATAGGTTCTCTGCCTGTGCAGTCTCTTCACGCTCGAGGGATCTCCATGAACGCACGCTCTCGTTTGCTCGGCACTCTCGCAGTCATCACCCTCGCTCTCGCCTCCATCGCCGCCACCGCTCAACAACCCGCCGCTCCACCGCCCGCGACGTCTCCCGAAACCTCGCCACAAGCATCCGGCGCGCGGCCCTTCGATGCGAACGCCATCCGTGCCTGGTCACTGATCACCGAAGCCGCCGCTCCGGGCAGGTCCACACACGACCGCATCGAAGCCGTCGCCGCTCTCGGCACCATGGGCTCCGACGAGCGCGCCGCCCACCTCATCGCCGACGCCATCAACGGTCACGAGTCTGACGTCCGTGTCGCAGCCATCCTCGCCGCCGGCCTCAGCAAAAATCCGAAGCTCATCCCACCGCTTCAAACCGCTCTCAACGACGACAACGCGCAAGTTGCCTACACCGCGGCCATCACTCTCTGGAAGATGCACGATACCTCCGGCGAGGACCTGCTGATCGCCGTCGCACTTGGCGACCGCAAGCCAAATCCCGGCTTCATCAAGATTGAGAAACACAAGGCTGACCGCGAGCTCCACGATCCCAAGTCGATGGCCGTGCTCGCCGTAGCCAACGGCTCCGGATACTTCCTCGGCCCGTTCGGCGTCGGCGTAAAGGCCATCGAATACGTCGGCAAGAACAAGGCCACGGCCATCGCCCGCTCCTCCGCCATCGATCAGCTCGCCCAGCAGCACACCCAGGAGGTCCACGATGCGCTGGTGCAGGACCTCACCGACGGTGAGCCCGCCGTGCGCGCCGCCGCCGCCAAAGCTCTCGGCCGCTGGCCCGGCGAAGACACCGCCCGGCTCGTCGCTCCCATGTTCGGCGACAACCGCCTCGCCGTTCGCCTCACCGCCGCTGCAACCTACTTGCGCGCCACTGAAAACATCCCCACGCCGCCCGACAACGACTGCGGCACGGAATAGTAGCTGCGGCGGCGCGCAATGGCAGCTGTTGCCGCTCCTCATGCCCGCAACCCGCCATCGCCGGGCTCATCGCCGACGCCTACAATAGCCACGCCATGAACACCAGCCTCTTCGAGCTCTTCAAGATCGGCATCGGCCCCTCCAGCTCGCACACCGTCGGCCCCATGCGCGCCGCCCTGCGCTTCGTCCGCTCGCTCGACGCGCAGCATCTCCTCGATCGCGCCGCCACCGTCATCGTCGATCTCTACGGCTCGCTCGCCCACACCGGCCACGGCCACGGCACCGACCGCGCCATTCTCCTCGGCCTTCTCGGCGAATCGCCCGACACCGTTCCGCTCGATCAAATCGATTCGCTGCTCGCCTCCATTCGCTCCACCGGACACCTCAACCTCATGGGCCATCATGAGATCGCCTTCCGCGAACCCGAGCATCTGCTCTTCCACCGCGATCAGATGTTTCCCGACCCCGCCGCCCACACCCACCCCAACGGCATGCGCTTTACCGCGCGTGACGAGCCCAATAACGTCCTGCTCAGCGAGATCTTCTACTCCATCGGCGGCGGCTTCATCCTCTCCGGCGAGGAATTCGCAGCCCTCGCCAACCCCGGCGACACAAAGAAACGCGAAGTCCCCTATCCTTTTTCAAGCGGCGCCGAGCTGCTCGATATCGCCGCCCGCCACAACCTCCGCATCGACCAGCTCGTCCTCGCCAACGAAATCGCCCTGCTCTCCGATCCCACCATCACCCGCCGCATCGACCGCATCGTCTCCCCCGCGCGCCCCGGCAACCAGGCCCCGCCCGACATGGCCGCCCTCACGCCCACGCAGCAAATCGAAGCCGCCATCCTCACCCTCTGGCACACCATGGAGCAGTCCATCGAACGCGGCCTCTCCACCGAGGGCACCCTCCCCGGCGGCCTCAACGTCCGCCGCCGGGCTCCAGGCCTCGCCAAACGCACCGCTCGTCTCGACGCCGAAGCCGCGGCGTCCGCCGCCAACGGCAAGCCAGCCCCACGCGATCCCCTCGCCCCCCTCGACACCGTCACCATGGTCGCCATGGCCGTCAACGAAGAGAACGCCGCCGGTGGCCGAGTTGTGACGGCTCCGACAAATGGTGCCGCCGGCGTCATCCCCGCCATCGCTTACTACTATCTCCACCACGCCAGCGAAGGCCTCTCAGCCGACGAAAAACAAGCCGGCCTGCTGCGCTACTTCCTCGCCGCCGCCGCCATCGGCGTTCTCTACAAGGAGAACGCCAGCATCTCCGGCGCCGAGGTCGGCTGCCAGGGCGAGGTCGGCGTCGCCTGCTCCATGGCCGCCGGCGGCCTCGTCGCCGCGCTCAGTGGCGGAGACACCGCCGCCCGCATCAATGCCAACATAGAACACGCCGCCGAGATCGCCATGGAGCACAACCTCGGAATGACCTGCGATCCCATCGGAGGCCTCGTCCAGATCCCCTGCATCGAGCGCAACGGCATGGGCGCGGTCAAAGCCGTCAACGCCGCCCGCCTCGCCATGAACGACCCCGGCACCCACAAGATCACCCTCGATCAGGTCATTGAAACCATGTATCGCACCGGCATGGACATGCAATCCCGCTACAAGGAAACCTCCCTCGGCGGCCTCGCCCTCAACATCATTGAGTGCTGACGTTGAACAGCTCGTCGATCGACAGCAGATGTATGAAGTATTCACTCTTCCACTCCGGATTCAGCCGGTCGAGCAGCAATCCCTCCGTGCCGCCAAACGAGTACACCACCTCGCGCCGTGCCTTCGTAATATCAATCGTCCCCAACTCCTCCAGCGTCTGCGCACGCATCTCCGGCGCATACGTCGAAAACGATTGATAATCCGGCAGGGCCTTGTACTGTTCCGTCGGCTGATACTCTCCCGCGGCCTCGCCTGCGCGGATCTGCGTGTACCGCGCAATCCCCTCCTGCCACAGCTCAAAGCTCAGATACTTATCGTCGTTCGCCGAAAGCTGCGCGAAGAACTGCTTGCGCATCGCAGCATACTTGGCCGCCTCCTGCCGAAACCTCTTCGCGTCCGGCTCCTCCACCGTCCGCAGCAGCTGATCGCGGAGCTCGCCGAAGCTCTTCACGACGTCCGGTCTGCTGTACGGGAACGGATAGTTCAGCATCCACATGCCGTTCTTGTCGCCGCCGCTCAGTCCCAGGGCAGCCACCGCAGCGAAATATCCCGGCTGCGCATCCTGCAGCTGGTGAAAGTGCTCGTGCATCATCACGATTTCCCACGGCGTGCTTGTCCTGCTCTGCGTATTCGCTGGTTCACCGATGACGATCACCGCCGGTGGTCCGAAGAGCGGCATCGTCGCCTGAAAGTTCATCGGTAACTGCGTCGGCCGCGTCCAGAAGCCGTCACCCGCAGGATGAAAATCCTTCGGTGGATTCGGGAAATCCTTCAGAAACTCTCCGTTCTTGGTGACCAGCAGCACCGGCTCCGGCACGTGGCTCCAATTCGGCCAGATCCCATCCTCGATCTGCGCAGCCAGTCTCTGAAACTCCCCAATCCGCACCGCATCGTCCGCGGGAATCTGTGCATAAGCCACGCCCGCGGTTGCAGCCATCAGCAAAACCGTCGCAATTGATCGCATTTTCAAGAGACGCTCCCTGATCTCCAACATTTTATGCTTCCTTCACGAAGACTCCTGCTCACCGAACCTTCCCGCATTGATCCAATACCGCGTCCCGAAGCTCACCACCCCACCGCTCTCATACCTCTCAAACAATCTCCGCAGCGCGCGCTCGAACTCCGCGAGCCGCTCCGCATCCTCGAGCGGCGCCACCGACATCGAGATCGCCAGCCCGTGCAGCTCCTCCCACCCAACCTGCATCTCGCCGCCAATCTCCTCCTGACGGTACTCTCCACCGGCAAAGTGCTCCGGCAGCCGGTCATAGGCATCCCTCACCTGCTTCATCGTCCCCGCCGGCATCTGGCTCCGAAACAGCGCCGTCAGCTCTTCATTCTGCGGAGAGCCCTTCTCATCGTGCCCGCACGCCACACTTACAAACCATCCCTTCGGCTTCAGCACCCGCCGAAACTCCGCCATCGCGCGCTCCACATCGAACCAGTGCAGCGCCCGTCCCACGCTCACCATCTCCACCGATGCGCTCTCCAATTCCGTCGCCTCCGCCGTTCCCTCGCGCACCTCAAGCCGCGTCTCCTCGCCGAGCTCCCGCTCGCACGCCGCGCGCATCTCCGCATTCGGCTCAATCGCGATCACGCGGTTCCCATTCGCCAGAAAGACCTCGCTCAACATCCCCGTGCCCGCGCCCACATCGGCCACGAGCCATTCGGGCGTCAGCCCGCACCACGCCCGCAGCCTCGGCAGCACAATCGCCGGATCATATCGCTCGCGAAACCGCGCATACGCCTCCGCTCGTCCATCAAATCTCTTGGTCGGTGCCCGCATTCCATCTCCTCACACTCTTCACCTCGCCATAAGCGTCCATTCTCTCCTCATATAATCCCCGCATGCCGTCCGCCTCGCCCGAAAGCATCCCAGCGCCTCGCGGCACTCGTCTTCTCGTCTTCGTGCTCTCCAGCCTTTTCCTCGCCAACGTCGTGCAGTGGGCCATCTGCCGTCTCGCCGGCCTCGGCAACCCCGGCGGCCTCAAGCAGCCATTTCTCGCCTTCATCCGCTTCCGCCAGGGCACCGACTCCTGGCTCCCCATGCTCAAGTCGCTCGACTACTTCCGCGCGCACCCCGCCGAGCCCATCTACTACGCCCACCTCTACGACACGCTCATCTACCCGCTCGCCAGCCTTCTTCCCTTCGTCGCCCTTCGCAAGCTCGGCCTCTCTGAACCTGCCCTCCTCACCCTCCTCACCCTCGCCTCCTGGCTCGCCGTCCTCGGCGTCGGCCTCGTCTCGCTCTGGATGGCCCGCTGGCTCCTCCGCCACAACGCCTCCACACAAACAAAACTCGATTGGCAATCGATCCTCGCCGTCTTCCTCGCCTGCATCGGCTGTTACCCGCTCCTCAAGGGCTACTCCCTCGGCAACGCGCAAACTTTTCTCTCGTTTCTCTTCGCAGTCCTTCTCTACCTCTGGACCTCCGGTCGCGAGCGCTCCGCCGGCGTCGTCACTGCGCTGCTCGCCTTCGTCAAACCGCAGTACGCTCTGCTCTGGATCTGGATGCTCGCCCGCCGCCGCTGGAACGCCGCCATCGCCTTCCTCGTCTGCGCCGCCGTGCTGCTCGCGCTCTCCCTCGCCGTCTTCGGCTGGCACAACAACCTTGACTACATCCACGTCCTCTCCAGCCTCAGCCGCAAAGCGCAGTCCCACTATGCCAACCAGTCCATGTTCGGCACGCTCAACCGCATGATCGGCAATGGCGAAAACATCACCTACACGCCGCATCTCTACACGCCCTACATCGCCTGGGTCTATCGCACCACCATCCTCACGTCGCTGCTCATCCTCGCCGTCGCGCTCTTCTTCCCCTGGGGCAAGCTCCGCGCCTCCACCGCAGACCTCGCCGCCATGGGCATCGCCTCCATCGCCGCCAGCCCCATGGCCTGGGAGCACCACTACGGCATCGTCTTCGCCATCGCCGCCTGGGTCTGGTTCGCCTATGGATGCCGCCAGCAGAAACGTCCTTGGCTGCTCGCGCTCGCCGGCTTCCTCACGCTCAACGGCCTCACCGCCACCAACTTCCTCGCGTCCCATCTCGGCTGGAACATCCTGCAGTCCTACCTCTACTTCGGCGCGCTGCTGATGATGGCCGTGCTCATGCGCCTCGCCCGCAACGTCACCCACAACGTCGCCGACCCGACCCCCTGATCACACTTAAACTCTGTCATCTCGACCGAAGCAGGACGGCTTCACTGTCCTGCGCAGCGGAGAGACCCCTGTATTTCGCGATCTCGAAACCCGAAACCGACCTCACTCGCCAAAAACAACTCCCTACGCTGCCGTCTCATTCTCGAAGTCCGGCCGCAGCTACGCCGCCGTCTCGTTCTCAAAATACAAATACTTCCGCCAGTTCGCATCCGCGCTCCCAATCATCCGCATAATGTGCCGGCTGGTGTGCAGCGTAAACGGCCGCGGCTCCCGCAGCAGCTTCATCTCACTCAACTCATGCAGCATGTGGTTTCCCTTGCGCCGGTTGCACTCTCTGCAGCACGCCACCAGGTTCTCCCACGTCGACGCGCCGCCCCGCGACCGCGGCATCACATGGTCCAGCGTCAGCTCCGCCGAGGTCAGCACCGACTGGCAGTACTGGCACGTATTCCTGTCGCGCAGCAAAATATTCTTACGCGAAAGCGCCCGCGTCTGGTGCGGAATCCTTCTGTACTCCAGCAGCCGGATCACGCTCGGCATCTGGATCGTCATCCGGTGCGAGTGCAGAATGCTTCCCTGCTCCTCTTCCGTGCGCGCCACGCCCTTCAGCACCAGCACCAGCGCCCGCCTTGCGCCACAGATGTTGATCGGCTCATAGCTCGCGTTCAGCACCAGCACCGGCGTCTGCATCGCCGGCTGCCGAAACACGCCCGCGCGGATCTCCAGCGCCTCCGCCCGCGCCGTCCCCGGCACCGGATGCGTCGTATGGTGTCGCTTCCCTCTCATCTTCCCGGACTGCATCGCTACCCTCCAAAATGCTCCAATCCCTGATCGCTTAACTCCTGACTTCCGACTCCTTGACTTCTGTCCCAACCCCCGCATCCCATCGCGCAACCATCGAGCCGTCAGAATCCTCATCACTCGACATCTTCACACTCTCCGGCTGCGCCCGCGCCACCGTCGCCACCCAAACCTTCGCCGCCCCCGCGGCTATCAGCACCCGCGCACACTCGCGCGCCGTCGCTCCGGTCGTCAGAATGTCGTCCATCAGCAGCACCTCGCGCCCGCACACCGCCTCCGCATCCGCCACCTGAAATGCCCCGCGCAACCCCCGCCGCCGCTGATGCGGCTGCATCGTAAACAGCGCTCGCGTATCCTTCACCCGCTTCAAAACTCCCGTCGAAATCCGCAGCTTCCACTCCGGCCGCATTCTCCGTAGCCGCTTCACCGCCGCCTCGGCCAGCAGCTCCGCCTGATTGAACCCTCTCGCCCGCTCCCGCGCCGCAAACAGCGGCACCGGAACCACCACCAGCTCGCGCGCCGCCTCACCCTCCAGCTTCAGCACCGCCGCCGCCAGCCACTCGCCGAGCACATGCCCCGCCATCTCGCGCGCCCCATAGAACTTCAGCTGGTGCAGCATCTCGCGCACCTCGGCGTCATACTCCGCATACGCCACCGCCCGCGCAAACTCCGGCGGAGCCAGCCTGCACATCGTGCACTCGCTTGTTCCCATCGCCGCCGCGAACCGCGCCGATTCCATCCCCAGCGCATCCCCGCACCGGCTGCACAGCGGCATCAGCCTCTCGTCCTGCGCCTCCACCCGCGCCACACAAGCCTCGCACACCATCGCCCGGCTCACCTGGATCATCGGCCCGCCGCACAGCCGGCAGTCGCACGGCCACACAGCATTCACCACATCGGTGAAGACCCCACCCACCAAACGTCTACTACTTCGGAGCACGCGCATCACCGCGCGCCAACTTTCAGCCGGGCGATTTTCAGCCGCACTCGCCTCATGGCCCCGCGGCCTTGTACTCTCGAGCCGTACATCCTCGAAGCTTTCGCTGAAGACGGACCTCACCCGTGGCACAGCATAAGAAACACCAGCTCTGCCTATGCCCGCAGTATAAACCTGCCCCGAAACCGCTGCAATCCATTCCTTTCTTCGTCCCCGCCGGGCAGTGCGTCCGTTTGAAACCCGCAGAGCTGCTAGTGAC
Source organism: Acidobacteriaceae bacterium (assembly GCA_036272895.1). Taxonomy (GTDB): domain Bacteria; phylum Acidobacteriota; class Terriglobia; order Terriglobales; family Acidobacteriaceae; genus Granulicella. The sequence continues at coordinate 28,075 of DATAXW010000023.1, read as the reverse complement.
GTGAGAGCATGAACAGCATGACGAAGCGGCGTGGCTATCCGGACCGAAGAGGCATGGGAGCGAAGAGCGATTTCATCTCGGAATCATTCGCTCCGAGCACACAATACAGTGCAGAACAAATTGTCCGGGCCAAATCCCTTATTGCAACTGGGTTTCCAGCCGAGCGGGTCGCTGCGATGCTCTCGCTTTCCATCGATGACCTTCAGAAAATACTCACGCAGCCTGAAATCTCATCTTCAAACTGAACCACCGCCTGCCGCGCCGAACCATGCAGGATACCCTCGCGCTACGCTAAACTCACCCCCACCATGCAACCCCTCACCCAACTCTCGCCCGACGAGCAGCTCTTCCGCTCCACCGTCCGCGACTTCGCCCGCACCGAGATCGCCCCGCTCGTCCGCTCCATGGACGAAAACGCCCACTTCGACCCCACCCTCCTCCGCAAACTCCACGCCCTCGGCCTCATGGGCATCCAGGTCCCCGAGCAGTATGGCGGCGCCGCCGGCACACTCTTTGAAGCCGTCCTCGCCGTCGAAGAGATCTCCGCCGTCGATCCCGCCGTCGGCGTCCTCGTCGACGTGCAAAACACCCTCGTCCTCAGCGCGCTCATGCGCTGGGCCACCGCCGAGCAGAAACAAAGATTCCTCCCCGCGCTCGCCACCCGAACCACCGGAGCCTACGCGCTCTCCGAAGCCGCCTCCGGCTCCGACGCCTTCGCGCTCCAGTGCCGCGCCACCCGCGACGACCCCACCGGCGACTACATGCTCTCCGGCTCCAAGCTCTGGATCACCAACGCCCTCGAAGCCTCCATCTTCCTCGTCTTCGCCAGCATCGATCTATCCCTCGGCTACAAGGGCATCACCTGCTTCCTTGTCGAAAAATCAGCCGACGGCTTCACCGTCGGCCGCAAAGAAGACAAGCTCGGCATCCGCGCCAGCTCCACCTGCGAGCTCCGCTTCGACAACTGCCGCATCCCCGCCGCCAACATCCTCGGCGAGCCCGGCAAGGGCTACAAGATCGCCATCGAGACCCTGAACGAAGGCCGCATCGGCATCGGTGCGCAGATGCTCGGCCTCGCCGCCGGCGCCTTCCGCCACGCCATCCGCTACGCCCGCGAGCGCAAACAATTCGGCAAGCCCCTCGCCGACTTCCAGGCCATGCAGTTCCAGCTCGCCCGCATGGCCACCGAGATCGAAGCCGCCCGCCTGCTCGTCTACAACGCCGCCCGCCTCAAGGACGCCGGCGCAGACTTCCTCAAGGAAGCCGCCATGGCCAAGCTGGTCGCCTCTGAGGTCGCCGAGCGCACCGCCTCCCTCGCCGTCGAGGTCTTCGGCGGCGCCGGCTTCGTCAAGGACTACCCCGTCGAAAAACTCTTCCGCGACGCCAAGATCGGCAAAATCTACGAGGGCACCAGCTTCATGCAGCTCGCCACCATCGCAAAGATCGTTCTCGCTGAGAATTCGTAGCTCATCCTCGCCGAACCTGATCAGTCTTGCATACTCGAAGGGGCACGACTTCAGTCGTGCCATAACCCATTCGCTGCAACTGCGGCTTTAGCCGCTGAGGTACGTTTGGGCATTCGCGCGTTACCATCTTCGGCAGGCAAACAATGAGCTCTCCCAACCAGCGTCCCGTCGAACCCTCCATCGTCAGCGACTTCTCCTCGCGCCTCAGCTACTCCGGCTATCTCTCCCTCGCCGGCCTGCTCGCGCAGCAGCATCCGCTCTCCGAGCCCCAGCACCACGATGAGCTCCTCTTCATCATCCAGCACCAGGTCTCCGAGCTCTGGATGAAGCTCCTCATCCACGAGCTCACCTCCGCCATCGATCACCTTCACCACGATCAACTCGCGCCCGCGCTCAAGATCCTCTCCCGCGTCAAGCTCATCCAGATGCAGCTCTTCGATCAGTGGGCCGTCCTCGAAACCCTCACCCCCTCCGAGTACATGCAGTTCCGCGGCGTCCTCGGCAACGCCTCCGGCTTCCAGTCCTTCCAGTACCGCAAGCTCGAGTTCCTGCTCGGCAACAAGAACGCCGCCACCCTCAAGGTCTTCGCGCACGATCCCGCCATCCACGCCGACCTCGAGCAAGCCCTGCAATCCCCCAGCCTCTACGACGAGTTCCTTCGCTTCCTCGCCCGCCACGGCTACAACATCCCCGCCGAACTCCTCGAGCGCGATCTCTCCCAGCCCTACACGCGCAATGAGTCCGTCGTCGCCGTCTTCCGCGAGATCTACGCCGACACCCGCCGCCACTGGGAGGCCTACGAGATGTGCGAAAAGCTCGTCGACGTCGAGGAGTACTTCCAGCTCTGGCGCTTCCGCCATCTGAAAACTGTCGAGCGCATCATCGGGTTTCGCCCGGGCACCGGTGGCTCCTCCGGCGCCAGCTTCCTTCGCCAGGCCCTCGATCTCACCTTCTTCCCCGAGCTCCTCACCTCCCGCACCGAAGCTCCCAAAGAAACCCCCCAGGAATCCGAGATCCCGCGCACATGACCATTGCCTCCGCCGTCGCCGCGCTCGGTCCCAGCCCGCTCACCGAAGACGCCGTACGCACCCACATCTTTCCGCTCTTCTCGCGCACACTCGCCGCGCCCGGCATCTATCTTGAAAATCACTCCCTCGGCCGTCCGCTCGACCAGACCGAAGACGACCTCCGCGAGGCCGCCCATCTCTGGCAGACGAAACTCGGCGCTGCGTGGACCGACTGGACCCAGGCCGAGCACGACCACCGCTCCCGCATCGCCCAGATCCTTCACGCCGAAAGGCCCGACTGCATCGTCCCCAAGGTCTCCGCCGGCCAGGGCCTGCGCACCGTCCTCAACGCGCTTCCCGGCACGCCGCGCGTCCTCGCCACCACCGCCGAGTTCGACTCCGTCGATATCATCCTCAAGCAGTACGCCGCCGCAGACCGCATCCAGCTCCAGCTCGTCTCCGTCCACACGACCGACGGCGCACTCGATCTCACCGCCCTCGAGGACGCGATCCAGCGTCCTTCCCATGCTTCCGGCGCCGGCCCCGACCTCGTCATCGTTCCGCAGGTCTTCTTCATGACCTCGCAGATCCTCCCGCACCTCGATCGCCTCGCCGCCCTCTGCCATCAGCACGGCGCGCACCTGCTCGTCGACGCCTACCACTCCATCGGCGTCTTTCCCGTCGACGTCGCCGCCATCGAAGCCGACTTCCTCATCGGCGGCAGCTACAAATACCTCCGCGGCGGTCCCGGCGCCGGCTTCCTCTATCTCTCGCCGGCCGCGCTCACCAGCGGCCTCCATCCGCTCGACATCGGCTGGTTCGCCAAGGAACAGATCTTTGGCTTCGACCGCCCCAACCCTCCACGCTTCGCCGCCGGCGGCGACGCCTTCCTCGAATCCACGCCCGCCGTCTTCACCTACTTCCAGGCCCGCGCCGGCCAGCAGTTCACCCTCGCCCTCGGCGTCGATCGCATCCGCGCCTACACCCTCGATCGCCTCCGCCGCCTCCAGCAATACCTCGCCGCCGAAGGCATTCACGCCCACGGCGGCGACGAGCACCACGGAGCCTTCCTCACCCTCCACCACGACGACTCCCGCGCCCTCGCCGAAGCCCTCCACCAGCGCGGCGTCCACACCGACGCCCGCCCTCAAACCCTCCGTCTGGGCCCCGATCTCCTCTCCACCGACGCCGATCTCCGCTCCGCCGCCGCCACCCTCGCCTCCATCCTCTCGCAAGGCCAATAACCGCCCGCCGATCCTGCGCGCGCCCATCCAACGCGCTATCCTTAAGCAGGTGTCCATCTCCGCCACATCCACGGCCGTCCATCCGCGTGCATCAGCCCGCAGCCGCTCGCTCGCCGTGCTCTCGGACTACTTCCTCCTCACCAAGCCGCGCGTCTCGGCCATGGTCGTCCTCACCGCCGCCGGCGGCTACTACCTCGGCTGCCTCCGCTCCGGCATCAGCCCGTTTACCTTCGCGCTCGTCCAGGCGGTCTTCGGCATCGCCCTCGTCACCGCCGGCTCCAGCGCCCTCAACCAGGCCTTCGAGCGCGCCACCGACCTCCGCATGCCCCGCACCGCGCAGCGCCCCATGGCGCAGCACCGCATCACGCTTCCCCGCGGCCTCATTACCGGCTTCCTGCTCGTCTTCTGCGGCTCGCTCTATCTCGCCTGGACGACCAACCTCCTCACCGGCACGCTCACTCTCCTCACCGCCGTCGGCTACGTCGGCATCTACACCCCGCTCAAGCGCATCACCACGCTCAACACCTTCATCGGGGCCTTCCCCGGCGCGCTTCCTCCGCTCATCGGCTGGACCGCCGCCCGCGGCCTCATCGAGTGGCCCGCCGTCGCGCTCTTCGCCATCCTCTTCGTCTGGCAGTTCCCGCACTTCATGGCCATCGGCTGGCTCTACCGCAACGACTACGCCAGCGCCGGGCTGCGCGTCACCGCCACGCAGCAACCCATTCGCCGCGCCGCCCGCAGCTCCGTCATCCAGGCGCTTTTCTACGCCACGCTCATGATCCCCATCAGCCTCTGGCCCACCCGCCTGCACGTCACCGGCATCCCTTACGCCATCGCCGCCTCCGCGCTCGGCCTCTGCTACCTCTACGCGACCCTCCGCTTCGCCCGCATCCTCCGCCACCCCGAAGACGAAGCCGCCAACCGCCCCCTCGCGCGCAATCTGCTCAAAGTCTCCGTCATGTACCTCCCGCTACTCCTGCTCGCCATGACCCTCAACGCCCAGGGACGGCTGCTCTTCTAGCTCCCAGCCCTTCAAACCCGCGCACGCCGATCATCGCGCAGCGCCAAGCCATAAACTAGTCCTAGTTATGACGACAGCAGCCACCCGGCCGCACATTCCGCCGCGAGCCAAAACACCGCCCTCCATCATCGCCGCGATCATCGCCATCAGCGTCGTCGCGTCACTTTTCATCTTCTGGCTTGTCTACGTACACCCGCCGGTCGATGCCGCAGACACCTCGTTCAACTTCCTCCCCGCCGTCAACGCCATTCTCAACGCCTGCTCGGCCATCGCTCTGCTCATCGGCTATCGCTACATACGTCGCCTGAACGTCGTCGCCCATCGCACCTCCATGTTCGCGGCGTTTATCTTCTCCACGGCATTTCTGGTCTCTTATCTCGCCACCTACTTCCTGCACGGCGAAACACGCCTTCCCATCGCGCACACCGGCGTACTCTGGTACACCTACGCCATCGTGCTCTTCGCCACGCACATCCCGCTGGCCATCGTCGCACTGCCGATGATCCTCATCACCTTCTTCTTCTCACTCACCGGCCGCTTTCCGCAGCATCGCGCCATCGCCCGCTGGACCTACCCTATCTGGCTCTACGTCTCTGTGAGCGGAGTCTTCGTCTACGTCCTGCAAGCCGTCGTGAGGAAATGAGCCTCCAACCCGACACCCGCAAGTTCCTCACCATCGGCTCCGCGCTCTCGTTCATCGGAGCCCTCTTCGCCGCACTGATGCTCACCGTCTTCGGCGGCGTCACGCATCAGGGTCCGCACACCAACATGGGATGGATCTCGCTCATCATCCTGATGGGCTGCCTTCCCCTCGGTCTGCTCAGCCTTCTCTTCGGCCTCGCCAAGCTCATCGGCGATCGCAGCCGCTGACCGTTTTTCCTCACTCCCCCACTCCCTCACCTCCTCACTCCCCTTCTGCTATCCTTGCCTTCGGAAACGGAGCATCCCCCATGGCACGTGGCGTCAACAAAGTCATCCTCCTCGGCAATGTCGGCAAAGACCCCGAAATCCGCACCAGCGCTGGCGGCATGACCATCGCCAGCTTCTCGCTCGCCACCGCCGAGCGCGCCAAGGACCAGCAGGGCAACTGGACCGACAAGACCGAATGGCACAACCTCGTCGCCTTCCAGCGCACCGCCGAGATCGTCCGCGACTACGTCAAAAAAGGTTCGCAGCTCTACATCGAAGGCAAGATCCAGACCCGCTCCTGGGACGACAAGGAGTCCGGCCAGAAGCGTTACAAGACCGAGATCCTCGTCAATGACCTCCAGCTCCTCGGCGGCCGCGGCGAAGGCGCATCCTCCGGCGAACGCTCCTCCGGCGGATACTCCCGTCAAGGCTCCAGCTCCACCCCCTACTCCGGCAGCGCCGCCGCGCCCGCCAACGACTACGCCGACCAGGGCATCACCGACGAAGACATCCCCTTCTAACGTGTTGTTCCGGAAGTTTGTAACACAAGAATTGTCATCCTGACCCTGAGGGAAACGACGGGGAAGGACCTGCTTTCGGTTCGGAGCGCCAAATCAAACCACTGGCCCACCAGAACTTCACCCTGCCTGCCATGCGCCGTCTGCTCACCCTTCTGCTCGCGCTCGCCGCCGCCATCACTCCTGCGTGTGCGCAGCGCCACAGCGGCATCACCTCGCCGCCCACCGCGCCCACGCCCGCGCCGCCGCCCGCGCCGCCCGCACCCATCGTCGCCGTCAGCTCCGGCCTCGGCCCGTTGCAGTTCACCCAGGCCAACTCCGCTGAGCCCGCGCCCGAGTCTCTCGCCCGCCAACTTCAGGCTGAGGACAACCTCGTCCGCTCCGCCGCGCTCTCCGCCATCGGCACACCCGCCGCCTACATCAACCGCGAGCCCGTGCCCACCCCGCACTCCGTCCAGGTCACGTACGTCGCACTTGGCAACACCGGCGAGCTCGATGCCATCCTCACCGCCGAACTCGACCTGCACATCGTCAGCGCCATCCTTGTTCCCTCCGGCCCGGCCTGGCACCGCATCGCCACCGTCACCTACGCCACCACCTTCGCCGACCCCGCCACCAACCTCGGCACCTTCCTCCGCATCGACCGCTCGCTCATCGGCCCCGACCACTACACTGCCATCTTCCACGGCGTCTCCCTCACCCCCGACGGCGACCTCACCGAGCACGAGGCCCACCTCAACGTCATCAACGGCCACGCCGTCATCACCATCAGCTTCGTCTCCCGCGAGCGAACCTGCGAGACCGCCCACCTCCAGCCCAAAACACCCCACGCCGACTGCGAGGTCACCGAGCGCTGGCTGCAGCCCGAGCCCACCGAAGGTGACGACCACGCCATCCTCATCAGCGCCAAGGGTCGCGTCGGCGCACACGATGCCGTCGATCCCATCTCCCGCACCCGCCTCTTCAACTTCTCCGGCGCCCGCACCTACGAGTGCCAGCCCTTCCTCTTCTCCGATCAGACCTCGCACTACGAGCCCACCGCCAACTCCGCCGCCTGCTTCGAACCCAAACCTCCGGCCAGCACGACCACCCCCAAAGCGGCCCCGTCCAAACCCCTCATACCCTCCCCACTGCAACACCCCTAGCCTTTGTCTTTGTTTTTGCCTTTGCTTTTCTGGTTGTCATCCTGAGCGAAGCGAAGGACCCCCGTATTTGTCGTTGTCGTCGCTTTTGCCGTTGCCCTTGCCGTTGCCTCTGAGATGGCTCCGGCTTTAGCCCGCACAGCCACACACCCAGGGCTTCAGCCTGCGACTCCTGCATCCAATCTCTCGTCATGCCTCGTTTGCTCCCCGCACTCCCCGGCCTCGTTACGATCCTCTTCATCTCACCCGCAAACGCCCAAACCCTCCGGCCCCACACCCTCACCTACGCTCCCCACAAATCGATCACCCTCTCGCTTCCCGCCAACCTCGACATCGACATCGCCGCCCACGGCCTCCGCCGCGTCCGCTTCCTCGCCCAGTCCCCCGACGGCCGCATCTTCGCCACCGGCATGTACGACCTCTCCGACAACACCCGCGGCTCCGTCTTCATCCTCGACGGCTGGAACCCCCAGACCCACACCTTCACCCACGTCATCCACTACCTCGACCACCTCCGCAACCCCAACAACCTCGCCTTCTGGACCGATCCGGCCACGCACCAGTCCTGGCTCTACGTCCCGCTCACCGACAAGCTCGTCCGCTACGAATACAATCCCGGCGACAACGCACCCACCTCCCCACCGCAGCTCCTCGCGCGCTTCCCCGACTACGGTCTCGACTACAAGTACGGCGGCTGGCACCTCACCCGCACCATCGCCTTCGCCACCCTCCACGGCCGCACCCGCCTCTATCTCACCGCCGGAAGCTCCTGCGACTACTGCCGCGAGCGCGAGGTCATCCGCGCCACACTCTCCGTCATGGACCCCGACGGCTCGCACTGGCAGATCCTCGCTCACGGCCTGCGCAACGCCGTCGACCTCCAGTTCGCCCCTGATCTCGACGGCGGCGCACTCTTCGCCACCAACATGGGCGACGATCACCTCGGCGACCAGCTCCCCGAAGACACCTTCTTCGAGCTCGACTCCAACGACCACCCCGGCCCCATCGCCTCCATCTCACCCGGCCAATCCAGCAGCATCAACTACGGCTGGCCCACCTGCTACTTCGCCCACGGCCAGCCCGTCCTCGACCACACGCCACTGCCCGCAATCCTCGCACCCGGCGATCCCCGCATCGACGCCGCGCGCCCAGCTTCCGCCGGGGCCGCAAGCCGCCACCACACCACGCAAGACTCCGTCTACGGCGAGCAGCGCGGCATGGCCCAGCAGGGAACCCTGCTCGCCGCCGGCGGCGGCAACGCCTCCGTCCCCGACCCCGATGCCAAACTCGGCTCCGTCCCCGCTCCGCTGACCTCCTGCAACAACGTTCCCGCCGCCTACACCACCTTCACCGCGCACTCGTCCCCGCTCGGCCTCGCCTTCTTCGGCGCTGACAACCCAACCCTGCACTCGAGCTTCCTGGTCGCCCTCCACGGCGCCAGTCACCCGCACATCGGCACCGGCTATCGCGTCGCGCGTTTCACCCCCTCCGATCGCACGCTGCGCAACTTCATTACCGGCTTCCTCACCGTCAGTCACGGCCGGCCCGTCGTCCACGGCCGCCCCTGCGGCCTCCTTCGCCTCGCCCCCGACACCTTTCTCCTCACCGACGACTTCCTCGGCCTCGTCTACTACATTCATCCTCAAGCAGTGAGGAACCAATAGCACTCGGCAACCCACGCTGGTCGCCTCCTGCTGCTGCTCAATCGTCTTCCGCGCGGCGAGCCGTCTCCCACGCCTTTGCAAACTTCCAGCTCACGTAAATTGCATGATTTACATGGAACAGCAGCCCCTCTCGCCCATCCAGAAATCCGCCCCGAATCACGTAGTTATACAGGAACGTCAGCGCCGGGTTCAGGACCGTGTTCGCGAGAAACGGCACAAGGGAGCGGCCGTCCTTTCCTCGCCGCAGCACCAGCGGCACACTCGCCGTACTGTACTTGTTCATGTGGTCGACATACATCGCCAGCGTCGCATACTGGTAATGCAGCAGGTTATGCTTCAACTCTCCCGCCAGCACCGAGGTCTTCGGCGTCGCATGGGGCTCCGTATTCTCCTGTAGCCGCGCCGCACCGCGCCGAAACAGCCGCAGCTTGCGGTCCGGATACAGTCCTCCATGGCGCATCCACCGCCCAAAGATCAGATTCAACCGCGGTACCGTGTACGCCTCCAGCGCTGGCTCTTCCCGCAGCAGTTCACGAATCTCCTCACCCAGCTCCGGCGTAACCACCTCGTCGGCATCCAGGTTAAGAATCCACGGATGCGTACACTTATCCAGCGCGGAGTTCACCTGCCCGCCATACCCCTTCCACGCTTCCACATACACCACCGCGCCATAGCGCCTGGCAATCTCCACCGTCTCATCGGTCGATCCTGAATCGATCAGCACAATCTCCTCGGCCCACGCCACGCCTTCCAGCGTTCGCGCAAGGTTTTTAGCTTCATTCTTTGCGACGATTGCGACGGACAACTTCGGCATATCGCCCAGCCTAAATCAATCGAAGCCCTGACCTCCTTGCTGATTCCGTTCCCCGCGAGCCGGTACACTGGTCAAGCCATGCTTGACGAAACTACCTTCCGCCGCGAATCCGACCGCGCCCTCGAGGCGCTGGAGCAGTCCCTCATCCGCGCCGAGGAGGCCTTCGGCGGCTTTGAGAGCGAACAAAAAAACGGCGTCCTCAACGTCCTCTTTGACGACGGCAGCGCCAAATTCGTCTTTACCCCCAATACGCCCGTGCGCCAGGTCTGGATCTCCGCCCAGTCCACCTCCTTCAAGCTCGAGTGGAACGACTCCACCCATGCCTTCACGCTTCCCAGAACAGGAGAAGATCTCCGCACCCTCACCGAGCGCCTGCTCCGCGAACAGCTCAACGTCCCCTCGCTCGCGCTGGAGCCTTTCTCCTGAAGATGTAAAACGAAGCCAACACCCTTCGTCCCCTTTCCCGCGAAGAAAACGGCATGGCATCCTCTCTCGAAAGCCGCAGTATCAGGAGAACGGCTCTAAGCTGAGTCGTCCACACGCGTCTCTATGCCGACTCTCTTTACCACGGAATCATCTCGTCCCCGTGGAAGTACCCACCCGTCGGCCCCTCTTCGCCCAGCGTCGCCAGCCTCACAATCGTCTTCGCGCCCTCCGTCACATCCAGCGGCGCCGCGCTTCCGCCTAGGTCGGTCTTTACCCACCCCGGGTGCGCCGAGTTCACTTTAATCTTCGTCCCGCGCAGCTCATGCGCCAGATGGATCGTGAACATGTTCAGCGCCGCCTTCGACGCGTTATACGCAAACAGCTTCGTGTTGTATGTCGCCGATCCCTTCGTTCCCTGCAGCGTCATCGAGCCCAGAACGCTCGACACATTCACCACCCGCGCCGCCTGCGCCTTCTTCAGCGCCGGCAGCAGCGCCTTCGTCAGCGCGAACGGCGCGAACACATTCGCCTCGAACGTCGCGCGCAGCTCGTCCATCTTGATCTCGCTCGTAATGTTCGTCGTCCACCCCTTCTCGAACATCACGCCCGCATTGTTCACCAGCACATCCAGCACGCCGCCGAACTGCTCCTCAATTAGCTTCGCCACCGCATCAATGTCTGCCTGCGACGTTACGTCCAGCCTCACGGCCGTCGCATTGATGCCCTCCTTGCGCAGCTGCTCCGCCGCCACCGTTCCCTTCTCCGGATCGCGCGACCCCAGCAGCACCGTATAGCCCGTCTGCCCAAGCTGCCGCGCCGTCTCCAGCCCCAGCCCCTTGTTCGCTCCGCTGATCAGTGCCACCTTCGCCTCTGCCATCGCCTACTCCTGTCTCGTCGTATCCTCGCCCGCATCCATCCGATGCAGCATCGCCGCAAAACGCTGCGCATACTTCTGCGGCATCTCGCGTCTTTTCATGTCCCGTCCCACAACCAGGTGCACCGTCTCCCCCTCGCACAGCACCAGCTCATCGCAGACCCGCACTACAGCATAGCGAAACCGCACAATCGATCCCCGCACGCCCGCCAGCGACGTCCGCACAATCAGCTCATCATCGTACCGCGCCGGGGCTTTGTATCGCGCCGTCGCCTCCACCACGGCGATCATTGCATTCTCCTCCCGCTCCATGCTGCGGTAGTCCATCCCCATCTGCCGGATAAACTCCACCCTCCCCACCTCAAACCACACCAGGTAGTTCGCGTGATATACCACCCCCATCTGGTCGGTCTCCGCATACCGCACCCGCAACCGCGTCTCCGCAAACCCCCGCTCCAACACCCGCTCCGCCTCACTCATCCAGCCAGTCTACCCACCCAGTGAACCGGCTGCATCGCCCCAACCATCGCCGACCCAACCGCTGCGACCTTTACTGTCTACTGTCTACCCTCTACCGTCTCCCCACCTTGGCTTCCGCTTCTCCAAAAACGCCGCCACCCCCTCGCGAAAGTCCGCCGTCCGCCTGCCCGCCGCATTGGCCTCCATTGCAGCTTCCAGCGCACCCTCCATCCACTCCCGCTGCTGCGCCCGCAACAACTGCTTCGTCGCCCGCAAACTCTCCGGCGAGTTCCGCATCAGCTCCGCCGCCAGCTCCATCGCCCGCGCTTCTAATCCCTCGCTCGCCACAACCTCACTCACCAGCCCCAGCCGCATCGCCTCATTCGCGTCAAAGATCCGCGCGCTCAGCAGAAGTCCGCGCGCCACCTTGTCGCCCACCTGCAGCACCAGGTACGCGCTTACCAGCGCCGGCACAAATCCAATCCGCGCCTCCGTGTATCCAAACTTCGCCGTCGGAGCGGCCAGCGTGAAGTCGCACATCGTCGCTAACCCCGTCCCGCCCGCAATCGCCGCTCCCTGCACCACCGCAATCGTCGGCACATCGCACTCCCACACCGCACGAAACATCCGCGCCACCCGCTCCGCCTCCGCACGATGCTCCTCCGCGCTGCGCCCCGCCATCTCCTGCAACACACTCAAATCCAGCCCCGCGCAAAATGCCTCGCCTTCACCGCGCAGCACCACTGCTCGCGCGCCCCCACGCTCCGCTCCGCCCAGCGCCGCAATCAACTCCTCCTGCAGCTCCGGCGTCAGCGCATTCCTCTTCTCCGGACGATTCAGCGTCACCGCCCGCACCCCACCCTCATCCTCCACCCGAATCATGCTCATCCGCATCACTCCGTAGCATCGTCTAGCGCTGTTCGCACTCACTGCACCGCGTTCTTTACTGTCTACTGTCTAAAATCTACTGTCTGCCCTCACTGCACCACCTCACCATACCTCTGTCCAATCTCTCGACTCCTCTGCACCAGCGCATCCAGCGGCTCCAGCTCCGGCAGCTGCGCTCCCAGATCGTCCAACGCCCGCAGCAGCGTCTCCGTTGCCAAATTCCCCACCAGCGCATCCTGCGCAAACGGACACCCACCCAGCCCCGCCATCGCGCTATCAAACCGCCGGCAACCCGCCTCAAACGCCGCCCTTACCTTCGCCGTCGCCTCATCCGGCCGCGTATGCAGATGCACGCCCACCTCCAGTCCATCGTGCACATCCAGCACCAGCCGCATCACGTCCCGCACCAGCTCCGCTCCCGCCACACCCGCGGTATCCGCCAGCGACACCTGCGCTACCCCCGCATCCACCAGCAAATCCACCGCACTCACCACCTCATCGATGTCCCACAAATCGCCATAAGGATTCCCGAACGCCATCGACAGGTACGCCACCACATCCAGCCCGGCCTTATACGCAATCTCGCCAATTTGCTCCAGCTGGTCCAACGCATCCTCCGGCGTCTGCCGCTGGTTTCGCTCTAAAAACGTCGGCGAGATCGAGTACGGAAACCCCAGCGTCGTCACACGCGCCGTCTTCGCCGCGCGCTCCGCTCCCTTCGCATTCACCACAATGCCGATGATCTCCACATCCTCCGGCGCATCCGTCAACTCCAACACTGCCTCAGCATCGGCCATCTGCGGCACGGCCTTCTCACTCACAAAGCTCACCGCATCGATCTGCTTAAACCCCGCCGCCACCAACGTCCGCAGATACTCCGCCTTCACCTCCGCAGGGATCACCTTCTCCAGCCCCTGCCACGCATCCCGCGGACATTCGATGATCTTCACTGCGCTCACGTCTGCATCACCCCCGGATTAAACCTCGCCACCTCCGGATTCAGCGCGCACGCCTCGAGCGCCGTCATCAGCACCTCGCGCGTCTTCGCCGGATCGATGATCGCATCCACCCACAGCCGCGCCGCTCCATACCGAGGATCGGCCTGCGCATCATACGTCGCCTTGACCTCGTCGTAGATCGCCTTCTTCTCCTCCGCGCTCAGATGCTTCCCACCACGCTCCATCTGCTTCACCCGCACTTCCACCAATGTATTCGCAGCCGAAGCCCCACTCATCACCGCATACCTTGCCGTGGGCCACGCAAACACAAACCGCGGATCGTACGCCTTCCCACACATCGCATAGTGCCCCGCGCCAAAGCTCCCGCCGAGAATGACTGTGATTTTGGGCACAACCGAAGTACTCACAGCCGACACCATCTTCGCGCCCGCGCGAATAATCCCACTCCACTCCGCATCCTTACCCACCATGAAGCCATTGACATCGTGCAGAAAAATCAGCGGCACCAGCTGCTGATTGCAGTCCATGATGAACCGCGCTGCCTTCTGCGCGCTCTCCGTGTAGATCACGCCGCCGAACTCCGTACGCTTCTCGCCCTGCTGCGGCCCCATCGCCACCGTCATCTGCTGGTTCAGCTTCTGGTTCGCCACAATCCCCACCGCGCGCCCCCCAATCCGCGCATATCCGCACACCACCGTCCGCCCAAACTCCGCCTTGTACTCGTCGAATTCCGAACGATCCACCACCCGCGCAATCACATCCCGCACGTCATACGCATTCGTCGCCCCCACCGCAGGATCCATCAACCCATACAGATCCTCCGCCGCAAACCTCGGCCCATCCCGCTCCGCATCGAACTCCACCCGCGAAAACGGCGCACTCGTCCGTTCGCCAATCTTCCCCACCAGACTCCGCAGCCTCTCAACGCACGCCGCATCATCCTTCTCCTTGAAATCGACTGTTCCCGAAACCTCGGCATGCATCTGCGCGCCGCCCAGCTCCTCCGCCGGCGTCTTCTGTCCAATCGCCGCCTGCACCAGTGCCGGCCCGGCTAGAAACAGCCCCGAGCCCTCCGTCATCAGCACCGTATCGGTCATCACCGGCAGATACGCCCCACCCGCCACACACATCCCCATGATGGCCGTAATCTGTGGCACGCCGAGCGAACTCATCACCGCGTTGTTGCGAAACACCCGCCCAAAGTCATCCTGGTCCGGAAACACATCCTCCTGCAGCGGCAGAAACACACCCGAGGAGTCCACCAGGTACAGCGTCGGAATCCGATTCTCCAGCGCAATCGTCTGCGCGCGGATCACCTTCTTCGCCGTCATCGGAAAGAACGCCCCCGCCTTCACCGTCGCATCGTTCGCCACCACCAGGCACAACTTCCCGCTCACGCGCCCCAGCCCCGCAACCACCCCGGCGCCCGGCGCCCCGCCAAACTCCCCATACATCCCGTACGCCGCCCACAACCCCAGCTCCGTCCAGTCCGAGCCGCCCTCTGAATTCCTGTCCAGCAGCAACGCCAATCTTTCTCGCGCCGTCAGCCGGCCCTTGCCGTGCTGCGCCTCCACCGCCTTCGCGCCGCCGCCCTCGCGGATCCGCGTCTCCTCCGCGCGCACTTCCTCCATCAGCCGCAACATCGCCTCGCGATTCTTCCCAAACCGCGCCGCGCCCGTATCCAGCTTCGAATCCAGCTGATTCCCCGCCTTCGTCCCCTCCGCCATTCGCTCTGCCTCGCAAACTTTAGAAAACTCGCGAAGGATAGCACGCCATCATGTCATACTGTCGGCGCTCACCGTCGGGGAGAATCCATGAACCCCAAAGACTGGAAACAAATCGAAGCGGTTGTCCAGACCTCCCACCAGGAGCACTGCCGCCTCGCTGCCGGCGGTGGCTACGCCGGCAAGGAGTACCTGATCGTCTTCCGCTACGAGGTCAACGGCCGCCCCTACACCGGTGAGTTCGAAAGCCCCGATCCACTCGAGATCGGCTCAAAGTTCTGCATCCAGTACGACCCCGACGAGCCCGAGCGCAACACCATGTGCGACCGCAGGCAGGACCGCTGGGTCTACTACGTCCTCGCCATCGCCGCGGTGCTTGCCATCGCCGCGTATCTTTGGGTGGCGTACGCGCACATTCACGGCTGACCGACGCCGCGTAAACCTTACTCCCCCATCTCATCCCGCCTCTTCGGCGTCATGTGCCGCAGCACAAACTCCTGCATTACATTGCTGAAGCCGTCGAACCCAATCGCGACCAGCCCATTCTCCATGGTCAGCATCGCGCCTCTGTCCGCCTGCGGATAGTACAGGTTCGAGACCGCACCCGCGCCAAAGCTCCCCAGCACATTCGCATACGCCGGTTGCCACTTGCCGTTGTCGCCTTTGCAAATCACTGCCGTCTTCAGCGCATACCACGCTCGCGCGGGCACGCTTCCCGTTCCCTTGTAGAAGTACCGCGGGTCCTGCCGAAACACCACCGGCAGCACCGAGCCCGCCAGCATCGTCCCCACCGTCATATCGGCCATCCCTGCGCCGAATCGCTTTCCATATCCGCTCGCGCCATGTCCATAACCGCTGAACGATCCGCCTGCCTGCTCCATCCCCGCCGCCGCGCCCACAAACGCAATGTCCGCCGGATCCACCACTGATCTCCATCCCAGCTCAAACTTCAGCCGCTTCGTCAGCGGCATCGGATCGGCCTCGTAGCTCACAAAGTAGTTCGGCAAAATCCCGCCAATCCGCTGCCGTTCCTCGGCCTTCACTTGGATCGTCGCCATCTGCTCCTGCGTCACCGCGTTCACCTCCATCGCGGTGCCCGCATGCAGCATCATCGGCTCCAGTTCCATATCCTGCTCGCCCACCAGCGTTCCGCCCTCAACACCGTCCTTCATCCCCTGCTCCTGGGCGACCACCGTAAACGCGCCCGCCGGAACATCCGCGAAGCAAAACCGCCCTTCGCTTCCACTCACCATCGCGCGGCTCGCGCCATTTCCCTCGAGCGTCACCTTCGCCCCGGGAATCAACGCCCCCTGCGCATCCTCCACCACGCCGCTCACCTGTCCCACCGCCGGTTTGTCGATCGGCCCTTGCGCGCGCACGCCCATCCCCAGTCCCAGCAGCACAGCCCCAACCACCAGGCCCGACTGCCGAGTCCGCATCCTACCTCGAAGGCAGCGCACGCGACTCACGCCTTCAGGATACTGTCCCAAACACCCGCACGCATCACCCCTCCGTACAATCCGTGTATGACCCTTCAGCCCCGCCCCACCGACGTCCTACTGGTCATCGACATGCAGCGCGACTTCCTCCCCAGCACTCCCGAGCACTCCAGCGCGCTGCCCGTCACCGGCGGCGACACCATCCTCCCCGGAATCAACGCCGTCGCTCAAAGGTTCGCCCAGGTCCTCCTCACGCAGGACTGGCACCCTCATGGCCACATCTCCTTCGCCAGCGCCCACCCCGGCAAACATCCCTTCACCGACACCGTCGAAGCCCCCTATGGCACGCAAACCCTCTGGCCTGACCACTGCATCCAGGGCACCCCCGGCGCCGATCTCGATCCCCGCCTCCACATCCCCCACGCCGAGCTCATCGTCCGCAAAGGCTTCCGCAAAGAGATCGACAGCTACTCCGCTTTCCTCGAAAACGACCACAAAACTTCCACGGGTCTCGCAGGTTATCTTCAAGCCCGCAACCTCAACCGTCTCTTCCTCTGCGGTCTCGCCTACGACTTCTGCGTCGGCTTCTCCGCCATTGACGGCTCCACGCTCGGCTTCGAATGTCTCGTCCTCGAAGACCTCACCCGCGCCGTCGCCCTCCCCGGCTCTGTCGAACGCACCAACGCCTGTTTTGCCGACGCCAGCGTCCAGCGCATCGCATCCTCGGCCATCGCATGAAGAACGATCGCGATGCACCGCCAGACACCTGGCCTGAAGCCATGGCCACCGTCACCGCCTGCAAGTACGAGTTCGGCGCCGGTCGCGCGCTCGCCTTCGGTCTTCCCACCGACAAGCACTTCCGCATCACCTTCAACTACTGGGCGTCCACCCCCGACGGCGCCTCCGAGCTCCACACCGCTGAGTTCCACTCAGAGAAGGCCATCCCGCAAGGCACGCTCTTTCCCATCCACTACAACCCCGCCGCCCCGCACGAAACCACCTACACCGCCGAAGAGATCACGCGCGTCCCCCTTGTCGTCATCGGACTCATGGGCTCCGCGCTCCTCCTGCTCCTCGGTCTGCTGTTCCTTCGCGGCTGCTAAATCACAACACCTCAGCGACATACGCACGCACAGTGCCGGCGACGTCCAGCCCTGGAAATCTTCACAGACAACATCTCCCACGCCGCGCCACGTCCCATAGCAGACGCGGGGACCAGCCATTATGCATGCAAAAATGACGATCCCTTGGACCCACGAGTGGACCTGCGCGTGGCCACTCGCGATCGTCATCGCTCTCGCATGCATCGTTCCGCACGTAACAGCTCAAATCACCTCAGCAGGCGCACAGCAGCCCCGCGAAATAGTCGCGAGCGCATCTCTGCCCGAGGATCCCAGCGCTCTCCTCAACCTTCCCTCCGCGCCTTTCTCCGCCGCCGGGCAAGACACCAGCCTGCTCAAACCCGCGCGCAAAAATCATCGCGTCGTTCGCCCCTATGAATCCGCGCCACCGCTCTCCGCCGGCGGCAAGCTCAGGCTCTCCATCGTCAGCCGCCTCAGCCTGGGAGAAGCCGGTGCCACCCTCTTCGCCGCCGGCTGGAGCCAGCTCACCAATGGCCGCCCGCACACCGGCACAGACTCCGGGGCCTTCGGCGAGCGTCTCCGTGATCTGGCCATCAAGCAGACCTCACAATCTTTCTTCACCTACGGCGTCTTCGCCGCTGCCTTCCACGACGACCCCCGCTACTACGTTCTCGGCGACAAGAAACCCATCCTCCGCCGTGCCGTCACCTCCGCTCTCGGCGTCGTCATCGCCCGCAAAGACGACGGCAGCTCCGCCATCAACTGGCCGCGGTTCACCGGCATCGCCGCCGCCACCGCGCTCGCCAATGCCTACTACCCCTCGGATGACCGCGGCTTCGCTAAGTCCGCCGATGCCTTCGCCAGCTCGCTCGGCTCCGCCGTCCTCAACAATGAACTCCACGAGTTCTCCGGCGACCTCGTCCATCTGCTTCCGCGCCGTCACCACCACTAGATCTGGCGATTGACACCACCGCAGGATGCGACTTATGCTGATCTCATTGAGGCGAACAAATGGCGAAAATAACCGCTCCATCCCTCTTCCCTATACTCCCTTCACAGCCCGTCGGCCTCGCACGTCTCGCTGCCCAGGCCACCCACGCGGACGACGGCCACCTTATCGAATTCAAGGCCATCACCGCCCGCTCGCTGCTCAACCACTCGGTCTCCAAACGCATGGGCTGGGACGCCCTGTCCATCAACCCGTTTCGCGGCTGCGAGTTCGGCTGCCGCTACTGCTACGCGCGCTACACGCACCAGTTCCTGCAGCCCGAGCCCATCGCTCCCATCCCCATCGGTGCCTACGATGCGCCCATCCAACCCTGGGCCAGGGCCTTCGAGCACGAGATCTACCTCAAAGAGAATGCCGCTTGGCTCCTCGAGCAGGAGCTCAAAAAGATCGAACGAGATCACACTCACCCGCGGCAGGAGATCGCCATCGGCACCGCCACCGACCCCTATCAGCCCATCGAGCGCCGCGTCGGCATCACCCGCTCCATCCTCGAGGTCTTCGCGCGCCGCGAGGGCCACCGCATCGGCATCATCACCAAATCGACACTGATCGAGCGCGACCTCGATCTCCTCGAGCAGATCGCCCTACACAACACCCTCGTCGTCCACCTCACCATCACTACCGCCGACTCCGCACTCGCGCGCAAGCTCGAGCCGCGCGCCCCGCGTCCCGACCTCCGCTTCGCCACTGTCAGAAAGCTGCGTCAGGCCGGCATCGTCACCGGCGTGCTTTGCTCGCCGCTGCTCCCCGGTATCAATGACACCCCGCGCGCGCTGGAGGCGGTCGCCGGCCGCGCGGCTGCAGCGGGTGCGAGCTTCCTCGGAGCGCACCCGCTGTTCCTCAAATCGTGCTCGCGTCCTACCTGGATGAGCTTCGTTCGCGAGCACTTCCCTCACCTGCTCGACGACTACACAAAGCGTTTCGCCAAAGCAGACTTCGTCGATACCGCCTACCGCGAACAGGTCGCCCAAAGGGTCCGCGCAGCCTGTCGCAAACACGGTCTTCCGCAGCGCTCCACCGCGGCTCTGCTGTCGCGCGTACTCGGCGCGCAGGCTCCCGCCGCGCTCGCACGCAAAGCCCCACAATCCGCGCGCCCCGTCGCCGACTCTTCTCCGGATCTGCCCGCACAAGGCTCGCTCTTCGCCGTCGCCTGAGGATTGTTCTATCCCTTCGCCAACAGCGCGTCGATCTCTTCACGCTTCGGCATCGACGGCGCCGTGCCTGCGCGCGTCACCGAGATCCCCGCCGTCGCGCAGCCGAAGCGCACCGCATCCAGCAACGGCTGGCCCTCCGCCAGCGCCGCCGCAAACCCTCCGCAAAACGCATCGCCCGCGCCCGTGGTCTCCAGCACGGGCCCCGCGTTGAACGCAGGCAGCAGCGCCGTCTGCCCCGCCGCCGTGCGCACCAGCGCTCCCCGCGCTCCCAGCGTCAGAATCACCTGCCGTGCTCCGCGAGCCTGCAGCGCCTGGGCCGCATGCTCGGCCTCGTCTACGCTCTCCACCGGCAGCCCCGTCAAGATCGCCGCCTCACTCTCATTGGGCACAACAAAATCCGCCAGGGCGAGCAACCTCTCCGGCAACGGAGCGCCCGGCGCCGGCGCAGGATTAAGGATCGTCGTCACTCCCGCTTCACGCGCAATCTCCAGCCCGCGCTCCACAACCTCCACGGGCATCTCCAGCTGCGTAAGAAAGATCCGTGCCGCTCGAATCGCCTCGGCCATGGCATCCACCTCCGCGCGTGTAATCGTGTAGCACGCGCCCGGAACCACGACGATGCCATTCTCGCCGCGCACCTCGTCGATCAGAATCGCCGCAGCCCCTGTCGCCGTCGCACAGTTGTGCGTCAGCGATGCATCGATCCCCGCCGCCGCCCACGTCTCCCTCGCCAGATGCCCAAATGCATCGTCGCCAAGTTTCGACGCCATCTGCACCTGTGCTCCCGCGCGCGCCGCCGCCACCGCCTGGTTCGATCCCTTGCCCCCCGGCCCCAGCGCAAACATCGAACCCATCAACGTCTCGCCCCACACCGGCAGCCGCGCAGCGCGAAAGGCGACATCGGCAACAAAGCTGCCAAGCACAAGTACGGTGTTGCTCATGCGAATCATTTACTCCTGTATGCAAACGGATGCGGCTCCGATGCAGCCGATGAAAACTAAGCAGTATGTGCACTCGCGATCAGCACAATCGCAAGAATATACGCGGCGAACATTGCCGCCAGATATCCCTTGGCCTTTGCGTTCGCTCCGCGAAACTCCTTCCACACGAAGACGCCCCAAAGGCACGCCACCATCGGCGACGCCTGCCCAATGGCATACGAGATCGAGACGCCCACCTTCGCTCCCGCCACCAGATTGAAGGCCATCCCCACGCCCCAGATCGCGCCGCCCAGCAGCCCCAGCACGTGATACCACCCCGGCGCCCGAAAATAATCCCGCCCCGCCACCGGCGCTCCGATAATGGGCCTCCGCATCAGGATGACGTTAAAAACGAAGCAGCACACAAACGCGCCCAGCGTCAGGAGGACAGTTGTGGTGTACGGCGTCAGCGTATGTGTCCCGCGTGTCATGGCCAGCGTCACAAACGGCGCCCACGTGCCCATCAGGAAGCCGGAGATCACACAGACGATCACGCCCTTGCGCGAAACCGCTTCGCTTCCCGTGCGCAGCGCACTGTACGATTTGCCGACTAGGATCACAGCCAGCACACCCATCAGCACGCCGACACCCAGCAGCACCGGATTGCCCTTCGGCTGCAGCGCATAAGCCAGCACCGCGCCCTCCGCCAGCGCAATGCCAATCGACAGCGGAAACGCCACCGCCAATCCCACAATCTCAATCCCTGCGATCAGCAGCACGTTCGCAATATTGAAGATGAATCCGCCCACCCCCGCATAGAACAGGTCCATCCCGTCGGCCGCGCGCAGGTTCGCCAGGAACGCCTGCGGTCCGCCCGCGTAGCTGCCCATCGTAAACGCCAGCACCAGCGCGATGAGAAAGATGCCCAGCCCATAGTCCCAGTAGTAAAGCTCAAAGCGGTAGTTGCGCGTGCCCTTGAACGTGTTGGCAAACGATCCCCAGCAGATGGTGCTGATGATCGTCATCAGCAGAGCGATGGCAAAGGTCGACGGAACGAACATTCGAGGAGGCTGTCTCCAGACTGCGCGCTTGCTTGAAAACGACCTCGCGCGCGCGAAGCAGCCATTATGCCCGTTGCACACCGGACTTGGATAGCACGGCTCCTATGCCGCGATAGACCCCAATATTCGCGAATCGGGCAGTATCATTCCGCTGCCGCGCCGCGGGCGTTTACGATCTCAGCCTGTAGGTGGCGCGGTGCGTTCGTCTTTTCGCTGTTGCTTCCCTTTCGAATCACCACCAGGTTGTGGAAGAAAGCAACTTCTACAATATTCCGTTCAAAATAATCGGGCGAGTAGTCTTCAATTGGAAACTCAACATGGTTGAGTCCGTCGACGAGACTCTTGAACAGCGTCATCAAGGTGCTGGGGCTGTCGATTCCACCACCAAAGCTCGGCCAATAGGACGTCTGCGTGTCTTCGATTGCATAAATTCCGTTGTCACGCAGGAGAGGAAAGAGAATCTGAAAAGTTTGGATCACGTGCTCATTGATATGGCTTCCGTCGTCAATCACGATGTTGAAGCCGCCATACTCTTCCGACAGTTTCCTCAATTTCGTCGCGTCCGTCTGATCGCAGATACGTATATCGATTCGTGGCTCGCGAAAATGTGTTTTGTCGTAGATGTCGATACCTACAATCTGGGCCTTGGGGAAGAAGGCCTTCCACATCCGCAGTGACTCGCCGCCCCTCTTCTGGCTATCCTCGCCTCCAACCCCGATCTCGAGCAGATTGAGAGGGACCTTCCTCAAGCTGGCAAAATAACGCTGATAGTGCTGGGTATACCAGTGGCTGCCCCACTTATCCGTTTCGTACAGCGTCGCCAGCGCGTTCAGATTGCGCCGGAAGAAAATAGGTGCTAACGGACGAAGCTTCTGACGAAGCGGGCGTGGCATCCATCTCGTCGCACCCGCTGCAGCATCCAAGGCAACATCCATGGAAGCGCCCTCCCGCAATTTGGTTTAGGCGAGAATAATACACCCGGCATCTCCCGATTCCCAGCAATGGAGATAGGGAGAACTGATCGCCCTGCGAGGACGGCCACACGTCCGGGCAGAGACGAAAAGAGCACAAGTCAGGCCTCATAGTGTGCGAGCCTGACTTGTGCCCTGTTCTTGAACCTTGCGCGACGAAGTTACGCCACGACTTCCAGACCCATCGATCGTGCCGTGCCGCGAATCGTCTTCGCCGCCGCCTCGACCGAAGCCGCATTCATATCCGGCATCTTCTGCTTGGCGATCTCGAGAATCTGCTTCTCGCTCACCTTACCGACCTTGTCCTTGTTCGGTGTGCCGGAGCCCTTCTGCACGCCCGCGGCCTTCAGCAGAAGCACCGGTGCAGGCGGCGTCTTGGTGATGAACGTAAAGCTCCGGTCAGCGAAAACCGTGATCACGACCGGAATCGTCATCCCGGCCAGACTCGCTTCCTTGCCGGTGCGCTCGTTGAACTGCTTGCAGAACTCCATGATGTTGACCTGCGCCTGCCCCAGCGCCGGCCCAACCGGCGGAGCCGGCGTCGCCTTGCCTGCGGTGATCTGGAGCTTTACGTAACCTTGTACCTTCTTCGGTGCCATATTCTTCGTCCTTCCTTGGATGCGGGCCACAGTCTTCCGCGGCTCGCATGGGTTGGTGCTGCCTGAGGAGCTCAAGCGGTTCTCCTGAGGGTGCGCAGCGACGGGAAGATGTGGGTGCCGTTTTCTTTCAAGGAAAACGGCATTCACCTCTCTCGATCGAAACCACAGCCTCAGGAGATCTGCTCTAGAAGGTCCGGTGAAGCGGCCGGGCTGGAACTCCTGCAAAAATCTGTACCGCGGGCCTGCTGAATCTCTTTGATTCTCCGCGCGCCCTCGGCGAATTTGTTGTTCACAATCCTTCGGAAAACAACCCCCGAAAGCTGTGGAACCTCTGTTGGCCGCCCGCTGCCAAATCCTGTGCAACGGACAGCCGAAATCCTGTGCGTCAACGCACGCAACTACTTACTGCTCAGCTCTTTCGACGTTCGCGAAGCTGACCTCGGTAGGGGTTGGACGGCCGAAGATCGAAACCATCACCTTCAGCGTCTGCTTGTCTTCGTTCACGTCGTCGACGGCGCCGTTGAAGTTCGCGAACGGCCCTTCGGTAATCCGCACCTGCTCGCCCTTGGTGAACTTCAGCTTCAGCTTCGGCTTCTCCTTGGTCACGTCGCTGCGATTCAGCATCGCGTTGACCTCAGCCTCGGAGAGCGCATTCGGCTGGTCGCCCGTCTGCAGAAATCCCGTGACCCGCGGCGTGTTCTTCACCACGTGCCACAGATCGTTGTCCAGCGCCATCTCCACGAAGACATACCCGGGCAGAAACACGCGGTCAATCGTGTACTTCTTGCCGTTGCGCAGCTCCGTCGTCGGCTCGGTCGGAATCTCGATCCGTCCCACCCGGTCCTCGAGATGATAGGCGGCCACGCGCGATTGCAGTGACTCCTTCACCTTGCGCTCGAAGCCCGAGTACGCGTGAATGATGTACCACTTGAAGTTCGCATTCGCCGGAGGCGCAAGCTGTCCCGCACCCTCCGCCGGCACGCCTTCCGTGCCTGCGTCGAACGCCGGGGTCTCGTCGGCCTCCGCGCCCAGGTTCTTCTCCACGGAAGTCGGCTGCTCGTCCTTCGTCTCTTCGTCGAGTTTCAACTCGTCTGCCATCGCCTTACTTTCTGCGCGCCTTCCGCTTCCTGCGGCCGGCGCTGAATATCTGAATCGTTCCGAAGCCCGTCTCTTAATGCTTTGTCAGATGCAAAAACAGCTGGTCGATGCCTCTGCCCAGGATCAGATCCACGAGCTCAAAGAACGCGGCGAACAGAAACACCGTCACCAGCACAACGATCGTCGTCGTCTGCACCTCGCTGCGCGACGGAACCACGACCTTGTGCATCTCCTGCCGCGTCTCCCTAAAAAACTCCATCAGACGCGCCGGAGACGCGCTCAGCCGCCCGAGGCCCGAACTCGTCTCTTCCGTGTTCGCTGCTGCAATCGCTGCTTTCGCCATAGTGCTGGTTCCCTAACATGCCCGCACTCTCTGCGGAGTCTGCTCTCCGGCTCACCGGAGTGGATAGGATGGCAGGGGAGCTCGGATTCGAACCGAGAAGTTCGGTTTTGGAGACCGACAGTTTAACCGTTGAGCTTACTCCCCTGTAGGACACACGCCCACAGGGTCTACTTGGTTTCCTTGTGGTCCGTATGCTTGCGGCACGTGTTGCAGAACTTGGAGAACTCGAGACGTCCAGTCGTAGTCTTTTTGTTCTTCGTGGTCGAGTAGTTCCGGTTCTTGCACACCGGACACTGCAGGCTGACGATCTCGCGCATTTCCGTTCTCCTAACGTGGCCAACCACACCGGTTGGCAAGCAGCTTGTCCTTGGGCTTTCAGTAACTCACAACCTTGCCCATCTGACACGCCGCGACGCAGGGCTTCAGGCCCCTGCTGCCTCAATTCCTGAATTGTGCTGCTTGGGTGGGAGCGATTCAGGCCGCTCCTCTTCTATTATCCACGAAAACCACCGGATTGGGAAAGGGTTTGGCGAAGTTGTCGCCCTGCTCGATTTCGTCCGTGGCGATACTCTGAAGTCGAGGTCTATGAACAGGATGCAAACTCCGCAGGAACTGCTTCTTGCCGCCTATAAAGCATTCAATGCACGCGACATCGATGCCGTCCTTCTTCTGATGCAAACGGACGTCGACTGGCCCAACGGGATGGAGGGAGGTCGCGTCCACGGACACGACGAGGTGCGGGCCTATTGGACTCGCCAGTTCGCGACGCTCCATCCGCATGTCGAGCCGGTTCGCTTCACTGCTGAAGACGATCGGGTCGCCGTCGACGTCCACCAGATCGTGCGCGATCTGTCCGGAAAGATCCTCGTCGACGAGAGGATCCAGCACGTCTACGTGATGAAAGACGGGCTCATCGAACGCATGGACATTCGGCGTGTAAACGAAGGCTAGCCTTCTAGCCATCCCGCTGCACTTCGCCTCGTGCCCACCACCTCAATGCAGCCTGTACGGCGTCGCCGGCGTGGGTACATCCGGCGGAGTCTCCGGCGCCGGCAGCGGCTTCTCCCCGGCCAGCCCCACGCCGCTCACGTCATACGTGTTCAGCAGCGCTCCGCTGTAGCCGGTCACATGGATGTTGCGCAGCACCGCATGCCGCACATTCGCCAGATCGATCCCCTCGCCGCACGTTCCACTGATGTCCGTCAGCCACAGCCCATCCAGCGGCTTGCGCGGATCGACCCCCGTCCCCTCCACCAGCCGCGGCACATCATGCACCGTCACGTGCGAAAACCGCCAGTTGCGCACCGTCGGTATACCCTCCGCGCCCGGCACCGGATCCTGGTCCTGAATGCCGCTCTTCGTCATGTTGAAGCGCAGAAATCCGCCCTTGCAGCCCGAAACCTCCAGCCCGTCCGCATAGATGTTCTCGATGAACGCCCCGCGCCCCGGCCGGCTCTTGATGTAGATCGCGTACGTCCTCGCCGCGGTGAACTTGCAGTCCTTGATCCACACATCGCGAATGCCGCCCGAGGTCTCGCTGCCAATCCCGATGCACGCAAAGATCGAGTCCGCAAACGTGCAGTCCGAGATGTGCACATCCTCCGTCGTCTCCAGCATCGCGTACGCCTCCGCCCCGCGCCCGCTCTTCAGCGAGATGCAATCGTCGCCCGTCGCAATATCGCAGCCCGTAATCGTCACGTGCCTGCACGAATCGATGTCGATGCCGTCGCCGTTCCCGCCCGTCGAGCGAATCGTCAAATTCTTAATCGTGATGTCCTCCGACGACGTCGGATGCACCGACCACATGCTCCTGTACTCAGTCGAAAAACCCTCCAGATGAATCCCATTGCAACGGATGAACTCGATCAGTGCCGGATGCCGCAGCGGCGAATCCGGCCTCGGCCTTCCAGCCAGCGCCGGATTGCCAACAATCTTCCCCGCTCCCTCAATCGCCACATTTTTCGCGTCGATCGCATAGATCAGCCCCACATGCCCGGGAATCCACTTTCCCTCCCACCGCACCTCGGTCACCGCGTAGTCGTCGAAGTTCGCCGTCCCGCGCAGCGTTGCACCAGCATCCAGCCGCAGCATCGTGTTCGACCGAAGCTGCACGCTCCCGATGAGATACTCCCCCGCTGGCGCCACCACCTCACCACCGCCCAGCGCCGCACAACGATCCAGCGCGGTCTGAAACGCGGCTGTATCCACTGCACTCCCATCCCCCTTCGCCCCAAAGTCGCGCACGTTCAGCCAAGCCTTCGGCGCAGACGCCTGAGCTGTCGTCGTCAAATGGCGCTGGTGTGTCGATTCGCCCCGCGCAAGCAGCGATCGGTTCAGCAATACAGCCGCGGGAATAACAGTGAGTCCCTGCAGAAATCGGCGGCGCGCGATGGAGTTTGGCATGACGCGAAGTTTACTGTCCCGATCTTCGATCTGAAAACTGTGACAGTTCATCTTGTGTCACAAAGGATTTCGTGCAAGCAACCAGTCAATGGCCTAATTGGAGAGCGGCGTGTAATGGCTGGCCTAAAATCATGCGGCGGAGAATCTGATGAATTCGACTCGACGACAGTTCCTTACTCAAGCGGTGGCCTGGGGCGCGATGTCTAATTGGATGACGATGCGTGCCGCGGCGATTTCCTTGCACTGCACACCTGCCCCAAGCTTTCCGGTGCCGCTGTCTGCAGGAGTATGGCGAAGCCCTCCATTCCCTGTCGGAAAGCACGCCTACAATATTTCGCTTTATGTGGATCGGCGTCTTCCGCCTGAGAAACTTGATTGCGATCTCGGACCACCGCGTCCTGGAAATACATGCGTCACTCCACCGCTGCTCGATCTCGAGTGGAAGATATGGGACGGCACAACGCTAGTGAAATCCTGGCGTTTCAATCCAATTAGAGCCAGTTCGTGGAGCGCCGACGCAACAGGCTGTGTGTTGGGAGGTTTTGAAGGTATAAGAAATGGTCACTTCATTTTGGAATGGAATGTGAGGAAAGATGCTGGACGACTCAAGGAACTGCACCCGCGCATAGAGATTGTGAAAAACCCAGGTTATTGGTGCTGGTTATAGCGCGAAGCAAAAGCGGCGAGCCGAAGCTCGCCGCTCTTTACTGTCTACTGTCTATTTCTCTACTGTCTGCTCTTATTTAATAATCTCGCTAATGGTGCCCGCGCCGACGGTCCTTCCGCCCTCGCGGATAGCGAACCTGAGGCCCTTCTCCATGGCGACCGGGGTGTGCAGCTCGACCTCCAGCGCGATGTTGTCGCCCGGCATCACCATCTCC
>DATAXW010000022.1:0-285583 GCA_036272895.1 Acidobacteriaceae bacterium | reverse complement strand
AACTACTAACCACTAACGACTAACCACTCGCTTCACTACCTGATCGCAAACAGCGCCTGCCCATACTCCACCGGCTGCGCGGTCTTCACATACACCTTCACAATCTCGCCCGCCGCATCGCTCTCAATCTCATTCATCAGTTTCATCGCCTCGATGATGCACAGCACCTGCCCGCTCGACACGTGATCGCCCACCTTCACAAACGCCTCCGCCTCCGGCGACGGCGCATCATAGAACGTCCCCACAATCGGCGACTTCACAATGTGCGCTCCCGCCTCGACTCCCGTCGCCGCCGCAGGCTGCGCCGCCGCGGCAACCGCCGCTGCGCCCGCTTCCATTGGAGCAACCGCGGCCGCCGCACCCAGCGACGGTATGCTCTCCCCGCCGCCCGCCTGCGCCGCCATCGCCCTCGCCAGCTGCGTCATGTCGACGCTCGGCGCCGCCGGCGTCATCCCGGCAAACTTCAGCCGCACCTTCAGGTCCTCGCGCTCCATGTCGAACTCGGCGATGCCGTTTTCCTTCAGGAACTCGACCAGCTCCCGCAGCTCCTTCAACTCTTTCAATTCGTGCTCTGCCGCCATCCAGAACTCCCGTTTTCACTAACCACTACTCACTCATCACTCACGACTGCCTCTACAGCTCCATCCAGACCTTCGGGCTCGCCGCCGTCAGCACCTCGCCGCCCCGCTCGGTCACCAGCACCATATCTTCGATGCGGACTCCAAACTTTCCCGGCAGATAAACTCCCGGCTCAATCGTCACCACCATTCCCGGTTCCAGCAACTGCTCCTCCCTCCCTGGAACCTGCCCCGCGATGCGCGGCCCTTCATGAATCTCCAGGCCCACGCCATGGCCCGTCGAGTGCGTAAACCACCTCTCCAGCCGGGCCCTCTTCAGCACCGACCGCGCTGCCTCATCCACATCACCGCACCGGGCCCCCGGCCTCACCGCCGCCACCCCGGCCTGCTGCGCTTCCAGCACCGAATGATACACGTCCCACTCCCGCGCCGTGGCCTTTCCCAGGTGAACCGTCCTCGTCATATCCGAGCAGTACCCGTCCAGCAGAACCCCGAAGTCCAAGGTCACGAACCCCCGCCGCGACAGCTTCGCCCCGCTCGCCCGCCCATGCGGCAGCGCCGACCGCGCCCCGCTCGCCACGATCGTCTCAAAGCTCATCGCCTCCGCGCCCGCCCGCCGCGCCTCCACCTCCATTGCCAGCGCCACCTCCATCTCCGTCACCCCTGGAACCATCCGCTTCACCACGCCCTCAAACAGCCGGCAGCCCAGCCTCGCCGCGCGCCGCATCTTCACAATCTCGTCGGCGTCCTTGCGCTCTCGCAGCTTCGCCACCACCCCCTTTGTCGCCACAAAGAACCCGCGCCGCTTCGCCGCCGGCAACATCTTCCGCATCGCCTCCAGCCCGGCCACCGTCGTCGTCACCGCATCGAACGCGCATCGTTTCGCCGCACGCTCCGCCAGCCAGGCAACCGCCGCTCCACCCGGCGCGCCTTTGCCGATCACCACCCGCAGCCCCGCGGCCTCCGCCTTCGCCTGCGTCGTGTAGCGGCCATCGGTAAACAGCGCACCACCACTGCGCCCTAAAGCAACAGCCCCGCTCGACCCCGTAAATCCGCTCAGCCAGCGCACGTCCGCCCCGTGCGTCACCACCAGCGCATCCGCACCTTCCCCTGCCGCAGCCTCTAACGCGAGCCGCCGTCTCTCTGTGTTCTGCATCTCACTGATTCTACCGGGCGCATCGCTGTAGCGTAATGCAACTCGCGCCTCTCCATCTCCACTCGGTATCATGAACTATGCCTGTCCGCTCCACCGGCTCATCCCACTCCGGCCTCCACAAGATCACGCGCCGGAGCTTCCTGCTCGGTGGCGCGGCAGCCGGGCTCACCCTCAGCGGCTACGCGGGAACCGCCGGCCGTCACGAGCTCCAGATCACCCACCGCACCTTCCCCATCCGCAACCTCCCCGACGCCTTCGTCAACTTCCGCCTCGTCCAGATCTCCGACATCCACCTCGAGGAGTACACCGAGCCCTGGTTTCTCCAGCACATCGTCGACGAGACCAACAAGCTTCACCCTGACCTCGTCCTCATCACCGGCGACTTCGTCTCCCGCGGCCCCGCCTCCGACGGCGTCGCCTGGCGCGCCGCCGGCCTGGCCGCCGAGATCCTCGAAGACCTCGACGCTCCCGAGCGCTACGCCGTCCTCGGCAACCATGACGTCGCCGTCGGCGCCGGCCACGTCATCGCCCCGCTCCGCGCCCACCGCACTCCCGTGCTCATCGACAGCTATACCCCCATCGAGCGCGGCCATGACTTCCTCTGGCTCTGCGGCTCCGACGACGCCGGTACCCGCTCCCCCGACCTCAACCTCGCCATCCCCGCCGCGGCCACCCGGCCCGTTCTCCTCATGTGCCACGAACCGGACTACGTCGACCACGTCATCCGCCACCCGCGCTTTCCCTCCATCGACCTCATGCTCTCCGGCCACACCCACGGAGGCCAGGTCCGCCTTCCCCTCGTCGGCCCGCTCATCCTTCCGCCCATGGGCAAAAAGTACGTCGAAGGCCTCTTCCACTTCGGCCACATGCAGATGTACGTCAACCGCGGCATCGGCACCGTCGGCCTTCCCTTCCGCCTCAACTGCCCCGCCGAAATCACCCAGATCACGCTAGTCAGAGCGTGAGAGGGACATCTGCCGACCCTGCCTTCTGTAGAGGCGGCTGAAGTGATATTGAGAATAGAGCGCATTAAGGGCGAACAAACCCAGGAGCGGTCGAATTCCATTCAGATTCAGGACGAATGGATCTACCCGATTGAAGTGCATCTCAAGGTCATCGCGAAAAGCACGTACGGTTGCAAATGCGAATGTGAAGAACAGGAGCATTAGAAGAGTCTCCGCCCAAGCCGGCAGGGGATGAACAGTCCGATCGAACACCATCGCCTCATACACCATGCCGAAGGCGACAACGAAATAAATCGCTTTGCTCTCAGGCTCCGCTTTCTTTAACCAGATCATCTGGCCGAGCATCCACCAACCGGCAATAGGGGGCACCCACAGAGGAATACGAAAGTGAGTTCTTAGCGGCCACTCCAGAATCTCGACGAGAAGAATCCACCACCAACTAATCCCCAAGATTCTTGGAATCGCTAGCTGCCTTCCCATCGCCCCTACCGCGCCCGTCCCACCGGCTTCTTCCTCGTCACATCCACCGCGGCCGCAGGCCGCACCCCACTCTTCTCATCCATCCAGCTATCCAGCAGGTTCTTGCGGAACCGCCACCGGTTTCCCAGCTTGAACGCCGGCACAAACCCCTCGCTCGCATACCGGTAGAGCGTATCCCCGCTGATCCCCAGATACTCCGCCGCCTGCCGGATATCCATCACCTCACGAACCGCAATCTGTGCGTGTGTTCCACCCGCCATCGCTCATCTCCCGTCCGGAAAGCTCCGTCGTTCGTCGGTGCGTTTCCCCTTGTACCCCCTTTCCCCTCGGCAGACAAGCCAAAACTTCCGCGTCTCCTCCTGCTTTCTCAGACACTTGTCGAATTCGTCATACCCCCGCAACACTCGCTGCTGTGCTTCTCCACACCTCATCTAAAAAGTGAGCAGTTACCCCTATAACACTTAGTCAAATTGACTTACATCGGTACAAAACCCTACTTCACATCCCACCATCGCGATCCGGTCGTCCGCCCCCGCACCACCTCCGTCGGCACACCCGGCTCCGGCGTCCACAGCACCAGCCCATCCCCTTGGGCCACCTTCTCCAATCGATCGATCGGCTGCCGCCACCCATGCAGCGCAAGGTTGAACATCCCCCAGTGGATCGGCATCAACGGCCCCGCCTTCGCCAGCCCTCCCATCGCCTCATAGGCCCGCGCCGCGCCATCCGGCCCCAGATGGATCTCCGCCCACAGCGGATGAAACGCCCCAATCTCCAGCATCGTCAGATCAAAACGCTCATAGCGCTCCGCAATCGCCGCAAACCCCTCCCACCACCCCGAGTCCGCGCCAAAGTACACCCGGTGCCGCGGCCCCTCCAGCACAAACGAGCTCCACAACGTCCGAAACCGGTCCCACGGCGTGCGCCCCGAGAAGTGCCGCGCCGGCCACGCCGTGATCTGCATGCTCTGCCCCGGCTCCGCGCCCGCAACCTCTACACTCTGCGTCCAGTCGAGCTCCGCAATCCGCCCCGCCGGCACGCCAAACCCGCGCAATCTCCTGCCCACGCCCAGCGAGGTCACCCACATCGCCCGCGCCGCCGCCTTCATCCCCGCCAGCCCCCGCACCGTGCCCGCGCCCAGATGGTCGTAGTGGTCATGCGAGATCAGAATCGCGTCCAGCTCCGGCAGGTCCTCCAGCCGCATCGTCGGCGCGAAAAATCGCTGCGGCCCAAACCACTCCACCGGGCTCGCTCTCTGCTCCCACACCGGATCCACCAGCACCCGCACTCCATCGATCTCCACCAGCATCGACGAGTGCCCGAACCACGTCACCCGCAGCCCGCTCTCCGGCGGCGTCCTATACACGCGCACATCCGTGCGAAACGGTCCCAGCGCCTGCTTCGGCTCCGTCTCCGCCCGGTTGCTGAAGTAAAGCGGCAGCACCTTGAAGATCATGCCGAACCCGCCCACCGTCGTCGGCACCGGGTTCAAAAAACGCCCACGCCGCCTCTTCGCCCGCTGCAGATGCTCCATACCCTTCAGATCCTCCCCCACCCTGCCCAGCGCAAAATCAGTGAGCCTACTCAATGAAATAGAACGGGTTCGGCAGCTTCACGCTCACCTCCGCCTGTGGCGCGCCCTCCAGATCGCTCCACTGGTCCCCCACGCTCATCACAATCCGGTAGCCCTTGTCTTCAATCTTCTTCCGCTCCAGCGACTTGTACGGAATCACCTTCATCCCGTTTTCGTCGTGATTCTTCAGCGCCAGCCCCGCCCATCCATGAAAGCCCGCTGCCTCCAGGTTGCGCTCCGTCGCCTCGGTCTGGTCCTCGCGCGGGTGCACCGCGTCCGCCCTCGGAACCCCAGGCCTGCCGGTAATAAAGAACACGGCCACCCCATCCGCCTTGGCCTCGTTGAACAGCCGCAGCGCTCCCGGAATCGGCAACCCCTGCGCGGAGAGCGTCCACTCATCATCCATCTTCTGCAGATACCCATAGTTCTCTACCGGCATCTGGCAGAACTTCGACAGCACCGTCTCGTCGATGTCGAACACAATCGCCAGCCTCTCGCCCGGCTTGTGCCTCTTCACCTCAATCGCCAGCGCCGCCTCTGCCCGCTTATACTGCGTATCCAGATCCGCCCAGTAGCATCCATGCGTCCCCACGCAGTTCGCATAGTCCTCAATCCTGTATCGCTCGATGTCCAGGTTCCTCAGCGGCTCCGCCGAGACCAACGCATGCGGAGTGTCCGCTCCCTCCTCCTGCTCCCGGTGCGCCTTCGCCACGCGGTCACGATACGTCGCAGCCCGCTCCGTCGCACACGCCGGCGGCCCATAGTGCCCATTCACCCCATCCGGCGTCCCGGCCCCCTTCGGAGTCCCAGACACTCCCGTCTGCGCCGAAGCCACAGCGGCGATCAGCCCCACCGCCGCCACCCAGCTCTTCCATCCACTCATCCCACACGCCGCTCTACGCATAAAACGCCTCAATCCGCTCCTTATACTTGTCCACAATCACACGCCGCTTCAACTTCATGCTCGGCGTCAACTCACCCGACTCCACCGTCCACTCTTCCGCCACCACCCCCACCTTTTTAACCGTCTCGTACGGCGCCAGCCCTGCATTCACCTTCGACACCAGGTCCTTATAAAGCTTCTGCACCTTCGGGTCGGCCACCAGCTTGGCCCGGTCCCCGCCGCTCACCCCATTCTCCTTCGCCCATCTCTCCAGCGCCTCAAAGTTCGGCGAGATCAGCACACTCACAAACTTCCTCTGGTCGCCCACCAGCGCCGCCTGTCCCACCAGCGCATCCGCCTTCAGCTTTCCCTCGATCGGCTGCGGCGCCACATACTTCCCGCCCGAGGTCTTCATCAGCTCCTTCTTGCGGTCCGTGATCGAAAGAAACCCATCCTCCAGCTTGCCAATGTCGCCCGTCTTGAACCATCCATCCGGCGTAAACTCCTTCTTCGTCGCCTCCTCATTCTTCCAGTAGCCCGCAAACACCGAGCTGCCGCGCGCCTCAATCTCCCCATCCTCCGCCA
Organism: Acidobacteriaceae bacterium; assembly: GCA_036272895.1. Classification (GTDB taxonomy): domain Bacteria; phylum Acidobacteriota; class Terriglobia; order Terriglobales; family Acidobacteriaceae; genus Granulicella. The sequence goes on along the minus strand of DATAXW010000022.1, from coordinate 279,363 downwards.
GCCGCAGCTCCAGATTCGGAATAATCGTCCCCACCGTATTCGGCCGATAGCCCGCAAAGGTGTTGCGCGAGATCACCGGCGAGGTCTCGGTCAGCCCATACCCCTCAAAGATCCGTATCCCCACGCCCAGAAACCATTCCGTCGTCTCCCTGCCCAGCGGCGCTCCGCCGGAGATAAACAGCCGCACATTCCCGCCAAACGCCGCGCGGATCTTCGCGAACACCAGCCGGTTCGCAAGCTTCCATCCCAGCGCCCTCGGCTCCTTGCCCGCGGCCACCTCATCCTTGTGCCCCGCGCCCTGCTTCAGCGCCCAGTTCAAAATCCTCTTCTGGAATCCATGCGCCTTTCCCTCCACGCTCTGCCGCACCTTCTCAAACACCCGCGGCACGGCCAGAAAGATCATCGGCTTCACATCCTTCATCGCCCTGGGCAGCTCATCAAAGCTCTTCAGATACGCCAGCACGCCCCCGTGCGCATAGATCGCATAGTCCAGGTGCCGCGCCAGCGCATGGCTCAGCGGCAGAAACGAGATCACCACATCGCCCTTCTGGATCTGCAGGTCGTCGGTCGAGTGCCGCAGATTGTCCGCCAGATTGCGATGCGTCAGCATCACGCCCTTCGGGTCGCCCGTCGTCCCGGACGTATAGATCAGCGTCGCCAGCTCCTCCGGCTTCGCCTCGCCCAGCTTCTTCTCGAACTCCTCATCCACACGCTCCAGCCCCGGCGCCGGCTCCAGCAGCTTCGAAAAGCTCTCCGCTCCGGGAAACTCTCCCTCGTCAAAGACCACCATGTGCTCCAGCGTCGGAATCTCCCCCGCCGCCACCACCTTTTCGTACTCACCCTTGTTCGAAACAAAGATCACGCGGCTGCCCGAATCGCGCAGCATGTATCCCACCTGCTCCGGCGTCAGCGTCTGATACATCGGCACATCCACGGCTCCCATCGCCAGCGCCGCAAAGTCCACCACCGGCCACCCCCACCGGTTCTCGCTCATCAGCGCCACGCGGTCGCCGCGCTTAATACCCCACGCCTCCAGCGCCTGCGCCACCGCCCGCACCCGCCCATACATCGTCCGCGCCGTAATCGGCTTCCACTCCGCGCCGCTCTTCCACAGCGCGACCGTCTCGCCGTCGCGCCGCCCCATCCGGCTCACAATGTCATTGATCGTCCGCAGCTCCAGCATCTCGCCACTCCTTCACCACGCCGCAAAAACGTCGAAAGGCGCATCTCTCTCTGATGCGCCGCCATCTCTACTCCCTGCAAGCCTACTCAAAGATCCCCTTCGACAGATACCGCTCCGCCGAATCCGGCACAATCGTCACCACCCGCCTGCCCAGCCCCAGCTCCCGCGCCACCGTCACCGCCGCAAACACATTCGCGCCCGAGCTCGATCCGGCCAGCACGCCCTCCTCGCGCGCCAATCGCTTCACCATCGTGAACGCATCGTCGTCGCACACCGCAATGATCCGGTCCACCACGCTGCGATCGAAGTTCGCCGGCACAAACGACACGCCAATCCCCTCGACCCGATGTGGTCCCGCCTCGCCGCCCTGCAGAATGCTTCCCTGCGTCTCCACCGCCACCGTCACCACCTTCGGCAGCCGCTTCTTAAAAAACCGCGCCAGCCCCGTAAACGTTCCCCCCGACCCCACCCCGACCACGATCGCGTCCACGCGGCCCTCCATCTGCTCCCAGATCTCCTCCGCCGTCGTCGCCTCGTGATAGTCCGCATTCGCCGGATTCTCAAACTGCATCGCCGCATAGGCTCCCGGCGTCGCCTGCTCGTACGCCAGCATGCGCTTGATCGCGCCCGCCATCATCTCGTCCTGCGGCGTGCGCTCCACCTCCGCGCCCAGCCCCCGCATCAGCGAGCACTTCTCCTCCGCGTACCCCTCCGGCACAAACAGCTTCACCTTGTAGCCGCGCTGCACCCCGATCAGTGCCAGCCCCACGCCCGTATTCCCCGCCGTCGCCTCGCAGATCGTCCCACCCGGCCGCAGCACGCCGCGCCGCTCCGCATCCAGCACAATCCCCAGCGCCGCCCGGTCCTTGATGCTTCCGCCCGGATTGTTCGACTCCAGCTTCGCCCACACCTCGCCGACGTTCTCGCCGGCCAGCTTCTCGAGCTTGGCCAGCCGCACCATCGGCGTATGCCCCACCAGCTTTGTAATATCTGTTCCGATTCGCACGCTCTTGGCTACTCTCCTGTCGGTCCGCCGTTCGCACTTCCAGATCCGGATCCCGCGCCGACCTTCGGAAAGTACCCCGAGCGCGTCCTCACCTGCAACCCGTGATACCCCTTTTCCTTCGCCTCCACGTGAATCTCGCGATATCCGCCCAGCGTCGGCGACTTCGACGACCTGTATTCAATGGTGTACTGCGACCGGATGTCCGCCGCGACCTCCCGCGTGATCCCGTCCACATCCTTCAGCGCATGCGGAAAGTACGCCTCGCCGCCCGTCTGCTCGGCCAGCTCCGTCAGCACCTCGCGCGAGTGTCTCGCCTCCGCGTGGCTCACATCCTCGCCAAACAGCAGCCCGATGCAATAGATCGCCGGCCCATCCAGGTCCTGCACCCTGCGGATCGTCTGCTCCAGCGTCGCGCTCGACGCATTGTCATCGCCGTCCGTCACAATCAGCAGCACCTGTTTGCTGTGCTTCGCATTTTTCGCTAAATAATCAGCGGACGCGATCACCGCGTCATACAGCGCCGTCCCTCCGGTCGACTTGATGTACGCCAGTCCCTGCTGCAGCTTCGCAATCGAGTTCGTAAAGTCCTGGTCGATGTACGCCTCCGAGCTGAAGTCCACCAGAAACGCCTCGTCGTCCGGATTCGACAGCCGCACCAGGTCCAGCGACGCCGCATCCACCGCCGGCCGCTTGTCGTACATCGACCCCGAGCTGTCGATCAAGATCCCCATCGAAACCGGCACATCCTCATGCCGGAACCCGACAATCTTCTGCAGCACCCCATCTTCGTACACCCGGAACGCCGACTCGGGCAGCGAGTTCACCGGTTCGCCCTCGCCATCGATCACCGACGCATTCAGCCGCACCTCGTACGCATTCTCGACCAGCGTGTAGCGCCCGTTCTCGCGGGTAATCTCGCCCGCCTTGCCCGGCGCATTCGCCGTCGCCGGAGGCACCGGCAGCGGAACCTTCGCATCCGGCTCCGGCGCAGGCACCGGATCGCTGTCCGTCGCCAACGGCGTACTCTGCTGTGTCTGGGTCTGAGCTTGCGCCTGAGTCTGCGCCGGATGATTCGCGGTCGCCGCCGTCTGTCCCCGCGCCGCCGCTCCGCTCACCGCGCACGTCACCGCGCACGCGAGCACCACCCATCCCCACCACCCCCTACTGCGTCGGCGCATAGTACCCCTCACGGCTGTGCACCATCAGCGCAGGCAAACCCGGCGGCTCCAGCAGGCGCACTCTCAATTTACGCCATTGCCCGTCGCGTTTCCTGTCCGTCGGCGTATAGCCGAGCACGTACTCATTCCGCAGCTCCTCGCTGATCCGCTCCGCAATGTCGCTCAGGTCCTGCATGTCCATCACCCGGAACATCCGCCCGCCCGTCGACTCCGAGATGTCTTTCAGCAGCATCGGCCCATTAATCTCCTCCTCCGTCGGCGCATACGCATCGAAGATCCCGATCGAATAGATCTGCACCTCGCTCTCCCGCACCACCCGCGTCAGCTCTCCCTCCGTATAGCGGCTCCTGTTGTCGCCCCCGTCCGAGATCACCAGCAGCGCCTTCCTCTGATACTTCGCATCGCGCAGCTTGTTCACGCCCAGATAGATCGCATCGATCAGCGCCGTCCGGTTCTCCGGGTGCAGCATCACCATACGTGCTTCGACGTCTTCCACATCCGATGTGTAATCCACCAGAATCGCCGGACGGTCATTAAAGCCGACCACAAAAAATTCATCCTGCGGATTGCACGTCCGCAGAAACGCCGTCAGCGCCTTCTGCGCGCGCACAAACTTCTCCTGCATGCTCCCGCTCAGGTCGAACACAATCCCGATCGAGAGCGGCGCGTCCTGCGTCGCAAAGCTCGTAATCGTCTGCTGCGTGCTGTTGTCGTAGACCTGAAAGTTCTCTTTCTCGAGGCCGGTCACCAGCCGGTTCATCGGATCGGTCACTGTAAACGGCACCAGCACCAGGTTCACATTCACCTGGATCTCGGCGTTCGCCACCGAGGTCGCCTTCGCCGCCACGTTCGCTCCCGTCACCACTGGGCGCACGTCCTTGGGCGCCTCCGGCTTCGGCGGCGCCGGCGTATTCACGTCATTCAGCGGATTCTCCTGCGCGCACGCCGCGCCCGCCAACCCAAGCAGCACAATCGCGGCAGCAGCCGCGCCCACCACGCCGCGCCTCCCCCCTCGAACCGCCTGGCCCAACCGCAAGCACCGCATACGGCACCTCGTGCTCCCGCACGCCTCCGCACTCCCCTCGGCTCATCGCCCAGGAGCCCCTTACACGTACACTATCGCACCGCCGCCCCACTCCGCACCAGACCCACTCCCTCTCGTTGTCATCCTGACCCTGAGCACCGCGAAGGGGAAGGACCTGCTTTTGCCGTTGCTGTTGCCCTTGCCGTTGTTTTGCCTTTGTCTTTGCTTTTGCTTTTTGCTGTCATCCTGACCCTGAGCACCGCGAAGGGGAAGGACCCCCGCATTTGCATTTGTTTTTGCTGTTGCCCTTCCCCCTCACGCCCCTCCCATCCCACTCCGCAGAACGCCGCCTAGCCGGAAACCGCCCATCGGCATCGCTTATAGATTGACCCCCCCGTATAGGGAATGCTCTAATGCGCCAGTCTCCCCCTAACAGGAGGCATCTAATGGCTCTCGACGGTCGTCATCCGGCCGTACGTCTGGTTTTGTCTGCAAGTCTCAGGAGGACAGCACTTCATGCACCTTGGCGCTCTCGCGGCATTCTTTGCCCTTCAAGATCTCTCTCCCGCCGCCGCTCCCGGTCTCAGCTCCAATGACATCCTCTGGCTCTGGGTAGCCATCGGCATCGGCGTCCTTGCTCTGATCGCCGCCCTGGTGATCGCCCGGATCGTCCTCTCCTCCGACACCGGCTCCCCGGACATGCAGGCCATCTCCAACGCCATCCGCGAAGGTGCGGAAGCCTTCCTCGCCCGCCAATACCGCACCATCGCCGTCATCGCCATCATCCTGGCCGTCATTCTGTACATCGGCTATCACGCCTCCGACCGCACCGCCCCCTACGCGCTCCGCACCGTCGTCAGCTTCCTGGTCGGTGCGCTCTGCTCCGGCATCGCCGGATTCACCGGCATGTACGTCGCCATCCGGACCAACATCCGCGCCGCCTCCGCCGCCCGCAGCTCCTTCAACAAGGCTCTGCAGACCGCCCTCCGCGGCGGCGCCATTACCGGCCTCGTCGTCGTCGCGCTCGCCCTGCTCGGCATCAGCATCCTCTTCCTCGCCTACGGCGGAGCCACCGACCCCCGCGCCGTCGTCTACCAGCTCGTCGGCTTCGGCTTCGGAGCCTCGCTCGTTGCCCTCTTCGCCCAGCTCGGCGGCGGCATCTACACCAAGGCCGCCGACGTCGGCGCAGACCTCGTCGGCAAGGTCGAGGCCGGCATCCCCGAAGACGACCCCCGCAACCCCGCCGTCATCGCCGATCTCGTCGGCGACAACGTCGGCGACTGCGCCGGCCGCGGCGCCGACATCTTCGAGTCCACCGCCGCCGAGACCGTCGGCGCCATGATCCTCGGCGCCGCCCTCTACCCCGTCTTCGGCCTCAAGGGCATTCTCTTCCCCCTCATCATTCACGCCATCAATCTCATCGCCTCCGTCATCGGCGTCGCCGTCGTCCGCACCAAAGAGACCGGCGATCCCATGCGCGCCCTCAACCGCGGCTTCTACGTCACCGCCCTCCTCGCGCTCGGCGGCTTCGCCGTCGTCGTCTGGAACATGCTCAACGGCCCCGGCGTCCAGCCCGCCTGGTTCTTCGCCTGCGGCGTCGTCGGCCTTGCCACCGCCTTCCTCTTCGTCTGGATCACGCAGTACTACACCGAGACCCGCTACCGCCCGGTCAAATCCATTGCCGAAGCCTCGCTCACCGGCCCTGCCACCAACATCATCTCCGGCCTCGCCGTCGGCATGGAGACCCCCGCGCTCCCGGTCATCGTCATCTCCGCCGCGCTTCTGCTCAGCTACTACTTCGGCATCCGCGGCCTCTCCGGCTTCCCCGGCATCTCCGACTACGAGAAGGGCATCTATGGCACCGCCATCGCCACCATGGGCATGCTGGCGACGGCCGCCTACATCCTCGCCATGGACACCTTCGGCCCCATCACCGACAACGCCGGCGGCATCATCGAGATGTCCAACCAGCCCGAGAGCGTCCGCGAGCGCACCGACAAGCTCGACGCCGCCGGCAACACCACCAAGGCGCTCACCAAGGGCTACGCCATCGGCTCCGCCGCGCTGGCCGCCTTCCTGCTCTTCTCCGCCTACCTTGAAGAGGTCCGCACCATCGTTGCGCACAAGGTCGCGCTCGCTGGCGCCGCCGGCTACATGCCCCCCGGCTGGTCCTTCACCAACATCAACCTCGCCGAGGTCCCCGTCTTCGTCGGCGCTCTGCTCGGCGCCATGCTGGTCTTCCTCTTCTCCTCCTTAGCCATCCGCGCCGTCGGCCGCGCCGCGCAGAAGGTCGTGCAGGACGTCCGCGACCAGTTCCGCGAGAACCCCGGCATCATGGAAGGCACCGCCAAGCCCAACTACGCGCGCTGCGTCTCCATCGTCACCGGCTCGGCGCTCCGCGAGATGGTCGCTCCCGGCCTTCTGGTCGTCCTGATGCCGGTCGCCGTGGGCCTCATCTTCCGCAACTTCTCAGCCAGCTTCGGCACCAGCTCCGTCTCGCTCGCTCCCGGTCAGATGATGATCGTGCCCATGATCAACGGCCACCCCGTCAACCTCGGCGGAGTCACCGCCGTCGCCGGCCTGCTCATGGTCGGCACCATCGCCGGCATTCTGATGGCCATGCTAATGAACAACGGCGGCGGCGCCTGGGACAACGCCAAAAAGTTAATCGAGACCGGTCTCTACGGCGGCAAGCGCTCCGACGCCCACAAGGCCGCCGTCGTCGGCGACACCGTCGGCGACCCCTTCAAAGACACCGCCGGCCCCTCCCTCCACGTCCTCATCAAACTGTTGGCGACGATCACCCTCGTCCTCGCTCCTCTCTTCCTCTAAGCGAACCCAAACGCACCACAGATGCGGGTGCCCCATCCTCGACGCGCAGTCTCATCGCGCGGCAGGGTGGGTATCGCGCGTTAAGACGCGCGAGGCTTTTGCTCTTGCTTTGCTTTGCTCTTGCTCTTGCTCTTGCTCTTGCTCTTGCCTTTGCTTTTGCTTTTGCGCTTGCCTTTCTGGTTGTCATTCCGAGCGCAGCGAGGAACCTGCTTTTGTTTTTGCTCCTGCAATTGCTTTTCTGGTTGTCATTCCCGCAGGGAATCTGCTTTCCTTACATGAACAACCACCCACGCTTCAGGAGCCCACTCATGTCCTCCGTCCGCGTCCTCGCCGGCACCCGCAAAGGCGCCTTCGTCCTCACCTCCGACGCCGCCCGCAAACACTGGAAGATCGCCGGCCCGCACTTCGCCGGCTGGGAGCTCTACCACCTCAAAGGCTCGCCCGCCGACCCCAACCGCCTCTACGCCTCGCAGACCTCCGGCTGGTTCGGCCAGCAGATCCAGCGCTCTGACGACGGCGGCCTCACCTGGAACCCCGTCAACGCCAACTTCGCCTACGACGGCGTCCCCGGCACCCACCAGTGGTACGACGGCACGCCCCACCCCTGGGAGTTCAAGCGCGTTTGGCACCTCGAACCCTCCCCCACCGATCCCGACACCATCTTCGCCGGAGCCGAAGACGCCGCGCTCTTCAAATCCACCGACGGCGGCAACTCCTGGCACGAGCTCGCCGGCCTCCGCAACACCGAGACTGGCCCGCGCTGGCAGCCCGGCGCCGGCGGCCTCTGCCTCCACACCGTCATCCTCTCGCCCGCCAACCCCGACCGCATCGTCATCGCCATCTCCGCCGCCGGAGCCTTCCGCAGCGACGACGCCGGCAAAACCTGGAAGCCCATCAACAAAGGCCTCCGCTCCCAATACATCCCCGACCCCGACGCCGAGGTCGGCCACTGCGTCCACCACATCGCCATGAACCCCGCTCGCCCCAACACGCTCTTCATGCAAAAACACTGGGACGTCATGCGCTCCGACGACGCCGGCGACCACTGGACCGAGGTCTCCGGCAACCTCCCCACCGACTTCGGCTTCGCCATCGACATCCACGCCCACCAGCCCGAGACCGTCTACGTCGTCCCCATCAAGTCCGACTCCGAGCACTTCCCGCTCGACGGCCAGCTCCGCGTCTTCCGCTCCCGCTCCGGCGGCAACGACTGGGAGCCGCTCACCCGCGGCCTCCCGCAAAAAGACTGCTACGTCAACGTCCTCCGCGACGCCATGGCCGTCGACACGCTCTCGGACTCCAAAGGCGACTGCGGCATCTACTTCGGCACCACCGGCGGGCAAGTGTACTGTTCCCCCGACGCCGGCGACACCTGGACCGCCATCACCCATGACCTCCCACCCGTCCTCTCCGTCGAAGTCCAAACCCTCACCTGACCTCTTGCTCTCTCGTCTGTCATCCTGACCTTGAGTGCAACGAAAGGGAAGGACCCCCGCATTTGCCGTTGCTTTTGTTCTTGCCGTTGTTTTTTAGTTGTCATCCTTCGCCGAAGGCGGAGGATCTGCTTTTGCCGTTGCTGTTGTTTTTCTGGTTGTCATTCTGAGCGCAGCGAAGAACCTGCTGTTCGCCTTTGCCTTTGCCTCTCTGGTTGTCATCCTTCGCCGAAGGCGGAGGATCTGCTGTTGTCGTTGCTGTTGTTTTTCTAGTTGTCATTCTGACCCTGAGCATCGCGAAGGGGAAGAACCTGCTTCTGCTGTTGCCGTTGCCGTTGCCTTTCTCTCTTTCATTCCCGAAGGGAATCTGCTTCTCCACCACCGCATCCATGCTCATCCGCGTCGAACTCCCCGCTCCGCTCCTCCGCCACGCCAACATCACCTCCGGCCACGAGGTCCTCCTCGACGTCGCCGCCCCCCTCACCCTCCGCCGCGTCCTCGACGCCCTCGAAGCCGCCCACCCCACTCTCTGCGGCACTCTCCGCGATCAAACCACCAAAGAGCGCCGCGCCTTCATCCGCTTCTTCGCCTGCGAAGAGGATCTCTCCCACGACTCGCCCGACGCCCCACTCCCCGCACCCATCGCCGAAGGCCGCGAGCCGCTTCTCATCCTCGGCGCCATCGCCGGCGGCTGCTGATCGCTGCTCCGTCAATGAACTCTGAGTTGCGATAGCGATCCATTGGGCAGACAATGGCCTTCACGAACCCATGAATCCATATCCATAAATCGGAACGGAGCAGCCATGCAGATCCATCGAAACATCTCGTTCCTGCTGCGGGTCTCTCTTCTCCTTTTCACCCTCACGGCCACATGCGCCCTCGCCGCCATCCCCACCGCGGCCTCTCTTCCCGGCACACCGCAGACCATCCCCGGCCTCGGCACAACCGCCTTCCCCACCTCCACCGCATCGCCCGCGGCGCAAACCGCCTTCATGCGCGGCCTCCTGTTGCTCCATCTCTTCGAGTACCCCGACGCCGACAAGGCTTTCCTCGCCGCCGAAAAACTCGATCCCAACTTCGCCATGGCTTACTGGGGCGATGCCATGACCTTCAACCACGGCGTCTGGAATGAGGTAGACGTCGCCGCCGGCCACGCCGCCCTCGACAAGTTCGCTCCCACCGCCGCCGCGCGCGCCGCCCGCATCGCCGATCCGCGCGAGCGCGCCTACATGGCCGCGGTCGAGCTCCTCTACGACGGCACCGGCACCAAAGCCGAGCGCGATCTGCGCTACGCCACCGCGATGCAGCAGCTCAGCCAGCGCTACCCGAAGGACCGCAACGCGCAGCTCTTCTATGCCCTCGCTCTCATCAGCAAGAGCGAAAGCATTCGCGACGTCCCCGCCTACCTTCACGCCGCGGCCATCTCCAAAGCCATCTTCCGCCTCGAACCCAACAACCCCGGCGCCGCCCACTACTGGATTCACGGCATGGACGACCCCGCTCACGCCGCCGGCGCACTCGAAGCCGCGCGTGCTCTCTCTAAAATCGCGCCCGACGCCGCTCACGCCCAGCACATGTGCTCGCACATCTTCATGGCGCTCGGCATGTGGGACGACGTCGTCGAGGCGAACCTCGACGCCATCCGCGTCGGCGAAGTCGAGGACAAGAGCAATGGTCTCCCCGGCTACGACTGCGGCCACTATTCAAACTGGCTGGAGTACGGCTTCTTCCAGCAGGGCCGTCTTCGCGCCGCGCAACAGACAGTCATCGCCTGCCGCCAAACCGGCGTTGACACCGCGGCATGGATGGCCGCGCACCCAGGACAGCCTCTCTATGAAACGGCCAACGCCGCACAACTGCATCGCCGCCTCGTAAACTCCCTCGTCTTCATGCAGGATGTCGCCCTCATCGAATCCCAGGACTGGAATCGCTCCCTGTCCGCCGATACAACGCTTCTCAACCCGTACTTTGCCGTATGGCACCACTTCGCCACCGGATACGCCGCCGCACAGCGCGGCGATCTCGTCGCCGCTCACTCCGCGCTCGATGCCCTGCGCGCCGATATCCAAGCCTCGCACTCCGAAGCCGACGTCGACCCGACGGATCGCCAGACCTTCGCCGTAGGCGCAGACGAGCTGAGCGGCCTCATCCAGATCAAGGAAGCCCACTACGACACCGGGTCCGCCGAGATACGTCACGCCGCCGACACCTATCGCAGCATGCCGTTCGCCTTCGGTCCCCCCGTAACCCTCGTTCCGCCCGAAGAGCTGCTCGGCGAGGTTCTGCTCGCCCACGGAGATCCTGCAGGCGCTCGTCAGTCCTTCCAGCTCGCTCTCGAACGCGCGCCCGGCCGCACCGAATCTCTCCTCGGCCTCGCCCGCGCCGAACACCTCGCCGGAGACGAAGCCTCTGCCCGCGGCACCTATCAAAAACTGGCCGCCATCTGGCACAACGCGGATACCGACGCTCCCGGCGTCGCGGAGGCCCATCAAGCCCTCACCACCTCCGCGCAAAGCAGCAACCGGCAGTAGGGACCTCAGCCACTGTGGCTATCGCCCGCTGGCTCCGCCTTACATCCTTCGCTGACCTTCTGTGCACCGGCCCCATCGCGGAAGATGTTAACCGCTAGCTCTCCCCGTACACCGGCACCGCGGCCCCATGCACCACGCTCGCCGCGTCACTGCACAAAAACAGGATCACCTTCGCAATCGCCTCCGGCTTCGGCCACGTCGCAAAGTCCGCATCCGGCATCGCCCCGCGGTTCGCCGGCGTATCAATAATGCTCGGCAGCACCGAGTTCACCCGCACGCCCTTGCCTCGCGTCTCTGCCGCCAGCGAATCCATCATCGCCAGCGACGCCGCCTTCGATGCGGCATACGCCGAAGCGCCTGCTCCATGGTCCAGCGCCGCCTTCGCCGACACGTTCACCACCGCGCCACTTCCTCGTGCCAACATCCCCGGCGCCACCGCCCGGGCCAGCAGATATCCGCTGCGCAGATTGAGATTCAACATGCGATCGAAGTCCGCGGGCGCGAGCTTCCACAGCTCAACCCCGCCCACGTATCCGCCCACCGTGTTCACCAGCACATCGATCCGGCCGATCTCCTCTACGAACTTCGCAACCGCGCTCTCCTCCAGAACATCGACCATTCGGCCGATCAACTGCGATTCGCGCCCCGCCGCCGCCCGCCGCAGCTCGGCAAACTCCTTCTCGCTGTGATAGGGAACCACCACCTTCGCTCCCTCCTCCAGAAACGCCAGCGAGACGGCGCGTCCCAGTCCGCCCGTTCCTCCCGCAACCACGGCCACCTTTCCAGCCAGGTCAATCTTCATCGCCCCTCCTCATTCGCCTTCAGCAGCTTGGCCGTCGTCACCACCTGCCCCACATGCCGCTGCGTATGCTCCGCGCAATGAATCAGTATCCCGCCCACCGTCGTCGGCAATCTCCGCCGCCCAATCCCTCGCTCCTCCTCATAACTCTGCGGCGCAAACGATACCACCCGCTCCTTCGCTCGCTCCACTCCCTCCCGAAACTCCCGCAGAATCTCCGCCGCCGTCCCTCCGCCCTCCAGCTCCGTCTTCAACGCCGCAAGCTGCGCCGCATCCAGCATCCGCCCCTCCGCATAGGTCAGCAGCCTGTCCAGCGACCGCGCCATATGCCGCAGATAAAACGCCACCGGAGCGAGCCCGAAGGGCCGCGCCAACATCTCCGTATCGCTCAAACCGCCGCACCACCTCGCCACATCCTCCTCGGCCAGCTCCAGCGCATGCACCACCGCGCGCCGCACCACATCCAGCTCCTCGTGCGTTCCTCGCATCCACGGCTCGATCTCCGTAAACCGCTCCACAACCCGCTCCATCCCGGCCTCCAACCCTTGACACACCCACTACAATAGAAGCAACAGAACCTCTCGCCCGGCACATCGCCGGGCTTCGTGCATTAAGACACTAAGCTCTTTTTCATCAAGACTTTGCAAGCAGATTCCGGTCTAACCCTTCGCGAATGAAGACTTTGCACAACCGCCCCAACTGAAGTCCAAAGCTAAATCATTTCCTTTGAATACTTTGCGCAAGTTTGCCGGGGAGGGGGGTACAGCCCTACAGCCCATGCGCCGTCCGAAACTCCCTCACCACCTCCGCCACATCCCGGTGCTTCTGCTCGACCGCAAAATTCATCGCGCGCATCTCCTCCGCACTCACCTTGCCCGCCAGCCGCTCCATCGCCACGCCAATCTGCGGCCACCGCTTCAGCGAATCCTCTCTCACCAGCGGAACCGCCTCATACGGCGGAAAGTAGTGCTTATCATCCTCGAGCGCGACAAACCCCATCGACCGGATCGCCGCATCCGTCGAGTTCCCCGCCACAATATCCACCTGGTGTGACGCCAGCGCCCGATACAGCAGCCCCAGCTCCATCGTTCGCGGCGGCCCCTCGAACCGCAGCCCATACGCCGCGCTCAACCCCCGCAACCCATCCGGCCGCTCCGCAAACTCATACCCAACTCCGAGCCGCATCGGTGGATTCACCTTCGCCACATCCGAGATCGTCCGCAACCCCAGCCGCCTCGCATCCTCCGCCCTCACCACCATCGCAAACGTATCCTCAAACCCCATCCCCGGCCCCACCCGCACCCGATAGCGTTTTTCATAAAGCCGCGCCACCTCCGCATGAACGCACGCCTCATCGCACGTGCCCGGTTTCGGCAGCGGCTGCTTCAGGATCGCCGTCAGCGCCGTCCCTGTGTACTCCACATATCCATCGATGCGGTCCGAGATCAGCGCCTGCTGACACAGATAACTCCCCGCCAGCCAGAACCTCCGCTCGACTTTGCCGCCGCCGCTCGCCTCAGTCTCCTGCGCCAACAACTCGCCCAGCACCACTTGCTCCGTAAAGTTCTTCGCCCCAATCACAATATGCGACGACCGCGGCGGCGCACACGCTGAGCACAAAGCGAGTCCCACCAGAGCCAGCATCGCAACTGTACGTCCGCCAACCTGCCGCTCCGCTGACTTGCTGACTCGCTGACCTGCTGACCCGCTTCCCTTCACCGCCGCACCGCCAGCCGCCTCTCAGCCAACCCCAACAGCCCGTCGGCGCACAGCGCCAGCAGCGCCGCCGGAATCGCCCCGGCCAGCACCAGCCCATTGTCCACACTCGCGACGCCGCGAAAGATCAGCTCGCCCAGCCCGCCCGCGCCGATCGCCGCCGCAATCGTCGCCACGCCCACGCAGATCACCGTCGCTGTCCGCATCCCGCCCAGGATCACGCTCGCCGCCATCGGCAGCTCCACCTTGCGCAGCCGCTGCCATCCGGTCATTCCCAGCGCATTCGCCACATCGATCAGCGCGGCATCCACGCTCCCAATCCCGTCATAGGTGTTGCGCAGAATCGGCAGCAACGCATACGCCGTCAGCGCCACAATCGCCAGCCGCGCCGCACGCTCGCCCAGGAACGGCACCGGCAACAGCAACCCAAACAGCGCCAGGCTTGGAATCGTCTGCAGGATATTCGCCATCGCCAGCACCGGCCGCGCGAGCCCACGCCTGCGCGTCAGCAACACCCCCAGCGGCAGCCCGATCGCGCACGCAAACAGCATTGCACTCGCCGTCAGCCACACATGCTCAAAGGTCAACCGCGCGATCTGCCCGCCGTACTCCTCGAGAAAGCCGCTCATGCCGCATCCTCGCGATGCGTCGCCGCCACGTATGCCCTCATCGCCTCATTCCCCGCCCCTCGGCTTCCAGCACCTCGCACCTCATCTCGCGCCAAGTCCGCAACGACAGCGCCCGCCTCCAGCAGCACCACCCGGTCGGCCAAATACAGCGCCTCCTCCAGATCATGCGTCACGATCAGCGTCGTCACGCCCGTGCGTCGCAGCAGATCCCGCAGCATCGTCTGCATCTCCGCCCTTGTCAACGGATCGAGCGCACCAAACGGCTCATCCATCAGCAGCACCTTCGGCTCATTCGCCAGCGCCCGCGCCACGCCCACTCTCTGCCGCTGTCCTCCGCTCAGCTGCCACGGATACCGCTTCGCGGAGTCCCCACCAGACTCCGAAGCCAGCCCCACCATGCGCAGCATCTCCGCCGCACGCGCCGCCATCTCCTGCTTCGATCGCCCCGCCAGCTCCAGCGCCATCCCCACATTGCGCTCCACCGTCATCTGCGGAAACAGCCCGATCTCCTGAATCACATATCCGATGCCTCGCCGCAACGCGATCGCATCCTCCGCTGCCACATCGCGCCCCTCCACCAATACGCACCCACTCGTCGGCCTCACCAGCGCGTTCACCGTGCGCAGCAGCGTCGTCTTGCCGGACCCGCTCCGCCCCAGCAGCGCCGTCGTCGTCCCCGCTTCCACCCGCAGCGAGACATCGCGCAAAAGCTGACGGCCACCCGGCATCGTGAAGCTCACCTGCGCGAACTCCACTCCCAGGGTGGCCATCGATCTCCTGCGCGTCTTTACTTAATTCTCGACCGTCTCCGAAGCGCTCTCCGCTCCGCTCTGCTCGCCGGACATGTTCTCTCCGCCCCCGGCCTGCGCGCCCTTCACCCGCACCACAGTAATCTTGTCAAAGCCTTCCTTGAACGCCGGCGGCCGCAGCCTCTCGGCCATCTTGTGCATCGCCTCGTCGGAGACTTGGCGGTCGCGCTTCGCGTTCCGCTCCAGGCACACCGCCAGCGGCACATCGAAGAACACCGCCTGCACCTCATAGCCGAAGCTCTTCGCCATCTTGATCCACTGCCGCCGTTCATGCGGACTCAGATTCGTTGCATCGACATAGTTCCACGGCATCTTCGCAATCAGCCGGGCGCGCAGCAAACTCCGCAGCGTCGAGAACACCAGCCCCTGATACCGCTGGTCCGTAATGTCGTCGAACAGAATCGTCCGCAGCATGTCGCTCGACAACGGCTGCACGCCGCGGCGCTTGTACCACGTCGTCTTGCCCGAACCCGGCAGCCCGATCGTCAGCACCACGTACCCGCGTGGTGACCGCGCGGCCACAGGCTCCGCCGGCGGCGTCGCCACCGACTCCGGCTGCGTCTCCACCACCATCTGCTGCGGGCTCTGCGCCTTCACCGGCTCTGGCGCATGCTGCTCTTGCTCCGCCGCATGCGGCTGTTGCTCGTGCGCCTCGCGGCGACCCTGAGCCTGCGACTCTGCCTCGCTCTTGTTGTTAGGAGCCTCCGGATACGCCGGCCGAAGTGGCGCCGGCTGGTTCGTCGGTAGCTCCTGCCCAATCTTGCCCGTGGACTCTGATTCGTTGGGCCCACGCTTGGAACGTCGTCTCATGAGTTTCTCGCGCATCCATTCGCGCATAGCTGCTTTTACCATACGGCTCCGCTCTGCCGCAAAAGCAGTGCACAGCACTCGCTCGTCCCCTGCGGTTTGCGGTGCCAATCCTGCTCTGATAGCCTCAGGTTGGGATTGTTTGGCCTTTTGCCCCCAGGCGAACCGTGCCGAGCTCCCACATTCTCTCCGCGAGGTCACACATTCCAATGGCAGTGAAGGTTGGCATCAACGGCTTCGGCCGCATCGGCCGCAACGTCTTTCGCACCGCTCTCGGCAATCCTGATATCGAATTCGTCGCCGTCAACGATCTCACCACCCCTGCCACTCTCGCGCACCTGCTCAAGTACGACTCCATCCTCGGCAACCTCAAGAATGAAGTCTCCTACACCGAAAACTCCCTCACCGTCGACGGCAAGACCATCAAGGTCTTCGCCGAGCGTGACCCCTCCAAGCTCGACTGGGCCTCCGTCGGCGCCGAGATCGTCGTCGAATCCACCGGCTTCTTCACCGACGCCGAAAAGGCCAAGGCTCACCTTGGTTCCACCGTGAAGAAGGTCATCATCTCCGCGCCCGCCACCAACGAAGACCTTACCGTCGTCCTCGGCGTCAACGAAGGCAAATACGATCCCGCCAGGCACAACGTCATCTCCAACGCGAGCTGCACCACCAACTGTCTCGCCCCCGTTGTCAAGGTCCTGCACGACACCTTCACCATCACCTCCGGCATCATGACCACGATCCACAGCTACACCAACGATCAGGTCATCCTCGACACGCCTCACAAGGACCTCCGCCGCGCCCGCGCCGCCGCGCTCTCCATGATCCCCAGCTCTACCGGCGCCGCCAAGGCCCTCAAGCTCGTGATCCCGGAGATGGACGGCAAGCTCGACGGCTTCGCCATCCGCGTTCCCACACCCAACGTCTCGGTCGTCGATCTCACCTTCGTCACCGAGAAACCCATCGACGTGAAGTCCATCAACGCCGCGCTCAAGTCCGCCGCCGATGGCCCGCTCAAGGGCATCCTCGGCTTCGAAGAGCAGGAGCTCGTCAGCTCCGACTTCAAGGGCAACCCGCTCTCTTCCATCGTCGACGCCAAGCTCACCAAGGTCGTCGGCCAGAACACCGGCAAGGTCATCAGCTGGTACGACAACGAGTGGGGCTACTCCAACCGCGTCCGAGACCTCATCGTCTTCCTCAAGAAGAAGGGCATGTAACGCACATCGCTCTGCAAACAAGAATCGCCTGCCCAAGCGGCAGGCGATTTCGCTTAACGCGCTACTTCCGCTCCACCGTCAGGTACACCGCCAGCCCCGCCATCATCGCCAGCGCAACCGCGCTCACGACCGCGAGCCCTGGCCCCAGACTTCCCACACCGGACCGCACCACAGCCTCCGCGCCCGCACTCACCCAGGAGCGCCACACCGGCACACCGCCGCTCAGCTGAAACGCCAGCCCCAGTCCCACGCAAACCACTGCCAGCACCACCAGCATCTGGACGCGCATCGGACGCTCCACGCGCTGCATCGTCTCGTGCCGCCGTCGCAACTGCGCCCGCCACCACACCAGCGCCGGAGGCTCCACGCGCGCCTCACTCATCGAGCTCGCCCTCGCCGCACCGAACGCTTGCGTCAGCAACACCATCTCGCCGCACCTGCGGCATCCGCGCACATGCTCTTCGAGCTCCGCGCCCGCGGCCTGCGGCCAGTGCCCCAGCCGCAGCAGCTCCTGCATCTCCGTGGCTCTCGCGCAGCCCATCATCGCGCACGCTCCTCGAGCAACTCCGCCATCCGGTGCCGCGCGCGAAACAGCATCAGCCGAATGCTCGGCGACCGCAACCCCATAATCTCCGCAATCTCCTTGTGCGAATAACCCTCCGCATGCGCCAGCCACAGCAGCTGCCGCTCCCGAGGACGAAGCTGCAGCAGCCGCGGCTCCAGCATCATCTGCGCATCCATTCCCTCGCCACTGGCATTCGCAAACAAAACCTCCGGCAGCTCCTCAATCGACGACGCCTTCGGCCTGCGCCAGTAATCCCGCAACAGGTTCGTCGCAATCCGGAAAAGATACCGCTTCGCATGCACCTCGCCATCCAGCGGCGTCGCTGCGCACAGCATGCGCACAAAGCTCTCCTGCACCAGATCGTCTGCCAGCGTCGGATCGCCCGACACCCTCGTCAGGTACGCCCACAACGGCCGCGCCGTCCGCTCATAGAATCCGGCAAACGCATCTCTGTCCATGCGCGACTCGGCTGCAGTGCTCTCACCCGCCTGCACACTCTCGAGAACCTCATCCCAGGTCATCGCGCCATCCTCATCCGGAGCGCGGCCGCCCACAGCCTCACTCTCGTCCTCGCAGATCAACATCCGTTGATACGCGCGCACTCTCTACCAGGTTCAGCCGCTTGCCCAGCGCCCACAGCACAGCCGCCGACAGAATAAGCCCGATCCCCGGCATCAGCGCAACAATCCCCAGCACCAGCATCGTCGTGCCCGCGTCGCCTACCGAATTCTTCAGTACCAGGAGTCCTCCGCCCAGCAGTGCCAGTACCAACCCCACCTGCAGCGTGGCCATCACGCGCGACACCAGATTCGGCATTCGCCGCGAATCCGTCTCGGTCACAATCGGCGCAGCCTCCAGGAATCGCCGCCCGGAGTCCGTCTCCATATAGCCCATAAGCTCCTGGCTCGTCGCAAATCGCTCGATCAGCTTGCCATGCACCTCACTCTGCAGGGCGAACACCTTCGTCCAGCGCCGGTTCTCGAGCAGCGCGCGGATCAGCCATACCAGCGTGCCCATCAGCACCACCAGAACAATCGCCGGCATCATGTTGTCGAGCGCACGATTGAACCCCTCGCTTCCCCCACGCGGTCCCGACTCCACGAAACCCGCCTTCGGCTCCAGAACGTCATACGGCTGCTGCTGCGGGCTCTTCAGATCGGAGAACAGCCAGAACGCGGGATTCCGCGCAATCTCGGGATGCTGCACCAGGTAGGCGGCCAGCTCCGGGTTGCTCTTGGCGATGTAATCCTGGTTCGCCAGCAGCGAGGGATCGCTCGCCACCACATTCGCCAGGTTCGGACTCACCCTCAGCAGTTCCATCAGCCGCTGTTGCGCCGCCCCCAGGTCAGCCGCAGACGTCGGTGCGCCCGCCGCACCCGTCTGCCCTGCGGCCGGTAGTGATGTCTGAGCCTGCACCATCCCCGGCGACACCATCGCCACTGCCATCACCAGCGGCCCCAACACCTTCGCCGTCACACCCCGCCATTGCACCATCGTCATCTCCCAGACACCTGCTCCCCCGCAGGTCGTCTGCGCATACAACGGGCTTCCGCAGCATTGGTTAACATCTCTTCTATGAACCGCACCAACATCCCGGGCACCTCGCCCTACGAGCCGATCATCGGCTTTTCCCGCGCCGTACGCGTGGGCAACGTCGTCCACGTCGCCGGCACCGCTCCCGTCGGCGCCGAAGACCTTCCAGCCTACGAGCAGGCCCGCGCCGTCTTCGTCCTCATCGGCAAAGCCCTCACCCGGGCCGGCGCATCCTTCTCCGACGTCGTCCGCACCCGCATATACCTCACCCACACCGAAGACTGGGAGGAGGTCGGCCGCGCCCACGGCGAAGTCTTCGCCTCCATCCGCCCTGCGGCCACCATGGTCGTCGTCAAAGAGCTGCTCAACCCCAAGTGGCGCGTCGAGATCGAAGCCGAAGCCGTCATCCCCTGACGCTCTATACGCGAACCATCGCACCCGCAGCTACAATTCTCGCCATGTCCCGCCGCGCCTTCGTCCAAGCCCTCGGGCTCTGCCTGCTCATCGCCGGCACACTCGACATCGCCGACGCCCTCATCTTCAACGGCCTCCGTGGCGTCCCCGCCGAAGGCCTCCTCCACTTCATCGCCGCCTGTCTTATCGGCATCTCAGCCTTCCACGGCGGCCTCACAACAGCAGCGCTCGGTCTCGCCATTCACTACGCGATTACGCTCTTCTGGTCTGCACTCTTCCTCGTCGCCGCCGCCCGTTTCACCGCTCTCACCCGCCATGCGATCGTCAGCGGTCTCCTCTATGGCGGCATCATCTACATCGTGATGAACTACATCGTCTTGCCTCTGGCACGCCTTCCTCCGCGCTCGCATCACCATCCAACGGCCGTGCTCATTAACGCCGTGCTCGCTCTGCTCCTCTGCATGGGCCTGCCCATCGCCCTCATCGCCCGCCGTTTCGCCCGCCAATAATTTCCTCAAATTCCTTATCCACTGGCGAAGACTCCCCCTCTCTCATTTATCCTCAACCCAATGCCCAAGCTCTCCATCCGTGACCTCGATCTGGCCGACAAGCGTGTCTTCATCCGCGTCGACTTCAACGTCCCTCTCACCAAAGAGGGCACCATCACCGACGACACGCGCATTCGCGAGACCATCCCCACCATCGAGTACGCCCTGCGCCGCAAAGCCAAGGTCATCCTCGCCGCGCATCTCGGCCGCCCCAAGGGCAAGCGCGTCGATACCATGAGCCTTCGCCCCGTCGTCGATCGCCTCCGCGCCCTGCTCGAGCACACCCTCACCGACGGCGAGAACGTCGCCTTCGCCCCCGACTGCGTCGGCACCCTCCCGCGAGAGATGGCCGGCAACCTAGAGTCCGGTCAGACCCTCCTGCTCGAAAACCTCCGCTTTCACGCCGGCGAGGAGGCCAACGATCCCGCTTTCGCCAAAGAGCTCGCTGCGCTCTGCGACGTCTACGTCAACGACGCCTTCGGGGCGGCGCATCGCGCCCACGCCTCCACCGAAGGCATCACGCGCATCGTGAAAGAGAACGGAGGCAAATGCGCCGCCGGCCTCCTCATGGAAAAAGAGCTCACCTATCTTGGCAAGGCTGTCACGGATCCTAACCGTCCCTTCGTCGCGATCATCGGCGGCGCCAAGGTCTCCGACAAGATCGAGGTCATCAACGCGCTGCTCGACAAGGTTGACGCTCTCCTCATCGGCGGCGCCATGGCCTATACCTTCCTCAACGCCAAAGGTCAGTCCACAGGCAAGTCCCTCACCGAGCCCGACAAGATCGACGTCGCCCGCGCCACCCTCGCCAAGGCCGAGCGGCGCGGCGTCAAGTTCCTTCTGCCCGTCGACCACTGCCTCGCCGACAAGGTCGCCTCCGACGCAAAGACACAGCTCTTCTCCGGCGACGGCCCCTTCCCCGAAAATCTGATGGCGCTCGACATCGGCCCCGAGACCGTCAAGCTCTTCGCCGCCGAGATCGCCGAGGCCGCCACCATCGTCTGGAACGGCCCCATGGGCGTCGCCGAGCTCACGCCCTTCGCCAAGGGCACCAACGCCATCGCCCGCGCCTGCGCCGCGAACGAAGACGCCATCACGATCGTCGGCGGCGGCGACTCCGTCGCTGCGGTCAACAACTCCGGCGTCGCCGACAAGATCACTCACATCTCCACCGGCGGCGGAGCCTCCCTCGAATTCCTCGAAGGCAAAACCCTCCCCGGCGTCGCCGCCCTCACCGACAAATAACCACCAATAACTACAGCTTGCGCAGCCGACCGTAGATCATCTTCCGCACCTCGACCACCTCTCCAGTCAGTCTGTCGCTGATCTCGGAGTTCAAGTATTCGAGGTCTCGCGCCAGCAGAATCAGGTATTCGACAACGCTGCAACCTGCGACGCCTCTTCTGAGATCCGCAGCAAACTCAAGATCATTCTCTCGTCCGCATCCCTCTGCTATGCGCGTAGCTACTCCCACCACGCCACGGCGCAACTGCATCGTCACGCCAAAGACTTCCTCGCGCGGGAGAGCCTGTGTCGCGCGATAGACATTTAAGACAAGAGCATGGGCCCGCTTCCAAACATCAAGACCCCGAAAATCCTGCAAGTGCCCTCCGATCCCTTGAGCTCACAGCTCAAAGCTCACAGCCGAGAGCTGAACGCACGAACCCCGAACCAACCGCAGCCAATGTTATACAACTGATATCAACCACGAACTTCTAACCGCAGCAGCCCCGGAGAAACAACCTTCATGCGCAAGCCGATCATCGCCGGCAACTGGAAGATGTACAAAACCCCGCAGGAGACCCTCGCCTTCCTCGAAGCCTTCCTCCCGCTGGTCAAGGATCACATCCGCGACGAGGTCCGCATCTTCCCCTCGTTCACCTCGCTCGCCGCGGCCATCGAAGCCGCAGCCGGCTCCAACATCCACATCGGCGCGCAGACCATGCACTGGCTTAACGAAGGCGCCTACACCGGCGAGACCTCGCCCCCCATGCTGCTCTCCCTCGGCTGCCGTCACGTCCTGCTCGGCCACTCGGAGCAGCGCCAGTATTTCGGCGAAACCGACGAGCGCATCAACCTCAAGCTCAAGTCCGCCACCGCCCACGGCATCTATCCCATCGTCTGCGTCGGCGAGGTACTCTCCGAGCGCGAGCAGAACAAGACCGAAGAGGTCCTTCGCACCCAGGTCCGCGCCGCACTCAAAAACATCGCCCCCGCGGAGGCCCGCCACCTCGTCATCGCCTATGAGCCTGTATGGTGCATCGGTACCGGCCTCACCGCCTCACCCGAGATGGCCGCCGACGCGCATCGCATCGTCCGCCACGAACTCGCGCGCTGCCTCGATGAGCAGACCGCCCAAAACACGCGCATCCTCTACGGCGGTTCCGTCAAGCCGGAAAACATCAGCGCCCTAATGGCGCAAGAGGAGATCGATGGCGCTCTCGTCGGCGGCGCCAGCCTTGCACCCTCTACCTTCGCCGGCATTGTGCAGTACGCCTGAGCAGCTGCCCACTCCACGCCGCCCACTCCACACCGCCCACACACACCACCGCTCGAGCCTTCGCGTCAAGCGGAACGCCGTATCCTACGTGAGCGCCAGGCTGCCCAAAGCAGCAATCAGCACGCCCAGCACGATCAGCAACGACCATCCTAGAGGAGCACGAGACATAAAAGGCAAAACTCCTGGAGCATTTTCCTGAGGATGTCATTTGGAACCGGAACAGCTCGGGCCGTTTTCCAGCGAAGAAAACGGCATCGAATGCTGCATCCATGGCCCCGGCATCAGGAAAATGCTCTAAAACCACTTGCCCTCTTTTCTAAGCCGCTTGAGCCCGCACCGGGAAGTCCACCTTCGCTCCATCCGCCGCCCCAATCGCAGCACATCTTCCGTGCACCACTAGGGTCACGCCTTCCACCTTTAGTGCACGACCCCCGCCTGGTCCACCGGCCAGTACACAAACGCCGCCCGCCCGTAGATCAGCCTTCCCGCCACCGGCCCAAAGTCCCGGCTGTCGCTCGAAATCGACCGGTGGTCGCCCATCACGAAGTACTCGCCCTCCGGCAGCACCATCTCCGGCATCGAGCGGTCATCCCTGTACATCGGCGGCACATAGTTCTCCGTCAGCCGCCTTCCGTTCAGCCAGACCGCCCCATGGTCGATTCGCAGATCGTCCCCCGGCAGCGCAATCACCCGCTTGATATAGCTCTTCGTCTCATCATGCGGATACCGGAACACCACCACATCCCCGCGATGGATCGTTTCCACGTCATACGCGAACTTGTTGATAAACAGCCGGTCCTGGTCCTGCAGCTGCGGCAGCATGCTCGTCCCTTCCACCCGCACCGGCTGGTACAGAAACAGGATGATGAACACCGACACCATCACCGAGATCACCAGGTCGCGTACCCACGACCGCAACCCGCCCTCCGGCCTCTCCAGCCTGCGCCCCGCGCCCTGCCGCGGCAGGGAAATCTCCTCCGCCGCGCCCCGTTCCTCGGTTGTCTCATCCTCGATCAAACTGTTCTTCCCCAAAATCGCCGACTGTCAGCCCTGCCCTCCTGCCAGACGGCCCACCTATTAGTTTAGACGCAGCTCCCCGCCCTTCGCCTCAGTACGATGGTCACCACCCAATCCTGCCAACTCCTGTCATCTCGACCGGAGCCTCGCGGCCTCATCGCGAGGCGGAGCGGAGAGACCCCTGTATTGCTTCTGATCCCCTGTATTGCTTCTGATGCGGCACCTCAATCGTCCTCACTTGGCCATCCCCAACCCCGGAACCAGCGCCTTCGCATCCAACCCCTCCGGCGACCACGCATCCACAATCGCCTTCGCGATCTTCGCAATTGTCACCTCCGCTCCGTTGTCCACCGTCCAGCTGTGGTCCGCATTGTCGTAGGTAAAGATCGAGAGCACCATCGGCCCCGTCTTCCCCGCCACAATCGCCACATCGTTCCGCACCGCATTCAGCGATCCCGTCTTGCTCGCCACCGTCTGGTCGCCTCCATTGGGCAGATACCGCGGCACTGTATCGCGATAAAACTGGTCCTTCAACATCCCCAGCGTCACCGCGCACACCGCCTTGTCCTGATCGTCCATCGGCGCAAACGCCGCGGCTGCGCCCTTCGCCACCTGCGCTGCATTCGTCTCATGCAGCCTGCACTCGCCGATGTCGGTCATCAGCTCGGCCATCTCTCGCGGCGTCGTCTTCCCCAGCCCGAACTTCGGCTGGTCCGCCGGCATCGGCTCCGTCGCCGGCTTCATCACCTTCTTGTAGAGGTGCGTATTTCTCAGCCCCAGTGATTCCATCCGCGCATTCACCGCATCGATCCCAAACCGGTCCATCGCCATATTCGCCGCCGTATTGTCGCTGACCACCACCATCATCGTCAGCACATCCTTCAGCGTCAGCGTCAGCGGCGTGTCGAAGAACAGCAGCATCCCCGACCCGCTCACCGCCTCGCCCGGCTTCAGCACCATCTTCTCGTCCCAGTTCGCCTTCCCCTCGCGAACCTCCACCATCGCGTCGTACAGAATCGCCAGCTTGATCACGCTCGCCGTCTGCACCGGCGTGTCCGCATCGAGCGCGACCGTCTTGCCGGTATTCAACTGCTCGGCAAACATCGCCACCTTGCCCTGGTGCGCCGACGCAATGGCCGCCACCTGCTGCTGCAGCGCGGAATCACCCGTCTGCCCGCTCGTCTGCGCCGCCAGAACTCCCGCCAGCCCACACACCAATATCGTCCCAACCACCGTCCGCAACCTCATCCATCCTCCCGTCAAAGCCTCACAGCCTCAAGCTCAGAACTGAACAGTAACCCAAACCGCTCGAAATCGTCCCAAAGGGAACTGTCACGAGCCAAACCCGTCCCATTTCTTTAGGGACTCAGAACCCCCGCTTTGATTTAGAATAGGAAAAGCAACGGAATCACTATGGCCACACTCACCATGCCGTCCCCGACTTCCACAGAGAAGTCGGTTGCACACTCCGTCACCGATCTCCAAAACCTCACCACCGAGCGCCCCAACGAGGCCTCCGAGGGATTGGACACCAAGTCCGCCATCGAGATCGCCCGCATCATCTCCCATGAGGACGCCAAAGTTGCCGCCGCCGTAAAGAAGGCCCTCCCCGAGATCGCCATGGTCATCGACACCGTCGCCCGCTCCCTGCGCGACGGCGGCCGCCTCATCTACGTCGGCGCCGGCTCCTCCGGCCGCATCGCCGCTCTCGACGCCTCCGAGTGCCCGCCCACCTTCTCCACCGCCTCGCAGCAGGTCCAATACATCATGGCCGGCGGTCCCAAAGCCCTCGCCTCCGCCTCCGACGTCAACGAGGACTCGCCCGAGCTCGGCCAGAGAGACATCGCCCGCCGCCGGCCTACGAGAAAAGACATCGTCATCGGCATCTCCGCCTCCGGCCGCACCCCCTACGTCGTCGGCGCCACCGACTACGCCCGCGCCCGCGGCGCCAAGACCGCCGCCATCACCTGCAACCCCAACTCCGATCTCTCCCAGGTCGCCGACATCACCATCTGCGCCGAGGTCGGCCCCGAGGTCATCTCCGGCTCCACCCGCATGAAGGCCTCCACCGCCCAGAAGATGATCCTCAACATGATCACCACCGGCGCCATGACGCGGCTCGGCTACGTCTATGACAACCTGATGGTGAACGTGCACATGAAGAACGCCAAGCTCGTCGAGCGCGGCATCCGCGTTCTCATGAAGCTCTGCAGCATCGACCGCGACACCGCCATCCGCACCATCAAGGCCGCCGGCAAGTCCATCCCCATCGCCGTCGTGATGCTCAAGGCCAACGTCGACAAGATGGAAGCCGTCCGCCGCCTGCAAAAATCCGACGGCAACGTCCGCCTCGCCATCGAAGACTCCCGCCTCGAGCTCTAGGCTTCCTCGGATACGCGCGTCGACGAACCCACTTACGCTGTCATCCTGAGCGAAGCGTCGCAGTTTTATCGCGGCGCATAGTCGAAGGATCTCCGCATTTTGCTTGGATCGCCGCAGATCTGCACCTGATCCCTCACCTACCCCCGTCTACATGCCAAAGGCAGCCGGCGCCCCGCACAAACCCGCGGCGCCCGTAAAGTCGCGCGCAACATCCGCCCACGCTCGTGTTTATTCCATACGAACGCGGCAGTTCCTCCCCGGCCGCGCCAAGGAGTAAGTCTGATGAAACGCATTCTTCTCACCTCCGCGCTCGCCCTGGCCCTCACCGGCTCCATGGCCCTCGTGGCTCAACAGCCCGCCCAGCAGCCAGCCCAACAGACGCAGCCCACGCCGCCGCAGGACGCTCCGGTCGCAGGCGCGCCAGCCTACCATCGCCACGGCCATCACCATGCCAACCCGCAGCGCCAGGCCGCCATGCTGGCCAAGCGTCTGAACCTCACCCAGGATCAGGAAGCGAAACTCGAACCGATCTTCGCAAGCCGCGACCAGCAGTTCCGCGCGCTCGTCCAGGATCAGTCGCTCACTCCCCAGCAGCGCCACCAGCAGATGCGCTCCATCCACCAGAGCACCGAGCAGCAGCTCGCCGGCGTTCTCACCCCGGACCAGCTCCAGCAGATGAAGGCGATGCGTCACAACCACCGTCGCTTTAATGGCCCCAACGGCCCCAGCGGTCAGGCGCAACCCGACCAGCAGGCCCCGCCCCCCGGTCTCTAACAGAACAGAGAACACGTCACAACAAGAAGCCCTTGCGATGCAGCAAGGGCTTCTCCATTTGCAATTCCCGAGTCCCTACTTCCTATTTCTTCCTTCCCATCCCCGCACCAATCCAATCACTCGCGCCCGCCCGCATCATCCGTACACTAGCGGAATGGACAAGTTCGTCATCCGCGGCGGCAACCCGCTCCTCGGCACCATCAAGATCTCCGGCGCAAAAAACTCGGCCCTCCCCTGCATGGCCGCCGCCATCCTCACCGAAGACGAGGTCATCCTCGAAAACATCCCGCAGGTCCGCGACATCGAGACCGAGCGCAGGCTGCTCGCCTCCATGGGCGCTGAGGTCGAGCTCGGCTACGGCCGCGCCCAGCACCGCACCCGCATCAAGTGCGCCGTCCTCTCCGACCCCGTCGCCAAATACGAGATCGTCAAAACCATGCGCGCCAGCTCGCTCGTTCTTGGGCCCCTCATTGCGCGCACCGGCATGGCCCGCGTGGCGATGCCCGGCGGCTGTGCCATCGGCGGCCGTCCTATCGATCTCCACATCAAGGGCCTCGAAGCCATGGGCGCCACCATCACCCAGGAGCACGGCTACCTCGAAGCCCGCACCGACAGATTAAAGGGCGCGCACATCGTCTTCGACAAGATCACCGTCACCGGCACCGAAGATCTCCTCATGGCCGCCGCCCTCGCCGACGGCGAATCCATCTTCGAAAACTGCGCGCGCGAGCCCGAGGTCTGCGACCTCGCCGCTCTGCTCAACGCCATGGGCGCGAAGATCGAAGGCGCCGGCACCGGCACCATCCGCATCAAGGGCGTCGCGAAGCTCCACGGCGCAAAGCATCGCATCAATCCCGACCGCATCGAAGCCGGAACCTTCCTCATCGCCGGCGCCATCACCGGCGGCGACCTCAACATCGATTGTTGCGAGCCCAAACATCTCGGCTCGGTCATCTCCAAGCTCGAAGAGTGCGGCGTCAAGCTCGAGGTCGGCAACGACAACGTCCGCGTCCACTCCGGCGGCAAGCTCGCCGCCTCCGACATGTCCACCGAAGAGTACCCCGGCTTCCCCACCGACATGCAGGCCCAGTTCATGGCCCTCATGACCCAGGCCGACGGCACCTCCGTCGTCACCGAAAACATCTTCGAAAACCGCTTCATGCACGTGCAGGAGCTCAACCGCATGGGCGCCAACATCCTCGTCAGCGGCCGCACCGCCACCGTCCGCGGCGGCGCGCAGCTGCAATCCGCCGCCGTCATGTGCTCCGATCTCCGCGCCTCCGCCGCACTCGTCCTCGCCGCCCTCGTCGCCGACGGCGAATCCATCCTCGACCGCGTCTACCACATGGACCGCGGCTACGAGCACATCGAAGAAAAACTCCGTTCCGTCGGCGCCCAGATCCGCCGCATGGGCGACGTCTTCGGAAAGAAATAGCCTCTAATTTCGCCTGTCATCCTGAGCCCCGAGCAACGCGACGGGCGAAGGATCCCCGCATTTCGCGCGATGACCACATCGCTCGTTAAGAGCGACCACCCTTTTCTTCCCGCTCCACGCAACCCACAGCGCCGCGCCTCTTCTCCAATCTCACAGAGGAGCTCGTCCCATGAGAATAATGAGAAAGATGAAGGGGTGCATCATCGCCTGCGCTGTCCTGCTGATGCTCGCCGCAACCCCATCCGTCTTCGCCGCCACAGACACCACCGGCACCCTGACCGGAACATGGACCGGCGAAATCCGCGCCGCCGACGGCGCCACCTTCCACGTCACCTTCCTCTTCAAGCAGGACGGCTCCACCCTCACCGGCACCGACATCGACCCGCAGGGCGATCCGCTGCCCATCGAGAACGGCAAAGTCAGCGGTGACAACTTCTCCTTCACCGTCTCCATGTTTGACATGACCGTCCAGCACAGCGGCACCCTCAACGGCGACACCATCACCCTGAACACCAAATCCGCTCAGTCGCAGTTTCCCGGCAAGCCCATCACCCTCAAACGATCGAAGTAACTCCTTCGCTCTTCCGATTCCGCTCAGCGCACTGCCACCCTTACGCCAGCGCCGCCCTGCTCGCGTCGACATCCAGGTCCATCGGCAGCAGCTCATCGGTCCGCGTCATCTTCACCAGCGACGCCACCCGCTCCGAGACGCCGCACATCCGCAGCTCTCCACCATGCTCTCTGGCCAGCCCTGAGGTCTGCACCAGCACCCCCAGCCCCGCGCTGTCCAGATACGGAACCCCCGCCATATTCAGCACCAGCCGCGAAAACCCCTCCCGAATCGTCTGCTGCAGCTTGGAGTCCGCCGTCAGCAGGCTCGTGCCCAGCGTCAGCGCCCCCGTAAAGTTCACGACGGCCATGTTCGGCTCCGTCTTCTCGATATCCACCTGAAGAATCATGGCTGCCACTCTACCATGCGCGCCCGCATTCCATCCTCACCCACAATCCATTCCCGCGCGCGCGGCCTACGCCAGCGCCAGCGACAGCACCGTGATGTCGTCCGTCTGCCCGAACTCCTGCGCTGCCTCCGCAATCTCCTCTGCCGTCATGCGCACCATGGTCACCACGCGATCGAATCCCAGCAGCTCTCCCTTTCCCGCACGCGCCTCCGGTACGCCATCGGAGAGCAGGATCATCCGGTCCCCCGGCCGCAGCACGCCATGCATCTCCTCAAACTCCGGCGCTCTCGAAAGACCCAGCGGAAGCATGCCCGGGCTCTCCAGCTCTTCCCCATTCACATACGGGTTCAGATGTCCCGCATTGCTGAAGCTGAACCGGCCATCCCGCTCCAACCGCACGCAGCACGCCGTCGTGAAGCCCATCTGCCCCTGCGCCAGCAGCGCCTCATTCAAATCCGCCAGCACGCTCGCCGGCTGCCGCGCGTCCTCCCGGCTCAGCACCCCCAGAATCAGCGACACCCGCATCGCCGCGCCCATCCCCTTGCCAGACACATCGCCCACCGTCACCAGCAGCGATCCATCCCGCGCATCTGGCGACACCAGAAAGAAGTCGCCGCCCACCTCGCCCATCGGCCGGTACACCGTCTCCACCGCATACCCCGGCGTCGGCTGCGATGCCCGCGCCAGCAGCAGCGCCTGCACCTGCTCCGCCGCCTCCACCTCCGCCGCCAGACTCGCGCGCTCGCGCGCCAGTCGCGTCGTCCGCGTCAGCACGATCAGCAACAGCGCCAACAGCCCCAGCACATCAAAGATTGTCTGCAAAGGAATCGCATACGAATAGAAGTGGATCTCGGGCGTCGCTGGCACACGTTTATGCAACAGCATCACGTCGAACAGGGCCACCACCTGGTAAAAATCCAGAAGCGCCCACAGAACAAACGGAACCAGCATCAAAAGCGCATCCAGATTCTTTTTGAGCGCGCTGCGCAGCAGCAGAATCGGCAGCAGAACATCGGCGACGATCAGAGGCACGAAAAACGCCACAATGCTGAATCCGAGCGGCAGCTTCCCCGCCAGCGCCAGCGGCACGGTAACCATCACCGCGACGACAACAACTTCGAGGCCAAGCAGCGACCGTGTTCTCCTCGTCCCCGTGATCAGGCGCACGAACTCGATCGACGCGACGGCGGTCAGCGCGGCCAGCAGAATATAGAGCCAATAGGCCGGGCTCAGAGGGGTGTCCCGGTGAATGCGCATCCAGACGTCCTGAAATCCATTGGCTGCGCGCGCCAGCATCCATATTGCCAAGGCAAGATACTCGCGCCGCGACCTCATGGCGAGGAAAAGAAACACCCCGCAGAATCCGACGGTCGTCTCCAGTCCGGCTACCGCGAGGTCCGCTCCGTGGTTACTTAGAAACTGGTCGCGACTTACAACGCGCGCATCCGCTGGCGTCGTCAGCCAGACATGAGTTCCTTCGGCGAACATTCCCGGCCCCAGCTTCGCCATCGGCCCCTGGTATATATGGATCGCCAGTACCAGATCGCCGTCAGATGCTGCCACGACGCGGTCCGGGATTCGTATCGTGGGAATCGTTCCGAACAGAATGGCCGCTCCTGGATTCACGCTGCCGTTCTGGCCGATCCACTGGCCGTTTGCATACACCGCAACATTGGTCGCCATCACATCGAGCCAAAGCGCAACATTGCGCGCATCCGGCCGCACCCGCACATGAATGCGGTACCAGCACGTCTTCGGATCCGTGATGCCGTACTTCCGCAGCGAAACATCGCTGGCCACCCGCATCCAACGGCTGTCATCCAACCCCGGCGCGGCCCAGCCAGGATCATCGCCCAGATGAAACAGCCACGGCCCGGTAAGATCGACCGACCCACCCGCCGCCCTCGCATCCATCACCTGCGCAGCCCGCGCCTGTCCCCCCGGTGCAAGAGCCTGACTCGCCTCCTGCGCGTTCAAAGCGCCCGCAACGACTCCGCATACGCCGCACAGACACGTCGCGACCAATGCCTTTAGCCAAACCGCTCTCTTTTTCATGCGATCGAGGCGCCCCCGCCGTTCGCCCGCTCTTGCGCAAAGACCGCCACCTGCACCCGCTCTGGGGCTCGAATCTTCATAGAGATAGGTTGCCGAAGTCGCCCCAGTGTACATGAGCGCTCCTCACGAAACGGACTGCAGAGACAGGACACCCACCGATCGCCATCAGGTCCCGGCCCCGGAAAATCCGGACGGTCTCTCTTGACACCCCCGCTACAATAGATACAGAGCATGCACATCGGCCCGGCCACCGCCGGGCCATCGCATTCTCCGCTCGTCTGCACCCGAAGTCCGGACCTAACCCTCATCTTCCGAAGACTTTGCGCAAAAGATGGGGGGGAGGGGGTATCCAGGCCGGCGC
Organism: Acidobacteriaceae bacterium; assembly: GCA_036272895.1. Classification (GTDB taxonomy): domain Bacteria; phylum Acidobacteriota; class Terriglobia; order Terriglobales; family Acidobacteriaceae; genus Granulicella. The sequence goes on along the minus strand of DATAXW010000022.1, from coordinate 247,656 downwards.
ACCGCACCGCGGTCCCGATGGACTCCGTTGAGTCCGCCGTTGACTCCGATAGACTAGCGAGGATGCCCACTCGTTCGCTCGCCTCGCGCCTCGCCTCGTGCCTGCCCGGGCTGCTTCTCCCGCTCGCCGCAGCGCTCGCGCCCACCCTCCTTCCCGCCCAGTCCGGAAGCCCGTCCGCTCCCACTGGCCGCGTCGTCCTCGTCCTTCCATTTGAAAATCGATCCGGCAACCCCACCCTCGACTGGATCGGCGACTCCTTCCCCGACACCCTCGACAAGCGCCTCAACTCCGCCGGCTTCCTCACCATCTCCCACGACGACCGCGTCTTCGCCCTCACCCACCTCGGCCTTCCCGCCGACTTCCGTCCCTCCCGCGCCACCACCATCCGCATCGCCCAGCAGCTCGACGCCGACTTCGTCATCATCGGCCACTACAGCGTCCAGCCCAACCCCGGCAACGGCGCCGCCAACGACCACATCGACATCCAGTCGCAGGTCCTCTCCATCGACTCGCTGCGCCTCTCGCCTGCCGTCGAAGACGGCGCCGACCTCGACCGCCTCTACGACGCCGAGAACTCCATCGCCTGGAAGATCGTCCGCGTCATCCAGCCGCACTTCAACGTCGCCGAGCAGACCTTCCTCGCCGCCGGCGGCGCCGTCCCCCTGCCTGCCTTCGAGGACTACATCCGCGGCATCAACGCCCCCACCCCCGCCGAAGCACTCCAGCGCCTCCAGGCCGCCGTCACCGTCGCTCCCGACTACATCGCCGCTCTGCTTGCACTCGGCAAGCAGCAGTACGCCTCCCGCGACTTCGACGACGCCGCAGCTACTCTCGCCAAGGTCCCCCGCTCCGACCCCCAGGCCCTCGAGGCCAACTTCTACATCGGACTCGCCCGCTTCAACTCCGCCGACTACGCCGACGCCGCCTCCGCCTTCGAGTTCGTTGCCAGCCGTCTCCCCCTGCCCGAGGTCGTCAACGATCAGGCCGTCGCCCTCAGCCGCCAGGGTAAAGATGCCGTCGCACTCTTCCGCCGCGCCTCCGACTCTGATCCCTCCGACGAGGACTACCGCTACAACCTCGCCATCTCCCTCTACCGTCAGGGCAACACCACCGACGCCCTCGCCGAGGCCGACGCCGCGCTCAAGCTCAGGCCCGGCGACAACGAGGCCGGCGAGCTCCGCGCCCAGATCTCCATCGCTCCCCCCGGCTCCAAACTCTCCGCCAACCCTGACAGCAGCTTCAGCCCCGTCGAGCGCATCCGCCGCACCTACTCCGAGACTGGCTTCCGCCAGGCCGCCTTCCAGCTCGACGAGCTTCGCGCCGCCCGCATGGCCGCGCTTCCGCCCAGCCAGCGCGCCGCCGAGTACACCGACCTCGGCAACGACTACCTCGCCCAGGGCCTGCTCCCCGAATCCGAGCAGCAGTTCCAGTTCGCGCTCGCCGCCGACCCCCGCAGCGCCGCCGCCCACGCCGGCCTCGCCCAGATCCGCGAGCGCAGCGCTTCAACCGCGGAAGCCCGCAGCGAAGCCCAGCAATCTCTCCGTCTTCAGCCCAACGCGGCCGCCTTCCTCGTCCTCGCGCGCCTCGATCTCGCCGCCAACCAGCTCTCCGCCAGCGCCGGCGAGGTCTCGCAGGCGCTCCGTCTCGAACCCTCCAACCCCGCCGCCATCGCCATGCGCCAGAGCCTCATCCAGCGCGGCCAGTCCGTTCCATAGCGCCGCATGACCGCGCTGCTCACCGCCCTCCCGCCGGACGCCGCCATCCTCCTCCTCACCTGCGGCCTCGTGCTCATCGCCCTCGAGCTCAACCGCCCCGGCTCCATCCTTCCCGGAGCCCTCGGTCTGCTCCTCGCTCTGCTCGCCTGCGCCGCCCTCGCCCATCGCCGGCCGGACCCGCTCGCCATCGGCCTGCTCCTCATCTCCGCCCTCATTCTTCTGCTCCAGTCACGACGCCGCATCCCACCCTGGATCCCCTGCCTCGCCACCGCCGCTGCCATCGTCGGCCTCGTCCGCATCGTGCCCGGCGTCCATCTCGCAACCGCCGTCCTCTGCGGTCTCCTCCTCGGCGTCGGAACCATTCTGCTCACCCGCATCGCCCTCCGCGCCCGCCTGAACAAGGGTTTAGACTAGGCAGGAGCGCACCCGCGCGCCCGGAGTCCTCTCGCTTGATCTGCAGCCCTTCTCGAGCCCTGCTCGTCGCCGCCTTCCTCGTCTCTGCCCTCATTCCCGCAGCCGCCCAGACCCCTACCCGTCTTGAGCGCCAACTCTCCCACGTCGATCTCGGCATCTCTGGCGCCGGCGAGTTCACCCGCAGCGTCTCCGGCCCGATCGTGCCGACCGGCGCCTCCAACTACAACACCCTCACCACCCAGGCCGCCTCCAACACCCTCGGCGCGATGGCCAACATCCGCTATACCCCACGCCCGCTCGTCGGCCTTGAGTTCAACTACGCCTGGGCGCGTTACACCGAGAGCTTCACCCCCGCACCCGCCACGCCTACCGTCGCCGGCAGCGTCTTCCCCCTCCAGACCACCTACAACGAGTACACCCTCGGCTACATCATCACCCCCGCGCACACGCTCTTCGGCCTTCAACCCTTCGCCTCTGCCGGCCTGGGCTCCATCGAGTTCAAACCCACCGCGGGCGGCGGAGATCGCGCGCCCATCCAGGCACGCGCCGCCTACTACTACAACGTCGGCCTGCAGCAGGAGTTTCACGACAGCCACTTCGGCCTCCGCGTCTCCTTCCGCCAGGTCTTCTTCCTCGCGCCGGACTACGGGCAGAACTATCTCACCATCCTGAAGCACACCACCGCGACCCAGCCCACCGCCGGCTTCTTCCTCCGCTTCTGACCCTCTACAACCGCACCGCGCCGCCTTATGAACCGCCTCCTCGATGACGAAAACGATCTGCTCCAACAGCGCGACCGCGAGCTGACCCTCAGCACTGGCGCCATCCTCGCCATCTTCCTCGGCCTCGTCCTCCTCTGCGCCGTCTTCTTCGGCTTCGGCTACAACCTCGGCCGCAAATCAACCAGCCCCACCACGCCCATCGCCTCGGAATCGGCCTCTGAGCCCGCCGCCCAACCCTCCGCCACGCAGCCGTCCTCCTCTGCCTTCGACAACTTCAAGCCATCGCCCAGCTCGCCCGCGGCAGCAGCCGCGACAACACCGTCCAGTCCACCGCCCATCGATCTGCCGCCCAGCCCATCCTCCGCCTCCTCCGTCACCGTTCCCACCTCGCCCGCGCCCAAACCGGAGGCCTCGGCTCCCCAACCCATAACCAAACCCGCAGCCAACACCACCCTCAATACGACCACGAAGACCACCAAACCCGCCGCACCCGCTCCACCCCCCGCAACCCCGCGCAAGCCCGCCGCGACTACCCCTCCAACTCCCGCCGCAACCCACACCGCACCACCCCCACCAATCCCCGCCTCTTCAACGCCGGCCGTCGCTCCCAGCGGAGCCTTCCTCGTTCAGGTCGCCGCCGTCTCCCGTCAGGATGACGCCAACCTCCTGGTCACCGCTCTCCGCGCCAAGGGATATCAGGTCGTCGCTCATCTCTCCCCGCAGGACAAGCTCATCCACATCCAGGTCGGCCCCTACGCCACCCGCCGCGACGCCGAAGTCATGCGCGAGAAGCTCATCATGGATGGCTACAACGCCATCGTGAAGTAGCCCTCGTCGCCGCGCAGTCTCAGCCCCGCGCCAGCTCCGCCTCCATCGCCCTCCGCACCGCCTCCATCAACTGCTCGCGCGATGCGAACTCCTGCGGCCGAATCTCCGGCAGAAACCGCACCTCCGCCTCGCCCGGCGTAATCTTCAGCGTCTCCTTCGGCATCATCTGCGCCGTCCCGCGAATCACCACCGGAAGTATCGGCGCTCCAGTCTTTTCCGCCAGATAAAACCCTCCGCGCTTGAATGGCAGCAGCCGCCCATCCGCTGACCGCGTTCCCTCCGGAAAGATCATCACATGCAGCCCGGCCTTCAAAACTTCCGCTGCAAAGTCCACACTCTTCTCCGCCTCCTCGCGCGAGCTGCCCCTCGCCACCGGGATGTACCTTCCCATCCGCATCGCCGTTCCCAGCACCGGCACCCTCATCAGCTCGCGCTTGATGAACACGCTCGTCATCCCCGGAATCGACGGCAGCAGCACCGGCCCGTCCAGGTTCGACACGTGGTTGCTCAAAAAGATGTACTGCGTTCCCGGCCGCACATTCTCCAGCCCCTCCACGCGCACACGCACACCCGCCGCGCGCGGGCCCAGTGCCGTGATACCCATTCCCCACCGGTACATCAGGCGGAAGTTCCCGCGCAGCAGCGTCCAGGGAATCCCCACCATCGCCGCCGGAATCCCCAGCCCGACATACACCAGCAACAGCCGCAGCGTCGCCCACATACGCGCTCAGAATACCCCTGAGCTCCTCCTTAACCGCCCCCACCACCACAAACTAACTAACAACCAACAACTAACCACCGGACCCACCCTACCGCCGCCGCTCCACATGCGCATTCGTCTCAATCGCCTTTGGCAGCTTCTCGTAGATTCCGCCGAATCCGCCATTCGACAGAATCGCAATCACATCGCCGAACCGCACCCGCGGCACCATCTCGCTCACAATCGCATCCGCATCCGCGCACAGTGCCGCCGGCACGTTCTTCGCGCGCAGCGCCTCCACCACATGGCTCGGCTCCAGCCGCTCCAGCACCGGAATCGCTTCACTCTTGAAGACATTCGCCAGCACCACCTCATCGGCCAGCGACAAGCTCTCCACCAGCTCGCGCTCAAACACATTCCGCCGCAGCGTATTCGATCGCGGCTCCAGCACCGCCCACAGCCTGCGCCCCGCATACGCCGCCCGCAGCGCGCGCAGCGTCTCCCGGATCGCCGTCGGATGATGCGCGAAGTCGTCGATCACCGTCACGCCCGCCACCTCGGCTCGCACCTCCAGCCGCCGCTTCACACTCTTGAAGCTCGCAATCGCCGCCTCAATCGCCTCCACCGGAATGCCGCGCCCCGCCGCCAGCGCCGCCGCCGCCGTCGCATTCAACGCATTGTGCTCACCCGCCATCGGCAACCGCAGCTGGGCAAACTCCTGCCCACCCCGCAACAGCTTCCAACTCGTCGCGCCGCCATCCTGTTTTAAATCCACCGCGCGCCAATACGATCCCTCCATCAACCCATACCGCTCCACCTTGCAGAACGCCTTCGCGCTGCACTCCGTCACATTCTCGCTCGCGTCAAACGCCACCAGCCTTCCCCGCCGTGGAATCAGATTCACCATCCGCTTGAACGCCGTCTTCACCGCTTCCAGGTCGCTGTAAATGTCCGCATGATCGAACTCCACGTGCGTCAGAATCGCCGCATCCGGAAAGTAGTGCAGAAACTTCGGCCCCTTGTCGAAGAACGCCGTGTCATACTCATCGCCCTCCAGCACAAACAGTCGCGTTCCCTCCTCCACATGAAAGCTGGTGCCAAAGTTCTCCGCCACACCCCCAATTAAAAACGACGGCTTCCACTGGCTCCCATCCGCGCCCTGTCCCTTCGCCGCCGTCTCAAAGATCCACGCCAGCATGCTCGTCGTCGTCGTCTTCCCATGCGTCCCGCACACCACGAACCGCTCGCGCCCACACAAAAACTCATCATGGATCAGCGCCGCCATCGAGGTCATCGGAATCCGCTCATCCAGCACCCGCTCCAGCTCTACATTCCCGCGCGAGATCGCATTCCCCACTACGACGAGATCCGGCCGCGAATCTAAATTGTTCGCCGCATACGGCTCCATGATCGCAATCCCCATCGCCCGCAACTGGTCGCTCATCGGCGGATACGCCGCCGTGTCCGACCCCGTCACCCGATGCCCCTCCGCGCGCAGCATCCCCGCCAGCGACGCCATCGCCGTCCCGCAGATCCCAATCAGATGCACATGCTTTGCCATCACCCGTTCATCCCATTCGCCATCGCTTCAATCCGCAGCCACCATCCTCACCCGCTCGCCATCGCATCGCAATGCAACTTCAGCGCCCAGCGGCAGCGACCGGTTCCTTCCCTCCACATGCCCACACCGCAGCCCCGTCGCCACCGGCCCCACAAATCCGCCCAGCCCATGCAGACACGCCGCTTCCAAAAGTTCTCTCTCGCTCTCACCCACATTCGCGCTCGCATCGCCGAACACCACCCCGCGCACATTCTTCATCATCCCCGCATACTGCAAATGCTGCAGCATCCGGTCCCACTGATACGGCTTGGTTCCAATGTCCTCCAGAAACAACACGCACGGCTCCTCAATCTTCAGCGCCCACGGCGTTCCCAAACCCTCCGCCAGAATCGACAGACACCCGCCCAGCAACCGTCCCGCAGCCTCACCCTCGCGCAGCGTTCGCAATCCATCCTCCGCATCCACGCTCCACTCGCCCTCGCCCTCCACCGCCGCGCGCCACGTGCGCTCGTCCACACCATCCGCCCTGGCCCAGTCCGCTGCCACCATCGGCGCATAAAACGTCTGCATCCTGAACTCGTTCCACATCCACGCATGCAGCGACGTATGATCGCTGTACCCCACAAACACCTTCGGATGCGCGCGCACAATCTCCCCATCCAGCATCGGCAGCAGCTCCGCCGATCCCCATCCGCCGCGCGTGCAAATCACGCCCTCCATTCCTTCATCCGCAAACGCCGCCTGCAGATCGCCCATCCGCTGCGCCGCCGTCCCCGCATAATAGAGCGGCCCATGCGCCAGCGCATGTGGCATCACCATCGGCTTATAACCAAACGGCAGCAGCGCTTCCACGCCCGCGTGCACCCGCTCCAGCTTCGCCGCGCTCGCCGGCGACACCACCCCGACCTGACTGCCGCGCCGCAACCGTGGCCTCACCGTCTCACGCAAACTCCACCTCGCCCGTGCAGATAATCTCCGCCGGCCCCGTCAGCCGCATCTCCTGGTCGTTCTCCGGCCACACCACGCGCTGCGTCCCGCCCACCGACGCTGCCGCCAGCTCGCGATGCACGCCCTTCAGCACCATCGCTGCAGCCGCCGACGCGCACGTCCCGGTTCCCGACGACTGCGTCGGCCCGCACCCGCGCTCATAGATCCTGAACGCAATCTCGCCGTCGCTCAGCACCCGCACAAACTCCACATTCGTTCCGAATTCGAACATCGGGTCCACGCTGATCTTTGCACCCAGCTCCTCCCAGCTCATCCCCCCTCTGCCGAAATCGCTGCCAAAGTCCTCGCGCTTCGGAAACAACACAAAGTGCGGATTCCCCACATTCACCATCGCTCCTTCCATCGGCCCACTTACTCCCTCGATCTCAATCGTCCGCGGCATCACCCGTGGCACACCCATTCCGCTCTCGATCCACCAGGTCGGATCTTCATAGTCCAGCACCGTGCACGTGCGCGGCCCGCCACGCGTCCCAAACGTCATCTCCGTCCGATCCTCGCTCGCCGCCAGCCACGCCGCCACACACCGCGTCCCGTTCCCGCTTAGCTCCGCCTCGCCTCCGTCCGCGTTGAACAGCCGCAGAAACAAGCTCCCATCCTGTCTTCGCTCCAGAAACTCAATCCCATCCGCGCCCACGCCCGTATGCCGCGCACACAATCGCTTCGCCAGCTCCACATGCCGCCCCGCCGCCGCCTCTTCCTCAATCACCAGAAAGTCATTGCCGCACGCATGCGCCTTCACAAACCGCAACACTCGCCTCTCCTCCGCATCCTGACGCAACCACCCAGCCCACCGCCCGCAACCAAGCCAGAATACATCCCCCTCATTTCATCTACCGCGCCCGCGCATCCACACCGGCACCCCACAAACCTGTTCTTATCTCTGAAACGTAAATCGGATTAGGGGCGGGCTTTAGCCCGTCCAAAACAGCCCCGCCTCAAAGGGGCTTTAGCCCTGGGAGCAATCGCAAGAGCTCACCCTCCACGCACAAAAAGGCCCGTGCCGCTCTCGCAGCACAGGCCCCTCCGCTTCAGTCGACTCCGTTCGCCTCAGGCGACCGGCGCCGCCACGTTGATCTGTTCCGAGAGCTCGGTCAGCACCCTGTCTGCGTGCTTCTCCTCATCCAGCGTCTTGTCCAGCTGCGCCGCATGCTCGGCTTCGCCCAGAATGATCGCCAGATTCCGCAACGTGCCGTAAACAGCGATCTCATGGTGCTCGACCTGATTTCCTGCAGCGATCAGGACCACATCGCGCAGCGTCTTGTCCTTGGCATCCTTCGCCGCCGATCCGCCTTCGCTGATCAGCGCCGCCGTCACCTTGCACTTCGACGTGTTCGCCTCGCCCTCATTCTCCTTGAGGATACGTTGCAGCCGCATGATGTGCTCCTTCGACTCCTCCAGATGCGTGCGGAACGCATCCTTCAGCTGTGCACTTGTCGAGCTCTCGATCATCTTCGGCAGACCGTCTTCGACAATCTGCTTCTCACTGTCCAGCGACTTCTGCAGCATCGTCTTGTACAGCGCACGAAGGTTGTTAACATCCGGTGTAAACATTCCCATAACTCTCTACTCCTCTTGAGCGCTTACGGCCGTGCCCCAGCACATCACCCTCACAGCTTTCACTGTAAAGAGATCGATGTCCGTCAGGCTGCTCGTCCGTGTGCGCTGTTACACGCATAATTGTTCATTTGCCGGCCCTGCTTTCTGTACCGGCTCCGCGGCGCCTCTCGTTCGCGCCGTGTCTTATAGGATGCCGTCCGCGGCTATCGCGTGCTCTCGCCCGTCCACAGCTCGCTTTGATAAACCTTCGCGCACGGTTGCCCCGTCGTGCAGATCACCTGAAGCTCTTGCAGCCCTTCAGGATGCGCCGCCACCGCCTTCGCCACCGGGTCGCCCGCCATCGCAATCACATACGCCGCATGGTGAGCCGGATCGGCGAGCGCCTGCTCCCAGGCAACCTCGTCGTCCTCGCTCACCATGCTCCGCATCGTCCGTCCCGCCGTCTGCACCGCACCCACATGCGCGCTTGTCGACATCATCACCGGCGCACTCGCCGGAAACTCATCCAGCGTCACCGCCAGCGCGCGCTCAAACGGCACCCTTGTCCTCGCATTCACCATTCCCTCCTTCAGCACCAGAGGAATCGCATACATCATCGCGATGCAGTTCGCCACACACAGCACCATCGCCAGCGGCTGCCACAGCCTCGCGCCCACCCGCGCCCACCCCTCCGTCTTTCCTCGCAGCCACACATCCATCCGCTCCGCCGCCAGCGCTCCATACAATGCCAGCGCCGGCAGCATCTCCATCCCATACCGCGCGTTGTAGTACGAGTGCGGCCACAGCTGCGGAATAAAAATCGGCACCGACCCATACGCCACCGCATACACATAAAACGGCAGCGGCACCCACAACAACGCAATCCCCCGCGCACATAACACCCCACCTCTGTCATCTCGACCGGAGGCGCGCCGTCGTGGTCCCCGGCCAGCTTGCTGGCTGGGTTGATCAAGCGCCGCACTGGAGAGACCCCTGTATCTCGAAACGCTTCGCCCCTCCACGATTCTGTCTTCTTGCGTGAAGACCGGTTGCCCCACATCTCGAAGAGCCGTCCGCCTCCACTGCACCCACAACCCCCACAACGACGCCGCCATCAACCCAAACCCGCACTCCCATGCCGCCGCATCCACCTGCGCCGTGCGCGTATAAAACGCCACCGCCCACCCCGGGTTATGCCATCCCCTGTAGTGCTGTCCCGGCGGCGCCGTCTTCCGCTCAATCGCGCTCGCCGAGTACGGCCCCCGCATAAAGTCCAGCCAGTCGTGCTCAAAGTGCTGGTTGTACCAGAACCAGAACGCCGGCCCCGCCACGCACAGCAGCGTAAACACCGCAAACGAAACCCGCAGCCTTCGCCGCATTGCATTTCCACTCTGCCACCACTCCCACGCAATCCAGCACCACACCACAGCCCCAATAATCCAACCGTCGTACCGCGTCATCACCTGCCCCAGCACCAGCAGCCCCGTCGCCGCCATCCCCCATCCCGCGCCGCGCACCCTCCCTGCGCGCATCGCCGCCACCGTCTCCACCGCCGCCACCACCGTCCACACCAGCAGGCACAAAAACAGCGCCTCCGTCATCGCCGTCGTCGACAAGTACAGCAGGTTCGCATTCAGCGCATAGAACGCCGTCGCCACCAGCGCCCACCGCGGCCGCATCATCCTTCGCCCCAGCCGCCATACCCCCGCCACGCTCAGCGCATAGCTCAGCATCGACATCGGCACCGCCGCAAACCCGGTCTGCCACATCGCCATGTTTCCGATGAACGGCAGCATCAGCAGATGCGGCAGCGGCAGCCACACCCCACCCAACTGTCCCAGCCCCGGATAATGTGAGTCCACAATCCGCCGCGCAATCCCCAGGTGCGCCACCGCATCGCCATACAGCAGCAGATAGTTCTTCGCGTGGCACACAATCAGTGCCACCAGCCCCAGCACCACCCCCGCCGCAAACAGCGGATACACCTCCGCCCTCGTCGCCGGCGTCACCGCCTCCGGATCCCACCCCTCCGCGCGCGCCTCACCTCCGCGTCGTGCGCCCTTCACCGGAGCTGTCCTCTTCGACCTCATGCCTGATCAATCATCTCGACCGGAGCGCCGCAAAGAAATCTGCATCTCCACACCGCCGACTACAGATGCGACAACTCCCGCAGATGCTCGATCCGCTGCTCGACCTCATCCCTCGTCGTCGCCTGCAACCTCTCCGTTCCAAACCTCTCCACCGCAAACGACCCCATCGCACTGCCATAAAACATCGCCCGCCGAAACACCTCCGGCGTCAGCTCTCCCTGCGATGCCACATACCCGTAGAACCCGCCCGCAAACGAATCCCCCGCTCCCGTCGGGTCCACTACCTCGCCCAGCGGCAGCCCCGGCGCGCGGAACGGCCGCCGCTTCACGCCATCGCCAAAGCTGCGCTCGCTGAAGTACGCCGTCGCTCCATACTCGCCATGCTTCACCACCAGCGACTTGGGCCCCAGCGCCATCACCGCCTCCGCCGCGCGCAGCCCATTCGTCTCGCCCGTCAGCATCTGCGCCTCTTTGTCGTTGATCAGCAATACATCCATCTCGCGCAGCACCTTCAGCAAATTCTCGCGATGCGCGTTGATCCAGTAGTTCATCGTGTCGCCCGCAACCATCCGCACCTTCGGCATCTCCTGCCGCACGCGCAGCTGCAGCACCGGATCGATGTTCGCCAAAAACAAGAACTCCGACGCCTCATACCCCGCCGGGATCTTCGGCGCAAACTCCGCAAACACATTCAGGTCCGTCGCCAGTGTGTCCGCCTCATTCAAATCCCGCAGATACGCCCCGCGCCAATGAAAGCTCTTTCCCGGCGCGCGCTCAATACCCTTCGTGTCGACACCCTTCGCCGTCAGCACACGCTCATGCTCGGGCAAAAAGTCCTCGCCCACCACGCCCACCACGCGCACCTTCGTAAAAAAACTCGCGGCCAACGCAAAATGCGTCGCCGCTCCACCCAGCACCCGCTCCCGCCTCCCACTCGGCGTCTCCAAAGAATCAAACGCCACCGAACCCACCACTAAGATCGCCATTCGCTCTCCGCACTCCCTTTTACTGTCTACTGTCTACGCTCTACTGTCTTCCTTACCAATACTTCCCAAACAACACATCCAACTTCCGCTTCGTCTCCGCCGGAATCACCTTCCGCTCCGTCATGATCGCAAACTTCGCTGCACTCTGCGCAGGACTCGCACTCAAATCCCTCGGCATCAGCCGCACCGCCGCCTTCACCACATTCTGCGCATTGGCCGAATTCTTATGCATCACCGCCACCACCTGCTCGACGGTCACATCGTCATGCCCCTCATACCAGCAGTCGTAGTCCGTCACCATCGCCAGCGTCGCATAGCTGATCTCCGCCTCGCGCGCCAGCTTCGCCTCCTGCAGGTTCGTCATCCCAATCACATCCGCGCCCCACGAGCGATACAGCCGCGACTCCGCCCGCGTCGAAAACTGCGGCCCCTCCATGCACACATACGTCCCGCCGCGCTTGCCCACCACGCCCACCTCGGCGCACGCGCGCACAAACACATCGCTCACCACCGGGCACACCGGATCGCCGAACGCCACATGCCCCACCACCCCGTCGCCAAAGAACGTCGCATGTCGGTCGAACGTCCGGTCGATGAACTGGTCCGGCACAAGAAACTCCGTCGGCTTGTGCTCCTCCTTCAGACTCCCCACCGCGCTCACGCTCAGAATGCTGGTCACGCCCAGAGCTTTCATCGCGAAAATATTTGCCTTGAAGTTCAGCTCACTCGGCAGAATCCGATGCCCCTTTCCATGCCGCGCCAGGAACGCCACCTCGCGCCCTTCCAGCTTCCCCAGCACAAACACCTCGCTCGGCTCCCCGAACGGCGTCTCCACCCTCTCTTCACGAACCTCGGTCAGCCCGGCCATCCCATACAGCCCGCTGCCGCCAATAATCCCAATCTCCGCCTTCGCCAAACGCCTCTCCTGACGCGCAAAAATCCGCGCAGACACACAATCGTCAGTATATCGTTCCATCAGTTAATCGCTGTCATCCTGAGCGAAGCGTCACAGCTTCACCGTGACGCGCAGTCGAAGGACCCCGATGCCGCTCCATCCTGGCACTACTGTCAGACCCCTTTTCGACCACGAATCCCATTACCCCCGCTCGCCGCCCCTCACGGGCTCACCGTCGAATCCCCAATCACCGGCCACCCCGTATCGAACGACAGCGTCCGCACAAACAAAAAGTCGTTGTAGTTATCCGAGATGCGCAGCGCATGGAACACAATCAAATCGCCGCCGGTCGCATCGATATACGCCGTCTCGCCTCCCGGCGCGCTCCAGTTCACGCCATCGCCCTCGAGCAGAACCGTCCCTCCGCCCGCCGCCATGTCCACGCCATTCTCATCCACAAACGGCCCATGCACGCTCGTGGCGCGCCCCATCGCAATCTTGTAATTGTCCTGCGTCGGATCGGCCGCGCAGCACGTATCCCACGAGACAAACAGGTAGTAATAACTCCCCACATGCACCAGCGACGCTCCTTCCACCGGATCGCCCGCCACGCTCGCCGCCCGCTCCGCCAGGTGATACGTCGTCCCCGGCATAATCTCCCCCGTCACCGGATCAATCTGCTGCTGGAAGATGCCGCTCCAGTAACTCCCGTACGTCATCCACACGCTCCCATCCGTATCCACCAGAATGTTCGGATCGATCGCGTTGTAATCTCCTCCGACAGCCGACGTCAGAATCACGCCCCGGTCGGTCCACTTGTAGTTCGGGTCCGTCTGGTCCAGCGTCGGCGTCGTCGCCAGCCCAATCGCCGACTCCTGCGTGCCAAACACCGAAACCGCGTAGTACAGGTGATAGCTCCCGTTGAAGAACGAGATGTCCGGCGCCCAGATGTTCGTCGCCCCCGGAACCGTCATCGCCGCCCACGCGGGCATCGCGCTGAACACATACCCGCATGCCGTCCACGCAATCTTGTCCGTCGAGCAGCGTATCGGAATGTACCCGCTCACGGGCGGCGGCGGGTCCGTCGAAAACACATAGTACGTCGTCCCCTGCCGGATGATGCTCGGATCGTGCACCGGACTCGTGTCCCCCGTAAACTCGTAGTTCGTCAGCGGCCCCGCCGCGCCCACCGCAATCGACAGCGCCGCCGTCGCCGTATTCCCCGCCGAATCCTTCACCGTCACGCTGAAGCTCGCCGTTCCCGTCGCCGTCGGCGTCCCACTCAACGTGCCTCCGGTCGAAAGCGCAATCCCCGCCGGCAGCGCGCCCGTACTCACCGTCCACACATACCCGCTCCCACTCCCACCCACCGCCAGCAGCGTCGCGCTGTACGCCACATCCTGCGTCCCACCCGCCAACGACGCCGTCACAATACTCAGCTTCGACCCCTGCGTCCCCCCGCCGCTCGAACTGCCGCCGCACCCGGCGACAAACGCCAACCCTCCCAGACAAGCAAGCAAAATCGCACCAAAAAGATGGTAAAAGAGCGGATGTAAGCGGTTTCTCACCTTGGCCTCCAAGACCCGGACAACATCATCTCATTTCCCTCGCCTACTTGGCCTTCGACTTCTTTGGTTGCCATCCTGATCGCAGTGAAGGATCTGTTTTGTCGCCATTTCCGGAAGGAGCCCGCGTTTTGCCCAGCAACGCGTGGCGCCTACACAATCCGCGCTTGCGTAAGTAATTCTTGGACATTTAGGCTCCATGTACACGATTCCGCACACTGCTGCAATTCCAATCCGACTGAAATCGATATAAAATGGAGAAAAATTACCTCTTTGACCGGACTGCAGTCGCGAGTACAATCGTCACAGATTCTGGATGTTGATCGGAGATCCTAATGGCCAAAAGCGGCAAACCGACCCCGACAGTCGCACCAGGGATTCAGCGGAAGTACGTCAGTCAAGCTGATGTCCCCGCCAGCCCACTCGAGCGAGCGTTACGAATACCTCGAGCGATTGCCGACAATTACGGGTACAAATCAACCTCCCCCCTGCAAGTGGCAGTGGCGTTGGACGTTCAACCTTCCTCAAGCAACTTCAGGATGCTAACCGGGGCGGCGATCGCCTATGGCCTCACGTCCGGCGGCTACAATGCAGACACCATATCGATCACACCACTCGCGATGCGGATCGTACGACCAACCAGCGAGGGCGACGACACCGCAGCGAAGCGCGAGGCATTCTTGAAACCTCGCGTTATTCGGGAGTTCCTTCAGAAGTATGATCGCGCGCCAATCCCACGAGACGACATAGCGCGAAACGTGCTGATGGAAATCGGAGTGCCGACCGATCGCACAGCAGAAGTACTTAGCCTGATAGTCGAAGGAGCGAGAGAACTTGGCTTCCTACAGCAGATAAAGGATCGCACCTATGTGGACCTTTCCAGCGCCAAGGCACCCGTAGAAGGCAAGGCCATGGACACCGCGTCGACGAATGCGAGCGAGAAGGATTTAGGTAGCACCGTCGAACAAGCGGCCGAGCCGAACACGCCGCCACCTGCTGTCGTTACAAGGCCGCCAGATGATGCGGCGCGGCTGCGCCGGGTATTCATCAGCCATGGTAAGAACCGCGCCCTGATCGAGCCAATCAAGAAGTTGCTCTTGTTCGGGGAGTTCGTGCCAGTCGCAGAGATCGAAAACCAGACAGTCTCGCAGCCCGTACCCACGAAAATCATGACCGGTATGCGATCGTGTGGCGCGGCGATCATTCACGTCGAAGACGAGCGACGCCTTTTGGATGACAGAGGCGAGGTGCACGTCGAACTCAACGAAAATGTGCTGATCGAGATCGGCGCGGCGATGGCGCTGTACGGAGAACGTTTCATTTTGGTCGTTAAAGAAGGTGTGAAGTTGCCCTCGAACCTGCAAGGGCTCCTACATCTACGCTACAGAGGCGACACGCTCGATGTGAACGAGACGGTAACCCTCATGGAAGCGATGAAAGACATGAAGGGCCGATCGTTGCCGCCGACCGGCTAAAAACATGGTTCCGTCGTCTAACGGATAAGACGCCGATAAGGCCTTTAGGCTTCGAAAACAACGATCCCTTCCAGTGGAGATTGTCATCGAAGCCTACCCTCGGAGATGCAGGTTCGATTCCTGCCGGGACCTACCAACTTAAACGATCGAACCGACAAACGCAAAATCTCCGCTTGCTCAGCGTCAGCAATCCCTACTCCAACCCCAAATCCTTACACACCTTCTCCACCCTCTTCTTCACCGCCTCCGGCATCGCCAGCTCCGCCGGCCACGGCCGCTCGAACCCCTCCGCCTTCCACTTCCGCGTCGCGTCGATCCCCATCTTCGACCCATAGTTCGGCAGCCGCGACGCATGGTCCAGCGAATCCACCGGCCCCATCGTGAACTGAATGTCCCGCTCCGGATCGATGTTGTTCGCCACCCGCAGCGTCACCTCGCGCACATCCTGCACATCGCAGTCCTCGTCCACCACGATGATGCACTTCGTAAACATCGCCTGCCCCATCGCCCAGATGCCGTTCATCACCTTGCGCGCGTGTCCCGCATAGCTCTTGCGTATGCTCACAATCATCAGATTGTGAAACACCGCCTCCACAGGCAGGTTGACATCCACAATCTCCGGCAGCGTCAGCCGCATCAGCGGCAGAAAGATCCGCTCCACTGCCTTGCCCATCCACGCATCCTCCATCGGAGGCTTGCCCACAATCGTCGCCGCATAGATCGGATTCTTCCGGTGCGTCACGCACGTCACATGAAACACCGGATACTCTTCCGCCATCGTGTAGAACCCCGTGTGGTCGCCGAACGGCCCCTCCATCCGCAGTTCGCCCAGCTCCACATACCCCTCCAGCACAATCTCCGCCGTCGCCGGAACCTCCAGGTCCACCGTCTCGCACTTCACCAGCTCCACGGCCTTCTGCCGCAAAAATCCCGCGATCAGATACTCCTCCACCTCCGGCGGCGCCGGCACAATCGCCGCAAACGTCACCGCCGGGTCCGTCCCAATCGCCACCGCGACCTCCATCCGCTCCCCCCGAATCTTCGCAACGACATGCTCCGGCACCCCACTCAGATCCGTCGCCGCCACCGTCCCGCCGGCCGTCCGCGCCATCACGTCGACAGCTCCACTCACGTCCTCCGCCGCCGCTCTCATCCGATCCCGAAAGTGCTCCGCCGCCACCTTCTGCCGCTGCCAGTGCATCCCGGCCGTCTTCCCGTCGTACACCTGCATCCGGTACATCCCCACATTGCGCTTCCCGGTCCTCGGGTCTTTGGTCACCACGCACGGCAAAGTGATAAAAGGACCCGCATCGCCGGGCCAAGTCGTAACCAGCGGAAATCGATTTAAATCCACATCGTCACCACGCAAAATGACCTCTTTTGCTGGTGCGTGCCTGCCGTCCACCACCTTCGGAAAGAACCCTCCCACCTCCGCTAACCTGGGCAGCATCTTCAACTTATCCATCAGCCCCACCGGCGAAACCGGATGCAAAAGCTCCTCCAGCCGCCCCACCACCTCATCCAGCCGCTCCACGCCCAGCGCCATCCTCATCCGCCGCTCGCTACCAAACTGATTCATAAGCACTTGCGCACCCTCGTACCCCTCCACATTCTCAAACAGCAGTGCCGGCCCACCGGCCTTCACCGCCCGGTCCGCCACCTCCGCCATCTCCAACACAGGAGACAACTTAGCCTTCACGCGCCTCAACTCGCCCGCGCGCTCCAGCGCCGCAATCCAATCCCGCAAACTCTCGTAAGCCAAGCTATCTCTCCACTTACAGCTTCAAAAAGATCCTCTTATGCCACATCCACCAAACCGGCAGAAAACACACCACCACAAAGCTCACCGCAAACGCCAGCGAAGTCCATTCGTTTGAGCCACTTCGCGCAAACACATCGTAGTAGGCCAGCCACCACCACGTCCGCCTCACCCCATCCGCACCCACATGGTGCAAGTCCAGCATTGTCTTGACGATAACAATCGAAATCGTAAACGCCGCAATCGCATTCGACCCCAACACCATCCACGGCCACGTCACCGCCCGCAGCCATCGCGGCCACGGCTGCTCGCGCCCGTCCATCAACCAGTTCAGCAGCGCCAGCGCCACCGCCGCAATCCCCGCGGCCACCAGCACATAGCTCGACGTCCACAGGTTCTTATTCACCGGAAACCACCGTCCCCAAATCGATCCGCCCAGAAACAGCAGGCCCCCAACCGCGATCATCCCGCCACGCATGCGGTTCCGCATCGACTCACCCTGCATCCACTCCGGCCTTCGCATCCAAAGCCCCGCCAGCGCACCCAGCAGCGTCGTCGCCACCGCCGGCAGCGAACTCAGCAGCCCCTCCGGATCGCGCGTGTGGTTATACAGCACGCCCGTATGCAGCCATCGCTGCGTCCATCCCACAAACCCGCGATCCAGCCACGCCGCCAGATTCAAATTCGGATCCATAAACGGTACATCGCGCCCCGGCATGCCTATCCCCGGCACCGGAACCCACCGCAGCAGCACCCAATACCCCACCAGCAGCACCGCCACAATCGATACCAGCCACCGCACCCGCCGCGTTGCCAGCACAATCAGCCCCGCAATCAGATAGCACAGCGCAATCCGTGGCAGCACCCCATACAGCCGCAGGTGCGTCCAGTGCATATACGGAAAAAACGCCAGCACCAGGTACAGCAGATAGATCTTCCCCGCCCGCGCAAACACGTGCCCGGTCAGTGTCGCCTTGCAATCGCCCTTCGCCGCCCGCGCACTGGTCGAAAACACAATTGACGCACCCACAAGAAACAGAAACGTCGGAAACACCAGGTCGGTCAGCGTCCATCCATTCCACGGCGCATGGTCCAGCTGTCCAAAGACGTGCCCCCAATCCCCGGGATCGTTCACCAGGATCATCAGCGCAATGGTCAGCCCGCGCAGCACATCCACCGACAGCACGCGCCCCGGCTTCACCATCCGGATCGCCGGAGTCCCCGCAATCGCCACCGCGCTCGCCGCCATCCTGCCATCATCCACGATGCCGCACACTCCGCGCTACTCTTCCTCTCGAATCCCTCCGGAATCCCCTGAACTCTCTTCAAACCCGCCCGGAATCCCCGCCGGAACATCGCTCCCCTCTCCGGTGTCTATACCGCCAGCCGCATTCCTCGCCGGATGCGCACATCGAACGCCGATCGAAGCTTCGAGGGTGCCATCATGTTCGAGGAATCGCTGGTCGAATCCACACCGCTTCTGCGCAGCCACAACCGCTGGCCCGCGCTGCTCTCGCTCGCCGCGCAGCTCCTCGCCGCCGCGCTCATCCTCACGCTTCCGCTCTTGCACCCCGAGCTTGTACCCGCCGCGCGTTCATTTCCTGCGCTCCTCGCCCCACCCGTCGCGCCCACACCACCGCCGCCCGTTCACGTCCGGATGCAGCTCGCAAACACATCCTCCTCCACCGCCGCGCCTCAACCCGCAACCTCCCGCGCACCCATCCTGCGCGACCTCCTCCATCTTTCCGGCCCACCCGTCGAAGCACCCACCCTCGGCGTGATCGATCTCGGCAACCACAACGCTGCATTACCAGCCGGAATCAACACCGCGTCACCCGGCGCCCGCGTAACCGTCGCGCCACCCGGCACAAACTCCTCGAAGACTCCCCTACCCATCTCCTCCGGAGTCTCCGCCGGCCTTCTGCTCGCGCCCATCCGGCCCGCGTACCCGTCCATCGCCATCACCACGCGCACCGAAGGCGCCGTCGTCATTGACGCCATCATCTCCCGCTCCGGCTCCATCGAAAGCGCGCACGTTC
The DNA here is from genome assembly GCA_036272895.1 of Acidobacteriaceae bacterium. GTDB lineage: Bacteria > Acidobacteriota > Terriglobia > Terriglobales > Acidobacteriaceae > Granulicella. The sequence continues at coordinate 228,363 of DATAXW010000022.1, read as the reverse complement.
TCAGCGGTCCCACGCTCCTCCGCCAGGCCGCGCTCAACGCCGTTCGCCACGCCCGCTATCGTCCCTTCCTGCTCAACGGCCAGCCCACCGAGGTCCAGACCACCATCACCATCCACTTCCGTCTCGACAGCTAACCACCCTCACGCCGCCAGCGCCGTCTCCAGCGGATATCCCGCATCCTTCCACCCCTGCAGCCCGCCGCGCAGCGGCCGCACCCGCCGGATCCCCATCCGCCGCAGCTCCAGCGCCACCTTCGCGCTCGTCTCCTCGCTCGGACAGGTGCAATACAGCACAATGTCCCGGTCATGCGGAATCAGTTCGCGCCGCTGCTTCAGCTCATCCGGCCCAATCCGCAGCGCCCCTGGCAGCACCAGCGGGTCGGTCAGCACATCCAGCGGATGCCGCAAATCGATAATGAACGGCAGCGGCTGCTCTTCACGCCGCGCATCCTCGATCATTGCCAGCAGCTGCGCCGGCTCCAGCCGCATCCCGCGCAGCTCGGTCAAAAACTTCCGCCGCTGCACGTACCGGTAGACGATCACGCCCACCACCATCAACAACACCAGCACGCCCGCAAAGTGCGCCAGCGTCGCAAACAGATGGGTCGACCGCCGCACGATGTCGCCGAAGAACCGTCCCGCCAGCAGCCACGCCGCTCCCCACAACAGCGATCCGGCCGTGTCATACACCACAAACTGGCCATACGACACGCCCGCCTGCCCCGCAATCGGAGGCGCCATCGTGCTCAACCCCGGAACGAACTTCGCAAACAGCAGCGTAAACGCGCCCCGCCGCGCAATCGACCCCTGCGTCCGGTTCAGGCACGTCGCCGCCTCCAGCGAAAACCGGCACAGCACATTCAGCACCCGCCCGCCGTACCGCTTCCCCAGCCAGTACCACCCCGAATCCGACACCACGCACGCCACCAGCACGATCGGCAGCAGCAGCGCAATGTGCACCTTGTGCGCCGCGCTCATCGTGCCCGCCGCCAGCATCACCGGAAAGCTCGGCACCGGAAGTCCCGCCTGCTCAATCAGCACCCAGCCGAACATCACGGAGTAGGCATGGTGCAGAAACAGCAACATCATCGAAGACATGGCAGCTCTGCTCCTTCCCGTACAGCTCCCGGTGCAGATGTAGATGTTCTCTCCCACGCCGCCGGTGCGAAAAAGATAGTGCAAAAACAAAATGGCCCGGCCTTTTCGCCGGACCATCTCGAAACCCTTCGTCGAAGGACGCGCGCTACTCGGCCTCTGTCAGCGGCATCTTGACCAGGTGCTGCCCGATGAACCACGCCTGCAACTCATTCGGCCGCAGCACATCGCTCACCGCCAGGTCATTGGTCCCGTCGTCGCCCGCGTCATCCGCCGCCTCGGCAATCTTGTGGCACTCCTCCATGATCTGCCGGTGCGCCTCCAGCAGCCGCGCAATCTGCACCGGAACCTCCTCGCGTCCGCGCGGCGGCCGGGCAATCTTCGTCATCTCGCCCACATCCGCGCCCATCGCGATCGAAACCCCGCCCAGCAGCTGAATCCGCTCGGCAATCTTGTCCACGATCTCCACCTGCTCCTCAAAGTGCTTATCGAACAGCAGATGCAGCTGATAAAACGTCGGCCCCGAGACCTGCCAGTGGTGCTTCTTGTACATGTCCCGCAGCGCAATCGAGTCCGCCAGCAGCTGGTTCAGCTTCGCGCACATCTGCGCCCGCACCCTCTCCTCCAGCGGATGCGGAAGGTCCTTCACCACCTCGCCAAACCTCTGGATCTCCTTCGCCTGCTGATGCCACCGCTCGCTGACAAAGTCCTTCTTCGCGTCCACCTTCTTCATTGCGACAGCCATATATTCACCTCTCGCCTCTCAGATGCTTTAGCAATCGTCCGCGTTTCCATCAGGCTCGCACACGCGCCCTACTCTTTCACCCTCACCTTCGGCGTCACCGACATCCCGATCCGCAGCTCATGGTTCTTGTCCTGCTGATCCAGCCGGTCGAAGTTGATCCGCACCGGAATCCGCTGCACCACCTTCACATAGTTCCCCGTCGCGTTCTCCGGCGGAAACAAGCTCAGCGACGACCCCGTCGCTCCGCCGATCTGCGCCACATGCCCGTCGAACTTCTTCCCGCCAATCGCGTCCACCTCAATCGAGACCGCCTGCCCCACGCGCACGTGCGCCAGTTGCGTCTCCTTGAAGTTCGCCGTCACCCACAGGTCTTCGAGCGGAACAATCGTCATCAGCGACTGCCCCACGCTCAGATTCGCGCCCACCGCCACCGACTTCCGGCTGACAATCCCCGTCACCGGCGACGTAATCTTTGTATACCCAAGGTTCAGCTTCGCCTGGTCCACCTTCGCCTGCGCCTGCTGCACCGCCGCCAGCGCCGCCTGCTCCCGCGCCTGCTGCACGGCCACCTGCTTCGGAGCCGTCTGCTGGCTCTGCGCCTGCTGGCTTCTGGCCTGCGCCAGCCGCGCCTGCGCCTCGCTTACCTGCTGCTCGGCCGCGGTCGCATCGCGCTGCGCCCCAATCAACGCCGCCTGGTCCGCCGTTGAGGTCGCCACCGCCTGGTCGAACTGCTGCTTCGAGATGACGTCCTTCTCGACCAGCGGCGTATACCGGTCCACGTCGATCTGCGCCTTCAGCGCATTCGCCTTCGCCTGATCGATCCGCGACCGCGCCGCCTGCGCCTGCGCCTCCGCCTGCGCCACCGACGCCAGACTGCTCGCCACATCCGAGGTCGTCGTCAGCACCTGCGTATGCGTGTTCACGCTCGTGATCGGCACATTCACCCGCGCCTGTTCGTACTCCGCCTGCGCATTCGCCAGGTCCGCCTGCGCCTGCTCCAGCGCCACCTGATAGTCACTCGGGTCGATCTCCGCAATCGGATCGCCCGCATGGACCATCTGCTCCTCTTCGACGTCCACATGCACCACCTGCCCCGCCACCCGCGCGCTCACCTGGTACAAATTCCCATCCACCTGCGCGTCGTCCGTGTCCTCGGTGTACGTCGAGCGCCAGTAGACCAGCGCCGCGATAATCGCAACCAGCACCACCACGCCGATGATGATGTACCGCCGCTTCCGCTTCTTCTCCGGCGCGTCCTCTTCTTTCTTCTCGTCCTTCTTCTGCTGGTCGCCTTTACCCTGCTGCTCGCCGCCCTGCTGCTTGATCTTCACCGTGCCGGTGATCTCTGCAGTCTGGCCTTCCTGGTCATTTCCTTGACCCTGCTGGCCCTGCTGTCCTTGCTCATTCTGATCGGCCACGTCTACTTTCCTCCCAGATAATCCTTGTAGTTCGTCGACGCCACGCCCAGCGCCCGCGCCAGCGAAAGCTTCGCCACGTTGTGCTGGTACAGCGCGCTGATGTACTGATCGTTCGCCTGCTCATAGCTTGAGAGCGCCTGCGACACCGGCAAATCGTCGCTCACGCCCACCTTGAACCGCTGCTGCGCCTCGCTCAACGCCTCGCGCGCCAGGTCCACATTGCTCTTGGTCGCCTCCACCAGCTTCGCTGCACTCTGGATGTCCAGAATCGCGTCGCGCACATCCTGGTTCACCTGCTGAATCTGATCTGAAAGCTTGGCCTTCTCCTGCTGGTACTGCGCATCCGCCACCTGCTCGTCGCCATGCGTCTTCGCAATCTGCAGGATCGGCGCGCTCACCTGCCCGGTCGCCGTGTACGTCCCATGCGAGTGCGCCGGCGTCGTTCCAATGTCCCCAAAATCCCCCGAAAACGTCGCCGTCGGCAGCTGCTCATCGAACGCCGCCTTCTTGCCCGACTTCGCAGCCTCCATCCGCTCCACCGCTGCCGCCAGGTCCTTCCTCTGCTTCAGCGCCTGCTGGAACGCCGCCTCAGGGTCCGGCGTATCCAGCGCCGCAAACGGCGCCGTGTCGCTCAGCGTGAACTGCTGATCGAGCGGCAACCCAATCGCCCGCGCCAGCGCGATCTTGTCCTTCGCCAGTCCATTCGTCGTCGCAATCAACTGCTGCTGCTCGTTCTGGTAGTCCACCTGCGCGCGCAGCACATCCAGTCGCGGGCTTGTGCCCGCCTCATGCGCCGCCGTCGCCTGGTCCAGCGACACCTTGCTCGTCGCCATCTCCGCATTCACCGCATTGATCCGCGCCTGGTCCGCAATGCACAGCAGATATGCATTCCCGACCGTCAGCACCACCAGATCGCGCGCGTCTTCGGCGGTCAGCTTCGCCGCCTCAAAGTTGTGCCGCGCCTCCAGATAGTTCTCCAGCGCCTGCAGGTTCACAAGGTTCTGCGTCAGATACGCGCGAAAGTCCACCACCTGAAACGGCCCGATGATCGGGTTCAGCCCCGGAAACTTCAGCCCATACGCCGCCAGGTTCACCTGCTCCACCTCAATCGAGGCCGCGCCGGTCGCCGTCGGCAGCAGCTTTTGCAGCTCCTGCAATCTCTCGCCGCTCGCCGCCCTCTCGCTCGAGCTCTGCAAAATCAATCCAAGATTGTTCTTCAGCCCGCGTTGAATCGCATCGTCGATACTCAGCGGCAGCACCTCCGCCGTTGCCTTCCCGCTCACCAGGCTGCCCTTGAAGCTCTGGTCCGTCGCATTCGAAGGCGTCACACTCGGCCCCGGCTGCGCCAACTGCTGCTGCACCTGCTGCACCGTCTGAAGGTTGCTGTTGCCCTGCGGCTGCTGGTTCAGCGGAACCCCGCCCGAACCGCCTTGCACCTGCGCACCCGCGGCCTGCGCGCCCAGCACACACATCACCAGCATCGCGGCCGCGACCCAAAACGCACCCCTGGCCGCCCGCCTCCTGATTTCAACCATGAACTCCATGCTAAATCGTCGACACACTCCGCCCGCATCTGCCCGGGCCGCCTCCGCAGATATCTTCTTCTTCATACAGATGCAGCACCCGCGGATAGATATTCAAAACTTGCCCTAAAACTCTGCCATCTCGACCGAAGGCTTCGCATCGCGAAGCCGTAGCGGAGAGACCCCTGTATTTCGCCGTGCTCGATCGGCCACCCTGCCGGCCGCCCGTAGAGGCCTCACGGCTGCAACACTTTGCTCGTCACGCTTTAGATGACCGCCCCATACAAATTCGCAGCCTCTACACTGACATCAATCGCATCCTCTCAGGAGTCCTCCCCTCATGTTCCTCGGCATCGACGTCGGCACCGGTGGCACCCGCGCCGTTCTCATCAACCGCGCGGGCACGGTCCTCGCCTCGCACTCCGCCGATCACGCGCCCATCGCCTCCGCTCACATCGGCTGGGCCGAGCAGGATCCCGAAGACTGGTGGCGCGCCGCACAACTGGCCATCCTTGGCGCCCTCAAATCCGCCGCAGCGGCAGGCCACACCGCCAAGGTCGAAGCAGTCGGCCTCACCGGCCAGATGCACGGCTGCGTCATGCTCGATGCCGAGGGTCAGGTGCTACGCCCCGCGCTCATCTGGTGCGACCAGCGCACCCAGCCCGAAGCCGACTGGCTCACCGAAAAGATCGGCTACGAAAAGCTCATCCAACTCGTCGCCAACCCGGCGCTGCCCAACTTCACCCTCACCAAGCTCCTCTGGGTCCGCAAGCATCAACCCGAGATCTTCGCCAAAATCCGCCACGTCCTCTGCCCCAAGGATTATGTCCGCTACAAGATGACCGGCGTCTACGCCATCGACATGCAGGAGGCCTCCGGCACGCTGCTGCTCGACGTCGCGCACCGCCGCTGGTCGCAAGAGGTCGCCGACGCCGCAAGCATCCCCATGTCCTGGCTCCCGCAGCTCTTTGAAGGCCCCGAGATCTGTGCCCACATCAGCGCAGAAGGTGCTTCGGCCACCGGCCTCGATGCCGGAACCCCGGTCGCCGCCGGCGCCGGCGATCAGGGCGCAGGCGCGGTCGGCATGGGCATCCTCGCTCCCGGCTCCGTCTCCGCCACCATCGGGACATCGGGAGTTGTTTTTGCCGCCACCGCCAAACCCACACTCGACCCCAAAGGCCGTCTCCACACCTTCTGCCACGCCGCGCCCGGCGTCTGGCACGTTATGGGCGTGACCAACGGAGCCGGCCTCAGCCTCCGCTACCTCCGCGACACCTTCATGCCAACCGACAGCTACGACGACCTCACCACCCTCGCCGCCGACGTCCCACCCGGCTCCGACGGCCTCCTCTGGGCGCCCTATCTCTTCGGCGAGCGCACCCCGCACCTCGACCCCGCCGCCCGCGCCGCCTTCGTCGGCATCACCGCGTCCACCACACGCGCGCACTTCATCCGCGCCGTCCTCGAAGGCGTCGCCTTCTCGCTCCAGGACACCTTCACCCTCTTCCGCGAACTCAAAATTCCGGTGGATACGCTCCGCCTCGGCGGCGGCGGCGCACGCTCTCCGCTCTGGCGTCACATCCAGGCTGACGTCTACAACCATCCCGTCGAGATCCTCGAAGCCGAAGAGGGCGGAGCCTTCGGTGCCGCGCTGCTCGCCGGAACCGGCATCAACGCCTGGCCCTCCGTCGCCGCCGCCTGCGACGCCACCCTCCGCCCCGCCGCCACCATCCATCCACAGCACGCCGAAGCCATGGCCTCCGCCTACGCCCGCTTCCGCAAACTCTACCCCGCGCTCAAACAGGTCACCGCCTGATCCCGCTCAACCCTGGCCCCACGCCTTGCGATCCCCCTCACGCCCTGCAACCCCGTCACGCCTTCCGATACAGCTCGCCCCGCAGCGCTTTGATCACGTGGTAGCAGTCGCACGCCGCCTCTTCCAGCCGCTTGCGGTTCAGCACCCTCACATGTCCGCGGTGATACTCAATCAGCCCCGCCGTCTGCAGCGCGCCCGCCACCACCGTCACCGTGGCCCTCCGTGCGCCCAGCATGTTGGCCAGAAACTCCTGCGTAAACTCCAGCAGCTCCGTCTGCGTCTGGTCCTGGGCCATCAGCAGCCATCGTGACAGCCGCTCCTCCGACGTATGCAGCCGGTGGCACCCAGCCACCTGTCCCAGCACCATCGCCTCCGTCTGCACCAGCTCCAGAATCCGCCGCTGAATCTCCTCCGATTCCCGGAACGCGCTGCGCAGCTCCGCCATCGGAATCCTCAGCCCCGTCCCCTCCATCTGCACGAAGCACCGCGCCGGCGACACCACCGGCCCAATCACCTGCAGCGCGCCCACAATCCCATCCCGGCCCTGCATCCCGATCTCCGCGCTTTCGCCCTCCGGCATCTCCGTCACCACCGACGCGATGCCCGACGTCATAAAGTACGCAAACGACGGCGGCTGCTCCGGGTGATACATCTCCGTCCTTATCGGCAGCGCCACAGGCGTCGAACGCTTCACCAGCAGCTCGCGGTTCGCGGGCGACAGACAGGACAGAAAAAGGTTCTTGCTCAGGGTCTTCTGAATCCTCTGGGATCGCGGCATAGGTCCTTGCTCCAGCTGGCAATACCTGGCCGCTGTTTCACGCGGGACAGACTCTCCCCCGCAAGGACGCTCGCCTCGATTGGCACCTGCCCGACTGACACTACGCGATAAACTTTTCTGTTTGCGTACGTTAGCGTACACATCTCCGCTTATACCGTCGCCATCCCCTGCGCCCGGCGCCGCGCTCTTACTCGACGCTGCCGCAGACCCACCCTTTGCGGACGCAGCACCATCGTTCCCTCCAAGAGAGGACGAACTCGAAAAATCCAGTGGATTTTTCCGCATGGGGTCCTTGCTTCAGTTCGCAAAGGACGCCCAATACGATGGACGTGGATTACGTCTCTGACGAGAGCCGGCGCTCATCTGCCCGCCTTCTCATTCTACGCCTTCCTCAGCGTCCACATCCTTCTCCAAAAAACTTCAAGGGTCTGTCCGGTCGCGTACAAACTCCAGCGGACTCAGTTCGTTACTTTAGTTCTTCATTGAGCATTTCTCTCAACGATCGGGGCCCCATGCTCTCTAGTGTGCTCATCTTCGGACACGACACCACCCTGCTCGGTACCCGCGCGCTCATTCTAGGCCGTGACGGATTTCAGGTCCTCACCACGACCGACGCCGCCGAGACCAACCATATCCTTGCCCGGCAGTCCGTCGATCTCCTCATCCTCTGCCACACCCTCTCCGAACAGGAACGCCGCACCGCCCTCGCCCTCGCCCGCGCCGCACATCCCCCGCTGCGAGCCCTCGCGCTCGTCGCCAACGCTACCCGCTACACCGCCGAAGGTCCCGAGGTCACTCTCAGCACCCTCGACGGTCCACGCACCTTTCTCGCCGCGGTCCACGAGCTGATCGAGCCGCATCAACCCGTTCCGCGCGCCTGAACAAACCAAACGATCGAAGGGCCAAACCTATGTCGAGCTACAAGGGAACAGTGAAGTGGTTCAACAACGCCAAGGGATACGGTTTCCTCGGCCGCGAGGATGGAGGATCGGATGTCTTCGCTCACTTCACCTCGATTCGCAAGACCGGCTACAAGACCCTCAAGGAGGGAGAGCCCGTCTCCTTTGACATCGTGCAGGGAGAAAAGGGTCCGCAGGCTGACAATGTCACGCCGCTCTACGTCCAGCACACTCATCTTGCCCAGGCCCACGTAGCTCATCCTGCGCAGGCTGAATCCAGCCACGCTTAACTCGGTCGGCCCCGGCTGGCCACAGGCCCGTTGACTCTGGCTTGGTTGGCCTTATGATGGCCGCATGGCACCCACTCCCCTACGCACGGCGGTGCTGGGCTACGGCCTCGCCGGCAAGGTCTTCCACTGCCCCTTCGTCAGCGCCGTTCCCGGGCTCGAACTCTCCCTCATCGTGCAGCGCAAGGGCGACGAGGCCGCGCAGGCCTACCCTGAAGCCCGCATCCTCCGCTCCGCCGAAGAGGCCATCGCCGATCCCGCCATCGACCTCATCGTCATCGCCACCCCCAACAACACCCACTTCGATCTCGCCTCCTGTGCGCTCAAGGCCGGCAAGCACGTCGTCGTCGACAAGCCCATCACCTCCTCCGCCAAGCAGGCCCGCGCCCTCGCCACCCTCGCCGCCCAGCAGCATCGTTTGCTCATTCCCTTCCACAACCGCCGCTGGGACGGCGACTTCCTCACCCTCCGCAGGCTGCTCGCCGAAGGCGCCCTCGGCCGCGTCGTCGAAATCGTCTCCCGCTTCGACCGCTACCGCCCGCTGCAGCGCCCCGGCACCTGGAAGGAGCAGGGCGGCCCCTCCACCGGCCTGCTCTTCGATCTCGGGCCGCACCTCGTCGATCAGGCGCTCGCGCTCTTCGGCCCTCCCGCGCGCATCACCGCCAGCCTTCGCAACGACCGCGACACCACCGAGATCGACGACGCCTTCGACCTCATCCTCGACTACGACCGCCACGGCCTCGCCCTCCGCTACGCCTGCCACGCCACCATGCTCGCCGCCGATCCGTCGCCGCGTTTTCTCGTCCACGGCACCCTCGGCAGCTACCGCAAATCCGGCGTCGATCCGCAGGAACCCACGCTCGTCTCCACCTCGCGCCGCCCTCCCCTCCTCGGTTCGCCTGAAAGCGAGGCAGACCCCTGGCTGCCCGAACCCGATTCCGCCTGGGGCACACTCACCCTCGCACCCGATCTCTCGCAGCCCACCCAGCTCGTCCACTCGCCCTACCCCACCGTCCCCGGCGACTACCGCTGCTTCTACGCGAATGTTCGCGACGCCATCCGCGGCGACGCCTCCCTCGCCGTCACCGCCGAAGACGGCTACCGCACCCTGCGCCTCCTCGACCTCGCCCGCCAATCCAGCGCCGAACACCGCACCCTTCCCGTCACCTGGGACTAAGACAGCCGCACCACCACTCATTCCGGAAAACCTCGAAATCACTGGACGTTGTCATCCTGACCCTGAGCCGTGCGAAGGGGAAGGACCCCCGCATTTGCTCTTGCATTTGTCTTTGCCTTTGCTGTTGCCGTTGCTGTTGCTGTTGCTGTTGCCGTTGTCTTTGCCGTTGCCGTTGCCGTTCTGGTTGTCATCCTGAGCGAAGCGAAGGACCTGCTGTTGCTGTTGCCGTTGCTGTTGCCGTTGCCGTTGCCGTTGCTGTTGCTGTTGCCGTTGCTGTTGCTGTTGCTGTCGCCCTTGCCGTTCTGTTGTCATCCTGAGCGAAGCGAAGGACCTGCTGTTGCTGTTGCTGTTGCCCTTGCTGTTGCTGTTGCCCTTGCCGTTCTGGTTGTCATCCTGAGCGAAGCGAAGGACCTGCTGTTGCTCTTGCCCTTGCTTTTCTTTCTCTCATTCCCGCGGGGAATCTGCTTCTGCTCGTCCGGACGTAGCGCCTCGCCTCCGGGCACGGATATCGCCCCAGACTCCCCCGCGCTACACTAAAAGAGCAATGCCTGTTGAGAACAAATCCCCCCTGAAGTTCATCGTCGCCGGTGCGATCGTCGTCGCCACCATCGTCTGGCTCTCGCTCTCCGCCGGAAGCCAGGCCAAGAGCTACTACGTCACCATCGCCGAACTTCAGGGCCTGGGACCCAAAGCCTACGCCCGCCATCTCCGCGTCGCCGGCAACGTCCAGCCCGGCTCCATCCAGCGCGTCGGCACCAACGCCACCTTCACCCTCGTCGAGCTCAACAAGACCCTGCGCGTCGACTACCACGGCGCCGAGCCCCCACCCGACGAGTTCAAGGACGACGCCCAAGCCTTAGCCGTCGGAACCTACGGCCGCGACGGCGTCTTCCACGCCACCCAGATCCAGGCCAAGTGCGCCAGCAAATACGCTCCCGCCAAACCCGGCGCCGCCCCCACCGGCAACACCGCCCCTCTCAACAACACCGCCTCCGTAAGCAAGCTGAATAACTAGCGCCCAAACCTTCTCCGGCAGAGTCGAACCGGTCTAAGACAGCTCGTGCTTGGCGCGAAATGCCATCTTAAACATCTTGCGGCGCGCCAGCCCGGCCAGAGCTCCGATCCCTGTACCGAACAACAACAGGCTTGAGGGCTCCGGAGTCGTGGTGACCGTGCTCTGTGCGCCATAGAACCACCCGTCGGGGGAGTCGGCGACCGTATATCCCGAAGCATCGACCGCACTGCTTCCGGTGTAAGTCCCGCACGAATACCCAGGCGTGGAACAGGGGACGAAGGTCGGGTCGGACGGATTGGTGAGATCGAACGAGACAACGATATCGTTCGTGTAAGCGTCAACGTAGCTGGCGTCGTTCTGGATACCGCCGAACTCCAGATACCCGTCATAGTAGGAGAAACCCAGCGCAGAGTCGACTGTGACCCCTGTCAGCGAGTGAACGACGATGTCCGTCGTGTCATTGTCGTAGGTCAGGCTGGGATCATAGGTGACCGTAATCGAGCCCGTAATCGTGGTGTCTGGCGGTGGAGCGTCGTCTATGACATCTACAAAGCCCGTAAGATTGAAGCTGAGGTTTTCGGTGATGGTCGAGGCGTGCGCGTAGGACGAGGCGAGCATTCCACCCAATCCCAAAGCGACAAGCAAAGATTTCGTAATCGTTCGCATTCGGTTATCTCCCTAAGCGTAGCCGTATAGTGCGGATCATCGTACATTGGAATGCCGGCGTTACAAGTGAAAAGGAGCGTACAAATTGGTAACAGCCCAGCGCGAAAAACGGTAACACTCTCATTGGTTCCCGGGCGCACTCTCACCCCGCGATGAGCTCAAAGTCGACGCCCCGGGGCTGCAAACGAAGTCCAAGCCTAAGCTTCATCTCATGAAGACTTTGCACAAAACAGAGTTTGCACAAAACAGAGAAGGGGCTAGCTACCGCGTCAACGCCTTCATGTACAGATAGCGGAACTCGACGCCCTGATAAAACGCCTCGACCCGGATCCGCTCATCACGCCCATGCGCCCGGTCGTCGTTGAAATCAACGCCCATCCCGCTGATCCCGTAGCTGGGAATCCCCGCCGCCATCGTATAGATCGAGTCGCTGGCCCCGGTCGACATCACCGGAACCACCGCCACTCCCGGCCACATCTCCCTGGTCACCGCATCCAGCGGCCCAAACACATCCTCCCGCACCGGCGGCGGCTCCATACTCTTCGCGTCCGACCCCCTGCCCACCACCGTCCCATCATCCTTCACATAATTCACCGTCAGCTTCGGATCGCTGAAAATCGCAATCAGCCTCTGCCGTATCTCCTCCTGCGAGTGCCCCGGAAGAATCCTGCAGTTCACATTCGCCTGCGCCATCGGAGGCAGCGCATTGGTCGCGCTCCCGCCCTTCAGCATCGTCGCCACGCACGTCGTCCGCAGCGTCGCATTGTCCGCCGGGTCCTCGGAGAACTCCGCGACCGCCTTCGCATTCGGCGGCGTCGCCAGCACCCCCCGAATCACCGCCGCATGCTCCGCCGTCGCGATCTTCTCCTTCGCCTCCAGCTCCGCCCGCGTCACCGCATTCAGCTCCACCGGAAACGGCGACGCCTCCAGCCGCTCCAGCCCATGCATCAGCTCATAGATCGCATTGTCCGGCCGCGGCTGCGAGCTGTGCCCGCCCTTGTCTGTCGCCGTCACCTGATAGTCCGCATACAGCTTCTCTGTCGCCTCTACGTCCAGCTCCGCCGGCTTCCCATCGTCCAGGTCCAGCCCGCCCGCATCCGGATTGATCACATAGTCCGCCCGCATCAGCTCCGGCCGGTTCTTCAGCAGCCAGTCGACCCCGTTCGACTGCCCACCCTCCTCATCCGCCGTCAGCGCAATCACCAGATCACGGTCCGGAACATACCCCTCCCGCTTCATCCGGAGGAACGTCTCCACCAGCGCCGCATCCTCCTCCTTGATGTCCTGCGTCCCCCGCCCGTAGAAGTACCCATCCTTCTCCACAAACTGGTACGGATCGGTCGTCCAGTCCGCCCGCCGCGCCTCCACCACATCCAGGTGGCAGATCGTCAGGATAGGCTTCAACGTCGACCCCGGCCGCCCCCTGTACCGCGCCACCAAATTTTCCTTTCGCGCATTCGGCCCCGCCAGAACCAAATCCTCCGCCGGAAACCCCGCATCCAGCAGCCGCTGACGCATCTCCGCCGCCGCCGCCGTCACACTCCCATTCGAATCCTGCGTATTCGTCTCGATGAGCTGCTTAAAAATCGATCGCGCCAGCACGCGATCCTGTTCCGGAAACTTTGTCGCCGCGCTCTGCGCCGCAACATCGCTCGCTCCACCCAAAGCCAGCACACCGCACGCCATCGCCGCCATCAAGCCACATCTCTTCACCGCAGATCTCCTCGCCTCTCGTATCCGTCTCCCAACTCCAAAGCGTGGCTCTATACTCGCATAGCAGAGATGCCCATCTCCCCAACCACAGCCCCAGCCGTCGAACTGACCAACGTCTCGCGTCTCTATGGCAGTTTCGCCGCACTGCGCGGCATCTCGCTTCGTGTGCAGCCGGGCGCCGCCATTCTGCTGCTGGGTGAAAACGGCGCGGGTAAGTCGACGCTCCTCCGTCTGCTCTCGGGCCTCATTGCACCCACCTCCGGCAGCGTCGCCATCTTCGACCGCGACCCCCGCGACCAGCCTGACCGCCTCGCCCTCATGAGCCACGCACCCATGCTCTACGACGAGCTCACCGGCCTCGAAAACCTGCGCTACTTCGCCTCGCTCTACAGCGATGGCGGTCGACCAAAACCCGACCCCGCGCAGGCCCTCCGCGACGTCGGCCTCGATCCCGCTCTCCCGCGCCGCGTCGGCGACTACTCGCAGGGCATGCGCCAGCGCGCCTCGCTCGCGCGTGTGCTCATGCTCTCGCCCGATCTGCTTCTACTCGACGAGCCCTTCTCCAACCTCGACGCCGCCTCCGCTCAACTCATGCTCGACCGCCTCCGCGCCTTCCTCTCCCAGCCCGGACCTAACGGCGTCCAACGCACCCTCATCCTCACCACCCACCAGGCCGAACTCGCCCGCCCCCTCGCCACCACCACCCTCAAACTCCACGGTGGCCAGCTCACCATCTCCAACTCGCTCCCCGTCTCCAATTCCCAGACCCGCTCATGAAGACCAACGCCGCTCGCCTCCTCGACAAACTCGGCATCGCCTACGAGCTCCGCACCTACGAGGTCGACCCTCATGATCCGGCGGCCCTCACCGCAATCTCCGTCGCGCGCAAGATCTCCATGCCCATCGAGCAGGTCTTCAAAACCCTCCTCACCCGCACCAGCGACGGCGAGCATCTCTTCGCCGTCATCCCCGGCGGCGATGAGCTCGACCTCAAAAAGCTCGCCGCGGCCGCAGGCGCGCGCAAAGCCGAGCTCGCAGCGCTCAAAGAGGTCGAACCGCTCACCGGCTACGTGCGAGGCGGTGTCACCGTGCTCGCCGCGCGCAAACCCTTCCGCGCCTTCGTCGACGAGACCATCGAACTCTTCGACCGCATCTCCATCTCTGCCGGCCAGCGCGGCCAGCAGCTCGTCCTCGCCCCAGCCGACTACCTCCGCGCCGCCGAAGCCACGCTCGCCGATCTCACCAAGGCCGCCCCAACATCCGGAGCGGCCCAATGACCTACGCACGCCACGTCCTCACCCACGTCCACAAAGACCTGCAACTCGAGTGGCGCGCCCGCGAGCTCATCAACGGCATGCTCTTCTTCGCTCTGCTCGTGGTCGTCGTCTTCTCGCTCGCCTTCGATCCCACCTCCTTCCCCACCATCGCCCGTCAGATCAGCGGCGGCCTGCTCTGGGTCGGCCTGCTCTTCGCCTCCATCACCGCGCTCAATCAAAGCTGGGCGCGTGAGCTGCACAACTCCGTTCTCGACGCGCAGCGCCTCACCCCCGCGCCGGCCTCCGCGCTCTTCATCGGCAAAGCCATCGCCAACCTCATCTTCGTCTCCATCATCGAGCTTGTTCTCGCGCCCGTCTTCGCCGTCTTCTACAACCTTCATCCGCTCGGCCAGGGCTGGCTTCTGCTGCTCATCCTTCCGCTCGGCACGTGGGCCCTCATCGTCAACGGAACCTTCTTCGCCGCGCTCAGCCTGCGCACCCGCAATCGCGAGCTGCTGCTCCCGCTCGTTCTCTGCCCCATCGCGATGCCCGCGCTGCTCGCCATGATCCAGGCCACCACCAACGTCCTCACCGGCGAGTTCGACCCCTCGCTCTGGATCAAACTCCTCGCCGCCTACGACATCGTCTTCACCACCGCCTGCGTCCTGCTCTTCGAGACCGTCCTCAACGCCGAATAACGATCGCACACCGCCGCTCGGATATCGCCCGCAGGATCAAATTCGCGCAGGATCAAATTCGCGCAGGATAAAATTGAAGAGCAGTGAATAACCGCGAAAAATCGCAGCGCTTCCCCGCCTGGGCAAGCCTCTATCTCGTTCTTACAATTCTCGTTCTCGCCTTTGGCTTCTACCAGGCGATGACCGCGCCGAAAGAAGCGACGATGGGCAATCTCTATCGCGTCTTCTTCTACCACTTCCCGCACACGATCCTCAGCTTCGTCTTCCCCTATCTAAACTTTGTCGCGGCCTTTCTCTATCTCTTCTGGCGAAACAATCATCCCCGCCGCGCACTCGCGGCGGACGCCTTCGCGCTCGCCTCCGCTGAGGTCGCCGTGCTCTATGCCTCGGTCGGTCTCGCCACTGGAATGCTCTGGGCCCGCGCCGCCTGGGGCATCTGGTGGGCCTGGGATGCGCGCCTCACCACCTATCTCCTGCTCTGGCTGCTCTACGTCAGCTACCTCCTGCTGCGTGGATTGACCTCCGGCAACCAGCGCGCTGTCCTCTCCGCCGTCCTCGCCATCTTCGCCGCCATCGACGTCCCCATCTGCTACATGTCCATCCGCTGGTGGCGCACCCAGCATCCCGCTCCCGTCTTCGGCGGAGGCGCCGACTCCGGCATCGATCCCCACATGCTGCCCGCCGTCCTCTGGAACCTCGCCGCCTGGACGCTTTGGGGAGCCTTCGTCCTTGGCCTGCGCTACGCCATCGAACGCCGCCGCCAGCGCAATTCACTCGCCGAGCACACCGACGTCTCTCTCCCGGCCTCGCCCACACCCGTTCTGGAGGTCAGATGATTCCCTTCTCCACGCTCTCCGAACGTCATCTCGTCTTCGCCTACTGCGCCGTCTGGATTCTTCAGTTCGGTTACGGCATCTACCTCGCCGTCGAGTGGCGCAAGAGCGCGCCGAAAAAGACAACCCCGTCCGGCCGCTAGACTGCATCTGCATATTCTCCGCAACTGCCATTTCCGGGCGAAATTTCAGTGCTGTCATCCTGAGCCCGGAGCGAGCCGCAGGCGAATCGAACAGGCGAAGGATCCCGTATTTTGTTCGGATCACCGAAATCTCTCCGCAAAACGAACTCGGTCCAATCGCACCATCCTTCAAGTATCAACAGGTCGATACAACCTGTGGGGACATCTGATGAACTGGTCAGATCAGAAGGGTCCCGGCTTCAGCCGGGCCGTAAACATCGCAAAATCTACGCGGCTTTAGCCGCTGAGGTGCGTTTGGAGAACTTCATCAGCCTCCCCGCGTCTCTTTCCTGAAGATAACGCGCAGCCGGCATCGTTTCGTTCCGCTTCCTGCCTTGGAAAACAGCATTCGCCGTTGCGCAACCCTCACTGTCACATTGCACCGTCTCCAGCATCTTCCATAGAGCATCCTCCTGAAGGTGTACCCGGGGTGAAGGTCGTCCGTGCCGTTTTCTGTTAAGGAAAACGGCATTCACCAGTCTCCAGCAGAGTCAGGCATCAGGAGGAATGCTCTAGACTCCAGAGACGTGCCTCCCTGCCTCCCATCTCGTATGAGCCGTGGTCTCCGCCTGCGATTCGCTGTCCTCTTCTTCAGTCCCTTGCTTCTGTTGGCAGGCTGTCATCGCTACGGCTTCCCGGATTACCCGGCAAACTACCACGAGTTCGCCTACCTCTCGGACGGCGCCGCCAACACCGTCACCGTGCTGGATCTTGTCTATGTGCGCCAGGATCGGGTCCTTCAGGTCGGCCGCAATCCCACCGGCCTCGCCGTCAACCCCGTGCGCGATGAGGTCTACGCCGTCAACACCGGAAGCGATTCCGTCTCCGTCATCGACACCGCAACCAACCGCGTCACCGCAACCATCGGCGTGCATCACCGGCCCTACTTCATCGCCGTCGCGCCGGACGGCCATCGTGCCTACGTGCCCAACTCCGCCTCCAACAACCTCAGCGTTCTCGATCTCGACACCCACCGCGAGATCGCCACCGTCGCCACCGGCGAAGGCCCTGGCATCGCGCGTGTCTCGCCTGACAACCGCACCCTCGTCGTCACCAACGAACATGCGGGCAGCGTCTCCATCTACTCAATCTCCGGCTCGGAATCTCAGCCGCTCGAATTCCGCGACTCCTTCCCCGGTTGCACCGAGGCGACCGACGCGGTGATTCTTCCCGACTCGAGCAAGGCCTTCATCGCCTGCTCCGGCTCGCATCAGGTCATGGCCCTCTGGCTCGCCGCCTCACCCAAATCCTGGCGCGGCAGGCAGGATGCCTCGCTGCAGCACGATCAACTGCTCACCTTCCTTGACGTCGGAGATACGCCCACCCATCTTGCGCTCAAGCCCGACGGCGGCGAGGTCTTCTCCACCAACTTCGGCTCCGATTCCATCTCCGAGATCTCCACCTGGACCAATGAAGTCCTTGGCACCTACATCATCGGCGCCAAGCCCTCGCGCGCCATCATCAGCCGCGACGACTCTACCCTCTGGGTCAGCAACTTCGGCGCCGACTCGGTCAGCCTCTACTCCATCGACGATGGCCGCATGGAGCTCGGCGTTCGCACCGGTTCACGTCCCGACGCCCTCGCCCTCTCCGCCGACGAGCATCTGCTTCTGGTCGCCGACACCGGCTCCGCGGATGTCGCTGTCATCCGCACTGAAAGCAGAAACGGCCCCGCGCTCGTCACCCTGCTGCCTGCGGGCAATCAGCCCAACGATCTCGTCATCAAGGCCTTCCGCGCAAAGTAGGCGCATCCCTCGCTCTGCTCCCGCCTGCGCTTGACACCACCGCTATAATCAGAGCAGAAGGTTTACCCCGTCCGGCCCATCGCCGGGCCGATTTGTTTAACCGGGAAATCAACCTAAGTTCTTTTCCATCAAGTTTTTGCAGGAAGGTGCAAATCTAAGTTGTTTCGTCTCAAGAATTTGCACGGAGGACATTTGTGAAGTCCAAGCCTAAGTCCAATGTTCTGAAGTTTTTGCGCAAAAACAGGGGGAGGGGGCTAGCCCTCCCTCTCCGCCTCCCGCGCCTCCCGCAAGGCCTGGCGCGTCGCCGAAACATAGGCGCCCGCGAGCAGTAACAGCCCCGTGACAAACGCCCACATCATCAACCCCACCGAAACTTCAAACGGTCCATACACAGCTCGAAAATCGAGATGCGGCAGCACCAGAATGTAGAGGTACTTCGCCGCGGTCCATAACACACCGGTCACCACAGCAGTCGGAAGCACCGCCCGCGCCGGAACCCGCCGGTTGGGTAACCCCCAGTAAATGAGGAAGAACAGAGCCACACTAGCGACAAACGCAACGATCTGCAGAAAGGCCTTGCCGACCAGACCAAAGAGCAGGTTGTTTGTATGCCCAAAGAAGATCCATTCCAGCACGGTCTGCTGCGCGGTGGAAAACGCCACCGACGCCATCGCCAAAAGCGCCACCCCCGCCGCCAACCCCACCGACACCATCTGGTTCCGCAGATACGATCGATTCTTCTTCACCCCCCACACGCTGTTCAGCGCCACCTCCAGCGGCAGAAACACCCCGGTCGTGGTGATGAGCAGCATCACCACCGAGACCACCTTCGCCTTGGCATGGGACGCCACCAGCAGCCTCATGTTCCTCATGACGAACTCCTGATTGTTGGGCAGAAAATTCGTCATCATCTCGCTCACAACGTCCACCATCTTCGTCGAATGAAATACTCGCTGCGAAAGCGTCAGCAGAAGAACGATGAAAGGAAATAGCGACAGAATCGCCTGCGCGGCAACGCTGAAGGCGTAGGTATGAACCTCCGTCCGGCTCATGTAAGCGACCAGCGCCTTCACCTGTTCCCATGTGCCGCTGCGTTTTACCGGCTCCGTGCCTGCAGCGGCCAACTCCGGCGAAATTGCCTCCGAGCCGGCCTTGACCTTCTTTGCCTTGGCCCCCGTTGCCGCAGCCTTGCTTCCAACTGAAGCCTGGTCCCCCTGATCGCTCGCGCCCATGCTGTCAGTCTACCGAGAGACCAAATTTGGATCGGCGACACGGTCCCGCGCACCATTCTTGCGAAGCTGCTCAATCGCCCATTTCGCCGCATCCGCCAGCACCACATCCTCGCCCGAAGCCCATTCTCGAAGCTGTGGCAAAAAAGCTTCCTCACCGCTATTACCCATCGCAATCGCCACATTGCGCTGCACACGTTTGCGCCGTGTACGCTCCAGCGGCGATCCGCGAAACCAGCGGTTGAACTCCGGCCCATCCATCGAGCCCAGCCATGCCAGCGATGGGTTCACCAATTCCTTCCGCAACTGCTGTTGAGCCGCCGGAGTTACCGGTGCCTTTCTGTTCCATGGGCAAACATCCTGGCAGATATCGCACCCAAAGACCTGCCGTCCCATCAACGGACGTATCTCCTCTTCAATCGCGCCCTTCTTCTCGATCGTCAGATAGGAGATGCAGCGCGAAGCATCCATTACGCGTGGTGCAATCAGCGCGTCCGTCGGACAAGCGTCGATACACCGCGTACAACTCCCGCATCGGTCCGCCGCCGCAACCGTCCCGGCCTCGCCCGCAAGCTCAAGCGATGTAACCATCACGCCCAGCAGCAGCCACGATCCCAACTCCTGATTCAGCACGCAGGTGTTCTTGCCGATCCAGCCAAGCCCTGCTTTCCGCGCGTATTCGCGTTCCAGCACCGGCCCCGTGTCGACATAGCATCGTATCTCGCACGCCGGACCAAAGCGTTCAAGCAGCTCCGCCTCAATCACCCGCAGCTTCGGCAGCAGCACGTCGTGGTAGTCGGCGCCGCGCACCTGTTCCTGCGCTTCGCTCCTGCGACCGCTCCACGCATATCGCGCGATCCATCCCCTATCTCCGGGCGCATCATCGACCGACCGTGGCGCATCCGCGTTGTAGTTGAACGCGCAGACCACCACCGATCGTGCCCAGGGTATCGCTCGTCGCAGATCGCCCCGCACGAGCTCACCGGCCTCATCTGTGCGCTTCAGCCACTCCATCTCTCCGGCATGTCCTGCGGCAATCCATCCGCCGAAGCGATGATCAATTTCGCCAACCTCGGCACTCCGCGCCTGCGGTACGGGCGCGATGCCTGCGAGATCAAAGCCCGCAGCCCGGGTCCGGCCCGCGATCCATTCGCAATCGATACGCGTCAGCGCCATCTCCCTATTTTCCTGCATTTGCCACCTGCAATCCCCAAAATCGCCCAATTTCCTCCTTCCCGCCAGACACTGTTCGCACGGTGCTAATCTGGCATCCGAACGGTTATGAATCGCTCCCACTGTACCGAGAGATTCTCTGTACAATCCACAAATCTCCCGAGGTAAAGGTGCGCCCCTGTCCCACATGCGGTCATCATCACTTCCGTCGCCTGCCGCGAGAGGGCGCGATGGAGCGCTCCCTCCTGCCGCTGCTCGGCCTCTTCCCTTGGGAGTGCCGTCTCTGTCAGCGCAAGCTGTATAGATGGAACCGCAGCGGTGATCGAGAGGCAAGCGGCGCTCAGACCGAATTAGAGGCGCGCTCCAGAAACCTTCCGCAGAAGTAGCAACCCGCGCTGCTCCGACATGAATCGCTCACGACCGTGCGGTGCAGCGGCACCTCACTGCAGATCTCGCGCGTGGGAAACGCTTCGGCGCGCCTCCATCCATTCCATCCCTGCGTCAAAACCTGAATTACCCTTATGAGATAACGCCGTCGAGCACGTGCGCATGGAGGAGCAGCGGTGAAACTTATACGATTTGGCGAGCTTCATAAAGAACGACCCGGCATCTTAACCGATCGTGGCATCCGCAAAGATCTCTCCGCTCATTTTTCTGACTGGGACAGCAGCTTCTGGAATAACGATGGTCTCGCCCGTCTCAACGACCTTCTCCGCAAGACCGGAGACGATCTGCCCTCAGTTCCGGACCGAGTGCGATGGGGTGCACCGGTCGCGCGTCCCGGTAAAATCATCTGCATTGGTCTGAACTACTCGGATCACGCGGCGGAAACCGGTGCGCCTATCCCGAAAGAGCCGATTCTCTTTATGAAGGCTGCCAACACCGTCGTCGGCCCGTTCGACGACCTCGAAATTCCGCGCGGCAGCACAAAGACCGACTGGGAGGTCGAGCTCGGAGTCATCATCGGACGCTCTTCAAAGTATCTCCGCGATGCTGCACAGGCACACGAATGCATTGCTGGTTATGTGCTGAGTCACGACGTCTCGGAGCGGGAGTTCCAGTTGGAGCGGGGCGGCCAGTGGACGAAGGGAAAGAGCTGTGACACCTTTAATCCGCTCGGCCCCTTTCTTCTCACCGCGGCCGCGCTTCCGGATCCACAGAATCTCTCGATGAAGCTTCAGGTCAACGGCGAACAGCGCCAGGCCGGGCACACCTCGACGATGATCTTTGACGTCTTCGCTCTTGTCCACTACATCTCGCAATTCATGACGCTTGAGCCCGGCGACCTCATCTCCACAGGAACACCTCCGGGCGTCGGTCTCGGCATGAAGCCGCCGCAATATCTCAAACCCGGAGACCTCGTCGAACTTGAGATCGATCAGCTTGGTTCGCAGCGCCAGCATTGCGTGGCCGCGCCCTAACGATCGACTGCAGAAGTTCCATCGAGGTGCCCGCAAGAAAGGCAGAACCAATGGAGCAAACCTGGCGCTGGTTCGGACCAAGAGACAAGGTCTCCCTCGCCGATGCCAGTCAGGCGGGAGCCGAAGGCATTGTCTCGGCACTGCACAATTTGCCGGCAGGGCATGTATGGCCAATCGATGCGATTCGCGAACACCAGCGGATCATTGCAGCCGCGGGTCTGCACTGGTCGGTTGTGGAAAGCCTCGATGTCACGGAACGCATTAAGCTGCGCGAGCGCGGCTTCCAACAGGACATCGATAACTATATCCAGTCTCTTCGTAATCTCTCCGCCTGTGGTCTTAGGATCATCGCCTATAACCTGATGCCGGTCTTCAACTGGATGCGGACCGAGCTGAATCGCCCGCTGCCAAACGGCGCGTATGCAACGCGCTTTGATGCGACCGCGTTTGCCGTATTTGATTTGCACATGCTGTGCCGGAAGAATGCAGAAGCAGATTGGGGCGAAGAACGCTGCCGAGCAGCCCATGCCCTCTTCGCCTCGTTATCCGAGAGCGACCGCGCGAACCTACAATCTACAGTTCTTCAGGGGCTGCCCGGCGGCGGTCGAGCCTTTACGATTCCTCAACTGCAACGTGGCCTCGACCAATATTGTGACGTCGATGCCGCTGCGTTCCGCGCGAACATCGCAGCCTTTCTGCGTGAAGTTTGCCCCGTCGCACAGGAGCTTGGAATCCGCCTTTCGGTCCATCCTGATGACCCACCATTCCCGCTGGCTGGCCTCCCACGGATTGTCAGCACGGCCGACGATCTCGCCTTTTTGCTGGAGCAATGGCCCGAGGAGGCGAACGGCATCACCTTCTGCACGGGCGCCCTTGGTGTCCGTGGGGATAACAACCTCGTCGAAATGGCACGGCGTTTCAGCAGCCGTATCTGGTTCGCGCATCTGCGCTCCACACAACGTGACGCAGACGGCATCGGCTTCACGGAGGCGCCCCATCTGGAAGGCGACACCGATGTCATTGGAGTCACGGTTGAATTAGTCAAGGAAGAACGACGGCGACGTTCCCTCGGAGACTCTGGGCCGCTGCCCTTCCGCCCCGACCACGGACAGCAGTTGCTCAACGACATCAAACGCAAGGCGCAAGCCGGATATCCGGCCATCGGTCGGCTCCGCGGCTTGGCTGAGCTTCGCGGCATCATCTTCACGGCGGAGCGTTTGCTATCACTTTGAGGAGAGATATGCCGGAATCCACATTAAAGCGCGCCATCATCTTCGGTGGCACATCGGGCATCGGTCTCGCAACGGCACAGCTGCTTGCGCAACGAGGGGTAAAGGTCTTCGCGCTCGGCCCGGAACCCTCGCAACCTCCGCATCTCCAAGACGTGTGCGGCCCCTCTTGGGTACACTGCGATGTCTCCAATGCCGCTGAGGTGGAGCTAGCCATTAAATCAATTACCCGTGAAGCCCCGATCGACTGGCTTGTTTACAGCGCCGGCATTCAGCGTTATGGCTCAGCCGTAGAATGCACGGTGGAAGAGTGGGATCTGGTGCAAACCATCAACGCTCGTGGCGCCTTCCTTGCCGCGCACTTTACGCTTCCGCACATGCGCAGTGGCGGAGCCATCGTGAATGTCTCGTCCGTTCAAGCAGTCGCATGTCAGTATGGAGTCGCAGCGTACGCCGCCAGCAAAGGAACACTCGATGCGCTTACCCGCGCACTCGCGCTGGATCATGCCTCCGCGGGCATTCGGGTAAACGCCGTTCTGCCGGGCACTGTGGATACCCCGATGGTCCGGTCCTCTGCGGAGCTCTTCCGCGGCGACAAAACAACAGAGGCCGTTGTCTCCGAATGGGGACGTCTCCATCCACTCGGACGCGTGGCGCAACCGCTAGAAGTTGCGCAGGCAATCGCCTTTCTGCTCAGCGATCAGGCTTCCTTTATCACCGGAGCCACGCTAGCAGTCGACGGCGGACTCCTTGCCCAGCTCTCCGTCAGGCTCTAGACGACCGGCAATCGCGCAACCTGCAAGCGTCACGAATAAAAGATGTAAGAAGGTGTGGCGGAGAGTGAGGGATTCGAACCCCCGATAGCCTTGCGACTATGTCTGATTTCGAGTCAGGTGCATTCAACCGGGCTCTGCCAACTCTCCAACCCGCTCCCAGTTTACAGCGAAAGACCAGACGCAAGAAAGTCCTGCACGTACCCGCAGCAAACGTCACGAGAGACCCACGCACGTCGTCCAACGGTCTCAGTTCTTGCGCGGCTTCACAGCCTCAACTGCTTTCGCCGCGCCGTTCTGCGGAATCTCTGGAATCTCTACCTCATCCGCCATCTTGATGCCGAGCTTCTTGCGAAGCTCCGCATCAATGCGTCCGAAGACATCCTTGTTTTCCTTCAGAAAGCCCCGCACATTCTCGCGTCCCTGGCCAATGCGCTCGCCGGCGTAGCTGTACCAGGCGCC
The DNA here is from genome assembly GCA_036272895.1 of Acidobacteriaceae bacterium. Classification (GTDB taxonomy): domain Bacteria; phylum Acidobacteriota; class Terriglobia; order Terriglobales; family Acidobacteriaceae; genus Granulicella. The sequence continues at coordinate 204,231 of DATAXW010000022.1, read as the reverse complement.
GCTCTTCTCCACGATGTTGTGCAGAACCGCCAGGTCCAGCACATCTCCTTCGCGCGAGATGCCCTCGCCATACAGGATGTCGAACTCGGCATCGCGGAACGGCGCGGCCACCTTGTTCTTCACAATCTTCACCTTGGTGCGCGAGCCGACGACAACATCTCCCTCCTTCACCGCGCCAATGCGGCGAATGTCGATGCGTACGGACGAATAAAACTTCAGCGCGCGCCCGCCGGTCGTCGTCTCCGGGTTGCCGAACATCACGCCGATCTTCTCGCGCACCTGGTTAATAAAGATCAGGCTCGTGCGCGATTTCGACACCGTCCCCGTCAGCTTGCGCAGCGCCTGGCTCATCAGCCGCGCCTGCAACCCCATATGCGAATCGCCCATCTCTCCATCGAGCTCCGCCTTGGGAACCAGCGCGGCCACGGAATCGACCACCAGCACATCGATCGCGCCTGACCGCACCAGTGCCTCAACGATCTCCAGCGCCTGCTCGCCGTAATCCGGCTGGCTCACCAGCAGATTGTCCGTGTCCACACCCAGTTTCTTCGCATAGGCTGGATCGAGCGCGTGCTCCGCGTCGACAAATGCCGCCAGCCCACCATTCTTCTGCGCCTCGGCAATCACCTGCAGCGTAATCGTCGTCTTGCCCGAGCTCTCCGGCCCGAAGATTTCGATCACCCTTCCCCGCGGCACACCGCCCACACCCAGCGCCGCATCGAACGAGATCGACCCGGTCGAGATGACCGAAATCGGCCCAATCGCCTCCTTCGCCCCCAGCCGCATCACCGATCCCTTACCAAACTGCTTCTCTAGCTGTGAAAGGGCGGTTTCAATAGCCCGGCTGCGGTCATCTGCCACGTCATTCTCCTTTGCCCACATGTGCTGCTCTTGGTGGAGTCAACTTATGCCCGAGTCTAGCATCCATTTCACGCTAAAGCAAAAGAAAAGCGAAAGTTGTGCGGAAATCCTGTACCAAACTCAGGCACCGCCCCCTCACGATACCCTAACCGCGATGCCCCGCCCATTCCGCCTCCTCGACGCGCTGACCAAAGCCTTCGTCACCGGAATATTCCTCACCCCTGTCCTCATCTTCCCAACAATCCTCTCCGCGCAAGCTGGCCCTCCCTACCTCACCGACGACCCCGACCCCGTTCCTCTGCACCACTTCGAGGCCTACGCCTTCGAGCTCTCCGACAGCACACCCACCGCAGGCACCAGCTTCGCCGGCCCCAGCTTTGAGATGAACTGGGGAGCCGCCCCCAACCTCCAGCTTCACCTCGTCATTCCCTTCGTCAATGTCTATACCTCGAGCGTCCCCGCGACCCACGGCTTCGGAGACATTGAGCTCGGAGCCAAGTACAAGTTCTTCGATGAAACCAAACGCCGTCCCGAGATCGGCGTCTTCCCTTTCATCGAGCTCCCCGCCGGCGACGCCTCGCGCGGCCTGGGCGTCGGTTCCACGTGGTACCGTGTTCCGGTCTGGATCAAGAAAGGCTTTGGCAACTGGAGCGTCTACGCTGGCGGCGGCGAGGTCTTCGCGCATGGCAACCATTACGAAAACTATCCCTTCGTTGGCGGCCTCTTACAGCGCAAACTCAGCGATAAACTCAGTCTCGGCGGAGAGCTCTTTGGCCACGGCGAAGAGCTCTCGGGATCGCAAGGCATCCCTCGATCCATCCTCGCCAACTTCGGCGGCTTCTATAGCTTCACGCCACATTTTCAGTTGCTCTTCGCAGCCGGCCACAGCATAGCCTGGAACCCTGAGACCTATACTTACCTGGCCGCTTACTGGACCTGGGGAAAGGACAAAGCTCCGCCCTCGACCACCGCTACTGCAGAAGCCATGCATCCTCCGCCAAGTCCTAATCGCATTCCCAATCGCTAAGCGACCAAGCCTCAGTTCTTCGGCGCAGCAATCTCCCATGGCTATTCCTCTAACGCCTCACCGCTGCAGACACGAAGAGCTGCGGCCCAAAACACGTGACACACTTTCCACGAGATACGCTTCCCGCGCGCGCGCAGTTCCCTTCCCGTTGCCCGGACTTCGTCTCTCGCAGGCTTCTCTCCCGGCCTTTGTCAGGCCGGAAAGAATACAGCCGTCTCTCTGGAAAGGCACCCTTTTGCGGCGCGTCGCACCTTCAACCCCGGTTTCGACAGACAAGCGCTCTCGGTATTGCGTGGCGCGGAAGCAAAGACAGCGTTGGCTGCAATGACTTGAGCGAGGAACTGATGACCGGCAATATTCGGATGAACTCCGTCCGAGGCCCAATAAGAACTTTGCCAGCCGACAGAAGGATCGATCTTGGCATCGCCAGGATATGTAGTCTCAATCCAGGTCTGCAACGCGCTCTGATCAGTACCGCCGCCGCCAATTTTCTCGGGAATCGGCAGCAGATGGATGATATTGATTCCCGCCGCTCGCAACTGGGCGACTCCCGCCGCATAGTCGGTCTCGCCACCGGCGCATCCCTCGCTGCGGCAATCGTTCGAGCCAATCGAGATCAAGACATTCTGCGGGTCTTGCGCGACGATAAAGGGAATCGTTTGCAGCCATTGCGAGGTCTGGTCGCCCGGCCCTCCTTCCACATCCACCGGCCCAAAGGGCAGCATGCTGCCAAAGCGCAGTTTCTCGCTGGAGGAGCTGATTCCCGCCACCTTGCTGTCGCCCGTCACCACCAGGTAGGGAGATTGGTACTGTTGGTCTATCAGCCGAATATGTTCAATCTCATACGAGGCGCCAAGACCGCTGATCTTGAATCCTGACGCCGCCGGGATTTGAAAGTTATCGTCCGCGTAGATCAGAAGATCGCCGGTTTGGCTGAACGATTCACTGGTTCCCTGCGTAAGGTTCTGGAGAGTCGCGGTTACCGTGGTCGCGCGCTGCGACCACGTGAACGAAAGCATATCGCCGGCGGCGACAGAGACGGCTCCGCCGCTGTCACTCGCGAAAGGGCTTCCAGGTGTGCCATAGGCCTGTTGCCGCAGAGATATCTGGGAATGCCCAGGTGAAGGGCCAAAATGCGCCTGGGCTGTGAGCGCCATCGTGTTGCTCCCGGTGACGGGAGCCTTCCCTAGTGCAAACCCGTCCGAAGCCGTTTGCCCCACGGTGTCCACCTTCACAATGATCTGAAAATCGATCTGATCGGAATCGGTGACGATATCTTTAAGCGTCAGGCTTTCTGAGTCGAAGGAGGCGGAGCCGGCAAGTTGAATAGTTCCGCCGCTGCTGAGAGTAGGTGTCGTTCCCGCAACGCTGAAATCGCTTAAATCGCTCCATGATGTCTTGTCATAGACGACTCTGCCAGTCACATCCTCCTCGGTCGGCGTGCTGATCAAGGCGGCCCACTCAGCCGGACTGGTCGCTGGCTCGTGACCTTCGTTGTTTCCCACCAGGGACACATAGGACTGGCTGTTCTCTGTCACGATGTCGCTGGGAGAGTAGGTCTTCTCCGCAGAGTACGTCCCGGTATACGTCGTCATCGGCTGCGTCGACTGCGTCTGATGGCAACCGGAGAGCACGATCATCGCAAGAGTAAGAGAACTCAAAACAGCAACGCGTCTGAACACTGGCGTTATCCTCCGAATTTGGAACATCCATCCATGCGCGCGCAGATCTACCTCTTCAGCAGATCCACCGGCACATTCACATCCTGCACCCGGAACAGCCCTGCCAACGCCGGGTGTCTTACGGCTATCGCGCGATACATCTCCCACGCCACGCGCCTGTAGCTGAAGTGCCCCGCCACGCCACTCCGTAGCTCCGAGATATACAGCGCCTCGGCAAAGTCCATCTTGAACAGCGCCCGGCAGCGCGTCCCCAGCGGAAGCAGATACTGCGCGCTCTGCTTCGCCTCAGGTTCATCCGAATCGCACAGCACCCGATACGCCGCCATCCCCGCATCCATGGCCTCGCGATACTTCTCAGAGAGTCCCGCCTCCTCAAGCGTCGGCTGCCCCGGACACACCGGCTCGTCGTACCCATGCACATCGCTGAACGCCTGCATCAACTGCACACACCTGCGATGCCGGTGCATGTCGCGAAACCCTCCTACATCCATCAAAATGTCGAACCGGAAACCATGCCCCGCCTGGAACGCCCGCAGCAGCTCATCATGCCGTCCCCGATGCGCCGCGCCCAGTCGCAAGATCTCATTCCGCCGCACCTCGTTCAGCGCCGCTACCGTGCCCCGTAATTGTCTATATGAATAATGACAATGCGGATACAGCAACGACGTCGCAATCTCCACCTCGACGTCCTCATCATCATCCAGTAGGTCGACAATCGGCGACGGATACACAGCCGCCGCATTACCCTCCGCATCCCGCATCAACTCGCGCGCAGCCTCTGCCAACTCGTCGCGGCTCTTCACTGCATACTCGCTCGGCTCTGCATACTTCACCAGCGTTGGAGCGGCCTTCACCGGCGGCATCAGCTCATTCAGAATCTCCGCCGTCGCCTCCGGAGCCACGCTTCCCTCGCCCGCCATCTCCTCCAGCCGGTCACGCAAAATATTCCATGCCGGCTCACTCGCCGCCGCGCGCAGCCTTCCACCCAACTCGCGAATCTCCGCAAACTCGCTCGACAGCAGCCGCGACACCTGAGACTCCAGCGTGCGCGCATTCACGATCTGTCCCAGCGACGTGTTCGTCGCCAGCGGCAGCAGATAGCGCGCCGCATCGAACGCCCGCGCTTTCAGCGTGCGCGCATAGCTCTCCGGCTTCATCTCCTCCGGCTGCGGAATCGCCGCCTGCAGCGCCTCAAACATCCCCGTGCTCAGCTCGTCGTAGGCGTGGAACAAACCCTCAATCGCCGCCGCATAGGCTTTCTTCGCGTCCTTGCTCAGCTGCGGCGCATACCATCCGCTGCGCCGAAAGTTCTGGTACCGCGTCGAGCGCTCCTGCCCGTCCCAGCGCGTCTCATCCACCAGCGCAATCGCAGCCAGCAGACTCAGCTTCTCCACCGCAAACGGAATATGAGCCAGGTCGGCGATCGACCGGTGCCCATACTGAAAGTAAAACGTATTCAGAAACTGCTCCGCCCGCTGCGAGCTGATCTCCGTCAGCGACTCGCGCATGGTCAGAGCCGATCGCGAGTACTTGGCCATCGCGTACGCCAGCACCTCCGGCTCAACGCCGTGGATAGCGTAAACTTCGGTCGTACTCTCCGCTCCGGGTCTCGGTTCAGGTGTGGGAGTTTCAGCAAGGACAGGGTCAGCAACGCGCGAGGTCATAACTCGCACAAGAATACCGTGCGCCCTGTTAATTTGTTGGCTGGAGGAATCTCTTGAGTGGACTCACAGGAAAGATCGCCCTGGTAACCGGTGCCAGCCAGGGCATCGGCCGCGCCTGCGCTCTGGAACTCGCACGGAATGGCGCCGCAGTCGCTTTGGCGGCGCGGAGTGTAGACAAGCTCGAAGCCGCGGCCGCGGAGATCACAGCCGCCGGAGGTACGGCCAAGGCTTTCGCCCTCGACATCACCAGCGAAGACTCCATCAAAACCTGCGCCAAATCCGTTCTCGCCGACTTCGGCGCCTGCCACATCCTGGTCAACAACGCCGGCATCACCCGCGACGGCCTCGCCCTGCGCATGAGGCTCGCCGACTTCGAAGATGTGCTCCGCGCCAACCTTACCGGCGCATTCCTTCTCACCCAGGCCGTCATCAGCTCCATGATGAAGGCCCGGTGGGGCCGCATTATCAATATCACCTCCGTCGTCGGCGAGACCGGCGCCGCCGGCCAGGCCAACTACGCCGCCTCCAAGGCCGGACTCATCGGCCTCACCAAATCCCTCGCCCGCGAGTTCGCCTCCCGCAACATTACCGTCAACGCCGTCGCTCCCGGTTTCATCCAGACAGCGATGACCGACGTCCTCACCGACGAACAAAAATCGAGCATTCTCGCTCAGGTCCCGCTCGCCCGTTACGGCATCGTGGAAGACATCGCCTCCGCTGTCAGCTTCCTCGCCTCCGACGCGGCCGCCTACATTACCGGCCACACCCTCGACGTCAACGGCGGCATGTACATGGGCTGACCGGCCCTTAAGCCGTCCTCAACTAAAGCCTTTCATCTCTATTAGCTCCGCGCTCTCACGGAATCCGAATTGGTTCCGCACCCAAACAGTTGCAAGATAGTGCTTGCTTCCCATACCTTCGATAGTTACTTTACGGCTAATGGCAAATATGCACACAGCACTGGCGCCCGACCTCGTCCCCCCCCCGGCGGCCTCTCCGATCAACATCGGCGTCACGATTCGCAGCTTCCGGCTTCAGAAGGGTCTATCGCAGGGCGATATAGAGAAGCGCACTGGCCTGCTCCGCTGCTATCTCTCCCGCGTGGAAAACGGCCATACGATCCCCTCGCTCGAGACCCTGCAGAAGATCGCCCTGGCTCTCGATCTACCGCTCAGCCACTTCTTCTCCGAAGATCCCATCAAGGACGCCTCCGGCCTCAGCCTCACCGAGGACGAGATCCGTTTCCTCACCCAGGTGCAGCGCTACGCCTCCAACCTCACCGACAGCGATCGCCGGCTTCTGCTGGCCATGGTTCGCAAGTTCGCCGCCACCGTCTCCACCAGCACCTTCGGCTGAGGCTCGATCAGCCCAGTGGCCCTCTTCCCGTAGCGACCGCCAGCCAGTACCCCACCAGACACAGCAGCAGCGCAGCCACCGCAAACGTGACCCTCTGCCTCGCGCGGTAGTTCGCGCGTCCCGTCGTCATCTTCGGAAACAGTGGCAGCCCCAGCGCCAGCCCCGACAGAAATCCGCCCAGATGCGCCGTATTCGCAATGTGCGGGATGGACTCAGGATTGACATGCAGCCGCGCCCATTCCGCGGCCGAGAGCGCGGGCGCAAAGTCCGGCGCAACCCCCAGCGCCAGGTTCGCCACCGCAAACAGAATCACTTGCCTCCGCAAGCTCTGCAGCTCCCGCCAAGGGAGATTCAGCTTACGGTTCGAAAGCAGGATAATCAGAATGCCGGCGATCCCGAAGATCGCACCGGAGGCTCCTACCACCACCGCTTCGGTATGAGTGAATCCGCTCCACGCCACGCCCAGCAGGTTCCCCGTCACGCCGGTCAGCAGATACACCCACCCCAGCCCCCAGCGTCCCAGCAGCGGCTCGCCAAAGAGTCCCAGGTTCCATAAACACCACAGGTTCACAGCGATATGCAGGATGCTCGCGTGGACAAAACACGCCGTCACCAGCCGCCACCACTGATGGTTCTGCAGCACCATCCAGTCATCGCACGCCCCAAATTTGTCCAGCGTCGGGAGGTCGAACTGTGCCGTAAAAATCTGGCCGTATTGATGCGCATGCAACAGCGGAATCACCGGCCCCTGCAGAAACATCACCACAAAGATCGCCAGGTTGATCCCCACCAGAATCGAGGTCGCTGGGTACGCCCAGATCAGCTCCGTGAACTTGGGTCGCCGTCCGCGCCGCGGAGCATTCCCCCGGGTAACCTCTCCCGCGCGCTGGGCCACCTCCTTTGCCGCTTCATGATTCGCAGCAAACGCGACCTCTCCGCCGCGCACCTCATCCATGCGCGCGATCGATTCGTCTTGAGGAAAAGAAGAGGAGCTCAAGGTCTCAGCACATCTCTACGCGGCCTGCTTCCACAGGCGATCGCGAAGTTCGGGCGAGACGTGCTCGCGCAACATCGCCGACAGCATTCCCGGCACCGGCGTCGCCATCGCCACCAGCATCCACAGCAGCATCGACACCACCACCCCGGCGATGGCCACCGCCTCCAGGCTGATCGTAATGCTCAGCGGAATGTGTGCCAGCTCCAGCGCCCGGTCGGCCGGAAGATGCAGATGCACGTTGCTCAGCCGCCGCAGCGACTCCAGCTTGTGGACCACCAGCGTAGCCAGCAGAAACGCCGCACACGCCAGCGTCGTGACTGCCAGCAGCAACACGTCGATCGTGCGGTGCAACCGCTGCCGCCTCCGGCAGTGCATACAGCAGCGCAGGTGATCTTCGTAGTCTCCACGCAGACTTGCCGGCGTTCCCGAGATGTCGTACCGCCATCCGGAAAGAATCGCACCGATCACGTGGTCGGTACAGGGTTCCTCGCCGTGCTGACCGCGTCGATGAAAGGTTGCCATGGGCATTTATGTCTTTGTTATTTTACTTCAACCGCCTCTGCTGGAAAAGCGCCTAAGTAGAGTCCAAAACACAATTGGCAGCCGCTGCTGCCTACGTCTTGCTTAGATGCCTCTAAAGCCGGATAGGCTCCAGGGGAACATCCTGCGCGGCTAACAGCAGCCGGTTACCCAAAAGTGTCATCCGCTTGCCAATAGCCTGCTCCGCCGCCAGCCTTGCAAGCTCCGGCAGGTTGTTCTGCTCCGAAAGGTGCCCCAGCACGATCGTGTGCGCCCCTCCATCGTAGTCGCGCAACAGAAACTCGGCCGTCGCCTCATTCGAAAGATGCCCCACGCGCGACAGCACGCGCTGCTTCACGCTCCATGGATACGGCCCATCCTTCAGCATCTCCAGGTCATGGTTCGACTCGAGCAGCAGCACGTCCACGTTCTTGAGCGCCAGCTTCGCATTCAGCGGAATGTACCCCAGGTCCGTCGCAATCGCCATCCGGATCGACTCACTCCGCGCGCTGAACACAAATCCACAAGGATCGGCCGCATCATGCGGAATCGTGAACGGATCGATCTCCAAACACCCGATGCGGAAGCTTCGCCCTGCCGCAAAAAACTCGAGCGCGGGCAGCGTCGTAGCACTCTCCTTCTTGCTCTCTGGAACCTCGCCTGTCTCCCCGGCCTCCGCCGCCTGTATGTCGGCCGCGCCTGAGCGCTCCCGCTCGAGCCGCTCAATCCATGCCGCGTACGTCATCCTCTTCTGCGGAGTCAGCATCCGCACCCACGCACGATGCGTCGCCTCCGTAAAGAACACCGGTATCTTCAGCTTGCGCGCCAACACCGACAAGCCTGCCACATGGTCCAGATGCTCATGCGTAATCAGAATCGCGTCCAGCTCGGCAGGGTCTTCTCCCGCCGCCGCCATCCGCTTCAGAATCTCGCGGCAGCTCAGCCCCGCATCCACCAGCACGCTCGTCGACCCAGCCGAGATCACCGTGGCATTCCCACGCGACCCCGAAGCTAGCACCGTCATCCGCACTCTACGAGCATACCGCGCCCGACGGTTCAAAACTCGCCGCCCACACCGCGTGACTCTCCGCAGGAACTGCATCCGCCGCTTGCGGTTCTAGCTCGTGAGAGGCCGTCTCAGCGGCGCCAGAAAACTCACGATCGACCGCAGCACCATCTCATTCCGCTGGTTGTAGACCGTCGTCCGCGAGCGCACCACGCCAAACGCCGGCCGCGACTGCGAGTGCCGCACCCCCAGAATCTCCGACTCCGTGCGCAGGGTATCGCCCGGCCGCACCGGCGCCGTCCAGCGCATCTCCTCCACGCCCGCGCCGATCATCCCGCCCGCCACGTGGATCGACTCCACCCGCAGCCGCATCACGATCGCCGCCGTCAGCCACCCACTCGCCGCCAGCCCCTTGAAGAACGAGCTCTCGCCCGCCGACTCATCCAGATGAAACGGCTGCGGATCATACCGCTCCGCAAACTCCTTGATCTCCTCCGCCGTCACCCTGTAGGCGCGGCTGGAATTGAACGTCATCCCCGGATACAAATCCTCAAAATAAAGTTCCTTCGCCACACGTCTCTCCTCTGCTCGGAATAACCGCCCTCTGCCTTAGATGTCCCACCGCCACGCCTTATTCACTATTCACTACTCACTATTCACTTGTACTCATAAAACCCACGCCCCGACTTCCTTCCCAGCCGCCCCGCATCCACCATCCGCACCAGCAGCGGACACGGCCTGTACTTCGGATCGCCCATCCCCTCCTCCAGCACACGCATGATGTCCAGGCAAACGTCCAGCCCGATAAAGTCCGCCAGCGTCAGCGGCCCCATCGGATGCGCCATCCCCAGCCGGAAGACCTCGTCCACCGCCTCCGCCGTCGCCACGCCCTCCATCACCACAAACATGGCCTCATTCAGCAGAGGCATCAGCACCCGGTTTGAGACGAACCCCGCCGCATCGTTCACCTCCACCGGCGTCTTGCCCAGCTCCAGCGTCAAAGCATGCACCCGCTGAAGCGTCGCATCGCTCGTCTGCAATCCGCGAATCACCTCCACCAGCGCCATCACCGGCACCGGATTAAAAAAGTGCATCCCGATCACGCGATCCGCGCGCTTCGTTCCGCCTGCCAGTTTCGTAATCGAGATCGACGACGTATTCGACGCCAGGATCGCCTCTTCGCCCAGCAGTCCATCCAGCTCTTTGAAGATCTGCTGCTTCACCGCCAGCCGCTCCGTCGCCGCCTCAATCACCACCGTGCACTCCCGCAGCGCACTCAGCTCCCGCGCAGGCCTCACTCGCCCGAAGATCGTCTCCACCTCCGCCGGATCGACCTTCCCCTTCGCCGCCTCGCGATCCAGATTGGTGCGAATCGTCGCCAGCCCACGCTCCAGCGCCGCCTCGTTCACCTCATATAGCACCACCTCGCACCCCGCCCGCGCGATCACATGGGCGATCCCATTACCCATCGTCCCCGCGCCCACGACGCCCAGCCGTTCCTTCCCACTCTGCATCGAACATCACCTCGCACAAACCAGTGAGTGTAACAGCCGCAGTCGGCAGTGGCGAAGCGCAGGTTGCCCCGCGCCGAACCGTATTCTCAAATCCGCTGGCGACTACCTCGCAGATGCGCGCCTGCCCATCCAGGAATCATGCCCATTTGGGAATCATGCCAATCGTTTGAGATCGTCGGGAGCAACCCTTCCCGCCCATTTCCATCTCACCAAAAGAACGCTCTCCAGGCATCACTCGGAGGAGCGAGCACGGACGCCGCCGTATCCAACGCATCTTCGGAACCGTAGCCCCGTGAGAAAGGTTCCACATGCGAGGATTCAAAGTTCTACTGGGCGCAACCGCATTGCTCACCTGCGTGGCTTTCTTGCCGGCCCCAAAGGCTGACGCGCAAATCTCCATCGGCATCGGTGTTGGCCAACCGCCTCCCGTCTGTCCCTACGGCTACTTCGACTACGCCCCCTACGCCTGCGCGCCCTATGGCTACTATGGCCCGGGCTACTTCTATAACGGCATCTTCCTCGGCGTCGGCCCCTGGTCGAACTGGGGCTACGGCCACGGCTGGGGGCACCATCGCTTCAGTGGCGCGCGCGGAGGCCACTACGTCCCCGGCCGCCGCTACAATGGCGGCGGACACGCCGTCTATCACGGTCGCCCCGGCGGAGCCGTGCGCTCGCGCGGCCCGGTCGGCGGAGGTGCGCATGGCCATGTTAGCGGAGGTGCGGGTGGCCATGCCGCACCGCGCGGCGGCGCTCCTCATGGCGGTGCCTCCCACGCTGGCGGTCATCCTGGCGGCGGCGGTCACGCCAGTGGCGGCGGTCATGCCAGCGGCGGCGGTCATGCCAGCGGCGGCGGTCACGGCGGTGATCACCACTAACCCCACCCCACCCACAACGATCAGCGGCGGAGCTCTCGAGCTCCGCCGCTCGCTCCTAAAAGCCTCACCCATCTCGAGACTCCCTGTCAGCCCTCCAGCGCAGCCCTCTGCGCCAACCCGCATAAAACTCTTCAACTCCTTAAGCTCAGCATAGCCTCCCTGCGCTAAGCTGACCCCAGACGCCCACGCAGCTCGGCCCCTGTGTCCAAATCACCCGAGGTGGAGGGATGAACGCGCCATCCACTCCTGATCCTGCGGCTCCCGCCTCAATCACTCCCGAGACCGAAACCGGGATCGACGTCCTTATCGCCGGAGCAGGCCCAACCGGTCTCGTACTCGCTCTCTGGCTCACTCGGCTCGGCGTACGCGTCCGCATCATCGACAAGACACCAGAACCCGGGACCACCTCCCGAGCTCTCGCCGTCCAGGCCCGCACCCTCGAGTTCTACGCGCAGCTCGGCCTCGCCGATGCCGTCGTCGAGCGCGGCCGCCAGGTCGAAGCCATCAACCTCTGGGTCACCGGCAATCGCGTCACCCGCGCCGTCTTCGGCCAGCTCGGCGCAGGCTTCAGCCCCTTTCCCTTCGCGCTCGTCTTCCCGCAGGACGAGCACGAGCGCCTCCTCATCGATCAACTCGCCTCCCTCGGCGTCCGCATCGAGCGCCAGACCCAGCTCCTCCGCTTCGAAGAGGCCACCGGTCACATTCTCGTTCATCTCAAACTCCCCGATGGCGCCGAACAATCTTGCCCCGCTGCCTTCCTCGCCGGCTGCGACGGCGCGCACTCCGTCGTGCGCCAGTCGCTCAACATTGGCTTTCCGGGCGGCGAGTACACCCATCTCTTCTACGTCGCCGACGTCGATGCCTCCGGTCCCGTCGCCAACGGCGAGCTGCACGTTGGTCTCGACAAAGCCGACTTCCTCGCCGTCTTCCCGCTCAAAGGTGAAGGCCGTCTCCGCCTCGTCGGCACCATCCGTGATCAACAAGCCCAACAAGCCGATCAGCATCGCGATCAGCTCTCCTGGGAGGACATCAGCAAGAAAGTCATCGGCTGGATTCGTATCGACGTCCGCCGCGTCAACTGGTTCTCCACCTACCGCGTCCATCATCGTGTTGCCGAGCGCTTCCGCCGTGGCCGCGCCTTCCTGCTCGGAGACGCCGCGCACATTCACTCACCGGTCGGCGGCCAAGGGATGAACACCGGTATCGGCGACGCCGTCAACCTCGCCTGGAAGCTTGCCGCTGTCCTCCGCCGTCGCGCGCCCGAATCCATCCTCGACACCTACGAGCCCGAGCGCATCGCCTTCGCTCGCCGTCTCGTCGAGACCACCGACCGAGCCTTCACCGCCGTTATTAGCCCCACCGCGCTCGCACGCTTCGTTCGTCTGCGCCTCGTTCCGCTCATTCTCCCCGCGTTCTTCTCCGTTGCGCTCTCCCGTCGCTATCTCTTCCGCACCGTCTCGCAGACCGCCATCCACTATCGCCACAGCAGCCTCAGCCAGGGGCGCACCGGCCTCATCCATGGCGGCGATCGCCTGCCCTGGGTTCGCTCCGACTTCAACCACGGCCTCGGCAACTTCGCTGCGCTCACCTCACTCGACTGGCAGGTCCACGTCTACGGCAACGCCACGCCTGAGCTCCACAGCGCCTGTGCCCAGCGCAAGCTCGCTCTCCACGTCTTCCCCTGGCATCGCGAGATGACACACACCGGCCTCCGCCCACACGCCCTCTATCTCATCCGTCCCGATGGCTACATCGCCCTCGCCGATCCCGAAGCCCGGGTCACCGTCCTCACCACCTACCTCGACTCTCGCGGAATCGTCGCATAGCCGACGGCTGGCTCTACGGCCGCGCCTCATACACAATGTTGAACGGCGTCTCCGTCGCGCGCCGGAAGCGGCTGAAGCCCGCGCTCTTGACCACATCGCGGATCCGCGACTCACCCGCCTGCGCCCCCAGGCACAGTCCAACCTCCTGCGACCGCGAGCACGGCGTACACAGCAGCGTCGAGAACGAGTAGTACATCCGCCCTAGTGGATTCAGGTTGTCCTTCATCTCATCGTTCGCAAACGGCTCGACGATCATCCACGTCCCGTCCTTCGCCAGCGACTCTTTCACATGCTTGGCCGCGCCCACCGGATCGCCCATGTCATGCAGGCAGTCGAAGACCGTGACAAAGTCATAGTCCGTGCCCGAAAATTCCTTCGCCGAGGACACGTCGAACTTCGCGTGATCGGACACACCCAGCCGCTTCGCCGACTCCCGTGCTCCGTCAATCGATCCCTTGTGGTAATCGAAGCCAAAGAACTGCGACTTTGGAAATGCCTGCGCCATTAGCACCGTCGAGGCGCCTTTGCCGCAGCCCACGTCCGCCACCTTCGCCCCCGCCTCGAGCTTCTCCTTGACGCCATCCAGCGCCGGAATCCACGAAGTCAGAAGATTCCCCACGTAGCCGGACCGGAAGAACTTCTCGCATCCATGGAAGACACCTTCATCGTGCTCGTGCCATCCCATGCCCTTGCCCGTCCGGAAGCACTCTGCGATCCGCGGCACTGCGGCCAGCGAGCCCAGCGCCAGCTCGAACGCTCCCGGTAGATACGCCGGACTGTCCTCATTCGCCATCGTGAACGCCTGCTCCGGGCTCAGGCTGAAGCTGTTGGTCTTCTCGTCATAGCTGACGTATCCGCCCGCCGCCTGAGAGGCCAGCCATTCGCGTAAATAACGCTCATCTGTCTTCGTCTTCTTCGCAAGCTCGGCCGGACTGACCGGCCCCTCCGCCAGAGCCTTATACAAGCCCAGCCGCTCGCCGATCACAACCATGCCGCTGTGTCCAGCCGCGCCGAGATCACTCACAAACTGGCCGACAAAGGCATGCAGTTTGTCCATATCAAGTTGGACAGGGGAAACCTGTGCTGCGCTCATAACTCTCTCCTTTAGGGAGGCGCCTCGAGCCTGGAGCGTCCAAGTCCCGATTGAACCTAAGGACAGTCGCCCGATTCAATCGTGAGAGCTGTCGAGGCAAGCCTCAGGAGCGGAATTCTCAACCCAACACTATCCAAAGGTCAAGAAATGTCGCAGGAGGACATAAGCCGAACCGCCTCACGACGGCATCGCGGCAAAAGCCGGCACCTTCCTCCACCCTACAACGAGACACGTTAGTAACAGCCTCGCCCGGTTTTCCCTTGCATCGGAAGGCGAGCAAACGTATAACCGTGCCACGAACCCCATTTTTTGAGCGTGATCGCCCGACCGCACCCACGGCTACGACCGCGCTGAGGAGCATTGCTCACCATGTTGCACCGGGCCCATATCGGCACCCAGAGATCTCTCTGCCTCTCCGCCTTCCTGTTCTGTATCACGGCAGCCCCTCTCTGGGCCTCAAACTCCGTCCCGGACTGGGTCCGCGCCGCCGCTCAGCAACCGCTTCCACATCTTCCGGAGAGCACCAAAGCCGTCATCCTGCTCGATGACGAAACCTACACCGTTGCCCCCGACGGCAGAGCCATCCTCCACGAACGCGAGGTCATCAAGATCCTCCGCCCGCAGGGCCGCCGCTACGCCGAGCCCGTCGTCGAATATGACAAGGACTCTAAAGTTCTCTCTCTGCACGTCTGGAGCATCGATCCCGCCGGCCACGAGTATGCCCTCAAAAACAGCGATATAGGGGACGTTGCTACCGGCGAAAGTTTCGAGCTCTACAACGACGATCGCGCCAGGGTCGCCGATCCTCCCGGCCGCGACCCCGGCGGCATCATCGCCTACGAATACGAAAAGCTCGAGCGTCCTTATCTTGCGGAGGACGACTGGTTCTTCCAGGGTGATCTTCCCATCATTAGCCAGAGCTACACGCTCGTCCTTCCGCCCGGCTTCACCTATACCACCACCTGGGCGCACCACCCCAAACTTGACGCCATTGATCTCGAAAACCAGCACTATCGCTGGGAGATGAACAACGAGCCTGCCATCGACCTCGATCAGGTTCCAATGTCGCCCTCAACGTGGTCGCTCGCCGGGCGCATGACGGTTCACTACGCCGGACCCACGCTTCCCTTTCCGGAGGACGGTACCTGGCAGGGCATCGGCGAGTGGTACACCGCGCTCGCGAAAGATCGCGTCGCCGCTACCCCGGACATCGCAGCCGAAGCCGCGGAGCTCACGACCGGCAAGACCGACTTTTACGACAGGGCCGAAGCTATCGGCAATTTCGTCCAGCAACAGATCCGTTATGTAGCCATCGAGATCGGCATCGGCGGCAACCAGCCCCACGCCGCCGACGACATCTTCCGCGACCGCTACGGCGACTGCAAGGATAAGGCCACTCTTCTCGCGGCCATGCTCTCCACTGTCGGCATTCACAGCGACCTTGTTATGGTCGACAGCGAACGCGGCATCGTCGACCCTGATGCTCCGTCGATCGTCGGCAATCATGTCATCGCCGCCATTGCAATTCCGTCCGGCTACAACTCGCCGAAGCTCCACAGCGTCATCACGGCTAAAACCGGCAAACGATATCTCGTCTTCGACCCAACCTGGGAGGAGACACCCTTCGGACAGATCGAAGACAATCTGCAGGGCAGCTACGCGCTCCTCATCGAAGGCCCCAACAGCCAAATCATTCGGGTTCCTGTCATGAATCCAGACCTCAACACCGTCCATCGCACAGCCACCCTCCAGCTCGCCCCCGACGGCTCCCTCAAAGGCACCGTCACCGTCAAGCGCTTCGGTGATCTCGCTGAAGAGGGCCGCGAGGTCTTCACTCGCGACGATGCCACCGAACAGCAGCAGTACATCGACCACAGCATCTCCGGCGACCTCATGGCCGCCTCGCTCACCGATCTGAAGGTTCAGAACATCACCGCGCTCGACAAAGACCTCACCACCACCTTCGATCTCGAGGCCAGCCACTTCGCCAACACCGCCGGGCCTCTGCTGATGGTCCGCCCCCGCGTCTTCGGTACCTATGCACTTCCCGTCGATCACAAGACCCGCACCGTGCCCATCGATCTGGAACAGGCCATGCAGGGAACCGACGACTTCGACATCCAGCTCCCTGCGGGCTACACCGTCGATGAGTTGCCCGATCCGGTAAAGCTCGATCTCGGCTTCGCCGCCTATCAAAGCTCCACCGTGCTCCAGGGCCGCACTCTGCATTACACCCGGACGTTCACCGTTCGTACCGTTTCGCTGCCGCCTGATCAGTACCCCGCGCTCCAGCGACTGGTCGGAATCATCGCCGCCGACGAAGACAGCCGCGTCATTCTCAAGCGCGGCAACTGACCCCAAACCCGGACCGCTCCGCGCCCGTAGGACCTGTTCCCGAGGAGAACAATGAACACCAACCCCGCCAGCCCCTTGCCCGCCGCCACGGTCCGTAGCAATCGCATCCCTCACCTCCTCCAGGTCTTCCTCCTGCTCGCCGCAGTCTTCGCGCCTGTAATCGCGGCGCACGCCGACGACTTCACGCCCCCCACAAAAGAAGAACTCCAGATGACCTCGCTGCCCGGCTACCCCGGCGTGCCTGCGGTCGTGCTCTATCGCGAAGAGATCACTAAGGACGACCTCCATGAAGTCCTGCATTACGACCGCATCAAGATCCTCACCGAAGAGGGCAAGAAGTACGCCAACGTCGAACTCGGCTACGTCAGCACCAGCGGCAGTTATGACGACCCCGGTGATGACAAGAGCCTCAGCCAGATTGAGGGCCGCACCATCCATGCCGACGGCACCATCGTTCCCTTCACCGGAAAGCCATACCTCAAGGTGATGGCCAAGGAGGAAAGGGACGGCATTCAGGGGAAGTACGAGGCCAAGATTTTCACCCTCCCCGACGTCCAGGTCGGCAGTATCATCGAATACCGCTACGCCACCCGCATTAACGACGACGTCGTCGAAGAACCCTATTGGATCATCCAGGGCGATCTATACGTCAAATCAGCCCATTTCATGTGGTATCCCACTATCCGGGACGTGGAAGACCCCCATTTCGGCCCAATCACCTCAATCACCTGGTTCCCCATCCTCCCGGCAGGTGCAAAGATCGACCATAAAACTTTGCCTCCGTCTGGCTTTGAAAACCGTTCGCAGCAGATTTACGAGCTGAACATCAAGGATGTTCCTCCCATCGTCGACGAGGAGTACATGCCTCCGATGGCCAGCTACAGCTACCGTGTCCTCTTCAACTTCTCACCCTTCCAGTCCGCCGCCGACTATTGGAAGTCCGAAGGAAAGGACTGGTCCAAGCGCGCCAACTCCTTTGCAAACCCCAACTCTGATCTCAGGTCCCAGACCGAAACCATCACCGCCGGCGCAACCACAGACGACCAGAAGCTGCGCAAGATTTACGCCGCGGTCATGGCGCTCGAAAACACCGACTTCACCCGCGAGCATGAGGCCGTCGAGGACAAGGAAAACGGTCTCGGCAAACTCAAGGACGCCGACGACGTTCTCAAGCACAAGCGAGGAAACTCAACCCAGCTCACCGAGCTCTTCGTCGGCATGGCGCGGGCCGCGGGCATGAAAGCTGATCTCATGCGGGTGCCCGACCGCTCCCAGCACATCTTCACGCAGTACTGGCTCTCCTTCGAGCAATTTGACGACCTTATCGCGATCGTCGGTGTCGACGGCAAAGAGCAATACTTCGACCCCGGATCGCGCTACTGCCCCTATGCACACCTCGCCTGGGAACACACCTTCGTCCAGGGCCTTCGGCAGACGGGCAACGACACCGCATTCGCGCAAACCCTGGGCGATGGATACGCCGGCAACCGCATTGCTCGTGTCGCCAATCTCACGATGGATGATCACGGCCAGCTCACGGGCCGCATCGACATGACCTACGTCGGGCAGCCCGCGCTGCACTGGCGGCAGGTTGCCCTGCGTGGCGATCAGGAAAGCCTCAAACACTCCCTCCGCTCCTCTCTCGAAAATCTCCTCCCCAAGTCAATTGAGGTCAAAGACGTTACCATCGATGGTCTCGATGACTACGAGCAGCCGCTCAAGGTCGGCTACACCGTCAGCGGCACGCTCGGAACCCGGGTCGGCAAACGGCTCATCATGCCTGCGGACCTCTTCCTCTCCGACGCACAAGCCACCTTCCCGCATGAAAAGCGTGAGCTCGCGGTCTACTTTCATTACCCCGAAGCAGTCCAGGACGCCCTGCGCATCAACTTCCCCTCCGGCTTCTCTATCGAGGCTGTCCCATCCAATGCTCAGTTTAACCTTCCACAATTCGCTGCCTACAACATGTCCGTAGCTGCCGCTCCCACCAATTTCACCACGCGGCGCGTCTTCGCCCTCGGCGAAATTCTCATCCTCCCCGCGGAGTATCCCAAACTGCGCACCTTCTACTCTCAGTTCGAGGCCAACGACCAGCAGAGCGTAGTCCTGAAAGCGTCGGCAGCACTCTCCTCAACTGCATCTCCGGCCGGCAACTAACTCGTACCACCGAAGCACTCTCAAACCCTAACGGCAATGTCGCCCCTGAACGACGCTCGTAATCTTTGGTCAATCTATGAAACTGCACTCTCTGATCGTCATTGGTTCTCTCGCCGCCTGTAACACTCTGACGGCGCAGTCGCCTTCCATTCCTTCCCCTCAGCCTCCCGCCGTACTTGTACCCGCTGGATGCCGGCCAGACGCCTCTCCTCTGTCTAAAGCGGATGCCCTTTTCTACCAGCAGGACTGGGGAGGCGCCGCCAAACTGTATCGTCAAGCGGCAGCTGCCGACACTGCTGCCGTCGAACCGCAGGCCGGTCTCGTACGCACGCTCTTTGGCCAGGAGAAGACGAAGCACGCGCTCCAGCTCGCAAACACTCTCGCCACGGAGCACCCGCAGAGCGCCGCAGCCCTGGAGATTTTGGGTGAAGCCTATGTCCGTAGCGGAGAGCTCGCGCTCGCTCCCGTCCCGCTCGCCGCAGCGCTTCGGCTGAATAACTGCCTCGGTCGTGCCCATTATGCGGAGGGCCGTCTGCTCCTCCTCTCCGGTTACCGCGCCTCCGCGGCTCACCAGTTTGCCGCCGCGCATGCACTCTCCCCGTTGGATATGCAGGCAACCGTCGCCTGGCTGCGTTCTCTCCCAATCACCCAGGGAGCTCCGCTCCTGCGCGAGTTTCTTAAAGAGAATGCCTACCTCGATTCACAGCGGCACGAAGATCTGCAAAGTAGGATGACTGAAAAAGAGACGGCCGTTGCAGCGCACACCACCGTCAATGTGCCCGAGCTCCCCGCAGAAATTAAAATCGTTCGCGGTCCACAGCACGGTCCCGACCCAGGCATCGCCAGCGTCGATGTCTCCATCAACGGCCATACCCGCCGTTTCGCCGTCGGCACCGATAGCCTCGGAGTCACGCTGCCCAAACCTCTGGCAGTTACTCTGGGGCCTCAAACCCGCGGCACGTTTCAGTCTCAGTCAAGTCTGGCGCGATGGACGAATCAACTACTACATCGCCATTGCAGACAAGCTCCGCATCGGTCCGGTCGAGTTCACAAACTTCCCCATAACCGTCGTCGATGACGATCTCACCATCGAGCAGAACACCGAGGGTGTCGAGGGAAGAATCAGCCTGGGAATCCTCGCCGATTTCCTCGTGCGCGCCGATTACTATGGCCAGAACATCAGGCTCGATGCTCTCCCCGCCCTGCCGGCCAACGATGACGGACATGGCCTGAGGCTCTGGTCCACCGTACAGCCCGGCACTCCCAGCCCCAGTGTGAACGGCAACCTGTGGGGAAGCCTCGATCGCCTCCGGCCCGCGGAGATGCAGGGCTGGACTCCCATCTTCGGTCACGAGGGAAGCCTCTTCCTGCTCACGAAATACGGAGAAGCTCCAGAACGCCTCTTTGTCCTGGACATGAATTCGCTGCATCCGCGCATCTCCACCACCGCGCAACAGGACGTATCCAGCCTCGGAGCGATGAAGGATAAGCTGCCCGGGGGCTACAAAGGATATTTCATGAGCTTCGGTGGGAAAATCATCCCCATCGATGCTTGGGTTGCCGAACGCTTCGACAACTACTCTGTGCAGCATGACCTCGAGATCTCAGGCCTCATCGATCAGAGCGCGCTGATTCCCGTCCCGTTCTCCATCGACTATCGCGACCAGCTGATGCACTTTGAGAGCAGCACGAAAAAATAGCAATAACGGCAATCCGGAACTGCTCGGAATCAACCGTGCTATTTATGCCGCGCGCTGGCCAGCTTCTCTTCCGCCACGCGAGCCACGGCATTCGCCTCGTCGTACTTGTCTTGATCGTCGCCGGCCTCGTCCCACAGATGTTGCGCATGCTCCAGCTCGTGCTGCGCCTCCGCCGGATTGATCTCCTCGGGATGCAGTGCCGTCTCCGCCAGAATCGTGACCCGCTCCGGTAGCACCTCGACAAAGCCCCACGCGACGAAGAACACCTGCTCGCCGGCCGTGCCCCCGTGCATCCGAACCTCGCCCGCGCCTAGCTCCGCCAGCAGCGGCGCATGCCCATACAGCGCCTCCAGGTAGCCAGTCATCGCCGGCATCTCCACCGCGGCCGCCGTCGCATCCACCAGCACACGATCCGGCGTCACCAGCCGCACCGTCAGCAACCCCGAACTATTCCCAGTCTCAGCCATCTCGCACTTGCCTTATTCACTACTCACTACCGACTCACCACAAACGACTGTCTTTACGCCATCGCCTTCATCTTCTCCGCGGCAGCCAGTACATCCTCAATGCCACCCTTCAGATAAAACGCCTGCTCCGGAACATTGTCGTGCTTGCCTTCGATGATCTCCTTGAAGCTGCGCACCGTGTCCTCGACCTTCACATACGCTCCCGGAATTCCGGTGAAGATCTCCGCCACGTGGAACGGCTGCGAAAGGAAGCGCTGCACCTTACGCGCCCGAGCCACCGTGAGCTTGTCCTCTTCCGACAGCTCATCGATGCCCAGAATCGCGATGATGTCCTGCAGGTCCTTATACCGCTGCAGAATGCGCTTCACCTCCTGCGCCACGTCATAGTGCTCCTGCCCCACAATGCGCGGCGACAGAATGCGCGAGGTCGATGCCAGCGGATCGACTGCGGGATAAATGCCAAGCTCCGACAGCGGCCTCGACAGCACCGTCGTCGCATCCAGATGCGCAAACGTCGTCGCCGGCGCCGGATCCGTCAAGTCATCGGCCGGCACATACACCGCCTGCACGCTCGTCACCGATCCCTTCTTCGTCGACGTAATCCGCTCCTGCAGCTCGCCCATCTCCGTCGCCAGGTTGGGCTGATAGCCCACCGCGCTCGGCATGCGTCCCAGCAGCGTCGAAACCTCCGACCCCGCCTGCGTAAACCGGAAAATATTGTCGATAAACAACAGCGTGTCCGCGCCCTCTTCATCGCGGAAGTACTCCGCGACCGTAAGTCCAGTAAGAGCGACTCGTAGCCGCGCACCCGGCGGCTCCGTCATCTGCCCATAGATCAGCGCGGCCTTGCTCTTCCCAAAGTCCTTCAGGTCGATAACGCCCGACTCCTGGAACTCATGCCACAGGTCGTTGCCCTCGCGCGTGCGCTCGCCCACCCCGGCAAACACCGAGAACCCGCCGTGCTTCATCGCAACGTTATTGATCAGCTCCTGAATGATGACTGTCTTGCCAACGCCCGCGCCACCAAACAGCCCAATCTTTCCACCCTTCAAAAACGGCTGAATCAGGTCGATGACCTTCACGCCCGTCTCAAACATCTCCTCGCTCGTCGACTGCTCGTCGAACGCCGGCGCCTGCCGGTGAATCGGCATGTGCACCTTCGCGTTCACCGGCCCGAGCTCGTCGACAGGCTGCCCGAGAACGTTGAGCACGCGTCCCAGCGTCTCGCGGCCCACCGGAACCATAATGCCCGCGCCAGTGTCCGTCGCCTTCATGCCGCGCACCATGCCCTCGGTCGCCGTCATCGCGATGCAGCGCACCCGCCCCTCGCCCAGATGCTGCTGCACCTCGAGGATCACGTCCATCGGCGTCGGCACATCGAAGCCCTCGCTCGTTACGCGGATCGCCTCATAGATCGGCGGCATATGCGCCTCATCAAACTGCACGTCCACGGCCGGCCCGCTGACGCTGATCACTCTTCCAACATTCTCTTCTGCCATAACTCCTCTAACTCAAAACCTTCCCAGCCTTGTCATCTTTCGCCGCAGGCGGAGGATCTGCTTCTTCGCAAGCGCCTATAAAGCCGCCGCTCCGCTCACAATCTCGATAATCTCCTTCGTAATCGCCGCCTGCCGCACGCGGTTCATCGTCAACGACAGCTTGTCGATCAGCTCGCCCGCATTCTTCGTCGCCGCGTCCGTCGCCGTCATGCGCGCCGCATGCTCCGCCGCAATCGACTCCAGCAGCGCATGAAAGATCTGCGTCGTCACGTAGCGCGGCATCAAGTGACGGAACAGCCGCCCCGGATCCTGATCGAAGATGTAATCGACGTCGGCCGTGCCAAACCTCTTCGCCTCGCGGTCGATCTGCGTCTCTTCAGGCTCATTGATTGACACGCCGGAGGTCTCCGCCGCGCGCGCAGCCGCCTCCTTCTGCTCCTCGGTCATCTCTTCGGCGGCCGTAATCTCATGCGTTCCCAGTTTGCGGATCGGCAGCAGCTTCTCCACCACCACCCGCTGCGAGATCACCGACTTGAACTCGTTGTAGACCAGATACACCGCATCGATCTCCGCTCCCTCATATCGCGCGATGATCGAATGCGCCGCCGCGGAGACCGGTGTGATATCCGCCTTTGCAATCAGATCCGGATGCTCCGCCGCAATCTCAATCGGCGCCGCCCGATGCCGAATATCCTCTACATGCTTCGCCAGGTCGTTGTCATAATGCCGCTCGACGTGTTCATACACCGCTGCCGGGTACCGCTTCTTGTATAGCCCAATCGCCTTCTTTCCAATCGGCTCTACATCGATGTTCTGCCCCTGCCCGCGCCGCTCGTCGATAAACCGCTGCGCCGCCTTTCCAATATTCGAGTTGAAGCCGCCCGCGAAGCCCTTGTCGCCAGCAATCACCACCACCAGAACATTCTTCTCCTCGCGCTCCACCAGCAGCGGATGCAGCACATCGCCCGTTCCTTCATCCAGCAGATCGCTGCGCCGCACCAGCGACTCCAGCACATTGGTCAGCATCTGCGCGTACGGCCTCGCGTGCAGCGCGCGCTCCTGCGCACGGCGCAGCTTCGCCGCCGAAACCATCTTCATGGCCCGGGTGATCTGCCGCGTGTTCTTCACGCTGCGGATGCGCCGCCGTAGATCGAGTACGTTTGCCATTCGTCGTCTGCCGTTCCCTTAAGCCGTCGCTTCCACCGGCTGCTGCGTCTTCTGGGCTTGTTGGGCTGTCGGAGCCGCTTGACCTTGCTGCGCGTGCTCATCCTTGAGCTTCGCCACAAAGTCCCGCTTGTACTCATTAATCGCGTCCGTCAGCCGTTTGCGCAGATCGTCGTCCAGCGCCTTCTTCGCCTCGAGGTCCGCCAGCAGCTGCCCCTGCGCCGAATCCAGATATGGGTAGAATCCATCCTCAAACGCGCGAATGTCCTTCACGTCAAGATCATCCAACAACCCCTGCGTTCCCGCGTAGATGATCGCCACCTGCTTCACCCAGGTCAGCGGATGGAACTGCGGCTGCTTCAGCAGCTCCGTCAAACGCGATCCGCGGTTCAACTGGTTCTGCGTCACCTTATCCAGATCAGAACCGAACTGCGCAAACGCCGCCAGCTCGCGGTACTGCGCCAGGTCCAGCTTCAGCGTCGAGCCCACCTGCTTGGTCGCCTTGATCGCCGCCGCAAATCCCACGCGCGATACCGACAGACCCACGTTCACCGCCGGCCGCACGCCCGAGTTGAACAGGTCCGTCTCGAAGAATATCTGCCCGTCCGTAATCGAAATTACGTTCGTCGGAATGTACGCCGAGACATCGCCGGCCTGCGTCTCGATGATCGGCAGCGCCGTCAAGCTTCCGCCGCCGTTCTCCTTCGACATCTTCGCCGAGCGCTCCAGCAGTCGCGAGTGCAGATAGAACACATCGCCCGGATACGCCTCGCGTCCCGGTGGCCGCCGCAGCAGCAAGGAGATCTCGCGGTAGCTCGCCGCGTGCTTCGATAGATCGTCATAAATAATCAGCGCATGCTTTCCGCTGTCGCGGAAGTATTCGCCCATCGCCGTCGCGGCAAACGGCGCCAGATACTGCATCGGCGCCGGCTCGGATGCAGTCGCAGCCACGACGATCGTGTACGCCATCGCGCCATACTGCTCCAGCGTTTGCACCACTTGAGCGACCGACGAACGCTTCTGACCGATCGCGCAGTAGATGCAGATCAGGTTGTTCTTCGCCGAGTTGATGATCGTATCCAGCGCAACCGCCGTCTTTCCTGTCTGCCGGTCGCCGATCAAGAGTTCTCTTTGGCCGCGGCCGATCGGAATCATCGTGTCGATCGCCTTGATGCCCGTCGCCATCGGCTCCACAACCGACTGCCGCGCAATCACGCCCGGCGCCAGCCGCTCCACTGGCAGCCTGTACTCTGTATTAATCGGCCCCTTGTCGTCGATCGGCTGTCCCAGCGCATTCACCACGCGGCCAATCAGCGCCTCGCCCACCGGCACATCCATGATGCGTCCCGTACGCTTTACCTGGTCGCCTTCCTTCAGCTCCGTGTAGTCGCCCAGCAGCACCGCGCCCACCTGGTCCTCGTCGAGGTTCATCGCCAGCCCCGCCACATCATGCGGAAACTCGATCAGCTCGCCGGCCATCACCTTGTCCAGCCCATGAATGCGCGCGATCCCGTCACCAAGCGTGACGATCGTCCCAACCTCATCCACCTGGATGCGCTGATCGTAGTTCTCAATCTGCTGGCGAAGCAGCTCGGTAATCTCGTTTGCCTGAATCTGTGCCATGCTCTTCCTTTTCAACGTCCTTTGAGCGGTCTCCTGAGCGGTCCCCGTTCGCCGCTCTCGAACGCCTGATCTCTTCTCTACTGTCTACTGTCTAGTCTCTCTACTGTCTGTCTCTCAGGCCGCCACCATACGCCGTTTCAGCTGCTCCAGCTGCGCGCGCACCGAGCCGTCGTACACCGTCGATCCAATCTTCACCACAGCGCCGCCCAGCAGCGATGCGTCCTCACGATACGTCGCCTGCACGCGCTGGTCACCTGCCATCTTCGCCACCTGTGCCTCCAGCAGCCGGCGGCTCTCGTCATCCAGCGGCCGCGCGGTCGTAATCTCAGCCTCCGCGACTCCGGTCTCCGCGTCTGCAATGGCGCCGTACGCCGTAATCATCGCGCGAATCTCGTGCAGCCGCTGATGATGCGTCAGCAGCGCCAGAAAGTTCCGAATCGCTTGGCTGAACCCCGCGCGCTGCGCAATCGCATCCAGCAGCTTGAGCTTCTGCGCCTCCGGAATCGACGGATTCTGCAACACCTCGCGCAGGTCCACACTCGACTCCAGCATGGCCGCAAAATCGCTCAGCTGCCCTTGCGCCGCCACCAGGTCCATCTTCTGGTCGGCGATTACCTCAGCGAGCGCGCGTGCGTAGCGTAAATCGATGGCGGCCATCAGTTCTGCCCTCCCGGCTCGCCGGCCAGCTTCCGCACAAATCCCTCTACCAGCAAGCGGTCCGTCTCCGCCGTCACCACCAGCTTGCGCGCCGCCTGTTCAATCGCCAGCTCCGCGGCAAACTGTTGAATCTCGCGCCGCGCCATCGCCGTCGCCGTGTGGATCTCCGACTCCGCCGCCGCCAGAATCTTTGACTTCTCTTCCTCCACGCTCGCGCGAATGCGATGCTCCTCGCGTGCGCTGTCGGCCTCCGCCTGCGAACGCATCCCGGCGATCTGTTCATCCAGCTTCGACAGCCTTGCCTCCACCGTGTTCAACCGCGCATTCGCCTCTTCGGTCGCCGTGCGTGCATCCGCAAGCTGCTTCTGGATCGCCGTCGTCCGCGCATGGAAGGTCTTTGGCAGCGTCTTCAGCAGCACGTAGCCCACCGCAACCGCTAGGATCAGAAAGTTGAAGATCTCAAACGCCGTAGCTGCCTGGTCCGCGTTCAGGCCCATCGCGGCGCCAAATCTCTTCACCGCATCCGAGTGGCTGAACTCGTAGTTCTCGTCCCTGATCTCCTTGCGCTTCTCCGGGGACGTCGCCTCGGGCGTCGAATTCTCGCTTGCGCTCGCCGCCTGCGGCTGTGGACGCTCATGCCTCTGCGCCTGCAAAGGAGCGGCCGTGCCGCCCGCCAGCGCAAGCGCGAGAAACACTGCTGAAACCCACCGAATCAAGAACCCTTTACGGGACACGCGCTGCATCCACCTCACCGGCCAGCCTCCGCAAACGTCTTCCCCGAAGGCAGAAGCGCCCGCACGATCTGTTCGCCCAGCTGCGCCGCCGCATGCTCGATCTGCTCTCTCGCCACGGCCGTAGACCGCTCAATCTCAAGCTTCGCCGCGCGCACATGCTCCTGCGCATGCTTCCGCGTGCCTGCCAGCACCAGCTCGCGCTCCTCGTTGAGCCGCTTCAGCTGCTCTTCCCGCAGCGCCAGGATCTCCGCTCGCGCAATCCGCAGCTTCTCCTCGTACGCGGAGGTCTCCGCCTCGGCCGCCGCAATCGCTCCCCGCGCCTGCTCCACCGCGCCCGAGGTCCGCGCGCGGCGCTCCGCCAGCGTCCGCTCAAGCGGCTGCTTGACCAGGAAAGCGTAGGCGATCACCAATAGAATGAATAGGATGGCGGTCGGCACAGCGCCGAGAAACAGACCACCAAGTTGAGTCCAAATGTCCATGCGGTTCTGATTGGGTCGTTCGAAGGGCGGCGGGTCCGCTCAGCCTGAGCTCCGGTCACACTGCTCCGGTGGGCCGCGCAAACGCCAAGCCTCATTAGTTGTAACAAAGCTGTCGTTGCAACGTCAAAAATCCCCGCCGAATATCAGCAACTTTGGGCTATGATCCGGTCCCGTAATCAGGCCCGATAATCAATCGGCCACCGCCGCAGAAAGTTTGCCCTCCGCCCCCGCCCAAGGCGTACACTACTCTCACCACCCGAGACCCGTTCCGGGTCGTGCAGGCCGCGTGACAGGGGACCTACCTCCGCTCCCCCTCAGGCGGCCTGTATTGTGTCTGCCGCGCCTTTTGCCTCCGGCACCTGATAGCGCCGGTATCGTTCCAGCAGCGAACGCGGTCCCACCGCCGTCAGCTGCACGCTCTCTCCATCGAACGTCTGCGCGGAAAGCGTCGCTCCTCGATCCAACGCCGCCAGCACACGTCCCTCTGCCTGCGGTATCGAAAACCGCGCCTCCACTAGCGGATCCGCGACCAGCGCCGCGTCGATCCTCTTCAGCAGACCCTCCAGCCCCTCGCCTGTGCGCGCCGAGACCGGAATCGCCTCTGCCGGCAGCGCCGCCCCCGGCCCCAGCAGATCCATCTTGTTAAACACCTGCAGCACCGGCTTTCCGCTCACCTCCAGCTCGCCCAGCACCGCCTCCACCTCCACGCGCTGTTCCTCCAGCATCGGGCTCGCCGCATCGCGCACATGCAGCAGCAGCTCCGCACGCTCCACCTCTTCCAGCGTCGCGCGAAAGCTCGTCACCAGCCCATGCGGCAGTTTGCGAAGAAATCCCACCGTATCGCTCAGCAAAATCTTCCGCCGCGAAGGCAGCGTCATCTGCCGCAGCTTCGGATCCAGCGTTGCAAACATCCGCTCTGACTCCAACACCTCCGCCCCCGTCAGTGCATTGAACAGCGTCGACTTCCCCGCGTTCGTATAGCCCACCAGCGCCACTGTCGGCACCGGAACCGCCTCCCGCCGCCCGCGTTGCTGCCTTCGAATCCGCCGCACCGCCTCCAGCTGTTGTTTTATCCGGTCGATCCGCGCATTGATCCTGCGCCGGTCCGTCTCCAGCTGCGTCTCGCCCGGTCCGCGCGTCCCAATGCCGCCGCCAAGCTGAGACATGGCCTTACCTCGCCCCGTCAGCCGCGGCAACTGGTACTCCAGCTGCGCCAGCTCCACCTGCAGCTGGCCCTCGCGTGTCCGCGCATGTCTCGCAAAGATGTCCAGAATCAACTGCGTCCGGTCGATCACCCGGCACGGCAGTCGCGCCTCGAGGTTCCGCAACTGCGATGGCGATAGATCATGGTCGAACAGCACAAGGTCTGCCTCGGTCGAGCGCGCCGTGGCGTCAATCTCTTCCAGCTTGCCGCCGCCCACCAGCGTCGCCGGATCGGCCTTTGGCCGCCGCTGAATCAGCAGCGTCGCAATCTCCGCTCCAGCCGACCGCGCCAGCTCCTGAAACTCCGCCAGCCCCAACTCAAACTCATCATGCTCGGAGCGAGCCGCCGCCTCGCCGCCGGCCAGCGACCCATGCAACGCTCCCGGCAATCCCTCGTGCGCCTCACCCTCGGACGCACGATCCAAGGCCGCGGCCGCACGCGCCTGGCGTGCCGCCGGCGAAAGCGTCTGCCGGCCGCTGGTAAACTCTACGGCCACCAGCACTGCACGTTCACGCTTCGACAGAGCCACCCTCAGTGTGCAGCCGCGGAGGGCCCAGTCGTTGAGGGCACCGCCGCGCTCGTCGAACTCTCCGTCCGATGTTCTCCCGCCGCCGGCGTCCGCGCTTCGCTATGCAGCGTCGGCCGGCCGCTGACGACGGTTGAAATGGCGTGCTTGAAGATCAACTGTTCCTGCGCGTTGTTCTCCAGCAGCACCGAATACTTATCGAAAGAGCGAATCCGTCCGGTCAGCTTCACTCCGCTCACGAGATAAATCGTGATCGGGCTCTTGTCCTTGCGTACGGTATTCAGAAAGGTGTCTTGAATATTCTGCGCCGGCTTGGATTCCATAAGGCCGATCTCCTGTGCTGGCCTTCGAGGCCAGTCTGCAATGTTGACGAAAAAGACTTGCGAGCCGCCGCTTGCGCGGAACGCGCAGTTCTGCCGAAGTGCATCCCCTACCCTACATTCTCATCGCGACTTCCGACAATACAACGTCCGGCAAGCCATACGGATCAGTGCATTGGCTCCAGGCAAAGCTCCGCTCCGGCGTACCATGGTGAGGATGCCTGCAGAGACGACGAAAAGCTCTCGCCAATCGGTTCAGATGCTCGATCTTCGGCGGGAGTTCTCCCTCATCCGGGATGAAGTCCTTCAGGCAATAGAGACGGTTTGCGCATCGCAACGTTTCATCCTGGGCCCTGAGGTCGATCGCTTCGAGAGCGCCGCCGCCC
This sequence comes from Acidobacteriaceae bacterium, assembly GCA_036272895.1. GTDB lineage: Bacteria > Acidobacteriota > Terriglobia > Terriglobales > Acidobacteriaceae > Granulicella. Next base: position 174,540 of record DATAXW010000022.1, on the reverse strand, counting down.
AGGCCTGCGGTGTCTCTCACGCCGCCGGGTGCGCCAGCGGCACGGACGCCCTCTGGCTCGCGCTCGCCGCCCTTCGCATCGGTCCCGGCGATGCCGTCCTCACCACCCCCTTCAGCTTCTTCGCCACCGTCAGCTCCATCCTCCGCGCCGGCGCCATTCCCGTCCTCGCCGACATCGACGCCCTCACCTTCAACCTCTCGCCCCAAAGCACCGCCGAGCGCCTTGCCCGCTCGCTGCCCTCCGGCGCAAAACGCTTCGCCGCCATCATGCCCGTCCATCTCTACGGCCAGTGCGCGGACATGGATGCCTTCACCGCCCTCGCTGCCGCGCGCGATCTCGAGCTCGTCGAAGACGCCGCCCAGGCCTTCGGCGCCTCCTTCAACGGCACCCGCGCCGGCGCTCTCGGTGACGCCGCCGCCTTCAGCTTCTACCCCACCAAAAACCTCAGCGCCATGGGCGACGCCGGCCTTGTCACCACCCCCTCCGCCGAAATTGACGAGCGCGTCCGCATGCTCCGCACCCACGGCATGCGCCGCCGCTACTTCCACGACGAGATCGGCTGGAACTCCCGCATGGACACCCTCCAGGCCGCCGTCCTCGAGATCAAACTCCGCCGCCTCGAAGCCGGCAATCAGCGCCGCCGCGCGCTTGCCCGTCTCTACGACACGCTGCTCTGCGCCGCCGGCCTCGCCGCCACAGTGCCGCAATCGACAAAAAACGGCCTCATCCTGCCCTACCGCGACCCCCGCGCCGAGCACATCTTCCACCAGTACGTCCTCCGCGCCCCGCGCCGCGACGAACTCCGCGCCTTCCTCACAACCGAAGGCATCGGCACCGAGATCTACTACCCGCTCCCGCTCCACTTGCAGGAGAGCCTTCGCTTCCTCGGCTACCACCCCGGCGACTTCCCCGAAAGCGAACGCGCTGCCGCCGAGGTCCTCGCGCTGCCCATCTACCCCGAGCTCCGCGACGACGAAGTCGAAACCGTGGTCGACGCCATCCGCCGCTTCTACGCTTGAACTCGCTATCGTCTGCGCCGCTTCTCCTTCTTCACCTCCGCCGCTGGATGTGCCTCTTCCGGCGGCGCTACTCCCGGCGCAATCACTCGCTGACAAATATTGCCCACCAGCCGGTATGTCTTCGTGATCGTCTTCGCCGGTACAACCAATCCCGTCGTCGGATTGGGTGCCGGCGCGGGCGCACCCGCCGCCAGCACCTTGAACGAAAACGACGGCAGCTTCATCGCCGCGTCCGGCGTCTTGCCATAGGGGTCCGTCTGCATCGAAACTCTTACCGGCAGATACCCGTAAAAATTTCGCTCCCTGAGGCTCGTCTCATAGCGGTGTTTCTTCACATTCCAGATAAACACCCGCACCTCGTCGAAGTCATACGGCAGCCCCGTCTTCCATCCGGCCACCACCGTCACATACTCCGGAATACTCGTCACCGTCTGCCCGTTGTTGATCATTCCCGAATCCGGATCGTCAGCGTGCGCTAGCACATACGCTCCCACAATCCGCTGCCCCTCCGCATACCGCTCCAGCGCGTCCGGAATATTCACATCGATCAGCCGCGAATACACCCACCCCGTCTGTCCCTTCGCATCGCGCACCAGCCACCAGTCCTCCAGCACCGGCTCCGCCGCCGCCTCCGCGCTCGCGCCTTTCCCTTTAGCCCGCTTCTCCGCCCGGCTGATCACGGCCTTCTCCGACTCCGCAATCGCCGCTCCCGGCGAGACCGGCTTCGCCACCGACGCCCGTTCCAGCAGGCTCATCGTGTCGCCCTCCGCCAGCCTGTAGAACCGGTCCGTCTCGCGCCCCGGAGCGATATGCAGATACACATCGTCTCTCGCCGTCGCCTTCGCCACCACCGGATCGTGCAGATGGTCCTTGCCCAGCGTCACAAACTGGTTCGCCAGGTCCTGGTCTGCCGTCAGCCGCGCCTCCATCCATCCCACCGCGCCGTCTGGCGTCTTCACCTTCACAAATCGCCGGTCCCGCTCCAGCACCACCAACCTCTCGCCGTTGGTCACCTCGCCCGTCCGGTTCGACACCGCGGCCACGCGGTCGCGCAGGTAGCTCTCCTTCGCAATCACGTAAACGTACTTGTCCTCGTTGTGCGCGCGAAAGTGCGAGCACCCCGCCAGCGCACTTACCGCCAGCAACATCGCCATAGCTGAGAAAAAAGACCTCTCGGTGCGCCGAACATACTCGCCGCTACGCCGCACAGGTCCGCCAACGCGCCGTTTCCCCGAAGAAGCTGACATCCAATGCATAGAAGAGCCGATACCTCGCTCACGAAAGGTCAAGCCGTTACCGCAAACCTTTAATGGGTCAGCGCAAGCACCGTCGGATCCGTCGTCGACGTGCCCGATCCCACGCTGTCCACGTGGGTCAGCGCGCCCCCCGCTCCAATCGAGAACAGCTGCACACCCGCGCTGCTGTCATACCCCGCCGCGACCAGATAATTGCCAGAATTATCCACGCCCAGAGCCGACACGTTCGTCGGCCCCGCATACGGCGATCCCGTCTCCTCCGTCAGCGCCCCGCTCGTCCCAATCGCAAACGCCGAGATCGTCCCCGCCCCCTCATTCGCCGTATATACGTAGCCTCCGCTCGAGCTCAGCACCACCGACCGCGGCACCATGCCGCTCGTATAGCTCTTCGAATCCTGTTGACTGTACGCCAGCGTTGACGAGTTGATCGAGTACACCGCCAGCGCATTGGTCCGCGCAATGTAGGCGTAGTTGTTGTCATCCAGCGCCACCGAATAATCGCCCGTAGGATTCGCCGTCGTCGTCCCCGAAGGAATCACCACGGGAGTGGCGCTCGTAATCCCCGAGCTGCTCGAATACGAAAAGATCGCATCGCCCTGCGTCCCCAGCGAAACCACCACAATCGACCCGCTCGGCGACACCTTCACCGTGCAGCTCTGGCTCACCGGCGTCCCCGTCACCGTGCATCCAATCCCCTGCAGCGGAAACGAGATCACCAGCGCCAGTGTCCCCGTCGTCGTATCTACCTTGTACTCAGTCATCGTCAGCCCGGTCGTCTCCACCGTGAACAGATAGTTCCCATCCGGTGAGATGTCCATCGACGACACCGCATCGTTCACCAGCACTGACCCATTCTCGATCGTCGTCAGCGCCCCGTCCGTTCCAATCGAATACCCATAGATCCCCGGATTCGTCACCCCCGGCGGCGTCGCCGCATACAAAAAGGAGTCGCTCGGCGCCACATCCAGCGCCACCGGCGCATACCCGAGGTTGTACGGCGAACCAGAGATCGCCGTCAGCGTCCCGCCCGAGAGATCGTAGGCCGCCAGATACGTCGATCCGCTCGCTCCATTGCTCACGTACGCATAGTCTCCGCCCGTCGTCGTTCCACCCCCCGAGCCCGACGACGGACAATCCGACTTGCCCTCGCACACAAAAAAGTTATTGCATCCCGTCAGCAGCAGCGGAGCCGCCACGCCCAGAACCGACAGCACCGCCAGTGCCATCGCCGCCGGCCTCTTCGCTCCCGTCACTCCGCCCCACATCCTCACCGGTACAAATCTCTCCCCGCTACTCTCACTGCCACGATTGTCGCAGGTCTTCCCATCCCGCCGCGCACGCCCCGAGCCCCGCGCAGCTCCGGAGACTACAGATCCGCACACCGCACCCCATCCGCCTGTCCCTCGAAAGAAACCCATGCTCATGGGACGCTCCACGCCGCGAAGTGTCTCGTAACTTTCGCATTCTTTATCGCTTCTCTCCGTCTTTTGTGCCGCGGCACGCCCGCCAAGTATCATCTCTCCTGTATGCCCAGCTTCGGCGACAGCATCTTTCTGTTCGTTCTGGCCCTCCTGCTCTTCGGTCCGAAGAAGCTGCCCGTGCTCGCCCGCGAGCTCGGCAAGTGGGTCGGCGAGTTCCGCCGCGCCTCCAACGAGTTCAAGATGCAGATGGAAGAGGAGCTCCGCCAGGTCGAGCAGGCCGACCGCCAGAAGCAGATCGCCGCCATGGAAGCCGCTGCTCCCATCGCTCCGCCCCTCGACCCACCCGAACACCCGCACCTCGCCGACGCCGCACCAGAGTCGCTTCCCGCCCCCGAGTCCTCCGCAGCCACCGACTCCGCTACCCTCCTCGACAGCGGCGCTGAAAACATCCCTCAAAATACCGCCGAAACCACCCCCGAAATTTGTCCTCCTGAGCCACAAGATCGTCATCCTGAGCCGGTCGGGGTCCCCGGCGAGCTTGCTCGCTGGGGTGAGCAGGCGAAGGACCCCCGCATTTTGCCCGGATCACCGTCCCCCTCCACCGAACCCGACGGCCTAACTCCCGATCCCCTTCCCATCGCCGTCTCTGGCAACCTTCGCATCATGCCGCCCGCCACCGGCCTTCCCACCGCGCGCACCCGCCCTGACCCCCTCGGCGGCCTGCTCGATTCCATCCCCGAATCCTCTCCATCCTCCAACGGTCACGCCACCACCTCCGCCGTGGCCGCCGTGGCCGAAGGCGAAGCCCATGGCCGCTGACCTGCTCGAGCGCGCCCGCTCCGCCGCCCAGGAGCGTGCCGAGCTCCCCGGCATGAGCCTCATGGAGCACCTCGAGGAGTTGCGCCGCCGCCTCATCCACTCCATCGTCTACTTCATCCTCGGCTGCTGCGTCGCCTGGGCCTTCCACACCCGGCTCCTCTTCTACCTTCAGAAGCCCCTGCTCGGCATCGGCCTGAAGATGACCATGACGCATCCCACCGACGCGATCAATCTCTTCATCAAGACCTCCATCGTCGGCGGCGCCATCCTTGCCTCGCCGTTCATCCTCTACCAGGTCTGGCTCTTCATCTCCCCCGGCTTGTACACCAATGAGAGGCGCTACGTCTGGCCCTTTATGTTCGCCACCGTCGGCCTCTTTCTCGCCGGCGCCTGGTTCGGCTACCGCTACGTCCTTCCCGATGCCATGGTCGTCCTCATTCAGGACTTCGGCAAAAACTTCTCGCACATGATCACCATCGAGGACTACACCGGCTTCTTCCTCGCCGTCATCCTCGGCCTCGGCATCACCTTTGAGCTCCCCATCCTCATCTTCTTCCTCGCGCTCTTCGGCATCGTCGACGCCAAGTTCCTCCTCAAGCACAGCCGCTACGCCATCCTCGCCATCTTCCTGGTCGCAGCCGTCATCTGCCCGCTGCCCGATCCCATCAGCATGTGCCTCTTCGCCTCGCCCATGCTCGGTCTCTACTTCGTCGGTGTGGCGATCGCCTTCTTCGTCCACCCCAACCACCGCAAAAAGAAGGCCCAGCTCAAGGGAGCCGTCTGATGATCCTCGCCCGCACCCCCAAGTACCTCGCACCCCTCACCCTGCTGGCGCTGCTCTGCTCGCTCCCGGCGTCCGCGCACGCCAAGCCCACCGCCTCCGCGCATCCCGTCTCCGGAGCCCACATCCTCGCGCTCACCCAGCAATACATTGACGTCGCGCCCAAGCGCTACATTGGCTCTCCCGGCCACGACGCCGCCGAGCAGTTCATCAAATCCCACTTCGCCCCTGAAGCCGCCAAGGGCGACTTCATCACCGACGAGTTCTACGCCCGCACCCCCATCGGCCTTCTGCGCATGCGCAACTTCATCGTCAAATATCCCGGCAAGAAGGACGGCATCATCGTCCTCGCCTCCCACTACGAGACCAACTATCCGCTCAAGGACATCGACTTCGTCGGCGCCAACGACGGCGCCTGCACCACCGCGCTGCTCATCGCCCTCGGCGAGTATTACCGCGACCACCCGCCCCAGGGCTACTCCGTCTGGCTTGTCTTCGACGACGGCGAAGAGGCCATCGCCAATCCCCCCATCGATCCCTCCCAGTGGACCGCCTCAAACTCCCTCTACGGCACCCGCCACCTCGCCGCGGAGTGGTCCGCCGACGGCACCATCGGCCACATCAAAGCCTTCATCGTCGCCGACATGATCGGCTGGAAGAAGCTGAACATCACCCGCGAGGGCAACTCCACTCCGTGGCTCGAAAACCTCCTCGCCAAAGCCGGCCGCGACACCGGCCACTCCAGCTACCTCTTCCGCGAGTCCGGAACCATCGAAGACGATCACCTTCCCTTCAAGCGGCGCGGCGTCCCCGTCCTCGACGTCATCGACTTCGAATACGGCACACCCCAGGACCCCGAGGCCTTTCACCACACCGCACTCGACACCATGGACAAGCTCAGCGCCCAAAGCCTCCAGGTCTCCGCCGACCTCTTCCTCGATCTCGTCCGCCTCATCAGCCAGCGCTGAATCACCCGTAACTCCGGGTGCCCCATCTTCGCGACGGTCTCATCGTCGCTAAGGTGGGCATCGCGCGTTAAGACGCGCGAGAGCCGTTGCTTTTGCCTTTGCTCTCGCCTTTGCCTTTCTTTCTGTCATTCCCGGAGGGAATCTGCTTTTAACTCCTGTCCAGGTGTTCCATTGCATTCATCGCGATAAGTAGCGTCGCACTACAATCAAGACTCCGTGACGCCCATCTCCTACTGGATCGGCTTCCATCTCGCTCTCCTCGCGCTGCTCGCCTTCGAGTACGTGCTCGCCCACCGCGTCCGCGACACCCATCGCAAAGCCCTCTACGCCATCGTCCTCTGGGTCGCCGCCTCGCTCGCGCTCGCCGCGCTCGTCCATCCCCGCTTCCACACCGAAGGCACGCTGCAGTACCTCGCCGGCTATGCCATTGAAGAGTCGCTCTCCATCGACAACCTCTTCGTCTTCCTCCTGCTCTTCCGCATCTTTCAAATCCCCGAGTTCCGCCAGCCGCGCGTCCTCTTCTGGGGCGTCGCCGGGGCCATCATCCTTCGCGGAGCCTTCATCGCCGCCGGCATCGGCCTGCTCACGCACTTCCGTTGGATCACCTACGCCTTCGGCGCTCTGCTCCTAATCGCCGCGGTCCGCCTGCTCTTTCCCAGCCACGAAGACCCGCAAAAAACGCCGCGCTGGATCGCACTCATCCGCCGCATCCATCCCGTCAGCGAGCGTCAGGACGCCTTCTTCGTGCGCGAGAACGGCATGCGCATGGTCACCGTGCTCTTCCTCGCTCTGCTCGCCGTCGAGTGCAGCGACATCCTCTTCGCCGCCGACTCCATCCCCGCCGTCCTCTCCATCACCCGCAACTCCTTCCTCGCCTACACCTCGAACATCATGGCCGTCATGGGCCTGCGCTCGCTCTACGTCCTGCTCGCGGCCATGCTCTCGCGCCTGCGCTTCCTGCACTTCGGCCTCGCCGCCATCCTCGCCTTCGCCGCCGTCAAGATGCTGCTCTCCAACTGGCTGACGCTCAGCCCGCTCTTCTCGCTCGCCGTCATCGCCATCCTGCTCGCCCTCACCATCACCTTCTCCCTCGTCTTCGCAAAACCTCACAGCTCACAGCTGAAAGCTCAAAGCTGACAAGCCAAACCTGAAAACGGTCTCGCGCTATCCTTGAACTCGTGCCCACGTCCACCACCACCGTCGCCGTCCAAACGCCCAGCGCCTCCTACGACGTCCACATCGGCACCCACCTCCTCGCCTCCCTCGGCACACGCATCGACGCACTCCTCGCAGGCGCGCTCTCTTCCGGCAAACAACGCGTCTTCATCATCACCTCGCCCGAGATCTTGAAACTCCATGGCGATCAGCTTCTCGCCGGCTTCAGCACAAAACCCGAAATCCTCACCGTCCCCGCCGGCGAGTCCCACAAGCGTCTCAGCACCGTCGAGCGCCTCCTCGAGCAGCTCGCCAACTCCCACGCCGACCGCGACTCTGTCCTCATCGCCTTCGGCGGCGGTGTCCTCGGCGACATGACCGGCTTCCTCGCCGCCATCTACATGCGCGGCATACGGTATATCCAAGTGCCGACAACGGCACTTGCCCAAATAGACAGCTCCATCGGCGGCAAGACCGGCGTCAACCTCGCCGCCGGCAAAAACCTCGCCGGCAGCTTCCACCACCCCCTTGCCGTCTTCGCCGATCCCGCGGTCCTCTCCACTCTCCCGCCAGCCGAGCTCCGCGCCGGCCTGCAGGAGTCCATCAAAGCCGGCATCATCCGCGACCCCAACCTCTTCGCTCTCCTCGAGCGCGAACAGACCCGCATCCTCTCTGCCGATCTCGAAGCCCTCACCGAAGTCGTCACCGCCAGCGTCCGCGTCAAAGCCGCCGTCGTCAACGCCGACGAGCGCGAGTCCGGCCTGCGCATGATCCTCAACTTCGGCCACACCCTCGGCCACGCCATCGAAGCCGCCACCGAATACAAGCAGCTCCTCCACGGTGAAGCCATCGCCTGGGGCATGCTCGCCGCCATCCGCATCGCCGCAGATCGCGCGCTCATCACCGCAGCCGACGCCGAGCGCATGTCCGCCCTCATCCGCGCCTACGGCCCACCCAAGCCCTTTACCGCCGAAGCCGCCCACCTCGTCGCCCTCACCGCAAAAGACAAGAAGAACCGCAGCGGCGCGCGCTCCTTCGTCCTTCCCACCTCCATCGGCTCCTGCATCATCGTCTGCGACGTCACCGAACCCGAACTCCTCCGCGCCGCCGAAGCCATCACCACCGAAGCCCGCGCGCTCCGACCCGCCGGAGTCTCCTCGTGACGACCCTCTCGTCCGGGCAGGAGCACAACCCCGGCGCGCGCCCCGCCTCCGAAGCCACCGAGGCCGCCGCCGCCGAACACGTCCGCGACATCTTCACCTCCATCGCGCCCACCTACGATCGCCTCAACCATCTGCTCTCCTTCGGGCTCGACCGCCGCTGGTGGCGCCGCACCGCCCTCACCTTCCGCAACACGCTCGCCCGCCCCGACGCCCGCGTCCTCGATCTCTGCTGCGGCACCGGCGACCTCACCGCCGCACTCCTCGCCCTGCGCCCAAAGCCTGAATCAGCCGAACCCAACGCAGAACCCATCACCGCCCTCGACTTCTCCCCCGAGATGCTTCGCCTCGCCCGCTCCAAATTCCCCACCTCGCAAATCCGCTGGATCGAAGCCGATGCCATGCACCTGCCCTTCGCCGACAACTCCTTCGATCTCGTCACCGCCGCCTTCGGCTTTCGCAACCTCACCGACTACGCCGCCGGCCTCCGCGAGATCCACCGCGTCCTCCGCCCCGCAGGCCGCATCGGCATCCTCGAGGCCAACCAACCCTCCGGCCTCGCCGCCGTCCTCTACAACCCCTACTTCAAGTTCATCCTTCCGCTGCTCGGCGGCCTGCTCTCCGGCGACCGCGCCGCCTACAAATATCTCCCCGCCTCCGTCGCGCGCTTTCCCCGCCCGCCGCGCATGCTCTCGCTCATGCAGCAAGCCGGCTTCGTTCATCCCTCCTGGGACGCCTATCTCCTCCACGCCGCCGGCCTCTATCGCGCCACCAAACCCTGATCCGCTTCGTCTCGACTGTCTACTGTCTGCCCTCTACTGTCTGCCTCTCCCGCATGTATCCTCACCCCATGCCCGGCAGCACCACTCCGACCGCCGAGAACGCATCCGAGCTCCACGCTCGCTCCGCCGCCAAGCAGTCCGCCGCGCTCACCTCCGTCGTCGCGGCCGCCGCCATCACGCTGCTCAAGCTCCTCACCGGCCTGCTCTCCGGCTCGCTCGGCATGCTCAGCGAGGCCGCGCACTCCGGCATCGACCTCATCGCCGCCTTCCTCACCCTCACCTCCGTCCGCATCTCCGACCGCCCCGCCGACGAGGAACACGCCTTCGGCCACGGCAAGATCGAAAACCTCTCCGCCGGCGTCGAAACCGTCCTCATGATCGGCTCCTGTGTCTGGATCGCCACCGAGGCCACCCTCCGCATCCTCCATCCCAGCCGCCTCACCCTGCGCTTCTCCATCTGGCCCTTCATCGTCCTTCTTCTCTCCATCGTCGTCGACACCGCACGCTCCCTCGGCCTTCGCCGCGTCGCCCGACAGCATCGCAGCGAAGCCCTCGCCGCCGACGCCGTCCACTTCGGCACCGACATCTGGGCCTCCGTCGCCGTCATCCTCGGCCTGCTCGCCTCCTACGCCGGCCAGCACTGGCACATTCCCCGGCTCAGATACGCCGACCCCATCGCCGCCCTCGCCGTCGCCGCCGTCATCCTCCGCGTCACCTGGAAGCTCGCCCGCCGCACCCTCGACTCGCTCCTCGACGCCACCCCTCCCGAAGTCCGCAATCAGATCCACAACGATCTCCCCCGCGATCTGCTCGCCATCCCCGACGTCCTCTCCGTGCAGCGCCTCCGCGTCCGCCGCTCCGGCTCCTACTACTTCGTCGATCTCACCCTCGGCCTTCCCCGTGTCCTCACCTTCCAAAAGTCCGAGCAGGTCACCAACAACGCCACCGAAGCCGTTCAGCGCCGCCTTCCCGGCGCCGACGTCGTCGTCAAAACCGTCCCCATCGCCACCAGCAGCGAGAGCGCCTTCGACCGCGTCCGCGCCGTCGCCGCCCGCCTCAACCTCACCGTCCACGACGTCAGCCTGCAGCAGTACGACGGCGCACTCCACCTCGAGCAGCACCTCGAGGTCCCCGAGACCATGCCCCTCCGCCGCGCCCACGAGATCGCCACCCAGCTCGAAGCCAGCATCCGCCGCGAGGTCCCCGCCATTGCGACGATGCTCACTCACATCGAAGCCGAGCCCGAGAGCATCGCCCACGCCGCGCAGCTCGGCCCCACCGCCAACCTCGAAGCCCAGCTCCGCTCCACCGCCTCACACTTCCCCGAGATCCTCGACATCCACGAGATCACCGTCACCCGCGGCCACAGCGGCGCCGCCAACACCATCCAGGTCAACTGTCACTGCACTCTTCCCGACGACCTCCCCATCAGCCGCGTTCACGCCGTCATCACCGACCTCGAAGACGACTTCCGCCGCAACCACCCCCAGGTCGCCCGCGTCCTCATCCACCCCGAACCCGCCTCCGACAACCGTCGCTAGGTAGTTTCTGATGAATCGCAGGAAATCGTTTTGCTTCTGGGTAGCCCGAGCCTTCAGGCTCGGGTCTCATTCGCCGCCAAAGAAAAGGGGCTTCAGCCCCTGGGGTATGCCTCTCTTTCGCACCCGCACGATCCCCAAAATCGCAGGTTCCGATTCGTCAGCCACTACCTAACCCAGCCCTTTGCGTGGCCTCAGGCGCAACGCCGTGTCTAGCTCTCCCAGTAAACACAAGCGCGTTTATGACGCCTTATGGTGCTCCCGATGGCCAGAGGGAATCAACGAGTGCATTGGCCTATGTCGCCAGTCCGTTCTCAGTGCAGAGTAAAGGTCAAAGCTCGAGGTATAGACTTTCAAACGTACAATCTCTCTCAAGCGGTAGGCATTATGGCAAGAAGGCCGGTAATGAGGTACTGGCTCAATTGGGGCGAAATAAGCGGGAAGGCCGGTACAGCGGGGGAATTCAGGGAAATCCTTGGCAAATATGCTCGCAAGGGCCTCCTGATTGCGTGCGGACGGCTCACTATAGAGTTCAACTACGGGCCTGAAGGCAAAACCGTCGCAACGGATGCAATCACAAAGCAGTTCATCCCTCTGCTATTCCCTGCAGACCTTGTGGCAAGAGTGAAGTGGGCTTTCGAGCACGACCGCGTCATTTTCTTCCAGGGACAGCTTAGGTATATCGCCGCAGAGGTGACCCGGCTTCCCGCCGCGGACGATCTTCCGGAGATTGAGAACCACGAAATAGGCGAGCTTCTACTGAGGGCGGCCGAGATCATGATGTTCCAGCCTCCGAGGCCGGCCGATCCGATGGATGCGCTGGCGAGCAAGATCGCAGAGCTTGTGCCGTTCTATGAAATAGATACCCCGACCGATGCCTTCGATCAGCTGATGCGGATATACATCATGTTGGCGGTGAACATTCCACGACTGGCCAGCAAGGGGCCACTGCAATTCGACGTGGCGGCTGAATTCGAAAAGGTATTTGGCTTCTCGCTCGCCGACTACACCAATTTCATGTTCTCTCTGCTGCTGCATGCCATGATGGAGCGCGACGCGCGCCAGGCGAATGCCGACCCTCCGAGCCCTGTCGGTCCCTCCTGGTTGAAAAAGACGACTCTATCCGAAGAAACGATTCACAAGGTTCTCGCAACCGTATCGTTCTCGCTCGATGCAATGACGCCGCCCAAAGAACCTCATGGGTATGCGGATTTCACATTCCTGCGGGATAACCCTTACCTCCACGACGGTGAACATTATTTTTGCCTGGATTATGAGTTCGCACTTGGCAAGTTGGAAAGCGGGGTTATTTATAGGGTTCTCGACAATCTTGAACCTTCTAGGAAGGACCCTTATCTGTCCTTCTGGGGTCCGGTCTTCGAAGATTATCTTGCTTGGCTTTTTGAATCCTACGTTTCCACCAAATACAATACCTACCATTCGTCGCCCATATACGCAGACGGAACTGAAGTGTGCGATGCCATCGTCATCTGCGGTGGTACGGCAATCCTGATCGAAGCGAAGATCGCAACATGCAACATTAAGGCCAAATACTCCGGCGATTTCGAACTCATGAAGAAATATCTGGAGTCGAAGCTGGTCGGCACGCCAACGAAAAGAAAAGGTGTTTGGCAGTTGGTGAAGGTCATTGAGAATCTCAAAACCAAGCCAATCGCTTTCCTGCCGCCATGTCTTGCGAAAGTGAACAAGATCATTCCCCTCATCGTAACGAAAGACGAGATCGGGTCGAGTTTCTTCATCAACACATACTTGAATGAGCGCTTCGAATCGCAATTCAAAAGGAAAGACTGCCTTGCGCTCGTCATTACGCCTTTGGTCACAATGAGCGCAGGGTCTATGGAGCGCGCGATGAGGCCTCTGGCGAAGATGGCATTTAGTACGATTCTGGAAAATCGCATCACTACGGATCATCAATTGGGACGCCCCTTCGAAGCGGCCAGTAAGTATGTTTTCAAAGGAACTGCCAGAAGCCTGCCCCAACATATGGAACTGTTGACGGGCGCATTGGATGGCCTCATGAAGGGCTTTGGAATGAAGGAAGAAGACGGTTCCCCGGCAGAGATGACGCCAGATTAGTGCCGATAAGTCGGCTTCTCGTGAGCAATCCACCCTCTCCTCCCGTCTCATCCGCACTCCCTGTATCCTTCTCCCATGCGCCTCCCCCGAAGCCTCAGCACCGTCCTCGGCGCCCTGGCGATGCTCTTCGTCCTTCTGCTCTTCGCCGGCCTCGCGCTCCGCGTCGCGCTCCACGCGCGCGAGGTCTCCATCCCCGACCTCAGCGGCCTCACCGTCGCCCAGGCCAGCGACGCCGCACTCCACAACGGCCTCGATCTCAACATCGAAGACAAGTTCTACTCCCGCACCGTGCCCGCCGGCCGCATCCTCTCGCAGGCGCCCGCCGCCGGCTCCCGCGTCCGCAAAGGATGGCAGGTCCGCGTCACCGAAAGCCTCGGCCCCCAGCAGGTCACCATCCCTGACGTCGTCGGCCAGCCTGTCCGCGAGGCCTCGCTCGACCTCCGCCGCGCCTCGCTCGATCTCGGCACCCTCGCCCACATGGACGCACCCGGCGACACCGACATGGTCCTCGCCCAGACGCCCCCACCCGACGCCGGCGTCGACCAGCCCCGCGTCAGCCTCCTGCTCAGCCAGCAGGGCGGCGGCGAGCAGACCTCCTTCATCCTCCCGTCCTTCGTCGGCCTGAGCTACTCCGTCGCCAACCACGCCGCCATCGCCCTCGGCCTGCGCGTCGCCACCCTCGGCGACCTCGTCCCCCTCACCCCGCCCGCTCCCGCCGCTCCATCCGCCTCGCCCGCCGCCGCACCCGCAACTGGAGCCAAGCCTCCCGCACCAGCCTCCGCGATGTCTCCTGCGCAGGCCCCAAACCTTCCCCCGCCCGCTGCCCCTGTCATCATGGTGCCGGTCGGCCCCGTCACCGCGCAGTCGCCGGAGGCCGGATACCGCGGCATCAAAGGCGCCGTCATCAAGCTCACCTTCGGCCACCCCTCCGGTTCACCCTCCGCTCCACCCGCAAACAACCCCGGCGCATAGCTCTCACCACAATCGCTTACCTCACAGCTCAAAGCTCAAAGCTCAAAGCTCAAAGCTGGATCAAGCCCGCCTTTGCTTTTGCCGTTGCCTTTGCTTTGCTCTTCCCTTCGTCTTTGAATTGTCATCCTGACCCTGAGCAACGCGAAGGGAAAGGATCTGCTTTTGCCTTTGCTTTATTCACTATTCACTATTCACTACTCACTATTCACTTCCCCTTCTCCAACACCGCCGCAAAAAATCCATCCCCCTCGAAGTTCGCCCCCGGCAGAGTCCGCAAAAATTCCCCGCGCACCAATCCTTCGCCACCCGGCACGACCAGCCGCTCCACCAACTCACCCACCGGAATCACCCGCGCCCCACTCGCCTCGACCACCGCCCGCACCACCGCCTCGTTCTCCTCCAGCTCCAGCGAGCAGGTCGAATACACCAGCCGCCCTCTCGCATTCAGCCGTCCCAGCGCCGCACTCAAAATCTCCCGCTGCCGCCACGCCTGCCGCTCCAGATCCTCCCCACGCAGCCGCAGCCGAATCTCCGGATTCCGCGCCAGTGTCCCCGTCCCGCTGCACGGCACATCGCAAAGAATCAGATCAAACCTCCCCGCACTCGCCGGCAGCCTCGCCGCATCCGCCTCCCTCATCTCGATCGTCCGCCCCGGTATCTCCCGCTCAAGCCGCCGCCGCATCGCCTCGAGTCGCCGCGCACTCACATCCGTCGCCAGCACCTCCGCCGCCGCATGCCGCCGCGCCAGCACCGCCGTCTTCCCTCCCGGAGCCGCACACGCATCCCAGATCCTCTTCGGCTCCGCCACACTCGCCGCCGCAATCTCCGCCACCAGCCGCGACCCCGCATCCATCACCGGCGCGCTCCTCTCCCCCGCCGCCTCCTCCTCAAACCAATCACCCTCCCCGGGCTCGCGCTGATCGTATTCACAAACAGCAGTAGCCGCCGCGCGCCCATACTCCTTCACCCACCGCTCGACCATCCAGCCCGGATGCCCCAACCGCTCGGCCATCGCCGCGACGCTCTCGACAATCGGCCGTCGCGCCGCGCCACTCGCCGCCGCGACCTTGCGCAGCACCGCGTTCACCATCCCCGCCGCCTTCGGATGTCCCGCCACCCGCACCAGCTCCACACTCTCGCTCAGCGCCGCATGCGCCGGAATCCGGTCCATATGCCGCAACTGAAACGCGCCCATCCGCAGCGCAATCCACACCGCCTCCGGCATCGTCTGCTCCGGCCGGTCGAGCAGCCCACGCAGCTCCGCATCCAGCGCAATCTGCCACCGCAGCACGCCCATCACCAGCGCCGTCGCCAGATTCTTGTCCTCCTGCGATGACCCGTGTAACGCCGCCCCATGCAGCAGATCGTCGCTATGCGCGTCTGTCGTCTGCACGCGCTCCAGCACCTGAAACGCCGCCCACCGCGCCGGACTCACCGCCTTCGTCTTCGCCGCCCCGCGCCGCTCAGGCAAGGCTCTCTCCGCGCTTCAACTGAAAGTCCCGCGCAAACGCCGCGCCCGCCATCCGCGCCTTGCCCTCCATCTGCACCTCATCCAAAGCCAGAGCGCCCACCGCCGCGCCCACCGCCAACTCACCGTCGACGACCGCCAGCTCGCCCGGTCGCAACCCCTCCGCACCCAAACGCTCCGCAACATCTCCCGCCACGTGCATCCGATGCACCAGAAACCGCTTGCCCCGAAACTCCGCCCACGCTCCCGGCCACGGCGCAAACCCGCGCCAGCGGTTATACGCCTCGCGCGCCGTCCGCCGTTCGAGCTCCATGCGCCCATCCTCACGCGTCAGGATCGGCGCCAGCGTCGCCTCCGCCTCATCCTGCTTCCGAGCAACGATCGCCCCGCGCTCCAAACCCTCCATCGTCTCCACCATCAGCTCCGCGCCCATCGCCGCCAGCACCGGATACAGCTCCGCCGCCATCGTCTCCGGCCCAATCTCCACCCTCCGCTCCAGCAACACATCGCCCGTGTCGAGCCCCGCATCCAGCCGCATCGTCGTCACGCCTGTCTCGCGCTCCCCGTTCGCCACCGCCCACTGGATCGGCGCCGCCCCGCGATACTTCGGCAGCAGCGACCCATGCAGATTCACATTCCCCAACCCTGGCAGCTCCAGCATCCACTCGGGAATAATCCGCCCATACGCCACCACCACAATCGCGTCCGGCCGAATCGCCTCGAGCTCCGCCCGCAGCTCCGCATTGTTCTTGATCTTCTCCGGCTGCACCACCCGCAGCCCCAGTTCCATCGCCGCGCGCTTCACCGCCGGCGCCTGCATCTCCATCTTTCGTCCCGCCGGCCGGTCCGGCTGCGTCACCACCAGCGCCATCTCATGTCCGCGCCCCACCAGCGCCCGCAGCGTTGGCGCCGCAAACTCCGGCGTCCCGCACAAGACCAGCCTCACCGGCCCGTCCTCACGCGCCGCATCACCACTGCCCGCTCTTCTGCAGCTTGCGGATCTTCCGCTTCGCCAGGTCGCGCTTCAGCGCGCTCAGCCGGTCGATGAACAGAATCCCGTTCAGATGATCGATCTCATGCTGCATCGCGCGGCTCAGCAGCTCCGTCCCCTCCACCTCGAACCACTCGCCCTTCACATTCTGCGCGCGCACCTTCACCCGCGCGGCGCGGCGCACCTTGTCGCGGATCTCCGGCAGGCTCAGGCATCCCTCCTCCTCATACTGCTTGCCCTCGCTCTCCACAATCTCCGGGTTGATCAGCACCACGCGCTCCTCAGGCTTGTCTTTGAAGCTCACATCGATCACCGTAATCCGCTTCGACACGCCCACCTGCGGCGCCGCCAACCCAATCCCATGCGCCACATACATGCTCGCCCACATGTCCTCCACGAACTCCGCCAACTCCTCCGTAAACTCCGTCACCCGCTCACCCACCGTCGCCAGCACCGGATCTGGATACTTCACAATCTCGTAGATCTTTCTCCCCGCCATCTCTTCAGCGGTGGTTGCCTCGGCCTCGTGTTTTTCCTTCGTCTGGCTCATCGTCAAAACGCCCGAATCTGTTCGCAATACCCTTGATAGTTCCGCTTCAACTCGCCCAGGCTGTCGCCGCCGAACTTCTCCAGCACCAGCCGTGCAATCGTCAACGCGACCATCGCCTCGCCCGCCACGCCCGCCGCCGGCACCACACACACATCCGACCGCTCATACGATGCCTTGGTCGCTTCTCTGGTCTCAAACGACACCGACGCCAGCGGTCGCCGCAGGGTCGAGATCGGCTTCAGATACCCCCGCACCACCACCTCCTCGCCATTCGACATCCCGCCCTCAATCCCGCCCGCGTTATTCCGCTCCCGCCGGAAGCGCGTAAACCTCTCGCCCGAATCCCCACCGCCCTCCGCATCCTCCGCCGCATACCCAATCGCATCATGCACCGCCGAACCCGGCGACTCCGCCGCCGTCACGCCACGTCCCAGCTCCACCGCCTTCACCGCCTGCAGACTCATCAACGCCTGCGCCAGCAGACCATCCATCCGCTCGTCCCAGTTCGTGTGCGTTCCAATCCCCGGCGGCAGCCCATGCACCACCACCTCAAACACGCCGCCCACCGTGTCGCCCGTGCGCAGCACCTTGTCCACCTCGGCCTTCATGCGCGCCTCAGACTCCGCATCCACGCACGCGAGCAAAACCTCCTCGCGCTGCGCCAGCGCCGCAATCTCCTCAAAGTTCGCCTCGCGTTGCAGCTCCGCCGCGCCCACGCGCACCACATGGCTCGCTACTTCGACGCCCAGCTCGCGCAGCAACAGCTTCGCCAGCGCGCCGCACGCCACCCTCGCCGCACTCTCGCGCGCACTCGCGCGCTCCAGCACGTATCTCGCATCTTTGAAGTCGAACTTCAGCGCGCCCGCCAGGTCCGCATGTCCCGGCCGCGGGCTCGTCACCGGCTTGTGCTGCGCGGGGTCGCCCGCCTCCACCGGCAGAATCTGCTCCCAGTTCTTCCAGTCCTTGTTCGCCAGCGTCATCGCCACCGGCGACCCAATCGTCTTTCCATGCCGCACGCCTGCAAGAAAATGCGCCTCATCCTTCTCGATGCGCATGCGCCCGCCGCGCCCATAGCCCTGCTGCCGCCGCCACAGCTCATGGTTCACAAACTCCTGGTCCACCGGAACGCCCGCGGGCAATCCGCTCACCATCGCCACCAGCGCCTCGCCGTGGCTCTCACCTGCTGTAGAAAATCGAAGCATAAGAAATCAGAAAAATCGAAAATAAAGAAGCTTCAAATCAACTGTATTAACCGTCGATTATAGCGGTCACTCATAGGCATCCGCCTTAACTCAAAGCTCACAGCTCACAGCTCAAAACTGAAAGCACGAACCCAGCTCACCGCCTCATCTTGGGTGCCCCATCCTCTCCTGCTCTCGCCTTTCTTGCTGTCATCCCGGAAGCGAGGTCCCCGGCGGGCGTCCTTTGCCCGCTGGGGTGCAAGGGAATCTGCCAGTGCTCTTACAGCGTTCCGCGCCGCCAATCCGGGTGGCCCATCCTTTCGCAGCTCTATTGCGAAAGGCCGGGGCCCCCGCCAGCATCGCTGGTGGGGTGGAAGGGTGGGTATCGCACCTTAAGACGCGCGAGTGTCGCCGTCCCTCTTTTGAATTGTCATCCTGAGCGTAGCGAAGGACCCCCGCGTTTGTTCTTGCTCTTGCTTTTGCTCTTGCTTTTGCTTTTGCTTTTCTGGTTGTCATCCTTCGCCGCAGGCGGAGGATCTGCCTTTGCCTTTGCCGTTGCCTTTGCGGTTGTCATCCTGAGCGAAGGACCCGCTGTTGCCGTCGCTCTTGCTTTATTCACTACTCACTATTCACTACCCGCACCCGCTTCCTCTCCCGGCTCGCCCATCTCATCCCGCGCCACCCCGCTCGCCTCCATCCACCTCCGCGAATCAAACAGCGGCCGCTCCATCGACCGCACCCACTCCGTCATCTCCTCCGCGCGCTTTCCCTCCTCACGCGCACTCTTGAACTCCGCGCGCATCGTCTGGAACTTCGCCTCCAGATCGTCCAGCGCACTCAGCAGCATTGCCTCCGGCGTCATCGGCAGCTTCGGCGATCCGAACTCCAGCTTCCCATGGTGCGCCAGGATCATATGCTCCACCAGCACGCGCAGCGGCTCCGGAAACAGCGCCGCCTCGCCACCCTCCGCTGCCGCGCTCTCTCTCGCCTCCGCATCCATGCCAGCAATCGTCTCGGCCAGCATTCGCTGCGCAATCGAGATGTGCCCAATCAACTGCCCTTCCAGCGTGTAACTGAAGCTCGTCCGCCAGCTCAGCTCCCGCACCTTGCCGATGTCGTGCAGGATCGCGCCCGTCACCAGCAGATCCCGATCCACCTCCGGATAAAACGGTGCAACCCCGCGGCACACCCTCACCAGCGCCAGCACATGCTCCAGCAGGCCGCCCAGCCAGGCATGGTGCAGCCGCTTGGCCGCCGGCGCCTGCTGAAACGCCGCACCCACCGCCGGATCATCCAGAAACCGCAGCACCAGCGCGCGCAGAGGCGCACTGCGAAACTCCTCCACATACCCGCGCAGCTCCGCCATCATCTCCGCGACATCGAACTCCGTCGCTGGCACAAAGTCCGCCGCATCCACTTCGCTCTCCGCGGCCGCGCGCATCTTGGTCAGCGTGATCTGAAACTTCCCCTGGTACTTCGAGATCTGTCCCTGCGCCTTCACATAGCAGCCCTCGGCGCAGGTCTCCAGCACCGCCGCGAACTCCTCCCACATCCGCGCCTCCAGCTGCCCCGTCTTGTCCGCCAGCGTCAGCGCCAGGTACTGCCCATCGCCGCTCTTGCGCTCGCGCAGGCTCAGCATCGACAGGCAGAAATAGCTGGTCACGCTCTGGTTCTCAAACCGCGCCGCATCCGCAACAAAAAAATCTTTCATAGGCTCGCCCCAGCATACGACGAGACGCCCTCACCCCGCGAAGACAGCCTTCAGCACACGGAGAAAGCCTTCCCCACGAAAAGTCTCCGCGCAAAAGAAAGAGCCCCGCAGCGCGGGGCTCTCCATCCAATCGCGGCAACCTCCGCACTCTACTGCTGTGCTGCCGATCCCGCGGGCGCTGACGGCGGCGGCGTCAACTGTGCCGGCTGCGCCGCAGGCGCTCCGCCCAGCGTCGGATTCACCGTCGGCGCGGGCGCCGCCGGAGCCGCAGGCTTCTTCTCGTCCTGCAGCCGCTCCTTCGCCTCGCCCTTCACATGCTTGTGCTTCTTCTTGTGCTTGGCCGTATCGCCATTCAAACCCAGCGGCGCATCCTGCTGCTTCTCCGCAACCGTCTGCTGCTCGGTCGCCTCCACTGGCCGCGCCGAAGCCTTCGTCTCCGCCTTGCTCAGCTTCTCCTGCGCATGCTTCGTCTGGCTCTCCCGCTCACGGTCGGAGAACCTCGTCTTATGCTCCGGCCCAGCCTTCGGCGCCAGCGGGTCCGCATTGCTCTCATCGAAGCCCGTCCCCGTGCTGATCGTCGTCACCGAGTCGGTAGGCGCCATCGCCGCTCCCGCCGTCTGCCCCTGCAATTCCGTTCCGGTCGAGTTCTCCGCCGTCTGCCTCGTCGCCGCCGGCAGCGACTGCCGCGGCGCCTGCCCATAGCGAATCTTCTCGCGACGAATCTTGTGCCGCTTTGTATACCCCGTCGCCTTCACGCCGGCCTTCGCCGCCTGCTTGGCAGCCAGCTTCTCGCGGGCCGCCGCCAGATTCTCCTGCGCCTTCTGCGCCTTCTCCTGCTCCAGCCGTTCCTTCTTCAGCACTCTCTTCTTCACCGGAGGCGGCGCATACGCCGTAAACACCGGCTTCGACTCATGCGCGCCCGCGCCCGTATCCACAAATCCCGGCTTGATGTCGATGTACGCCTCGTCCCGCGACTTGGTCAGGTACGCGCGCAACGCAGGCTGCAGCCGATCCATATAGATCGCCTCCTGCACCTGCTGCTCCACACTTGCCAGCGGCGGTATTCCCGCCGCCTGGTGGCTGTCCACGCGCAGAATCACAAACCCCTGCCGCGTCCGGATCGGCTGCGTAACTCCGCCCGCCGGCAGAGGAAACGTCGCCTTCTCCAGCACGTCGCCCAGCGTCCCGCGCTTGAAGTCGCCCAGGTCGCCGCCCGCCGCCGCCGTCGGTCCGCCCGAGTTCGCCCTCGCCGTATCCGCGAAGTTCGCTCCCGCCTTCAGCTTCGCCTCAATCGCATCCGCCTTCTGCTGCGCCGCATTCAACTGCGCGTCGGTCGCATTCTCCGGCGTCGTCACCAGGATCTCGCTCAGGTGCACCTGCTCCGGCACCTCAAAGTCCTTGCCATGCTCCGCGTAGTACTGCTCCTCCTCCGCGTGGGTCAGGTTCAGGTGCGCGCCCACCTCCTGCTGCACCACCTGGCTCGTAATCGCCGAGTTCCGGATCTGCTGCTTGAAATCCTCAAACGAGATCCCCTGCTGCTCCGCCGCCTTCTGCAGCGCCTCCATCGAGTCCAGGTGGTTCTGCTTGCGGATGTCATCCAGCCGCCGCATCACCTCCGTGTCGCCCGTAATCCCCAGCTCCTTGCCCTTCGAGAGCAGCAGTTGCTGGTCGATCATGTCCCGCAACAAATCCCTCTGCTTGTCTTCGAGCTCGCTCTCCGGCACATTCTGCTGCTTGGCCTCATCCAGAAGCTGCTGCTCGGCCCGCTCATATTCGCTGCGCGTAATGATCTGGTCATTCACGCGCGCAACCACGTCCTCCACCACCTCGCCGTTGGGCGTGATCGGCGTCGCCGCCGGCAGCGGAGGCAGCGAAAGCTGCTGCACCGGCGCGCCCGTCATCCCCGCCGCCGTCGGCACCGGAAACTGCTGCTGCGCCTGTCCATACAGGCTGGGAGAGAGCGCGGCCACTGCCATCGCCAGGCCCGCGCCGGCAAGCCGGCTCATCCATTGTGAGTATGCGTGCTTCTTCGTCATCCGTTCCTTCAGGCCCTCTGGGCTAAATCGACGTAGTGTCAGGATCGACTCGCGAACACCTGCTCCCCGCGAACACCCCGTAACTCTGTCATCTCGACCGCAGCGGGACAGTCCCATCGTCCCGCGAAGTGGAGAGATCTCCGTATTGCGTTGCCTCTCACATCTGCATGCCTGCTGCATACCTGCGACAGCAACTCGTGTCCATTCTACCTGTCAAATCTCAGCCGTGCAGACGCCCCCACGCACACCCCTCGACCCCGCCTCCGCTCACCGCAGAATGCTATACTTCGTCCAACGGATGATGGGCTCTACTCCGCTGCTTTCCTGCCCGTCCCGCCCGTCCTGAGGTTCCTCCGCCCTATGATTCCCCGGCCTTCCCGCACCCGCCGCGCTCTCTTCACCGCAGCCATCTTTCTCGCCGCCTGCGGCGTCACCGGCTCCATCATCGGCGGCCGCGTCGCCGCCCAGTCCGCCACCGACGAGTCCACCCTGCGCGACTCCATGAAGCAGTTCACCGACGTCTACTCCCTCGTCGAGCAGAACTACGCCGACAAGATGAACCAGGACCAGGTCGACAAGGCCATCTACGACGGCGCCATCCCCGGCATGCTGCACGTCCTCGACCCCCACTCCAACTTCTACGACCCCAAGGCCTACGCCCAGATGCGCGAAGACCAGGAGGGCAAGTACTTCGGCGTCGGCATGACCATCCAGCCGCAGGGCTCGAAGATCGTCGTCGTCACCCCCTTTGAAGGCACGCCCGCCTACAAGGCCGGCATCCGTCCCGGCGACGTCATCCTCGCCGTCGACGGCAAGTCCACCGAGAACATGGACTCCGCCGCCGTCGCCTCCCTGCTCAAAGGTCCGCGCGGAACCCACGTCGCCGTCACCATGGGCCGCGAAGGCGCTCCCAAGCCGCTGGTCTTCGACCTCACCCGCGAAGAGGTCAACCGTCCCTCCGTCGATCTCGCCTTCATGATCCGGCCCGGCATCGACTACATCCACATCACTCAGTTCATGGAGACCACCTCCAAGGACGTGCAGGATGCGCTCGACAAGTTCGGCCCCAACGTTCAGGGCGTGCTCATCGATCTCCGCGAGAACCCCGGCGGCCTGCTCAATGAAGCCGTCAACACCGCCGACAAGTTCCTCCAGAAAGGCCAGATCGTCGTCTCCCAGCGCGGCCGCGCCTTCCCCGATCAGGTCTATCGCGCGCCCCAGGGCTCATCCCTCAAGTACCCCATCGTCGTCCTCGTCAACCGTGACACCGCCTCCGCCGCCGAGATCGTCTCCGGCGCCCTCCAGGACCACGACCGCGCCCTCATCGTCGGCGAGACCACCTTCGGCAAGGGCCTCGTCCAGACCGTCTTCCCCATCTCTGAAAACACCGGCCTCGCGCTCACCACCTTCCACTACTACACCCCCTCCGGCCGCCTCATTCAGCGCAACTACAACGGCATCTCCCTCTACGACTACTACTACGTCCGCGCCGACGCCCTTCCCGCCGACAAGTCCAACCGCGAGGTCAAGCTCACCGACGCCGGCCGTCCCGTCTACGGCGGCGGCGGCATCACCCCCGACGAGAAGATCCCCGAGCTCAAGAGCGACCACCTCCAGGACAACCTCCTCCAGCACCGCGCCTTCTTCGACTTCGCCATCCACTACCTCTCCAATCACAGCGTCAACCGCGACCTCGTCGTCGACGACGCCCTCATGAAGCAGTTCGAGGACTTCCTCCGCGCGCAGAAGCCTCCCGTCGAGTTCACCGACAAGGAGATCGCCGACAACCTCGACTGGATCAAGATGAGCATCAAGGCCGAGCTCTTCACCTCGCAGTTCGGCCAGACCTCCGGTGAAGAGGTTCGCGCCGACTGGGATCCGCAGATCAAGAAGGCGCTCACCTACATGCCCGAGGCCCTCGCGCTCGAGGAGCACAAACTCCCCTCCGAGCAGAAGACCACCCAGACCGCCAGCGCCATCCCCACCACCGCCGCCCACCAATAACATACCGGGTGCCCCATTCATCGCGGCCCCGGGGTCCCCGGCGAGCGGTCCTTGCTCGCTGGGGTGGCAGAGCGATGAGTGGGTCTCACGCGTGAAGACGCGCGAGAGTCGCCACCACCTTCCCTGAATTGTCATCCTTCGCCGCAGGCGGAGGATCTGCTTTTGCCGTTGCTCTTGCCGTTGCCGGGTGGCCCATTCATCGCGGCCCCGGGGTCCCCGGCGAGCGGTCCTTGCTCGCTGGGGTGGCAGAGCGATGAGTGGGTATCGCGCGTGAAGACGCGCGCGAGTCGCCACCACCTTCCCTGAATTGTCATCCTTCGCCGCAGGCGGAGGATCTGCTTTTGCCGTTGCCGTTGCTCTTGCTTTTGCGGTTGCCGTTGCCGTTGCGGTTGCTTTTCTGGTTGTCATTCCCGAAGGGAATCTGCATTTGCTTTGTTCTTGCCTTTGCTCCTGTTCTTGCCTTTGCCTTTAAACTCCAAACTGAAAACTCGATCGACGTTTGTCTTTGCCGTTGCCTCTGAGATAGGTCCGGGGCTTCAGCCCCCCCGGACCCGGTGTGAGACGATGGCCTTCGACAACGCGTCGGGTCCGTAATCGCCCTCAGGAGAACCTTATGGCAAGAGAGATCATTCGGACGCCGAACGCCCCGTCCCCTCCGCCCAGCTACAGCCAGGCCGTGCGCGCTGCCGGCCTCGTCTTCGTCTCCGGCACCAGCCCGCACCATCCCGCAACCGGAAAGATCGCCGGCGAGACGATTCAGGAACAGACCCGCCAGTGCCTGCACAACATCTCTGCCATCCTCGCGGCCGCGGGCTCTTCTCTCCAACAGATCGTGAGCGCCACGGTCATCCTCTACGAAGAATCAGACTTCGCCGGAATGAATGAAGAGTGGGTGAAGTGGTTTCTCTCCAACCCGCCTGCCCGCCAGGGCGCGAAGCTGCCGGTGCGAATTCCCGGCATGAAAATCTCCATCGCTGTCATCGCCGAGGCCTAACCCATGCCCACTCCGCTCATCGCCGTCATCGAGGACGAGGAACACCTCGCGCAGGGGCTGCTCTTCAACCTCCAGGCCGAAGGCTACCGCACCCACCACGAGTCCGACGGCAAGGCCGCCCTCGACTGGCTGCGCAATACCCCCGACCCCCCCGCCGCCGTCCTGCTCGACGTCATGCTCCCCGGGCTCGACGGCTTCTCCATCGTCCGCTCCCTGCGCCACGAGAACCGCTTCATCCCCGTCCTTCTGCTCACCGCCCGCGGCCGCGCCGAGGACGTCGTCGAAGGCTTCTCCGCCGGCGCCGACGACTACCTCGCCAAGCCCTTCGACCTCAACATCCTCCTCGTCCGTCTCGCCGCGCTGCTCCGCCGCGTGCACTGGACCGCACCCGATCCCGTCCCGGCCTCATCCGAGACCGAAGACGAACCCCAGCCCGTCTACACCCTCGGCAACCGCACCATCGACCTCGACGCGCTCGAAATTCGCAGCGCCGATCCCGGTCTGGACAGTGTCATCCACCTCACCGTCATGGAAGCCGACCTGCTCCGCTACCTGCTCGAGCGCCCCAACAAGATCATCGCCCGCAAAGAGCTGCTCGAAAACGTCTGGCACGTCCACGAAGACACCGACACCCGCGCCATCGACAACTTCCTGGTCCGCCTCCGCCGCTACCTCGAACCCGACCCCGCCCACCCCGTCCACTTCCTCACCGTCCGCGGCGTCGGCTACCGCTTCGTCCCCTAAGTCTTAACTCGAAACTCGAAACTGATTCACGTCCCGCCTTTGCCTTTGCCTTTGCTTTTGCCTTTGCCTTTGCCTTTCTGGTTGTCATTCTGAGCGCAGCGAAGAATCCCCGCATTTGCATTTGCTGTTGCCTTTGCCTTTCTGGTTGTCATCCTGACCCTGACACTGAGCATCGCGAGAGGAAGGGGAAGGACCCCCGTATTTGCATTTGCTGTTGCCTTTGCCGTTGCCCTTGCCTTTCTGGTTGTCATTCTGACCCTGAGCATCGCGAAGGGGAAGGACCTGCTTTTCGAATCACCTCGAACCCCACCGCATCAAAACCCCATGACCGCCCTCAACCTCAGCATCGAAAACATGCACTGCGGATCCTGCGTCCGCCGCGTCACCCAGACGCTCAACGCGCTTCCCTCCACGCACGCCGAAGAGGTCCAGATCGGCTCCGCGCGCATCCGCACCGAAGCCGACCCACAACAGATCGAAGACGCCCTCCGCGTCGCGGGCTATCCTGCTCACATCGAATCGTGAGCGAATGACTCAAACCACCCTCACCATCGCCGGCATGAGCTGCGCCGCCTGCCAGCACCACGTTGAGCGCGCCCTCCGCGCCGTCCCCGGCGTCGACTCCGCCACCGTCAACCTCCTCGCCCACACCGCGCACCTCACCTCCGCCCACCCCCTCGAGACCCAACCCCTCATCAACGCCGTCCGCCACGCCGGATACGACGCCGCTCTCCCGTCCACAAACGAAACCACACAAAACCACACCGAAACCACATCCGTAACCACAACTTCTGACCAGAAAATGCAGGCCAGTCTCGGCTGGCGCGCCCTCCTCAGCCTCCTCGCCGGCGCCCTGGCCATGCTCCTCTCTATGCCTTTAATGGCCAACACTCATACCGCCGACCCTCTCCTCAACACCGCAACCCGCCTGCTTGCCCCACTTATGCCCGTCTGGCTGATGGCCCTCCCCGCCCAGCCGCTGCGCTGGTTCCTCTGCGCCCTGGCCCTCGCCGTCATGCTCTTCGCCGCCCGCGAGATCTACCTCGCCGCCTGGCGCGCCACCCTCCACCGCACCACCAACATGAACACCCTCGTGGCCCTCGGAACCCTCGTCGCCTTCGCCTCGTCTCTCCGCGCAACCCTCACATCCACAAGCACTTCCAGCGACGTCTACTTCGAATCCGTCATCCTCATCCTCGCCTTTTTGCTCACCGGACGATGGCTCGAAGCCCGCGCCCGCCATCAAGCCACCCGCTCCCTCGAAGGCTTCGCCAAACTCTCCGCCCCCACCGCCCGCCTGATCGACCTCAACCCGGCGGTGGACCCCGCAACTCCCTCATCCGAATATGCTTCGGCCCCGGACACCGTCCTTCCCATCGACGCCATCCAGCCCGGCGACCTTGTCCGCATCCTCGCCGGCGACCGTATCCCCCTCGACGGCATCATCCTCTCCGGTCGCAGCTCCATCAACGAATCCCTCCTCACCGGCGAACCCCTCCCCGTCACCCGCACCCTCGGCGACCGCGTCACTGGCGGCGCCCTCAACCTTGACGGCGTCCTCATCGTCCGCGCCACCGCCGTCGGCGCCGCGTCCACCCTCGCGCAAATGCAACGCCTGCTTCGAGATGCGCAATCCACGCGCGCGCCCATGCAGCGCCTCGCCGACCGCGCCAGCGCCCTCTTCGTCCCCACCATCCTCATCCTCGCGGCCATCGCCTTCACAGCGTGGGTTCTCGTCCTCAACACGGGTGGCCGTTATCAAGGCTTCGCGCAGCCGCTGGCCATCGCCATCGCCGTGCTGATCATTGCCTGCCCCTGCGCCATGGGCCTCGCCGTGCCCGCCGCCGTCACCGTCGCCCTCGGCCGCGCCGCCCGCGCCGGTCTGCTCATCAAAGGCGGCGAATCCCTCGAGCGCCTCTCCACCCTCGACACCCTCGTCTTCGACAAGACCGGAACCCTCACCGAAGGGCGCCCAAAGATCGTCGAAATGATCTATGCCAGCTTCACCAAAATCGACCACAAAACTCTAATCGCTTACGCCGCAGCAATAGAGAGCCTATCGACCCATCCACTTGCCGAGGCCGTCGTGAACTTCTATAAGGTCTGGCCCGATCTACCGACTCTGCCACCCGTTGAAGACCTTATCGTGCTTCCCGGAATAGGTTTGACCGCAACCATTGATGGCCACCAGATCCACCTCGGCAATGCCTCAATTTTCACTTCAACGATTCCGGCTGAATTCGAAATTCCCAAAGAGATTGCATACGCTACCCCGCTCTATCTCCTCATCGATAACCAGCCGCAGGCAGTCTTCTTCGCCACCGACCAGCTCCGTCCCGAAGCCGCCGCCACCGTCCGCGATCTCCGCACGCTCGGTCTCAACTCCGTGATGCTCACCGGCGACATCCAGCTCTCCGCCGAGGCCATCGCCCGCGAGGCCGGCATCACCGACGTCCACGCCGCTCTGCTTCCGTCCGGAAAGCTCGACACCATCCGCCAGCTCCAATCTCAAAATCATCGCGTGGGCATGGCAGGCGACGGCATCAACGACGCCGCCGCGCTCGCACAATCTGACGCCGGCTTCGCCATGTCCTCAGGCGCCGATCTCGCCCGCGAGGCCGGCGACGTCCTCCTGCTCCACGCGGATCTTCGCCTCATCCCCGCAGCCATCCGTCTCAGCCGTCGCACCCTCGCCATCATGCGCCAGAACCTCGGCTGGGCTTTCCTCTACAACATCGTCGGCATTCCCGTCGCCGCCGGCATTCTCTATCCGCACTTCCGCATCCTGCTCAGCCCCGTCCTCGCCTCCGCCGCCATGGCGCTCAGCTCCGTCAGCGTCCTCGCCAACTCCCTCCGTCTCCGCGACGCGCGTATCTCCTAACTCCCTAACTCCTCACTTCCTAACTCCGCTACACTCAATCCAGCCGCCTCGGCAGCATTCCCGTGCGCATCTTCACCCGCTACATCCTTCGCGAGGTCATCAGCTACGCCATCCTCGGCGGCGTGCTGTTCACCTTCATCCTCTTCATGCGCTACCTGCTCCCGCTGCTGGAGCTCGCCGTGCGCGGCATCGCCTCCCCGTTCGATCTGCTCTGCCTCATCGGCTATCTGCTGCCCAACTTCCTCACCCTCACCATCCCGATGGCGGTCCTCATCGGCATCCTGCTCGGCCTCAGCCGTCTCGCCGCCGATAGCGAAGTCACCGCCATGCGCGCCAGCGGCATCGGCGTGCTCGCCTTTGTCCGCATCGTCAGCATCGTCGCCGTATTTTCCTGGCTCATCGGCCTCGCCAACGCGCTCTACGTCGCTCCCCGCGCCGCGCAGGCCCTGCTCCACTATGAAGACCAGAGCAAGACCTCGCAGGCCACCGTCGAAGTCCAGCCGCGCGTCTTCTACGAGGACTTCAAAAACTACGTCCTCTACACCCAGGATGTCCTCCCCGGCGCCAACGGCACCGCCATCTGGAAGCACGTCTTCCTCGCCGATCTCTCCCAGCCCGCATCGCCCTACATCATCACCGCGCAGCAGGCCATCGTGCAGGCCGGCGCGAGCCATCAGACCCTCCGCCTCGATCTCGACAACGGCTCCCGCCACGATATCTCCCCCAACGATCCCAACCAGTACGACATCGCTACCTTCGTCTCCACCGTTCTTCCCATCCAGGCCAGCGCGCAGGAGGACACCCACCTCAGCCGCCGTGACACGCCCATCGAAGCCCTCAGTACATTCGATCTCTGGCGCCGTGCTCATGACACAAACGCCGACACCCGGCCTTACCTCATCGAGTTCTATCGCCGCCTATCCTTCCCCGCCGCCTGCCTCGTGCTCATGCTCGTCGGCGTTCCGCTAGGGCTCTCCTCCAAGCGCGGAGGCAAAGGCACCGGCTTCGCCGTCACCCTCCTGCTTGTCTCGCTCTACTACATCCTCTCCTTCGTCGGCAGCGCGCTCGCCCGTCAGGACAAGCTCTCAGCCTTCGCCGGTGTCTGGGGCGCCAACATTCTCTTCGCCGTCGCGGGCGTCCTGCTCATCCAGCAGATGATGCGCGGCGGCGTCGCTCTGCATCTCTTCTCCCGTCTCGGCCACGCCATTACCAAAACCTCCAATCGTCTCTTCGGCAGCAGCTCTCGCGTCTCCAGCGGATTCGACGCCGAGACCAGCGTCCGCCGCCTCCGCCGGGCCGTGCGCAGCCGCTTCCCGCTCATCCTCGACGAGTACGTGATGGGCGGCTTCCTTCGCAACTTCGTACTCGTCCTCCTCTCGCTCACGGTGCTCTTTCTTATCTTCACCTTCTTCGAGCTCATCGGCGACATCATCAAGTACCGCACCCCGCTCGTCACCGTCGGCGACTATCTCCTCAATCTCATTCCCTTCATCCTCTACAACGTCACGCCGCTCTGCTCGCTCGTCGCCGTTCTCATCACCTTCGGCGCGCTCAGCCGCTCCAGCGAAATCACCTCCATGAAAGCGACCGGCATCAGCCTCTACCGCGTCGTCACACCCGTCCTGCTCGTCGCCCTCATCCTCTCCGCTCTGCTCTTCGCCTTCGACGAAGGCTATCTCCCCGCCGCCAACCGACGTCAGGAGGC
This sequence comes from Acidobacteriaceae bacterium, assembly GCA_036272895.1. Lineage (GTDB taxonomy): Bacteria > Acidobacteriota > Terriglobia > Terriglobales > Acidobacteriaceae > Granulicella. The sequence continues at coordinate 144,307 of DATAXW010000022.1, read as the reverse complement.
GCTGCTCTCCAGCATCAAAGGCAAGCCCGCGCAGACCTTCCTCCGCCCGGAACGAAAGTGGATGTCAGGCGAAACCGGTAATTCAGCATCAGCAGAAACCGGTAAGTCAGCGTTAGGTGAGACCAGCAACGCAACCCCCGGCGAAACCGGCAGCTCCGCCTCCGGTCCCGGCGAGCCCATGCGCATCTTCTACTACCAGTTCTTCGATCCCCAGAAGGACCTCTTCGCCAAGATCACCGTCTTCGAGTTCCAGCCCGGCACCTTCACCATGACCCGCCGCATCTACGCCGAAAGCGCGCACTGGGACTCGAACACCAGCCGCTGGCTCTTCGATAACGGCTGGGAGCGCAACTTCGCCGGCGACACCGTCTCCAGCTATCGGCACTTCACCGAGGCCAGCTTTCCCGAGGTCCGGGAGCAACCCGCCTACTTCAAAAAAGAAGAGCGTCCCTCCCAGGAGATGTCCTACACCGAGCTCTCCGGCTACATTCACGACCTCCAGCAGAGCGGCTTCGACACCACGCCGCTCCGGGTGCAGCTCAACCGCAAGATCTCCTATCCTCTGCTCACGCTGGTCATGGCCATCCTCGCCATTCCGTTCTCACTCACCGCCGGCAAGCGCGGCTCGCTCGCCGGCATCGGCGCCGCCATCGGCCTCGCCATCGCCTACTGGGTGCTCGCCGGCATCTCGGAAAACCTCGGCAACGTCAACTCGCTTCCTGCGGTTCTCGCCGCCTGGTCCCCCGATCTTCTCTTCGCCATGGCCGGCACCTACCTTCTGCTCCGCACCCCCACCTAGCAATATCGTGGGTGGCCCATCCTTTCGCGACATCACCTCCACCGCATACACTGGAAGCCATATGCGAACTCTTGCGTTGTTCCTCGCTCTCGCCGTCACCCCCGTTCTCGCTCAGACCTCCAGGCCTCATACCACGACAGCGCACCACACCACCGCTCCTGTGCGCCACACAGCAGTGGTCGCCTGCGCCAGCCTGCCGGAGATCTCCTCCACCATCCCCGCGCTTCCCGCCGGCACGCCGTGCCCCAGGCCGCTGTTCACCGTCACGCGCGTGTCCGATCTTCACGCCGACTACATCTCACCCTTGGTCAGCCCTGACCTTCGCGCGATCCTCGATCCCCCTCCCGTGGTCATCTCGCTCGTCTACGCCGACGAGAAGGTTGGCTCTGGCCCGCTCGTCCTGCATGACAAGTACACCGAGGTCCTCTACACCGGCTATCTCCCCAACGGCACCGTCTTCGACTCCAACACCAACGCCGCCAAGCCCTTCGGCTTCGTCCTCGGCGCGCACCATGTCATCGCCGGATGGGACATGGGCCTCGAAGGCATGCACGTCGGCGGCAAGCGTCGCCTCTTCGTTCCCTACCAGCTCGCCTACGGCGACAGGGGCAACCCGCCCAGGATTCCACCCAAGTCCATGCTGATCTTTGACATCGAAGTACTCAAGCAGAGCGACTTCCCGCCGCCGACGCCATCCGCAATGCGCCCGATGCCGCGGCCCGTTTTGCCCGCCACAAAGCCCGCAACCTCGCCCGCAGGCACAGCCGCGCCGCCGCCAGTCACCTCCACCACGCCGCCGGCCTCCACACAGCCCACACCGCCTTCGTCCGAGCCCAGGAAGTAACCACGCTCAATTCAATCGCAATCGCAGTCCACGAAAGGCGGAGCGAAATCGCTCCGCCCTTCATCCAATAGCCCATGTTCCAGCGTCTCAGTCCGCTCTTCCCCTACCTGCGCCGCTACTGGCGCAGCTTTCTCTGGGGCGGCCTGTCGCTGCTCATCTACAACTCCGCCAAGGTCGTCATTCCGCAGCTCATCGGCAACGCCATCGATGACATGCGCCACGGCCTCCACGCCGTCACCGTCCAGCACGACGCTCTCCTCCTGCTCGGCGTCGCCGTCCTCTCCGGCATCTTTCTCTATCTCATGCGCCAGATCATCATCGGCGCCTCGCGCGAGATCGAGTACGACATCCGCAACGATCTCTTCCAGCACCTCGAAACCCAGCCGCCCAGCTTCTTTCAGCGCCACCGCACGGGCGACATCATGGCCCGCTCGACAAACGACCTCAACGCCGTCCGTCAGCTCCTCGGCCCCGCCATCATGTACTCCGCCAACACCGTCGTCTTCACCGCGGCGGCGTTGCCCTTCATGATCCACATCAGCCCGCGGCTCACCCTCATCGCCTTTCTGCCGCTGCCCTTCGCCAGCATCCTCGTGCAGTACTTCGGCGCACGCATCCACACCCGCTTCGAGCGCATCCAGGCCATGTTCTCCGACATCTCCGCCATGGCCGAAGAAAACTTCTCCGGCGCTCGCCTCATCCGCGCCTTCGCGCAGGAAGAGGCGCAGGTCGCCGCCTTCGAAACCGCCAACCAGGAGTACATCCGCCGCAGCCTTCTGCTCGCGCGCCTGATGGCCATGCTCTGGCCCACGCTGGAGTTCGTTCTCGGCATCTCGCTGATGATCACGCTGCTCGTCGGCGGCCGCGAGGTCGTCCAGCACCAGATCAGCGTCGGCCAGTTCACCAGCTACTTCGTCTACATGGTGCAGCTCACCTGGCCCATGATCGCCATCGGTTGGGTCACCAACCTCGTGCAGCGCGGCGCCGCCTCCGTCACCCGCATCGACGCGCTCATGACGGAAAAGCCCGCCATCGATGACTCCGCCGCCGACCCCGCTCTCTTGGCCCGGGCAAACGATGCCGTCATCCTGAGCGAAGCGTCACAGCTTCACCGTAACGCGAAGTCGAAGGACCCCGAAACCGCCTCGCTCACCTCAGCCGCCTCCTCCTTTTCCGCCACGGAGGCCACTCCCATCCGCGGCCACATCACCCTCCACAACCTCAGCTTCGCCTATCCCACCGGCCCCGAGGTCCTGCACAACATCTCGCTCGACATCCCCGCCGGCTCCTCGCTCGCCATCACCGGCCCCACCGGCAGCGGCAAATCCACGCTCGTCTCGCTCATCCCGCGTCTGCAGGACGCCGCGCCCGGCATGATCCTGCTCGACGATCGCCCCATCCGCGACTATCCGCTCGCCACGCTCCGCCGGGCTATCGGCTTTGTACCGCAAGAGACCTTCCTCTTCTCCGAGACCATCCGCGAGAACATCGCCTTCGGCGTCTCCCAGGCTGATGACCAGACCGACGACCCCGCCGTCTTCGAGGCCGCCTGCATCGCCCACATCGCCGACGAGATCCTCGAGTTCCCCCGCGGCTTCTCCACCCTCGTCGGCGAGCGCGGCATGACGCTCTCCGGCGGCCAGAAGCAGCGCACCGCCATCGCCCGCGCCCTGCTTCGCGACCCCCGCATCCTCATCCTCGACGACGCGCTCGCCTCTGTCGACACCTACACCGAAGAGCAGATCCTCTCCGGCCTGCGCGACGCCATGCAGGGCCGCACCTCCATCCTCATCGCCCACCGCGTCTCTACAGCCCGCAGCGCGGACCGTATTGCGGTGGTTGTAGCCGGCCGCATCGCCGAGCTCGGCACCCACGACCAGCTCCTCGCTCGCGGCGGCTACTACAGCGAGCTCTTCGAAAAACAAAGCCTCGAAGAAGAGATCGTCAACGCCTAGAGCAAGTCACTGGATCTCGCGGCTGCCTCAGCTCACTCCTTCCGTCCGCTGACTTGCTGACTCGCTGACTTGCTAGCTCGCTTCTTTCCCCATCACCTTCACAATCACCCGCTTCGTCCTCTGCCCATCGAACTCGGCATAGAACACCCGCTGCCACGTCCCCAGATCCAACCGTCCCTTCGTTACCGGCAGGGTCGTCTCATGGTGCAGCAGAAGCGCTTTCAGGTGCGCATCCGCATTGTCCTCGCCCGTCCGATGGTGCTTGTATCCCGGCAGCCGCGGCGCCAGCTTCTCCAGCCACGCGCCAATGTCCTCGATCAACCCCTCTTCGTTGTCGTTCACATAGATCGCCGCCGTGATGTGCATCGGCGACACAAAACACAGCCCATCCTCCACGCCCGACTTCCGCACAATCGCCTCCACCTGCGGCGTAATATGCACCATCTCGTAGCGCTCTTCGGTGTTGAACGTCAGGTACTCCGTATAAACCTTCATCCCCAAATGGTAGCGCGCAGCCGGACTGTTATACCCCTCGGAACCCGCCGCCAAACTGCTAAAATAGCCCTATGCCGCCTATTCAGCGCCGCAAAGCCGTCACCGTCAACATCGGCGGCATCCGCGTCGGCTCCGACGCCCCCGTCGTCGTCCAGTCGATGACCAACACCGACACCGCCGACGTCGAATCCACCGTCCAGCAGGTCGCCGCCCTCGCCCGCGCTGGCTCCGAGCTCGTCCGCATCACCGTCAACACCGACGCCGCCGCCCAGGCCGTCCCCCACATCGTCGAAGGCATCCGCGCCAGGGGCTGGACCACGCCCATCATCGGCGACTTCCACTACAACGGCCATCTCCTGCTGCGCAAATATCCCGACTGCGCCAAGGCGCTCTCGAAGTACCGCATCAACCCCGGCAACGTCAGCATCGGCCGCAAAGACGACGACAACTTCCGCACCATGGTCGAGTGCGCCGTCGAAAACCAGAAGCCCGTCCGCATCGGCGTCAATTGGGGCTCGCTCGATCAGGCCCTGCTCACCAAAATGATGGACGCCAACTCCAAGTCCGCAAACCCGCAGGACGCGCGCGACGTCATGATGGAGGCGATGGTCGTCTCGGCCGTCGACAATGCCGCCGCTGCCGAGCGCTACGGCCTGCGCCGCGACCAGATCATCCTCTCCGCCAAGGTCTCCGGCGTTCGCGACCTCATCGACGTCTACACCGAGCTCGCGCGCCGCTGCGACTATGCCCTGCACCTCGGACTCACCGAAGCCGGCATGGGCATGAAGGGCGTCGTCGCCTCCACCGCCGGCCTCTCGCCGCTTCTCCTTGCCGGCATCGGCGACACCATCCGCGTCTCGCTCACGCCCGAGCCCGGCGCCGATCGCGCCGAAGAGGTCCGCTGCGCGCAACAGATCCTGCAATCGCTCTCCATCCGCAGCTTCATGCCTCAAGTGACAAGCTGCCCCGGCTGCGGCCGCACCACCTCCACGTATTTTCAGGAGCTCGCCCAGCGCATCCAGAGCTACCTTGTCGAATCCATGCCCGAGTGGAAGAAGATCTATCCCGGCGTCGAAGAGCTCAAGCTCGCCGTCATGGGCTGCGTCGTCAACGGCCCCGGCGAATCCAAGCATGCCAACATCGGCATCTCTCTCCCCGGCACCTTCGAAGAGCCCAAGGCACCCGTCTACGTCGATGGCAAACTCCTCACCACCCTCAAAGGCGACCACATCGTCGAAGAGTTCCAGGTCATCTTGGACGGCTACGTTGAAAAGCGCTACGGCCGCCAGCCCGTCGAAGTCTAAGTCAAGCGCGACGATCGGCTCTGTTGTTGCCTGTCATTCTGAGAGGAGCGCAGCGAACCAAGAACCCCCGCATTTCGTCGTCCGCGCCACCGAACTTCCGGGCCAAATCGACTACGGCTTCTTCCTCCGCCGCAACGCCGGCCACATCGCCAACAACCGATTTCCCGGCTCTCGCTTACCCTTCTCCTCCACCCTCCGCGCCTTTGCCGCCGCGCGCTCCCACTGCCACGGACTATTAAACTTCCGCAGCTCGCGCAGCGGATAAAACGTCCCTCTCCACATCACACCGCGCCGCGCCCACGCCGATACCATCGACCGCGCCATCGCCCACAGCATCGCCGCCACGCCCACCGGATACAGCCATCCATACCGTGCATCAATCAAACTCCACCGCCCCGCCACCCGATAGCACGCTCCAATCGAGCACAGCCCCAGCAATCCCGGCAACCACGTCCGTGGCCACGCCATGCCAGCCAGCGGCCCCAGAAACAGCAGCAGCATCGCCGCCGCTCCCAGCAGCATCAGCAGCGGCTGAAAGTTCACACCGGAGAACAGGTTCTTCGTCGTCGCGCGAATCACGCCGCGAAACCCCTTGGCCCAGTGCACCAGCACCAGGTCCGGTCCAAACGCCACGGTCTGCCGCAGCCCTGCGGCCTTCATCCGCTGCCCCAGCGCCACATCCTCCAGCACGCACATCCGCTGTGGCTCCCACCCACCCAGAATTTCCAGCGCCTCGCGCCGCACCAGATTGAAGGCGCCGACGCCCATCACATCGTGCCGCGCGCGCGGATCGCTCACCCTCCACGGCCGCGTCACCCACATCCCCAGCACCTGAAAGAAGCCCAGCACCATCCCCTCGCCGCGGCTCTTCACCAGCGGCGTCGGCAGCACCACCATGTGGTCCGCCTTCGTCATCACCGCGCACGCGATCGCCCTGCGCAGCGACGACGGCGAGAACAGCACATCCGCATCCGTAAACAGCACATACTCGCTCGCCGAGTTCCGCGTCCCCACCTCCAGCGCGAACGTCTTTCCCATCCACCCCTCGGGCAGATGATCGACATGAATCGCGCCCATCCTCTGCGGATGCCGCGCCGCAAATCCATCGATGATCTTCGCGGTCTGGTCTGTCGACCGGTCGTCGATCGCCAGTACCCACAGCTTGCGATACTGCTGCATCAGCAGCGTCTCCAGCGTCGCGCCGATGTTCTCCTCCTCGTTCCGCGCCGGCACCACCACCGTCAGCCACGGCGCATCCTCCGGCGGAAGCAAGTCCCATTCATCGCGGTTAAGGTCCGGAACCCTCGGCATCCACCGGATCGCCTCATTCGTGCGCCACAGCCACAGCACGGCCACAACCCACGCGCTCGACTCCAGCACCCCGCGCCACACCGCGCTCATCATGCCGCCGCATCCGCCTCAATCGTCGCGCGCAGCTCCGGCGCATACCGCGCGCCCACGAAGAAGATCACCGCCGCAATCAGCATCGTCACCAGCGTCGCGCCCAACCCATACCGCAGATTCGAGTGGTCACTCACAATCCCGATCAGCTTCGGTGAAAACATATCGCCGAACACATGCAGCGCAAACAACTGCCCCGCCATCGCCGTCGCGCGCAGATTGGCCGGCACCGCATTCAGCGTCGCCGCATTCACCGGCCCCGTTCCCAGGAAGATTAAAAACACCGCCACTCCCAGCGCCGGCAGCGTTACACTCTTCGGCCCAAAGAAGCACGCAATCGCCGGAGGCACCGCCAGCGCCGCGCTCAGCGCCGGCACAAAGTACAGCGCCTTGCCTGTCTTCTTCGACCACCGCTGCGCCACCCATCCACCCAGAATCGTCCCGCCCAGCCCACACACCACCGTGATGCCGCCCATGATCGTTCCCGCCGCGCCCACATCACGCCCATCCACCCGATGCAGGAACGACGGCATCCACCATGAGATTCCGCCGAGGGAAAACGTCACCGCCGCGTACCCCAGAATCGACGTAAGATACGCCTTGTTCTTCGCCAGCGACAGCACCGACGCGCGATCCACCTTCGCCTTCGCCTGCACACTTCCCGCGCGCCTCGGCTCGCGCATCAGGAACAGAATCAGCAGCGCAATCACCGCACCCGGTATCGCCGACGCAATAAACGCCATCCGCCATCCATGGCTCTCCGCAATATTCCCTCCGGCAAGAAATCCCAGCGCCGCGCCACACGGAATCGCCACATTAAAGATCGTCAGCACGCGGTTCCTCTGGTCTGCGGGATAGAAATCCGCCAGCATCGCCGGCGCAAAGATCCCGAAGCTCGCTTCGCCGATTCCCAGTGCCGCATGCCGCAGGTTCAGCGACATGTAATTGTGCACGCTCGCCGTAAAAAAGTTCATCGCCGCAATCGCCAGCGCAGCGATCACGATCATCGGCTTGCGTTTGAACCGGTCGCCCAGCCATCCCGTAAACGGCGACGCGCACACATACGCGACCATGAACCACAGCGTCAGCGATCCGATCTGGTTGTCCGTCAGCCTGAACTCGCCCTTAATCTGCTCCTGCACCGCGGGCAGAATGTAGCGGTCCATATAGTTCACGAAGTTCATGGCCGTCAGCAGCACCAGCGCGGTCGTCGCTCCGGCTACCACGCCCACTCTCGGCCTCATTCGTTCCGCCATCGCCCCGAGCATAGCAGGTGCATCTCAATCACACTTGCCGTAGCATGGCTCGCATGCCGCTCGCCGCGAACCTCACCTGCTCTCTAGCCATCCTCACCTTCGCCCTGCCCATCGCCGCGCATCCAACTAGCATGGCCGCACAAAACTCAGCCGAACCCCAGACCTCCATCGTCCGTCTCGATCCCGCGCTCGACAAACTCATCGCTCCCGGCGTCAAGCCCGAGCGCATCGCCACCGGCTTCGGCTTCACCGAAGGCCCGCAATGGCGTCACCACCGTCTCTGGTTCGTCGACGGCCCGGACAACAAGCTCCGCGCCATCACCCCCGACGGCCACGTCACCGAGCTCCTCACCTCCGCCTCCGGCTTCGCCAACTTCCTCGGCCCCAACGGCAACGCTCCCGACGCTCAAGGCTCGGTTGTCATGTGCGAGCAGGACGGCCGCCGCGTCGTCCGTCTCGTCGGCCCCGACGACCATCTCAAAGTCGAGACGATGTTTGAAACCTACGAAGGCCATCGCCTCAACAGTCCTAACGACATCATCTTCGCGCACGACGGCAGCTTCTACTTCACCGATCCGCCCTACGGCCTCAAGGGCATGGACAAGGACCCCGCCAAAGAGCTTCCCTTCAACGGCGTCTACCACTACAAAGACGGCAAGCTCACGCTCATCATCCGCGATCTCACGCTGCCCAACGGCATCACCCTCACGCCCGACGGCAAGACCCTGTACGTCGCCAACTCCGGCCCGCACATGATGTACATGAAGTACCCCGTCCTCCCCGACGGCACGGTTGGCCCCGGCGCCATGCTCATCGACTTCCAGCCCTCGCCCGAGCACGGCGTGCCCGACGGCCTCAAGCTCGACTCGCTCGGCAACCTCTGGGCCTCCAGCCCCGGCGGCATCCGCATCATCACGCCCGCGGGCAAAATCCTCGGCCAGATCAAACTCCCCGAGGTCGCCGCCAACCTCGCCTGGGGCGACGACGGCGCCACGCTCTACATCACCGCCTCGCACTCGGTCTACAAGCTCCACACCCTCGTCCACGGCGTCTGGCCCGACTTCCACAAATAGAGATCAATAGAAGTTCAACACCAACAAAATCGCGCGGAGTAAAGTGGTTGCCATGACGACCATGAACCGCCGCCGTTTCGCCGCTCTCTCCGCTCTCACGCTTGCCGCCACGCGTCTCCCCGCACAGAAGCCCGCGATCTCCATCACCGGCGCACCCACGCTCTCCAAGCCCGTCGGCTTCGCGCCCGTCGGCCTCGGCGACATCTCCGAGATCTTCATGCGCGCCTGCGCCCAGACGCCCAACGCCACCATCACCGGCCTCGTCACCGGTCATCCACAGGAAAAAGGCGCCAAGTACGCCGCGCAGTACAACGTGCCGCAGTCCTCCATCTACACCTACGAGACCTACGACAAAATCCGCGACAACCCCGCCATCGAAGCCGTCTACATCGGCCTTCCCAACTCCATGCACTGCGAGTACACCATCCGCGCCGCTGAGGCTGGCAAGCACGTCCTCTGCGAAAAGCCCATGGCCATCTCCTCCGCCGAGTGCCGCAAGATGATCGACGCCTGCAAGCGCGCCAACGTCCACCTTATGATCGCCTATCGCGTCCAGTACGACGTCACCTTCAAACAGATCCGCGACATGGTCCGCAGCGGCCAGCTCGGCGAAATCCAGACTGTCCTCGGCGGCTTCTACGGCCAGAAGAAGGCGGGCGAATGGCGTCTCAATCGCGCGCTCGCCGGCGGCGGTTCACTCCTCGACCTCGGCATCTATCCGCTCAACGCCGCTCGCTGGATCGTCGGCGAAGAGCCCACCGACTTTCGCGCCTTCGTCTCCACCCGCGAAAAAGGCCCGCGCTTCGCTCAGGTCGAGCAGACCGTCCAGTGGGTGATGAAATTCCCCTCCGGCATTCTCTTCAACGGCGGCAGCTCCTACGGTGAGCAGGGCCCGGCCTTCCTCCAGATCGACGGCTCCGCCGGCCAGATCCACATCGAGCCTGCCTTCTACTACGGCGACGTCAAATACACCTTCACCGGCAACACCACCCACGGCAAAGTCTCCGGCAGCAACCCCGTCACCGGTCAATACGATCAGTTCACCGCCGAAGCCGACCACTTCGCCGCCTGCCTGCGCAACAACACCAAACCCGCAACGCCCGGAGAAGAAGGCCTCGCCGACATGCTCGCTATGGAAGCCATCTACCGCGCCGCCGGCGCCCCCATCGCCTAATGCCCCGCTAGCCCCAGCAACTGAAACTCGCCCTCATATCCCTCCATCTCCTCTTCGATCTCGTCGCCGCTCTCGCGCATCAGCGTCAGCGCGCCATGAATCGCCGCCGCGATCGCCGCCGCCACCAGCAGCCTCATCAAATGAAGCTCCATCAGCATCTCCAGCTTTACCATCCCCAGCAGAAACAGCGGGAGGATGCCTATATACAGTGTCAGCATCAACGGCAGGCTCGTCTTCCCCGGCATCCGCGGTCGAGTGAACGGCACACTTCTCTGAAAGAAGAAGAACCCGTCCGTCAACAGCACGCTCAGGCACATACCGCACACCGCCTGCACCAGCAGCGCACGCCCACTCCACCCCGCCGTCCACAGCAAACCGAGAACGCAGCCCATCACCCCCATCGCACACAGCAGCACCCACCTCCGGGCCGCCGCCGCACACTCGCCCATGCTCACGCCCGTTATCCGAAACACCCACGCCGCCCCAAGGTTCAGCGGAAACGCAAACGCCGTCCGCAACCCTGCGATCACCCAGAACAACAACAGCGGCATCACCGCATGCAGCCCCTCTCGCGAAAGCACGAACTGTCCTCCACCTCCACTCACGCGATACCCCACCGCGCACGCCGTCGCCAGCGCCAGCCCCGTCCCGCCGTACACCGCCAGATACACCTGATACCGGTTGTTGCGCGCCATCGTCTGCTCTACAAAGTGAAACACCGCGCGCTCCCCCGGCCGCCGCAACACTCCATTGAACAGCCGCGCCATCCATCCCGCTGCTCTCCGTCGCCGCCCCATGCCGCCTTCTACCGCCATCCTGCGCATCCTCACCCACGCCACCGGATACGTCGCCACCGCTACCGCTCCCACCGCCGCCGTTCCCCGCATCGCATACCTCGCCATCTCCCGCGCGAACGCCGGAGCCGCCGGCCCATGAAGCATCTGCTCATACACGCCTAGAAACCATAGCGGCGGAACCCACCTCAATCTCCCCACCGGTCCTGAAAGCATCGCCTGCATCGCATCGCCATACCGCGCATACTGCACCATCAGCAGCACCAGCGCCGCCACCGAAAGCATCTGCACAACAGGCGATATCACACGAAACTGCGTCGCACTCAGCACGCAAAGCAGCACGCCCCCAATCGCCAGAAACAGCAGCGCCGCAAACACTCCCGCCATCATTACGGCCGCGCCATGCGCCCCGGCCTGCCGCCAGAAGTCCCCCACGATCCGCGCCTTCCCATTCACCACCGCCACATGCGTTGCAATCGCGGGCAGCATCATCATCCCGCACAGATTGCATCCCACCAGAAACAGGCCGAAAAATCCGCCCAGCGCCGCAACCTTCGCCGCCGGCATCTGCATCGTCTTCAACGGCAGCGGAGACAGAATCACAAAATCCATCCGGTCCGGAAACAGCATCTCCCATTCGACGATCGCAACCATCCCCATCACCACAAACGAAAACAGCACAAAGAAGTACTGGTCCCCGATCGCGCCCCACACCGGCCTCTGCGGATACTGGTTCTGCAGCCAGAACGCAAACATCATCCCCGGCATCGCCACAATCGCGAACGCGCGCACCACCGTCGTCTGCGTCTCACCCTCCACCTGGATCGTGTCGTTATCGAAGAACCGCCGGAAGAAGTGCTTCACCAAAATCAACCAGATCAGCCAGATGCGGTCCGCGCCGCGAGCGTCACGCATGGCGCACCTGCATCACGCCCACCACATCTCGCGCCACGCGCTCCGTATCCGTCTGCTGCACCAGTTGCGCAAACACGCTCTCCAGCGTCGGCAGCTCCATCAGCTTTGTCAGCTCGTCCGGCGCGGCATCCGCCACCACCCTCCCCTTCGCCAGCACAATCACCCTCTCGCACACGCGCTCCACCACCTCCATCACATGCGAGATGTAGAGAATCGCCTTCCCTTCCTTCGCCAGCAGCACCAGCAAATCCTTAAACAGCCGCGCCGACGTCGCATCCAGCCCCGACAGCGGCTCATCCAGCACAATCAGCCTCGGATCATGCAACAGCGCCGCCGCAATCAGCACCCGCTGCTTCATCCCCTTCGAGTACTCCGACAGCGCCGAATACTGCGCCGCCTCCAGCGACAGCAGCTGCAGCAGCTCCCGCGCCTTCCGCTCAATCAATCTCTCCTGCATCCCGCGCAGCCGCCCCACCAGCTGCAGATATTCCAATCCTGAAAGGTGCGTATACACCTGCGCCTCCTCCGGCACATAGCCAAGCTGCGCCCGATACGACGGCAGATCGTCGTAGATCTTCCTTCCCTCGAAGAGCACCTTTCCCTTCGTCGGCCGGATCAGCCCGATAATCATCTTCACCGTCGTCGACTTCCCTGACCCGTTCGGCCCCAGATACCCCAGCACCTCACCCGCGCGCAAAACAAAACTCACATCCTCCACCGCCGGAATACTCCGATAACTCTTCGAAACTCCCCTCAGCTCAAGCATGTCCCCTCCTCCTACTCCTCCAACTCCTGACTCCTGACCACTAACCACTATGTAGCATACTACTTGTGATAGCATACTACATAGCCATGAGCCCCCCTCGCCTCTCGCACAGCGCGGCCCTCATCCTCAAGGCGCTCAGCCTCGGCTACTGCTTCGGCTTTGACGTCATGGAAGTCACCGGCCTGCCCAGCGGCACGGTCTACCCCGCACTCCGCCGTCTCGAGCGCGACGAGCTCGTCCAGTCCAAATGGGAGCCGGAGCAGGACGCCTCCGCCAACCAGCGCCCCGCGCGCCGCTACTATCAGCTCACCCGCGAGGGCAAAGCCGCCGCGCTCGCCGCCACCGAACGCTATCCCCTTCTCGCCCGCCTTCTTCCGGAGAAGCACTCATGAGCCCTCGGCTGCCGTCGCCTCTTCCGCTCTTCGACCACGCTCTGCTGTGCGTCGCCCAAAAGATCGTGCCCTGCACTCAACGCGAAGAGTGGCTCGACAGTTGGCGGGCCGAGCTCTGGCACATCCACCATGCGAGCCCGGGCCGCCGTCCCGGCATCCTCCGCCTCGCCGTCGATCTCCCCCTCGGCCTCCTGCTCGACGCGCTCTGGCTCCGCACCCACAGCTGGAGACGCACCTTCAGCGGCACGCCCACACTTTGCCTCGCCTCACTGCAGGCTCTCTGCCTGCTCTCGTTTCTCATCGCGCTTGCCTCCTACGGAGGCTGGCACACCCTCGGCCTTCATCTCAGCCGTCAGGCCGAACACTGCCTCCTCGCCGCGCCCTTCATCCTCTTCGTCAGCTGTGCCACCGCCACATCGCACCGCATCGAACGCACCTCGACGAAAAAGACGGTCTACTGGATCAACCGCCAGCTCTTCTTTGCGGCCAAGACATCGCTCGTTCTGCTTCTCGCATTTCTGCTGAGCACCGACCTCTCCCGTCCGTTCTACGTTCCCTTCCCCACCGGCGCGGATCTCCTCCAGATTCTGTTCTTCGTCATCCTCGCGCTGGTTTCTCTGCGCTGGTCCTTCTTTGACCAGGAGCAGCGCTGCAAACAATGCCTCCGCTATCTCGCAACGCCCGCGCGCGTCGGCCGCCCCTCGCACAACCTCCTCGAATGGAACGGCACCGAGCAGATCTGCAAACAGGGCCACGGCCTGCTCAGCATTCCGGAGATGGAGAGCAGTTGGCGTCAGTCCAGTCAGTGGATCGACCCGCCCTCAGGCTGGAACGAACCCGCCAGCATCTGACACCCGGATTGGCCCCCCAACCGGAACCTCCATCCCGGAACTTCTATCCCGGAACCTCCATACCGGAGCCGTCCAATACCGCAGCCGTCCCCCCTGCGCTATCCTGTGCAACATGGCCGACTCAAACGATTCCCCGTCCTACACTCGCGGTCCGCTGGTCGCCACCGTCATCGCCGTCATCGTGATCGTCGCCGCCGCCGTGGCCATCTTCCTCTTTAACCCCCGCAAGACCGCCGACCTCTCCGTCAGCAAGGTAGTTCTCTTCGCTCCGCATACCGAGACGCAGGCCGTCCAGGGCTCCATGCACGTCCTCGGAGAAGCCGGATCTGTCGAAGACGATCTCTACGTCATCGCCCACATCCGCATCACCGATCACCTCCGCATCCCGTTCTACATGGGCGACTGGACCGGTCTGCTCAAACTCGCCGACGGCCACATCGTCGACGCCACCACCGTCCCCGCCCGCGAGCTCCCGCGTCTCGAGCAGATCTTCCCCGCGCTCACCCCGCTCGTCTCCAACCCCCTCAGCTTCGACGATCGCGTAGACGCCGGCGCCACCCACGAAGGCGACGTCATTCTGCTCTTCCCCAACATCACCGAAGATCAGTGGAAGAGCAGGCAGGCCGCCGTCCTCACCATCGATCTCCGCGACCAGAACCCGCAGACCGTCACACTCCCGTAACACTCCCCAAAAATCTGAGGGCCGCACCTGAAAGATGCGGCCCTCCCATCACACAACACTGCGTCGGCAATCAACCCGCACTAGGGAACCTGAATCGGTGCCGGCGCATTCTTCGGCGTGCTCAGGTATCCGCTCACCTGGTTCTTGCCGATGTTGTTCACGACGATCTCAAACAGCGCCGGCGACTTGCCCGAATAAAACTGCACCGGCTCGTCGATGTTCTTGTCCTTCTTCTCGATCGTCCTGTCGTCCGCGTTCACATTCAGCGTGTACCTTGAGTGCTTCTCGTTCACCTTCTTCAACTGCAGCTTGATCGTTCCGACGTTCTGCGCCGGCGATCCCTTGCGCAGCGTGAACTCGTAGTAGTTTCGCTGGCCCATCCGCTTCAACGTCTCCAGCTCATCATGGTTCGTCGCGATCAACCCGCTCATGACGCCCTGGTCGCCCACCACGCGCGTCAACTGCGTCTTGGTGTTGGCCAGGTCCGCCTGCGTGCTCGCGACATCCGTCTTTACCGCGCCCACATCGTTCTTCACGCCGGAGACGTCCGTCTGCACGTTACCGACCTGTTTCCGTGTGTCCGCCTCCTCGTGCTGCAACCGTACCGTCGCCACCGAGGCCGCGCGCTGCGCCCTCACCAGCTGCGTCGACCGGTCCTCAAGCTGCTTCTGCGTCAGTCCTACGCTTTGTCCGAGCGCCTCGCCCTGCGCACGCATCCGCTCATTCGTGTCTTCCAGCTTCTCGCTCAGCGCCGTGTTCTGCTGGTTCGCCGACGCCAGATTCTTCTCCGCCGCCGACAGATGGTCTTGCAGACCCAGGCTCCATCCCAGCGCGCCCAGTGCCACCAGCAAGCCCACCACGGCAATTCCTACCAGCCATCCCGGCGCCTTCGATTGCACTACATACTCATGCTCATCGCTCATGCCTCACTCCTCCTTTGTAGACCCTTTGAGTAGCCCTGTGTCGATAATCGGGTCGGTTTGCCTCTGTGTTGGACGTAGCTCCCCGAAAAAGGGGGTTTACGTCGTTGGGTCCCGGAGTAAACTGCCTCGGTTCTAAACTATACCCTGTGATTCCTGGGCCGAAGTACGATGTCGCCATTGCCGGTGCCGGACTCATCGGTCTCACCCTCGCCCTGGAACTCCACGCGCGCGGCGCCTCGGTCGCCATATTCGATATCGCCAAAGCTGCCCAGCAGGCCTCCGCCGCGGCCGCCGGCATGCTCGCCGCCCACGATCCCAACGCCCCCCACAATCCTCCCGCCCTCCGCGCTCTGTCCGCCTACAGCCTCTCGCTCTACCCCGATCTCCTGCGCCGCATCGAATCGCTCTCCGGCCTGCCCGTTCCCATCCAGACCACCTCCACCCTCCAGTACCTCGACGACGGCAGCACCCACCGTCTCGCTGAAGACTCCCTCGATCCCCGCCAGCTCGCAGCCGCCGTCCTCGAAGCCGTTCACCGCCTCAACATCCCCATTCACGAAGACACCGGCCCCATCGAAATCGAAGAGACGCCCACCTCCGTCAGCATCCATCCGTTCCACGGCCCCGATCTCCTCGCCGGCCTGCTCGTCCACGCCACCGGCGCCTGGTTCCAGGGCCCGCCGCGCATCATCCCGCGCAAGGGCCAGATGCTGCGTGTGCAGATTCCTCCCCGCCTTACACTCGCTGAAGTCCATCGCAGCAGCGCCGTCTATATCGTTCCGCGCACCCATGGCCCGCGCGCCGGCTCCGCTCTCATCGGCGCCACCGATGAAGACACCGGCTTCGATCTCCATGTCTCCCAGCCCGCCCTCGACGACCTCCGCGCCCGCGCCGCCAGGCTTCTTCCCGCTCTCGCCTCGCTCGACGACGCCCCACAGCTCGAAGCCTGGGCCGGCCTTCGTCCCGCCACCGCCGACGGCCTTCCTCTGCTCGGCCCGCTCCCCGGCTCCTCGCGCCAGTGGGCAGCCACCGGCCACTACCGCAACGGCATCCTGCTCGCCCCCGCCACCGCCGTCGCGCTCGCCGACCGCCTCGACGCCAAATCGCCCGCCATCGATCTCAAACCCTTCGCTCCCGCGCGATTCTTCTAGCAGTCGGAACTGAGCCAGACTGCTCTTCGCCCACACCAGCCGATATTCGGCCAATTGGCCGTGACAACCGTTTTCCCGCTCTTCGATAATCAGAAACGCTGTTAGAAATCGCCCCGGAGCTCCTCCCTCATGTCCATCACCGCGCCCAAAGGGCTGCAAGACGTCGTCGCCAACGAATCCTCCATCTGTTTCATCGACGGCGCGCGCGGCATTCTCTCCTACCGCGGCATCGACATCCACGAGCTCGCCCAGCGCTCCAGCTTCGAAGAGACCACCTTCCTCCTCTGGAAGGGCAAGCTGCCCAACGCCGCCGAGCTCAAAGAGTTCACCCAGCATCTCGCCGCCGCCCGCAAGCTTCCGCCCGAGGTCATCCAGTTCCTCCGCGGCCTCCCCCGCTCCGCCTCGCCCATGGAGGTCCTGCGCACCGCCGTCTCCCTGCTCTCTATTTACGAGAAGGACGACGCCGCCACCACCCACGCCGCCAACCTCCGCAAGAGTTTCCACCTCACCGCGCAGATCGCCATGATCGTCGCGCTCTTCGACCGCATCCGCAAAGGCAAAGACCTCATCGAGCCCGATCCCTCGCTCTCTCACGCCGCCAACTTCCTCTGGCTGCTCAACGGAACCAAACCCTCCGAGACCGCCACACGCGCCCTCGATGTCGCGCTCATCCTCCACGCCGACCACGAGCTCAACGCCTCCACCTTCGCCGCGCGCGTTATCGCCGCCACGCTCTCCGATCTCCACTCCGCCATCACCGGCGCCATCGGCGCGCTCAAGGGCCCGCTCCACGGCGGCGCCAATGAAGTCGTCATGCGCCTGCTCTTCGAGATCGACAAAAACGGCGAAGATCCCGTCGAGCACGTCCGCAAGATGCTCGCCGGCAAGCAGAAGATCTCCGGCTTCGGCCACCGCGTCTACACCACGGAAGACCCGCGCGCCACCCACCTCCGCCGCATGTCCGAGGAGCTCGGCCGCGACGCCAACCCCAAGTGGTATGAGATGTCCCGCCAGATCGAGCTCTTCATCAAGGACGAGAAGAAGCTCAACGCCAACGTCGACTTCTACTCCGCCTCCACCTACACCACCCTGGGCATCGACATCGATCTCTTCACGCCCATCTTCGCCATCAGCCGCATCGCCGGCTGGTGCGCGCATGTCATGGAGCAGCACGACGACAACCGCCTCATCCGCCCCCGCGCCGAATACACCGGCCCCGCCTACCCCGCGCCCTACATCCCCATCGAAGATCGCTAGGCGGTTTAGATCTGCATCCGCACCCGCAACGCCACGCCGGCTTCCCTCTCACACCCTCAAATACCACAATCGAAACTCAGTGCGAGCCGGCGTTCGCCGTGCCGTCGTTGGTCGGCGCAGCAGGCAGCGTATAGATCACCTCACCGGCTCGCGTGTAATGCAGCTCCTCGCGTGCCTGGTGTTCAATCGCGCTCGGATCGTTCTGCAGCTGGTCCACATGCTCCTGCAGCCTGCCGTTCTCCGTCTGCAACTGCTGCATCTGCCGCGCGAGCGTTCGCGCCTCTTCGCGCTTATACACAAACGCAGTCAGCCCGTTGTGCCCGAAGACCACGCCGTAGCCCACCACCATCACCAGCCCGCCCGCGGCGATCGTCGCAAACTTGCGCCGGGCCGCATACACACGGGTCCGCAACGCCGCCAGCGCGCCAAATGGCTTCACTCGCTTCGAGCTGTTCTTGTGCTTCCGCAAACCGCCAAACCCGCCCCTACAGACTTTCGTTAGTATCGCCCCATTTCTCCGCGCCTGTCGCGCCTGCCCAACAACCTCGAACCACAGTCGTCACGCGCCCCGGGCCCCATTGCTGCACCGCATCCCGCTTCGCTCCATCCTCTGCATCCTTTGGTATCCTTAGCAGCGACCGATGCGCATTCTCTTTGCCATCTCGCTTGTGGCGCTCGCGGCATTGCTCTGGGCCTCAGCCTCGATCGCACAACACATCCACAGCTCCCGCCGCCGGCGGCATCAGCCCCCTCAACCTTCTCAACCGCACGACCATCTCGAAGCAAACCTCGAAGCAAACCCCGAAGCCAACGCCACCCCACTCCCGCGCCCTTCCGCCCCGCTCGCCGGTCCCGGCCGCGTCACGGACACCGGAAGCACCCACCACCGAAAGGCCTCCTGACCGAGCCTCGCTCCCGTTTTGAACTCTTCAACACTCGCCAAAGACCCTCATGCAGACAACGCTCACAAACCGCCTCGGACTCCATCCGGTCCGCACCTTCGCCCGCTCCGCCGGCGCCACGCTCCCAGGCAGGATCGCGCTCGGCCTCGCCGCCACCGCGTTCATCGCGCTCGCCGCGCACGTCGCCTTCCCGCTCTGGTTCACTCCGGTGCCGCTCACGCTGCAGCCGCTCGCCGTGCTTCTGGTCGGCCTGGCCTTCGGCCCCATCGGCGGCTTTCTCACGCTGCTCGCCTATCTCGCCGAAGGCGCCTGCGGCCTTCCCGTCTTCGCGCCCAGCGGACTCGGCGGCCTCGCGGTGCTTCATGGCTTCACCGCCGGCTATCTGCTCGCCTACCCGCTCGTCGCGGCCATCGCCGGCGGCCTCAGCCGCGCGCTCGGCCGGCGGTTCTCTCTCTTCGCCGCCGCGCTCATCGCCTGCATCGCGGCCACCGTGCTTCTCTTCCTCGCCGGCGCCGGCTGGTTCATGGCCCTCACGCATTTTTCCCTTCGCGCCGTCTGGCTTGAGACCGTCGCTCCCTTCCTTCCCGGCGAAGCCATTAAGATCCTCGCCGCCGCCGGCATCTACAGCACGCTCCGGCGCTCTCATCACAACGATCCCCCCGCATCTCGCATCTGAATCTGCTATCCACCTCCCAGAAGGAACCGATGACCTCTGCAGCACCCGCCGTCCGCGAAATCACCATCGCCCATAGCCCTGACTCCGACGACGCCTTCATGTTCTACGGCCTCGCCACCAACAAGGTCCGTGTCCCGGGCTACAAATTCACCCACACCCTCACCGACATCGAGACCCTCAACCGCAAGGCCATGAACGAGCAGTTCTACGATGTCACCGCCATCAGCTTCCACGCCTATCCCTACATCCAGGAGCACTACACGCTCATGGCCTGCGGCGGCTCCGTCGGCGAAAACTACGGCCCCATGATCGTCGCCGCCAGGCCCTACACCCTCGACGAGGTCAAAAAGCTCCGCATCGCCGTCCCCGGCACCCTCACCACCGCCTATCTCACCCTCAAACTCGTCGCGCCCGAAGTCGAGACCGTCACCATCCCCTTCGACAAGATCATCCCCGCCGTCGTCTCCGGCGAATTCGACGCCGGCCTCATCATCCACGAAGGCCAGCTCACCTACGGCCGTGACGGCCTCCACAAGGTCCTCGATCTCGGCGTCTGGTGGAACGAGCAGACCGGCCTCCCACTCCCGCTTGGCGGCAACGCCATCCGCCGCTCGCTCGGCGGCGACGTCCAGCTCATCACCACCAACGCGCTGCGCGACAGCATCCAGTACGCTCTCGATCACCGCGAGCCCGCCCTCGAGTACGCCATGCAGTTCGCGCGCGACCTCGATCCCGCGCTCGCCAACCGCTTCGTCGGCATGTACGTCAACGACCGCACCATCAACTACGGCGACGACGGCCGCGAGGCCATCCGCAAGCTCCTCGACATGGGCTACGACCGCGGCGTCATCCCCATGCGCTCCAACGTCGACTTCGTCGGCTGAACTACGCTCCTTGAAGGGGCACGGCTTTAGCCGTGCCATAAGGCCGCAGCGGAAAACGGGGCTTTAGCCCCTGAGGAGATGCCGCAAACCATCCACAACCCCGTGTTACATTTAAGGAAGTGCGCAGGCCGTCTCGCGCACTCTCCTCGCGAACGTCAACCGCAGTTCGCTCCGCTCGCCCGAGCGGTCTTGAGGCCTGGACGCGTAGCTCAACTGGCAGAGCATTCGACTCTTAATCGACAGGTTGAAGGTTCGATTCCTTCCGCGTCCACCATCTCCCCCGGCATTGATATGCAATAATCGCTCGACCCCCCCATCACGGGCCAGGATCGCGGCCATCTGTCATGTTTCGCCCAGGAGGTGCCTGATGCCTGAAGCAGCGGCTCGCATCCTCACGATCGAGTTAACGCACTCCGCGCCCGACGTCGTCGTCGTTCTCTGTCACGGGAGGCTGGTCTGGGGGACAAACGACCTGCTCTACACCACGGTCAGACCGCTTCTTCCCGCCAACAAGCGAGTCATCCTCGATCTGTCCGACCTCAACCACACCGACAGCATGGGTCTCGGCACACTGGTTCGTCTCTATGTCGCGTCGAAGTCGGAGGGCTGCAGCCTGGAGCTGATCAACCTCAGCAAACAGATTCGCTACCTTCTTGGCCTGACGCACCTCTTTGACGTCTTCACCGTCATCGGCGAAAACGGCGTCAAATTTATGTAAGCTCCGTCGTAACCCCACCCACCGCGGCTGGACTCTCCACACCTACTCCAGGTCGAACTCGCGCAGCGGCCTCTCCGTCGCCGGCGACTCCTTCGCCTTCTTCACCGCTTCGGCGAACTTCTTCGCCATCAGGTCGTCCTTGTTCTTGTGCGCCTCCACCGACTGCGCAAAGATGCTCTCCCGCCGCGCATCCGCATCCTTCAGCGCCCGTGCCGCCGCACCCAGGTTCTCAAACGTCTTCTTCCTCGGCGCCGGCGTATGAGAGATCATCTGCCGCGTCACCGGATCCACCTTCAGCATTGCTCCGCAATCCGGGCACATCACCTCAAACGGCTGGTCGCTCAGTCCCATCGTTCCTCACCTCAACCCGCTATTGTACGGCGGCGGAGGAGGAGGGTAATAGGCGACAAAGTATCGGGGCGCATCCACAAACGCCCAGATCAGCGCCACAATCCATCCAATAACCGTCCATCCCAGGAAGAGATTGATCACCAGGATCCAGCCAAAGTGATGTGCGTGCCGAAATCCCGCCACAATCGACGGCAGGAAATGCAGCGCCAGAAACGGAAGCACAAAGATCAGAAAGAAGAGATGCACGGAATCGACCTCCAGCAAACTCGTACGCACCGGGCCCGGCAGTTGTTCCTAAAGCCCGTAGTTCTAAATGTAGTTCTAAAGCCCGTAGTTCTAAATGTAGATCAACCGATGCCCTGGACACTCTTGCCCCGCACACTCCACCAGCAGCCTCGGCAGGCCCTCGCCATAGCGCGCGAGAAACCACACGCCGCCCAGCACCCGCTCCTGCAGATGCCCCTCCGGCAGCAGATTCACCATCAACGCCTCCGCATGCTTGCGCAGCGAAGCCTCCCGCTGCAGCTGAAAGTTCGCCGCCATCGTCCGCAGCCGGTTCATCTGGTAGCGCATCTTGCTCGCCGAAACCTCCGCCGCGCGCCCCAGCTCCTCGCTCATCGCGTTCATGTGCTCGGTCAGCGCCGTCAGCTCCACATCCAGAGCATTCCCCGCCGCCGCCAGCTTGCGCTTCGTCTCGACCGGCATCGCCCGCGCGCCCAGCCGCTGCGCCAGCGCCTCCGCCGACTTCGCCTCCCACACCTGCGGAAGCTCCACCTCATGCTGCGCCATCACCTTCGCCACCGCCGGTTCCACCAGCGTCGCGGAAAGCCGTGGCAGCACCGGCGTCACCCTTCCCAACACGCGCTCGTACACCACGCCAGACTGCGCAAAGTACGCAATCTCCGCCGGCCCGGCCACATACGCCGCCGTCGGCAGAATCGCATCCTGAAACACCGGCCGCAGCAGCGCATTCGGACTCACTCGCTCCGGCTCGGCCTCCAGAATCGCCAGCAGCTCCTCCGTCGAATACGCTCGCGCTCCAGCCTTCCACTGCCCATCCGTCCCCCGCCGCAGCGGCAACCGCGCCCCACTCTCACCATCGATCAGAAACAGCAGCGAGTGCCCCGCCGCCACCAGCACCTGCGCATGATATCCAGCGCTGACGAGTTCCTCAGCCCGCGCCATCAGCGCCGCCTCCAACTCCTCCGCGCGCTCCACAGCCGCACGCAGCGCCCTCGCCCCCAGCGCATGAAACGCCCGCGACGACGCATCCATCACCACCAACCCGAACTCCGCAAAAATCTTCGTCAGCAGCCGCGCAAATCCCTCCGCCAGCGTCGTACCCGGCTTCTCGTAACACGCTCGCAAGTCCTCAGCCACCGGCCCCCATCCCAGCAACTCGCCTGCCCGCTCCAGCACCGCGTTCAGCTTCGCGCGCCCCTCTTCGCTTCCGCCATCCGCCGCCATCGCGCCCACGCGTCCGGCCACTCCCGGATGCAGCTCCAGCCGCAGTGTCTCCACCTCACGCTTCACCGGCAGCGCAACCTGATCCACCTCCGCCAGGTCATGGTCCTCGGTCGCCAGCCAGAACACCGGCACATGCGGCCGTCCGCTGCGCTCCGTCGCCTCCTGCGCCTTGCGAATCGCGGTCGCCGCCTTCAGCAGCGTAAACAACGGCCCGCCAAACAGCGCGACCTGCTGCCCGGTCACCACAGCCGCCGCGCCATCTTTCAGCTTCTCAATATTCTCGAAGACCTTCGCACCCGCGCCGAACCGCGTCGCCTGCTCGCGCAGCGCATCCGCCAGCCGCTGCCGGTGCGTCTCATCGAGCTCCGGCGCGTTCGCCGCCCACGCCCACCCCAACGGATCGCTCGGATACCACCGCCGCAGCGCCGCCGGGTCGGCCGCAGCCGCGACGTCGGCAAAGTCCCGCACCAGCGCCGTCGTCCCCGGCACCACCGCAATGGGATAACACTGCTCGTCCATCCGCCTCGTCTCCGCCCGGCCTTCCCTTAAGAACCCGTGAGTCCTTTGGATTTAGATCCGTGAGCCTTTTTGGATGCGCGGCCCGCTGCTTCGATGCACTCCGTAACTCCCCAACCCCATCGTGTACCGTACGAATATGCCTTCAAAGAAAATCGCCGCACCCAAAAGCAGCACCCGCGCGGCCTCTGCCCGCGCAAAAAATATCGCCGCAGCCAGGAAGCCCCGCACCGCGACAGCTCCTAAGCAGCTTACCGGACGCGCCCGCATTCTCTCCTCAAAGACGGTCTACAAAGGCAACGTCTTCTGGGTCACCTCCGACGAAGTCCTCGAGCCCGGCGGCGTTCGCGCGCGCCGCGACGTCGTTCGCCACAACGGCTCCGTCGTCATCCTCGCCGTCGACGCATCCACCACGCCCGACGATCCGCAGATCCTCCTCATCCGCCAGTACCGCCACCCCGCCGGCCAGTTCCTCCTCGAGCTCCCCGCCGGCCGCATCGACCCCGGCGAAAAGATGCTGCCCGCCGCCAAAAGGGAATTATTGGAGGAGACCGGCTTCCGCGCCAAACGCTGGTCGCACCACGTCCGCTACTTCGCCAGCCCCGGCTTCGTCTCTGAAGCCATGAACATCTTCCTCGCCGAAGATCTCCTCGCTGGCGAAGCCACACCCGAAGAAGACGAGCGCATCGAGCTGCACTTCACCCCGCTCTCCGAGTGCGTCCGCCTCGCTCTCGAAGGCAAGCTCCACGACGGCAAGCTGTTGATTGGCGTACTTTTTTACTACGCCCTGCGGTCAGCTTCCACCAAGTGAACGTTTTTCAGCCTTTCATTGCCTCTCACCAAACTTCCTCCGCATTCGATGCACCCTTGCGCTGGTAGATAAACGTCTTCCGACAACAAGAGGTGTCTAACCTGAGCGTGCTTCGCCAAGGCACTGCTCGTGCGTTGCATCTGAGTCCGGCGCCTATCCGTCGGCGGCACGCACATCTATCCGGGAAAGTAGGTTCATGGGCCAATACAAAGGTGTGATGAAGTGGTTCAACAATGCCAGAGGGTTCGGATTTGTCGGCCGGGAAGACGGCCCCGACATCTTCGTTCACTACAGCGCCATCAAGATGGAAGGCTACAAGGGCCTCAAGGAAGGCGATGAGATCGAGTTCGACATCGTCCAGGGCGCCAAAGGCCCGCAGGCCGACAACGTCACCCTCGTGAAAGCTGCCGTCGAGCCCGGCAGCGCCTGAGCCTGCCCGCTCTCACCCCTCCTGCATCTACAATCGAGAGCGATTCCCGAACGCACTCGCATGGATAACATCACGCTCGCCCGCCTGCTGGATGAGACCGCGGCCCTGCTCGAGATCGACGCAGCCGATCCCTTTCGCGTGCGCTCCTACCGTCGCGCCGCCGAGGCCATCGAGCAGCAGACCACCAACCTCGCCGCCCTTGCCGCATCCGACCCTAAAGCTCTCCTCGCCATCCCCGGCATCGGCAAAAGCATGGCCGCCAACATCTGCGACCTCACCGCCACCGGCACCATGCCGCTGCGTGAAGCTCTCCTCACCCGCTACAAACCCACCATGCTCGAGCTCCTTCGCCTTCCCGGCATGGGCCCCAAGACCGTCGCGCTCATCTACTCCGCACTCGGCGTCGCCGACATCGATGCGCTCGAAGAGGCCGCCAAGCGCGGCGATCTCCTCACCCTCCCGCGCATGGGCCAGCGCTTCACCGACAAGCTCATCAAGGGCATCGAGGACCATCGCAAAAACTCCTCGCGCTTCCGCATCGACGTCGCCCACGAGCACGCCCAGCGCATCTCCGCACTTATCTTTCAACTCCCCGGCATTGAGACCATCACCCCCGCCGGCAGCCTGCGCCGCGGCCGCGAATCCGTCGGCGACCTCGATCTCCTTGTCACCGGTCCCGCCTGCGAGCCCGATGTCGTCGCCGCAGCGGTGGAGCATGTCGCCGCGCTCCCGCTCATCGACAAGCTCCTCGCCAAAGGCCAGAACAAGGTCTCCTTCACCCTCCGCAACAACCTTCAGGTCGACGTCCGCCTGCTCCCACGCTCCTGCTACGGCGCCGCGCTCCAATACTTCACCGGCTCCAAGCACCACAACGTCGCTCTTCGCCAGCGGGCCATCAAGCGCGGTCTCACCCTCTCCGAGTACGCTCTGCTTCGTCTGGAAGACAACACCATCGTCGCGTCAGAGACCGAAGAGGCCATCTACGCCGCCCTCGACCTCGACTACATCCCGCCCGAGCTCCGCGAGAACTGCGGCGAGATCGAAGCCGCCGCCAAGCGCACGCTCCCCACCCTCATCACCCGCGCCGACATCCGCGGCGACGTCCACATGCACACCGTCGAGTCCGACGGCTCAGACTCCGTTCGCGCCATGGCCGAAGCCGCCATCGCCCGCAGCCTCGAGTACATCGCCATCACCGACCACTCCAAGAATCTCGCCATGACCAACGGCATGGACGACGCCCGTACCCTCGCCCACGCAAAGCGCATCCGCGAAGCCTCCACCCAGCTCCAGGCCGACATCGTCGAAGTCAACAACGCTCTCGCCGCCGGTCGCGATCTCTCCAAAAACGAACGCCTCGCAAGTCTCTTCGCCGCGGCAAAAACTCTGTCCTCTCGACCGGAACTACTGCCTCACGCCGTAAAAACTCTGTCATCTCGACCGGAGGCGCAACGCGCCGGAGTGGAGAGACCCCCGCATTTCGAATCGTCGGACAAGCCGCGACCGCTTCCCAACTTCCGCATCCTCGCCGGCATCGAGGTCGACATCCTCCCCGACGGCTCGCTCGACCTCGACGACTCCACCCTCGCCCAGCTCGATGTCGTCGTCGCCAGCGTCCACTCCGGCTTCAATCAATCGCCGGAAGAGGTCACCGCCCGAGTCCTCCGCGCCGCCGAAAACCCTTACGTCCACATCCTCGGCCACCCCACCGGCCGCAAGGTCCTCAGGCGCGAGCCCTACAAGGTCGATGTCGAGCAGCTCCTCACCGCCGCCGCCCGCCTCCACGTCGCCGTCGAGCACAACGCCTCGCCCGCCCGCTCCGACCTCTCCGATCTCCATCTGCGCAGAGCAAAGGAGCTCGGCTGCAAAATTGTCGTCAATACCGACGCCCACTCCACCGCCGAGCTCGACCAGATCGACTTTGGCATCGTGCAGCTCCGTCGCGCCTGGCTCACCGCCGCCGACGTCCTCAACACCCTTCCCGTCGACAAATTTCTTTCGAGCCTTCGCCCCTCGCGCTGACACCCCGCGCAGCTCGCTACCGCATCTCCTCCGTCCGCGGATATCGCGCCGTCACCACCGTCGAGATCCCTCCCCGCGGCCGAAAGTCGCCCCTCACCTCCGCCCACACGGGGTCCGTCGCCTTCACGACATCCTCCAGCACCTGGTTGGCGATGTTCTCCTGAAAGATCCCCAGATTGCGATACGTGAACAGATACTCCTTCAGCGACTTCAGCTCCAGGCACCGCTCGCGCGGCATGTAGCGGATCGTCAGCACCCCAAAGTCCGGCAGCCCCGTCTTCGGGCACACGCTCGTAAACTCTGGATCGTCGATCAAAATCTCATACTTCGGAAACTGGTTCCGCCACGTCTCAATCGCGGGAAACTTCGTATCCAGCCCCGACTTCGCATGGTCCTCGGTATAGCCGGTCGTATAGCTCTTCTCGTCTGACATACCTCTATCTTCTCAAATTACGATCGCGCCCACCCTACCCAAGCAAAGGGCACGGCACCCAAGCAAAGGGCACGGCCGCAGCCATGCCCTCACAAACAACCGGCAACTCGCCCAATGATCCGCCCTATCGCCCGAACATCCGTCGCCGCGCGACTCCCGCGAACCCCAGCAGCCCCGTTCCCAGCAGCACCAGCGTCGAAGGCTCGGGCGTCACCTTCACCGTCAGAATGCCCTCCTCGACAGTGTCATCCGCGGGCTGCGCATCATCAGTGATCGAGACCGAGATGTGGAAGATCTCCTCGAAGCTACCAGTCAAGAGTGTTGGCGAAGAGATTGGCCCCGTAAAGAGAGCCGGACCAGCCTCCACAGATTTGTCAAAGTCATAAGTGCAGTCAAAATGGGGGTTGGGCTCGCACCCCCAAATCCCGCTGAAGTCCAGCCCTCCGCCAGCGGCGGACGTAAAAAAAGTAGCGAGGTTGTGCCCAGCCTCTTGGCCGTCGATCTGCCCCGCCACGAGGGCGAGAAAATACGTACTTGTATAGGTCAGGATCAAAGGGTTGGAGGACGTCTCAAAGCTGAACCAATCGCTTCCCCCCGACGTAGGTGTAAATGTATACAGCAGCGTATCGGCTCGCGCGCTCATGGTCTCCATCCCGAAGAACAGCACCACAACCGCGGCCGCGAAGACCAGCTTCTTCATAAAAGCCTCCCTGAGACCTACGACCGGTGAAATAACCTGTGAATAACTGGCAGGTCTATGTTGCATCCTGTCCGGAGGAGCCCATGGCCGCGACCCTGTCGCATCCATCCTTGAATCAGCTTGAGGGGGTGGAACAACCCTGCACCGATAGATGCAAACGAGCGGCATCATATCGCGCCGCGACACGCAAAATCGCATCGGCTCCTCACTGACAAAACGCCGCTGCCTCAGCAGAGGATCCGCAATCCCCTTGACACCGCCGATACAATAGATCCAGAGAAAGAAACAGCCCGGCTACCTGCCGGGCTTTCATGTTTCAGGAGGAAACCCCATCATGAGCGCAGGGGAGAACCGGACCTAACTCGTTTCGATCCAAGAATTTGCGCAAAAAACAGGGGGGAGGGGGATAACCTAATCCCGCCGCCCCAGAGTCGGCCGGTCGTCGGTCGAGTTGCTCGGATTGTTCGGCGCATTCGGATCGTTGTTCGTCCCGCCCACGCGCCGCAGCGTCGGCTTGTTGCCGCCCTTCTTGTTCTGGATGCCGCGCTTGTTCTGGATGCGCGCCAGCCTGGCCTTCACGTCGTTGAACTCCGAGGTTGTCACCAGGTATTGCGGCTCTGGCGGCAGCAGCGTGGCAATCTCGTCCTCCACTGCCGCAATGCGGTCGGGCGTCGCCGGATGGTCCTCGAACGCCTTCGAGAGCGCGCCCGGCTTATGCTTCTCGAGCGCATCCAGCTTCTCGAAGATCGACACCATCCCCTGCGGATCGTAGCCGGCCTTATACATGTACTGGATGCCGAGGAAGTCCGCCTCCGCCTCGTACTCGCGCGAGAACTGCAGGAAGGTCAGCGGAATCGCCAGCTGCGACGCCTCATAGATCCCATACCCCGTCCACGTCCCCTGCGTAAAAATAATCAGCGGAATCTGCCCCAGCTGCATGTAGTTCATCTTGGTCATCTCGCGCGCCGCATGGTGCGCGGCCACATGCGCAATCTCATGCGCCATCACGCCCGCCAGCTCGTCCTCGCTGTCGCACGCCAGAATCAGCCCCGAGTTCACATAGAAGAACCCGCCCGGCAGCGCCATCGCATTGATCTCATCCGTATCCAGCACCTTGATCGTGAACGGCACCTTCGCATCCGAGTTCTTCACCAAGTTCTGTCCAATGCGGTTGATGTACTCCACCACTACCGGGTCCGTCACCAGGTGCGACGACTTCTCAATCTCCATCGAATACTGCTTGCCGTTCGAGATCTCCCAGTTCGTCGAGTACCAGTTCCCCATCCCGCGCCCGCCGATCTTCCGGTCACCGACCGCGCTCACATCCTCCTCGCTGCCCTTCTTGATGTGCGGATCCAGATGATCGCCCGGAGAAGGAATCGAGTCGTCCTTGGCCGAATCCGTCGTGTCCGCCGCCGTCTTGTCCTTCGGCAGCTTCACCCGTGCCTTCGCCTCCGTCTTTGTCCCCCCATCCGCCGTTGCAGCCGGGCTCGTGCTCGTCCCCGTTCCCGATACCGTCGGGCTCGAGGGCGTCTGCGGCGCAGGTGTCGCGCTTGGAGTCTGCTGCTGCGATGCGCCGGGCACACCGTTTCCGGTGGTTGCAGGAGAGGTCGCGCCCGGCTGCTGAGCCAGGGCAACACATCCAGAGATACCGAGGAAGGCGGCGAGGGTAAGGACACGCATGGGGAAACTCCCGGAGGCCGGCGGCCCTGCCGTACAGGCGCCGCGCTCCCATCCATTCTAGACGGTTTTCTCCGCCCCGGAGAGGACGTGAGCGCAGCGTTTTCGCCTTTCCAGCCGTATCAAACCCGCTCCGCTTAGGTCGTCTCGCTTATTCGTCTGCAGACCGGCCCGTCGCTCACTTGCCCGGCCGCCCGCACACCTACCAGGTGTTGTAGCTCGTTCCATCTGTAGCCAGATTCTGCGCGCCGGAGTGCACGTCATCGATCCCGCCCTCCGTCTGGTCCACATCCATCAGCGTGTCCGACTCGCTCGTGATCCATGTATCCGACCGCGCCGTAATCGGGTCCACCGGGATCTCCTTCAGATACCCCGTCTGCACCAGATCGTCCAGCGACTGCGGCGCCTTCTCCTTGTCGATCGTGTAGCTGTCGATCGCCTTCCGCATCGTCTGCAGGTCCTCGCGCAGCACCGCCTCCCGCGCGTGGCGCACCGCGTTGATATAGCTCGGAATCGCGATCGTCGCGAGGATTGCGATGATCGACATCACGATCATCAGCTCGATCAACGTAAAGCCGCTCTCGCGCGACCGCGTCCTCAGTCGCCGGGCCCTTAACCGCCTTGTCGCCAGCCTCACCATGTGTCGTACTTCGTCCCGTCCAGCCCCGTCCCCTGGCTCTTCGTGTACACATCGTAGACGTTCTGTCCGCCAAAGCTGTCCGAGTCAGGATCGTCCTGGTTCGATCGCAGCCCCCAATCCGTCGAGTTCGTCATCGGATCGGTCGGAATGCTCCGCAAAAACCGCACCTTGTGGTCCTGAATGTCCACCCCGTCCACCAGCGTCTGCAAATCCGGAGGATAGTTGTTCGAATCGGCCTTCGTCTGGATACCGCCCTTGTCCGCCGCGTCCTTATACGCATCGATCGCCGAACGCATCTCCCACAGCTCGCGCCGCAGCTCGGCCTCCTTACGCCGCTTCACCTCGAACCTCGCCACCGGCAGCACAGCCGTCGAGAGAATTGAGAGGATCGCCACAACAATGATCAACTCGATCAACGTGACGCCGGCCTCTGCAGCCCTTCCCTGCGCACATCCCGAGATGTTCTCTCGGGTCGCTTCGCTCTTCCGACGGGTCCTCATCCTCATCTCGACCTCGGTCCCGATCACGGCTTCGGCGGTGTGCTCGCACCCGTCACCCGCACAGAGGCCGCCGTTCCCGTTGCAGGAATACTGTTCTGGTGGCTGTCACGCGCTCCAATCCGCACCAGCGCCAGCTGTGAGTTGCCCGGCGCCACGGCCCTGAACGTCAGCGTCACCAGTGTGCCCTGCCCCTCCACGCCCCTCGTATTCGGCGGCCTCGTCGCGGAGATCGTCACCGCTCCATCGCCCTCATCGCGATGCACCAGCGCCACCGCCTGCCCATCCCGCCCCAGCAGATCGCCCGAATCGACGTCCACCAGCGCGAGCACATGCGGATCAAACTGCATCTGCAGCGGAACGCCGAACAGATCATGCGCATTCGATGCCTGCACCGCCACCTGGAACGTGGAGCCCACCGTCTCGTCGGATGGCGTGACCACGGTCAGCTTCAGTGGCGTCCCTCCCGCCGATGTCGCTGCCGCGCTGGTTGGCGATTCAAACGCCCCCGTAGCAGAGGGTGGGCTGATCGGGTGTCCGGCCGCCGCAATCTGCGGCAGCATCGCAGAAGCCGCATTCGCCGCCGTCGTCGTTGACGTAGCGCCCACGCCCGATCTCTCCGGCAGTACCGCAGGCTCCGCATGCGCCGTGCCCGGCTCGTTGCGGATCAGTTCCACCGCCTGGCTCGTGCCCGTATAGATCGGCCGCGTGTTCTCGTCCGTCAAAATCGACTCGCGGACGATGTGCGGAATGACAAGAAACACAATCTCGTCGGACTGCTGCACCTTATCCTGGCTGGAGAAAAAGTACTTCAGGATCGGCAGCTCGCCCAGCCCCGGGGTTCCATTCACTGTCTTCGTGTCCTGATTCGTAAGAATCCCCGCCAGCAGGCTCGGCTCGCCGTCCTTTAGTTGAATCGTCTGCTCCGCCACGCGCTGCGAGATGATCGGCTCCGTCACGCCCCCTTCGAGATCCACGTTCCCGTTCGTGCTCGAGATCTCGATCTTCATCTTCAGCGAGATCTCGCGGTCATAATGCACCGTCGGCGTTATATCGATGTTTACCCCGACATCGAGATACTGAAACTGCGTCTGCACGCCCAGGCTCGCAAGTCCGGTCGAAACACCCGCGTTATACGATCCCGTCGCCACCGGATACTTCGATCCGATCTTCAGGGTCGCGTGCT
The DNA here is from genome assembly GCA_036272895.1 of Acidobacteriaceae bacterium. Lineage (GTDB taxonomy): Bacteria > Acidobacteriota > Terriglobia > Terriglobales > Acidobacteriaceae > Granulicella. The sequence goes on along the minus strand of DATAXW010000022.1, from coordinate 112,362 downwards.
GCCCATCGGTCGCGCGAATGCGCGGGTTCTGCAGGATCCGCGTATCGGAGTCAGTCAGCAGCGCGTTCACCTGTCCGCCGGTCACCGAGACCGCAAAGTTCGTCGCATTCAGATTGCCCAGCGTATTCAGCGTCAGGCTCGACGTGCTCGTTCCCGTTCCCGTCGTCCCCGTGCCCGTCGTCGTCGTCCCGGTCGTGGTGGTCGTCGAGTTGACGTTCTGGTTGCTGTACTGCGGCGTCAGCCCGAAGCTCGTCGGCAGCGTAATCCCCAGATCGCGCTCCTTCTGCCGGCTCACCTCCAGTACCGCCACATCCACGACAACCTCCGGCCGCGTGCGGTCCAGGTCATTGATGATCTTCTCGGCCAGGATCAGCTCCGCCGGCGAGGCCCGCAGCACGATCGCGTTCTGGCTCGCCACCAGATAAACCTTAATGTCAGTGCTCAGCAGGTTGCGCAGCGCGATCAGAATCTCGTTCGCGTCGTTCTGCTGCGATACATTGGTCAGATAAAACGTCTGTACCGCCTGGTCGCCCAGGTCGGTGCGCTTCTGCCGGTTGTTCTGCGCCACGAAAATTGTGTTCGGCGTCACCGGCTTCCAGAACGTATCGCTCAGCGTTCCCACAATCCTCAGCGCGTCATACAGCGAAACGTTCGTCAGGTCCACGGGTATCCGCTTCGACGTGTAGTCCGGATCGAAGATGACATTCAGCCCCGCCGCCTTGCCGATCGCCTGGTAGATGATCTTCGTATCCTCCACCATGTGCAGCGTAATCGGATCCGTCGACACCGGCTGCAGCTGCACCGGTCCTCCCAGCGAATCGATGTCCTGCTGCACCCGGCGCTGGTGCGGCGTCTCCTCATCCACTCCCGGAATCAGCGCGCTCGCTCCCGGCCCGGCGTTCGAAAGCGCCTGGCTGTTCGGTCCGGCCGGAGCAGCTCCGCGTGCCGCGCCCGCCGGCGGTCTCTGCGTAATCTCCAGCTCCTGCGCCGCCGCCTGATTGCCCGGATCGATCTGCAGCGCGCGCGCAAACTCGTTGATCGCGCCATCCACATCGCCCGACTGCCGCAGCACCCGTCCGCGGTCCACATGCTGGTTCGCGTCCTCGAACCGCAGCCGCTCGTAGCGCTCCTTGTAGCGCATGTCGTGGGGCTTCTTCAGCCACGCCTGCCGGTACGCCTCATAGGCAGCGTCGTAGTCCTCACGCGCCTCCGCATCCTCTCCACGCTTGTTCCATTTGCCCGCCGACTGCGCCGCGGCCGACGACACCACCAGGCCGCACATCACCACCAGCGCCAGCCCCGCACCCACCCGCCGCCACCGGGCTGCAGGCGTTCCGCCGCGCCAGCCGATCTTGCCTCTCGTCATGCCGGAAACCCGCTCCCCTTGAACCCGCACGTTGGGCTCGGAACGCCGCCGGAGGAAGCCTCCGGAGCGGCGTCGAATGCGCCTCCGGGGTAGGTCTGCTGCGGTCTCGAGCGGTTGGTCGGGCTCACTCCATACTACCATCGCTGGCACGGCATTCTCCGTTAAGTAGAGGAGCTCTCCCCGCGCCTGCAGCGGCTCTCGCACGCCTTGCAGCCGGCGGTTCGCTCATTCTCATCTGTCGCCCTACGCATTGGACGAAGGCCTCCGCCGGAGGTCATCTCCTCTTCTCGTTTCCGTAAGCCGCCGCCGGCTACATCTTTGGCGTTAACGCATCCTCGCACGCCGCGCCGCCGAATCCTGCCGCCTCTGCTAGCATCGAACCTTCCCGGATGCCTCGCTCGCTCTCCAACCCGACCACCCCCACCGGCGCGCCCAAATCCTCGCCGAAACCCAAAGACCGCGACCCCGTCGCCGCCGGCCAGCGCGACGCCGCCTTCAACCGCTCCGCCGGCTTCCACTACTTCCTCTCCGACCGCTTCGAGTGCGGTGTCGCCCTTCGCGGCACCGAGGTCAAGTCCATCCGTGAAGGCAAAGCCAACCTCAGGGATGCCTACGGTCTGCTCAAGGACGGCGAAGCCTTCCTGCTCAACGCCCACATCGGCCCCTTCTCGCACGGCAATGCCATGAATCACGAAGAGCTCCGCACCCGCAAGCTTCTGCTCCACAAACGCGAGCTCGCCAAACTCGAAGGCCTCACCCGGCAGAAGGGCTACACCCTCATTCCCGTGCGGCTCTACTTCAAAAACGGCCGCGTCAAATGCGAGCTCGCCCTGGCCAGGGGCAAGCAGGAGTGGGACAAGCGCGAGACCGAGCGCCGCCGCGAAACCGACCGCGAAACCCGCGCCGCCATCGCCCGCAGCCAGCGTCGTTAGCGCGGTCTTAGACTTTCGCCGCGCTACCATAGAACCATACATGGATACGAAGCTTCAGTTTCAGGACCCCGCCGCCCTCGCTGCGCCGCTTCTCGCCGTCTTCGCCGCCGACATCGCCACTGCGAAGGACGACCCGCCCTCGCCTGCGCTCCTCACCACCTCCAACGCCATCGCCAAAGCCGCCGCACCCTGGCTTAGCTCTGGAGAGTTCAAAGCCGGTCTCGCCGAGACGCTTCTGCTCCACGCGCCCGACGGCGTCAAGGCCGAGCGCCTGCTCCTCATCGGTCTCGGCAAAGCCAAATCCCTCACCGTCCACGACGTCCGCAAAGGCGCCGGCGTCGCCGTCCGTTTCTTGAAGCCCCGCGGCATCCGCGAGCTCGCGCTGGCTTTCCCTGAAGACCGCGCCCTCTCCGACGAGCACATGGACACGCTTCCCTGCGAGCTCACCGCGCGCGCCCTCGTCGAAGGCCTCCTCCTCGCCGACTTCGATATCGACATCTACCGCAGCGACCGCAAAGACCAGTCCATCCACATCGCCACCATCGCCAGCTCCGAAAACGACAAGAAATCCCAGGCCGAGACCCAGCACGGCTTCGACGAAGGCCTCATCGTCGCCGAGTCGCAAAACTTCGCCCGCTCTCTCATCAACGAGCCAGGCAATATCCTCACCCCCACCGAGCTCGGCCGCCGCGCCGCTGCCATGGCAAAGGAAGTCGGTCTAAACTGCGATGTCCACTCCACGGACAAGCTCCGCGAGCTCAAGATGGGCGCCTTCCTCGCCGTCGCGCAGGGCTCTTATGAGCCCCCCGCACTCATCGTCCTTCGCTACGAACCCTCCACACCCCCCGCACAAAACACGCCCGTCCTCGGCCTCGTCGGCAAAGGCATCACCTTCGACACCGGCGGCATCTCCATCAAGCCCGCCGACAACATGGACAAGATGAAGTACGACATGGCCGGCGCTGCCGCGATGCTCGGCGCCATGCGCGCCATCGCTCTGCTCAAGCCCGCCGTGCGCGTCCTCTGCGTCTGCTGCTCCTGCGAAAACATGCCCTCCGGCCGCTCCTACAAACCCGGCGATGTCCTCACCGCCATGTCCGGCAAGACCATCGAGGTCCTCAACACCGACGCCGAAGGCCGCCTCGTCCTCGCCGACGGCCTGCACTATACCCGCACCCTCGGCGCCACCCGCCTCATCAACGCCGCCACGCTCACCGGAGCCATTGGCATCGCCCTCGGCCAACTCAACGCCGGCCTCTTCTCTAACGACGACGAGACCGCCGAGCGCTTCCTCTCCGTCCACTCCACCGCCGGCGAGAAGTTCTGGCGCATGCCGGCAACCGACGACTACCGCGAGCAGATCAAGAGCTCCATCGCCGACATCATGAACACCGGCAACTCACGTTACGGAGGAGCCATCTCGGCAGCCATGTTCCTCAAAGAGTTCGTCGCCGATACACCCTGGATCCACCTCGACATCGCCGGCACCGCCTGGGTCGACGAACAAAAAGCCTGGCAATCCAAAGGCCCCTCCGGTATCGGCGTTCGCTCCATCACCGAATGGATCCGCAGCTACGCGAAATAGTCCCGCACATCATGCGCCGCGCTGTCCTGCTCTTTAATCCGAACGCCGGTCGCGGAGGCGCGGCGCGGCTTCCCCTGCTTCACCGCGCCGCTGAGGTCCTCACACTCGCCGGCATCGATGCCGAAATCATCGCAACGCGCGCTGCCTGCTCAGCCGGACAACAGGCCGCCGATGCCGTGGCCGCCGGAGCCGATCTCATCTTTGCCTGCGGAGGCGACGGCACCCTGCACGACGTCATTCAGGGCCTCGCACAGAACCTCTCCGCCACGGTTGGCATCATCCCGCTCGGGAGTGCCAACGCACTTGCGCGCCACTTCGACCTTTCGCTCAATCCCGCACAAGCCGTGCGTCAGCAGCTGCAATTCATCCCTCGCATCGTTCCGCTCGGCCGCGTCACCTGCGGAACAGCCAACGGAACCCGTTCCCGCTACTTCGCCGTCATGGCCGGCGCGGGTCCCGATGGCGCTCTCGTCTACCGCATGCTCGCCTTCGGCAAGCACCGTCTCGGCCGCTCAATCTACTATCTGCGAGCGGCCAGGCTCTTTGCGGGCTCGCAATTCTCACCGTTCCGCATCTCGCTGAACGACGCCGCCGAACAACTCGCGGTCAGTGCGATGTCCGTCCGAGTCGGAGATCTTGGCGGCCTGTTCAGTCCACTCGTACGAGGCGCATCTCCCGCCGACGAGAAGCTGCGCGTTTCAATCACCCGCCCTCCATCACGTCTCAGCCTGCCTGCATGGTTCGCGATGAGCTGGGCACACCTGCGGCGCTGGAACCCATACTCGCAGACGCTGGATGTCGAGCACTTCTCCTGTAGCGAAGGCTCGCATCGACGCATCCATGTCCAGGCCGACGGCGAATGGATCGGCCACACTCCCATGTACGTCGAAATCGTGCCCAACGCCCTGCGCCTGCTGATGCCTGCCTGAAGCCGCCTACATCGCGCTCGGCACCGCAATGCCGAGCCATCCCAGTACGCGCTCAATCTCTCTCTGTGCTACCGCCGCCGTCGCCAGCAGCAATGTCTTGCGCGCCGGGTCTGTCTCCGTCAACACGCGATGCCGGTGATAGAAGTTGCTGAAGCTCTGCGCCAGCGTAAACGCATACTTCGCCAGCACCGCAGGCTCCGCCGCAGCAATCGCCTGCTCCAGCACCAGCGACACCCGCGACGCCGCCAGCCACACCTCCCACACGCTCGCGCCATCCTCCCCGTTCAGCATCGGCCCCAGCACATCCGGATCAATCTCACGCAACTCCGCGAGCGCCGCCGTCTCATCCGCCTCGCCCTTGCGAAAGATATTCGCCGCGCGTACCGCCGCATACTGCGCATACGGCCCCGTCTCGCCCTCAAAGCTCAACGCATCCTGAAAATCGAACGCGATCACCGTATTCCGCGTAAACCGCAGCAGGAAATACCGCAGCGCACCCACGCCGATCGCGTCCGCAATCTCCCCGCGCTCCTCTTCCTTCAACTCCGGATGCCGCGCATCCACCTCCGCCCGCGCCGCCGCAATCATGCGGTCGATCAGGTCGTCCGCCTTCACCCCGAAACCCTTGCGCCCGCTCACTTCAATAAACGCGCGCCCTCTGTCCTCCTCGCTCAGCGTGTATCCAAGCTCCTCCGCCGTTCGCACCGTAAGCCCCACAAACGCGTAGTTCAAATGCGTGTAGCGTTGCGCCTGCGCCTCGTATCCAAGCGCGCGCAGCGCCTGCTTCACCTGCGCCTGCGGATCATCCTGCCGCGAATCGATCACGTTATAGATGGCATCCGCATGCCCAAAACTCGGATGCGGATCTTCGCCCTTCATCGCAGAGATCCAGCACGTATGCGTCGCATACTCGCGGAACCGCGCGTACCCAAAGTCCCTCCCCAGCAACCCGAACTTCCACAGGTGATACGCAATGTCCTTGCCGACGTACGTCACCGTCCCATTCGACCGGATGATGATCTTCGCATCCTCATCCACCTCGCCCTCACCCAACGCCGCCGAGGCCGCATTCGCAGCCCTTCGCATCACCCAGCACCCTGCGTTCTTCCCTGCGGTCTCGAGATACAGCACGCCGCGCTCCACCATCAGCGCCCGCGCCGCCTCCCAGAAGTGCAGGTGCAAAATCTCGCTCTCACGCGGCAAAAAGTCATACTCAATCCCCAGCCGCTCCATCGTCTCCAGATGCCGCCGCAGCACGCCCGTCGCAATCAGCTCCGCGATCTCCGCCGTCTCATTCCCTCCAGCCTCGATCGCATGCAGCGTATCCAGCCGCAGCTTCTTGCGCACTGCGGCCTCGTCCGGCTCGGCCTCATACCACTGCGAAACCCGCGCATACAAATCCCAGCACACATAGTCCAGCCGCGTGTTCGACTCGAAGAGCTCCGCCATCCACTCCCGCACGCGATCAAGGCTCATCCCTTCGAGCGCCGTCACCGCAACCACAATGTCCGCTACCTGCACGCCCGTGTTGTCGATGTAATTCTGAACACCCGTCTCATAGCCCCGCTTATACGCATCCGGTCGCACCATGCGCGCCAGGCTGTCGCCCAGAATCGCATTGCGCAGATGCCCCACATGCGCCGCCTTGTTCGGATTGATGCTCGTATGCTCGATCAGCCGAAACCCCGGGCCGCCAACGCTCGCATGTTCGTCCGCCGCAACCCGTTTTACCGCCGCCGCGCGATCCAGCTTCACATTCAGATAGCCCGCGCCCGCAATCTCCACGCTCGCCACGCCGTCGATCTCCGCCAGCGCCGGCTGCAGCTCCTGCGCAATCGCACGCGGAGCCTTCTTCAGCCGCTTCGCCAGCTCAAACGCTATCGGCAGCGCCATCTCGCCGAACTCCAGCTTCGGCGGCAGTTCCACCGCCAGCTGCGCCAGCTCCACGCCGTAGCGCTCCGCCAGCAGCTCCTGAATCCTCGCCTGAATCCTCTGTTGCAAAATCCTGTACATTCGCCGTCCGCTCTACTGTCTACTGTCTACTGTCTACCCTCTACTGTCTGTCTTTACGGCAGCTCTGCCGGCAGCGTCTCCAGCTCTTCCGACAGCGGCTTGCGCCGCACGCGATGCAGGCGATGCGCCAGGAACATTCCGCCGCCCACGCCGGTGATCGTCACCAGCAGCCACAAGTGAATCAATATCCCAAACAACCCCGCCGCCGAAGGCGTCGCTCCATGCAGAACGAGCGTACTCTTGCACGCCCACTCAAACGGTCCAATCCCGCCCGGCGAGCTCGGAATCAAAAACGACAGGTTCGCTACCGACACCGCCTGCCACGGCGCACCCCAGTCCGTCCGCAGCGAAACCATCCGCATCGCCGACAGATAAATCACTCCCTCGCACGTCCAGATCACGAAGCTCAGCACAAACAGCCAGATCATCCCCAGCAACCCGATCTGGCGAATCGCATCCAGTGCCAGCAGCAGCCAGTGCTCCACCTTCCCCATCTTCGCCGGCAAATGGGCAAACAGCTTTTTGATTGGCCCGGGGAGCGTACGCGCGCCCGCCACCATCACAATCAGTCCGCCACCCGAAAGCAACAGCAGCGACTTTGCCAGCACGCGCGTATGGTGCGACACGCCCTTGCCCGTGTGCATCGTCAGCACCAGCAGCAGCACCAGCATCAGCACATCCAGCAGCTTCTCCAGAATCTCCGTGCTCAGAATCACCGACGGCGACGCATTCAAATCCGGCGCATACGTGAAGATCCGCATCACGTCTCCAAGCCGCAGCGGCAAAATATTGTTCGCCGCCAACGAGGTAATCAGCACGCGAAAACAAGTCCGCAGCCGCGACTTCGCGCTGCGCATCATCACCCACCACCGGTACGATCGCAGCCAGTAGCTCGCGCACGTTCCCGCCAGCAGCCCCACAATCCACAGTGGAGCCGTAAAGTGAATGTTCTCCAGGTCCTTTACATTGAAGCCGCGGAAGGTCCACCACAAAAAAAAGGCGCTGATCAGCAGCCCCGGAATCATCTTCAGCAGGTTCAAACGGTGTTCACGATTCATCGGCGCGCCCCCACCGGGCGCAGGAGGACCACAGGCGAATCTTCATCGAAATTCGTCATTGCCACGTCGGTTCATTGTATCGTCTGCAGGAGTCCGCTCCGCCGTACGATGCAGCCACGACGGAGATTGCTGCCGGACGTCAACAGGGGCCGCCTCACGCCCGTCAGACATAGCGCTTCACACCTGTACTTTGGAGAGCTCAACTTGTCCGTAGAAGTAGAGACATCGCCCCAGGCGCCACCCGCCACTCCACATTGGTCGCGCCGCCGATGGACCTTGCTCCTCTCCGCACTCACTCTCGCCACCTTTCTCGTGCACGGCTATCACCCCCTCGCAGAGGACGGCGGCCTCTACGTCGCCGGCGTCGAGTTCACACTAAATCGTTCCCTCTTCCCTCACTTCACCCGCTTCGTCACCGAGCACCTTCGCTTCTCCATCTTCGCTCCGCTCCTCGCCGCCATCATCCGCGTCACGCATCTCTCGCTCGGCATCGTTCTGCTCCTCGCCTATCTCGGCAGCATCGCACTCACCCTCCTCGCCGCGTGCGCCATCCTTCGTCGCGTCGTCTCCAGCGAACGCGCCCAGCTCACCGGCGTCGCCCTCTTCGCCGCCCTTTGGACGCTCCCTGTCGCGGCCACGTCGCTCATGCTGATGGATCCCTACGTCACCGCGCGCAGCTTCAGCACCCCGCTCTCGCTCTTCGCCATCGCCTTCGCGCTCGATCCTTGGCCCTTCGCCGAAGGCGCCCCACACTCCTCGCACGCGTGGCGATCCTTCATCGCCTGTCTCGCAACGCTCGCGCTCGCGATCCTCTTTCATCCGCTCATGGCCGGCTACGCTCTCGGTCTCATCCTCGTCATCCGTCTCCTGCGCTGGCCCCACCGCCTCATCACCATCCCTGCGCTTCTCCTCCTCACACTGATCCTCGCGGCCGTGCTGCAGGCCATCGCTCCAGCCGAGGACCCCAACGTCGTCGTAGCCTCCTTCAGCCGCTACTACTGGTTTCTTTCGCAGTGGCACTGGTATGAGCTTCTCGGCCTTGCCGGTCCCCTGCTCATCTTCGCAATCTTCCTTCGCTATAAGTCACACCTGCGCGAAGCCGGCGCCGCCCTCTGTCGCGCCTCGCTCATCCTCGGCCCGCTCTCGGTCACTGTTGCTCTGCTCTTCGCACATGAGAGCTACCGCACGCATCTCGTGGCTCGCCTGCAACCGCTGCGCTGCTTCCTTCCCCTCTACGCCATCATGGTGCTTCTGCTCGGAGCCGCGTTATGGCAGCTCGCTGCCCATCTCACCGCGCGCTTCCCTTCGCGCTATCTGAAGTCCCTGGCCACAGCCCTGCCTGCGCTTCTCATCTTTGCGACCGCGCTCGCCATGTTCGCCGTACAACGCAGCGAGTTCCCCTCCTCGCATCACCTCGAGCTCCCCTGGCGCGCCCCGGCGAACCCATGGTCGCAGGCCTTCGCCTGGTCGCGCACCCACACCTCGCCCAACGCGCTCTTCGCACTCGACGCCCACTACATCACGCTTCCCGGCGAAGATTCACAGACCTTCCGCGCCACGTCCGAACGCAGCGTCCTTCCTGATTTTTCAAAAGACGGCGGCGAAGCAGCCATCACGCCCGCGCTCGCCGACACCTGGGCCGCAGGAGTCGCCGCCCAGCTAAATCTCAATGAGGAACCCGACGCTCAACGCTTCGCCGCGCTTACTCCCTACCGCGTCGACTGGATCGTTCTGCTCTCGAACTCCACCACCTCGCTGCGCTGCCCCTACGACAACGGCACAGTGAAGGTCTGCCGCTTGGCTTCCACAGCCGGTCGCTAGACATTCCCCAGTAGCCGATCGCGCGCCCGCCGCCGCAGCATTGCGCGCAGCAGCACCGCAATCAAAAAGCACTGCAGAAACGCCGCCAGCACCAGCGCCCACGGATACTGCGCCGCCAGCACACTCGCCAGCACCCACAGTACCAGCCACTTCCCATGCGAAACCGCGCTCTTCACAGAGAACAGCTGGCCTCTCCATCCGCTCTGGGTTCCATCCGCCGCCTGCGCTCCAGATCCACCTTGCTCGCCGCCCTGCACAGCCGCATCAGTCGTCGTCTGCGCCGCAACCGGCGCGGCCGCCGTCGGCGAAGGCGTATTCGCCGGCGCATTCACCGTCACGGTTCCGCCCCAATCCTTCGCCACGACCCTCGGTTCGTGCCCCGGCGGATTCATCACTCCATGCGCCGGCGCCGGAGTCTGCGGCTGTGGCTTTGTCTTTGCAGCGGTGCCCGTCGCCCCCGTCGCGCCGATGGCCGGGCTCGGCTTCGCCGCCTGCGGCTGCGTCTTTCCACCCTCCGTCTTCGCGCTCAGCGTCGCGGGCTTCGTGTCCACGGCTGCCGGCCTCGCACTCACCTTCGTACCCACGGCCTCGGCCTTCGCACCTGCGGGCTGCACCTTCGTGCTCACCGCCTCGGCCTTCGGACCCGCCGCCTGAGGCCTCGTATCGGCCGCCTGCGCCTTCCCGCCCATCGCCGCCCCTACCCCATTCTCAGCAGCCTGGGGCGCGAGCTTCGCATCCTGCCTCTTCGCGGTTGCATGTCCTCCCGCAGGCCGCGAAACGCCCTCCAGCCAGGCCGACGGGCTACGCGGGTTCGGCTTCCCCGCATTCGTCGACATAAACTCCGCTCGCAGTGGAGGCAGACTGTTTTGTGCCTGCGCCTGACCCTCTGCCTGCGCCCGCGCTGCGCCCTGTCCGTTGCTCCAGAGCCCCGGCAGAAAGAACACCAACCCCAGCACTGGAACGATGCTCGTCGCCAGCCTTCCCCGCGGCGGACGCGGCCGTCGCGCAAAGACCATCTGCGTCAACCCCCGCACCGCCAGACCCAGCAGCCGCGCCAGGCTCCGCAGCGGATGGTCGCGATCGCGCGACTCTCCCCATCCCAGCCAGCTGTCCGCGCGCGAGTACAGCACCATCGTCAGCGCCTCGTCCTCCTGCAACGAAAGCTCGTCAAAGTGCGCGCGCAGCACACCTTCCTCCGCGCCCACCACCATCGCCGGCAGCGACGCGTCTCCATCCAGCACCGGCAGCACAATCCTCACCGGATCGCCCGGCTGCACCGCCAGGCTCTCTCCCGTGCGCATCAGCACGCCGGTGCTCGAAAGATCGCCCGTCATCCCCTGCACAATGCTTCCATCCGGAAGCACCACGCCCGCCGGAATCTCCAGGCTCACGCGCACCGCCCGCCGTCGCTGCTGCGTCTCCCTCGCCACCGCCATCGCCACGCACAGCAGCAGCATGTTGAACAGCGTCCACGCCACGTTGATGCCGATCACGCCGGGGTGCGCTCCGTCGTACATCCGGTGCGGCGTGCTCAACACCCATCCCTTCCACCCCGGAGCCGCCGACGCCGCAAACAAATGCCCACGCGCCGTCGCGCACAGCAATCCAACAAAGTTCGCCAGCAGCAGCACCACAAACGGACGCGCAATCTGGCGGTCAAAGAAGCTCGCCGCCACCACTCCGCCCTTGGACGTCACATTGAAACGTCCCTTGCGCGACCACATCAACGCGCCGATCGTGGGCAGCAGAATGTACGGCGCCAGCACCGTCTCATAAATCTCATTCCAGAACGAGTGCCGGTGCCGCCCCTGGATCCGCGAGTGCGTCAGGTGCAGCAGAATCAGATGCGCCGCCGCATACGCCAGGATCGCCGCCCAGAACCCCGGCAGGTTCACCCGCCCGAAGATGAGGTAGACGAGCGGCGCCGTCAGAAACACCAGCCGCGGCAGCGCGAACAAAAAGTGTGCCGTCGCGTTGAAGTAGCACAACCGCTGCGTAAACTTCAGCCCCCGCGCAAACAGCGGATTCTCGATCCGCAGAATCTGGATCATTCCCCGCGCCCACCGCACGCGCTGCCGGATGTGCCCGCTCAGGCGCTCGGTCGCGAGGCCCGCCGCCTGCGGAATGTTGATGTATGCCGTTCCCCATCCCTTCTTCTGCAGCCGCAGCGACGTGTGCGCGTCCTCCGTCACCGTCTCCGTGGCCAGGCCGCCTATCTCATCCAGCGCCTCGCGCCGCAACACCGCGCACGATCCGCAAAACGACGTCGCATTCCACAGGTCGTTGCCATCCTGCACCACGCCATAGAACAGCTCATTCTCGCTCGGCACATTGCGGAACTGGTCCAGGTTCCGCTCGAACGGGTCCGGCGAGTAAAAGTGCTGCGGCGTCTGAATCAGCGCCAGCCGCGCATCCCGCTCGAACCACCCCATCGTCAGCTGCAGAAAACTCCGCGTCGGCACATGGTCCGCATCGAAGATCGCCACAAACGGTGAATTCAATCGTTCCAGTGCGCGATTGATATTGCCGGCTTTGAAGTCCACATTGTCCGGCCGCGTCATGTATCCGATGCCGGCCTGTTCGGCAAACTCGCGAAACTCCTCGCGCCGCCCATCGTCCAGCAGATACACATTCAGCTTGCCGTCGGGCCAGTCGATGTTCAGCGCCGCCAGCGCCGTATACTTCACCACCCGCAGCGGCTCGTTATACGTCGGGATCAGCAGGTCGACCTCGGGCCACTGCGCCGGATCATCCGGCAGCGGCACCGGCGTCCGCCGCAGCGGCCACAGCGTCTGCATGTAGCCCAGAAACAGCGCAACGAACGCATACATCTCCGCCGCCAGCACCACCAGCACAAAGAACGCATCCAGCCTGTGCCAGCTCGCATCGCGAAACCGGAAGTACCGCTCCACCGTGTGCACACGCCAGATCGCGTACCGCAGCGTCGCAAAGCACGACAGCAGCACCAGCGTCAGCGTCGTCAGGTACGATCCCGACGCCCGATGCAGCCACATCGCCAGCAGCACCAGCAGCCCCGAGACCAGCGCCTGCTGCTGCCACGGCAGCGGCACCGCCGCCCACGCAATCAGCAGCAGCAAGCCGCCCGCCAGCACAACAAAGCGCAGAAATCGCGCCAGCAGCGACTCGCCCGACTCGAACTCCCGCCATAGTGGCGATCGTGTCATTGCTCGCTCCACCGCACCTTGCGGAACCCCGGAGCCGGTGCCGACTGCGTGCGCAGCCACGACGCCAGATTCATAAAGTCGCCCGCCACCGCTGCCTCCGGCGCATAGTCCATCACTGTCATCCCTTCGGCCAGCGCCTCCGGAATCGCCGGCGAGCGCCGCACCACAAACGGAAGCAGCCGGTCGCCCAGCTGCTGTCGCAGCACCTCGCGAACATCCAGGTGCAGCGGCTCCGACGAATCAAAATCGTTCAGCAGATAGCACGGATGCAGCGGCCGGTCGTTCCCATCCTTGATCTCCGCGAAGAACCGCTCCATTCCGCTCAGGCTGATCACCGAATTCATGTCCGGCGCCATCGGCACCAGAAACATCGTGTTCATCCGCGCCAGCCGCTTGGCCACCCACGCCCTCGAAGGCGACAGGTCCACCAGCACCCGCTGCACCCCCTGGCTGTTGCGTCCCAGCTCGTCGGCCAGCCACTCCTGCGCCTCCAGGTCGCCGCCCTTCTCACGCAGATCGAAGCTCAGCAGGTGGATCGGCGCATCCGCGCTCCCCACCGGCGGCGCAAAGGTCCGTACCACCCCCGGCTTCAGCTCGTTGGCTCCAAAGTAAAACGGCAGCAACCCATGCGAGGTCGTATCCGTCAGCAGCACCTTCTCGCCCGACGACGAAAGCGCGCGTCCCAGCGTCGCCACCAGGCTCGTCTTCCCCACGCCGCCCGCAAACGAGAACACCGCCAGCACCGGCACCTCGCCGCTGCGGCTCGGCTCCATCTCCGGAGCCTGCTCCTGCGGCCCCTGGTCAAACAGCCCGCGCAGCGCAAACCACCGCGAAGCCACCAGCTCCCGCGACTGCTGCAACGTCTCCTCCACCCGCGAGCTCTCCTCGGCTGGATATGCCGTCGGCCTCTTCGACTCCGCAGTCAGCCACGCCGGCAACGCGTTCCCTCCCATCGCAGCCTTGCTTGCGCCTTTGCTCACACCCTCATCTCCACCCTTGCTCACACTCTTACCCGCACCTTTACCCGCCCCCCTGCTCGCCCCCTTGCCCGCACCGCCCTCGCGCGGCTCCGCAGATTCGCCCCCCGCGCTCACGGCCTCCCTCTCAGCGGAAACCTCTGCCACCGCCTCAACCGCCGCCACTTCTGTCGCGGCAGCCGTATCCTCGCTTGCCTCCGTCTCCGCCGCGCTTCGTCCCTCAGCCACCGGCGCTTCGATCGCCTCCGCGCTCAAAATCGGACTCGCCCACTGCTCTGCCCGCTGCTCCTCGCCGGCCGGCGGCAGCATCTGCCGCGCATCCCGCGTCTGCGGATACCGCGCCGGGCGCATGTCCTCCTCATCGCGCGTCGTCAGTGAAAGGATTCGTCCATTCGTGCTGGTCTGCTTCTCCGGCAGATAAGGATCTGAAATCTCTCCCGGGAGCCGGCTCACCGGCTGGGGTCCGGCCAGCGTGCGCCGTCGCATCTCCGCCTCGGCATAGCGCAGCGCCTGCCGCTCTGCCGATGCATGCGCCTCCGCAATCTCTCGCGCCTCTCTTCGCGTCGCCGCCTCCGCAGACGCCGCCGCCTCCGCCCTCCGTGCCGCCTGCACGCGCTCGGAAGCCGCTCTCCGGCTCAGCTCCGTCGCCTGGCTCATCGCCCGCGCCCGTGCTCCCTCTTCCAGCTCCAGATCTCTCCGCTGCCGCGCCTCAGCCGCTCGTCGCGCTGCCTTCTCGTGCAGACGAGCAATCTCCTCCGCCTCGCGCGCGGCACGCTCCGCCACCGCCGCCGCTCGCTCGGCCTCTATCTGCGCGCGCCGTTCGGCCTCTCTGGCCTCCTGCGCCGCACGGTGCCGCACCTGCGCGCGCGACTCCCGCCTCGACCCCGAAAAGTCCCGGTACCGCGCTCCGTGCAGGTTTGCCCAGGAATACAGAACCGCTACATCTTCGGGGGTTTCCGCACGCGGCTGCTCGTCGACAGCTTCCGGCTTCTGCCCGTCCATTCTTGCCTCTACTTCCCGGGAGAAAGTCCGTCCCTGTGCCGGAGTCCCGAAGATCCGCTTTCACACGTTGCCAGTAGGGTGAGGCTAACGTGCCCCATTTTTGCCAGTCAATGCACCGTAAGTAACATGCGGACGAGGTCAGCGCTTCAAAATCGTACGCTTTATTCACTTCGACCGCTACAAAATGTATTCCTGCTATCTCTCACATTCCTAGCCGGATAGACAGCAATGGCTCCGCCGAATGCACGCCGCGCTCCTTTATCCCTGCGCGCGCCCGCTCATGGCCAACTTTAGTACCGTCTCGGCCACCGCCGCATCGTCGTGCCGCAGCACCTCGCCCTCATGCAGAAAGTTCCCCGCCACCGGTTCCACCCCCATCGCCCGCACCCGCTCCAGGTCCGCCCGAATCGGCTCCTGCCCCTCGCGCTGATACTGCTCCAGCGTCTCCGGAAGAATCGGCGCCGTATTGATCACCGCATAGTCGAACAGCCGCGCCCCCTTCGGCCCCCGCCAGTGATTCACGATCTTCTCGATGTGCTCGGAGGCGGTCAGCCCCAGCGACTCGTTCGCCTGCGTCATCAGGTTGCACACATACACCTTCGTCGCCTTCGAGCTCGCCATCGCCTCCGCAATCCCCCGCACCAGCAGATTCGTAATCAGCGACGTATACAGCGACCCCGGCCCCAGCGTAATCAGGTCCGCGTTCGCAATCGCCGACATCGTCTCCGGCAGCGGCTCCGCCTCCGCCGGCTCCAGCCTCAGCTCCACAATCGATCGCCGCGACGCCGTAATATTCGTCTCCCCCCGCACCACCGACCCATCGTCCATCTCCGCCGCCAGCGTCGCATTCGTCGTCGTCGCCGGAAAGATCCGCCCCCGCGTCGCCAGAATCTGCGACGAGACCTTCACCGCCTCCGCAAAATCCCCCGAGATCCCGTTCAGCGCCGCCAGAAACAGATTGCCAAAATTGTGTCCGCCCAGGTCTCCCTGCGCGAAACGATATTGAAACAGCCGCGAAAGCAGATGCTCATCCTCGCTCAGCGCGACCATGCAGTTGCGTATATCGCCCGGCGGCAACATCTTCAGCTCGTCTCGCAATCGCCCCGACGACCCTCCGTCGTCCGTCACCGTCACCACCGCCGCCAGCTCCCGGATCAGGCACGGAAACTCGCCGCAAAGCTCCTTGTCGGCCGGCTCCGCCCGCTGTCCGGCCCGCCAGCGCGAGCGCCGGTCGAACCCCGTCGGCGAACCCGGCGTCGCCACATACCGCTTCAGCCCCCGCAGCAGCGTCGAGAGCCCGGTGCCACCGCCGATCGCAACAACCCGCAGCTGAGGAAGAATCCGCTCGCCCATTTGCCCGTCCAGTGTAGACGGGTCACGTAGCGTCCCCAAACCCACCTGTGGAAGCACCCACTCTACCGGCCGTCGGAAGGGCATGCCTTCAGCCGTGCTTAAAGTCGCGCGATGGTCAGTCGGCCCGCTTTGAAGGGGCACGGCTTTAGCCGTGCCATTCAGCCGCTGTAGAAATGGGGCTTTAGCCCCTGAGGGAATCTCGCGGGCGAACCCGATCCCTGCTCCACCCCCTTGACACCCCCATTACAATAGAAGCAGCACGAACTCCAGCCCGGCTCAGGCCGGGCATCGCTTTTTCCAGGCTCTTTGATCTTATCGCTGAAGACTTTGCACGCAGTCTCCCCCGGAAAATCGGGCTTTTCCGCTTCCCGATGCCTCTGAGGTTCCGAAGTCCGGACCTAACTTCCATTCTGCGAAGACTTTGCGCAGAAAACGGCGGGGAGGGGGCAGACTCGCCTTTATGCCTCCGGGTACAGCAGCTCCGTGAACCGCGGGTCGTCCGCCACCGGCTCGAAGTCCGAGTCCGCCCGCGCCTGAAACCGGTTCTGCGTATTCAGCCGGATCGCCTCCGTCAGCCGGTCGATGCACTGCTGCGTATCGCCCGTCATGCTGGCCAGCAGAGCCAGCCCGTAGAACGCATAGTCCGCCGAATCGTTCTCCCGCAGGATCTGCTCGAAGTGCTGCCGCGCATCCTCGTAGTGTCCCTGGTTCAAAAGCGAGATCGCGTAGTCGTACCGCTCCTCATGGCTCTCGAACTTCGTCGTTCCCTTGTCGATCTGCGCCACGCACGCCGCAATGTACATGCGAATGCGGTCGGCAAGATCATGCGGCGCCGTCTGCAGCATCTGGGTAAACGCGGCGTGCGCCTTTTCGTACTTTCCGCTCTGCATCAGCTTCAGCGCGCTCTCGTACAGCGCCAGGGTCACCTTGCGCTGGGCATCCTCCACCGCCGTTCCCTTGCCTGCGATCGTGCGCGGCATCCGCCGCAGGTTGCTCGCCTTGCCATCCTGTTTGTCGGATGACCGTGACGAGGAGGTGGACTGTGCAACAGAGCTTGCCGACTTCGTGGCCATAACGGTTCTCGGGTGGTATTCAACTGCGAAGCCTC
Organism: Acidobacteriaceae bacterium; assembly: GCA_036272895.1. GTDB lineage: Bacteria > Acidobacteriota > Terriglobia > Terriglobales > Acidobacteriaceae > Granulicella. The sequence goes on along the minus strand of DATAXW010000022.1, from coordinate 95,033 downwards.
GGGCACGTATCACTGTGAGGCCTCGAAGCATTTAAATTGTGGGCTTGCATCGGAGTTATACGGAAGGAGGCCGCCTCGGGTCAAATCCGCCTCACTCCCGCCGCGCTCCGCCAGCCCCATACAGCACCGGATTCAGCTCCGGATCGTTATACATCTTCATCTGCCTATAGAGCTTGAACCGCCTCCGCCCCGCCATCACCTCACGCCACAACTCGTCCAGGCATCGCCGCAGATCCGACGTCTGTTCGTTCAACACCGACATCCGCGTCCGGTTGCGGTCGCGATGCGCCTCCCGCGCATCCGCCCGCTCAATCTCTTCCGCCGTATGAAACTGCTTCAGCTCCAGGATCGACAGCCGGTCGATCATCATCCCCGGCGTCTCCGAATGCAGCGGCACCGCATCCGCCGCGCTCGGCGCCGCCTCCAGCAGCATCCGGTCGATCCGCTCCATCAGATCGTTGCGCCGCTGGTTCAGCCCGTCGATCGCATGCTTTACCTCTGCAATCGCATGATCGCTCGCCAGCTGATCGCGCGCCTCATCCTCGCGATGCCACAGGTCGAAGTTCGCGCGATGCTGCTCCAGCACCAGCGCCTCCAACGGGCTCTCGGCCGCCGCTGCCGGCGCGCTCGCATCATGCCAATGCCGCGTGGCCTCCTCCTGCAACTGAACGATGTGGTCCGCGGAGAGCATCATGGCAACGATCTCCAGCATAGCGCGGCTACACTGTGGAGATGACGGACACCCAGCCCGACATCCCCGCGGACAATCGCGTGCGGCGTCTACTGGTCTACCGTCTCGGCAGCCTCGGCGACATCGTGGTGGCGCTTCCCAGCCTCCGTCTCGTCGCCCGCGCCTTTCCCTCAGCCGAACGCCGTCTCCTCACCAATCTCCCCGTCAGTGAGAAGGTCACGCCCGCCTCCGCCGTCCTCGAAGGCACCAGCCTGATCCACGGCTACCTCGCCTATCCATCCTCGACGCGTCGTCTAAGCGATCTCCTGCGCATCTGGTGGCAGATCGTCCGCTGGCGCCCGCAGGTGCTGGTCTATATGGCCGGTGCGCGCGGTCTCTCCTCCGCTCGCCGCGACCGCCTCTTCTTCCGCCTCTGCGGCATCCGCCGCCAGATCGGCGTTCCCCTGACGCAATCCATGCAGGAACATCTCCCCGGCCCCACCAGCATCGGTCCTGAGGCCGCCATAGTCGAGCGCGAGGCCTTCCGCATCGCCCGCAACCTCGCCGAGCTCGGCGACGCACGCCTCGAGGTCCCCGCCAGCTGGGATCTCTGTCTCACCCCCGCCGAGTTCGCCGCCGCGGACCGTTCCATCGCGGACGAGCTCCATCCCTCGCTATCTCTTCCCGCCGCGCTGCCCATCCTCGCCGTCTCCACCGGAACCAAGCTGCAATCCAAAGACTGGGGCATCGACAACTGGCGCGCCTTGCTCTCCTGCATCGCAACCCGCTGGCCCGGCCACACGCTACTGATGATCGGTGCCGCGCAGGAACGCGATGCCAGCGCCCTTGCCGCCGAAGGCTGGCAATCCTCCGGCGGCGGCCCCGTCGCCAACCTCTGCGGCTGCCTCACTCCACGCCAGAGCGCCGCCGCCATCGCTCGCGCCAGCCTCTTCCTCGGCCACGACAGCGGTCCCATGCACCTCGCCGCCTCGGTCGGCGTTCCCATCGTCGCCGTCTTCAGCGCCCGCGATCTTCCCGGACGCTGGTGGCCCTACGGCGAGCGCCATCGCCTCCTCTACCATCCCGTCTCCTGCCGCGGCTGTATTCTGGACACCTGCATCGTCGAGCAAAAGCGGTGCCTTACCTCAATCACTGTCGAAGAGGTGCTCCAGGCGGTGGCGTCGCTCTGGCCGCCCGCAATTTGAAGAACTCGCATCCGCAATGAAGATTCTCCTCATCGGCAACTACGAGCTCGGCGACGCCAAGAGCATGCCGCGCTTCGGAGAGATGCTTCGCCGCGAACTCACCGCCCGCGGCCACCACGTCGAGCTCCTTCGCGCCCGCGCTCTCGTGGGCTCGCTCGCCACAGGCACTCTCGGCAAATGGCTCGGCTATCTCGACATGTATCTCCTCTTTCCGCTGCGCTTATGGCTGCGCAGCGGTCGCCGCTGGGACGCCGTGCACATCTGCGATCACTCCAACGCCGTCTATCGTCCCTGGGTGCGCGGTCGCCGGCCCAGCATCACCTGCCACGATCTCCTCGCCATCCACGCTGCCGAGGGACGCTTCCCGCGCCAGCACATCAGCCGCACCGGCCGCCTGCAGCAGCAATGGATCAAGCGCAACCTGCTCGCCATCGAGCGCGTCGTCTGCGTCTCCCGCACAACGGCTCGCGAACTAGAGGCCCTCGGCGCTCGCGGCGAGATCCGCGTCATCTCCAACCCTCTTAATCGCTCCTTTCAGCCCGCATCCGCCCAGCAGCTCACCGCCATACGCCGCTCCCTCGGTCTCCAGGACGACGAACCCTATCTCCTCCAGGTCGGCGGCAATCTCTGGTACAAGAACCGTCCCGGCATCGTTCGCATCTTCGCCGCGTTGCGCTCCCAGCATCCAGTCTTCGCCTCCTTCAAGCTCGTGATGGCCGGCCATCCCTTCAATGACGACCTCCGCGCCGAGCTCAATCGTCTCGCACTGCAGCCTCACGTCATCGAAGTCTTCGACCCTCCCGATGACGTCGTCGAAGCGCTCTACACCGGCGCGTCCCTTCTGCTCTTCGCCTCTCTCTACGAGGGCTTCGGCTGGCCCATCCTCGAAGCCCAGACCCTCGGCTGCCCCGTCGCCACCTCCAACCGCGAGCCCATGTCCGAGGTCGCCGGCGGCGCCGCCATCCTCGTCGATCCCGAGAATCCCGAGGCCGCCGCCGCCGCCATCGCCGCCGCCTGGCCGCAGTGCGCCCGGCTCCGCGAAGCCGGCCTCCGCAACGTCGCCCGCTTTTCCTCCGAGCAGCTCATCGCAGAATATGAGACCTTCTTCCGTGAGGGAGTCGCACGCGCATGATGCCCGAAGTCCACAACGTCCTCGGCCTGCTCGAAGGCGGCTTCCACCACATCAAGGTCCTCGTCGTCGGCGACCTCATGCTCGACCGCTACATCCTCGGCGAGGTCGATCGCATCTCGCCCGAAGCGCCCGTGCCCGTTCTCCGCCACGCCCACCGCTACGAGCGCCCCGGCGGCGCCGCCAACGTCGCCATGAACCTCGCCGGCCTCGGCTGCCAGCCGTTCCTCGCCGGCCTCTGGGGCGACGACGCCGAACGCCGCGAGCTCGCCGCCCTCCTCGAAGCCGCCAGCATCGACACCGCCGGCGTCGTCACCTCCTCGCTGCCCACCATCTCCAAAACCCGCATCGTCGGCCGCACCCAGCAGCTCCTCCGCCTCGACATCGAATCCCGCGATCGCCCCTCCGCCGAAGACCAGCAACACCTCACCGAACGCACGCTCGCCCTCATCTCCAAGGTCCACGCCATCATCCTCTCCGACTACGCCAAAGGCGCGCTCACCCACGAGCTCTGCGCCGCCCTCATCGCCGCCGCCCGCCGCTCCGGCGTCCCCGTCTTCGCCGATCCCAAGACGCCCGATCTCAGCAAGTACTCCGGCGCCACCATGGTCTGCCCCAACCTGCAGGAGCTCTCCGCCGCCACCGGCATCCCCACCCACGAGCTCGACGCCCTCCTCGCCGCCGGCGAACAGCAGCGTGTCGAACACGACTTCGAGTACCTCGCCGCGACCATGAGCGAGCGCGGCATCCGCGTCCTCTCCGCCACCGGCGGCTTCCACTCCCCCGCCCGCGCCCGCGAGGTCTTCGACGTCTCCGGCGCCGGCGACACCGTCATCGCCACCCTCGCCGCCGCCATGGCCGCCGGCCTCACCGTCGAAACCGCCGTCGACCTCGCCAACCTCGCCGCCGGCATCGTCGTCGGCAAGGTCGGCACCGTGCCCATCGCGCACCACGAGCTCATTGCCGCGCTCACCCCCTCCACCAAACTCAACGCCGACGAAAAACTCCTCGACCGCGCCAGCCTCATCTCCCGCATCGCCGACTGGCGCGCCGCGGGCGAGACCATCGTCTTCACCAACGGCTGCTTCGATCTCCTCCACGTCGGCCACGTCACCCTGCTCGAAGAGTGCCGCCGCTTCGGCTCCAAGCTCGTCCTCGGCCTCAACGCCGACGCCTCCGTCCAGCGCCTCAAAGGCCCCACCCGCCCCGTCGTCGCCCAGCGTGAGCGCGCCCGCGTCATGGCCGCCCTCGCCGCCGTCGACGCCGTCGTTCTCTTCGATGAAGACACGCCCCTCGAGCTCATCCGCGCCATCCGCCCCGACGTCCTCGTCAAAGGCGGCGACTACACCATCGACACCGTCGTCGGCCACGAAGACGTCCTCGCCTCCGGCGGCCGCGTCGAAATCGTCCCCACCGTCGAAGGCTTCTCCACCACCAATCTCGTGCGAAAGCTCACCAATCAGGAACCCAGCGACTGACCTGTCATCTCGATCGAAGTCCTGAGGGTCGCCCTCGGCATCATTCCGTTCCTAGAGGCTGCCAAACCTCGACACGATTTCCTTCCGGGTCGGTGAACCAGCCGAACTTTCCAAAATCGTAGCTCTCGCGTTTTGGATCGACCGTCACGCCTTCGCCTATCAAACGGTCCAGCACTCCATCCAGATCATCCACCTGGAGGTTGATCATCGCCTTCTGAGCCGGTGGAAAGTATTCATTGTCTTTTTTGAAGAGGGCGAAGATGACCTGAGCGTGTTGTGTCGGTGCGGGAAATGTGAAAGCTCCTTCCGACTTCGCCAGACCGAGATGCTGCTCGTACCATTGATACAGGGCCTTCGGATCATCCGCTCGCAAAAAGATACCGCCAAAGCCAGTGACTGAAGCCATGCTGCCTCCTATGAGAAACGCTTGACAGTTCAGAAGACGGAACGCCGGGGCTTACTCCCCGGCCTTTTGATTTATGGGTGCATGACTGCGGGGGCGGCCGCGGGTTCGACAGGGGTCTTGCGGCGGAGGAAAGCAGCGGAGACGAGAGTAATGATAAGACCGACAGGCAGGGGCTCCATGAAGGTGTAGGCCATGTTGACGAAGGGATTCTGGTAGAGCTGCTGAGAGTGCCGTATGGCAGCGACCTGCGCGGCGGTGGTGGTGGGGTCGAGGCCGGAGGACTGGACTCTGTGAATCTGCGCGGCAAAGTAGCTGTCCATGAAGTGGGGGATGAAGTTGAAGTAGAGGACCTCCCACATGGCAACGTAGCAGACGGTGGTGATGAGGGTGATCAGGAGGCCGCAGGCGAAGGCGCGGCCAAAGGAGATTTGGCCGGCGAGGGTGTTATCGCGGTAGCTGCGGATGCCGAAGTAGATGAGAAGGAACGACGCCACCATGGTGGTGTAGCCGAGGACCAGGCTGTGGCCGGAGCCGATCCTGTCGGCGAGAAGCATGTTGCCGCCCATGAGGACGGAGATCATCAGGCCGGCGATGAGGCCGAAGGTGAGAACGGTTTTTTTCATGTCAGGCTCCTGGCGCAAGCGAGGGTGAAGTCACAATGCGGTGTAACAGGGCCGGATGTCGTCATTCTTTCGGATGATTTTGCAGAAATGGAACGGAAATCGTGCTTTCGGCGATCCGGTCACGGCAGCAGGCCTAGTTCTTTGCCGCGCTGGACGGCCTGGGTGCGGCGGGCGGCTCCGAGCTTGTCAAAGGCGCGGGCACAGTGCGTCTTGACGGTGTTTTCGGAGACGAAAAGCTGCGTGGCGATCTCGCGATTGCTGAAGCCGCGGGCGACCAGGGTGAGGATCTCGAGCTCGCGTGCCGTGATGCCGAGGGTCTGCTGGCGAGCCGTATTGGCAGCGAAGGGCTCGAGGGCGGCGGCTTCCGCGGGGACAAGCACCTCCCTCACCACGACTGTTTCGCGGACGGTTTCGCGACGGCGCGTGATGCGGAGCCCGAGCCAGATGCCGAAGGTCGCGAAGAGGATGGCGACGAGCGCGCTGTAGAGCTCGACGGTGTGCTCGATGACGACGAAGCGGTATTCGGTGTATTGGAGGGTGGCGATGAGGAGGCCGCCGACAAGACCGAAGATGAAGACGTGGCGCCTCATGGTGTGGTTGCGAGGAAGTATAACGGAGACGGCGAGGAAGTGGTCTCACCGACTTTCTTTGGCCGCGGCTCACCTGTAATACTCTTTTCACTCAACCGACATGCCGCGCCCAACCATCCTCGCCATCAGCACCTACGAAAAAGGCCAGGCCTTCCTCCGCGAAGCCGCCTCGCTCGGCTGTGACGTCCACCTCCTCACCGTCCACAAGCTCTCGTCCGCTGACTGGCCCCGCGACATCCTCGCCGGCTTCCACACCATGCCCGAGGAGCTGACCCCCGAGCAGACCCTCCCGCACATCACGCGCCTCGTCCGCCACCTCCACATCGACCGCATCGTCCCGCTCGACGAGTTCGATCTCGAAACCGCCGCGCTCGCCCGCGAGCACCTCCGCCTCCCCGGCCTCGGCCAATCCGCCACGCGTCTCTTCCGCGACAAGCTCGCCATGCGCCAGGCCGCAGCACGCGCTGGCGTAAATGTCCCCGAGTTCTGCTCCGTCGCCAACCACGACGACCTCTGGCGCTTCCTGCAGTCCACTCCCGGCCCCTGGCTGCTCAAGCCCCGCTGGAGCGCCTCCGCCGTCGGCATCCACAAGATCAACTCGCCAGACGAGCTCTGGCCGCTCCTCGACCGTCTCGGCGACGAGGCCTCCAACCATCTCCTCGAGCGCTTCGTCCCCGGCGAGATCTTCCACGTCGAAGGCATCACCTGGGACGGAGAGGTCCTCTTCGCCGCCCCGCACAAGTACGGCCAGCCGCCCTTTGAGACCATGCACCACGGCGGCATCTTCTCCACCCGCGCGCTCGACCGCTCCGGCGAAGAGGCCACCGCCCTCCACGAAATCCACGCCCGCACCCTCCGCGCCCTCGGCATGACCTCCGGCGTCACCCACTCCGAGTTCATCCGCGCCCAGCCAGACCGCCGCTTCTACTTCCTCGAAACCGCCGCCCGCGTCGGCGGCGCCTACATCGCCGAGGTCGTCGAGCACGCCTCCGGCCTCAATCCCTGGATCGAGTGGGCGCGCATCGAAGCCGCCCTCGCCCGCACCGGCGCCGGCTCCGAATCCAGCGAAAGCTACGCCCTCCCTCCGCTCCGCAACGACTACGCCGGCAGCGTCATCTGCCTCGCCCGCCAGGACTGGCCCGACACCTCCGCCTACACCGACCCCGAAATCGTTCACCGCCTCTCCAAGCACCACCACGCCGGCCTCATCGTCCGCAGCCCCGATCCCACCCGCATCGAAACCCTCCTTACCGACTACACCACCCGCTTCCTCACCGACTTCTACGCCCGCCTCGACGCCCCCTCCAAACCCACCGCCTGAGCGACGACCCCAAGGCAGCCGAGGTCCACGTAGCAACACTGCCGCCCACGATTACATTAAGAACTGCCATTCAGCCGACTATTCGAACCTCGCTTTCTCGGCCCCGAACTGCCGCTTGATTTTGCAAACGCCACCTAGATATCCTTTAGCCCCATGTCTAACCGATTGCCGTCATTGGACAAGATCCACTTTGAGAAGCGTCGCTATGAGATCGGCGAAATTCTAAAGGCCCAGCAACTCAACCCGACAGATTTTCGTTGGGGGAACGACTCGACGCTCATTCACAAACCCAGCGAAACCCCCTTTGATTTTGACAATATCCGAAAGTCAATCATCCGTCGAAACGTTAGGTGGCAGGTTCCTGGAACTGAGAACCTAACTGGCGAGAGGGAAGTGGGAGATAACCGCTTAAACGACCTCTTTAATTCCTGGTGTCAGGAATTGAAAGCATACCTCTTGGCTTGTCAGGAGTACGACCGAATGCCTGACCTATTTGCAGAATCAAGCAAACCTGAATCAGCATTTAGCTCGCTCACTGCAGGCACTGAAAACACGAGCTCTCCGATAACCCCCGAAGAGAAGCTGCTCATCGCAGAGCACCTCCAACAACTTCAGTTGTACATCCTTAATCAAACGGAACTGAACCAGGAAAATAGCGAAAAACTCGTGCAGGAGATCGGCCATCTTAACGATCTCTGTTCAATGATCGGACGAAAGGACTGGATCAACAACTTAGTAGGCGTTCTATTTACACTTGTGGCCACCGGCCTAATTCCGCAAGACTGCGCTGCCGAGTTGTTTCGGCATACCTGGGAACTTTTTCAATTCCTTGTCCTAACTGTACCCGCCCTACGCTGACTTGCGAAGAGAGGGGCAGCCCTTCTAATAACCCCAAAAGGGCTATGACGCAAACGCAGAATATGCGCTGCCTCTAGGTACCCTCGCGCAAGCGCCCCGACCAGCGGAGATAGAACATGAAGTAAGGATCGGGCACGTCAAAGACTTGTTTACTTTCATCCCAATCTACGGCGCGTTCAGAAGGAAACTTTTCTTCTGCCAGCTTGGACATATGCAGACAGGTACCAGTAACACTTGAGCCGACTGGGGATTCGCCCTCGCAAACGGCCGCGGTCCTCGCGACTAACTCATCGTAAGTGAATGACAACTTCGGCGGGTCAAAGGCCAACGCCCGCAGTACCACGCTATAAACGTCCCCGCTCATGCCATCCCTAAATCGGTATGTCTTTCGCTCAGTGCCGCGTGTACGCGGTCCGGCGTCTAGCACGTCCACCAGCGAACGGAAATCCGTGTTGGAACTTGTCTGTTCGAGGATTCGTTGCAACTCAACCTTTCCAACATTAAGCACTGCTGGAAACATCCCATCGTATTTTTCGCGCAGGTTCGTTACAAAGCATGTGTTCAGGCAGAGCAGCTGCATTAACTGTGGCGACCCTGCCGATTCCGTCACGAATTGCTGAAGAATAGTCTGACTCAAGTCCGCGTTTAGAACCCCGAAGCCAGTACGAGCGATGGCCGTGAGCTCATCTGCACTCCAGTACCGTAAATCGACCGAACGAACCCGTCCTCTTAACTCGCTATTCGCACGAAGTAGATCGTCCCCGCGATGGGTGACCGCCGCCGCAACGATCTTAATATTTAATCGCACCGCTTCTTTGAGTGACTTGGCAACCTCCGACTGAACGTCGCGCGGCATGTAATGGAAATCATCGATCAACACCACGAAGTCGCTATCGGCGATTTCACTCACTACCTGCGGAAGACCACGGCGGTCTCGTACCTCCTCGGCAGATTTTTCGAATGAGCCCCCGATCTGACCCCGACCACCAGCTTCCCCTTTCGCAACAAACTTGAAGCCGACCGAACCTTTCGCACTGAGCTCAGTTTCACCCGCGACGCCGTAAGTGTTGGTCACGGTCGAGCTCATAGGCAGATCCATCCAATCCAAGACCTTCCGCCAAACGTCATCCGGATGACGGATCGACACCCCGGAGACAGGAATCAGCTGGTCTTGCCCAACAACCTTCTCGACAAGCACAGTTTTTCCGGATTTCGAAGGCCCTGACAGGGATACAACCTGTCCAGGCGTAGCCAAAGCATCAGCTAAAGCTGACTCGAAGCCCTCTTGCGAACGCTCAACATACGTGTGTACCGGAAACGCTCCGGGCGTAAACACTTCTGTCGCTCTCAAAGGCATGGTTAAGCTCCCCAGCACATGCTAATGGCTCGGAAGGTCAATGAGGACGATCAACCCTGTGGCTGCATGTCTGAAAGTACATTTTCGAAGCCACAGTTCGACTTCCAGCTCTCCCGAAATCTGGGCAGGTCTCATATCGACGCGTCGAAGACGCGCTTCCGCTCTGCCGAAGGCCGGAGTGGAGCGAAGCGGAGCGACTGAATTGCCTTCCTCAACCGCCCCACCAACGCTGAATGCCCCCACCACCATCTCCACCCGCCGCCGCAAACCCCTCATTCAGCATGGCTTACAACCCGAGCCCGCACCCTCCCTGCAAACCTTACCCCTTCAGAATCAAGAATTTGCACGAAGCACCCCTTTACGCGCCCCGAGAACCGGACCTAAGTCCAATCCTATGAAGTTTTTGCGCAAAACGGGGGGAGGGGAGGGGGTGGTGAGCGGGCTGGGGCTCGAACCCAGGACCAGCGCCTTAAAAGGGCGATGCTCTACCAACTGAGCTACCCGCTCGCTCTCCTCTTAAGTTAGCACGATAAGAAAGACAGTTTAGGAGGCCAGTTTAGCAAGCCAATTCAGCCAGCCACATTCACAAGTTGAGGTTGATTTTCCGCCACCGTCCGCTTCAACTGCCCGCATGCCGCATAAATATCGCGCCCTCTCGGCCGCCGAATATACGTCGGCATCCCACCCTCGATCAGCGTCTTCTGAAACCGTGCGACATCCTCCGGCCGCGGCTGCACATAATCGATCCCCGGCCCCGGATTCCACACAATTAAATTCACCTTCGCGCGCATCCCGCTCAAAAGCGCAAGCACTTCGCGCGCATGCTCCGGCCGGTCGTTCACTCCGCCCAGCAGCACATACTCAAACGTGACCCACTCTCGTGTGCGCAGCGGAATCTGTCTACACGCCTCCAACAACTCCGCAATCTTCCACTTCCTCGTAATCGGCATCACGCGCTCGCGCACCACATCGTTACTCGCATTCAGGCTCAGCGCCAGCTTCGGCCTAGTCTCCTCCCTCGCAAACGCTACAATCCCCGGCAGAATCCCGCTCGTCGAGACCGTCATCCGCGACTCCGGAATCCCGACACCTTCCACCAGCAGCCGCACACTCCCCATGAACTCGTCGTAGTTCAGGAACGGCTCGCCCATCCCCATAAACACCAGGTTGATCCGGTCCTTGCCTATCTGGATCGCATGCCGGTTCAGCACCGCAACCACCTGCCCCGAAATCTCACCCACGGTCAGATTCCGCCTGATCCCCAGCTTCGCCGTCAGGCAGAACTGGCAGTTCACCGCACACCCCACCTGGCTCGAGATGCAGATCGTCGCCCGCCGATACCCCCGCTCCGCCAGCGCCCCAAAGCTGCTCTTCGCCCGCCCGTTCCCTCTACGCTCCCAGAACAATCTGTCATCTCGACCGGCGCGACGCGCAGTGGAGAGATCTGTACCGGCTCCCGCGACCGCCTCCTCCGCATCCACCTGTTCCTCGGCCTCTTCGCTCGCGGCCTCACTCCCATCGCCCCGCTCGCCGCCATCGCCATCCGGCATCCACACTGTTTCGACGGTCTCTCCGTCGGCCATCCGCATCAGGTAGCGCTCGGTCCCATCCACCGACCGCGCCGTCTGCACAATCTCCGGCAGTCCCACCGGCCACCCACCCGCAACCAGCAGCTCCCGCAACTCCTGCGACAGCGTCGTAATGTCCTCGACGCTGACGACGCGCTGCTTATACAGCGCCTCAAACACCTGCTTCGCGCGATACGGCCTTTGCCCCAAATGGGCAAAGATCTCCGTCAGCTCCGCCAGGTTCTTTCCAAAGAGCGCGTCCACTCTTCCAGTCTATGCGCTGGCGAGCGCAGCCACCCGCCTCTCGGCCTCGACCACTCCGTCGGCGACGCCCGCGTCCACGTACAGCGTCCGCGCCTCGCTCCAGTGGTCGCGAGCTCTCGCTCGCTCGCCCTCAGCCGCTTCGGCCAGCGCTACCACTCGCACCGCATTCGCCATCTCCAGCGTCGTCGGCGGCGAACTTCGGTAGAACTCCATCACCGCAAGCGCATAGCGCAATCCCGTCGCGCTGTCGCCTGACCTGACAGCGAATTCGGCAGCGTGTCGAAGAGCATGCGCCCAGCGTTCTGGTTGTTGTTCTTTCTGGAAGGATTCTGCCGCTTCCTCATACAGCGCCGTCGCGTCGGAGAGCCGACCCTGGCGCCGCGCTGACTTTGCTTCAATCACGCAATCGTCACCGCTCATGCGCTACAGCCTACGCCCGGCCGCCGCTGTTGAAAACCCCGCCCCATGAAACAATGTCCCTGATGCCTATCTCCGTCCCCGTCGCCGAGAACGCGACCCCCACCACGCCCCACACCCGCGACATTCGCTCCACGACCCTCCCCAACGGCCTTCTTGTCCTCACCGAGCGCATGCCGCACCTCCGCTCCGTCTCCATGGGCGTCTGGCTCGACGCCGGCTCCCGCGATGAGACCCCGGAGAGCAACGGCATCTCCCACTTCCTCGAGCACATGGTCTTCAAGGGCACCACCTCCCGCTCCGCCCAGCAGTTCGCCCGCGAGGTCGATGCCCTCGGCGGCAACCTCGATGCCTTCACCGGCAAAGAGACCGTCTGCTTCTCCATCAAAGTCCTCGACGAGTCCGTTCCCGCCGCCCTCGATCTCCTCACCGACCTCATCCTCCATCCCACCTTCGCGCCTGAAGACATCACCCGCGAGCAGGGCGTCATCCTCGAGGAGATCAAGATGGACGAGGACAACCCCGACTACCTCGTCCACGAGCTCTTCACCCGCAACTTCTGGCCCCACGACGCCCTCGGCCGCCCCATCCTCGGCACCGCCAAAACCGTCTCCAGCTTCACCCAGCAGCTCGTCCTCTCCGAGTACGCCCGCCGCTTCACCCCCGCCAACATGGTCTTCGCCGCCGCCGGCAACCTCCACCACGACGAATTCCTCGCCCAGGTTGAAGCCGCCGTCGACTCCCTCGCCGCCAGCCGCGATTCGAAGCTCGCCCGCACCCCACCACCCGCCACCAAGCCGCACATCACGCTCAAGAACAAGAAGTCCCTCGAGCAGGTCCAGCTCTGCTTGGCAGTGCCTGCTTTGCCTGTAAGCGATCCAGCTCGCTACGCTGCCTTCCTCTTGAACTCCATCCTCGGCGGCGGCATGAGCTCGCGCCTCTTCCAGTCCATCCGCGAAGACCGCGGCCTCGCCTACTCCATCTACTCCGAGCTCAACCCCTTCCGCGACACCGGCTCGCTCGCCGTCTACGCGGGCTGCGCCGTCGACCGCACCCCCGAAGTCCTCTCGCTCACCCTCGCCGAGCTCGCCCGCCTCAAATCCACCCCCGTCCCCGACGACGACCTCCGCCGCGCCAAAGATCAGATCAAAGGCAACATGGTCCTCGGCCTCGAAAGCTCCTCTGCGCGCATGAGCTCCCTCGCCCGCCAGCAGATGTACCACGGCCGCTTCTTCTCCGCCGAAGAGATCACCGCCGAGGTCGACCGCGTCACCGCCGCCGATCTCCAACGCCTCGCCAACCAGCTCTTCCCGTCAGAAGCCCTCACCCTCACGCTGCTCGGCAACCTCGGCCCGCTCCAGGTCACCCGCGCCGACCTCGTCTGCTGACCCGTCGCGCGCCCCACGCTCGCTCGCCGCCGTAACCACCCGCCTTCCCAACCGTCTATACTTCTGAGTTGTCATCCACAGCGCACTCCACCGAGGACTCCGCCTTGTCTACCGCACGCTCCGCCCGCCGTCCTTCTCGCGCGACCGAATCCGGCTTCACGCTCGTCGAGCTCCTCATCGTCATGTCGGTCATCCTCATCCTCATGACGCTCGCCATCCCGCAGATGCAGAAGGTCATCAAGCGCGGCAACGAGACCTCCGCCATCCAGTCCCTGCGCGACCTCAATTCCCAGGAAGGCACCTACAACTCCACCTACCCCACCCACGGCTTCTCCTGCTCGCTCCCCGAGCTCGGCGGCAAAGCCGGCTCCGGCGCGCCCACGCCCGAGGCCGCGCAGCTCATCCCTGAAGATCTCGCCAGCGGCAACAAATCCGGCTACACCTTCGCCATCACCAACTGCACCAAGGTCACCGTCAACAATCAGGATCAGGTCACCAGCTACGAGATCACCGCCGTCCCCAACACCGTCAACAAAACCGGCGACCGCGGCTTCTGCACCGACGGCAACGACATCCGCTACGACCCCAAGGGCGGCACCAACTGCACCGACCTCCTGCAGTAAGCCGGCCGCAGCGAGAAGAAATGCTGTCATCCTGAGCGCAGCGCAAAGCGCCGATAAAAACGCTGTCATCCTGAGCGAAGCCTCGCAACGCGAGGCGCAGTCGAAGGACCCCCGCATTTTGCCCATGTCGCCACGACATCCACTTGCTCTCCTCGCGCTTCTCGCAACCCTCCCTATCGCCGCGCAAACCCCCACCGCGCTCGCGCTCGCCAAAAAAGTCGACGCCCACTACAACCACCTCCACTCTCTTGAGGCCCGCTACACCGAGCGCTACCAGGGCCTCGGCATGGACCGCACCGAGACCGGCACCCTCACCCTGCTCAAGCCCGGCCGCATGCGCTGGGCCTACGACACGCCGCCCGGCAAGCTCTTCCTCCTCGACGGAAAATCCGCCATCTCTTACACGCCCGGCGACGACGAGGCCACGCGCTTTCCCGAAAAGAAGCTCGACGACCTCCGCTCCCCGCTCCGCTTCCTGCTCGGCCACACCGAGCTCGCCAAAGAGCTCGACCACCTCACCCTCACGCTCGTCAACCTTAGCGACATCCCTGACGGCCGCACCGGTTACACGCTCTCCGGCACACCCAAAGGCATCTCGCAGCGCGTGCGCACGTTGCTGCTCACCGTCGACGCCGAAGGCATCATCCACGTCCTTCGCATCGAAGAGACCTCCGGCGCCGTCACCACCTTCACCTTCTCTCGCATGCACGAGGACATCCCCACCACCCCCGGCGAATTCCAATTCAACCCGCCGCCCGGCGTCACCGTCATCGACGGCGCCGCACCCATTTAGCCTTCATCGACGTACTCATTTCCGTCATCCTGAGCGGAGCGTCACAGCTTCATCCTCTCTCCTCCCACAGATCTGTCATCTCGACCGAAGCGAGACGGCTTCATCGTCTCGCGCAGCGGAGAGACCCCTGTATTTCCCGGGATCACCACAATCTCCCCCTCTAACTCACCTGACTCCTCACTCGCTAACTCCCTCGTGTACTTTTCCCTGCCGTCGCCCCCCGTGTACCGTAACCTCATGCAACTTTTCACGCTCGCCGCGCTCGTTGGGCTCACCCTCTCTGCCGCCGCGCAAACCACACCCGCTCCGTCTCAAGCAACAACGCCAACAACAGCGCCCGCAGCAACGCCTGTCTCTCAGCTTCACCTCATTCCCATGCCTCGCGAGGTCGCCTTCAAAGGCGATCAGGTCGTCACCGCCGTCACCGTCGAATGCCCCAACTGCGGCTCTGAAGACCGCTTCGCCGCACAGGACCTCCGCGACACCCTCAGCGCCCGCGGCCTCCCTGAAACCCACGGTGTTCCATCGGACGCAGGCCTTCGCATCGTCCTCCAGCGTCTCTCCATGCACCCCGACCCCAACTTCACCGACGCAATGAAGCCCGAGGGCTACACCATCGCCTACGCCAACAACACCCTGGTGCTCACCGGCGCCACCGCCTCCGGCGTCTTCTACGCCGCGCAAACCGCCATGCAGATGATCGAGCGCCAGCTCACCGGCATCTTCGTCCTCCACGCCGCCGACATCCGCGACTGGCCCGCCATGCAATATCGCGGCCTCGACGACGACATGTCGCGCGGCCCCGTCGACACCCTCGAGTTCCAGGAAAAAATCATCCGCACCCTCGCCGCCTATAAAGACAATCTCTACTCGCCCTACTTCGAGCACACCCAGCAGTACACCTCCAATCCGCTCCCCGCGCCGCCCGGCGGCAGCATCTCCGCCGACGACGCCCGCGCACTCGTTGCCTACGCCGCAAAGTACCACGTCATGGTCGTCCCCGAGCAGGAGGCCTTCGGCCATCTCCACAAGGCGCTACTCTACGAGCAGTACCAGCCGCTCGCCGAAACTCCCTTCGGCTCCGTCATCGCCCCCGGCCAGCCCGGCTCGCTCGACGTCATCAAGCAGGAGTTCACCGAGCTCGCCGCACTCTACCCATCGCCCTTCCTGCACGTCGGCGCGGATGAGACCTTCGACCTCGGCCGCGGCCAGACCAAAGCCGCCGTCGATGCGCAGGGCCTCGGCGCCGTCTACCTCAACTTCATGCAGCAGATCGACAACACCCTGCGCCCGCTCAACCGCCGCCTGCTCTTCTGGGGAGACATCGTCGAAAAGTCCCCCGAGCTGCTCAAACCCCTGCCCGAGCAGTTCAAGCGCGACACCATCGCCATCAGCTGGCACTACTCGCCCTCCGACACCGGCTACATGAAATACCTTGACTACTTCAAATCCGCCGGCTTTGAGTTTTGGGTCTCGCCCGGCATCAACAACTGGTCGCGCGTCTACCCCAACTACAACATGGGCCTGCAGAACATCCAGGAGTTCACCCGCGACGGTCAGATCGCCGGCGCCGACGGCCAGCTCAACACCATCTGGGACGACGACGGCGAAGCCCTCGCCGCCAACAACTGGTACGGCATCCTCTTCGGCTGCGCCGCCGCCTGGCAGCCCGGTGAGAGCTCCATCGCGCAGTTCCAGGCCGACTACGGCCCCGTCTTCCACGGCGACCTCACTGGCAAGATTAACGCCGCGCAGGAGGAGGTCATGGCCGCGCACGACGTCCTCAAGTACGACGCTCTGGTCGGCGACGGCTCCGACAGCATCTTCTGGGTCGATCCCTGGTCGAAGGAGGGCCAGGAGATCGCCGCCAAGGTTCGTCCCTACAGCCGCACCCTTCGCATGCACGCCGAGCTCGCCCTGCAGCTCATCGCCCAGGCCCGCGCCGCCTACCCCGCGCCGCAGACCTATCACGTCGTCTACACGCCCACCGACGAGCTTCCCTCCAACCCCACCTCTCTGCGTGAACCCAACGCCATCGACGCGCTCGAGCTCGGCGCCCGCCGCCTGGACTTCATCGGCCTCAAGTTCGAGCTCTCCGATCAGATCGCCTCGGACTACGCCCTGGCCCAGCAGGACACGCTCTCCACCGACCCCCACACCCGCCGCGATGTCACCCACGAGTTCTCCGAGATCGATGACCGCGTCGACGGCCGGCTGCGCGACATCCGCGACGAATACTCTCTTCTGCGCGATCTCTACTCCCAGCTCTGGCTGCGCACCAACCGCCCCTACAGCCTTCGCCCCGTCCTCGAGCAGTACGACAGCGCCATCGGCCTCTGGATCACACGCATGAGCAAGCTGCACGACGCGCAGCTCCAATGGGGCGAAACCCGCACCCTCCCCAGCGCCACTGACCTCGGCATCCCTGCACCACCCCCGCCGCCCATCTCACCGTCCACACCACCCGCTCCCGGCTCTGCACCGTCACCGACAACCACCCCCGGCTCTGCTCCTGTCTCGCCACAACCGCCCAGATCCACACCGCCTGCAGCTACCAACTCCGCACCGCCATCCATGTCGGCCCCAGCACATCTCTAACGTTTTCCATAATTAGGACGAAAGCTACGCCGATGCATGCCATTGCCGTGAGCCAATTAACCACCATATCTTCGTCCTTCGTGTTTGAGTTGGATGCGCGCGTAAGAGATGATCTGCAGAACCTGGGATGGCTGGGCCATTCCTTCTTGTGGTGGCTGATTGCATCATCAATCGTGGTTGCGATTGGCGTAATCCTCGAAGGTCCGGAGATTGTCCACGAGTTAACCCCCATAGTTCGTCGATGGCTCAAAAGACCGCCAAAGCGGCGACATCCCAGAATGTGCGTACAAGACGTAATCAAGTTCGCTGGATTTGCTGGATGGTTGATCGTAATAGCGGGAGTTGTTGGTGAGGGAATATTCGAGGGGCTCGATAATAGAGCACAGGGGATGTTGCAAACTTTCAACGGAGCAGTCCTCGCAACCTCCCAAGAGGAAAGTGCATATGCAATTGAGCGAGCGGCCGAAAACGAGAGAGACGCCGAGCAGTTGCGTAACGAAACAGAGGGGCTGAAAGCGGAAGCCGTTACAGCCAAGCGCGATATGGTGCGGGCGCAATTGGAACTAGCGCGGCTCACTGGCCCAATACAGCCTGTGCTTGTTGTCAATGGAGTTGCCAAGCCAGACCCGATGAAGGGAACGAAGTTACGCATCCTGCTGCACAAGGATACGGTTATCGTATTTCCGAAATTACCCAAGGGAGTATCGCTGGATTGGACTCTCTTCATCAAACAAGATGAAGTCGGCCAACACCAGTTCGGTACGGTTCCTAAGTTCATGCCCGGAGGGGAGACCAACTCCCCATTCGGCAACACGCTAACGATGTTGTCACCTCTCAGCACATGCACAATGGACCTAACCTCGGATGAACACGGCACCATTGACAAAACTTTCGGAGGGGCAAGCTGTCCCACCACCCCAATCAGCAAAGAGGCGCACCACCGCGCTGCCCTGTCACGGCAAAGATAGAGCACCTTACATGAGGGAGTACTTACCGGCCACGGCTTCAGCTTCAGCCGTGCCATAATTCGGCAACACGAGAAGACGGCTTTAGCCGCTGAGGTACGCTTGGTCAACGTCGCAGAACCTTTCAGCAGTCTCTAGGACTATGCCCACCACCCTCACAGCCCGCACGCTCATCACCGGCACCGGCTCCATCGACTTCCCCGTCGTCACCCTCGCCGCCGACGGCACGATCGCAGAGATCGGCTCCGATCCGCGCGCCCTCGCGCGCGAGCAGGACATCCTCACTCCCGCCTTCTTCGACATCCACACCCACGGCGCGATGAATCACGACGTCATGTTCGCCAGCCCCACGGACCTCGGCAAGATGCAGCGCTTCCTTGCCACGCACGGCACCGCCCACTATCTCCCCACCACCGTCACCGCCCCGATCGACACGACCCTCCATTCGCTCGAAGCCCTCGCCAACGCCGTCGAATCCACTCCGCGTGAGCGCGAAGCCCGTCCCGTCGGCATTCACCTCGAAGGTCCGTTTCTCTCCCACGCCAAACGCGGCGTCCACCCTGCCGATCAGCTTCAGCCGCCCTCGATCGAGCTCTTCGACCGCTTCCAACAGGCCGCCCGCGGCCACATCCGCCTGCTCACCCTCGCCCCCGAGCTTCCCGGCGCCCTCGATCTCATCCGCCACGCGACCTCGCACGGCGTTCGCGTCTCCCTCGGCCACACCAACGCGCTCGCTGCTGATGCGCGCGCCGCCATCGACGCCGGCGCCACCAGCGCCACCCATACCTTCAACGCCATGCGTGCGCTCGATCACCGCGAGCCCGGCGTCCTTGGCGTCGCCCTCGACGACAACCGTCTCTTCGCCGAGCTCATCTGCGACGGAATCCACGTCGCCCCCGAGCTCGTCCGCCTCTGGCTGAAGGCCAAAGGACCCGACCGCGCCATCCTGGTCACCGACGCCATGTCCGCCGCCGGCATGCCCGAGGGCAACTACAAGCTCGGCGAGCTCGACGTCACCGTCGCCCACGGCCGCGCCTTCCTCGCCGGCGACCTTGACCAGGGCAAACACACCCTCGCCGGCTCCGTCCTCACCCTGGACAAGGCCATAGAAAACCTCCACAAATTCACCAGCCAAAATCCAGCAGAAACCGTGCTTCTAGCCACAAAAAATCCATCAAAAATGCTCAATTTGCCGGAGCTCACCCGTCTCGCACCCGGCTCGGCCGCCACCCTCAATCGCCTCGCAAGTGGCCGTCTCACAGCAACTTACATCCGTGGCCAGCGGATCTAGCGTCCCCTGCGCGCGATCCACAGCGCACCCTCCAGCGGCTCCGTAACCTCTTTATCTACAGTAGTTTCCGGCGGCAGCCGCTCCGCCATCGACCGCAGCACGCGTGGAACCTTCCCCAGCACACTCCCCGTAAACGCAACACGCGCAATATCTTCCGTCCCACACCCTCTCGCTCGCATCTTCGAAATCACCAGACTCACCTGCTCCGCCAACTCTTCCCCCGCCCTCTCCAACACCCCCTGCGCCAGCGCGTCTCCACCGTCCGCGCATCGCGCCACTACCTCCGTAAGTAGTGCAAAATCAGGACGTTCCCTCCGGTTTGCCATTGCAACCAGCTCTCCTAAATCCTTCACCTCCCAGGCCTCTTGAATCTCGCGCAGCAGGCACGTCTCCACGCTTCGATCCCGCGCCCGAAGCCCCGCACGAATCGCCTCCAGCCCGATCCAGCTTCCCGAACCCTCATCGCCCAGCACCGGCCCCCATCCGCCCGCACTCACGTGTGATCCATCCGCGCACCGCCCCGTCACATGCGATCCCGTTCCTGCGATCACAAGAATGCCCGGCACTCCATGAAACGCGGCCTCCAGCGCAATCTCCTCATCGCCCATCAGCAGCACCTCTCCGCTCACCAACTCGCGAAGCGTCGTCTCCGCCCATCGCCGAACCTCGCCGCTAGACGATCCCGCCAGCCCAAAGCACACCCGCACTATCGATCTGCCGGCAACGCTCGCGCTCTCCAGCGCCTGAGCCACAATTGCGCGCAGCCGCTCCGTCGCCTCTTCGCCAACGTTCATAATCTTGACGGTCGGGCCGGTCGCACGTCCCAGCACATGTCTCTCATCCGCAACCCAACACTCCGTCTTCGTCCCGCCACCATCCAGTGCCATGAAATACGCCATATGTCTGCAACCCCTCTGTATCGCAAGCCATCTCTGCTGCGAGCCCGTTATCATATCCTGCATCATCACCTCACGTCGCGCGCTGCGCGGGCTAGGAGAGATTTCGTTTGTCCTGCTCGATCGCCGCTCTCGTCCTCCAAGCAAATTCGCAGCGTCTGAGCGTCTTCGATCTCGCCCTCGTCGCAGCCTACCTCATCGGCATCACGCTCTTCGGCCTGCGCTTTCGCCGGACCAAAGGTCCAAAGGGAGATCAATCGCGCGGCGGAGCCGCGTCAGAGAATTCAACAGCTCGCTCCCTCAAGAGCTACTTCCTCGCCGACAACACAATCCCCTGGTGGGCCATCTGCCTATCCGTCGTCTCCGCCGAAACGTCCACACTCACTATCATCTCCATTCCCGGGCTCGCCTTCGGCGGCGACTTCGGCTTCCTGCAGATTGTCATCGGTTATCTGCTCGGCCGCGTCGTCGTTGCAGCATTGTTCTTGCCGCGTTACTTCGCTGGTCAAATGCTGACCGCCTACCAGCTTATCGACCGCCGCTTCGGCCCCACGCTGCACAAAGTCACCGCCGCACTCTTCCTCGCCACGCGCGCCGCCGCCGAAGGTGTGCGCGTCTTCGCCGTCTCCATCGTCGTCAGCATTGCGATCGGCACAAAGGACGTCCTCTCCATCGGTATCATCTCCGCCCTCACGCTTCTTTACACCTTTGAAGGCGGCATGGCTGCGGTCGTCTGGACTGACGTCGTGCAGATGATCATCTACCTCGGTGGCACACTTGTCGCACTCCTCACGCTCGGCTCGCACGTGCAGGGCGGATGGCTGATGATTCACACCGTTGCGGCCGCCGCCGGCAAGTTCCACACCTTCAACTTCATCTTCAATCTCACCACCACCTATACCTTCTGGGCCGGCCTGCTCGGCGGTACATTTCTCACCATGGCCTCGCACGGAACCGATCAGCTCATGGTGCAGCGCCTGCTCGCCGCACGGAACCTGCGCGAATCGCGTATCGCCATTCTCAGCTCCGGGGTAGTCATCTTCGTACAGTTCGCTCTCTTTCTGCTCATCGGCGCAGGCCTCTATGTCTTCTACCTTCAGCATCCCGGCTCCACCTTCCGCACCAACGACTACATCTTCCCCACCTTCATCGTTCGCGAGATGCCTATCGGCATTGCCGGCCTGCTCGTCGCCGCCATTCTCGCCGCCGCCATGTCCAACCTCTCCGCCGCGCTCAACTCGCTCTCATCCACCACCGTCGTCGACTTCTATATGCGCGTGCGCCCACAAGCCGACGACCGCGAGCGCGCGCTGATCTCGAAATCTTCCACCGTCCTCTGGGCGCTGGTGCTCTTCGCCATCGCCATTTACTCCGTGCATGCCGGAGGCAAAGGCCACGTCGTCGAGATCGGCCTCTCTATCGCCTCTGTCGCCTACGGCTGCCTCCTCGGCGTCTTCCTCCTCGGCACACTCACCCGATTCGCAATCGAACGCGGTGCGATCCTCGGCATGATCGTCGGCTTCGCCCTCAACCTTTGGCTCTGGCAAGGAGACTTCCCCGTGCATCTCGGTCTGCTGACAATTCCACACATCGCGTGGACGTGGTATGTACTCATCGGCGCCGCCGCAACCTACATCGTTGGTGCGCTCGCCAGCCTCGTATTTCGCAAGACCCCGCGCCCAAAGCGTGCCACGATCGCCACTGCCTCGATTTTGCTGTTGTTCTTTCCTCTGGCATTCCGAGGCGTAGCCCAGGAACCCGCCTCTCGCCTCGAATCAGCAAAGAGCCAAACATCGGCCCCCAACTTCTCCCAAGTCTCCGCGCTCATTGATGAAGGCATCGCCGAACATCGCCTTCCGGGCGCCGTGCTCATCATCGGCCACAGCGGCCACATCGTCTTCGAACGCGCTTACGGGAATCGCAAACTCGCCGGCGAACCCGGCCTCAACGGCAGACCCTCACCCGCCGAGCCCATGACCGAGAACACCATCTTTGACATGGCCTCGCTCAGCAAAAATCTCTCCACATCCGTTTCCATCATGCAGCTCTATGAGCAGAGGAAGATCGCCAGATTCGATGATCCAGTGCAGAAGTATCTTCCTGCCTTCAATCCCACCAACGACCCTGAGCGCGCGCAGGTCACTCTTCGCATGCTTCTCACCCACACCTCCGGCGAGCCGCCCGACATCCGCCTGAAAGATCCCTGGGGCCTCGCTGTCCCGGACAAGGCCGAAGGCATCGAGCGCGCCCTCAGCGCTCCGCTCATCTCTACCCCCGGCGAGATCTTCCGCTACTCCGACATTAACTTCATCCTCCTCGGCGACATCGTCGAGGCGCTCTCCGGCGAGCCCCTCGACGTCTATGCTCAAGATCACATCTTCAGGCCGCTCGGCATGACCGACACACGCTACCTTCCGCTCGCCAAGGCCTGCGGTCCGCACCGGATCATCGGCGCCGCGATAGTATGGGCCCCGAAACACCACTCGAAGAAATATCCCTGCGTTGCCGGAGACTGGAACACATCTCTGCTCGCCCGCATCGCGCCGACCACGCATGATGACGAGAGCAAATCCGACCCCCGAGCGAACCCACACTTCGGCATGCTCACACGCGGTACCGTCCACGATCCCACCACGCGTCGCATGGGCGGAGTCGCCGGCCACGCCGGCGTCTTCTCCACCGCACACGATGTCTCGCTCTTCGCGCAAGCCCTTCTCGATCGCCTCGCGGGCCGTGCTTCAAACTTTCCGCTGAAACAGTCCACGCTTGAACTGATGACTACGCCCGAGCAGCCCGGGCACACCGCCGATCAACTCACCGCCGCCAACGATGCTGAAAAGTACGCCATCGCACAAGGCGAACACGGCGCGGCTCCCCTTCTCGCTCCACGCTATCCCGCGATCCACGGCCAGAATCTGCGCGGCTATGGCTGGGACATCGACACCGCCTTCTCCAAACCACGCGGCATGATCTTCCCCATCGGCAGCTTCGGTCACACCGGTTTCACCGGCACCTCTCTCTGGATGGACCCCGGCTCCGACGCCTACGTCGTTCTCCTCGCCAACGCCGTTCACCCGCGGGGCAATCCACCCATCTCCAACCTGCGCGGCGAAGTCGCCACCGCCACCGCGCAAGCGCTGTTCCTCTACGAGTCGTGCCCAGTCGGTACGATTTGCGATCGCACGCAGATCACTGCGTCAACTAATCTGCCACTCGCCTCACAAGCAAGCACCACACATCTGACGGAAACGACCCTCACCGGCGTCGACGTTCTCGAATCAAGCCACTTCGCCCGGCTCACCTCGCTCGCCGCCGAGCACAACAACACTCTTCGTCTCGGCATCCTCACCAACCAGACCGGTCTCGACTGCCACAACCGCCGCACGATCGACATCTTCGCCACCGATCTCCCCAGAGTCCTCCCGGGCGCTCATCTCACCGCCATCTTCTCGCCCGAGCACGGCATCTTCGGCCGTCAGGACACTACCGCCATCCAGGCCGAAGTCGATCCCACCACCGGCCTTCACGTCACGTCACTCTACGGCGCGCACGACAGCGACCGCCGCCCCTCGCACGAGCAGCTCAAAGACCTCGATGCCGTGGTCATCGACCTCCAGGACGCTGGCGTGCGCTTCTATACCTACGAAACCGTTACCGGCTACTTCCTCGAGGCCGCCGCGCAAGAGCTGCATGACTTCCACCACGATCTCAAGGTCATCGTCCTCGACCGTCCCGATCCCATTAGCGGTGTCGCCGTGCAGGGCCCCATCTCCGATCCCGGCCTCGAGTCCTACACCGACTACACCTCACTTCCCATCCGCCACGGTCTCACCCTCGGCGAACTCGCCCGCTACGACAACGGCACAAAAGATCTCGGCGCCGATCTCGCCGTTATCCCCATGCAACACTGGTCGCGCTCGCAGTACTTCGACGAAACACAGCTTTCCTGGATCAACCCCAGTCCCAACCTCCACTCCGTCACCGAAGAGACGCTCTATCCCGGCCTCGCCATGCTCGAAGGCACGAACATCTCCGTAGGTCGCGGCACGCCCACGCCGTTCGAACTCTTCGGCGCCGGCGTCCCGCCCAAAGATAAATCCACCGGCACCCAGCCACCCGCATGGTTCCATGCCGCCGACGTTGCAGCCGCACTGAACGCCCGCCACATCCCCGGCGTCACCTTCGTTGCCACGACCGCCACGGTCGCCGACGACCACTCTCACTACCCCTACCACGGTCAGACCATCGAAGCCGTCCGCGTTAACCTCACCGATCGCAACGCCCTCGACAGCCCAGAGCTCGGTGTCGAGATCCTCACCGTTCTTCATCGCCTGTATCCAACGCAGTTCCACATGCAACGAGCGGCATACCTCATCGCAAACAGCGCAACCTTCGCCGCCCTTGAACGCGGCGACGACCCGCATTCCATCGCTGCAGGCTGGAAGGCCGCTCTCGATAGCTTCACGACACGCCGCGAACCCTACCTTCTCTATCACTAGCTGTGGATCCATCAGAGCAGTTCTGTCCCCCGCGCAAGCTCTCGCTAAGTGCATCGAGCAGCGGACCCTGCGCCGCCAGAATGCGCTCCTTCGCCTCCGCAATCGAAAACCAGGCTCCGCGATCGACCTCTGGAATCTCGATCCTGCGTTTCGAGCGTGGCGGCCATTCGATCTGGCACAAGTTGCTCTTCAATTGCGCAGGATCGCAGTCCCCTTCGACCGCCCATGCGGTCACGATCTTTCCGCTCGCCTGTTTAATCGATCCCAGCTCCAGAATCGGCCTGTCCACGCGAAATCCCGTCTCTTCAAGAAACTCCCGCCGTGCAGCATCGAGAGGATCTTCCCCCTCCTCATACTCGCCTTTCGGGATCGACCAGCAGCCACTCTCTTTCTTCGCCCAGAAAGGACCGCCGGGATGGACCAGGAACACCTCAACACCCGAATCCGAACTCCGATAAAGCAGGAGACCCGCGCTTCGCCTCGGCATCGTCACTCACCGGCCCTCCATCCAGATCCCCCACTACAACACCTTCTCGCCAGAACAGAAAAGCCGCAGCACTCTGCGGCGTCTGGGATCGGAAAATTTGCTGGTCGGGGGCGGTCCGATTCGACCGCCCCCGCCTCTCTGTTCCCGAAGCAGTTCCACGTACCTCTCGAAAGTTAGTTCACTACTTGGAATGAGTTAAGAAAGTGAACTTTACTATCTCGCTTTTATCTTGCGACAGTGATCGTTACATTGGCTGATCCGGAAGCGTAGTTTGCTCCATTCGCATAGGTTGCGGTAATGGTGTGAGATCCGATGGATAGAGCTGCGTCTGAGAAGCTCGCTTTGCCGTTATTGTCAACCGGCACGGTCACAAGCAACGTCGATCCGTCGCGGAAGGAGACGCTGCCCGTTGCCTTTGGAGCGCCGGCGCTCCATGAGCTGACTGCAGCCTGGAAGGTGAAGGTTGTGCCTGCGCTGGCATACCAGGTAGACGGTGTAAGCCCCACGTTGGCCGGGGCCGGCGTGACAGTAAAGTGTTGAAGGGGCGCCGAGGCAGCAGCGTAATTGCCCTGCCGGGCGTAGACGATGGAGATGGTATGCGAGCCGGTCGATGGCAGCGGAATGGTGAACTGTGCGTCGCCATTGCTGACCGGCACGGAAACAGTGCCGCCGCCGTCATATTGATAGCCGATGACGCCCTTCGCGGAGCCGGCGTTGGAGCTGGCGCTGACGGTGCACTGATAGTTCGCACCGTAGCTGAACGACGCGTTCCAGCAGGATGCGCTCAGGTTGACGGGCACCGGATCGACCGTGAGCGTTGTCGGAGCCGAGCTCCCGCCCGGCTGGTGGCTGTCGCCGGAGTAGGTCGCGCTAAGCGAATGCGTGCCCGCAGCCAGTCCCGGAGAGATGTACCAGTAGGCGCAGCCTCCACCCTGCAGCCGTTGATTGGTCAGCAAGGCGGTTCCATCGTAAATCTGGATCGTGCCCGTCGCGGTGTGACCGCCGGCCGGGGCGACGCAGGCTGTGACGTTGGTGGCGCCGGGATAGACGAGGTGGGTGCTCGCATATTGGACACTGATGGCCGTGTCGTACACCGGCACACCGGTGCCGCTCAGGCTTGCCGTATAGGTACCGGCGGCGGTAGTCACCGTTAGTAACCCGCTGCGCGATCCGGCGGCCGAAGGCGAGAAAACAACATTGATGCCGCAGGTCGCTCCCAGAGCGAGCGAAGTTCCGCAGTCGTTGGACTCGGAGAAGTCGCCCGAGGCTGTAATGCCACTGATGCTGACCTCTCCTTCGCCGGTATTGTTGAGAACGAAGCCCATGCCGGAGGATGTGCTGCCGACGTTGACCGAACCGAAGTTGCCGTTGCCGGTCAGCGTGGCTGAAAGCGCCGGCGCCGGAAGAAGGAAATACCCCACCGCGGCATCATGATCTGAAGTGCGAGCAGGAGTGGAGGGATCGTTGTAAGCCACAACCGGTTGGTCGGCGTCCAGGTGCGCGTACGCCATGTGAGCGCCGGCAGCGACCAGATCTGCTGTGGCAACGATATGGTCAAGGATCTGCGCATTGCCATACTCCTGGTAGGACCAGCGCTGATCGGCCGGAAGCAACGTCGCAAGATCCGTCGTCGGAGGAGTCACGAGACCGGCGACACCGGGCTCGACCACCTGCGTCGCAGGAAGCACGTTCTGGTCCGTGACTGTGGCAAGGATATCGATGTATCCGTCGGAGAACTCAAAGGCGTTGTAATCGCCCACGGAGATGACGTGTTCCCCGGCCTGTTGATAGCCCTGAATGAGCTTGGCAAGAAACTCCGCCTGCAGCTCCTTCTTGGTGCGCACAAACACTCCGCTTGAAGGATCGTTTTCATCGGACAGCGACCGAAGGTGGTTGACGATCACCGTCACCGGATAATCCGTCGCGTCGATCCGCTTGATGCCTGCATGGAGAACCAGCGGGGGACGGTCGTTAAGCGTCTGCTCGGTTGTGCCGTCGCGAGGATCGGTGAAGAGATCGCTCGCGCCGAACTGCTGGATGTTGAGCGTGTCTACGGTGGAGGGCTTGACCAGGAAGCCAACCGAGATACCGCCCACATCGTTGGTGTAGGGAGCGTAGCTTGTGCCGGTGCCGTAGGCCACGTACTGCGGATCGGGTTCGCCCGCGGCCACCGCGTCCGCACTGATCTGTGCGGCAATATCGGCCACGACAGACTGGTTTTCACACTCCTCAAGGGCAACGATATCGGGCGAGCCGAGTATATGCCGAATGGCCAGAGAGACCTTGGCCAGACGAGTCTGATAGGCCGCAGGGGTCACATCGACAGCGCTCGAATTCTCCGTCTTGCCCGTGACTGGGTTGAAGTCGATGTCATCCGCGGAGGTGGGATTGAAGAAGCGCTCAATGTTGTACGCCGCGACCCTGAACTCATTGCTTGCGGGCGCAGGCGCCGGTACCATGTCCATTCCGGGCGTGATCGCCGAACGGTTATATGCCGGGTCGAGCACGAGACGGCTGGGATCGTAGTAACTGTCCGAGCTGTAGGTGAAGTCGAGAACGCCAGTCACATTGGGAAGAAGGGCCCCCGTTGAAAGGTCGAGAGGAGCACTGCCCAGGAAGGTTGAATCGACGAGAATGCGCTCCGGATTGTCATCGAACTTTGCGACGCGCGGAGGAAGCCCGGTCTGCGGATCGCGGATGTCGATGCCCGGCTCGCGGAAAGGACGAGGCGTTCCGGTGAGCACGGCATAGAACTGGCCGTTGGATTTTTCCGTTTCGGTGACCTCGGAAGAGAGCGATGCATCCGTTCCTGAAACGGTCGTGAGCGATGGGATGCTCACACGCATACCCTCATAAGGCGTCAGCTGGTAGAGTCCGCCGCGGGGCGTCAACATAGAAGTGGTGATCGTAATCGGCGTCGGCAGCGGTTGACCGGTGGCGAGGACCGTGGCGGCCGTGGAGTTAAGCTCCGTTGCCGGCGTATGGCTGGCGGTCACCGAAGGATAGGTGCTGATCGATCCCGTGACCTGAACGAAGTTGCCGACGACCGCCGTCGCCGGCACCTTGCCGGTACCGGTATAGACATAAATACCCTCTGGCGTCGTCGGATCGGAGTCTGCGTCGACGTCCCGGGACTGAATGAAATAACCTGCGCTGCCGATGCCGGTCACAACGCCCTGTGTTGTGACGGTCTGTCCTGCATACGGAGAGACCGAGGTAGCCGTGAGCGATTTGCTCCCCTGAATCGTATGGATCGGCAGAGTAACGACAGGCACATTGACCGTGAGGCTAATGTTCGCAGTCGTGCCGTCAGATTCAGCGTCGGTAACCGTAACCGGCAGCAAGACCCCGCCCGACTTGCTGACGGTGGCCGTCGTTGAGAGCGAGAAGACATTGTCGCCCGCTGTAGCGTCGCCATGGGTGCCGTCATCGTAGAACGGCTGCGCGGACGATCCGCCGATCGCAGACAGATCAGCAACGACGGCAATTCCCGTGCTGACTGGATTGGTGGATGGCGTCACCGTCACCGTTAGCAGCACCGGGTCGCCCGAGCTTACCGTCGACGGCGTCGCAAGTCCGCTGCCGCTGAGGCCCGAAGAGTTCCCCCCATAAGACGAGTTGTGCGGATTGGGAGCTCCCACCGCAAAGTCCGCGGCATTGTTGCCCGTAAAACCGGAGCGGATATCGGCAGTGGTATTGCTGGGTGCGGGCGCATCTCCCGAACCTTGGAAGCAATTTGCTGTTCCATAGCCCAGGAAGTCAATGACATTCACAGTCGGGCACGAGCCAGTGAGGCTGGCTGTTCCCTGAACGAGCGCGATCTTTCCAGTGGTCGCGGAAAAGTTCGGTCCGGACGTGACGACAAAGTCCGGAGTGACCGGCAAATTACCTGGGCTACCCGAGCCGGCCGCACCCTGGATCAGGAAGTAATGTCCCGGAGCGACGGACACATTGGGAAGAATGACAGAGTTCCAGGACGTGCCGCTGCTCGAGGCGTACTGATAGGAGAGGCCGTTGAGACCGATGGGCGCGCTCGTGGGATTGTAGAGCTCAAGGTAATCATAGGTGTACGGTGCGCCGGAGTTGCCTCCACCGCCATACATCTGCGAAATCACCAGACCGGTTTGTGCTGAAGCCGCCAGCGGCGCAATGCCGAACAGGCCCACGAAGAACAGAAAAAAAACACGAACGATATACGATCTCAAAGCAGCCTCCACAACAACAACGAGGGATCCCATGGCCATGGAGCACGAACCATGGACAATAGCGGCGGCCTCTTCGGCCGAAGCCACGATATGACGGATGATCTTGCCGTATCGTTTTAGCATCGGAGAGTGTCCCGCGTCCTGCGGAAAAGTGCTAATTTTTCAATTCATTCACACTGCGTCACACATCCCAGCCCGCGCGTACCGTGGCCTCAAAGGGTGAGGTCCCCCGCACTCATACCCCGATGGGACATAAAGATCGCCGCTCACTACTCTTCGCAAAACCTTGAATTCCTTCAGAACACGATGGCTCGAATGTCCACTGGCTCCTCGTCCGGACGAACAAGAGGACAGAATATTCGTCGTCTCGCGCGTCGACCTTCGACTGAGGCGTACAGCGCCACCCATGTCGGATGTAATAGAAGGCCTGCGGTTCGTTGGAATGGAATGGTCGGACGGATGGATTCAAACCCCGATCCTCTGTTTCCAAGACAGGTAACGCCGTTTGGGGAAGCCTATTGGGGTGGAGTTAAATAAGTGATTTTGATTGAAAAACTTAGCGCTCACCGCTGATCCCCGCTGAACCTTCTTGTGGCTGTTCAGTGGTTTGACCGTTACAAAATCGGCTACAGCCTGCCAACTCTGAAGGCGGAGGAGCAGCAGGTGTCGTTACCACGTCTGAAGCGGCGCCGGAGAGAATGGGGTCGGGTGAGAGGGTACTTCCACCTTTGAAGGATCGTCTTCAGCGTCCGCGGGAGCTCGGCACACAAAGAATGAAGTACACATAAAACATGCATTCGGTTAGCTTACATAGAGCCTCGGGCGGCGTTGTACAGGTGACGCAAGATGCGTACCGTCTGTCCCAACATAGGCTCCTGATCCAAATGCAGGCACACACTGACAGGCGCGAGCGCCATACGATTCTGAGAATTTTCGGCCTGCGGAGACCGGCTGGCTTCCGCCTGAATGGGTTTAGCCTCCTCATGGCGCTGGGGTTGGTGAGTGTTCCTGCTCATTGCTGCGCACAGGGCCGTCTGGCCGGCTCTGGTGCTCCGGTTCGGGAGCAGATGAGCCAGGCCGTCGAGCTGGCTCAACACGGGGACCCGATACATGCACTGGAAATAGTGGATGCTCTCCTCGAACGACATCCCGACCTCGTGCCTGCGCTGAAGCTCGAAGGTACGCTGCTGGAAGAAGAAGGACGCCGTTCGGATGCGGATGCGGCCTATCGGAAAGCGTTTGCGCTTGCCCCGAGCGATCCTGACATGCTGCTGAAGATCGGTACCCAGGAGCTCGTCGCTGGAAATCTTGATAAAGCAGTCGCTTTACTGCAGCGCAGAGTGCGGGCGGTTCCGGATGACGAGGATGGGAATTATTACCTGGCGCAGGCCTATCACCTGAGAGGGAACAACGAACTGGCGCTGGTGAGTATTCAGGCAGCCTTGAAGTCAGCCTCCGATGATCCTCAGGTTTGGCAGAAATACGGCGAGCTCCTCTGCAGCTCTGGCGAGAATGCGAAGGCAATCGTGTGGCTGACGAAAGCGCAGAATGCAGATCCTTCATTGAATAGGATCGACTTCGACTTAGCAGTTGCAAGCTACAACAACATGGACCTGAAAGCAGCTGAGCAATATGCCTCCAATGAAATGCAACTCGCACCACGCAATGTTCAGAATCTGGAGTTGCTTGCCTTGATTGAAGCGAAGCTCGGAGAATGGGAATCGGCCAGGGATAATTTTGAAAGAGTGCTGGCGGCCAAGGGCAAGGATGCCGGTGCATTGATCGAGATCGGCGAGTGCGATGTGAAATTGAAGGAGTATGACGCGGCGATTGATTCGCTCAACCAATCGCTTGAGCTGGACCCAACCCAAGCGCAGGTCCATTATTTGCTTTCGCGAGCCTATTCAGGCGAAGGCAATGTAGCCGAGGCGCAACACGAGGCCACGCTCCACCGAGAAATGATGCAACATCTCTCGCTTTCCATGCCGAAGGCGCAGGTCAGGCAGGAAAATGCTATCTCCCAGCAGGCGCGACAACTTCTTACGCAGGGTCATGAAGCAGAGGCGCTGCGGCTCTTCGAGACCACCGACAAAGGACCTTACGTTACTGCAGGCTCGGCGTGGATGTCGGTAGGTGCGGCTTACCTTGCGATGGACGACTCAGCGTCTGCGGAGCGCAGCTTCCAGCGTGGCATGACTCTCGCTCCGAATACGCGAGGGATACACACCTACTTGGGCATGCTCGCTTTGCAGCAGGGAAACCTCAGCCAGGCGGAAACAGACTTCGAGGCGGAGCTTGCGCTCGATCCCAATCATCCGCTTGCTCTCGGAGAGCTCGGCGATGTGCGATTCCGTCAAGGCAGATGGGCGGACGCAGTGGATCTGCTGACAAAATCGAAGACGACGATTCCATCGTTGTTGTACATCCTGTGCGCTTCTCAATTCGAGCTCGGAAAGATACAGGACGCCGATTTGACAGCCGAGGCCGTCGCTGCTTATGACAGAAATGAACCCACGATCATGAAAGCCCTAGACGCCCTGCTGCGGCGCAACGGACAGGCAGAGCTTGCCGAGCGGTTTGAGCATCAGCCCTAGCTCACTTTGATCTTTCGCTGCTTTCTTTGATGGTGAGCTCCTGGTCTGCCTTAACGTTGGTCAGTGTCTGCTTCACCCCCGTCGGCCATGAAAGGTCGATCTTTTCGATGACAACGTCCGGGCCGAGGCCGAAATGAATGCGCTTATCGCTGGAGGAGTTGTATCCGACGGCTGTCGTCGCCTCGTTGTACTGCACACCATGTGCGGTAGTGATCTTCACCCTGGTCCCAAGTCCGTCGCGGTTGTCTTTCACCCCTACCAGCTTCAGCAGGATCCAGTGATTATGGTTCTGCGTGTGGTTGATCAGCAATTGGGGAGAACCGTTCAAAACGGTGACAGCAATGTCGATCTTGCCGTCGTTGTTGAAGTCGCCAAAAGCGGCCCCGCGATGGGGCGCGGGCGTATTGAAAGCTGCGCCCGCTGTCGCGCTCACATCCTGGAAGGTGAAATTGCCGACGTTGCGAT
Source organism: Acidobacteriaceae bacterium (assembly GCA_036272895.1). GTDB lineage: Bacteria > Acidobacteriota > Terriglobia > Terriglobales > Acidobacteriaceae > Granulicella. The sequence goes on along the minus strand of DATAXW010000022.1, from coordinate 62,343 downwards.
AGATGTTGTTCGGAAGGGCGTAAGGACGGTGCTCGACCTCCATGGAGTTGTCGAGAATGGCGCCGTTCGCCGTGAATAGATCTTTCAGTCCGTCATTGTCGAAATCGTAGGCGCCGGTTCCCCAGCCCGTGATGCGGCTGGTGGGTCCCGCCAGCCCGGCGTCGCTGGTCTGATCGTCGAATTGGCCGCCGCCGATGTTCTTGTAAAGCGGGAAGGTGTCGCCGAACATCGCCGTGTGGAAGATGTCCGGCTTCCCGTCATTGTTGAGATCGCGAAAATCCGTGCCCATACCGGCGACTGTTTTGCCCATTTCGTTATAACTGACACCGGCATTCATTGCTTCATCGGTGAAGGTGCCGTCTCCGTTGTTATGCAACAGTAGGTTCGGAAATGTGTCATTGGAGACGAAGATGTCGGTATAGCCGTCGCCATCGTAGTCGGCGAAAGCGACACCCATGCCTTTGCCAATGTACTGGCCGACGTGCGACTGCACGGAAACATCAGTGAAAGTGCCGTCGCCGTTGTTGCGGTAAAGGATGTTCGGCAGACCCTGAAAATCGTCCGGCGAGCAGTAGGCGATGACCTTATGTGTGCTGCAGGTGGCGGCGGTCTTCAGGTCGTAGTTGAGATAATTCACAACAAACAAGTCAAGCAGGCCGTCGTTGTTGTAATCGATCCAGCCCGCCGTGACCGCCCAGGCTTTGCCGATCCCTGGAATCATGCCACTGACCGTTGCCTTGGCTGTTACATCCGTGAAGGTGCCGTCGCCGTTGTTATGAAAGAGCTGGTTATGATTGACGCCCGTGACATACAGGTCGACATAACCATCGTTATCATAATCGCCCGCGGCCACACCCATGGAGTAGCCAACACCACCGAGGCCGGCTTTCTCTGTCACGTCCGTGAAGGTGCCATCTCCGTTGTTGTGGAACAGACGATTGGCATAGCTCGGGTCGGTCTTATCCATGGACGGAAGCTCTGCGCCGTTGGTGAAAAACAGATCGAGCAGACCGTCGTTGTCGTAATCGAACGCGGCCACGCCGCCGGCCATTGTTTCGATGGAATACCGATGCGGGCTGACACTGTTCTTGAGCATGAACCTGATCTTCGATTGCTTAATAAGATCGTCAAAGAGAATCCGCGGCGAAGAACCGGCCGCCGGCTCCTGCGTCGCACCTCTCTTTAATTTTTCCGGCGAAGCGATGGATGACGTCTGCACGAATCGTGAGGAGAGCTTCTGCGCCCAGGTGAATGAACCGGACAAGACGAGAGCGTAAAGAAAAAAACGGCGATTGAGCATTGGAAACCGGTGTCGAGTTTTAGGAGATTCAGCTCTGAGGGTGGAATGTTCGATCTATCATGCAGCGGCCGTTTTCTGCCGCTGTCTTGCGGGCTCGAGGTACACATACTGCATTACTGCATCAGCAGGCCGGACCAGGCCTTTATCTCTGCGTCCTGCGGCTTGTTTTCGACGCGGCTGGAGCGATCAAGGATCATCGTGGGGCGGCTCTGGATTGAGTATGGCGGCCACGGAGGCAAACCAGCGGCTTGAGGTGCCTCGCCGCGGATGAAGGAACACCAGGCGTCATGAATGGTTGCGGCGAGTTGAAGAGTCTCGGTCGAGACGGTGGGTTGCATCATGTGGTCCCAGACGAAGCGCAGTTCCGAAGAGTGAAACGCGAGGCCGGTGAACCGCCCACTTTGCTGGGCGTAATCGAACCGGTAGGCATACACAGTTCCCCCAGCACTTGCCTGGGCATCGGCAACGCGTAAAGAGGGGATCCCGTACTCCTCGGCCGTGAGGCTGCGGATGCGGAGCATCTGATCGCTGAGGCCCGGATAAATCTTTCGGTACTCTTCCTCGATAGGACGGAACTGCTCGACCGGCATGTTACCGAGATCATCGGAGTCGGGATCCTTAGCAGGATGCGGGCCGATGAACAGCGCACTTTCATCGAGGTCTGTGCCGATCAGAAGTCGCTTACCGCGCGCCGAGCCTTGCCGGATGTTCTCTACCGGATGCTGTCGGATCAGCGAGCCGTCGATTTCAGGCCGCAGCGGAAAATGCACCGGGGACGCGCCCGTGAACTGACGCTGCGCCGCGACGATCTCGTGTGCGGCAGCATATTTCAGGACGGAATCGGGCTGACCCGAGCTGGCCGTCCATTGTGCGCAAAAATTCGATGCGATTATGGTCGCGCGTGCAGCAGGCCAGATGCGTTCCGCACCCCCGCTTTCGGAGATCATCTGCTGAAAAAGTGGCGTTGCGGAAGGAATGCCCATGAGGATGTCCGTAAGCTTCGCTCCTGCGGATTCGCCTCCAATCGTGATTCGCGTGGGATCACCGCCGAAAGCTGCGACGTTCTGCTGAATCCACGTGAGCGCAAGCATAATATCCCGCAATGCATTGTTCGCACTTCCGGCATAGAGTGGACCCAGCGCGGCATCAAGGTCGAGGAAGCCGAACACCCCCAGACGATAGGCAATCGTGATGCAGATGATGCCTTGCTGTGCGAACGTGGTCCCGTCAAACATTGGATCGAAGGAGCGGCCGCCGGTAAATCCTCCGCCGTGAATCCAGACGAAGACCGGATGCGGCCCGGGGGTGCGCGGCGTGCAGATGTTCACGTACAGGCAGTCTTCACTCTGAAGGAAACCGGGGGTATCTGGCTGCACGGCGGCTGTGGCGAATTGCGTGGCGTCGCGAATACCGCTCCAAGGCTGCACAGGCCGTGGTGCGCGGAAACGCAATGGACCGATGGGCGGCTGCGCAAATGGAACGCGGCGAAAAATGTTCGCATCATCGGCTACTGCCCCGCGGAGCCCACCACTGGATGTGTGCGCGATGACGGGTGCATCCGGAGGGCCCGCGGACGCGAGCCGCGTACCGGCCGCGGCCAGCATCGATTGAACAAGAAACATTCGACGATTCAGTAGAGGTCTCCTCAAAGAAATTTGGATCGCCTCCAGCATACGCTCTAGACAATCGCTTATCCTCAGTATGCTGAGTCTTCTGGCAACGCAGCCTTCGGCAAACTGAATTTAGAGCGCCGTTGGATTGAGGCAGGCATCTTTATTCGAAAGGCTTTTCATGACTTCCGCATGGCGTGGCCTTCTGATCCGAAACTTAAGTATTCCTACTTTGATTTCAGCAGTTTTTGTGTCTGCGACGATGCACGCGGCCGTGAAGCCGGGCGTCGGCCTTGGATGTGCCCAGCCGAAACAAGCCTCGCTTTTCGGCCCTCATGTGTTTGTCTTCTGCCCGGAGATGTCCAGCAGCGTGATGCAGACAGCGATCGACCAGGTCTACGCAGAACAACAGCATAGTGAATTTGGGCAGGGGCGATTTGCATTCCTACTCTTGCCGGGGGAGTACAAGCTAGATATTCCAATCGGCTTTTATACCGAGGTGATGGGGCTGGGAGCGCTTCCGGACGATGTTCACGTTATAGGGAATGTTCACGTGGACGCCGCCTTTCGGAATAACAATGCGACGACGACCTTTTGGCGCGGCGCAGAAGGTTTCTCCGTGACTCCCACGAACGGAACGTTGCAGTGGGCCGTTTCACAGGCAGTGTTTTTCCGCCGAATGCACGTCGAAGGAAACATGGTGCTGCACCAGAACCGCGGATGGGCGAGTGGCGGATGGATGTCGGATACCCAGATTGACGGAAATGTTGATTCAGGAACGCAGCAGCAATGGATTTCGCGCAACACCAGTTGGAAGAGCTGGACAGGATCGAACTGGAACATGGCGTTTGTAGGGGCGCTGAATACCCCGGCGGGAAACTGGCCGGACCCGCCCTATACGAAATTGAATACGGTTCCGATCGAAAGTGAAAAACCTTATCTTCAGGTGGACCGCAAAGGTCGATATGGGGTCTTCGTCCCGGCAATTTTGCGCGAGACCGCCGGAACCAGTTGGGCGAGCGGCGCGCCCGCAGGACGTTGGATTCCGCTGAAGCGGTTCTATATCACGCGTCCAGAAACCGATTCGGCAGCGACCATAAATGCGGCTCTGTCTTCTGGCAAGGACCTGCTGTTGACCCCCGGCACCTATGCTCTTGACGAGCCCATCCGGATTAAGCGCAAAGATACTATCGTGCTTGGGCTCGGCTTTGCGACGCTTCGTCCGGTTCGCGGCACGGCAGCAATGACTGTCGCAGATGTCGATGGGGTTTCCATCTCAGGACTGCTTTTCGATGCCGGCGAGATCCGCTCGCCAGTGTTGCTGCAGGTTGGCGATGCAGGAAATCATCGAAGCCACGCGCCGAATCCGACCACACTGCACGATGTCTTTTTTCGTGTAGGCGGCGCAGGTATCGGCAAAACCGTGGCTAATCTGGTGATCGACAGCAACGATGTGATCGTCGATCACACTTGGATATGGCGGGCCGATCACGGCCGTGGCGTAGGATGGGCGAGCAATGTGAGCGCGAACGGCCTGGTGGTCAATGGCGACGACGTCATTGTCTACGGATTGTTTGTTGAGCACCATCAACAGTTCCAGGTGCTTTGGAACGGAGAGAAGGGACGCACGTTTTTCTATCAGTCCGAGATACCGTATGACCCGCCCGATCAGCAGAGCTGGATGAGTGCTCCGGGCGTCAAGGGATGGGCGTCCTACAAGGTGAGCAACAGAGTAAAATCTCACGAGGCATGGGGTTTGGGTATTTACAGCGTCTTCCGGCATCCCGGCGTTACATTGAGCCACGCGATCGAGACCCCGCAGTCTGGCGTTTGCTTTGAGCATATGATTACGGTCGCTCTCGATAATCGGGGCGAGATATCAAACGTAATTGACAGTACCGGCGGTGCAGCAACTACGCAGCCGCGGATCACGCCGAAGGTCGATATATTCCCCGCTGGTTCGAGCGTCTGCATTCCTTAAACCGGCAGGCAGTCGTAGCCGAAAGCAAATCAATCTTCCTTCTACGGAACTACCGGTAATCGATTGCTTGGCGTGTATGGCGTTGGTACGATACCCACAGGTACAACGCTGATGACGGATTCCGCCGACGGCAAGCTGCGTAAGCAAACCGCCAAACCTAGCAGATTTAAGCCCGTCAGCCTCAAAGAGGTCGCCGAGCACCTCGGACTCAATCCGACGACAGTGTCGGTTGTTCTCAACGACGTTCCGGGACGGTCCATCCCGCAGACAACAAGGGACCGCATCAAAGCGGCCGCCAAGGAGATGAATTACCAGCCGAACCTGCTGGCGCGCTCATTACGAAGCCGACGCACACTCACCATTGGCATTTTGGTCCCTGAACTGGGCGAGGGATATCACACCCAGGTCATGAGCGGAATCGGCGACCAGCTCATCGGCGCAGGCTATTTCTATTTCACGGCGCATCATCGCCATCAGGCGCACCTGGTCGATGAATACATTCGGATGTTGATCGGACGCGGAGCCCAGGGCATTATTGCGATCGATACCCTCCTCGAGCACAGCGTTCCGGTTCCTGTCGTTGCGGTCGCGGGGCATCGGCATATTGAGGGAGTAACGAATGTTGTCCTTGACCACGCACGAGCCGCCGAACTGACCCTTAGTCACCTGTACTCGCTAGGCCATCGCAACATTGCTTTCATGCGCGGTCAGCCCTTCAGTTCGGACTCCGATGACCGATGGCGAGAATTAGAGCGGTATGCGAAGACACTCGGTATCAAAATCAAACCGGAATTGGTCATTTCGTTGGACCGCGATATCTCATCACCTGAACTCGGATATCCCGTGGTACAGCAGTTGGTTGCTTCGAAGCATTCATTCACTGCCTTGGTGGCGTTCAACGATTTTGCAGCAATGGGATCCGTTCGCGCGCTACAGGACCTCAACCTTCGAGTTCCTGCCGACGTGTCGGTCATCGGATTCGATGACATTAATGCGGCCTCCTACACTTCGCCGCGACTGACAACCATCAAGCAGCCCCTGACGGAAATCGGCAGGATCGCGACACAGGCGCTGCTCAATCGCATCCACGATGCGCAGCCGCCTCGGGACGAGATTAAGGTTCAGCCGACACTCATGGTCCGCGAATCGACTGGCCCTGTCAGGAAATGACCGGCATCCGTTGAGTGGTGCGGGTCTGTGATTTGCCCGCTATCGTTCTTCGGTGTGGCAATCGCCGGTTGCGGCAGCCGTCCAGAAGGTGAAAACACGATACGGCCTTCGGTCGATCTACGCCGGCGAGGGTCTCCCCAAAGACACTCGCTGCTGGCGTAAGCCTGCCCATCGTACGAAGACCACCGCAAGAGCAGCCACGCATGCTTCAACAGTCCCGAACCACGGCGATTCAAACACGCGGAATCGCCTGTGAGCCATGGAAAGAACATAGAACCAAATCCGACGGCCACGAAAGTTCGGTCGCACGGATCTGTCTGTTCCAACTTGCCGGGTCTCTTGAGTGCTTCGGAGAGGCAGCGTTCTGGGCTCACCAGACATAGGTTGCGACGGCGCCGTCGTCGAGTGAAGCGGCAGCGCTCTCTCCGTGCCACCGGATTTGAAAAGTGCTAACCGCGTGGCTGGTGTTCGCCACAATGAGCACGTAGCGCCCCGCCGTCGTGCGGAAGGCCACATTCGGCAACGCGACCTTGGAGTCTGATTCGATTCTGACCGAGCCGGGCGGGACAAACTTCGACGCATGGCCTACGACATACCAGGCAACGTTGCGTGTCACGGTATTGCCATCGACTGTAACAGCGCCTTCACAAATCGGGCATCCGCCGTCATTAGTGTGCGGGCCAAATTGGGGATCCGCCGCTAGGTTCCAGAGCAGAACGTTACGGCTCCAGTTGGCTGGAGCGCCGATGATGAGCCGCGTTTCCGGCCACGCGACCTCGAGTTTCGGATCGTGAGGTTTGTCAACGACCATCTGCTCGGTGAAGTACAAATTCTTGCGCGGGAATGCATTGTGCACGGTTGTCAGCGCTGTAATTTCGCCCCCATAGAGGTGAAACCCCGAACCGTCGACATAATGCGCCGCCAAAGGGTCTTTGAGGATCGACAGCGGATAATCGGGACGGTCGCAGTTGTGGTCATAGAGAATGATTTTGGTGGAAAGATGCGCCTTGCGCAAAGCCGGGCCCAGCGCCTCTCGGATAAAGGCGCCTTCTTCCTGCGGCTGCATCACCATGCTGGGTAGATTGTGCGGGTTCAGGGGCTCGTTCTGGACCGTAATGGCGTCGAGGTGAATGCCTTGGGCCTGCATCACGGTGAGGTATTTCACGAAGTATTGCGCGTAGATGTCATAGTCTTCCGGCTTGAGGCTGCCTGTCTTTAACGCTCCGTTCGTCTTCATCCATGCAGGCGCCGACCAAGGGCTCCCGAGAATCTTAATGTCGGGGCGGATGGCCAGAATTTCCTTCAGCACGGGGACAACCGTGGTGCCGTCGGGGCCAAGATGAAAGTGCGCTAGGGTTGGGTCCGTCTTGCCTGCCGGCAGGTCGTCGTAGGTGAAGGCATGGTCGTTCATATCAGATGAGCCGATGCTAATGCGCAAGTAACTGACACCCAGGTCGCCTTCGCCGGTTCCTACCAATTGCTGCAGAAAGGCCGTGCGGTGGGCCCTGTCCATGTGCATCAGCAACTCTGCACTGCCGCCGGTGAGGGCAAAACCAAATCCGTCCATTGATTGGAAACGCCGATGGTCATTCACCTCGATGGATGGGCCGGCTTGGGCCGTCCGCGTGAAATGAAGTACGTTCGGTTGCCGGGTCAGCAGGAAAGATCGGTCGGCCGTTGTCAGCCAGACCGAAACGGAGCGATGCGATTCTCCTCTGGCAATTGGACTTGCGAGCAATATCCCTGTGAGAACTGTTGAAATGGCATACTTCGCTTGCATGATTCCACTCCTAACGGCACGGGACATCATTCATGAGAGCTCATAGGCATAGCTGCTCGTCCCGCTTCATCCTGTTCGAACTCAGCCACAATTAGGCCTTCGGGATGGCATGTGCGTCAAGGCACACCCAATCGGAGACAATCGTTGGTGTCGGGCCCCATAGCCATACCGTGCACTCCTGATTCGCAGGTCCAATGCCGCGCCAGCAACGCGGGACAGCTCAAAACCTTGCCAGACGGCCACTTGCGAGAGGGTTAGTCTTCATAGATCGAGCCAATCGATTGTCTATCCACTGGCTATGGCGCAGCCTGCCCTTGACAGGCCTTTTCTTCACAAGTCTAATGGCTCACCGTGAGGAATTCTGGAGCCTGACTTCTCTTGAGGGAAACGTTTGTCTTTGGAACATTAGGGTCATTCCTGGGAGAACAGCGATCACTCGTTTGGACTGAAGTGCCTTGATTTTGGGAGAAGCAAGATGACATGGCGGTGCGGAGTATATCTGGGAGTTGCAGCACTCCTTGGATTGGGTGGGTGCAGCTCGAAGACTGACAGCGGGACGACACAGCAGCAGATGCCAACCGCGGTGGCACCGACTTTCAGTCCAGCGCCTGGGAACTTTACCGCGGCCCAGAGTGTGACGTTGGCCGATTCGACCCCGGGTGCGTCGATCTACTACACCACGAATGGGACAGCGCCGACATCAAGCTCGATACCGTTTTCTGAGTCCTCGCCGATCGCGGTTTCATCGACGACCACAATCGAGGCGATCGCGGTGGCCGTCGGCTACTCGAACAGCACGGTCGCTACAGGCACATACACGATCAATCTGCCAGCGGCCGCCACCCCGACCTTCTCTCCTGCTCCAGGGAATTACTTATCAGCACAAACCGTGATGCTCGCTGACGCGACCAGCGGCGCGTCCATCTATTACACCACCGACGGCGCGACACCAACCGCGTCTTCGACCCTGTACTCCGCTGCCTCGCCCATCTCAGTTTCATCCACGACGACGGTCGAGGCTATTGCGGTTGCGCCGGGCTACGCAGCGAGCGCTGTAGCTTCGGGCGCGTATACCTTTCCTTCCTCGGGATCGGTCGTTTCTGTGGTCCAAAGCACGAACGATCAAAGCCAGCTGCTGGCCGCCCAGCCCAGCCTGAGCTTCACGTCGAGTTCGGCTGACGCCGGGACCAACACCATCGTGGTCGACGCGACCCAACAGTACCAGTCAATTGAGGGCTTTGGTGCGGCTTTTACCGACTCGGCTGCCTATCTGCTGAATGAAGTGGCCAAAAAAAGCCAAGAGATGACGGCGATGAGCAATCTCTTTACGCGTGCGGGAACCGGCATCGGTCTCAGCTTTATGCGCATCCCGATGGGAGCGTCGGATATTGCCAGATCGGTCTATTCCTATGACGACCAGCCGGCTGGGGATACGGACCTCACGCTGTCGGATTTCTCGATAGCGCATGATCAGACGGATATCATTCCGATCATCCAGCAGGCCAAGACGCTTAATCCGCAGATGAAGCTGCTGGCCTCGCCGTGGAGCCCTCCAGGCTGGATGAAAGATCCCAGCTCGATGAATCCCGTTTCGATGCTGGGCGGCACTTTGCTGATGACGAGCACCAATGAGACTGCCTTCGCAGACTATTTTGTGAGGTACCTCCAGGCGTATCAGGCGGCTGGAATTCCGATCGACTATCTCACCATCCAAAACGAGCCGCTCAACATCACGAATCAGTACCCCAGTATGGGTATGAGCGACAACGCGCAACTAAGTCTGCTGCAGGGTTATGTGCTGCCGGCGCTGTCCGCCGCGGATCTGTCGACCAAAGTGATGGTCTACGATCACAATTGGGACACATCCTCGTATCCGGAAACCGTCCTGAATGGTCTTACTCCGCAGCAACTGACCCAGGTGGCCGGAACGGCCTGGCACGGCTATTCGGGTACGCCGGGCGTGCAGCAGGCCATGCAAAATCTGTATCCATCGCTCGGCAACTGGATGACGGAGCACTCCGGCGGGACATGGATCTCTGATCAGTTCGTCTCGGACTTTTTGGAGATCACGCAGGTGATGCGGAACTCCGCGAAGAGCTATGTGAAGTGGAGCCTGGCGCTGGATCAGAATCTGGGACCTGACCTGACACAAGACGCCAGTCTGGGTGGCTGCAATACGTGCACACCGATTGTCACGGTGAACAATGGCACCGGTGCCGTCACCTACGACATCGAATACTACACGCTTGGACACTACAGCAAGTATGTTTTGCCGGGCGCGGTCCGCATCTATTCCAGCAATACGCCCACAGTAGCGACAGTCGCATTCCAGAATCCCGACGGATCGATAGCCCTGATCGCGTACAACAACAGCACGGCCAGCCAGAGCGTGCAGGTTCAGTGGGGAGCGACGCAGTCGTTCTCCTATACGCTGCCTGGCACAGCCGCGGCAACCTTTACATGGAGCGGGACACAGAGCGGCACCCCGGTGGTTGCGGCTACGGCACAGATTCAGGGGGCGAGCTACAGTCAGCAGAGCGGACTGGAGACCGAAGACACCGGCGATGCGACCGGTGAGTACGACCTCGGCTATCTCACCTCGGGATCATACATTTCGTTCCAAAATGTCGACTTTGGAACTGCAGGATCGATCAAGACCGTGAATGTGCGTACGGCAAGCGGCGGTAATGGAGGAACAGCGACATTCTACTTGGACAGCATGACTAGCACGCCGATCGCCACGGTGAATTTGCCAGTGACAGGAGGATGGCAAACCTGGCAAACGGTGAACGCACCCGTCAGCACTGTCTCAGGAGTGCACAACTTCTACGTGGTGTTCAGCGGCGGCGGAACGACGGACAGCATCTCCAATGTGAACTGGTTACAGTTCGAGTAATAGCTGGGGAATCCCGGCAGGATGGATGTATCTGCCGGGAGTTCGTGGCCGGCTTCAGCTCCACTGGAGCGTGACGACCGAATCGCTGGGAAGATTCATATGGATCGCCTTGCCCTTGAAACGGCAGCGAACGTCCCGCGCTTGACCCGTATTGCTGAGGACCATAACGTAGTTGCCCTGCGGATTCGCGAATGCGACATGTTCGACGCCCGAAATCTTACCGGTAGATCCAATGACCCGTGCGCCACGACGCACGACTTTGGAGTAATGAGCAAAGGCCCAGTACTGACCGCTGCGCGTGAGCTGGTGCGTTTTGGAATTGAGAGTGACGACTCCGCCACAATCGAACGGTCCAATCTTCGGACCGCCCTTCTCATCGAGGACAAGATTCCAAGCAACGATGCATCGCGCCCAGTTCTTCAGAATGCGCGCATACTCAGCTGCCCATTTTGTCCAGTCGGTTGCATAATCGGGAGCGTTGAAGTCCGGGCCGCCCTCGGTCCAGTAACTGTGCTTGTCCGGAAAGGCGTCATGGACCCTCGTCATCGCGTCTGGTGTGCCCATATAGCTATGCCACGCTACGCCGTCGACATACTGGTACACGCTCGGGTCGTTCAGTTCATCCATGGCCCGACCCCAGAGATTGTAGTTATGATCCAGAATCAGAATTTTCGTGTCGATAGAGGCGTCGCGGAACGCGGGCCCGAGAAACTTACTGATGAAGCCTGCCTCATACTCCTGACCCCACAAGGCTGCAGGCATTCTGCCGTTTTGGTCGGTATCAACCTCGTTTTGCGAGGTCACCGCATTGACCATTATTCCTTCGGCTTTGTAGGCCTGAATGAATCGGACAAAATATTGCGCGTACGACGAAAAGTATTCCGAGCGCATGGATCCACCCAGCAGAGATCCACCAGCTTTCATCCAGCCGGGTGGGCTCCATGGCGTCGAGATATAAAACATCTCCGGATTAATACGCAACGCGTCACGGAGTGTGGGCAAAACGTATTCACGGTCGGGGGCGATGCTAAATTTCGTGAGCGACGGATCGGGTGTGGGCGAGTCGTCAAAACTGTAGGCGGAGCGTGAATAGTCGCTCGCCCCGATGCAGGTGCGGCCGATGGACAGCCGAAGGCCGTCGGCCCCAAAGAAATCTTCCATTAGCTGCCGGCGAGCGCCGGGAGTCATCCGGCCCAACAGGTAACAGGAAGCATCCGTGAATGCTCCGCCGAAGCCGAGGACACTCTGGAATTGGCGTGTGGGATCAATCTCAATTGTCGCGGCTGAAGAACCCGCATCTACCTGCCATCCACTGATGGGAAACGCCTGAAACTTCTGCTGTCCTGTCGTGACCCACGCGCTAAGCCCTGATGTCTTCCAGTTGCCGAATGCCCATCCGTTGATTGGCAGCAGACAAGTTGCTGAAAGACTGGTGGCGCCCTGCAAAAAAACTCGCCGAGTACTGTTTTCCACCTTAACCCTCGCATTTCTATACAGTTCCACTTACCCCGTTTGAGGCAAACCCGTTGAAAAGTGCGGAATCAAATCCCAGGCTTCTGACCATTCCGGCACCGCAAGGTAGCAAGAGTAACCGCCAAGCAAAACGATTGTCTAGATGGAATATAGGTAGTTTGAAATGCTTGACAACTGTTTTTGCCCCGTGCTCTAATCGCTCCCGCATCAAATATAAGCAATGAACAAACGCTTGTCTACGTGTATGGCGGTGCCAATCGAGGCTGGCCACGGCTGTGGATGGGAAGAACCAACTTGGAGGCATCGATGAGAAAGCTTTGGATGAAAGAGAGCATGTGGTGGATCCTGCCCCTTTTTCTGATTCTGGGTGGCGGGGTAAGCATCGCGCAGAGCATCAACGCCGGGGACATCCGCGGCACAGTGACGGACACAACGGGCGCGGTGATTCCTGGAGTCACGGTGACAGTGGTCGACGTCGATACCGGAGTGACAAAGACGTTCATCACAAACCACGCTGGTCTGTACGATACTTCCTCGATCGTCCAGGGTAACTACAAGCTCACCTTCACGAAGGACGGTTTCGAAGAGCTGATCCGCGGCCCGGTTACGGTGCAGGTCGGCTACATGACCGTTAACGCGTCACTCCCCGTTGGCAAGGTTGCGGCGGAAGTTGTGGTCACCACCAACGTTCCGCTGCTGGACACGGAATCCGGTTCGCAGACTACGACTGTCGATTCCAAGTCAATGGAGCAGATGCCGCAGGTCGGCGAGGACTGGGAGAACTTCATGATCCTGCTGCCCGGCGTCACCGGCGTGCCCGGAGGCAACCAGGGCGCCGTCAATCCCGGCCAGTCGGCTTCCGTCAACGGAAGCCTGCCCTACAACAACGTCCTTGCCGACGGCGCCTCCACGACCCTGTCTCACAGCCAGAACGCGAACCCCGCGATCTTCCAAGACGTGGATGAACTTCAGGTCTCGTTGTCGACGTTCTCGGCACAGTATGGAACGGGGGGATCCATCATCAACCAGATCAGCAAAGGCGGCACAAGCCATTTCCATGGTTCCGCCTATGAGTTCTATCAGGCCAATAGTTACAATGCGGCGCAGTACGGTTTTGCAGCTCCGATAACGGTTCCCTACATTCGAGAGAACATCTTCGGAGGCAATATCGGTGGACCTGTCGATCTCCCACTATGGAACCTGAAGAAGAAGGCATTTTTCTTCTTCGGCTACGACCAGACTGTCGATCATGGATCGGCCAGCAATTCAACCAACTCTATTCCGAGTGCCGACGTCATGAGCGGCAACTTTACTGGCGAGCTGCCGATCTACGACCCGACTACGCAGACGATTGCGTACGATCCGCAGGGAAAACCCTATCCTGTGCGCCAATCCTTTCAGAGTGAGTACGGATCGAATGCGGTTCCCTCCATTTTGATGGACTCGGTGGCGGCAAAATTTGAGCAGTTCTATCCGACGCCCGCGAATCACATTGCTGGCGGGGAGTTCATCAACGGCTCTACCGGTTCCGATGGTGAACTTCAGAACAACTTCTACTCCACCCTTCCGCAGTCCACGCCCTACCGGAAATATTTCGGCCGTTTCGACTTTGATATCACTCCAAACAATCGGCTCTCCATATCGGACACGCAAAGCGACACGCCGGTCATCTATCCCAATTCCGTCACGGCGTGCCCCATCGGCTGCCAGTCGGGCGACGTAGACAACAACAACGCGCAGATCACCGATGTGTGGAATTTTGGGCCGGACACGATCAATGAGGCAAGATTCGGCTTCACTGATCAGTTGAACGCCTTTAACGACCTTGCCGTCAACAAGGGGTATGCGGCACAACTTGGCTGGCAATTTGCCAAAGTGGACGATTTCCCGGCCATCCAGTTCTATCGCAACTACCCCTACGCCTGGATTCAGCCAAGCACAAATGCCGTCTATAAAGAGGACGTGTTTGATCCCTCCGATGTTGTGACGATGATTCGGGGCCGACACATTCTCCACTTCGGCGGCGAAATGCTGATCTATCGTGATGATTCGACCGCGTGGGGCAATGAGAACCCGGGACTTCTCGGATTTGGCGGCGAGTACACCGAGGAATGGGACCACACCGCTTGCGGTGCGAACGCTTATGCCGGGCAAATGTGCCCGGACACGAGCACAGGCCTCGAATATGCAGACTTCCTGCTGGGTTACGCCTCCAACTGGAGCGCGAACATTTCGCCGGAGTATGGCGCGCGTTTCAAGAACCCGCAGATCTTCGCGCAGGACGACTTCAAGATTCGCCCCAACCTGACCCTGAACCTCGGCCTGCGCTATCAGTTCAACACCGGATGGAGCGAGGTCCATGGAAACGAGGCCAGCTTTGATCCCACGGTGACCAACCCGGCCAACAACAGCCTGGGTGCGTGGTGGTTCGGAACAACCCATGCAAATGGGCGTAGACAACTGATCGCCGGCGTGCATGACACGTTCCTGCCGCGTGTTGGAGCTTCGTGGGCGATCCGGCCTGACACCACGATTCGTGGCGGGTTCGGTATCTACGCGTATGCCTGGAGTCTTGACAACTACGGCGGTAACAACAGTTCCTACGGAATGGGGGCGGCGCTGAGCGCTTCAGGCAGCGTCTCCGACCAGACCAACGGCATCACGCCGATCACAAAGTTGGGAGGGACAGGCACGGTCTTTGGAACGACCACGGCGCTACCCTTCACCGCGGGCACCACAAGCCCGGCGGCCTATAACGGTCAGAGCGCCGGCTTCGTCTTGTACCACGTTCCGGTCCCAAGAATGATGGAGTGGAACCTCGCGATCCAGCACGCCTTCAGAACCAACTATATGGTTGAGCTGGCGTACGTGGGCAGTCACGGTTCCAACCTGATCTTCAACAGCGATCTCAACGCCATCCCTGAAGATCACCTGGAATCGAACGATGTACAGGATGGGTATCGCCCGTATCCGCTCTTCGATAGCCTGACGGGCAGCACCAATAACGCCATCAGCAATTACAACTCGCTGCAGGTCTCGTTTACGAAGCGCATCACGCATGGAGTAAGTATCGGCAGCAATTACGTATGGTCGCACATGCTCGATGATCAGGATTCAGCAGGATGGGGCAGCCACATGGGGCCACAGAACTTCCAGAATGCGTATGACCCGGCGGCGAACTACAGCAATTCCAACTTCGACGTTCGCAACGCATTCAAGGCGTATGTGGTGTACGTTCTGCCGTTCGGCAGGGGGCAGCAGTTCCTGAACCACAACGGTCTTCTCAATGAGATTGTTGGCGGATGGCAGATCTCGGGAACGGTCGTCGAATTATCCGGCCAACCGTTTACCGTCTTCGGCACACAAAATACATATGAGCAGGCCGGGTCACCATTCCCGAATCGCAATCCAGGCGTGAGCACCAAGCCTTCGCACCGCAGTGCAAGATGCGAAGCTTCGCCCCCGGCTGGAGTTACGGGACGGTGCGTCAATGAGTGGTATAACCCCGCAGCCTTTGTGATGCCTGAGAACGGTACCTTCGGGAATGTAAGAAGAAATTCTCTCTACGGTCCGGGAATTAACACGGTGAACCTCTCAGGTGCAAAGGTCTTCTCTCTGCCTGAGTCTCTCAAGCTCCAACTCCGTGTGGATGCAACCAATGCCTTCAACCATCCCAGCTTTGGTTCTCCGACGGGAACGCTTGGCGGTGCCACTGATCCGGGAGATTCATATAGCTTCGGGGCTGTGCCCGAGCAGATCACCACCACAACAGTGGGCGGACGCGCTGTGCAACTCGGCGCCAAGCTTACCTTCTAGCTGCAAAACCCATGCAATAACAGAGAGACGGCGACTACTCGCCGTCTCTCTGTTATTGCGAAACATCCGTTCCCAACCGCTGTTTCTTCCGGGTAGACTCATCGCGTATGGCGTGCAAAATCTTTGCTATTGTGGCAGGCAGCCTTCTTGTTGTGGGTTTACGAGGCCAGGCGCAGGCAGTTAACCAGAGAGCCCCGGACACGCAGGCCGAGTATGCCGCGCACATGGCTAGAGCTCAGGATGATCTGCGCGCGCGGCGGCCGGACCTTGCGATTCCGGAACTCGAGGCGGCCGTAAAGCTCGAACCGGCAAATATTGACACACAAGCCAATCTGGGTGTCCTGCTCTTTTTCCAGGGAAAGCCTGCGGATGCTATTCCGCACCTGCGTGCGGCGGTCGAGGCGGATCCGTCGCTCGCAAAAATTCAAGGGATTCTGGGGCTCGCCCAGCTGCACGTACAGGACACCGACCAGGGTCGCAAGAACCTCGAGGCAGCGCTTCCGGAGATTACTGATCAAAGGTTTGAGGTCCAGGTCGGTTTGGAATTGGTCGGTTCCTATACAAAGACCGGCGAGCTGGATCAGGCAGCGCGTGTTCTCACGCAGCTTAGAAAGACGGCCCCCGACAACCCCGAGGTCCTCTATGCTGCCTATCGCACCTACTATGATCTTTCCGGCGAGGCGCGGCTGGCGCTCTCACTGGCCGCTCCCGACTCACCGCAAATGCATCAGCTCTTGGCGCATGAGGAGATTAAAGAGGGAAATACAAACAAGGCTATTGCGCAGTTCCGCCAAGCCATCGCCATGGATCCGCGCTTGCCCGGCGTTCACTATGAGCTGGGCGAACTGCTCAACACGTCCGGCGACCCAGCCATTAGAAAGGAGGCTGAGTCGGAGTTCCAGCGGGCGCTTCAGGAAGAGCCGCAGAATGAGCAGGCGCTCTGTAGTCTGGCCGCAATCGTTGCACAACGAGGTGACATCCAGCAGGCCTATGCGGATTACTCGAGGGCCGTCGGCCTGCAGCCTGCGGACGCGACCGCCCGGCTCGGCCTCGCGAAAGCCCTGATCGACATGAACCAGCCGGCCAAGGCGCTGCCACAACTGGAAAAGGCGGTGCAGCTGGAGCCCACCGATGCTCTTGCGCATTACCGGCTGGCGCTGCTGTATCGCAGAACCGGGCATCCGGAGAAGGTTCAAGAGCAGCTGGACTTATTTAAACAGTACAAGCGAATGAAGGATAAGCTGCGGGCACTCTATACGGATCTACTCATCCAGCCCAAGGAGGTCCAGGAGGATAGCCAGGACAAGCAGGATTCCAAATAGCTATGGATGTACTTGGCCAACAGTGTCACCAGATTTAAGGGCCTCTGTGACCGCATCGACTGAATTATCAAATTAATCGACGTCAGATCCACAATGTGTGCCTCGCATTAAACTACGATATACACTCCCCGCGCGCCCTCTTCGGAAGAGATGCGCGAGTTGCTGGAGCTCGAAGATCGCTTCGCGGGAGCATTGGCGAGTACGTTTTAACCGTTAAGAACCTTTGCTTTCCCGCTCCGGATGGAATTTTGGCGAGACACAGGTTTTACAGATGTATTTCCGGACACGTCCTAACTGTTAAGAATCTCACCCTCCTGTCCAGGATCGAATTTCGGCGAACCACAGGAATTTTGGCGAGGCACTACCAGCAAAAAAGTGCGGGAGTTGGAATTTTGGCGAGACACCGGAGTTTTGGCAAGGCACTCCTGTCAGAATTGGCCCCAAAGGAGCTGGTTGTAGACGTCGTGATGGAACTGCACCTCGCAGCCCTTCACGATCGTGCCAAGCAGGCGAGGGCAGCGATCGGCCGACCCCTGCTTGAGATCAGCGTAGCGGGCTTTGACATCCGCGCCGAGCAACTCGGTCGTCCAGTCGGCGTTGCGGAAGTTTTCAATGGCGGTGTAGATGTTGTCGGGGAGATAGCGCTCCGCCTGACGCAGATTGGCGATGGACGCGACCTTGCCGGTGAGACCGGTCTTGAAGACCGAGAGCATCACCATGTAGGGGTTGGCGTCGGGGCTGACCGAACGCACCTCGATGCGCGCCGACTTCTCATTGCCGATGGGGATGCGCACCATCGAGCCGCGATCGACGGCTGAGGCCTTGATCTGATTGGGCGCCTCGAAGTGCGGATCGAGACGGCGATAGGCGTTGACGCTCGCGTTTAGCAGCAGGCAGACGTCATTGCCGGCGGTTAGGATGCGGTCGACGAAATCCCAGGCGAAGCTGGAGATCTTCTCCTGCCCATTCTGATCCCAGAAGAGGTTTTTACCGTCTTTAGTGACGGAGACGTTGGTGTGCATACCGGAGCCGTTGACGCCGGTGACGGGCTTGGGCAGAAAGCTGGCGGTCATGCCCATCTGCGTGGCGACCTGGCGGCAGATGAGTTTGTAGAGCTGGATCTGATCGGCGGCGGCGACGACTTCGC
The DNA here is from genome assembly GCA_036272895.1 of Acidobacteriaceae bacterium. Lineage (GTDB taxonomy): Bacteria > Acidobacteriota > Terriglobia > Terriglobales > Acidobacteriaceae > Granulicella. The sequence continues at coordinate 43,848 of DATAXW010000022.1, read as the reverse complement.
CATAGCTGTAGTTGATCTCGAACTGTGAGGGCGCGACCTCGGGGTGGTCCTTCTCGTTTTCGAAGCCCATGGCGCGCTGGACCTCGGCGGTGAGATCGATGAACTCGCGCAACGGGTCGCCGGGAAGCGAGTGATAGTAGCCGCCTTTGTTGACGTATTCGAACTTGCTGGTCTCGTGATAACTGCGCTCGGCGTCGATGCCTTCAAAGAGAAAGCCTTCGATTTCATTGGCGGCGTTGAGGGTGTAGCCGTTCTTCGTAAACTGTTCGTTGGAAAAGCTCTTGAGCAGCCCGCGGACATCGCCGCCGTAGGGCGTTCCGTTCTTGTCGATGATCTCGCCAAAGACGAGGACTTTGCCGGCGCCGAAGATGTCGGCGGGCGCGTAGTAGAAGGCGCTCCAGTCGAGGGCGAGACGAAGATCGCTCTCACGCTGCGCGGTGAAGCCGCGGATCGAGGAGCCGTCGAAGGTCAGGTTGTCGAAGCTCTTGAGGAGAAACTTCTTGTCGTAGTCCAGCATGTGCAGCCGACCTTCGAGATCAGAGAAGAGCACGGTGACGGCTTTGACGCCTTTGTTGTCCGTGAGCCACTTAAGCCGCTCTTCCTGTAGCTTGTCGATGGGGACACGCTTCCTGCGCTGGTCTTTGGCCTTGAGATTGAGCTCCTCCAGCTCTTCATAGGACAGCTCGAGGAAGTTGCGGAATTCGCTCGACATATATTCTCCTTTAATTATTAACACGGTTGTGTATTTATTTGCAGAGCTCTCTGCGAAAGATGATGACGAACTAACTATGGATGGAAATCATCACGATCCTCCAGTTGCCGCGAAGATCAAAGCTCATTCAGAAATCCTTCATTTTTCATAACTACCGATAGCTTCCGATCGGACTGATCTGGATGCGAGTTAAATTCCCGGAATGCGAAAGGAGCGCTTGCGATATTCTGTTGCAGATTCGATATCGGACACGTGCACGACCTGGGCGGTGGCGTTGTCGGAGCCGTCCACCTCAATGGCATAGCTCACCAGATCCTCTGCGGCCTGCTGTGGATCCTTTCGCTGCGAGATGATGCGGAGAATATCTTCGTCATACATTCCTCCGTAGAGCCCGTCGGTGCATAGAAGCAGTGTGTCACCGGGTTTGAGGGAGAGGGTTGTCGTGTCTGCCTTGATGAACCGCTCCGGTCCAAGCGAGCGAGTAAGTACATTGCGGATCTCGGATGTTGCAGCTTCGATCGGTGTAATAAGACCCATGCGCAGTTGCTCGTTGACAAATGTGTGGTCGCTCGTAACGGCGGTGATCTTGCCGTCGCACAGGTGATAGCAGCGGGAGTCTCCTACATGCGCGATGACAGCCTTGTCGTAGCGCAACACACAGGAGACGACCGTAGTGGCCATCCGCTTGCCCCGTCGTTCGCGTTGGAGTCCCTCATCGTGCACGGCGGCGTTCGCCTCCTGGATCAACTGCTGCAACAGGCTAGGCAACAGCGTGCCGGGCGGGGCGTGTGCGAAGCCTCCGACCATAACGGAAGCTGCCCGCGCTGCCGCGACATCGCCGAGATCGAGACCGCCCACACCATCGGCGACTACAAACATCCATCCATGCGACCGGGCCTCCTGCTGCGACTTTGGAGTGAATGCCGCCATAGCATCTTCGTTGTTTGCGCGAAGTCTGCCGGGATCGGTTGCCTGGCCAGCGATTACTTCCAACATAGATTTCTCCACTCTGAAGGAGCCGCCGGCAAGGCGGAATCAGAGTTGCGTTGAAAAATTGCTCGTGCGCTCTATGAAGAGGTGATCGGTGCCTATTCATTCCCGACGCTCCGCCTGCAAGCCGGCGATTTCACGGCGAATCTCGTGACAGCGCCCAGGACTTCGACAGGTCACTGTTCAATTCAGCGGGCGAAAGCCATTTCTCCGTGCCCTCGGCTTCGAGATCGGGAGCGCGAGACTGCGGAGGAGGGTCGAGCACTTCGTTGAGGCCTCCGGGAAAGTCTTGATTGTCTTCCGGGCACTTGAGATGGAAGGCGCCACGCAGGGCCAAGGGAGTGACCAGCGTGGTCAGGAGAACGACAGTCACGATCATCGCGACCTCGGGTTGCTTGAAGACGTTTGCGCTGACCGCCATGGCAGCGATGATCAGACCGACTTCGCCGCGGGAGACCATGCCGCAACCGATGCGTAGGCTTCGCACCGGACCCATGCCGCGCGCCATTGCGGCCAGACCGCAGCCGATCATCTTGCTGATGACAGCGATAAAGAAGATGACGCCCAGCAGAAGCCAGTGACCGTCGAGAGCGCGGAAGTTACTGGTCAATCCAATGCCGACAAAAAACAGTGGAATGAACAGGCCGTGGCCGATGGCATGAAAGGTCCTTTCGACGTCCGCCTTGAATTTTGATCCCGCGAAGACATAGCCAAGAAGGTAGGCTCCGGTGATGCCAGCGACGCTGCCCAGCCACTCCGCGCTGATGGCGTATACCAACATGAGAGCGAGCACGCAGCTCGTTACAGACTCATTCGCAGAAAGCCGACGCATCTGGAGGATCAATGGATCGAGCCAGCGTTTCGCGGCACCATATCCGACGAAGAAAAACAGCGCGACGCTTATGCTGATGAGAGCCATCTGCAGCAGCAGCGGATGCTGCACCGCTATCGCGAAATGATGCTGGAAGAATTGAGATGCGTCAGAAGCAGCGCCGAAGGATGTGCCTCCGCCCGTGCTGAGCGAGGCGGTGAGGAACGCAAGCACGAAGAGTCCCATGACATCATCGATGACCGCGGCGCCGAGGATGACAGTCGCCTCGGTCGAACCCATGTGACCTCCATCCATGAGTGTTCTGGCTGAGATGGACACGCTGGTGGCGGTGAGTGCGCCGCCGACGAACAACGCCGAGGTCCAGGAGAGGCCGAGAAGATGCGCGGCCCCCGCTCCGAGGGCGAAGGGCCAGATGACGCCGGAGAGGGCGACCAGGAACGCCGTGACACCGGCCTCATGCATACGATCGATGTCGGTCTCGAGGCCGGCGATGAACATCAGCACTAGGCCGCCGATCTGGGCCAGAAGCATGAAGGCACCCGCACCGTGTCCTGTACGGAAGGGGCCATGATGAAGTAAGTTAAGGCCGCCCGGCCCTGCAGCGATTCCCACCAGCAGCTCGCCGATAATGGCGGGAACGCCGAAGCGGGTGCAGAGAGAGGCGACGAGCTTGCCGGCGGGAAGCAGAATCGCGATGAGCAGCGCGAGTTGTAGCAGGTCGGGCATCGATCACCGGGAGGTTAGCGCTGTCGCCCGTTGAGTTGAGCGCAAGAACCAACGTTTCGTCCGGCTGAAGGTCGACCGCAGCTTGTGATAGCCGCCGCGCTCGATGCCTTCGCGCTGCATCGTGCGGATGGTCTCCGCCTGCCGGCGCGCCAGCTCGGCCTGCATGGATGTGGCTGCCAGTTTGGCGGCGGCGAGCGTTTCGTCGGCTGCTTCAGAGCAGATACGCAGACGCATGAGCAGCTCTCCAAGCTTGAGCCGGGCGATAAAGTTGTCGGGAGCCAGGCGAACCGCATCGCGCAGCTCTTCGAGCGCATCCTGAACCTCCAGGTTGACACAGAGTGTCATGCCGAGCAGAACGCGGAGACCGGAGATCTTCGGCTCAACAGCTACGGCCCTACGGAGCTGGTCGATCAGCTCGGTGCGTTCGCCGGGCTCGAGGACGTAGGGATCACGGAACATGCGCACAAGATGTGCGCGTGCGTCTTGAGAGACCAATGCCTCGAGCAGAGGAAGGGAGAGATTGGAGTATGCCGCAATCTGGTTTTCAACATTCGCAACTTCCAGGGACCGATCCTGCATCATGCAAGCTCCACAACATCGGGGTTGGATTGAAAGGATGTGCAGCAAGGCGTACCGTTCGATACGCCTTGCTGCAGTGGAAAGATCTACAGTCATGCAGCAAAGGCGCTTTCGGCAGCCTGCATAAACTCCGGCTCGGGTTTGAAGACGAACTCGGGGTAGCCAAGCTGTCCCATCTCTGGAATGTCGAGGCCAGCGATCTCCGTGGCGGCCGAGACGCGCTGGCCGACGAGGATATCGAGTATCCAATTCAGGACGAAGCTGAAGGTGAAGACAAAGCCGACCAGAGTGGCAATGCCGATGATCTGTGCCACCAATTGGCTGGCGTCGCCGTAGAAGAGGCCGGTGACCGAGCCGGTGACGCCGTTCCAGCTTCCGCCGTAGTTGCTCTTGCCGTCAGCGAAGAGGCCGACGGAGAGAACTCCCCAGAGGCCGCAGGTGCCGTGGACCGAGATAGCGCCGACCGGATCGTCGACCTTGAGCCTGTTCTCGACGAAGACGACGCTAAGGCAAACCAGAACACCGGCGATGAAGCCGATGATGGCGGCTCCGGTTGGGTTGACGAACCCGCTGGGAGCGGTGATCGCCACCAGACCGGCGAGGAGTCCGTTGCCACTCATGCTTGCATCAGGCTTGCCCTTGAGGGCCCACATGTAGAGCATGGCGCCGAAGGTTCCGGTACAACCTGCGAGCATGGTGTTGACGGCCACCGAACCGATGCGCAGGCATCCGGCGCCGGAGGCGCCGAGGGTGCTGCCCGGGTTGAATCCGAACCAGCCGAAGGCGAGGATAAAGCAGCCGATCAGGACGGCGGAGATGTCATGGCCGAGGATGGCGTTGCTGGATCCATCACGATTGAACTTGCCGATGCGCGGGCCGATGATCAACGCGACGGCGAGGGCTGTGAGTCCGCCGACAGCATGCACCACGCCAGAGCCGGCAAAGTCGCAGTAGCCTTTGCCCAGACCGGCGTTGACACCCAACTGCGAGAGCCAGCCGCCGCCCCATGCCCAGTTCGCGAAGAGCGGGTAGGTGAACGCGCCCATGAGAACGGAGGAGACGCAGAAAGTGAGGAACTTCCAGCGCTCGGCCGCGGCTCCGGTTACGATGGTCAGGGCTGTATCCATGAAGACCATCTGGAAGAGGAAGATGACCATGACGCCGACGTCATAGGTGTGACCGGCGAGCAGCAGGCCCTTCATGCCGAAGAGGCCCCACGTAAGCCCGAACAGACTCAGCATGTGCTCGCCATTGAGAGATTGCAGACCGCCAAGATTTCCATTGCCGGCTGCACCGCCCATCTGGATAGCGAAGCCTATAAGCCAGTAGGCAAACAACCCACAGGCATACACGGTGAAGTTCATCATGTAGGTGTGGTTGGCGTTCTTTACGCGGCATAGTCCGGCCTCGACCATCGCAAAACCCGCTTGCATGAACATGACGAGGAAGCCGGTGATGAGGGTCCAGGTGAAGTTGATGGCGATCTTGTTCTGTCCCACCTGATTGGCGACATCGGCGACGGTAACGCCGGTCTTCGGATCGGCGGCTGGAACGTCATTAACGGTGCCGGTGAGAGTTCCGCCCGGATCACCCTGCTGCAATGTCGCCGTTGAGGGCGCCGCGGCGGCGGCGGCCTTGAGTTGTGCCGTTGCGGAGGTATCGGCGTGCGCCATGGGGACGGACGATAATGCCAGCACCAGGCAAAGGAGGGATCGACTTACTGAATTCTTCATTGAGGCTCGCTCCATTTAGAGGTTGGGGTTATGCCTTCCAGATAGCGTTCTTGTTACAGGCAGTGGGCAAGATCGCCAGCGGACCGACGAGAGCGATTGCGAGACCCACGATTGCGATCACCATCCGGCCACCGACGCCCTTGGTCACGTGGAGTCCGAAGAGGACGATGAGCCAGCCGACGACGGTCACAACGACGCCGACCAGTTTCATCGCGGCTGGTTGTGAGCCCAGAGCTATCGGGCCCTCCAGCTTCTTGATCGACATAAACCTCGCGAAGGATGCGATCAGCAGAAGCAGGCCCACGATGAGCGCCACCTTGCCGAGACCGCCCTCAATCCAGGCCAGACCGGAACAGGCTATGGTCAGTCCTGCAAGGAACAAGAAAAACCATTGGCCCTGTTGTTTATTTGCTGCCATCTCTACCTCCTTGGTGCGTACGGTATGTTGTTGTCAGATTCCCAGGCCCAAGATAAGCAGCTGAAAAACAGTTGCGAATCATGAGCGTGGAGGATTTGTAAGTTACTGGTGATCCTGAAAAGCTTCAGCGAGCCCTGGCACTGCGGATCTTTTCCGGAGTGATGGTTCCAATGCTTTTTCGCCCAATTTTCTTTACTGTCTGGTGCGACGGAGCCTGCGCAGGCAAGGCAAGGAAGATGATGAATTGCAGAGCGGCGGTGAGCTCGACGACCAGCGGTAATCCCATCTCAAGCCTGACAAAGATGATGATCAGCACCATTGCGAACCATTGCCAGCGGGTTTGGCGCAGGCGCTCGAGGCGGCCGGTGAGACGCAGCAGATCCCGAGGCCGCATCGCGACATTGTTTATGTCGACTGCTCGTGCACGAAAACATGCGATCGCGAAGAAGCCCGAGATCAACAACTCCAGCAAGAGTGAACGGGTATTCATAGAGCCTTTCTGGTTGAGTTCCTATCCAACCTGCAGTGGAAAGTAACTGGTTGTGATAACCAAAGGACGAACCGGCCGGGGGAAACTCCGGCCAGCCCGTGTGGCTTAGCGCTTTGGTCCGAAGAATGCAATGAAGCCCACGGTTGCTGTGGTTTGCGCATCTACAAACTCGTAGTTGTCTTTGTGAAAGAATGGCTGATCGGACCAGTCGCGCCGGAATTCGGCACGCATCAGCAGGCCAGCCAGCCATTTGTATTCATAGGTCGCCGTGAACTCCTGAATGTCCTGCGCGGTGCCGGTTTGAAAGCCCTGATCGTCGTAGTACTCGTAGCGGGCAGCCAGTGCAGATTTACCTGTAACTTGTCCGCGGACAGCAAAGGCAACTCCCTGCCAGTGCAGCGAGCTCGCCGAATATTCGTCGTCGAGATTGGGTGTGCGGTTCTGCCCATAATCGTAGTTGATATAGGCGCTTAGTTTGGAGGTAGGTGTCAGCGTCAATGTCGTGTCGATGAGGTTGCGATAACCCTTCTGCGTATCTGTATTTTCCGGACCCGTGTAGTAGTTCAGGGCCCACGCATACTTAGGCTTCGTCAGAGCACTGGTCAGGCCAATGGTTACGCCTCCGTTGTTATCGACGACGTTGTTCCATCCGTTCACCACCTGCACTCCGGCGGTCCAGCTCTTCGTCACCGGAACCGATGTGCGCAGGCCGAAGTGGTAGTAAGGAATTGCCCAGGCAAAGAGCAGCGAGCGCGAGTAGTTCCAGTCATCCTTTGCTTCGATCACCTCGGCGCCGGCCGAGGTGACGAATTGGCCGAAATCGAACTCGGCGCCATGCGTCTTGTTCGGCTTTGCGCTGATGTAGGCCTGCTCGATGTAGTCGTCGGTGGATTGGTCACTCGAGCTGTGCATCAGCACATTGGTGCGCCCGAAGAGAAGGTCTACGTGGACGCCGATCGGATCGGGATCATGATTGATTGTGAGCTTGGCCGCGCTTAGGTTGAATTGATCCGTCTTGTCATTGAAGTTGTAAAGGTCGTTGACCTGGCCGTTGGCGGCGTTGCTTGGCCGGTTGGCGTTATAGCTGTAATACCCATCGAGATATCCGCTGAAGTCCAGAGAGCCGACGCTCCAGACGGGCGGAGTCGCAGCAGCAGGTGCTGGAGCGGGTGCGGTCGAGGCCGGCGCGGCAGTTGGCTCGGGAGCAGATTGTGTCTGAGCAGCGGCGGCGAGAGCACCACCGAAGATGGCGAAAGACAAACCGAAGAACATGCGAAGTTTCAAAGAAGACCTCCATGAGAACGTCATCAAAGTGCAAGTGCTCAGCCGAGAGATCGCGATCGAATACAACTGGCCCAGCTCCCGGTTTTCCGGTAAGGGTTTGGTGGAACCTTTTGGCATATCCAATGTCCCTAGGAACGCAGGAAAGTCATAAGGAATCCATGAGGAAATCCAGCAAGCGAAAGTTTTTGTGCGTTAGGGAGAGCTCTCGCGTCGATTCGACTCGCCTGCAAAGAGTCACATCGGAAAGGGCTTAGCAAGGCGCAATCGTTTAACCGGGAAGCGTATTCCGTCGTCCCGGGATCATTCACTAAACGCGAACTACAGGAGGCGATTACTGGTGGTGGTGGGTTAGAAACAGCACCGCGAGGAGAGCAATGATGGGGATAAGCGCCAGCAGGGAATAGAGCAATGCATTGCGATGAGCTTCGGTGTGCGGCTTCTTCCAATTCGTCAGTTCCTGACGATCAGCGATTCCCACCTGATCGAGATGCTCAAGGTCCCAGGCGAAGTCATGCGCCGAGCGGTAGCGATTTTTAGGCTCGCGCTCCAGGGCGCGATAGAGCACCTCTTCCAGTTGTGGACTGAGATTTGGATTCGCCTTTCGCGGTGGAACGGGATAGCTCATCAGCCGATCGTTCATGATTGCCAAGGGCGAAGGGCCGGAGAACGGTGTTCGTCCGGTAAGCATCTCGTAAAGCATGACCCCCAGTGCGTATAAATCGGCACGGACGTCTCCCCGTTTGCCCTTGACCTGCTCGGGCGAGATGTATTCGGGAGTGCCCAGGGCCTGACTGTACCCCGTATAGGTCAACCTTTTTGCACCCTCCAAAGATGCGATGCCAAAGTCGATCAGCTTGATATGGTCCCGATCATCGACCATGATGTTTTCCGGCTTGAGATCGCGATGAATAATTCCACGATTATGGATGTACTCGAGCGCAGCCAGTATTCCCAGAGCAATATGGACCGCTTTCTCGGGTGGCAGCTTTCCCTCTTTGTCCAGGATCTGCCGCAGGAGATGGCCGTTGCACCACTCCATCACAATGTAAGGACGAGAGTGATGACGATCGGCAAAGATCCGCATCACGTTCGGATGATCCAGCGACGTCCCGATTTCCTCCTCCCGCTGAAAGCGCCCAAAGCGAACCGGGTCCTCTTCCAAGGCAAGGTTCGGTATCTTGATGGCGACTTCTTTACCATCCCGCAGATCCGTAGCTCGAAAGACGGACGCCATGGGGCTTTGGGCGATGGTGGACTCAAGACGGTAGTCGTCCAGTTCCTGGCCGGGCTCGATATCGACAAGCGATCTCATCTATCTCATCTCCTAACGGCGACGTCGTTCGGCCGGCACCGAAGGAATATTCGCGGACCGGGAGGATGTCGGGAGTATAGCCGGAGTCAGGCCACGATTCCCGTGAGCTGAGGAATAATGCCGGGAACAGGAAAAGGGTTATGCCTCGCCAAAATCCCATCTGCGCTCACATTCTTCGGTGTTTATCGGTTAAACACTTGAAAGGTACCAGGGATGGCGTCAGCCCTGTATCAAACCCCTGTATTGAACCTCAAATTTCCACGGACGGATCTGTTACAGATGCCGTATGCTCCGATTGCTGCAATTGTTCTTGGGATTGCTTGCCCGCAGTGTGTCGTCCCATCACAGTTTGCTCAAGCACAGCAGATTCTTCAAGTGCGCTTTCGTAGAACGAAACTTTCTGTTTAAGCTCTGCTTTCGTCATTCCGGAATCGTAGCAGAGGCCGTGCGTTCGCGCGGTCGTGAGACTTTACGCGATCGCTGGCTTTTGGATCACTGCGGCGTCTCAATTGGTACAGGAATAACGAGGCCGATCAACGGCGGCTGATCGATTGCCGTGCACGAAGCCAAGATGATGCGGTTGGCGTGCCATCCTGTATCCTGTGGCGGAACATCATAAGTGCCTTTCGAGGTCCTATGTTCCGCGCCAGGCCTACTCAGTCTTCAGCCACGAGATCGGTCGTTGTGATCGTCGGCATAGGCCTTCTACTGGTCTTTGCAAAGTTGCTGCTCATTCCTTTGACCTTTGCCCTGACGCTTTCTCTTCTACTTTTGCCGGCGGTTTCATGGCTCGAGAAGAGACGTCTTTCGAGAAATGCAGCAGTGATCGTTGCCAGCGTTTTTACCTGCGCCATCTTGACCGTTGGCGCTCTCGTTCTTTCGCGGCAGGTGTTGAACGTCGCGCAAACACTGCCGAGTTACAGCGCAAATATTCAAGCAAGAATCAGGTCACTGCACTCCTCCGCGGTGGACTCGCTCCAAACAGCCGTCGACATGATTGAGGATGTGAGCGGCAATCTCACTTCGAATCGCGCTTCCCCCAAGCCAAACGCGCTGCCCGTGCAGATTGTCACTCCGAAATCGGAACAGTTGTCCGCTACAGAAACACTAATCGGTGAAGTCCTTGCGCCTGCTGCAGAAATCGGCGTCATCGTGATCTTCACCATTTACATGCTGATGAACTGGGAGGAGTTGCGTCATCGACTGCTGTTGCTCGCGGGAATGACGAACCTGAATTTGATGACTCGCGCCCTGGACGACGCTACGGAACGAATCAGTCGATATCTCGTCTCGCAGTTCCAGGTGAATGCGGGTTATGGATTTCTTTTCGGAATGGGCCTGTTCTTCCTGCATGTTCCGGACGCGTTGTTGTGGGGCGTCATCGCAGGGGCCATTCGGATCGTGCCCTTTGTGGGCACCCTCATCGCAATGCTGTTCCCTCTGGCGCTCTCCATTGCGGTGTCTCCGAGCTGGGTAGCTCCGATCTGTGTTGTTGTACTCTTCCTGGTGCTGGAGACGATCGCCGTGTACGTCGTAGAACCGCGGCTGTTCAGCTCACGAACAGGCATATCGTCGCTTGCGCTGCTGGCCAGCGCGATTTTCTGGGCAATGTTGTGGGGCTGGCCGGGGCTGGTGCTTTCGACTCCCCTGACCGTGTGCGTCGTGGTGCTGGGACGCCACGTTCCGCAATTTTCCTTCCTGCATAGCCTTCTGGGCACCGACGCCCACTTATCTCCGCCCGCGCATGTCTACGAGCGGCTGTTGGCGTTGGACCAGGCAGAGGTCCTGGCGATCGCGGAGCGCTACCTGCATGGCCATACCCTCGCCACGCTTTACGATGCGGTGGTCCTTCCGGTGCTTAGCCTCTCGGAGGAAGACAGGCACAAAGGTGTGCTCGACAAGACTCAATCGACGTTCGTCCTTCTCAGCCTGGGGGAACTGGTCGCTCGGCTGGAGGGCTATGCGGAAGGAACAGCTGAGGACGAAGGGTCAGCGCGGTCGATCACGATGGACGCCTTGAGGATGCCGCTACAGAAGGAGTTTGCCGTTGTCTGCCTGACTGCGGGAGACCGGGCGGCTGAGTTGGCGACGATGATGCTGACCCAACTGCTCGAAAACGGGGGCTATCAGACATTGATGATGAAGGCCGACTCCGCGTCGGACGAGATTCTTAAAGTTTTGGCGGACGAGAAAGATACGGTAATTTTCATTTCGGCCCTGCCGCCCTTTGCCTTTGCCCAGACGCGCGCCGTTTATCAGCGAGTCCGCACCTATCTGCCGGAGAATCGCATCGCCGTGGCGCTCTGGAACGCTAAGGAAGACGGAGACGATCTGCTCGAACACTTCAGGGCAAAGCGCCCGGATGTGGTGCTAAGCACCTTGGCGCAGGCAGTGAAGCAGGTAACCGCGTGGCAACAAGCGACTCGGAAGTAGGGACCATCGATGTAATGCTCGACTGAGCACGTAATTTAATCGTACGGGAGACTTCCAAGTGGGGTTGAAAGCCGGCTCAGAGTGATCAGGCCCGGGGCCGCAAAGGCCTCTGGTGCGTATTTCGTTGGAGGAACGGTGATTGTCTCGTCGCGAGCTGATCCCGGTGCCCGTGGGCAATCGCCTTTTACAGTGTACGTATACATCACCTCGTTACCACTTGAATTGGGGCTTATACTGCATGTTGCCGACTTGTGGAATTTGCCGTCTGGAGGGGGATAGCTGGAGTTGCAAGCCTTTGTCCAGCTCTAGTCACCCTCATCCTTCTTCTCCGTTAGAGAACATCCTCCGCCAAGACTGCTGGTTGTCCAACCTAGTATGGTTCCCGATGAGGCTGTGATACCCCCAATTTCCGTATCTGAGCCTCCGACGTCAACATAGATTCCCTGCTTTGCCGTTTTCATCTGCGTGGCAAACCACGTCGGCATTGATCACTGCGGGCGGCGAAGCATTGGATTTGATGTATTTTGGACTTTCCGGCTTCCTTACTGATTGGCAAAGGACCGCCGAAAAGACTGCAAGACACACTTGGAGCAAACCGGGTGTGGACTGCCCGATCTTCTGTACCAGTGAGGAGTTAGTGTAGCGCGTTTCTGAAGGGCCTAGTTTTCTTGTACCAAGGTCAGAGTTAGTCTTCGACCGAGCGAGTTCGCCAGTGAGTGTCCAGGCATTCACAGCGGAACGTACCATTGAAGCTCTCGACGAAGGCATTGTCGGTCGGCTTGCCTAGTCGGGAGAAGTCGATCTTCGTACTATGGCGGTAGGCCCAAAGATCCATCGCGTGGACCCTGGATGTCAGCCAAGCTGGTGACGATGATGCGCGCTAAGTGAGGAGACCAGCACCTGGTGTTGATCCGCTCAGACGCTGACGCGGGACACGGGATCGGGTCGAGTCGAGTCGAGTCGCGATCAGCGTCTCGCGGAGCGGGCGGATATATATGCGTTTCTGCTGAATCGCTTTGGGCACTCCGGCTTTACGTTGCCGACGTCAACCGGGACCAATTAGGTGGATGGATAGAGCACTATCTGATAAAAAGGGCACGAGTTCCCGGGAAAGTTGGACCCGCTCACACCCAAAAAGCTCGTCGTCGCTCCGTCGGTAAACACAAGCCGACTTAGTGTTACCGATCCATTGTCGATGAGCGCATTGGCGATTTCGCACTCATCGAGAATCGGCGCAGGCCTAACTTCCAGATAATCGACGAATCATGGGCCTAACTGGGGGCAATGTCCTAATTCACACTCCATGGTAGGATCGCGCCATGAAATCGCCACTCGCGTGGCTCGCGCTCGCTCTGCTTGCACTTGGACAGGTCAAGCAGACTCAGACCACGCAGGATCGCAATCTCATCGTCGGAGCCTGGAGCTTAAGCTCGTACGAACTTCGCCTTAAGCCTTCAGGAACGATCACGACACCGTTTGGACCACACCCTGTTGGTCGAATCCTCTATGAGGCGAACGGCCAAATGTCGGCCCAACTGATGCGTCCCGAGACGGCGGCCTTCGCGAGCGATGACCCGCTACGCGCGACCAATGAGGACGCTGCTTTGGCCTGGAGGAACTACATCGGTTATTGGGACACGTACACAATCGATGCGAGAGCGGGCATCATCACGCATCACATCGAGGGCGCTTGGTTGACCAACTGGCCTCACATGGAAACGAATTCGGTGAAGGTAACCTCCCATAGCCATTATTGCGATCAAGGCTCGGACGGATACGGGCAATCCGAAAGCTGACTTCACTTGTTGCCAACAGGCCAAACCACTCATTGAACTCAGCCGACTTGTTGGGATTAGTACCAACAAACGCACTTGTGTCGACTGAGCCGAACAGCCTTTTGATAGTTGGCAATGCGGAATCTATCTAGCTGGTACTTTTCTGCTAATGGATACCCTCAGCAGATGTGTCCCCGCGTGCGAGGAATTCGGCCTTGCAGGTTTGCCGCGACTCAACCAATCAATAGCCTCGTCGGAAGTCTCGCTGTGCTCTTAGAAGCTTTACAGCTACAAAATCATCTAGGTCAATATTTCTGCGTTTTCACAAACGATTTCTGTGTTTTCACAAACGTCTATGACTATTGAACTAAACGGCCGTGGCAAGAGGGTTTGAACCTGCGCCCTTCGTCCCGCAGCAAATACACCACCGAGATAATCCCGAGGAACGTCTCTTGCGAAGGTCGGCGGGAAATCTCAAAAGAAATCCTTGAAAGAGCACACAGCTACAAACTCGCCTACACGGCCGTAGCCGCAAACGACAGATGCGCTAGACCTAGCCAGCGCATCGCCTTCAATTTCAAGCTCTTCCGATGGTCGGGGCGGAGGGATTCGAACCCCCGACCCTCTGCTCCCAAAACCGATTCAGCGTCTCATCGAAACCTATTGAAATATTCCGGTAACAAATGCCTTTCATTTGAATAAGTTACAAGCTCGATCCCTCACTTGTTGAGTTTTGCGGTTCTTGAAGGCTTTGACAGCTACAGGATCGACTACAGGCAAGAAGTTGCCTTCCGGTATGACTTATCAATCCATCTCTCTTGTCTATTCTCACCGGATTCAGAACACAATGTATTATTTCCCCGTTTTCGCGCCTGCCCGATTCGGTTCCAGAGGCGCTACCGTCAATGAAAGTGACGCGTCTCAGCGCAAACTGATATTTGAGAGCGCTCTTGCCCCAGCGGTAACCCGCAGTTCGATCACGGTGCCAAACCGGTCGTCTTCGTGCACCCAGTTCGCAGCTGTAGATAAAGAAGCAGGAGAACTGCCAGCTCCAGGCAGTTGCTTTCCGTTCAAGGTGACGCCCTGGGCGGCAGCGTGAATCTTAAGCAGGAAAGTACGCAGCGGGCTGGCATAGCTGCCGGTTGCAGCATCAATCGTCACCTGAATCTCGCCGCCCTTACGTAGCACAGTAATTTCCTGCCGCAGATACTCTCCCTTTTCGTAGTTATAGGTCTCGCCATCATCGTCATAGGCCGTGAAAGCGGCGCAAGATTCCGAGGGGAAGATATCGAGAGTGACTTCCCTAACCGGGCGCTGTCCCACGTATTGCTCGAGTGGCTGCGTAGCCACTATGGATCCGCTGCGCACGAAGACAGGGATATCTTTCCAGGTCTTCGCATCTGCAGAGATTTCGATGTTCTGCGCGCCCTGATAACTCCGGCCGCTGGCGTAGTCGAACCACTCTCCCGCGGGCAGGTAGATGGTTTTGGAGGTCGCGCCCTCGCTGACGATCGGTGCGACAAGGAGCGCGTCCCCGAACATCCATTCGCCATCCTGCGCAGCCGCTTCACGGTCTGACGGAAACTCCCAGAAGAGCGGGTGCACGAGGCCGGGGGCGCCCTCGGTGGTGAGGTGCTCGTAGGAATAGATATAAGGCATAAGTTCATAGCGCAGATCGATTGCTTGTCGGGCAGCGGCTTCGGCAGTGGGACCATACACCCAGGGTTGCCGCTTCTCATCCAACTCGCCATGCACGCGCATGATCGGCACAAATGCTGCGAACTCAATCCAGCGCGCATAGTTTTCGGGAGTCGGATGGCCATGGAAGCCGCCCGTATCCATGCTCCAGTGAAACTCGCCGGTATCGACCGCGGCCAGCATACGCACGCGTTGCAAGGCCATGCTGGCGAAACCGGAATCGATATCCCCGGACCAGCCGGCATAGCCATAGCGGCTTGCCCCCAGATAAAAGTCGCGATTGATCGACCAGACGCGCGTTTCGGAGTTTTTGCGCTGGCCTTCATAAAGCATGCGGCCCATATTGAGGAACTCGAAATTATTAAAGATCACTTGCTTGGATACGTCGTCGTGACCGGATACATCGGCCTCGTCATTCCACCATCCAACCATTCCGGCGCGAAACGCAGGCAGCAGGTGTTCCCAGAACCAACTGCGCTCGCCGGCATCGTTGAAGTCCAGGTCCCGCGCCATGCGATGCGAGAAGTACTCCGGATAAGACGCTTCGCCCGGATACCAAAAATGGTGATCAGTAGCGTAAGCCGCGGCTCCGGTCAGATAACTTGGATTCCCGGCAAGCGTCATCAGAATGCGTGGCTTGAGAATGCCTGCGAGCTTTACACCCTTGGCGGCTAACTCTTTGGCGAAAACACCCGACGCACCGTCGGGGAATTTATCCGGAGCCACATTTCCGGGACCGGAGGTGCTATTCCAGCGCCATTCTCCGTAGTTGTCTTCACCCCAGGCCTTCCAATCGAAATCAAGAATAAAACCGTCGATGGGGATCTGTTTTTGGCGATAATCCTCAACGATCTTCTTCACCTCGGGCTCGGAAGAACCCCACTGACTGTTGAGGAATCCGAGGGTCCACTTGGGTGGGAGCGGAGGAGGGCCGACCAGTTTCGAAAGTGCGGCCATGGTCTCAAGAGGCGCGCCGGCGAAGACGAAATACTCGACGTCGGGACGCGAACTGTTGCGAAAGACGATGCTGCCCGGATCTGCGGTGAACTCGCCTCCATCGGAATCCACGAGCAGGCCATACCGAACGGAGAAGACGAATGGAGCTCCGCTATTGCCCTGAACGCCCGCGGCAACTTTTCCGCCATCGTTCCGCGCGAGGCCGCCAGAGGTGTCATTAAGGCCGAGGCCATGGATGCCATAC
Organism: Acidobacteriaceae bacterium; assembly: GCA_036272895.1. Classification (GTDB taxonomy): domain Bacteria; phylum Acidobacteriota; class Terriglobia; order Terriglobales; family Acidobacteriaceae; genus Granulicella. The sequence goes on along the minus strand of DATAXW010000022.1, from coordinate 27,665 downwards.
AGCGTGTCGCCGGCGGCGCGCTGCATAACTAAGCTGGCTTTGCGGGCTTCGCCGAACGGATCCGCGCTGCGGAGGAGTTGCCGTCCCGTGGCATCGAAGAAAGTAACACTATATGGTTTGGTCTCCGCCACGTGCACTGAAATGCCGGGCGCAGAAATCACGTAGACGCCATTCTGTTCGGAACGAGCGATAGCTGGCGGCCGCAACACAGGCTTCGGATCGAGGACCAGTGTCCGCGGCGTCGATTTGCCTTCAACGCGGGCGTGCACGTTTACGATTCGGTCGTCGAGAATTTCTACATCGAGCAACGAAGATCCATCGGCAACTTCAATACCATTCGGCAGGACAGAGATGCGCGCGTCAGAAACTCGCGAAGCAGAGTGCGTGGCAGCCGGACAGGATGGGATGAGAAGGACCGGACAAAGCAGCAGAAGAATCAGTTTTTTCAAGATCAACATCCCCCGAGAACAAATCTCCTCCGTTTTCAACCCTTCAACTACAAGGATTCCGAACAGTGCACATGCCCCATCGCATCCAGTAGAAGGTCCGGTTCATCGCACCGCGTAAATCGACATGGATTCGGCTGGCTGATCGAACTGTAGCTTTCTCTCACTTTGCCGGGGCATTACGCCCGGAGCAGCAGCCGATGGCACAAAGACGCTACATCCCGCAAGTGCCGTGTCTTCCGTAGGGATGTACACGGTCTCGTTCTTCGGCCCCTTGTTGACGACGATCAGCAGCCGCTCGCTCGCGCGATGCGCGCTGCAGCCGGAGATCTCTGCGCTACGGACAAACGCGAACACGTCGGCATCGGCAAAGAGATTCTGCTCCATGCCCGTCTTGAGTTCAGCATGAGCCGCGCGATACGCAAGCAGGCCCGAACTCCAGCGAAACACGTCTTCTTCTGCGGTGGTGCGCCCGGACTCTGTAAATGCACTGTGCGGGTCCCCGGCAAAGCCACCGGGAAAATCGTGGCGATTGTCCGGATCAGCGCCCCCAGTCATGCCGATCTCGTCGCCGGAATAAATCAGCGGCATGCCGCGCAGGGTTGCGATCAGCCCCAAGGCCAGTTTCAGCTTTGCCGGATCCCCTCCAGCCTGCGTAAGAAAGCGCGGCATGTCGTGATTGCCTATGAACGTGACCAGCCGCTCAGGATGTGGATAGAGCGAATCCTGGCCCAGGATTTCGCTCAGCTCCGTCATAGGTTTGCCCTGCGTGAGAACATCTTGAATCGCGAAGCAGACCGGGAAATCGAAGGGTGTATAGAGGCCGGTATCGAACGTTCCATCCGCGCCGCGGCGCGCCCAGCCGCCGGCGAAAAATGACGTGATTCTCGGGCTCCGATCAAAGACTTCGCCTACCGTGGTCAGGTGCGGATAGACGCTGTACAGCGCGCCATCTAAGTCGCGCCAGAAGGCGCGGCCAACGTAAGGAAACGTGTCGAAGCGAATGCCGTCGAGGTTGGCGGTTTCCACCCACCAAAGCGCGTTTTGGATCATGTACTTCTCGACCAGCGGATTCTCCTGATTCAAATCCGGCATGGGATTGGCAAACCAGCCGGTGGTCGTGTCAAGCCAGGCCTGTGGAGGCGCATGCGGATCAACCAGGCTGTGAAAGTCCGGACCGATATTGCGGTGGTGGGCGACGCTGCCGTGCAGCCAATCGGGCGCGGGTGGATCGTTGACCCACGGGTGCTCCAGGCCGATATGGTTCGGGGCCATGTCGATCACCAGCTTCATGCCGCGCGTGTGCAGCGCAGCCGAAAGCTGCTGATACTCGGCCAGGGTCCCGAAGTGCGGATCAACCTTGTAAAGATCGGTGGCCGCATAGCCGTGATACGAATCCGGCATTGCGCCGTTCGAGACTATCGGCGTGATCCATAGCGCGGTCACACCAAGTTTTTGCAGATAATCGAGGTGCTGTTCGATGCCGGCCAAGTTGCCTCCATGCCAGCCGCGCGGAGCTGCACGGTTATCACCCGAAGGGTCGCTTGTCGAAGGCCCCTTTGCAAACCGGTCGGGCATGATGAGGTAAAGCACGTCAGTCGCAGAGAAGCCGCTGTGGGCATGCGGATCGTGCGAGCGCTCGACGAGCCTATAGCTGCGGGTCGCGTGGCCTTGATCGTTGCCGGCGGTGATCTCCAGCGTTTGTGGCGGCGCCGAGTGCGTATCGATCCAAAGGAACGCCCAGTGCCCGTTGCCGGAAACCTGAGTGTGCATGACCGTCACGCCGTTTCCGCTGACGGTGAATTGCGCATTCTTGAGCCCCTGACCGTGAACCAGCAGCATGGGACTGGGCAAGCCCGCCCACCAGTTGGGCGGATCGATCTTGTCGATCTTAATTTTGTCGATCCCGGAACGACCGGCCTGAGGCCTTTCGGTCCCCGTAGCCTGGGCGGAACAAACTGCGCTCATGCAGGCCAATAACGCGGCCAGGAAATAAGAAGACCAAAATCGCATCCTGCACTCCGAAAGAAGAAAAACATCTCGTCGCCGATCAGCGGCTGGGTGACCGATGCGGGGCAGGTCAAATACGTCCCTGCCGGAGGAAACATCGGAAAGTGCACATACCGCCCTACATACAAGTGTGATTGAGTTCCCCAGGTCTCGGTTTCAAGACCTGGGGAACCACAGATGTTAGCCGGCGCCTGACCCGCTAGTTCAGAAGGTGAATCGAGCCGCCAACTGAATTTGGCGGTTGCTGTACACCTGCGTGCCTTCAATCTGCCCGAACTGCCCCGAGGTTAAGCTGCCGTTCGGATTGGTGAATTCTGGAGTGTTCAAGAGATTGAATGCGTCGCCGTGCAGCTCCAGTGTGTAGCCTTCCGCCAGGTGCAGATTCTTTTGCAAGCTGAAGTTGACCACGCGATACGACGGTCCTACGATGGCGTCGCGGCCGAGCGTGCCCAGGCGCGTGTACACGGTGCAATTACAGGCCGCCGAGGCGACTGTCGGCGGGTTGGCAAACGCTTTCGGGTTGAACCAGTAATCTCCTGGGCTGCCGCTGGTGGCCTTGGGGTACGAGATGGACCCGACTAAATCGGGACGGTTGCCCGGCGTACCCTCGCCCGTTGAGAGGTCGACCGGCGTGCCGGATTGCAACATGGCGATAACGCTGGTCTGCCATCCACCAATCAGCCAATCCATCGGCAGCGATACTCCGCTGCCGAACCGCTGTCCCCGGCCGAAGGGCAACGGGTAGAGCAGCGACGTGCTGAACACATGACGCTGATCCTGGATGGAGTTGCCGTAGCTGGCCAGCGGATCGTAATAGAGCGCCGCGGTCTGGCCCTGAGCCGCCCCCGGCGAGTCGTCGAGCGTATGCGACCACGCATAGGAGACGGTACCCACCAGCCCGTTCGCGCTGCGGTGCTCGGCATGCACCTGCAGGCCGTTGTAGTTCGACACGCCATTGTGGACGTTGTAGTTGATGTTGCCCAGGCTGGGGAAGTTTTGCACGCCAGTTCCGAATTGGTTGATGTTGTATGGATAGAAGGTAGAAAGATTCGCGCCGTGCGTTCCGACGTAAGCGAGATTCAGCACGTTGGATTCACCGAACTGCCGCTCCAACTGCAGGTTCCACTCCTGCACCATGCTGGTGGGCTCGTTGACGTCGACGGCGATCATGCTGGTGCCGGCTGGCGGGTGCGTGGGATCGAAGTTGACGTAGCCGCGCGGTGGAAGGGGGGCGCCTGTTCCTCCGGAACCATTCAAGGCGGTGGAGGGGCTGGTGTAGCCGGTGCAATTGTAAGTGTTGCCCGTGTTCGTGGGCGTTTGATTCAATTGCCCAGTGAAAGTGATGCAGTACCCATTGCTGGCCAGGTAATCGCTGCTGCCGCCGAACGGTGGCTGCTCTGCGAGCTGGTTGCTACCGCCGCCGTAGTCGATGAAATAGAAGAGCCCGTACCCGCCGCGGACCACCGTCCTGTTGTCGAGGGAATACGCGAAGCCGAAGCGCGGACCAAAGTCATGATAGTTCTGATTGATGATGCTGCGTGAAACGCCATTCTTTCCGGCTTCCATCACCGTGCCGTTGCTCACGTTGAATGCGGATTGCTGGTTGTGCGCCTCATATGGATGGGACAGAAAATCCCAGCGCAGGCCCAGGTTCACCGTCAGCTTGGAATTCAGGCGCCAGTCGTCCTGCGCGAACAGGCCATCTTCCTGGCCAATGTTTGAAAAGTATCCCGACTCCGAGCCGATCTGATACTGATCCATGCCGCCGGCCAGCAGCTCCGAAACCTCATATCCGGTAAAGTCCACTGTGCCTTGGTCGATCCAGAAATAGCCCTTGCCCTCCTCCGCGTTAAAGAACGAGACCTGCCGCCGGATCACGCTCCCTCCATATTTGAAGGAGTGGCTGCCGTGATTCCAGCTCACGGTGTCATTGATCTCATAGGTGTTCTGTGGAACCGCGTAGATGCCATAGTCGCCGGTGTACTCCAGGTTGCCTTTCCAGCCGCCGATCAGCGCGCCGCCCGTGGTTTCCATGTTGACGTTGGCGTTCTGAATGCCCAGATCCTGGGAAACATACTGGCCGTACATAGGCGGCGTATAGCCATAGTTATCGCGGTTATAGGCAATATGGGCTTCATTGACGATGCGGGGGGAGAAGGTGTGGGTGTAGCCCAGGTCGTAGCCGCGCGCGTGAGTCGGATTGGTTCCGGTTCCGCCGCCGGCCGGCAGATTCTCGAACTCCGACGTCTTGGTGTTCACCGAGTTATCGTAGCTGAAGCGGATGAACGCAACGTCATTGGCGCCGGGAATCCAGTCGAAACGAATGTCGAAGGTGTTGTACTTGTTGTTTTCACTCTGGTTGACGAGATAGTTGTTCAGGTAACGGTCGGTGCGCGTAGGCAAAGGGAACGCGTTGAGATAGTTCACTGCGGCCGGGTTCAGGCGGTCCGTTGGAATAACGTTGGGCGTTCCACCCGCTGCTCCGAACTGCTGCGGCGGCCCGCTCGGGGAGCAGGTGGTCGGATCGAAGATCCAGCCGAATTGCGTGCCGGTAGTGGTGGAACCTGCGTAGGGCGTGCTCCCGGATAGATTGCCCGGATAGCAACGCGGATACTGTGTCTCAGACGTATCGCTGGATCCCGGTCCATTTGCGCCCTGGGGGTTGAGCAGCTCGGTAAAGTTCCCCTGCCGCATCAGCGCGGTAGGCACCGTAACGTAGTGAGGCGAGACGGCCAGAATCTCGCGGAGGGCTTGGTAATCGCCGAAGCCGAACAGCTTGTTCTTGAAAATCGGGCCGCCGATCGAGAAGCCCGGCTGGTTGCGGAGAAATCCTCCGGCGGGCGTCTCCGGCGCACCGTCAAAACGGTACCCAGGATTCGAATCGAAGCTCCGGTCGCGGTAAAACTCGAAGACCGAACCATGGTACTTGTTGGTGCCGCTCTTCGTGGAGCTGATGACGATTGCGCCACCCGCACGCCCGTACTCGGCCGGGGCGATGTTGGTGTCTACCTTGAATTCCTGAGTGGCGTCGATGTTCGGGTAGAACAGGATAGTGTTCACAAAACCGTCGTTATTATCCACCCCGTCGAGGAGGTAGTTGTCGGCCTGCGGACGAAGCCCGTTCACCGCCAGCGCTGCGGAGCCGCTCTCGTTGTAGCGAATGGTCTCAGTGTCATTTGAGCTGCCGCCGCCGCTGGCCTGATCGCCATAGGCGCCGCGGGTCACGCCGGGCGTGAGCAGCGCGAGTTGGGTAAAGTTGCGCCCGTTCAGCGGCAGGTCTGTCACCTGCCTGCCCTGAATGGTCGCGCCCACCGTCGCGTCGGAGGTATTGATCAGCGGCGCCGCCGTTGTCACCCGCACGGTGGTAGCGACGCTGCCCGGCTTCAGTTGAATGTTCAACGTCTGCGTGGTGCTGACCGTGATGGTCACAGCGATTGATTCGGTTTCGAATCCCGGTGCGGAAGCCGTGACCGTGTAATTGCCGCGGGGAACGGCCAGAATGCTAAACTCGGCGGCCGAATTCGACTTGGCGTTTAGCTTCAACCCATTGGCTGTATTCGTTGCCAACACCTCGGCGCCGGGAATGACGGCGCCGGTCGAATCGGTGACCGTGCCGACTATGCTGCCGGTATCGGATTGTGCGAGGAGACCGGGAGCGGCGACGAGCATCAGGAGCGCCGCCATGGCCATAAGCAGAAACTTCGGCCGCCCCTTGGGTGCTGGACTCATCTTTTTTAGCATCACAATGTTCCTCCAAAAATTACCAATAAGCGTTGACAGCTTCGAATCTGGTGCGCGATCATGCGGGACCTCGCGACCACGCACAGGAAATGTCTTCGCACGGTGCATCGTCAATCCACGGTTCACTAATTGGCAGTCAATTGCCTATCAACAGCTAAACCTATCAAATGGTTGGATTTGCTGGAGGAACTCTCTCGTTATTGGGCACATCTTCAGAGGCTATACAGATCAAATTTGCTATTCGTCGCCGTTTCCCCTTAAACTTGCCGGGCTTCCCACGGATTCATGGCTATCGAAATCAAAAGAGAGGGTCTCCGGCGAGCCCAGTTCGGCCTCTTTGAGGCCGACCTCGAAGCGGAGGAATTACGCCGCTCCGGTATCCGGGTTCGACTGCAAAGCCAGCCGTTCAAATTGCTGGCCTCGCTCCTCCAGCATTCCGGCGAAGTAGTAGCGCGGGAGACGTTGCAACAGGAGCTGTGGGGCGCCGACACCACCGTCGATTTTGACCATGGCCTGGGCATCGCCGTCAATAAACTTCGCGAGGCGCTGGGCGACTCAGCCGAGAATCCCCGATATGTTGAGACGCTAGCCCGCCGCGGCTACCGCTTTATCGCGCCGGTCAAGGTGCTCGATCCGCCTCCGGCCGACTCAGCGGCGGCGACAGTTACCGCACCGCCTCCGGCCCGGCACTTCGCGGGATCACCGTGGGTGGCTGGAGCGCTAGTGCTGCTCTGCCTCATCCTTATATGGACGCTGGTCCTGCTCCCGCCCATACACGCGCCATACCGCGTCGCCCAGATCACCTTTTCTGGCCATGTGCTCATCAATGACCTCGATGTCGAGAGTTTTTCAAGTTCAGCCAGTGACGGCACGCGAATCTACTTTTCCGACATGAATAACGGCAGTCCCGCTCTGGCCGTGGCGCTGACGGCCAACGGCGAGATGAGCCATTTCAATCTGCCCTCGGAAATCGGAGCGCCACTCATCGGTTCGCTCTCGCCAGATGGCTCGCGACTGGCACTGCGCAGCCACTTGCAGGCGGAGCCGGAGCAGCCGCTATGGATTGTACCCACTCTGGGTGGCGACGCGCGCCGCGTTGGGAATGTTCTGGCCCACGACGTTACCTGGATGCCCGACGGCCAGCACCTGCTGGTGGCCAGCGGCAACCAGTTGGTGGAAATGGGCGCCGACGGCGCGAATCCAAGTTCCCTCCTCACAACGCCCGGCCGGGCTTTCTGGTTGCGCTGGTCGCCGGATGGCACGCACCTGCGTTTCACTCTACGTAATCCCAATCGGCAGACATCGGAGTTGTGGGAGGTGAACGCCGACGGTTCCCATCTCCACCCCTTGCTGCCCGGCTGGAGCCAACCCGCCTCAGAGTGCTGTGGAAGCTGGACGCCGGACGGTGACGATTACGTCTTCCAGTCATCCCATAGCGGCCACAGCGAGATCTGGGTGCTGCGCGAGAAGCCCTGGTACCGGGCCGGCGGCGGGCCGCGCCAGATCACTAACGGTCCCCTCGAATATGAAGCCCCTAGCACCGCGCCGGGCGGTGATCGCGTGTACTTCATCGGTGCGACCGCGCAGTTCGATCTGCTGCGCGCAATGCCCGGCTCCACGAGTTTCGTCAGCCTCGACGAAAACCTTAGCGCGGCCGCGATGGCCGAGTACTCGCCCGATGGGAAATGGGTGGCATGGCTCAACGAGGCTGACAACTCGCTGTGGCGCAGCCGTGTGAACGGCAACGAGCGCATCGAGTTGACTACCTCGCCGCTGCGCATCTTCAACATGCGGTGGTCGCCTGACGACCGTAGCCTTGCGGTAATGGCCGAGGAACCGGGCAAACCGTGGAAGATCTATTTAATCGATGCGGAGGGCGGGAAGATAACGCCCATCCTCAATGAGGACCGCAACGAGGCCGACCCGAGCTGGTCGCCCGACGGCCATTCAATCGTCTTCGGCCGGCCTCCTGATCGAATGGACAGCCGCCAGCCGAAAGCCATTTATCTGCTCGACCTGGCTACAAAAAACGTGACCGGAATTCCAGGCTCGACGGGGCTATTCAGTCCGCGCCTCTCGCCCGATGGCCGCTATCTGCTCGCCATGCCGCTCGACCAGCATGCATTACTTCTTTTCGACCGCACCACCGGGCGCTGGAGCACGCTAGCCACGCATGGCGTCGGCGATCCTACCTGGTCGCACGATGGGCGGTACGTCTATTTCCAGGATTTTCTTGAAGCCGACAAGCCCATCTACCGCGTGGCCGTTCCCGTCGGCAAGCTGGAAAAGATCGCGACCCTCGACAACCTGCGCCCCACTGCCGCCACCGATTACCGCCTCATCGGGCTGGCGCCCGGGGATCTGCCCATCGTCACAGTGCGCACCCCCGCCGTTAACCTATACGAGGTGGATCTGCGCGAAAGGTAATCGGCGAAAGAAAATCACTACAACCGGGAGAATGGCCAGGCATCCGGACCGCACCAAAACCGGATTTCAGGTATGTTGTGCCTCGCCAAAATTCCATCTGCGCTCGCGCTCTTTGGGGCCTTAACGGTTAAACACTCGAAAGAGGCTAGGGATCGCCTCCGCTTATCAACTCCCATATTCGGTCTCAAATTTCCACGGGCGGCTCTGTTACAGATGCCTTATGCTCTGATTGCTGCGATTGTTCTTCGGATCGGTCGCCCGCGGTGCGTCTTCCCGCCACAGTCTGCTGCTTGAGAACCTGGCCTTGCGCCAGCAGATCGCTGTTCTGCAAGCGAGGCACCCACAGGCGAGGCTCGGAACTTCCGACAAGCTCTTCTGGGTTCTGCTGCGGCGATTCTGGCCGGGTTGGAAAGAGGCGCTGCTGATCGTCCAGCCGGAGACTGTCGTCCGCTGGCATCGAGCCGGCTTTAGAGCCTATTGGCGATGGATTTCTCGGCGCCCTGCCATTGTCGGCACAAAACGCGTGAGCAAGGAACTCCGCCAGCTGATCTTCCACATGGTGGCCGAGAACCCGACCTAGGGAGCACCGCGAATCCACGGGGAACTCAGAATGCTCGGCTTCGATATCTCCGAGCGGGAAGCCATCGCTACAATGGACTTCTTCACTGTCCCCACGCTGACCTTCGGGATGATGTACTGTTTCTTCGTCGTCTCTCACGATCGCAGGCGCATCCTGCACTGCAACGCCACCCGGCATCCAACTAGCGCGTGGTCGCCCAGCAACTACATGAGGCGTTCCCCTATGATGCCGCAGCCAAATACCTGATCTTCGACAACGGCTCCAATTTCAACTCCGACGTCCTCGATACGATCCAGGGCTTTGGCATCGAACCAAAGCGGACCAGCCTTCGCAGCCCGTGGCAGAACGGCGTCGCCGAACGCTTCGTCGGCAGCTGTTGTCGTGACTTGCTCGATCATGTCATCGTTCTCAATGAGCAGCATCTCAAGCGCCTGATGTCCGAGTACGTTCGTTACTACCACCAAGACCGGACTCATCTTTGCTCTGGCCAAGGGCACTCCGGCTAGTCGAGCGATCGCGAGCGAAGGCCGCTAGGGGCAAGTGATCTCAACACCTCGGCTCGGCGGTCTGCACCATCGCTACGACCTCGCAGCTTGAGACCACCTGCCCTCCGGGCAAGCGGGGAAGACTGCCGGGAATATGCGCCATCGATGCGCAAGAAGAACCCCTCGGGCCTCCTACACTCTGCCCCGGTTCCTGCAGTTCCATCGAAGTTCGCTTCGCGGCAGCATTGGCGAGTACGTCTTAACCGTTAAGAATCTAGCGTTCCCGCCCCGGATGGAATTTTGGCGAGGCACAGCGCAAAGTTCCGAGGAATCCTGAGCCGGCTCAGCAGTGGGCGGCGTTTCTCAGCAATCACCGGGAAGCCATCGCTGCAATGGACTTCTTCACTGTCCCAACGCTGGCTTTCAAGATGATCTATTGCTTCTTCGTCATCTCTCATGACCGTCGGCGCATCCTCCACTTCAACGGGACGCAGACAATCAAAGACTTTGGTATCGAGCCCAAGCGCACCAGCTTGCGCAGCCCATGGCAGAATAGCATCGTAGAACGCTTCGTCGGCAGCTGTCGCAGAGACCTGCTCGATCACGTCATCGTTCTCAATGAACGGCACCTCAACCGCCTCATGACCGAGTACATTCGCTATTATCACGACGATCGGACTCATCTGGCCCTAGGAAAGCAAACTCCGAGAGCCCGTGCGGCCATTCGAGGTACGAATCTCAATAGTCGGATCGTTTCTATGCCCCGACTCGGGTCTGCATCACCGCTACGACCTCGCAACCTGAGATCCTCCCAATCTGCGGGAGTACTCTAGTGGCATGGTGCGTTTATTGGCACCTCAAGGAGCCACGGATGGAATTTTGGCGAGACACACCATCAAGGACGTCGACAGATTACGTGTTCGACTAGCGAACCATATCTGTATTCGGCCTTGACACGGCAACATGGTCCCTATACATCTCTTGAAAATACTTCGCATAGTATTTGGGATTCTCGAGCAAATTTGCTTCGGTCAGGATTTTTCATGACAGCATTCGGCACCCCGGGGTTTCGCATACGCACCAAATGGGCAAGACCGAGCTCAGCGCAGCTCAGCGGCTTTGAGAGTACGGCAAGCTCGCAGGTCGCCGACAGCATGGGCCGGCTCGGCGCTATGGACAGCGGAATCCGCCCCATCTGGGCATCACCGCGCGTCATCGGATCCGCGCTCACCGTCTGGTGTCACTCTGGAGACAACCTCATGGTACACAAAGCCATCGGCATGGCCCAGCGTGGAGACATTCTTATCGTCAATACTCAGAATAATGTCACGAATTCCCCGTTCGGGGAGCTTCTCGCAACCAGTGCACTCGCCATGGGTATTGCGGCCGTGATTGTTGATGGTACCGTGCGTGATGGCAGTTCACTGGAGCGGCTGCGGCTGCCGGTCTATGCACGCGCTCTCTGCCCGAACGGGTGTAATCGTGATGGCGCAGGTGAGGTCGGCACAACGATCGCTTGTGGAGGCGTCGCGGTGCAGCCGGGTGATGTGATCGTTGCTGACGGCGATGGCATCACGGTCGTGCCGCTGGACGATGCGGCCGATGTCGCGCGTCGCGCGGTAAACAAGCTAAAACAGGAAGAGAAGCGCCTGGAAGAGATTCGCTGCGGTGTCGTCACACGCCCGGAGATTGACGAACACCTCCGCCGCATGAAAGTTATCGAATAGCGGAAACGCATCTGTGCGCCTTGAGAGGTGTTCCGTCTACTCCCAGATTCTCTCCGCTGTTTTCTTCAATCGTGGGAGAACAGTCGAAATCATCTTCTCCGGGCTCATCCGTATCGGCGTGCCAATGATGGACACCGCGGCCATCAGCTGATTGGTCTGGCTATAGACCGGCACGGCGATCGAGCAAACGGACTCGTTATATTCACGGCTCACCATGGACCACCCTTGTTTTCTGTCCCGCTCTATGATGCGCAATAGGGCAGGAATGGACGTAATGGTGTGGCTCGTGATCTTCGTCGGCCTTCGCCTCCTGAAAATCTCAACGACCTCCTGTTCAGGCAGAGCGCCTAGCAATATGCGGCCGATGGCGGTGCAGTGTGCCGGTGATCGGCGACCTACCCCAAGGTTAACCGTCAGGAAATTCCTCGCGTGGACGCAGACGACCGAGACGATATGCGACCCCGTAAGCACCCCGAGCGTCGCCGACTCATTCACTGAATCCACAAGCTCAATCATCCGCCGTTCGGCCATGCTCCACCAGGGCACTGTCGACATGTAGCTGTACCCGAGATGCAAAATGCTCGGTGTTGGAAAGAAGTGGCGGCCATCCTGCCGGACGTATCCGAGCGACTTCAGTGTAAGAAGTATCCTGCGCGCACCCGCCCGATCGAGCCCGGCCCGCGCCGCCACCTCTGTCATGGTCTGCCGAGGCGCGTCCGCACCGAACGTGCGGATGACTGCGAGTCCCCGCGCCAGCGACTGCACGTAGTTGTCACCAGGAATTCGTCTACTCGGTCTCATGACGGTCCAGTATAGATCTCTCTAAGGTGGTCTTTTTTTTGCGTTCACTTAGCGAACATAGATAGTATCCTGCGGCAGGATAACAGCTTTTATCAACGTTGCAGATCTCTCTTTTGTTCAATATTCATAGCATTTTATTGTGACTGCTTGCCACTATCTTCGTGCACTTGGTGTGTTCGTACAACGAACGCTGAGTGAAGCACAACGAATATTCTTGACACTTTCGGGAAGCGCCAACTATACATCTCCGCGACGACAAACAGGCTAATTGGGAGCGGTTGGATGTTGACACGGCGCAAATTCCTTACCGGAACAACGGCAGCAGGTCTTGCCCTCACGACCTCAGCAAAACCTGCATTTGCTAAGCGACAGGGAAGGCTGATCGTGGATGCGCAGACGCATATCTGGCTGGCTGATGCTCCTGAGCGTCCGTGGTTCGCAAAGAGAGCCCAGCTCCCGCAGCCGTTTACAATTGAACGCCTGATCCCGATCATTGATCAGGCGCATGTGGACCGTGTGGTTCTGATCCCGCCGACGTTGGAAGGGGAGCGCATTGATTACGTGCAACAGGCGGTCGCCCAATACCCTGGGCGTTTCGGCATCATGGCCCGCATTGCGATCGATAAACCTGAACGTGCCGAGAAGCTGCCCCAATGGCGTGATCAGGCAGGAGTGCTGGGGCTACGTTTGAATTTCGCATTTCCATGGCTCACCAACGGTCTCGCAGATTGGATCTGGCCGGTCGCAGAAAAGTGCGACATTCCCATCATGTTCCTGACTAATGGCCAGGATGCATTGATGGCGAAGATTGCGGAACGGTACCCCGGCCTCACTCTCATCGTCGACCACATGGGCATTTCCTCTGCCTTTCTGCATTCGACTCCAAATTGGCAGGACGAGATCAAGGTTGTGGCCGGCATGGCTAAGTACCCGAATGTTTCTGTCAAGCTCTCATCAATTCCATTGTTTTCATCGCAACCCTATCCGTGGCGCGACACCATTCCGCATATCCACCACCTCTATGACGCTTTTGGTCCGTTGCGCTGCCACTGGGGCTCGGACCAGACCGCGACCTTTGCGAAAGCGACCTACGAGCAGCGGATTACCCAATTTACAGAAGAGCTTCCCTTCCTCTCAGAGGATGACAAGGACTGGATTATGGGGCGTTCGCTCCAAGCCAGGCTGCGCTGGCCTTAGGCGGAGCACAGGTTCTCCGAATTGACCGTCCGAAGGCAATACAGGGGTTGGCGCCTTCGGAATTAGATCTCCCAAACCATGAAAGGAATGACAAATGGTTCGATCGGGCGCACGCTTTTGTCTAAAACTCGCCGAAGTACTATGTGTTCTCGCCTTTGCTTCGTGGACCGCCACGGCGCAAAATGCTACGGGCGCTATCGCAGGTGTTGCAAAGGATCCATCAGGAGCTGCACTCGTTGGCGTCAAAGTAGTGGCCTCCAGTCCTGCGTTGATTGAAAAAGAACGTACGGTGAAGACGGATGAGCATGGACAATATAAGATCGAAGACCTGAGACCGGGAACCTATTCCGTGACTTTCACCCTTAGCGGGTTCAATACCTTTAAGCGGGACGGGTTGGAACTGAATTCAGGCGTGACCTTGCCTGTCGATGCCGAGATGGCGGTGGGCAGTGTTGACGAGACGGTCACCGTGAGCGCTGCAAGTCCGGTGGTCGATGTGCAGAATGCGAATTCCGAAAGCGTGCTAACCGAGCACGTGCTTGAGACGGTGCCTCAGGCCGGAGGTATTCCCGCCTATACCGAGGTAACGCTCGGGGCAATGAACACCGGCGCTCCTGACGTCGGAGGAAATAAAGGAGAAGAGCTCGATTCAATCTTGATTCACGACAGTCGGCCTAATGATGGCGACGAGCTGCTAGATGGAATGAGCTGGAGCTCTGGACAAAGTACCGGTGGTCTCGGCCAGCGCAGCTTTGTCATTAACAAAGTCTCTGTGCAGGAAACCACCGTTTCGACGGGCCCCGGCGGGGCGGATGCTGGCCATCCCGGTGCGAACGTGAATATTGTTCCGAAGGAAGGCGGCGATCAGTTTCACGCCGCGTTCAATGGGACTGGCGCGACACGCGCATGGCAATCGACCAATCTCTCGCCAGCTCTAATTGCCCGTGGTCTAACGTCGGGACAGAATATTCGTCACATTTATGACTTCGGTCTCGGTCTCGGCGGTCCGATCGTGCACGAAAAACTTTGGTTCTGGGCAGGTTTCGGTGACTGGGCAGCCTTGAACAACGCGCCCGGAGACTATTTCAACGCAACCCAGAATACGCTGTTTTATACACCTGACTTGAAGAGACCTGCATACACCAATATCTGGAACTACGCCTACGACATTCGCCTTGACTGGCAGGCAACGAAGAAAAACAAGTTTTCCTTATACCAGGGATTCCAAGATTTTTGCATTTGTTTCGAGAATGTAGATAGCTCCAATGAAGCGCCAGAGGCGACCGAAAATAACTGGAACCGCGCTTCATTTCTCACCCAGGCGTCCTGGATGAGTGAAGTCACCAGCAGGCTGCTGCTTCGGGTCGGTTATACTGCCGCCCTTGCTCCCGGACGCGTCAACGCGAAGGCGCCGGGGGTGACGTCCACAGATGTACCTATCACGTTGCAGAACACAGGCTATGCATATCATGCCCAAGGAGGTCTGAGCGGCACTATCTATGGCAAGCCGGTCTATAACGAGATGAACGGCATTGCAACGATGGCCTATATCACCGGCTCTCATGCCCTGAAGGTAGGTTTCACGTGGCAGTGGAACAATCAAAATTATCGCGAGAACCCCAATATTGTTCCAGGGATCGGCCCCGTGGCCTATCTATTCAACCAGCATGCAGGTGCCGCAGAACCCGTGCCGGTACAGATCACGGAGTACGCTGCACCGCTGCATTTCACCTCACGTTCTTGGGTCGATGCGCTGTACGCGCAGGACCAGTGGACGATCCGGCATCTTACTCTCAATCTGGGTCTTCGCTATGACTGGGAGCGCGGTTACGCACCTGCCCAAACCGAACCGGCGACGACGTTTACACCGCAGCATGATTTCCCCGCCGTTCGAAGTATTCCGGACTGGAATGATATTGAACCGAGGGTCGGAGCGTCCTATGATGTCTTCGGCAATGGAAAAACTGCTGTAAAAGCCGCCTTCGGACGTTATGTTCTCGGCGACTACACGACTACAACGGTGGCGAATACACCCGCCGATGCCATCGTAACCAGCGCTACACGCACATGGAACGATAGCAATGGCGATTATGTGACGGACTGCGACTTGACCAGCACGGCAGCAAACGGAGAGTGTGGTGCGCTCTCCAATAACGGATTTGGCGGTGTCTCGACGAATACGAGGTATGATCCGGCAATTCTGTCCGGATGGCAGGTGCGTCCCTATAACTGGCAGCTCGACGCACAAATCCAGCAGCAGCTTATCCCATCGATGGCTCTGGATGCAGGCTTCTACCGCACATGGTACAGGAACTTTTCGGTTACAGAGAATACGGCCGTCCCGTCCTCTGAGTACGGAACATACTGCATTACGTCTCCAACCGACTCGCGTGTATCCGCTTTAAAAGGGCAGCAGATCTGCGGGTTCCATGATGTCAACCCAGCCTATTACGGCAAAGTGCAGAGCCTTGTGACAAAGGCCTCAAACTTCGGGGGTCAAAGTGAAGTGTTTACCGGATTCGATGTTGGAATCAATTGGAGATTCGGACGTGGAGGATTGTTATTTGGCGGCGTGAGTCTCGGCCAGACTACAGATGACGATTGCAACATCGTTGATAAATATCCGAACGTAACCGCAACGATGACGACTATTCTCGGCACCATTACTTCAAATACGAACACGCCGACACAGTTCTGTCACGTAACGCTCTCGTGGGGTAATCAGAGTCAGGTGAAGTTCGCGGGAAGCTATCCCATACCGATCCGGCGCTGGCATATGAATGGGATTCAAGCCGCATTTACTTACCAGAATGTCTCTGGCTATCCATACAACACCAGTTATGTAGCGAACAACACACAAATTGCGCAATCGCTGGGGCGGAACATAGCTGCATGCGGAACGACGAATCCCTGCACAACAACCGTTACGCTCACCAACGCGCTCTATTCACCATTCACCCAAACCGAGGCGCGGCTGAATCAAACGGATATACGATTTGCCAAGGTATTTCACGCGAAGCGTGTGTCAATCAAAACGGATTTCGATGTCTACAACGCGTTCAATGCAAATACGATTATTACGGAGAACTCTACCTACAACGCCTCCAATTCCTACCTGCGACCGACCTCGATTCTAGGTCCGAGGCTGTTCAAGATAGGTACACACGTCAATTTCTGAGTCGACGTAGGGCTATCAACCGTTTCTACGACTCAGAACAATGTGAGGATCAGACAAATGTCGATGAAATATGCAGAAAATGGAAAACGCTCCGCAAATGCTGCTCCCTTTCTCATCAATCGGCGGACGCTTCTTGTGTCTGCCGCTGCGGCTGCGGTTTCATCTATGCTGCCGACGGACCTCAGCGCGCTTGCAGTTGCGCCGGAAAGCTTCAACCGGATGCTGCTGCCCTCGGCGGATGAGGTATGGCACCAGTTGGAAGAAATGGTAGGTTTTGGTCCCAGATATACGGGATCTACCGCTCATAAGAAATATGTCGACTTTCTTTCTTCGCACCTTGAAGCTGCAGGCCTGCAGGTTCATCACGACACCTATACGCTGCCTCGCTGGCAGCCCGTCAAGTGGTCGCTCAAAGCCCAGCCCGCAGGTGGCAATACGGTTGATCTGCCAGTCACGTTCTATTACCCGCAGTCCGGACAGACATCTGCCCAAGGAGTCAGAGGGGCCTTGGTCTACGCGGGAACGGTCACGTCAAACAACGCGCGGAATTTCACCGTGCCGTCAGACATAAAAGGCAAAATTGTTTTCCTTGAGTATCAGCTAGTCCTACGTGATTACGGTACCTGGTACGACACTTGGGGTATGTACCCAACGGGAGCGAAGCTGCCGGCGGAAATTACTTCGATCATTGGGGTAGCGGCGCCATTGCTGACGGGCTTTAAGCAAGCTGGGGCGGCGGCCGTGATCTTAGGTTGGAAGAACCTCTCTAGCGCACAGGCAAAGAATCAAAATCTGCCGTTCGGCCATGCCTTGCAGGAGCTCCCGGCGGTATGGGTTGGCCCGGAAGCCTCGAGCAAACTTCGGGACCTAGCTTCTTCGGGGGCATCGGCGACCGTGACGCTCATAGCGGATGTGTTTCCCGACACAGCGACGGACACTGTTTACGGGATTCTGCCGGGCGCTTCTAATGACGAAATTTTGATCATCAATACACACACAGATGGTCCCAATGGTATCCAGGAAAACGGGGGCATCGGGCTGCTTGCATTTGCGAAGGCTTTTTCAAAAATTCCGCGTAGTCAGCGCAACCGCACACTTGTTTTTGCACTGACGACCGGGCACTATGCAAGTGCCTACGTGCCCTCCATACGAGGTTTCATCAAGAAGCACCCGGAGATCATGGAGAAGACGGTTGGTTCAGTGGCAATCGAGCATCTCGGTTGCCGCGAATGGCTGGATGACGCATCGCTTGAATATCGGGCGACAGGGAGGTTTGAAACCAGCTTTGCTGTTACCAAGCATGAACCTGTAGGTCGACTGATGCTCAATGCGCTGCAGGGAACAGCGAGCAGCCCAGTGGCAGTCGTTTCTCCGACGCCTAAAGGCCGGTATCTCGGCGAGGGTGGGGCGATCGCGGCAACAAATATACCTACCTTGGGCTATTTTGCCGGACCAAGCTATCTGAATATGGAAGCCCCCGACGGCTGCCTCAGTAAGCTCGACAAGGCACATATGCATGAGCAGATCGTTTCGCTTGCCAAGTTGATCGTCGCCATGGACGCGACTTCGGCGTCAGGCCTGCGTGGCTCCGGACCGATGAAGAAAGCGGTTCTATCGTGAGCGGCTCCCGAACTGCCATTGTCGTCAGTGCTCATTCGGCGGATTTCGTTTGGCGCGCGGGCGGAGCGATCGCGCTTTATGCAGAACGGGGATGGGATATTGCAGTTGTCTGCTTCTCGTTCGGAGAACGGGGTGAGTCCGCTAAGTTGTGGCGTCAGCCTGGCATGACGGTAGACGAGGTCAAGAAGCAGCGCAGAGAAGAGGCACTCCAATCCGCTGAGATTCTTGGCGCGCGAGTACTCTTCTATGACATTGGCGATTACCCAATGCGCGTTCCCGACAGTGCCCTTTTCAAGCTCGCGGATCTTTACCGCGAACTACGGCCAAGGTTTATTCTTACCCATTCCCTCAAAGATCCGTACAACTTTGACCACCCTCTCGTCGCACACATTGCCCAGGAAGCGCGCATTGTCGCACAAGCGCATGGCTACCATCCGTCAGTCCCCGTGCTCGAAGCGCCGCCGGTATATCTTTTCGAGCCACATCAGCCTGAGCAATGCGAATGGAAACCGCAGGTGATCCTCGATATCTCTTCCGTCTGGGAGAAGAAATATGCTGCGTTCAAGACGATGGCTGCGCAGGAGCATCTCTGGGAGTACTACGAGCGAGTCGCGCTACAGCGCGGCGTCCAGGGCGCAAGGAACTCTAGCCGGAAGATGAAGTACGGCGAAGCCTATGAGCGCATCTTTCCGGAAGTGACCGACGTTTTCGTATAAGAATGTACATCGTTCCGCATCCGCCAATGGACTTCTCGTACTGTCGAGCGAAGGAGTAAGGATGGAGATGGCAGTCACGCCGCGTGTTTCGTCGCTGGACCGGATCAACCGGCTGCCTATTACCTCATACCACCGTCGTCTGGCGTGGATACTGGGCTTTGTCTTCTTTTTCGACATGGCCGATATCAATACGTTTGCGTATGCTTCGCCAGCGATCATGAAGGAGTGGAGCATCCCTATCTCCACAATCGCCGCGCTCGTTTCGGCAACATTTATCGGTATGTTTTTCGGCTCTACGGTGGGAGGCTGGTTCTCGGACCGAATTGGACGCAAGCGCACCCTGATCCTGACGGCGCTCTGGTATGCAGGATTCTCGCTGCTAAACGCACTTGCATGGGAGCCGATCGGTCTTTTTATCACGCGGCTGTTCACGGGCGTCGGCATCTCCGCCATGACGGTCGTCGGTATCGCGTATATCAGTGAAATTTTTCCGGCCAGAGCTCGGGGCAGCTTCCAGGGATGGATCATGATGATCGGACTCTTCGGCGTGCCGGTCACGGCCTACATTGCACGCTTCTTTATCCCGTTGGCGAGCTGGGGGTGGCGCGTAGTCTTTATCTGGGGATCCTTGGGCATCTTCTTTCCTCTCCTGGCGACAAAACTGGAAGAATCTCCTCGTTGGTACGAAAACCAAGGCCGTTTCGACGAGGCCGCCGCCGCGCTCGATCGTATCGAAGCGCAGGTGCGCGCCGAAGTCGGGACGCTTCCTCCGGTGACGATCTCGGATGTCTCCAGAGTGCTGTGCTGCGGAAGCTATACAGAACTTCTGTCCCGCGCGCATCTGCCGCGTACGCTCCTTCTCATTATCGCGTGGATCTTCGCAACGCTGGGCTTCTTCGGTTTCACGGCATGGGTTCCGACGCTGCTGGTGGCACATGGGATATCCCTTGTGCATTCCCTGACATGGTCGTCGGCAATGTCGCTAGCGACAATCCCCGGCGCACTCATCGCCGCACTGATCGCCGACCGGTGGGACCGCAAATGGTCAATTACTGTAGCCACGTTGGTGATTGCCGGATGCGGCCTTGCCTACGGCCATACTCTCCATGCCGGCACTATTGTCGCCGTCGGACTTCTAGTGGAGATGTTTATTCACGCCTTTATGCCACTGATGTATACCTACACCGCCGAATCCTTTCCCTCAGAGGTACGTAACTCCGGCACAGGCCTTGCTTACGGCTCCGGACGTCTCGCGAATATCTTCGGGCCGCTGGCCGTCGCCTTCATCTTCAAACACTACGGCTATGCAAGCGTCTTTCTCTACATCTCTCTGACGTGGGCGTCCGTCGCGCTCATCATCGGATTCTTCGGGCCGCGCAGTCGAAGCCTGACCTGAGGCCGGATGGCGGCGTCATGAAAAGCAATCTTGTGCGGGGACCGTCTCCCGCTTCGCAGAAGTAAAGGGGCAACAACAGGAGAATGACAATGAGTGAACTGCGGGAGAGCGGAACGGCAAAACTTTCGGAAGAGGCATGGGCCGCACTCGATGGCGCGCACGATCTTCACGTGCATGTTGCCCCCGATATTATTGAACGGCGCATAGACGATATCGATTTGGCGAAGGAGTTCCTCAGTCACCGCATGCGCGGTTTCATCCTGAAGTCGCACTACCTCTCCACGGTGGAGCGCGCACAGGTCGTCTCAAAGGCCGTCTCCGGTATCTCAGCATTCGGTGCGATCACTCTGAACCACAGCGTCGGCGGCCTCAATCCGGTTGCGGTGGAGATTGCCGGACGCGGCGGCTGCAAGCTTGTCTGGATGCCTACTGTCGATGCAGCCAACGAAACAGCAGGCCGCAGCGATGGCCCAACCGATAAGCTTCCATTCTGGGCGAAGATTCAGCGCGAGCTTGCCGCTACCGGCATCGCTCCGCCGCCGATTTCAGTGCTCGACGAAAACGGTGCCATCTCCAAATCCACGCGCACATGCATGGAGATTATTGCCAAGCACGATATGATCCTGGCCACTGGGCATCTGGGGCGAGACGAGATTTTCAAGCTCGTCGCCGCGGCCAAAGAGATGGGTGTGCGCAAGATTGTCGTTACCCATGCCGAGTTCCCATCACAGAGACTCTCGCCAGACGAGCAGCTTCGTCTTGCCGAAGCTGGCGCGATGATCGAGCACTGCTTTACCACCACGCACACCGGCAAAGCCCCGTGGGAGATGGTTTTCGAGAGTGTGCGCAAGGTTGGAGTGGAGCGGTCCTATCTTTCCACGGATCTGGGGCAGATCGTCAACCCGCCGATTTCTGAAGGCTTCGCCATGTTTGCGCAGAAGTTCCTGGACGCCGGGTTCTCGCTCGAACAGGTTCGACGCATGACTGTTATAAATCCTGCCCGCCTGATCCAATAGGCGTAGGCGTCGCCAGAATAATATCCATTAGCGAAATCATCTATTTAATTGTCCCACTCTGCGCTGTGCCTCGCCAAAATTCCATCTGCACTCGCATTCTCTGATGTTTAACGGTTAAGCGCTCAAAATATACCAGAGATTGCCTCCGCCCTATATTAAAACCCCTAATGGGGCGTCGGAGCTCCCACGGACGGCTCTGTTATAGATGCCTTATGCTCCGATTGCTGCGATTATTTTTCGGATTGCTCGCCCGCAGTGTGTCTTCCCATCAATGTTTACTCCTTGAGAACCTAGCCCTGCGCCAGCAGATCGCTGTCCTGCAGACGAAACGCCCACAGGCGAGACTCGGAACCTCCGATAAGCTCTTCTGGGTTCTGCTGAGACGGTTCTGGCCGGATTGGAAGCAGCCTTTGATCCTCGTCCAACCCGAGACCGTCGTCCGCTGGCATCGGGCGGGCTTCAAAGTCTATTGGAGATGGCTTTCCCGCCACCGCACCATCGTTGGCAGAAAACGCATAGGCAAGGAACTCCGCAAGCTCATCTTCCGCATGGTGACCGAGAACCCGACGTGGGGGAGCACCGCGAGTCCACGGAGAACTCAGAATGCTCGGCTTCGATATCTCCGAGCGAACCGTGCTTCGGTGGATGCGTAAGGCTCCAAGAAGCCCGGATACCGCTCAGCGGTGGGCAACGTTTCTTAGCAATCACCGGGAAGCGATTGCCGCGATGGACTTCTTCACCGTGCCGACTCTGACGTGTAGCATGATCTACTGCCTCTTTGTCATTTCTCATGACCGGCGGCGCATCTCGCACTGCAATGTGACCCGGCATCCAACGAGCTCCTGGGTTATTCAACAGTTGCGTGGAGCCTTTCCATACGATGCTGTTCCCAAATATCTGATCTTCGACAACGGCTCCAATTTCAATTCCGACGTTCTAGAAAGCATCAAAGACTTCGACATCCAACCCAAGCGGACCAGCTTCCGCAGTCCATGGCAGAACGGTGTCGCGGAGCGATTCATCGGTAGCTGCCGTAGAGATCTGCTCGATCATGTCATCGTGATCAATGAACGGCATCTCAAGCGTCTTATGGCCGAGTACGTTCGCTACTACCACGAGGACCGAACTCATCTCGCTCTGAGCAAGGGCACTCCGGCCGGTCGAGCAGTAGCGAACCGAGCCGGCCAAGGGCAAGTGATCTCAACACCTCGACTCGGCGGTCTGCACCATCGCTACAACCTCGCAGCCTAAACGTCCTGCTCTCTATTGAAGAAACACCACCGGAATGGTGTCCGCGCTAGTTGCGCAGAAGGACTCGCTGCCGTCCACTGCCTTCGATTCAGCTACTTCTCCGAGGTTTACGGATATGTCTTAACCGTTAAGAATCTTGCCTTTCCGCTCCGGATGGAATTTTGGCGAGAGACAGCTGTCTCGTTGAATCACGGCTTACTTCGGGTATGCTGAACGTACGAATGAAGGGTTTGCGCCAATTCGGTGTGCTGGTTATGCTACTGCTGACAAGCCTGGCACCAGCAATGGCCTGCATGGTTCCCGATGCGCAGATGAGTGCGCAGGAGCGCGCCTGCTGCCGCATGATGAACAGTCACTGCGGCCAAACGGAGATGCCGGCATCGCACGGATGCTGCCAGATAACTCCGACGAATCTTTGCGATAGTGCGCTCGACGCGAAGACAGTGGCGTTCCACCCGGTAGTAGTTCCCGTCATCTGGTTGGCCGCTTCCGAGTTGGCGAATCCGATCGCTGCGGTAACCACCTGGGTCGATCGTCCCAACTACACTCCTCCAAAATCCCCGCCCTCCACAGTTTCCATCCTAAGAATCTAGTTCACTCCTCTCTCGCACTCTGCTTTTGCTGAGCGAGCACGCATGTCTGCGTGTGCCGGCAAATTCCTTGAATTGCATTTGAGATTGGAGATCGACTATGCCCGTGGTCCGGGTCCTTACCCCTATCTTCCTGCTTGTAGCTATGCTGCCCGCATCGGGGCAACAAAACTCACCCAGCGCACCTACGCCATTGCCGGAGCTTCTGACTGAGGCCAGCCAGAACAACTCCCAGATAACAGCCGCAGACGATGCGTGGCAGGCGGCAAGGCAGGTTTCTCGACAGGTCAGCACCCTGCCCGATCCAACCTTGACGTATCAGAATTTCAGCGTTGGCAGTCCGAAACCACTTGCAGGCTACACCAACAGCAACTTTGCCTACATCGGCATTGGCGCATCGCAGGAACTCCCGTATCCCGGCAAGCTGCACCTGCGCGGCGAACTGGCGACGCGGCAAGCAGACGTCATGAATGTGGAAGTCAGTGCGACCAAAGCAAGTATCGCCGACGCAGTCAAGGTGGACTACATCCACTTGGCCTATCTACAGGAAGCGCTCGGGATTCTGAGAGAAAACGAGAGAGTGCTCGACCAATTAATTAAAGATGCGACGGCACATTACGAAGTTGGTCAGGGATCGCAGGCCGATGTGTTGCAAGCTCAAGTGGAGCGCACAAAGATCCTGCGTGCAATTACCTCGAATGACGAGGAACGAGGCGACACCGAAGCGGACCTGAAAGGCCTGCTGCACCGCGACCAGGATTCATCGGACATCGTCGCTGACCCACTCACGGAGAATCCATTGCGGCCGACCTCCGCAGAGCTACTGCAAAGGGTGCGGCAGCAGAATCCGCAGCTCCAGGTGGACGCCAGTTCGGTGGAGGAAAAGAACGTGGCGCTGACCTCCGCCAAGCGAGAGAGCAAACCGGACTTCGACCTCGCATACATGTACCAGCAGAACGACCGCAAGTATCCCGACTATTACATGTTCACCTTCAATGTCCAGCTTCCGCGAAGAGGACGCGTTCGTGCCGAGGTTGCCGAGGCGGCGGAAAAGCTCGCGCAATCGCAGGAAGAGCTGGACGCGCATCTGCAGCAACAGCTTGCCCAGGTGGAACGGGGCTGTGTGAAGGTGACAAGCGATGAGGAGCTTTTGAAGGAATACAAGGAAGGGCTGATTCCGCAATCAGATGCCGCCTACCGCTCGACGCTCAGTTCTTACGCCAGCAATCGCGAGGTGTTGACGCACGTACTCCTGTACTTCGTGAATGTGCTCGGCATGAAGCTCGATGAGGCGCAGGTGCTGGCCGATCACGAAACGACATTAGCCCATTTGGAAACTCTGACAGGAGCAACACTGCGATGAACAAATATGTCGTTCGCACATCTCTGATATGGCTTGGCATTTTTGCGATCGTCATCGCCGGATGGTTCTTCTACCGCTCCCACAAGAGTTCACAAACGGTGACGACCAGCCCAGCGGAGTCGTCCGAGGTACAACCGGCGGCAGAAGGTCCAACAGCGGCTCCCACCAGCATGGCAGGCGGCGGAGCGCCCACAGGGGCATCCCCGCAAACGCCAGAGCAGGTGCCTCTGACTCCGGTGCAACTCTCTCCACAGCGAATGCAGAGCATCGGCGTTATGACCGGGACGGTTGCGTACAAACAGATCGACAACGATATCCGCGCCACCGGAAACGTCGATATCGACCAGCGCCTCATCGCGTATGTGCAGGTACGCTTTCCGGGATACATTCGTCAGGTCTTTGCGAATGCGACCTACCAATATGTGCGAAAGGGCGAGCCGCTCTTCACGGTCTATAGTCCCGATCTTGTCGCCACGCAGCAGGAGTATCTGCTCGCACGGCAGGACCAGAAAGTGCTGAGTGCGAGCGCTGTGGATGGAGTCGCTTCCGGCGCTGCTTCGCTGACCGCCGCCGCCGAACAGCGCCTGGAGCAGTGGGAGATACCGCAGAGCGAATTGCAAAAGCTGAAATCCACCGGAAAGCCCATCACCTATTTGACCATCAACTCACCGGTCTCCGGCTACATCACGGAATATAACGCGCTGCCCAACTTGTATGTAGAACCCTCGACCCGGCTTTATACCGTCGCCGACTTGTCGCGCGTGTGGGTGTATGCCCAGGTCTTTCAAGACGATGTGGGGCGATTGAAGCCGGGCGATCCGGTCGAAATCACAGTCGATGCGTATCCGGACAGGACCTTTTACGGACGGATCGACCAGATTCTTCCGCAGGTCGATCTGGCGACGCGCACCGTGCGTGTCCGGCTGGTCGTTCAGAATCCCGGCGTGAAGCTGAAGCCCGGTATGTATGTGAATTGCGACCTGAAGGCGCCCCTGGGCCGGCAGCTTGCCATACCGTCTTCCGCCGTATTTCAAACTGGCACGCGCTCGCTGGTCTTTCTCTACAAAGGCAACGGCTATATGGAGCCAACAGAAGTAATGCTGGGACCGCAGGCCGGGAATTATTATGTCGTGCTCAAGGGGCTGAAGCCGCATCAACAGATCGTCACTTCGGCCAATTTCCTGATCGACTCCGAGAGTCAGTTGCAGGCTGCCGCTGGTTCGTTCGTGCCGCCACCTCCAGGCGCGGGCAGCAATTCTCTCTCTGCAAACGCGTCCGCACTCGGAACTGTCGATTTCACTACCGATCCGACTCCGCCCCAGAAGGGCCAGAATGTTTTTCGCGTACAGCTGACAGACAGCAAAGGAGGCACGATCTCCGGGGCGCAGGTGACGGTCCGGTTCTACATGGCCGCGATGCCGGCAATGGGAATGGCGTCCATGAATACAGCCGCCACACTGACTGACAAGGGCAACGGTCTCTATGAGGGCGCAGGCTCGCTCGGCTCCGGCGGCACATGGCAGGTGACGATCACCGCGCAGAAGAACGGTCAGACCATAGCAAGCAAACAAATGAGCGTCACTGCGACGGGAGGCATGTAGATGCTATCCCGAATCATCGAAGTCTGCGCCCGCAATCGCTTTATGGTCTTTACCGGTGTCCTGCTGCTGACGCTCGCCGGCATCTGGTCGCTGAAGCATGTTCCGCTCGATGCGCTGCCGGACATCTCCGACGTTCAGGTCATCGTGCACACGCGCTGGGCGGGCGAGCCGCCTGACGTTATCGAAGATCAAGTTACCTATCCTATTGTCACTAGCATGTTGTCTGCGCCGCACGTCAAGGCCGTGCGGGCGCAGTCGATGTTTGGCGACTCCTATGTGTACATCGTATTTCAGGACGGCACCGACCTCTACTGGGCGCGCTCGCGCGTTCTCGAATATCTGGAGGAGATCAGCGGCCAACTGCCTTCGGGCGTGCATCCTGTGCTTGGCCCCGATGCGACAGGAGCAGGTTGGGTTTACGAATACGCCATCGCGGATAAGACAGGCCGTCATAGTCTTGCCGATCTCCGAACATTGCAGGACTGGGACCTGCGCTATGCGCTTGAGACCGTACCAGGCGTCGCGGAGGTAGCAACCATCGGTGGCTACGTCAAGCAGTATCAGGTCCAGCTCGATCCCAACAAGCTGCTGGCCTATGGCATACCGCTTTCGACCGTCATCGACCGTGTCAAGGCAAGTACTAACGAAGTGGGAGGTCGTGTGCTTGATCTGAGCGGTGCGGAGTATATGATCCGCGGTCTCGGCTATCCCAACTCGCTCGACGACTTACGATCGGTCGTTGTCGGCAGCAAAAATGGTACGCCGGTGTTGCTGGGGGGCCTGGGAACTGTCAGCTTCGGACCAGACATCCGCGAAGGCGTCGCCGAGTGGAACGGCGAGGGCGAGACAGTCGGCGGCATCATTGTGATGCGGCAGGGCATGAACGCTCTTGATGTCATCAAGGGCGTCAAGGCCAAGCTGCGGCAAATTGCGCCGTCCCTGCCTCCCGGTGTGGAGATTCTGCCCGGCTATGACCGCTCAGGGCTGATTCACGCCTCCATCCACACATTGCAGCGCGACCTGCTTGAAGAAGCCATCATCGTCAGCCTGGTCATTATTGTCTTCCTGTTCCATTTCCGCTCCGCACTCATTGCCATCCTTGCGCTGCCAATCGCAGTGATCGTGTCGTTCATCCCGATGTATCTGCTCGGCGTCTCCTCCAACATCATGTCGCTCGGCGGTCTGGCGCTCGCGATCGGGGTGTTGGTGGATGCGTCCATCGTGATGGTGGAGAACGGCTATCGCCACCTCTCCGAACGGCAGGAGAGCGATGCAACTCCCGTCGCGGAACCGGAGCGCCAGAGAATTCTTATCAACGCCGCCAAGCAGGTCGGCCGGCGCTGTTCTTCTCGCTGTTGATTATCGTGGTGTCGTTTCTCCCGGTCTTTCTGCTGCAGGCGCAGGAGGGGCGAATGTTTCGGCCACTCGCCTGGACGAAGACCTTAGCGGTCGGTTCGTCGTCCATTCTGGCCATCACGCTCGTGCCGGTGCTGATGGTGATGTTGATACGCGGACGGCTT
>DATAXW010000021.1:0-1633 GCA_036272895.1 Acidobacteriaceae bacterium | reverse complement strand
CCACACCGAGCCAAGATCCGCGGATGCGTATCGTCTCGCGCCCGGAGTCGAGGTTCCGTGGGAGCGTTTTCGTGACATCGAGAAGGGACTGTGTGACTGCCTCGCGGCAAGCGACATTCCCATGCGACGGCGACTGTATGTCGGAGCACGCTTGCTCGGCGCTGTGAAGGACAATCAGCCGATCGAGGTCAGCGCGTGGCTCGCGGAGTCCCCACCACAGATCAACGCAGAGCTGCGAGACGCCATCCGCGGCATGCTCGCGAGGATCATCGGCTGGGAGCGCCCGACGTTGCGCTGACTGCCGCGGCAAATCCCGCCCGACCTCGTGAGGCTCGAAGTGTCTGAGACGGCGGTGCTGAGCCAGATCTTGCGCAACACGCTCTTTTGCAAGGTCTACTCCTACCCCTTCGATCTGACGACGGCGCACAATCATCTAATAGTGCTCTATCTGCTTGCGCTCACCATGCAGGCAGCCGGCGCACCATTATCCGAGGAGATGTGGCGCGAGCTCGGATCGCTCGGCGTTCATGGCCTGCTCAAATCCATGCTGCACGAAGGCATGCCTGAGGGCTTCCGCTCCCTCCTCGGCACCGCGGACTTCGGAATGTGGATGCTGGCGGCCTAGGTGGGAGAGTTGTCTCACCGCCTCGGCGTGCCTCTGCCGGTCACCGGAGGATCGGGCCGCAGATAAACGCCGAGGCATGCGACGCAGATTCCAAGGCCGACGAGCGGATACCTCAGCGCGACCAAGGCGGCAGCTCCGAACAGGCACAGAGTGACGATGGACCGCAGGCGCATCACGCTCCGCGCTTTCGCTGAGAGCTTGTCGGATGACGCTTCGTCGATGAGTTCCCAAATCAGACAGGCATAAGTCGCGTTCACCAGGAAGAAGACGGTGGCGTAGAAGGCGACCGGCTGAGGCGCCAGCTCACTGACTGCCATCCACGCCGTTGACAGTGGCAGCAAGGACATTGAAAAAAGATGCGCGAAATTGAACCACAGCAGACGATGGCTGGCCACGGTGGCGTACCGCATGAGGTAGTGGTGGTTCATCCACACGATGGCGATGAAGAGATAGCTCACCGCATAGCTCAGCCAAGTAGGCCAAAGCAGCAGCAATGCCTCGAAGGTGGGTTGCGCCGGAGGCCGCAGGTCGAGTACCAGCACCGTAATCAGTACGGCGAAGACTCCGTCGGAGAGGGCGCTCAGCCGTTCGGGGGTCGCCTTGCGCAGCACGGTTATGTCGGCGGAGGCGGATGATTGGAAGGGAAAAGCGCGCGCTTGGTCTCGTCGTCATTGACTTTCTTGAAGTCGTAGCCCTGGCAGATAGCCCGCGCGCGCGCCACCGCCGGCCTCGCATCGACCGTCTGGAACAATCGTTTGAGATGCGGATAGGGACCGAGAGGATCATCGGCACCCTTCAAGACACGCGAGGCGCGGTCGAGCCATCCCCAGGCGGAAATATCGGCGATAGTATAGACACCACCGGCAATGAACTCACGACCAGCGAGGTGATCGTTCAGCACTTGATAGTGCCGCTCCGCCTCACGTCGATAGCGATTGACCGCATAAGCGAGCCCCTCGGGCGCCGCAAATTGGAAGTGCACCGCCTGTCCTGAGAAGGGCCCGAGAC
>DATAXW010000020.1:0-5932 GCA_036272895.1 Acidobacteriaceae bacterium | reverse complement strand
GAGCCGAGGGACCTGCTTCCTGCGGGCGCAACCGCAGATTTTCGCTTCCACAGCGCATTCCGCGATTCGAGAACAGCGATGTCAACAGAACCACCCCATCTTTTGACAGCTTCTCACGAAGACGCCGCCGCAGCCTCCACGTCACCCTCTGCAACCTGGGACACCGGTGTAACGAACTGCGCCAGCGCCTCGCGCGCCTGTCGCGAAACGATCATCATCAGCCGGTCGTTCTCCCGCAGCACCGTCTCCGGATGCGGCAGCACCACATGCTCGCGCCGCCGGATCGCGATGATCTCGAACTGATATCCCGCCATCTGCTTGTAAAACGCCTCGATGGTCACGCCCGCCAGCGCACTGTCCTGCGCCACCACCGCCATGGTCAGCTCCTGATTGCCCGGCAGGTCGAAGTGGACGTGCGATCGCAGCAGGCGCATCAGGTCCAGATGCCCCACCTCTTCGGTGAAGGAAAGGTTCCTCTTTCCCAGCAGGCTCAGAGCGATCTGGATATGCTCCAGATAGTGCGCCGGCGAATCGCGCCGGGTAGGCACCTGGCCCTCGTACAGGCTGCGATACTTCAGCTTCGCCGAGAGCCGTCCCTGCAGCAGGTAGCTGATCATCACCGCCATGCCTGCGGGCACCAGCAGGTGGAAGCCGCCGGCCATCTCCGTGACCATCAGCATGGTGGCAATCGGAACCCGCGCGGCCGCGCCGAAGACCGCCGCCATTCCCACCACTACAAAGACCGCGGGAAGCTGGTGCAGAAGAATCGCGAAACTGCCGCCCAGCATCGCGCCCACAAACAGGGACGGCGCAAACACGCCGCCCGAGCCGCCCGAGGAAACCGTCAGCGCAAACGCCGCGATCTTCGCGAACACCAGGATCAGCAGAACCTTCAAAGCCAGCTGCCCGTTGATCGCCAGTTGAATCCACCCGTAGCCGCCCTGCAGCACCTGGGGAAGCCACAACGCCAGCAGCCCCACACCCAGACCGCCGATTGCCGGCTTGGTCCATTGCGGAACGGCAAGCGCGCGGAAGAAATCGCGGACCCGGTAGAAGACCTCCGGCAGCAGCGTCCCCACCAGTCCCGCTGCGACTCCAAGCGCGGCGTAGGCTGCGTAGTCGGTCAATTTTGGCGTGGGGATCGCGGGAATGCGAAACAGCGGCCCGAAGCCCACAAACAGCCCGTTCACCGCATACGCCACTGCCGAGGAGCACATCGTATAGAGCAGCGCTCCCACCTCGAACTCCATATTCCCGTACAGCACCTCGATGGCGAAGACGCCGGTCCCCATCGGCGACCGGAAGATCGCCGACAGTCCTGCCGCCATGCCTGCCAGCAGCAGCAGGCGGCGCTGGGCTTCGGTATGGTGCGTCAGCCGCGCGTAATACGATCCCAGCGTCGCCGTGATCAGCGCAATCGGGCCTTCGCGCCCAGCCGCGCCCCCCGAGCCGATGGTGATCGCCGAGGCCACCATCTTGATCGGCGCCACGCGCGGCCGGATGATGCCTTCCTCGCGATGAAATGCGGTCACGGCGGTGTCCGTGCCGTGTCCTTCGGCCTCCGGCGCGAAACGGTAGACGAGGAACCCTGAAAGCAGGCCGCCCACCGTCGTGACCACAGGAATCAGCCACAGCCCGTGCGGTCCGATGTGTTGCACCAGCCCGCCGATCTCCAGCCCTGGCGGCTGGTAGCCGGCGATCGTCTGCAGAAAGAACCGGTCGCAAAGCCGGAGCATCCACATGAAGAGCTGGGCGCTCAACGCTCCCGCGACGCCCAGAATTGCCGACTCCATCAGGAGCCTCGGCTCGCCTTCCCGCTCCAACACCCGCATCCGTTTACCCTTCTGCATTGCCGAACTACACCCGCCGATCGATGTACCGGCTCCGGGCGCATATCCGGCCCGATGGAACGGACAAGATCCGGCTTTCTCTCGCGCCCCTTATTATGGATGCCGACTCTTGAGTATGTGGGTCGCCGTGAATACCATCAGGGTGTTCCATGTCCCGCTCTTGAGAAATGAGCTCAGATGAACAAATGGCGCGACCTCCTTCATCGTTTGTTAATCTCAACCCCGGAAGATAGTCGAGACGATAAACCTATGACCCGGCATCCCCTTCGCTTGTTCCCGCTCAGCCTGGCTCTCCCGCTTTTCGCCTCCGCCGTTCCATCCACCCTGGTCGCGCAGTCCATCAATCTGCCCACCAGCAAGCAGATTGTCCAGCCCGTCCCCGGCGACCCGGCGCGAACGAACGGGCTGCCCATGGGCGCCGCCTGGTCCCCGGACGGACGCTACCTCGCGCTCGTCAATGCCGGTTACGGCACGCCCGACTCCGACTACTCGCAGTCCGTTGCCATCCTCGACACGGCAAACGGCAAGCTCACCGACTTTCCCGATCACCGCACCGTCGTCGGCGCGGCCCAGACCATGTATTCCGGCGTCGCCTTCTCGCTCGACGGCTCCCACGTCTACGTCAGTTTCGACTCGCTCTCCGCGCCCGAAGGCGGAGAGAAGAATCAGACCGGCAACGCCATCGCCGTCTACAGCCTCACCGACGGCGAGCTGAAGCCCGACCGCCTCATTCCCATCCCTCTCCAGCACCTCGCTCCGGGACATTCGCAGAACCAGATCGGCAAGCCTATCGCCGCTGGCCTCGCCATCCCCGTGCCCACCGGCCTCGCCGTCTTCAAAGGGGAAGACGGGCAGGAAAAGCTCCTCGTGGCCGACGAATTCTCCGACGATGTTCTCCTCCTCGATCCGGCGTCCGGCAAAATTCTCACCCGCTTCGACCTGGCCAGCACGCCCGTCGTCCCGTCCGCCTACCCTATCGCCATCGTCGTCACCAGAGACAGTCGCCGCGCCTTCGTATCGCTCTGGAACGAGTCCGCCGTCGCCGAGCTGGACCTGCGCAGCGGCAAGGTAGCCGGTTCGGTCGATCTGCTCCCGTCCTCGTCCAGCATCCTGCCCGGCTCGCACCCCATCGCAATGACCCTCAGCCCCGACGAGAAGACCCTCTTCGTCGCCTTGGCCAATCGCGACGGAGTAGCCGCCGTCAACATCGCCGGCAGAACGCTGCGCTACGTCCGCCTCTATGACACGCGCCTGCCCGGCCAGCGCTATTTCGGAGCCATGCCCGACGCCGTCTCCATCTCGCCCGACGGCAGGATGCTCTACGCCGCCAACTCCAGCTCCGACGCCGTCGCCGTCTTTCACACTAAGCCGGCAAGCGAGGTCGGCGCTCCCGAACAGCCCATCGGCTTCATTCCTACCGAGTGGTATCCCTCGGCCATGGCCATCAAGGGAGACAAGCTCTACGTGGCCACCGCCAAAGGGCAGGGAACCGGTCCGAACGTAGCGCCCCAGCCCGATCCCGCCCATCCCACCGAGGGCCTGCCCACCCGCACGCATCGTCCCCACACCTACATCGCCACGCTTCTCCACGGCTCGCTCGCCACCATCGACCTCCCCGGCGCGCAGAAAGACCTGCCCGAACTCACCCGCCAGGTAGTAGCCAGCAATATGATGCAGGCCGCGCAGAACCACCTCGCCTTCGCCGAGTCCTCCGACAATCCCTCGGGCGCCAACCCCATCCATCACGTGATCTACATCATCAAGGAGAACCGCACCTACGATCAGATCCTCGGGGACCTCCAGCAGAACGGCCAGAAGGTGGGTGACGGCGATCCCGCGCTGACCATGTACGGTGACTCCATCACGCCCAACGAGCACAAGCTGGCGCTCCAGTTCGGCGTCCTCGACAACTTCTACGACTCCGGCGAGGTCTCCGGCGACGGACACGTCTGGTCCACCGCCGCCATCACCAGCGACTACACCGAGCGCGAATGGCAGCAGTCCTACCGCGGCGCCGAACGCACCTACGACTTCGAAGGAGTCGTGCAGAACGGCTACCCCATCCAGGAAAAGATTCCCGACATCAACGAGCCGGAGAGCGGATATCTCTGGACCGATCTCGCCAGGCATGGCAAGACCCTCTACCACTTTGGCGAGTTCATCTCCACCAAGTTCTGCGACGACTCCGGCGAGGCCCCGAAAGAGAAGTCGCCGCTCGAAGGCACGCCCGAGCCCACCCACTACTGCGCCGATTCCTATATCCAGCCCGGCGCCGAGGTTCCCGAAAACTACGGCGGAGGCAAGAGCCCCTATCCCTGGAAGATTCCGCTCATCTATCGCAACGTGGCCACCAAGCCCGAGCTCGAAGGCAACTTCGATCCCAAATATCCTGACTTCAACCTGAGCTTCCCCGACCAGCTCCGCGTCAACGAATTCCTCACTCACTTCAACGCCTGGGTTGAGGAGCGCAAAGCCGGCCGCGACGAGATGCCCGCCTTCGTCATGCTGCGCCTGCCCAACGACCACACCGCCGGAACCCGCCCCGGCATGCCCACTCCGCGCGCGTCTGTAGCCGACAATGACCTCGCCGTAGGCCGCGCCGTCGAAGCCGTCTCCAACAGCCCCTACTGGAACGACACCGCCTTCTTCATCCTTGAAGACGACGCCCAGGACGGAGCCGACCACGTCGACGCCCACCGTTCGGTTGCGCTCGTGGTCAGTAAGTATTCACCCCGCGCGTCCGCGCCGACCATCGACCACACCTTCTACACCACGGTCAGCGTCCTCCACACCATGGAAGACCTGCTCGGCATCCCGCCCATGAACAACAACGACGCCTTTGCTCCGTTGATCACGCCGCTCTTCGCCGGAGAAGGGAATCAGCCGCCCTTCAACGCCGACTACCGCAACCGCGACAACAAGCTCATCTACACCGCGAACCTGCCTAAGGCTGAAGGCGCGAAGGAGTCCATGAAGATGGACTTCACCCACGAAGACCGCGCCAATCCGGTCAAGCTCAACGTCATCCTCTGGAAGGACGCCATGGGCAGCAAGCCGGTCCCGGCCATGCTCCTCCACCCCCACGGCCTGCACAAAGACGATGACGACGACTAGGAAAAAAAGACGGCCTAAGGCGCCGTCGTTCTGGATTCAAGGAACCGTCATTCTGAGCGCAGCGAAGAATCCCAGCGATACATCCGCGCCAGCGTCGTTGAGATTCTTCCAACGCTGTCTTAACTAATGAGCTCGGGAACCTTCGCCGCGGCAGCGATGTAGGTGATCGATGAGCGCTCGCCTTTGAGCTGCTGCATCATCCCCAGCATGTCCCAGTTCTGCCAGGTTTCAACCATCCTGGAGCCGGCGACGCGAAGCACAGAGATGCCGGTGACGTTGATCTTTACGCCGGTAGCTGGAATCCCCAACCCATCGCCCGTATGTCTCGCCGTACACGCCCAGCGCACACAGAGCTTGTCGCCCTCGGCGATCGTGTCCTCAACTGTGATCTGCGTATCGGAAAACGCCGATTGAAGGCGGTCGAAAAATGGATAGAAAGCATCAGACCCCATCGTCGTCTCGCCGCCATCGTGGATGACCACATCCGGCGCCAGCATCTCGCCGATCGCCTCGCGCCGTCCCTTGTTCCACACTTCGTCGAACCAGCGCTGTCCCAGCTCCCGCTCAGCCTCTGTCATACCGGTACCCTCCGTGGCATGCATCCTACGCCACGGCCCGCAAACCTGGCTCTATTTGACCCCGTTGTTGGGATTCCACGAACCCTGCAGCTTGCGGACGTAGAGAATCTGCCCCGTGTGATAGGCATTGTGCGTGCTGATATGGCTGATCGTCGGCGCGATCTTCTCGAGCGTGGCGTCGTCGCAGGTGGCCACCAGTTGTTCAAGGGAAGTGAGCACCGAGTCGAGATCGTGGACCGTCTTGGTCCATGCGGCAGCATCGAAGTCGTTGAAGGTCTCGTCGTTGTTGCTCGGCGCGGGCGGATTCTTCTCGCCCTTCAGTTGGGCAAGAGCCCGCCTGTTCCAGAAGAGCAGATGATAGGTCAGCATGCCGACCGAGTGATTGGCGTC
>DATAXW010000019.1:0-20348 GCA_036272895.1 Acidobacteriaceae bacterium | reverse complement strand
GGCGTTGGAGAGCACGAGCTCCATGGTGGAGATGGGAAGGCGCTGCGAGACGCCGGAACGCTTGTCGACCTTCTTTTCTTCGCGGGCGACGAAGGCGATCTGCTCGACGATCTGGCGGATGTAGTGCGGGATGTGGATGCGCTGGATGGCGTTGTCGTCGGCCGTGTACGTGCGCGCGGTCCAGGCCTCTTGTTCGGTGATGCTGATGGCTTCGTCGAGCGATTCAGGGTAGTGCGTGCGGATCTCCGAGCCGATGCGGTCCTTGAGCGGGGTGACGATCTTGCCGCGCGCGGTGTAGTCCTCGGGGTTCGCGGAGAAGACGATGGCGACGTCGAGCTCGAGGCGCACGGGGTAGCCCTTAATCTGGACGTCACCCTCCTGCATGATGTTGAAGAGCGCGACCTGAATCTTGCCGGCGAGGTCGGGCAGCTCGTTGATGGCGAAGATGCCGCGGTTGGCGCGGGGGAGCAGGCCGTAGTGCATGGTGAGCTCGGAGCCGAGCTCGTGGCCGGAGCGGGCGGCCTTGATGGGGTCTACATCTCCTATCAGATCCGCTACTGTCACGTCAGGGGTGGCGAGCTTTTCGACGTAGCGCTCGATCGGCGTCATCCAGGCGATGGGCGTGTCGTCGCCGAGGGAGGCGATGAGGTCTTTGGAGAATTTGCTGAGTGGAGCGTAGGGGTTGTCGCGGAGCTCGGAGCCGGCGACGTACGGGACCTGCGGATCGAGAAGCGTAGTGAGGGCGCGGAGGATGCGGGACTTGGCCTGGCCGCGGAGGCCGAGCAGGATGAAGTTGTGACGCGAGAGGATGGCGTTGACGACCTGGGGGATGACGGTGTCGTCGAAGCCGATGACGCCGGGGAAGAGTGGTTTTGGTTCTGCGTTGCCGCGGGCGCCGGCACGCTGGCCGCCGGGCGCGATCTGCCGCAGGCGCGCGATGAGATTGTCGCGCAGCTCGTCCTTGACGGAGCGAGAGACGCGCTCGGGGGTGAATTGAGCAGATTTGCGAAGTTGTCCCAGGGTGCCCGGAAGCGCGTTTGAAGGCATAGCTACAAGTATAGATGTCTGCCGGCTTGCGAGGGTTCAGGCGGCGAGGCGCGGAGGAAGGTGCGTCTAAGGCAGGAGCATGGCAGGCGGTGGGTGTGTTCCTGCTCCAAATGAGAGGAGAAAGCTGCATGGCGATATTTCACACGCGGCATAGCTGGTATCTTGTGATCTTTTTGTTTTGCTGCGCCGTGGCGATCGTAAACCTGGTCCACTTTGTTCTCTTCCGCTTACTGCGACGCAAAGAGAGAGAAACGACGGGCCGAGGTCTCGGATTGAGGAGACATCTGACGCACCCCTCGCGCGCCATCTTTCTGCTGACGTGCGTGCTGGTGGTGCTTCCGTTTGTGCCGGGCATTCCTCACAGCCTACTGCACCTGCTACGTCACGGCGTCTTTATGGTGATCGTCGCCGCATTGGGATGGTTCGCGGTGGGCTGTGTCTACGTGGGCGAGTCCTTCATCCTGCGCAAGTACGACATCACGGCTGCGAATAACGTGCAGGCGCGGCGTGTGCATACCCAGTTTCAGGTCTTTCGGCGGCTGGCGATCGGTTTCGTTGTGATTATCACGATCGGTGCGCTGCTGTGGACGTTCAACGATCCGAGGATCTGGCACTACGGCTCAGGGCTGCTGGCATCGGCGGGGTTGGCGTCGTTGCTGCTGGCGGCCGCTGCGAAGTCGACAGCTTCAAACCTGCTGGCGGGCATGCAGATTGCGCTGGCCGAGCCCATCAAGATTGACGACGTGGTCGTGGTGCAGGGGGAGTGGGGGCGGATTGAGGAGATTACGTCCACGTTCGTGGTGATTAAGATATGGGACCTGCGGCGATTGATTGTGCCGCTGAGCTGGTTTATCGAAAATGCGTTTGCGAACTGGACGCGGGAGAGCGCAAACATTCTGACGACGGCGTTTCTGTATCTGGATTATGTGGTGCCGGTGAAGGAGCTGCGCGGGCAGCTGGAGAAGGTAGTGAAGGCGTCCGGGATGTGGGATGGCGTGGCGGTGGGCCTGCAGGTGACGAACCTGACGGAGCGCAGCATGGAGGTGCGCTGCCTGATGAGCGCGGCGGACTCGGGCACGGCGTTCAACCTGCAGTGCCTGGTGCGTGAAGAGATGATGGATTGGGTGCGCGAGCACTATCCGACGGCGTTTCCAACGATGCGCTTTGCGGCGCT
Organism: Acidobacteriaceae bacterium; assembly: GCA_036272895.1. Lineage (GTDB taxonomy): Bacteria > Acidobacteriota > Terriglobia > Terriglobales > Acidobacteriaceae > Granulicella. Next base: position 18,127 of record DATAXW010000019.1, on the reverse strand, counting down.
GGCGGAGGGTGAGCGCAAGGACGAACAGAAGAGAGACGGCCGAGCGCTGCCGCAGGGCCGCCCGGCGCAGGCGCAGTGAGGGGCTTCAGGAGGCGTATTCGTTCCAGGTGAGGGAGCGAACGCCGGGAAGCGAGCGGAGCTGCGCGATGGCCGTGGGGGTGTGGGGGGTGGTGAAGGCACGCTCGCGCCAGCGCAGGGTGCACTGGAGCAGACTGAGGGTCGTGACGGGATTGTAGGTGGGGTTCCAGCTGGAGAAGCCGCAGCCGGCGGCGAGGATGTGGCGGCGGAGATCGTCTTCGGAGGGGGCTTCGGCGTCAAGCGTAAGGGTGAGGTCGCCGTGGTGCTCGCGGGAAAGGAGGCTTTCGGCCCGCTTGCCCCCAGAGGATTCCGACGGCGATGAGAGTGGCGGCGCAGCCGGTGCGGACCTGGCCTCCGCCGAAGAGCAGGCCGAGGACGGTGACATACCAGAGGGTGGCGGCGGTGGTAACACCGGTGGCGAGCTGGTTGTCGCGCTTGAAGATGACGCCCGCGCCGATGAAGCCGATGCCGGAGAGGATGCCCAGCGGAAGGCGCATGAGGTCGTTCATCACGAAGGAGTTGCCGGTGCGGCCCGCGAGCGGAAGCAGCAGGTTGACCTGCAGCATGGCGAAGGTCGCGGCGAGGCAGACCAGCATGACGGTGCGCAGGCCGGCAGGGCGACCACGCTCATCGCGATTGAGGCCGATGACGAAGCTGGCGATGGCGGCGAGCGTGAGGCGGAGGGCGATCTGTTGCCAGGTGAGTGTGAGCGGCATAGGCGTGGGTCTCGCGCAGAGAAGTGTACTTCGTCCTGACTACGCCAGGTCGTCGAGCATGGCCTGCATCTCGCTGGCGGCGTGGTCGTTGTGGGTGCGGGCGGCGGCGGCGAGGCCTTCGGTCAGGCGCTGATGGGCTTGCTGGGTGCGGCCGAGCTTGAGCAGGGTTTGCGCGGCCATCTGGTAGGCGGGAACGTAGTCGGGGTTGTGCCCGGTGGTGGTTGCGAACTCGCGGAAAGCGTCGTCGAGGCGGCCGTCGGCAGCGTAGGCCATGGCGAGGCCGTAGCGGGTGAAGGCGTCTGTGGGGTGCTGCGCGAGGATCTCGGTGAGCATGGCGATCTTGTCCATAGAGGTAAGGATGCGGCGTCAGGAGCAGGATCGCAAGCCCACTCATCGCGCAAGAGGCGCGCGATGAAGGGGCCACCCAAGATGAGGTGATCCTTAGGGAATGAAGACGATGCGCTCGCCGGTCTCGGGCTGGTTCCAGGCGGATTCGACGTCGCGCAGCGGGACGGGGCGAACGGCGATGTCGAAGGGGTTGCGGCCGGCTTCTTCGAAGAAGTCCTTGATACCGGCGAGGATCTCAGGCAGGGAGGCGCTGCCGAAGCCGCTGCCGAGGAGCTCGATGTTGGTGCTGCGCAGGGTGGCAGCGGGAAGCTTGATGTCCGCGCCTGCGGTGGCACCGATCTGGATGAAGCGGATCCGTGGCGACGCCGGCTTTCCTCCCTTTTGCGCGCCCTTCTGTGGGCCCTTTTGGGCGATGGCTTGGAGGAGGGTCTCGGCGGGCGGACCCCAGACGTAGTCGAGGACGATGTCGACGCCTGCGCCGGTGATCTCGTTGCGGAAGGCGGCGACGAGGTCGTCGTGGGGCTGATCGAGGGATATGGTTGCGTCGGCGCCGAGGGACTTGGTCTTTTCGAGCGCTGCGGGGTTACGGCCGGCGGCGATGACACGGCGGGCCCCGCGGCGCCTGGCGATCTGCACGGCGAGCTGGCCGGAGGTTCCGGTGGCGCCGAGGATGAGGACGCTCTCGCCGGCGGTGAAGTGCGCGCGCGAGGAGAGCGCGACCCAGGAGGACATGGCCGGGTTGGCGAGAGCGGCGGCGGTGGCGTCGGGGATGGAGTCGGGCAGCGGGATGATGAAGTGCGGGCTGGCGAGGGCGCGCTCGGCGAAGGTGCCGAAGGGGGCGCGGACGCCGCCGAAGTAGATGCGGCGGCCGTCGTCGAGGCGGCCGATGCCGTCGATGCCGGGGATGAACGGCAGCGCGCCGGTGCTGCTGTAGTGCGAGCCCGAGGCGAGGGCTTTAACGATGCGGTGCAAGCCGGCGGCGAGGACGCGAACGGGCTGCTCGCCCTGCTGCGGGACGGGATCGTCGAATTGTGTGTAGCGGGGCGGCGATTGGAAGGATTCAGTGAGAGCGGCGTTCATGGCGTCTCCAGTTTGACATGGCCGTGGGAAGGCGTTTCGTGTGTTTGAGATGCGCGGGAAGCACGAGAGGGCGCGGAGATTTAGAATAGAGGAGACGAGCAAATTGGGGATCTGTTCATGAGTGAAGGTGTGGCGGCGCGGACCGTGGCGGAGTCGCAGTCGGAGCGCAGCGAGATTATCTTTCCCAGCGACGCGAATGCGATTGGGAACCTGTTTGGCGGAAGGCTGATGCAGTTTATTGACCTGGTGGGCGCGATGGCCGCCAGCCGGCATGCGCGGGCGTTTACGGTGACGGCCTCGATGGACCACCTGGACTTTGTGGCGCCGGTGAAGGTCGGCGATCTGCTGATCCTGAAGTCGAGCGTGAACCGGGCCTACCGGACCTCGATGGAGGTGGGCGTGAAGGCGATGGTGGAAGATGTGCGCGAGGGGCGGTTACGGCATGTGTCGTCGGCGTATCTGACGTTTGTGGCGGTGGATGCGACGGGGCAGAGGATTGAGGTGCCGCAGGTTGTTCCGAAGACGGAGCACCAGAGGCGAAGGTTTGAAGACGCAGGCAGGCGACGCGAGATGAGAAGCGGCGAGGTGCAGCGGCGGAGAGATTTGCGCGCCAAGCTGCCGCCGGAGTGGCATGTGTGAGACAGACAGTAGAGAGATAGACAATAGACAGTAGAGAAGGCAAAGGCGAATTTGATGGGACATAGTGGACAGGGAATGCCGCCGGGACAAGGGCCGATGGGACCAAAGCCGCTGCCGGGTGTGCAGTATGTGGTGGCGGTGGGCTCGGGCAAGGGTGGCGTCGGCAAGACGACTGTCGCGGTGAATCTGGCGGTGAGCCTGGTGAAGCTGGGCTATCGCGTGGGGCTGCTGGATGCGGACATCTATGGGCCGAATGTGCCGACGATGCTGGGTGTGACGCGTCAGCCTTCGATTCTGGAAGGCAACATGATCGAGCCGCTGACGGCGCATGGTGTGCGGTTTATGTCGGTGGGGCTGATCTCGCCGGGCGATAAGCCGATGGTGATGCGCGGGCCGATGCTGCATGGGATCATCAAGCAGTTTCTGCAGCAGGTGGCGTGGGGCGAGCTGGACTTTCTGATTGTCGATCTGCCGCCGGGGACGGGCGATGTGGTGATCTCGCTGGTGCAGACGGTGCCGCTGACGGGAGCGATTGTGGTCTCGACGGGATCAAGCGTTGCTCTTCAGGATGCGCGCAAGGCGCTGGAGATGTTTCATCAGGTGAACGTCGAGGTGCTGGGGCTGGTTGAAAACATGAGCCAGATGACGCTGCCGGATGGCACGGTGATCGACGTGTTTGGCGCGGGCGCGACGGAGCAGACGGCGAAGCAGTATGGGCTGACGTTTCTGGGCGCGGTCGATCTCGATCCGCAGGTGCGGGAGGGCGGCGACCGCGGGATGCCAGCGGCGCTGGCCGGCGAAGAGACGGCACGCGGCCGCGAGTTTGCCGCGATTGCGAAGAAGGTGAAGGAGCGCGCGGAGCAAGTCGCGGCGCAGACCGAGGATGTGCTGGAAATACGGTAGGGCAGTGAGTAGTGAATAGTGAGTAGTGAATAAAGCTGGGAGTTTAGGAGTTAGGAAGCCAGGAAGAGCAAAGGGATGCGGTCGGAGATTACAACTCGGCAGCGGGAGATTCTCACGGCGATCGTGGAGCAGTACATCGCCACGGGTGAGCCGGTGAGCTCGGGGGCGGTGGCGCGGTCGGCGGAGTTGGCTGGTGGAGCGGCGAGTTCCGCGACGATTCGCAATGAGATGGCGGAGCTGGCGGAGGCAGGACTGCTTGAACAACCGCATACGTCGGCGGGGCGGGTCCCTTCAGCGCGCGCGCTGCGCTTGTACGTGGAGCAATTGAGTGGCGCCAAGATTGCGAGGCTGCCGGGGCCGAGCGAGGCGGAGATGCAGTCGCGCATCGATACGAGCCTGGCTGGAGCCGCTGGCCCTGAGGCGCTGCTGGAGCGCACGTCGCACGTGCTGGCGGTGCTTTCGAGCGGCGTTGGCCTGGCAATGTCCGCCGCGCCGATGCTGGACATGCTGGAGCATGTGCACTTCAGCCGGCTGGCGGAGCGGCGCGTGCTTGCGGTGGTGGTGGCGCGCAGCGGCATGGTGCGCGACCGAGTGCTGGCGCTGGACCGCGATTTGACGATGCTGGAGCTGGAGACAGCTTCAAGATTTTTGAATGAGCACTTTCGCGGATGGAGCGTGGAACGGGTACGTGCGGAGCTGGCGAGGTTGATTGAGAGCGAGCGCAGCGCGTATCAGCAGATGATGGAGGCCGCGCAGCAGCTGTGGACGCAGACGATTGCCCAGACTGCCGCCACGGAGCAGGCTGTATTTGTCGACGGCGTCGCCAACCTGCTGGGGCTGCCTGAGGATCGCGCGCGGTTGCGCATGATGCTGACCGCGCTGGAGACGAAAGAGCGGCTGATTGAGCTGCTGAACGCATACGTCGACGCGCGCCAGGAGTCGGTGCGGGTGGTCTTTGATCTGGAGGAACACGCGCCGGAGATGGCAGGATTGGTTTTGATCGCGGCACCGGCGCGGGTTGCCGGCGAAAACCTCGGATCGGTGGGGGTTATCGGGCCGAAGCGGATGAATTATCCCAGCAATATGAACGCTGTGGCGTATGTGGCGCAGATGTTGGAACGCGCGCTGATGCGTTCGTCATAGTGGGGCATCTGAATAGGTGGAGGCGCTATGAAGGACGCTCGTGAACGGGTGGCACGGTGGTCGCGCGCAGGGAAGAATGGAAAGGACCGAGGTATGACCGAGACCGAAGAGATACAACGGGTGGACGGCCCGGAGGCCGCGGAGAACGAGCTGGCTCTTGAACTGGAGCCAGGGATTGAGCAGCCGATCCGGAAGACAGAAGCGCCAACGGAGGAGCTGGCGTCGCTGCGTGCCGAGCGCGACGCGCTGAAGGACCGTATGGCTCGGCTGCAGGCGGAGTTTGATAACGCGCGCAAGCGTGAGATGAAAGAGCGTCAGGACGCACGGGACTACGCCTTGCAGGGTGCGGTCGAGCCGTTCCTGGGTGTCATGGACAACTTTCAGCTGGCTCTGAAGGCCGAGGGTTCTATCGCACAGTTGCGCGCGGGCGTCGAGCTGATCCTGAAGCAGATGGAAGAGGCGCTGCGCGGAATGAACGTCCAGCCGGTGGAGTCGGTCGGCGCACAGTTCGATCCGCGAGTGCATGAGGCGCTGGGCAGCGAGGAGCGCACGGACGTGCCAGATCATCAGGTGATTGAGGAGATCCGGCGCGGATATAAGCTGCGCGACAAGCTGCTGCGGCCGGCGCTGGTGAAGATTGCGACGAATGCGAAGCAGGTTAGTGAGTAATAGACAGCAGGGATTAGACAGTAGACAGTAGAAAGATACGTGTGCGATGGCGACAGCGACGATGAAGATGGATTACTACGAGGTTTTGCAGGTGGAGCGCACAGCAAGCGACGTGGAGCTGAAGGCCGCGTATCGCAAGCTGGCAATGCAGTATCATCCGGACCGCAATCCGAACAATCCTGACGCGGAGGAGAAATTCAAGGCCTGCAGCGAGGCGTACCAGGTGTTGAGCGATCCGGATAAGCGCGAGGCCTATGACCGGTTTGGGCATGCCGGTGTCGGTGCGGGCGCTGCGGGCAATCCGTTCGCCGGCAGCCCGTTCCAGCAGGGCGATCTTGGAGACATCTTCGGCGACCTGTTTGGCGAGATGTTCAACATGGGCGGCCGCAGCCAGCGAGCCTCGCGTGCGCAGCGGGGACGCGATCTGAAGTTCGACATGCGGCTGGAGTTCGAGGAGGCGGTCTTCGGCGTCGAGCGAGAGATTACGATTCGGCGCGCCGAGGCGTGCAACGATTGCAAGGGAACCGGTTCCGAGGGTGGACACCAGCCGGAGACGTGTCAGCAGTGCGGAGGGCGCGGACAGATTCGCACGCAACAAGGATTTTTCTCGGTCGCGCGCACGTGCCCGGTGTGCTCAGGAACGGGGTCTATTATTCGCAATGCGTGCAAGACCTGTCGCGGCGATGGACGCGTGCAGCGCGAGCACAAGATCGCAGTGAAGGTGCCGGCGGGTGTGGAAAACGAGACGCGCATCCGCTACGGGGGCGAGGGCGACGCAGGCAAGTGGGGCGGACCGGCGGGCGATCTGTATGTCGTGCTGGAGGTGCGGCCGCACAAGTTTTTCGAACGCGATGGCGACGATCTTCACTGCGTGATGCCGATCAGCTTTCCGCAGGCGGCGCTCGGAACAGAGCTCATGATCGAGACGCTGCACGGGCCGGAGACGCTGAAGATTCCGGAGGGGACGCAGAGCGGGAAGGAGTTCCGGCTGCGCGGCAAGGGCGTTCCGCATCTGAATGCGCACGGTCGGGGCGACCTGGTGGTTGAGGTGCGGGTGCAGACTCCGGCGAAGCTGACGAAGCAGCAGAAGGAGCTGATGCGGCAGCTGAATGAATCGATCGCGGTAGAAAATACGCCGCAGGCTCGGGGCATTTTCGACAAGATGAAAGAGATGTTCAGTTAGAGCAACAGCAGAGCGTTAGACGATAAAGCGGCCGGCGGTCGTCTTTGTTTTCAGAAGATCAGAGCAGGGCTGAGCAGATGCTGAGAGCGGCGAGGGCTGCAGTCTCTGCACGGAGGATGCGTGGGCCAAGGGTGACGGGCTGCCAGCCGTTCTCCGTGAATAGCTGCATCTCGTCGGCAGTCCATCCTCCTTCGGGGCCGACGGCGAACGCGATATTCGGAGATGATTCGTCAGCCGGATGGGATCGATGCTGGAGTGCGGCGGCGAGCGAGTTTTCCTGCTCGGTTTCGGCCAGCAGCAGCTTTGTGGAGGCAGTGACAGCAGCGAGCGCCTGTTTGAGCGGGAGCGGATCATCGAGCTGAGGAAGATCGCTGCGGCGCGACTGCTGTGCAGATTCAAGGGCGATGCGACGCCAGCGGTCTACACGTTTGGGGACGGTGTGGGCGAGATGTTTTTCAGTGCGGCGGGCGACGACGGGCGTGATCCGCGCGGCTCCGAGCTCGGTGAGTTTTTCGATGCCCCATTCGAAGTGATTGAATTTGATGACAGCCAGCAGAAGGTGAACGGGAAGCGCGGCTTCGGCCTCAAGTTCCTCTCCAAGAGCGAAGCTGACCTCGTTTTCGGTGACGTTGACCACGGTGGCACTTCTGAGAAACCCATTGGCCACGACGTCGAAAATTTGCCCTGGTTCGGCTCGGAGAACGCGTGCGAGGTGGAGCGCCTGATCGCCGGTGAGCGATGCACTTGTGTCGGTGAAAGAGTCCGCTATCCAGCGTCGGCGCGTCATCGTCTTCAGCATACTGCGTTCGCTCGCGTCTTGAGAGAGAGTGTGAAAACCAGCATAAACACTGACGATTAAAACACCTCGGGGAACGCTCTCAATGGCGTTCCCCGAGTGTGTTGCCTTTGTTTGTTGCTTTGCCTTGGTTGCGTTTGCCTGCGCTCCCAATCGATGAACATCATCGACGCCGCAAAGCGGCTAACGAAGGTATAGATTTCCTGCGCGCTAGAGTCAAGAGAAAAAAGAAGCGCGCGAGAGAAATTTCTACCCCGCGATGCACAGGTCGGCACGACATTTCATCGCCGGAGGAAGAGGATGATCTGTCCGGAGAAATCAAATGCGAGTTCTCCAAGTCGACGAGTGCTCGCGCATCGGACGTATACTACAGCGCGAACGCATCATGAACATGATCTGAAGTGATGATGCGTCTTCCGCCGCGTTGCCGTGGGATCAGGAGAGAGATATGCGTGAGGTTGTGATTGTCAGCGCGGTACGGACACCGGTCGGAAAGTTTCTCGGCGGACTGTCGCCGCTGAATGCGGTGGAGCTCGGTGCGGTTGCTGTTCGTGCGGCGGTGGAGCGCGCAGGCATCCACGCCGAGCTTGTAGATGAGTGCGTGATGGGATGCGTGCTGCCAGCTGGTCTTGGGCAAAATCCCGCGCGGCAGGCGGCGCTGCGCGGCGGTTTGAGCGACAGCGTGAGCGCGCTGACGATCAATATGGTGTGCGGCTCCGGGCTGCGCGCGGTGGGACTGGCGGCCGAGGCCATTGCGCAGGGTAATGCTGAGGTGGTAGTTGCAGGCGGCATGGAATCGATGTCGAATGCGCCCTATCTGCTTCCCGGCGCGCGCACGGGCATGCGGATGGGCGATGGTGCGGTCGTCGACTCGATGGTGCGTGACGGGCTTTGGTGCGCCTGCGAGGATTTCCATATGGGCGAGACGGCGGAGCTGGTCGCGGACAAGCACGGCTTTACGCGAGAGCAGCAGGACCGCTTTGCGCTGGAGTCGCATCGTCGTGCCAGCGAGGCCTGGAGGCAGGGGCGGTTTGATGCGGAGGTCGTGCCGGTTCAGGTTCCGGGCAAGAAGGGGAGTACGACCGTTACACACGACGAGAGCGTGCGCGAGGATGCGAGCCTCGACGCGCTGGGCGCATTGAAGCCGGCGTTCCGCAAGAACGGCACGGTGACTGCAGGTAACGCGCCGGGCGTGAATGATGCGGCGGCGGCAGTTGTTGTGATGAGCGCGGAGAAGGCGCGCGAGCTCAGCCTAAAGCCGATGGTGACGATCCGCGCTCAGGCGACGAGCGGAGTGGCGCCACGATGGGTGATGCTGGCTCCGGTGACGGGGGTGCGGCGAGTGCTTGAGCGCGCGGGATGGGCGCTGAGCGATGTCGAGCTCTTCGAACTGAACGAGGCCTTCAGCGTGCAGGCGCTGGGCGTGACGAAGGAGCTGGGGCTGGATATGGAGCGGGTGAATGTGAACGGTGGCGCGGTGGCGATCGGACATCCGATTGGCGCGAGCGGCGCGCGCATTCTAGTGACGCTGCTGCATGAGATGGAGAGGCGCAACGTGCACAAGGGCGTCGCCGCACTTTGCCTGGGTGGCGGAAATTCGGTTGCGATGGCGGTGGAACGCAGCTAGACGGCGAGGCGGGGCAGCCCGGTACCTCGGCGCAGAAAAGTTGCCGCAACCGTGACTGCGCCCGGGGTATAGTGGCTGCCATGTTCCCGAGATTGCGGCCCATTTCCTTCGCCCTGGCGATGCTGTTTGCGCCGTCGGCGTGTCTGTCTCAGCTTTCGGCTCCAGTGATTGAATCGAGCGGGGCTCGGCGACCTGCCAACACAGAGGCGACGTATGCGGCGCTGCGAGGCGTGCTTCCGATGGGAGCCGGCGTAAGCGTGAAGGACTTTACGCTGAAGCGGCAGGGCGGCGAGTTTCACTTCGGTGAAGGAACGTTCTTCTTCTACGGCCCGGTGAATGGATGGGTGACGGGCGCGGTTTTTGAGGGCACCGGACACTTCTCGCTGACGCCGCCAGATGTGAACGAGCAGCACTCGCTGGCGCTGTTGACGAAGAGCACGACGATGTCGCAGGACTTTACGGCGGTTGTGTTGCGCTTTACGGATGGCACCGCGGAGGAGATTAAAAAGGCGGCGAGTGGACCGGAAAATGGAGAGGCGAGCGGCGCAGCGAAGGCAGCGGTGGAGCTGCGGAAGAGCTTTCGCGAGACGATCCATGAAAATCTCGATGAGCGTCTGCTGGAAGACGTGTTGAGTGGAAAACCCGGCGAAAGCGGTTTCTTCCTGGCGGCGTTTCACGCGGGCGGCTTCTTTGCGGGAAAGAACCTCCTGTTTCTGGTGGATCCTGAAGGAGCCTTAGGCGCGGACGGCGACCAGGTAGAGCTCTCGACATGGGATAGCGATAACGGACTCCAGGTGTGGGCGGCCTACGGAATGCAGCAGGTTGGGGACACGGCTGCTGCGTTGCCGATGCATGTGACGGATGAGGACATCGACATTGCGATGGACAAGTCCGGGAAGCTGACCTGCGCAGCCACCGTCTCATTTGTGGTCAATCGGCCAGGGCTGCGGGTTGCGAAGTTCGCTTTGTTTCCCACGCTGCGAGTCTCAGGCGTCTACAGCGAGACGGGAGTGCCGGTGGACTTTGTACAGGAGGATAAGAAGCACGATCCGCAGTTCGCAGTGGAGCTGCCGCAGGGAGCGAAGCAGGGCCAGAGGATGCGTCTCCTGGTTAGATACTCCGGGCCGGATGTGGTGAGGCGCGAGGGTGAGGGGGTCTACGATCTGGTACACGAGGCGCGGACGTCGTGGTATCCCGCGGGGCATGAGGTTGCGGGCGACTTTGCCAACTATCGGCTGACATTTCATGTGCCGAAGGGATTGGAAGTCGTGGCGACTGGAGATGAGGTGGCTCATGATCGTGACGGCGGCGAGGAGCGTTTCGTTTGGGCGACGCGCGCGCCGCTTCCGATCGTGGGTTTTAACGTCGGCGACTTCAAGCAGGAGGAGGTCAAGACGCCCCAGGGATTTGCGGTAGACGGGTTCGCAGATGAGAATTTGCCGGATTGGATTGTCAACGCGGCGAACCAGGGATTCGGCAGCCTGGCGACAGCGCCTGGGTTGAAGAACCAGATCGCTCAGGGAAACGTGGCGATCCAGATTTACAGTGACTATTACGGCAAGCTGCCGTGGAATCACGTTTCGCTGACGGAGCAGACCTCCTGCCTGGATGGACAGGGCTATCCGACGATGGTGTATCTGCCTATTTGCGCCTTTTGGGACACGACGGAACAACATGCGTTTGGACTGCGCGACTTCAATATGCCGGAGTTCTGGAGAGCGGTAACGCCGCATGAGGTGGCGCATCAGTGGTGGGGCGATCTCGTCGGTTGGTCCAGCTATCGCGACCAATGGATGAGCGAAGGGTTTGCGGACTTTTCAGCCGGGCTGTTCCTGCTGAAGACCTCGCCGAAGATAGATGCGTACCGCGAGTTCTGGAACGATGAGCATCGGATGCTGTTCGAGAAGAATGCCAACGGGAAGCGGCCCATCGATGTGGGGCCGGTAACGATGGGATATCGCGTGGACAACGCCAGGACCGGAGACGGGGTCGCGCGAGCGGTAATCTACGCCAAGGGCGCGTACATCCTGCACATGCTGGAGATGATGTACTGGACACCGCAGTATAGGGATGACCCATTCAAGCACTCGATGCAGGAGTTTGTGAAGGAGTACGGCGGCAAGGCGGCAACGACGGAGGACTTCAAGCGCTCACTCGAAGCGACGATGCCGAAGTGGCTGGACCTGGAGGGAAATGGAAAGCTCGATTGGTTCTTCAACGAGTATGTGTATGGCACGGCTGTTCCGCACTATGACGTGACGTCGGACCTCACGGCGAATCCGGATGGCACGACGACGGTACACTTCAAGGTGACGCAGAGCGGCGTAACGAACGACTTCATCATGCTCGTGCCTCTATATCTACAGCTGGATAATGGACTGACGTTCCGGTTGGGGAATCTGCGGATGCACGGCGACGTGTCCATGGAGCATACGGTGAAGGTGAACAAGATGCCGTCAATGCCCAAGAAGCTGCTGGTGAACTACAACGCAGATGTGCTGAGCGATTAAGGGCTCCGACGGCGGAGCGCTACTGCTTCGGCTGCTGCTGGCCTGCAGGTGGCTGGCCTGAGCCGCTGTTCGGCGCGTTCTGCAGAACCTCGTCGCCGTAGTGGATGGTCACGTTGGAGTGGAAGTTGAACTTCTTGTAGTCGGTGAAGCGGACGATGGCGCGGATGTGGTCGTCCTGCGACAGTGCGCCGTTCTGCGCGGCGAAGTGCAGGATGCCCTCGGCCTTGGTGTAGACGGGGAACCAGTACACACCGTCGATCTGCTCGTAGTAGGTGGTGAAGGGCGGGGAGAGATCTTCGTGGCCGCGGCGCGTGTCCTGCGGGACGTTGAGACCGTTGACGAGGACGATCTCGTCGTCCTGCTGGTCGATCCACACTTTGCCCTGGAAGTAGCGGTGGCCTTTGATGAGTACCTTCGGCGCGCAGTCGAAGACGTAGGTGTTCAGCTCATCGACGTGCTGCTTGCCGTCATAGGTGAGGGTGTAGTCGGGGAGTTGCGCCTGGGTGAGGATGAAGGGGATGCGCTCGGCGATGTCGCGCATGTCGTTCTCGGTGAGGATGACGCGCTCGAGGGTGTTCTGCGGCGCGAAGACGACGTGCTCGACGCGGTGGCCCTGCGGGTCGAAGGTAATGTCGGTGACTTGTTGGTACTCGCCATCGGGACGGCCGGTGTCATCGTCAATGGTGTCGATCTTGACGGTCTGGCGGAACTCATACTGATTGCGCGCCTGCTCGAAGGCGGTCTCTCGCGCTGCCATGCGCTGGATGATCTGGTCGACGGTGATGCCGGTGGGCTGCGAGGGATCGAGCGGGCCAAAGCCCTGCTGCGCGATTGCAGGGATGGCGAAGGCGGCGAGAAGGAGCGGAAACAGTTTCGGGGACATGGTCGGAGATGAAGTTCCTATAAAGGTAGACGGTGCGCCGGCGGAAAAGGTTCGGAAGCCGGAACCTGAGCCCAAGTACGCTTTGTCTCGGTTCGGGCGTTAGACTGGCGCGATGAGATTGATTGCGTGTGTCTTTGCCGCCGCCTTTGCCGCCAGCCCTATTTTCGCCCAGCAACAGACGAAGCGCCCCATGACCTTTGCGGACCTGATGGCGATGAAACGGGTGAGCGATCCGCAGATCTCGCCGAGCGGGAAGTGGGTGATGTTTTCGGTGACGGATGTGTCGCTGGAGAAGAATACGAAGGTGAATCATCTGTGGGTCGTACCGCTTGATGGGTCGGTGAAGGAGAAGCAAGTTACGACGGGGAGCGGCGAGACGAATGGGCGCTTCTCGCCGGATGGCAAGTGGGTGATGTACTCGGCTTCTGCGCCTGACGGCAGGGGGCAGATCTTTATCGCGCCATGGAATGAGACGGATGGTGCGGTGGGCGCGGGTCACGCCGTCACGTCGTTGGCGACGGAGGCGGATGGAGCGATCTGGGCTCCGGACTCGAAGCATTTTCTGTTTGTTTCGGATGTGTATCCGGAGTGCGAGAGCCATGCGCCGATGGGCGACCAGCGCAATGAGGAAGAGGCGCAGTGCAATGCGCAGAAGGATGCGGCGGCGGCGAAGAGTCCGGTGAAGGCGCTGGTGTTTACCCACCTGCTGTATCGGCACTGGACGGAGTATCTGGGTGAGAAGCGCTCGCATATCTTCTATGGCGATGTGGATGGGAGTGCGCCGGAGGACCTGACGCCGGCGAGCGTCATCGGCGATCATGTTGCGCCGACGTTTTCCCTCGGTGGGCCGCTGGGATATGCGATCTCTCCGGATGGGAGGGAGATTGCGTATGTCGTGAATCGCGATAAGGTGCCGGCGGAGTCGACCAACAACGATATCTATGTGCTGAAGGTGGGGGCTGAGCCGGGGACGGCGAAGAAGGTGTCGACGGCGGCGGGCAGCGATGATGGGCCGCAGTATTCGCCGGATGGCAAGTGGCTCGCGTGGCGCTCGCAGGCGCGGAATGGGTATGAGAGCGATAAGTTCGATCTGGTAGTGATGGATCGGGCGACGGGTAAGATTAGTAATCCAACATCGAAGTTTGATAGTTGGGTTGATGAATTTGTGTGGGAACCAGATTCACAGCATCTGCTTTTCACTTTCCCGGTTGCGGGCGAGGAATCGGTCTCAGCCGTAACTCCCAACCAAGAAAACTTCACTGGCGGACAAGTTATCGGCTATGAGGGCGAGCTCGGCGGTCTCATGTTCGTGCCGCACAGCGACCTGCTCGTAGGCACCCAGATGAAAGTCGATAAACCGACGGAGCTCTTTGTCTACGATCCGAAGCATCTCGATCAAACTACGTCTTCTCGTAATGAGTGGGGTGGCGAACGCACATTAACCCATCTCAACGACACCCTTCTGAGTAAGCTCGATCTTTCCAGGCAACAGTTCTTCTGGTTTGCAGGTGCAAACGGGACGAAGGTGGAGGGTTTCCTTGTGAAGCCGCCCAACTTCGATCCGGCGAAGAAGTATCCGGTGAAGTTTTTGATTCATGGGGGGCCGCAGGGGGCTTGGGGGGATGCGTGGAGCTACCGGTGGAACCCGGAGCTGTTTGCGGCGGATGGGTATGTGGTGGTGATGGTGAATCCGCGGGGGTCGACGGGGTATGGGCAGCGGTTTCTGGAGGAGGTCTCGGGCGATTGGGGTGGGCGGCCATTTGTCGACCTGATGAAGGGGATGGATTATGCGGAGGAGCACTACCCCTTCATCGACAAGGACCGCGAGTGTGCGCTGGGGGCGAGCTATGGCGGGTATATGGCGGACTGGGTGCTGACGCATACCAACCGGTTCAAGTGCATCGTGACGCATGATGGGATGAGCGATCCGGCGGCGGCGTTCGGGGCGACGGAAGAGCTGTGGTTCATGGAGTGGGAGTTCCGGTCGCTGGATACGTCGGCTTCACACCGGCATGGGCAGGCGCAAAAGCAGGTCCTTCGCTCCGCTCAGGATGACAACTTTGAGGGGGATGCTGTGGTGGAGCAGGCGAAGCCGTCGCATCCGTGGGACTTCTACGGCAAGCCGGAGATCGACGATCCGTATATCAAGTGGTCGCCGATGCGGTTCATCAAGGATGCGCATACGCCGACGCTGATTATTCATAGCCAGCGGGACTACCGGCTGGATGTGAGCCAGGGATTTGAATTGTTTACGGCGCTGCAACTGCTCCATGTGCCGAGCAAGATGCTGTATTTTCCGGATGAGGGGCACTGGGTGCTGAAGCCGCAGAATTCGCAGCTCTGGAATGAGATGGTGAGCGACTGGTGCGACCGCTGGCTGGGCGTGAACAAGTATGCGGGCGTCGGACCGGAGAAGAATCCGGCGGCGGTTGGGGCGGGGCGGAGGTAGACCCCCCACCCCCGGCACTTTTTGCGCAAATTCTTCCATGGGAAGGACTTAGCTTTGGTTCTCGGTGCGCATTCACGGTATTTTTGAGGCTATTTGCTGTAAAGTCTTCAAAACAAAAGGGTAGTGCATACAGGGAGGCTGGCTCTTCAATGACGTTCAGCAGAGCAAAGAGGGTGCGGAAGCCATTGGAGGCAATGGAGTTGCTGGACTATGCGGTGAAGTCGCTGGGCTCCAAGATGAAGTCGGAGCGGGACCTGAGAAGGCGGCTGACGGAGCGGGCGGAGCCGGGCGAGGAGGGCCAGCGGGCGGTGGAGGGGGTGATCGCCAAGCTGAAGGAGCTGGGGTATCTGAGCGATGAGCGGTTTGCGGCGGACTTTGCGCGGTTGCGGCAGGAGAATGAGAAGTTCGGTCGGCGGAGGGTGCAGCAGGGGCTGATGCAGAAGGGGATTGCGTCGCCGGTGGTGAGCGAGGCGGTGGCCAAGCAGTATGACGAGGTGGATGAGGTTGCGCTGGCGCGGCAGTATGTGGCGCGGAAGCGGATGCAGCAGCCGAGCGGCGACCGGGAGAAGCGGCAGAAGGAGACGGCGAGGGCGATGCGGCGGCTGATGGCGGCAGGGTTTTCCTCGAAGGCGGTGTGGGCGGTGCTGCGCGACTGGGGCGGGAGCGACATTACCGAAGATGATGTAAGCGGCGAGGACGTCTAAGCATCCGTGGCGATCCGAGCAAAAAAGCAGGTCCTTCGTCCCCTTCGTGATGCTCAGCGTCCTCAGGATGACAATTCAAGGGGATCGAGGGAGCAGGTCCAGACGCAGCGGCTGGTGGGGATTGACTGGTCGGGACGGGTGGATGCGGCGGGGCAGCGGAGGCATATCTGGGCGGGGGTGTGGACGGCGCGGGCGGATGGCTCCGCGAAGGTTGAGCTGGAGGCCGGGCGGACGCGGGATGAGGTGGCGGAGTGGCTGATCGAGATGGCGCGGGAGACGCCGCGGATGGTGGTGAGTATCGATTGCTGCTTCAGCTTTCCGGGGTGGTTTCTGGAGGAGCACAGATGCGCGGACATGTTCGCGTTCTGGCGGAAGGCGAATGCGGGGTTGGCTGAAAGATGGCTCATGCGGGAATGCGAGGAGATCGCGCATGATGAGCGCTTCTGGGGTAAGCCCCATAAACGCCCCGCGCAGTTCTGTGGCGCGGGGTACAGGCGGATGTTCCGGTTTGCCGACTACGACAACAAGATTGCGCAGGGGCTGGAGGGTGGAGATCCGGAGCGCGCGGCGAAGATGCGGGGGATTACGCCGAAGTCGCCGTTCCAGATTGGCGGGAGCGGAAGCGTGGGGACGGGATCGCTGCGCGCGATGACGATGCTGGAGCGGCTGCATGAGGCGGAGTTCCGGGTGTGGCCGCTGGAGGGTGCGGCGTTGAGCGGGGCTCGGCCGAAGCCGCTGCTGGTGGAGATGTACACGCGGCTGATGACGGGAGCGGTGGCGAAGAGCAATGCGGCGGCGCGGAAGAGGTATCTGGCTTTGAGGCGCAAGACCGATGCGGTGTATGGGCCGGTGGGGCGTGCGGTGCTCAAGAAGGCGGAGGCGAGCGAGGACGCGTTCGATGCGCTGGTGAGCACGATGGAGATGGCGCGGCATCGGGAGGAGTTTGCGCGGCTGCGGGCGACGCGCGACCCGGAGCTGCGGCGTGAAGGATTGACGTGGCGGCCGAGGGTGAAGGCTTGAGGCGCGCGATTGGATGATGCGGCCGGGGCGTCGGGCGAGCTTACCGGGACTTGCGGATGATGGCGGTGCCGGATTTGTCGGGCCAGAGGGTGACGAACTCGCCGGAGGCAGCGCAGAACTCGTTGATGGCCTGGGTGGCGCCGGCCCAGGTGGTGGAGGAGTAGTCGTGCAGGATGAGCATGCCGCCGGGGGAGAGGTGGGGATAGAAGAAGGCGAGTGCGGCCTTCATCGGCTCGTAGAGGTCGCAGTCGATGTGGACGAGGGCGAAGGTGGAGTGTGCAACCTCTTCGGTGATGGTGTCGGGGAAGAAGCCGGGGAGGAAGATGGTGAGCCCGGGGTGGCCGACGGTCTGGCGCACGTAGTCGAGGGAGGTGTCGGAGAAGTCGCGGGTGTGGGACTGGTCGGCGCCGACGAGGTCGCGGCGGTCGAAGCCGGAGAAGGTGTCGAAGAGGAAGAGGCGTTTGCCGGATTGCGCGGCGAAGTGGGCGAGCAGCGCGGCGGAGTTGCCCTTCCAGACGCCGAGCTCGGCAAAGTCGCCGGGGATGTTTTCGGCGAGGAGCTGGCGGAGGTTGAGCAGGAGTGCAAGGAAGCGCGGAGCGTCGCCGTTGTTGTTTGCCTTGTTGCCGTGAATCCAGCGGCGGTAGAGATCGGACAGGGCAGGAAAGGAGGGAAGCGAGTCGGGATAGTAGGCCAGATAGGAGGGAACGAATCCCCGGGGCCACCAGGTGATGAGACTGAAGCGCGCGCGGGCTTTGCCCTCGCGATAGAGGTTGCGGGTGTTCCAGGTGAGGGAGGTGAGCATCGCACGCGGGCCCTTGCGCAGAAATTTCTGCAGGCGGCCCTGCGGTTCAGACGAAGCGATGTTTCCCATGGTGTGCACCCACCGGCGAGGCTGCCCCCTCATGATAGCGAAGATGGCGATTGGGGACGGGGTCCGCAGAGGCGGGCGCGGCGAAGGCGCTGATAAACTGAGTGCTTATGCGCAACCTGTCCGGCAATCAGATTCGCGAGGAGTTTCTGCGGTTTTTTGAGGGGAAGGGGCACCGCAGGGTGCACTCGTCTTCGCTGGTGCCGGCGAACGATCCGACGCTGCTGTTTACGAATGCGGGGATGAATCAGTTCAAGGATGTGTTTCTGGGGGCGGAGCGACGGGAGTATTCGCGGGCGACGTCTTCACAAAAATGCGTGAGGGCGGGGGGAAAGCATAACGATCTCGAGAACGTCGGGTTTACGCGGCGGCACCACACGTTCTTCGAGATGCTGGGGAACTTCAGCTTTGGGGACTACTTTAAGCGCGAGGCGATTGCGTATGCGTGGGAGCTGCTGACGAGTCCGGATTGGTTTGGGATCGCCCCGGAGAAGCTATATGTGACGGTGTT
>DATAXW010000018.1:0-30777 GCA_036272895.1 Acidobacteriaceae bacterium | reverse complement strand
CGACAACAGCAACGGCAAAAGCAACTGCAACAGCAGGTTCTTCGCTGCGCTCAGAATGACAACCAGAAAGGCAAAGGCAAAGGCAACAACAACAGCAACGGCAAAAGCAACTGCAACAGCAGGTTCTTCGCTGCGCTCAGAATGACAACTAGAAAAGCAAAGGCAAAGGCAAAGGCAAAGGCAAATGCGGGGATCCTTTGCTGCGCTCAGGATGACAATTGTTAGAGGGAGCAAGAGGATGCGGCTGTCTGAGAGGATGGAGGGATGGGTTTGGAGTTGCAGGGGTGGCAGAGGGTGGCGCGGCGGGCGCGGGTGCCGCTGGGGTTTGCCGTCGCTGCGGTGTTTTTGATCTTTGCGCGGCCGGGCTGGCGGACGCTGGCGTGGGGGCTGGTGCTGGTGGCGCCGGGGCTGTGGCTGCGGGCGTATGCGTCCGGATATGTGAAGAAGAATGCGGAGCTTACGCGGACGGGACCGTATGCGTACACCCGCAATCCGCTGTACCTGGGCTCCATTCTGATGGCGTTTGGGTTTGCGGTGGCGGCGGGGCGGTGGTGGCTGGTAGTGCTGCTGGTGGGGATGTTTGTGCTGATCTATGTGCCGACGATTCTGTCCGAGGAGGCGTATCTGCGCGGGGCGTTTCCCGAATTTGGCGAGTATGCACGGCGCGTGCCACGGCTGTTTCCGCGGCTGACGCCGGCGCGTTTTGGGGACGCTGAGAGTGGGATTGGCAGGTTCTCGGCGGAGCGGTACCTTCATCACCGCGAGTACAATGCCAGCATGGGCGCGGCTGCCCTCTATGCAGCCTTGATTTTGCGGATGTATGTGTTCCGCGGATGAGCCGAAATGCACGGGAGACGGTGATTTGAAGGTTTGGACGTGCCTGGCTGCAGCAGCCGTTCTATTGCCCATAGGCGTGGTGGCCCAGCGGCCTGCGGCAACGGGACAGACGGGAGCGAAGCCGGCGGCGGCGCAGCGGCCGATCCCGGTGCTGCAGCCCCCGAATGGAGCGTTTACCTATCCAGAGCATGAAACGCTGACGTTCAGCGTGGACTGGCGGGTGTTTACCGCGGGGACGGCGGTGTTCCATCTGGACCAGGCCGGAAGCGTGGAGAAGATTACGGCGACGGCGGATTCGGTAGGAGCGATTAATCTGCTGTTCCCGGTGGTGGACCGGTTTGAGTCGGGATTTGACCTGAAGACCGGATGCTCGACGGGGTTCAACAAGCAGATCCAGGAGGGGCGGCGGAAGATTGCGAGCGAGCTGATGTTCGACTATGCGCACGGCAAGCAGACGGAGAACCAACGCAACCTGGTGAAGGGGACGGCGACGCACAAGGAGGCGAACATTCCGGCGTGCGTGACCGACTCGCTGGCGGCGATCTTTTATACGCAGTCGCAGCCGCTGAATGTGGGGCAGACGGTGTATTTTCCGCTGGCGGATTCGATGCGGACGGTGACGGTGGGGATGAAAGTGGAGGACCGCGAGGAGATTAAGACACCCGCGGGGACGTTTCAGACCGTCAAAGTGCAAGCGACTGCCGATGAGGGCGTGGTGAAGAACCGGGGACAGATCTGGATCTGGTACACGGACGACGCTCGGCATATGCCGGTGCAGATGCGGGCGCGGCTGTTCTGGGGGACGATTACGTTCCACCTGCAGTCGGTCGATATCAAGTAAACGCGATCAAGTAAACGCGCGGCTCTGCAAGGGGCGGCGCAGACAAAGAGAGAGCATGAGCGAACAGAACGAACAGAGGGACCGCCTGATGGATGAGGCGGCGGCGAAGCCGGCGGCGGAGCTGGTGACAGTGTCGGTGTTTCCGGATCCGGCGAGCGCAAATATGGCGCGGATGGCGCTGGAGGCGGCGGGGATCACGTCGTTTCTGCAGGGCGAGAATGCGAACAGCATGATTCCGGTGGCGTTTGAGGCGCGGCTGCAGGTGCGGACGGAGGACGAGGCGGCGGCGCGGGCGGTGCTGGATTCGGCTGAGGACGATCCGGAGTCGATGGAGGATGTGACGGCAGCGCAGATGGCGGCGGAGGACGAGACGCATTGAGGCGGGAGCGCGCGGTCGTGTGCCTTTCGGGCGGCATGGATTCGGCCGTGTGCGCGGCTCTGGCGGCGCGTGAGTACGACGCGTATGGGCTGCACGTGAGCTATGGGCAGCGCACCGAGCGGAGAGAGCTGGAGGCGGCGCGGGCGGTGGCGAAGGCCGCAGGGCTGTGCGATCTGCTGGAGCTGAAGACGGATTTCTTCCGGCGGATTGGCGGATCGGCGTTGACGGACGAGGCGATTGCGGTGCCGGAGGCGGGTGAGATGGCGCTGGAGAGCGCGTTCGGGGGTTCAGGGCGCGCGGGCGCTGAGGTGCCGGTGACGTATGTGCCGTTCCGGAATGCGCACTTTTTGAGCGCGGCGGTGAGCTGGGCGGAGGTGCTGGGCGCGGCGAAGGTGTGGATCGGCGCGGTGGAGCAGGACAGCTCGGGGTATCCGGACTGCAGGCCGGCGTACTACGAGGCGTTTAATGCGCTGATTCGGGAGGGAACGAAGGAGGGAGCGATTGAGGTGGTGACGCCTCTGATCGGGATGCGGAAGCGGGAGATCGTACGGCTGGGAGTTGAACTGGGCGCTCCGTTGCATGTAAGTTGGTCATGCTACTCGGGGGAGACCGAGGCCTGCGGCGTGTGCGAGAGTTGTGTGCTGCGGCTGCGGGCCTTCGCCGAGGCTGGAGCCGAGGACCGGATTCCTTATCGCCAGCGTGCGGCCGGAGTCAAATAGTTAAAGCGGTGGAAACGGATCGGGCCGGCGTGAGACGCGGCCGGCAAGTGAGGATAACCATGAAGAGATGGATGGGCATTTTTGTTGCGATGATCGCGGCGGTTGCGATCTTTGTGTTGACGCCGGCGCGCGCGCAGGAGACGGCGAGCGTTCACGGAAAGGTGAACAACGCGGCAGGCCAGATGCTGGACCACGGCGACGTGAAGCTGTCGCATGACCAGTCGGGCGATGTGAAGACGATGAAGTTCACCAATACATTTCCGATTGAGAAGGACGGCAGCTATAAGGGCACGGGCATTGCGCCGGGCGATTATTTTGCGTTCGTGATACAGGACGGAAAGCCGATCGATCGGCTGCCGTTGAAGGCGGTGGCCGGGCAGGACACGGAGCTGAACTTCGACATGACGCGTCCGGAGTACATCAAGACATTGACGCCGGAGGAGAAGAAGGCGCTCGAGGAGTTCAAGACGAAGAACGCGGCTACCGTGAACGAGAACAAGAAGATCGCAAACCTGAATGCGACGCTGCTGGCGGTGCGGACGGACCTGGAGAAGAACGCGTCAACTCACGGCGACGTGAGCAAGGACGTGGACGATATGAAGTCCGCCATCGATGCGAAACCGGATGAGAGTGTGCTGTGGTTTACCTATGCGCGGGCGCTGGAGTCGCAGGGAGATCATCTGGCGGAGGCGGATCACCAGGCGCACAAGCCGATATCGGGCGACGACGTGGCGATGAAGGACTACGACACGGCGATCGATGCGTTCAAGAAGAGCGTGGATCTGAGTGCGGCGTCGAAGAAACCGAATCCGGCGGACCAGGCGGCGGCGTGGAACGGCGTGGGGAACTCGCTCTCCAAGGAAGGCAAGCCGAAGGATGCGGCGGACGCGTTTGAGAGTGCAGTGAAGCTGCAGCCGGAGAATGCCGGCATGTTCTACAGCAATGAGGCAGCGGTGCTGTTCAACGCGGGCCAGACGGATGCGGCGGACGCGGCGGCGGACAAGGCGATTGCGGCCGATCCGAACCGGCCTGACCCGTACTTCATCAAGGGACAGGCGCTGATTGCGAAGTCGACGTTCGATGCGAAGACGCAGAAGATCGTTCCGCCGCCGGGATGCGTGGATGCGTATCAACACTATCTGGCGCTGGCACCGGATGGGCCGCATGCGCAGTCGGTGAGAGAGGTGCTGGCGAGCCTGGGCGAGAAGGTCGACACGCACTACAAGGCAGGCAGGCACTGAGGCGGAACGCAGGAGCGATGAGAGCCTCGGCCGGATGTTGCGGCCGGGGCTTTCTTATCGGCGGAAGGTTGCTGAGGATGGGCGAGGAGCGGCGTTGAGCGAGCAGGTATTGGAGTTCGGCGAGGCGCTGGCGGAGGTGCTGCGGTGTGCGGCGGCGGTGAGGCGGTGCGAGGGCAACGAACAGGTGCGGCTGACGGAGGCGGGCGGACGTGTGCTGGCTGCGGCGGTGCGGGCGGAGCGCGATCAGCCGCCGTTTGCGCGATCGACGAGAGATGGGTGGGCGGTGCGGAGTGCGGATGTTGCGGCGGGACGGGCGCTGCGAGTGACGGGAAGCGTGCGCGCGGGAGAAGAGTGGCGCGGACCGGCGATGGGTGAGGGTGAGGCGATTGAGTTGATGACCGGAGCACCGGTGCCGGAGGGCGCGGATGCGGTGTTGATGGTAGAGCATGCGGCGGTGAACGAGGGTGGGCTGCTGCGTGTTGGAGAGGGGCGGGTGCTCGGAGCCGGGGAAAATGTTGTGCCGCAGGGAGCGGAGGCGCGGGCGGGAGCGGTGGTGGCTCCGGCGGGGCGGCGCGTGGGAGCGGCGGAGATTGCGATGGCCGCGAGCTGCGGATGTGCGCGGCTGGAGGTGTTTGCGAGGCCGAAGGTGGCGATTGTGGCGACGGGTGACGAACTGGTGGAGGTTGAGGAACCTGCGGATCCCACTCCTCGCGATACGGCTGCGATGAATGGGCTACCCGGGATGGTGGATGGCGCGAAGATTTACAACTCGAACAGCTATGCGCTGGCGGCGCTGGTGGAGGAAGAGGGCGGTGAGGCGCGACGGCTGCCGATTGCGAGGGACGTGATGAGCGATCTGCGGGAACGGATTGCGGCGGGGCGCGAGACGGATCTGCTGTTGCTGTCGGGCGGCGTGTCGATGGGTAAGTACGATCTGGTGGAGCAGGCGCTGCACGAGGCGGGCGCGGAATTCTTGTTTACGGGCGCGTGGATTCAGCCGGGAAAGCCGGTGGTGTTTGGGAGGATGCCGAGAGCAGCGAGTCAGCGAGCCAGCGAGTCGGCGAGGCAGGAGTCAGCGAGGCAGGAGTGGATGTACTTCTTTGGGCTGCCGGGGAATCCGGTGTCGACGGAGGTTTGCTTTCGTTTGTTTGTGGCGCCGATGCTGCGGGCGGTGAGCGGACGGACGGAGGTTGCGCCGCAGTTTGTGGAGGCGAGGCTGGCGGAGGATGTGAAGGGTGGCGTGCGGGTGACGCGGTTTCTGCCGGCGGTGGTTTCTGGGGATTGGAAGGGAGTGAGCGTGCGGGTGGTGCCGTGGCAGGGGTCGGGGGACCTGGCGGCGAATGCGCAGGCGAATGGGTTTGTGGTGCTGCCGGGTGGGGCGGAACGGTTTGCGGCGGGTGAGAGTGTGAGAGTGTTGCTGCGGTAGGATCGGTGGAGTTATGAGCGAAAAGCTTTCGCATTTCGATGAGGGTGGGCAGGCGCGCATGGTGGATGTGAGCGCCAAGGCGGAGACGCGGCGTGAGGCCGTGGCGAATGCGTTTGTCGAGTTGAATGAGGCGGTGCTGCGGGCGCTGCCGGAGAATCCGAAGGGAAATCCGCTGGAGGTGGCGCGGTTTGCGGGGATTCAGGCGGCGAAGCGGACGAGTGAGCTGATTCCGATGTGTCATCCGCTGGCGTTGAGCTTTGTGGATGTGACGGCAGAGGTGGTAGCCGGGGGTGTGGCGATTCGCGCGACGGCGGCGACGGTGGCGGGAACCGGTGTGGAAATGGAGGCGATGACCGCGGCGGCGGTGGCCGCGCTGACGGTCTATGACATGACCAAGGCGCTGGATAAGGGGATTCGTATTCGCGAGATTGTGCTGGAGTCGAAGATGGGTGGGAAGAGTGGGGAGTGGCGGAGAGGCAGTCGTTAGTCGTTAGTGGTTAGTCGTTAGTGAAAGCGAACTGCGGGGGGCCTTCCCCATCGCGATGCTCAGGGTCAGGATGACAGGCGAGGGCAAGAGCAAAGAAGGAACTAGGCGGGGTAGGAGAGGGCGACGGCGAAGTAGCGCTGGGGGTCTTCAAAGAGTTGCGGCACGCTGAAGCCGGCGCTGTTGAGTAGTGCGCGAAGAGCGCGCTCGGTGAACTTGTAGCTGTTTTCGGTGTGGATGGTTTCGCCGGCGGCGAAGGCGATGCTGTGGCCGTCGATGTGGACGGTTTGATCGACGAGGCTTTCGAGGTGCATCTCGATGCGGCTTTCGGCGGGGTTCCAGCGGGCGCGGTGGGCGAAGCGATCGAGATCGAAGTCTGCGCCGAGCTCCCGGTTGAGGTGCGCGAGGATGTTTTTGTTGAAGGCGGCGGTGACGCCGGCGGCGTCATCGTATGCAGCCAGAAGACGATCGACGGACTTGCTGCCGTCGGGCGCGAGATCGACACCGAGCAGAAGAGCGTCGCCGATGTTTACGAGGTGGCTGCGCAACTTGCGCAGAATGGACTTCGCCTTGGCGGGACCGAAGTTGCCGATGCTGGAGCCGATGTAGAGCGCGAGGATGCAACAGTCCTGCGGACGATGGATGCGGTAGCCGTCAGTGATGTAGTTGGCGACCTGCGGCTCGACGCGGACGCCGGGAATGGCGGCGGGGAGCGCGGCGGCGGCGTGATGCAGCGCGGAGCGGCTGACGTCAATGGGCTGATAGAGGACGCCGGGCTGGCGGCGCGCGGCGGCGGCGAGGAGCAGGCCGGTCTTGGAGGCGGTGCCGGAGCCGAGCTCGGCGATGGTGAGCGGACGGCCGGCGCTGCCAAGGATCTTGTCTGCGTTTTCGGCGAGGATGGAGCGCTCGGTGCGCGTGAGGTAGTACTCGGGCAGGCGGGTGATCTGTTCGAAGAGAGCAGAACCGCGCTCATCGTAGAAGAGCCAGGGTGGAAGCGACTTCTGAGTGCCGGGAGCGACGTCGAGGCCCTGAAGCGCTTCACGCAGAACGGATTCGCGCAGAGACTGCAGAGGCCTGTCCGCTTCGTCTCCGTGCGGCGAAGAGTGAGTTCGGGGCGAGAAGACGGGGGCGGTGCTGACGGCGTCGAAATACAGGGGTCTCTCCACTACGCTGCGCTCCGGTCGAGATGACAGATCAAAAAGGTGGTCAGGTTGAAATAGGTGTGATCGAGATCACCTGACTTTGGATGCACGAACGGAGCTGGCTAGCTGGCGGCGTCGCGGGCGAGGCGGAGACCGCTGAACTGCCAGCGGGTGGCGGGGTGGAAGAAGTTGCGGTAGGTGGCGCGGATGTGCGAGGCGGGTGTGACGCAGCAGCCGCCGCGGAGGACCATCTGCGAGCTCATGAACTTGCCGTTGTATTCGCCGAGTGCGCCGGGAAGCGGATGGTAGCCGGGGTAGCCGGTGTAGGGCGAAGCGGTCCACTCCCAGACGTCGCCGAAGAGTTGCTGCGGCTGATGGCGGTCTTCGAGGGCGACGGGAGGCTGCGGGTGCAGCGCGTTGGATTCGAGCAGATTGCCTTTGACGGCGTGCTGGGCGGCGACGAACTCCCACTCGAATTCGGTGGGGAGGCGAGATCCGCTCCAGCGGGCGAAGGCATCGGCCTCAAAGAAGCTGAGATGGCAGACGGGTGTCTCGGAGAGTTGTTCGAGCGGGCGCGCGCCGCTGAGGGTGAAGACGCTCCAGCCGGATCTGGCGGAGGAGTCGCGCTGCCAGTAGAGCGGCGCGCTCCAGCCCTGCGCGCGCATGGTGTCCCAGCCTTCGGAGAGCCAGAGCTCGGGGCGGGCGTAGCCGTCTTCGTCGAGGAAGGCGAGGTATTCGGCGCAGGTGACGGGGCGCGCGGCGAGTCGGAAGGGCGGGAGATAGATGCGGTGGCGCGGGGTCTCGTTGTCGAAGGCGAAGGTGTCGAGGGCGGAGGGGTCGGGCGTGACGCCAATTTCGACCAAGCCGTCGTTTGGTGGCGTGAAGCTGAGCCATTCGAGTGGAGGAGCGATGGTTTCGCCGGAGGGTGTGAGTTCGCTGCTGCGATACGCGGGGCGCAGCGGATTGGTGAAGAAGGCGTGCTTGATGTCGGTGGCGGCGAGCTCGAGGTGCTGCTGCTCATGCTCGAGGCCGAGGACGATGCGGCGCAGGGCCTCGTCTTCCGGGATGTGTTCGATGAGGCGCTCGATGGCGGCGTCGACGTGCGCGCGGTAGGCGAGGATCTGCTCGAGCGGAGGACGCGAGAAGGAGGCGCGCAGTTTTTTCTCGGGCATTTCGCCGAGCGCCTTGTAGTAGCTGTTGAAGAGCCAGCGGAAGTCGGGATGAAAGGGACGATAGGCGGCGACGAACTCGGCGAGGATGAAGGTCTCAAAGAACCAGGAGGTGTGCGCGAGGTGCCACTTGATGGGCGAGGCTTCAGCGCAGGACTGCACCATCATGTCTTCGGGGGTAAGCGGCGCGCAGAACTGCATGGTGGCTGCGCGGACGGCGCGAAAGCGGGAGAGTAGCGAAGCGGCAATGGAGCGCTGCTGTGTCAGCATGGGGGATTGCTCCTGAGTTGCAAATGCGATGCGTTAAAGGGGCGGATCGTTGCTCTGGCTGACGTCGATGAACTGGAAACGAGGCGCGAGCCTAGAGAGTGTACGCCTGAGCGTTGTGTTTGGATGCAAAGAGGCCGCGGGGAGATTCGGCGAAGGGGTCAGGCCGATCCGTTGAGCAGACGAGCGAGGGCGAAGGCGGCGGCGGCGGCGAGGCCACCGATGAGCATGGTCTGCAACGCGCTGCGAAGGATGGAGGAGCCGAGCAGGCGGCCTTTGAGTCCGCCGAAGAGGAGCAGCGCGGCGAGGGTGATGACGACGGAGATCTCGAGGGCCTGCGACATGGTGTGGTCGAGGAGATAGGGGGCGAGCGGGATGGCGCCGCCGGCGATGTAGGCGAGCGCGATGGTAAGTGCGGAGCGCCAGGCGCGGCCGGGCGCGGGCTCTTCGAGGCCGAGCTCGAAGCGCATCATGAAGTCGACGTAGGCAGGAGGGTTGGCCTGAAGCGAATGAAGAACAGGGGTCGCGTCGTCGCGGGAGACGCCATAGGCGGAGAAGATCTCGTAGATCTCGGCGGCCTCGTCGGCGGGACGCTCGACGACTTCGCGTTGCTCGCGGTGGCGCTCGGAGGCGAAGTGCTCGGCGTCGCCACGGGCGGCGAGGAAGCCGCCGAGGCCCATGGCGATGGAGCCGGCGGCGATCTCGGCGAGTCCGGCGAGGACGACGATGCGGGTGGCGGCGACGGCTCCGGCGAGACCGGCGGCAAGCGCGAAGGGGACGGTGAGTCCGTCAGCGAGGCCGATGACGACATCGCGAACAGCGTCAGAGGATTGGAAGTGATGCTCCTGATGCGGAGCGGTGCGGATGGCGATCTCCGGGGTCGGCATAGGAGGGAGTGTAGAGCCTGGCGCGGCATGGGCGATCGAGGGGGTGGAGAGATTTTTCGGGCGGGTGCGTCTTCCCTGCACCGATTCCGTCTTATCCGATAGCGAATGCAGGCGGACGAGGTGAGCTGGCGATGAGACGGCGGAGTGGCTTTGCGGCAAAGGGATTGAATGCGTTGCTGGCGATGGTTCTGGCGCTTCCGATGGCCAGCGCCGCGATGAGCGCGCGCGCGGCGCATGCGCAGGAGCCGGGCGAGCAGGCGGTGGGCCGGGGACGGTTTGCGGGGATGCAGCGCGTGGGCGGAACGGTGACGGCGGTTTCGGGGGCGAATGTCACGATCAAAGGCGAGGATGGGATGACGTATCAGATTGTGACCACAGACAATACGCGGGTGATGCGCGGACGCGGCGTGACGCTGAAGGTGAGCGACCTGAAGCCGGGCGATGGCGTGATGGCGGTGGGCAATCTGGATGCGCCGAACAAGACAATGCATGCGGCGATGGTGATGTCGGTGGATGCGGAGCAGATGAAGAAGATTGAAGCGGAGCGCAAGGAGGAGCTGGCGAACCTGAGGAAGACGCTGATCCTGGGGCGCGTGACGGCGATCGACATGGACAATGCGACGATGACGGTGGATCGGCCGGATGGCGTGTCGCAGACGATTGGGTTCGATGAGGGGACGTCGTTCCGGCGGGGACGGTTTGGGGGCGCAGGGTTGGGGATGGGTACAGGTGCTCGAGGGGCGAGTTCGGGCGAGAGTGCCGCGAGTGTAGATATGGGGGAGAGCATTACGCTGGCGGACATCAAGGTGGGTGATCGAGTGTCGGGACGGGGCGAGGTGAAGAGCGGACGATTTGTGCCGAAGGAGTTGACGGTGATGACGCCGGGTGCGGGGCGGCGGCGCGATCGGGAACAGCCGGAGAATGGCGGCGCGGCAGGCGCATCGCAGCCCGCGGCGCAACAACCGAAGTGAGAGCGGGTCAGTCTGGAGAGGCTGCGGGAGCCCAGAGAGAACGCGCAACGCGAAATGATGATTCAGGAGATGGAGTGCGAGTGAGTCTTCGGACGAAGAGCGGAGGTGTCCTTGTGTGCGTGGCGGCGGCGATTCCGGCGGCGCTGTGGGCGCAGGCTGTGCCGGCGGCGAATGGCGCTGCTGCACCTGCGATCCAGAGCGGATCTCCCGCGGCGACGACGGTTGCGGTGATGGCTGCGCAGGCGGCGCAGGGAGGGACGATTCGTGGGACCGTGGTTGCGGGCACGGCGGGAAAGCCGGGCGGTGTTCCGCTGCCGGGTGTGGCGGTGACCGCGACGAATACGTTGACAGGAAGGAAGTACGCGGCGGCGACGGACATCAACGGAGCGTATTCGATGTCGATCCCGCGCAATGGACGTTACGTGGTGCGCGCGGAGCTGGTGGGGTTTGCTCCGGTGACGCAGGAGGTGGTGCTGAACGGAGGCGAGGCGGCTGCAGGAGCGACGCTGTTGAAGACGCAAGACTTCGGGATGGAGCTGGCGAGCCGCGCGGCAGCGGCAGAGGCTCGTGAGGCTGCGGCGGCGAGTGCTTCGCTGGCTGCGGGTGTCGGCGGTGGTCTGCAGAATCTGAGCCTGAATGTAGGCGATGCGGAGACGACGGACGCAAGCACGAGCGCGGGCGGCGGCGACGTCGCGCTGCCGAGCCTGGGCGGATCGGGCGATCTTGGCGAGGCAGCTGCGGAGGGCAACGAGTCGATTGCGGTGAACGGGCAGGTGGGACAGACGAATGGGCTGGCAAACTTCAGCGAGGATGAGGTTCGGCAGCGGGTGGAGGATGCGGTTGCACGGGCGCGCGCAAATGGGCAGTTGCCGCCGGGCGGCGATCCGACGAATGCGATTGTGAATGTGCTGGGCGGCATGATGGGGGGCGGTGGGTTTGGTGGAGGACGGCGCGGAGGCGGCGGAGGCGGCGGCGGCGGGCGCGGTGTGTTCGTCGGCGGGTTTCGCAACTTCAATCCGGCGCAGCCGCACGGGAATGTGTTTTACCAGGGAAGCAACGCGGCGCTGGACTCGTCGTCGTGGCTGATGACGGCGCCGGGGCTGCCGCACTTTACGGCGAATCCTTCGGCGTATTCGAACCGGTTTGGCGTAAGCCTCGTGGGCTCGCCGTATATTTCGGGGCTGTTCAAGCCGAATGCGAAGCAGTTTGGTTTCTTGAACATTACGGGGCAGAAGAACCTGAATGCGTTTGCGCCAAGCGCGGTGCGCGTGCCGACGCTGCTGGAGCGCGCGGGGGATTTTTCGCAGTCGGAACAGGTCACGGGTCAGAGTTCTTCCGGCGGCCCGACGCCAGTGATGCTCTATGACCCGACGACGGGGCTGCCGATTCCGGGGAACAATCTGGCGAATGCGACAGTGCCGATGTCGGCGCAGGCGCTGGCGCTGCTGAACTACTATCCGGCGCCGAATATATCGACGACCGATCCGACGGCGCCGAACTTCCGGACGATCTCGAATGCCGGATCGAACAACATTGCGGTGAACTCGCGGTTCATCCGGACGATCGGGCAGGCGGTGGGCGGGCCATTTGGGCGCGGCGGATTTGGACGCGGCGGCGGGCGCAACAGCAATGCACCGCCGTCGCTGCGGCAGAACATCAATGTGGGATTTAACTACTCGCATTCGGCAAGCGATTTACGCAATATCTTTCTGCCGCTGGGCGGGGCGACGGAGAGCAATGGGTATGGGCTGAACGTCGGCTACACGATTGGGTATGGGCGACTTTCGAATAACAGCTCATTGAACTGGAACCGGCTGGGAGCGGAGACGCGCAACTACTTTACGGACACGGCGAACGATCCGACGATGACGGCGGGGATTGATGTGCCGAACCAGACGGGAGGGTTTGCCGACCCGCGTTTCTACAACGGATTGCCGACCGTCACGATTACAAACTTTGCCTCGCTAACGAACGAGTCGCCGAACGAGGCGATCCATCAGACGATCAGCTTTTCAGACTTTGTGAGCTGGCGGCATGCGAAGCACAACCTGCGCTTGGGGCTGGATGTGCGGCGGGTGCATGCGGATTCGATTGGCGGAGACAAGCCGCTGGGCGCATTCTCGTTTACGGGATATGCGACGGAGAGTCCGGCGGACAAGACGTCGGGCTCCTCGGCGGTCGGGTCAGGGTCGGGTTTTGCGGACTTTCTGCTGGGGCTACCGCAGAGCACATCGTTGCAGGCGGGGCTGGACAAGATTTACCTGCGCGAGAACGTGTACGACGGATACGCGCAAGACGATTTTCGTGTGCTGCCGAATGCAACGCTGAACTACGGCGTGCGGTATGAGTACTTCGCGCCGTATACGGAGAAGAACAACCGGCTGGTGAATCTGGACCATGATGCGGATTTCAGCGAGGTGGATCCGGTCGAGCCGGGCGGCAGAGGGACGTATGGAGGAGCGTATCCACGCAGCATGGTGAATCCGGATCGCACGATGTTTGCACCGCGGTTTGGGGCGGCATGGCGGCCGAAGTCGAACTCGACGTGGTGGAAGGACACGGTGGTGCGCGGGGGATACGGCATCAACTACAACACCGGCCAGTATGCGACGTTCGCGAGGGAGCTCTCGTTTCAACCGCCGTTCGCGGCGACGCAGACGAACGACATTCCGATTACGACGACGCAGAATCCGAATCCGACGCCGACGGGATGCGTGACCACGACACCGACGAGTACGGCGAACATGACGCTGGCGAATGGCTTTGGATGCGCAACGGAGGTGGCGATCCAGAACAACTATTCGGTGAACAAGAACTACAGGCTGGGCATGGTGCAGGTGTTCAACCTGAACGTGCAGCGGACGCTGCCGATGGGCATTGTGATGAATCTTGGCTACAACGGGGCGAAGGGCAGCGGGCTGGATGTGGTGGGCTCTCCGAACAGCTCGGCGTCGGGCTCGACGATTGCGGGCGTGGCGCCGTTTCTGTATGAGACGTCGGCGGCAGGGTCGCACTCGAACCATCTGGTGGTGAGCGTGCAGAAGCGGCAGCAGAAGGGGATTGCGCTGGGGATTGTCTATACGTACGGGCACTCGATTGATAATGCGTCGTCGATTGGCGGAACGAGCGCAACGACGGTGCAGAACTTCCGGCGGCTGGATCTGGAAGAGGGAAACTCGAGCTTCGATGTGCGGCATTCGGCGACGGGCAACTGGGTGCTGGAGCTGCCGTTTGGGCCTAACCGCGCGTTCTTCAACAAGGGCGGCGTGTGGTCGCATGTGCTGGACGGCTTTGACCTAAGCGGCAACTTTACGTTTGCGACCGGAAGTTACTTTACGCCGGCGTACTCGGGCAACCAGGCTGAGGCGTCGTCGGGCAATCTGTTTACGCAGCGGCCGGATCGCGTGTTCTCTGAGCCGATCAAAGGGTCGGGGACGCTCGAGACGTTCTTCAATAAGGCTGCGTTTACGGCGCCGGCAGGAGAGTACGGCACGGCATCGCGCAACTCGGTTGAGGGGCCGGGGACGGTCTCGGTGAGCGCGGCGCTGTCGCGCGTTGTGGAGCTGGGCGAGACGCGATCGTTTGAGGCGCGCGTGACGGCAGAGAATGTGTTCAATACGGTGCAGTACAGCGGGATCAATACGAATCTGAGCTTGGCCAACTATGGTTGGGTTACGAGCGCGGCGGCGATGCGCACGTTGCAGGTGATGGCGAGGTACCGGTTCTGATGCGGGGACCTGAGGTGACAGGATGAGACGAGCGGCGCTGATGATCACGATGACGGCGGTGGCGTTGGGCTTGCTGGCGCAGCAGCCTGCGCCGCCGGTCGCGCAGACGGTGGCCAATCAAGGGGCGGCGCAGAGTGAGCAAGGCGGCTACCGGCTGAGTGTGAACGCGAATATCGTGCTGACGAATGTTGTGGTGCGCGACAAGAAGACCGGCGCGCTGGTGAAGGGGCTGAAGGCCAGCGATTTTCAGATCTTTGAGAATGGCAAGCCGCAACATATTGCGAGCTTCGACTACGAGAATGTGGATGAGGCGGCGATGCTGGCGGAGAAGTCCACCGTCGCGGGGAAGGCTTCGATTGCGGACCTGCTGGAGCACAACCTCGCGGCGAATCCGGGACAGTTGAAGGACCATCGGCTGATCGTGATGTTCTTTGATCTGAGCTCGATGCAGGATGAGGACATCGACCGCGCGGTGGATGCGGCGAAGAACTATGTGAACAAGCAGATGCAGCCGGCGGATTTGGTGGCGATGGTGAGCATGTCGACGGGGTTGAGCCTGGACCAGGACTTTACCGCAAACAAACAGGCGCTGCTGCGGGTGCTGGACGCATACAACGGGAACGATGAGACGGGGTTTGCGAATGGCGGCACGGGGACGACGGACGCGACGCCGGACAATGCCGGGAGCTTCGCGGCGGACGATACGGAGTACAACAGCCTGAATACGGACCGCGAGCTGCTGGCGATTCGCTCGATTGCGAAGAGCCTGGAGCATGTGGACCAGCGCAAGTCGATGCTGTACTTTTCAGGCGGGCTGACGCGGAATGGGATTGAGAACCAGGCGAGCCTGCGCGCGGCGACGAATGAGGCGGCGAAGGCGAACCTCGCGATCTACAGCGTGGATTCGCGCGGGCTGCAGGCGCTGCCGCCGGTGGGCGATGCGAGCCAGGGGAGTTTGCGCGGGAACTCGGCGTACAGCGGAGCTGCGGTGCAGGCGCAGTTCAATGCGAACTTCGGATCGCAGGAGACGCTGGCAACGCTGAGCTCGGATACGGGCGGAAAGGCGTTCTTCGACTCGAACGACTTCAGCCCGGCGTTTCAGCAGGTGCAGAACGATACGGAGGCGTACTACATTCTTGGCTTCCACTCGACGGACCAGCGGCGCGATGGAAGCTTTCGGCATTTGACCGTGAAGGTGAACCGGCCGGATGTGAAGCTGGAGTACAGGCCGGGCTATTATGCGCCGGCGGACTTCAAGCACCAGAAGACGGAGGATCGCGAGCTCGCGCTGGACGAGCAGATGCGGAGCGATTTACCGGCGACGGACGTGGCGGTGTATCTGCAGGCGCTGTACTTTCGCGCGGCAAACGGGCACGGCGGCGACCTGTTTGTGCCGGTGAGCCTGATTGTGCCGGGATCGCAGATTCCGTTCGCGAAGGTGAAGGATGAAGACAAGGCAAGCCTGGATGTGCTGGGACAGGTGTCGAAGATTCTGAATCCTGGAGACAAGGGCGAGCAGCAGATTCCGGTGGGCCATGTGCGCGACACAGTGAAGCTGGCGGTGGATCAGTCGCAGCATGTGGAGCGGAAGAATATTGAGTACTCGACGGGATTTGCGCTGGCGCCGGGGCGCTATCACCTGAAGTTTGTGGTGCGCGAGAACCAGACAGGAGCGATGGGCAGCTTCGAGACGGATCTTCTGGTGCCGGATTTGAAGAAGGCTCCGCTAAAGCTGAGCTCGGTGGTGCTGGCGAGCCAGCGCACGCCGACGAAGGATAAGAATTCGCCGAACCCGCTGGACCGCGATGGGATGCAGTGGGTGCCGAATGTGGCGCATGTCTTCCGGCAGAACCAGCATCTGTATCTGCTGTACGAGATGTACGATCCGGCGAAGGAGAAGGGTGCGCCGGAGCCTGCGGCGTCGCCGGGGTTGAGCCGGCGCGAGGGCGGACCGGTGCGGGTGCTGACGAGCATGGAGCTGCTTTCCGGTGGAGTGAAGGTGTATGAGACGCCGCTGGTGACGGCACGAACGCTGAACGATCCCGAGCACGATGGCGTGGCGTTTCAGTTTGACGTTCCGCTGACCCAGTTGAAGCCGGGCACGTATGTCTGCCAGATCAACGTGATCGACGATGCGGCGGGGAGCTTCATCTTTCCGCGACTGGCGCTGCGTGTGCTGCCGCCTGCACCTGCCCCGGCTGCCGGGCCAACGGCGGCGGGGCAGACTGCGAGCCTGCGATAACGAAGCGCTGCTGAATGTGGCCGTCCTATGGGATACTTTGCCGACGAAGGTTTCGAACAACGAGGCGCCGACGCGGATTTTCGGTGACCGCCGGCGATGCCGGTGAGGAGATGCAAGGCGCTTATGCGAATCACAATGGTTCTTCCGACCCTGTTGCTGACGGGAATTTTTCTGTTGCCGGTCGCGGGCGCGCAGAGCGAAAAGACCGCACCGGCTGCGGCGGCCCAGCACATCACGCTGGATGTGACGGTGAATACGAAGTCGGGGGATGCGGTCGATGGACTGACGGCGGCGGACTTCAAGGTGCTGGACAACAAAGCGGTGCAGCCAATCACCTCCTTTCGCGCCTTGACGGGAGCGCAGGCGCAGACCGAGGTGATCCTGGTCCTGGATGATGTGAATCTGCCTTATACGCGGCTTGCTTATGCGCGCCAGCAGATGGGGCAGATGTTGTCCGCGCATGATGGCAAGCTTCCTTATCCAACGACCCTGGCAATCTTGCTGGACTCCGGAATGAAGATGCAGCCGGTGTTCACAACGGACGGAAATGCCCTGCGGAGTTCGCTCGACCGCACGCTTATCGGGTTGCGAACGGACACGCGCTCAACCGGCTTTTATGGAGCGGTGGAGCGCTTCCAGGTCTCGCTGAGTGGGCTGGAGAGGCTGGTCGATCATGAGTCGACGCGGCCGGGACGGAAGCTGATTGTATGGATCTCGCCGGGGTGGCCGATACTGAGCGGGCCGGAGGTGCAGCTTAGTTCGCAGCAGATGCAGAATTTCTTTGGCGACGTTGTGGAGCTCTCGACGAAGATGCGCGAGGCGCAGATTACGGTGGATGCAGTGAATCCGATTGGAACGACGGAGGACCTGAGCCGGTTGGATTATTACGAAAACTTCCTCAACGGCGTTCGCAGCCCAGGGCAGGTGGACATTGGCGACCTGAGCCTTCAGGTGCTGTCCGTACAAAGCGGAGGGATGGTGCTGAACGGCAGCAACGATATCGCCGGGTTGGTCGAGCGCTGTTTCAAGCAGAGGGAGACCCTCTATGAGCTCTCGTTTACCCCGGCTGCGGGCGAGCACGCCGACGAGTATCACCAGATTCGCGTGGACGTGGCGCGGCCGGGCGTCACGGTGCACAGCCGTACAGGTTATTACG
This sequence comes from Acidobacteriaceae bacterium, assembly GCA_036272895.1. Taxonomy (GTDB): domain Bacteria; phylum Acidobacteriota; class Terriglobia; order Terriglobales; family Acidobacteriaceae; genus Granulicella. The sequence continues at coordinate 13,288 of DATAXW010000018.1, read as the reverse complement.
CGGGACCTACCTACGCAGCCGCAGGCGGCCCGAAGTAACTGATTTCATGACGCTGAAAGGCGGGCAACGTGCTTTGCGCGGCCACCATATGTACTCTTGACGACGGCCGGAAGCGGGAGGAAGATAGTAGACCTCATCGGGAGGGTCGAGTATGCGTTCCCACGCATTTGTGCTCGCCTTCATTCTGGCCTCCGTGCCGGCGTTGGCCGCCGGATCCCATGCAGTGCCTGCGCAACGAACTGCTGCTCTTACCTCGGCGGACGAGCGTGCGGAGCTGCATGACAGCCCGGACTGGGCGCTGATTGCGCCGCATCTTCCTGACCCGGCGACGGCAACCGCAGCGGAGCTGGAGACGGCGGGCGATGTGCTGCGCGCGCGGCGCTTTCCCGAGGATGCGCTGGATTACTACGGCTATGCGATGGCGCGCGGCGGTGACATAAGCACGCTGCTGAACAAGATGGGGATCGTCCGGCTGGAGCTTCGCCAGACCGATCTTGCCCGCGCGATGTTTCGGCGCGTCGTGCATGAACACAAGAAGAATGCGATTGCATGGAACAACCTGGGCGTTACGGACTACGCGCTGCAGGAGTACCGTTCGGCGCTAGGCGACTATCGGCACGCGGTCAAGATTAACAAACACTCTGCTGTCTTCCACTCGAATATGGGCCTTGCCTACTTTGAGATGGGCGACATGGACCAGGCACGAGAAGAATTTATGCAGGCGTTGAGGCTGGATCCTTCGATCATGATTGGATCGGATGGCTCGGGAATCACGGCACACATTGTGACGTCACACAATTACGCCGGCCTTTGCCTTGAGATGGCGAAGCTGTATGCACGCGAGCAAGACACGGACAGAATGCTGTTCTGGCTGGCCAAGGGGGGCGACGCGGGCCTGAACCTGCGCAACGCAGTGCATGACAATGCGGAGCTGGCCGACTATCGCAAGGATCCCCGGCTGGTGCTGCTGATTGCGAACGAAGCGGGACTTCACTCTCGCGCAATGGCAGCGGAGAAGGCACCGAGCCTGGGCAAAGCGCACTGAGAGACAGCTCTCAGCGGCGCGGTGGGCGTTCTTCAAATGGACAATGGCGGCACCCGGAGTTGCAGCAGTACCCGCGCTTGCGATGGTAGGCCTCGGTAAAGACGATGTTTGAGCCCTCATAGTAGAAGTCTTCCGGCGCAAGCGGCTGCGGAGGATGCGTGCATTCGTTCGCAGGCGGCTTCGCGGAGTGCTCGCGGCGCGGAGCATCGCGGGATTCGACGGGCTGCTGGGTTTCGTCGTTCATCGTTTAATTGGGCGCAAGATCGGACCTAATTGGGCGCAAGATCGGACCAAAGGCGCGGGGACGGGACTGTCAAGTTGGGCGGCAGGGGCGCTTCCTGAATGCCGGCGTCGGGCGGATCGGCATCGGCGGAGTGGAGGCTGCCGTTGCGGAAGAGGAGCTGACGGCCGGGAGTGGCGGGGACTCGTTCGCCCGGAAGAAGAACTCCAATGAGGTTCATCGGGTCGGACGCGGCGACAGGAATGATAGCGCTGGAGAGCTGAGCGCGGGAGGCGCGGAGAGAATCGGCCGCTTCGGGGAGGGCGAACTGCTCGCCGAAGGGGCCGGTGACGAAGCGGCCGCCGCGGACCTCGCCGCGAGCTTCGAGGCGGCGCAGCATGGGGAGCAGGTCGCGCCATTTGGGAGCGTTGGATTCGCGCGCGAGAAGTTCACGGAAGAGGATGCCGTAACGCGCGAGCAGGATGCGGGCGTGGGCTTCGAGCGCGGCGTCGGCGTGTCTGGCGGATTGGATGATGAACTCGCGCTCGGCCTCGGTTGCGTGAGCGAGACGTTTGGCAGTGGTTTGTTGTGTGTTGAGGTGCGGAGCGGCGGGGTCCCAGAGAAGCGACCAGCGGCCGGCCGTGGTGCGAGCGGCGGCGCGTTTGCGAAGACTGACGGCCGGCGTTTGCGCGACGGCAAGAGACTTGCGACGCGGGTCCATCATGGCGCGGAGTTGATCGAAGCCGTCGGCTGAGGCGAGGCCGGCGGTGGCGAGCTCCCAGAGCGCGGTGGTGGTTTGCAGCTTGGTGAGGCCGGAGAGGCGCTGGAGATCGGCGGTGAAGGCTGCGCCATGCTGCGTGAGAAGAGAGCGGATCTGTTGTGCTTCAGAAGAGAGGGACTGGGCGAGTGTCGTTTCGTCTATGCGCTTGGAGGCGAGTGTGGCGTGCAGCCACTCGGAGGATTCGCGGAGAAAGAAGGTGATGGGCGCGGCGGAGGTTGGGATGACGCGACGCGGAGTCTTTGTTGTGCTCGGGGTGTTATCGCTTGTAACAGACTTGAGCCAAGCGGGATGCGGTGAGAGGCGTCCCCAGCCGACGATGCCGGCGAGACAGAGGTTGTCGAGCCAGCGCGGATCGTAGTGGGCGACGCGCGCGGGAAGCAGTGAGCGCTCCCATTCGGCGGCGGGGGCTTCGAAGCCTTCGAGCTGCTCGATGGCGGCGAGAACGCCTTCCTCGCCGGTGAGTTGTGCGACAGGATTTTGATTGGGGGCGAGGCGCTGCCAGTCGAGCAGCCAGCGCATGAAGACGGCGACGGTCACGGGCTCGACACGCTGGCGTAGAGAACGCAGCATGAGGCGATGGATGCGCTGCAGGATGCGACGCTCGCACCACTCGATCTCGTAGGGCGCGTCGTCTGCGGGTTTGGGGCGCTCGAAGACGCCGCGCATGGCGAGGCCCTGCATCTCCATGGCGAGGAGTGCCTGATGCAGCGGGCGCGGATCGAGGTGCGTGATCGATCCGAGACATGCGGCGGTGGTGGGACCGAGGAGCTGCAGCCAACCTTGTACGAGTTGTATTGCGGCAGCGTCTGGTGTCGATTGAGCTTCCTCCGAGGACGTTGACCAAAGGATGGCTGCGTCGGGAAGCCGTTCGGCGGCGACCCATGCGGGTTCGCCGTTGAATTCGAGGAGCGCGGCACGGTTTTGCTGCCGCAGGCGGTTGAAGAAGAGCGGCCAGTGTTGGGTGTTGCGCTTCCCTGCCCCGCCTGGTTCGAGGAATGGAAGTGGAAGCGCGATGAGTGAGAGCAGGAGATCGTGCAGCTCGTGTTCGTCGCGGATATCGGGCCAGAGCTGCTCGCGGACGGTGTCGATGGCGGCTTGATCGAGGCGGCCCGCGCCTTCGGTGATGTTGTCGGGCGGTGTGCGGCGGAGGGTGACGGCGCGGGCGCGGCGCGCTTCGGCATCGGCGTCGTCGAGGAAGGAGTACGGCATGGCGTTGATGAGCTCATGTGCGAACTGCGAAGGCACGGGCGTATCGACTGCCAGGCAGCGAATGGTACCCACTGCGATGCCGCGCAGAACTTCGTTGAGGCCGTCGATGTCCATGGCCTCGGAGAGGGTGTCGCGCATGACCTCACGGACGAGCGGGTGGTCGGGGATGACAATGTCGCCGACCATGGTCTCGGGACAGGCGGAGGCGTGCGGGAAGACGCTGGCGAGGAGATCGTCGGAGCGGGTGCGCTGGATCTGTGGAGCGACGCGCTTGCCCTTTTGCATACGCAGCAGTTGCAGCGAGCGGCCGGCGGCCCAGCGCCAGCGGTTTTTGAAGAGTGGGGAAGGGATGCAGGCTTGTTCGAGGAGGTTGCGTGCGGTCTGCTCGGTGAGAAATTGGAAGACGTCGGCGAGCGGGAAGCTGTGCTGCTCGGCGAGCGAGATGTTGATGCCGTTGTCGGTGGCGGCGGCTTGGAGTTCAAAGTTGAAGCCGCGGCAGAAACGCTTGCGGAGTGCGAGGCCCCAGGCTTTGTTGAGGCGGCCGCCGAAGGGAGCGTGCAGGATGAGCTGCTGACCACCGCCTTCATCGAAGAAGCGCTCGGCGATGATGGTGGTCTTGGAGGGAACGGCGCCGAGGACGGCACGGCCCGAGACGATGTACGCGATGAGCTGGCGGGCTGCGGACTCGTTGACGCCGCATTCGTGCTGAAGCCAGGCGGCGCAGGCGGCGACTTCGAGGTTGGTCGTGTGGACTTCAGAGGGCTTGACGTTGCGTGTGCGGAGGTCGATCTCGGCGCGAAGATCGGAGACTCCGTCGGAGAGCACAGAGGTGCGCTGTGGAGCTTCTCCTTCCCAGAAAGGGATGGTTGGAGGGGCGCCGTGCGCGTCTTCGACGAGGACCTTGCCCTGCGGCTCGATGCGCTGGATGCGCCAGCTGGTGTTGCCGAGGAGGACGACGTCGCCGGGCGAGGAGTCGACGGCGAAGTGCTCGTCGAGTGTGGCGATTTGCACGTTCTCCGGCTGAAGCATGACGGCGAAGAGCGAGGTGTCGGGGATGGCACCGCCGTTGGAGATGGCGATCATGCGAGCGCCGCGACGAGCGTGGAGCTGGCCCTGCACGCGGTCGCGGAGGAGATAGGCGCCGTAGCGGCCGCGCGAGCTCTCGATGCCGTTGTGCAGGAGGGAGAGGATCTCTTCGAAGTGTTCGCGGGTGAGGTTGCGGTAGGGCCACGCGCGGCGGATGACGTTGAAGAGTGCGGTCTCGTCCCATGACTCAGCACCACAGGCGGCGACGATCTGCTGCATGAGGACATCGATGGGCGCTTCGGGGATCTCGAGGAGGTCGAGCTCGCCGGCGCGCATCTTGCGGATGAGCGCGGACTGTTCGAGCAGATCGTCGCGAGTGGTGGCGAAGAGGCGGCCTTTGGGGATGGCGCCGCGCCAGTGGCCGGCGCGACCGATGCGCTGCATGGCGACCGAGACGGCACGCGTGGTAGCGATCTGGCAGACGAGGTCGACGTTGCCGATATCGATGCCGAGCTCGAGCGAAGCGGTCGCGACGAGGATTTTGATTTGACCGTTTTTTAATCGCTGCTCAGCGTCGAGACGGAGCGCGCGGGAGAGCGAGCCGTGGTGTGCAGCAACGGCTTCAGGGCCGAGGCGAGCGGCGAGCTCGAAGCTGATCTTCTCCACGAACTTGCGCGTATTGACGAAGACGAGCGTAGAGCGATGCTCGAGCGCGAGTGCGGCGAGCTTGTCGTAGATCTCGGTCCACATGGAGGTGGTGGTGAGGGAGCCGAGCTCTTCGGAGGGGACTTCGATGGCGAGATCGAGCGTGCGGCGCTGGCCGACCTGGATGATGGTGGCGGATTGGCGCTCGGGCGCGGAGCCGACGAGGAAGCTGGCGACGAGTGAGATGGGGTTCTGCGTCGCGGACAGACCGATACGCTGCGGCGCGACGCTGAGACCGGTGAGCATGGCGCCGGGTGAGAGGCGGTTTTCGCCGCAGACGAGAGCGTCGAGGCGTTCGAGCGACAGCGCCAGGTGCGAGCCGCGCTTGTCGTCCGCGATGGCGTGGATCTCGTCGATGATGACGGTGGAGATGCGTGCGAGGTTCTGGCGTGGCTTGTTAGCGGTGAGCAGAATGTAGAGCGACTCGGGCGTGGTGACGAGGATGTGCGGCGGGTTGCGGAGCATGGCCGCGCGCTCTTTGGCGAGCGTGTCGCCGGTGCGGACGCCGGCGCGGATTTCGGGGCAGAGATAGCCGCGCGCGAGGGCGAGTTCCTGAATCTCGCGGAGAGGGCCTTCGAGGTTTTTTTGCACGTCATTCGAGAGGGCCTTGAGCGGAGAGACGTAGACGACGTGGGTGTGCGGCGCGAGGCCGCCTTCGAGCGCGGCGCGCAGAAGATGATCGATGCAGACGAGGAAGGCGGCGAGGGTTTTGCCGGAGCCGGTGGGGGCGGAGATAAGTGTGGCTTCGCCGCGCAGGATCGCGGGCCAGCCAGAGATCTGGGGCTCAGTAGGCGAGCCGAACTTTGCGGTGAACCACTCCTGCACGAGCGGATGTGCCCAGGTGAGCGCCGGGTGAACTGCAGATTCAGCGGGCGGACTGGGAGCGGCGGGCATGGGCTCATTGTAGCGCGCGCTTCGTGGTTTCTTCGCCTGCCTGTTGGGGTGTAGCTTGGAGGGCATGAAGACGATTCGTAGTGCAGAGACAGCGACACAACGAGGCCCCGCCGAGTGGTTCGACGGCGAGGTGTGGATTCAACCTGTAGTCGGAGCCGACGACTCGCCGAGCCAACGCAGTTCGGTGGTCTCGTTCGCCGCAGGCGCGCGCAACGCGTGGCACACGCATCCGCACGGCCAGATGCTCTTCATCATCAGCGGCGTCTGTCACGCGCAGCGAGAGGGCGGCGAGATCGAGCGCCTCACCGCCGGCGATGCCGCATGGTTTGCGCCCGGCGAGAAGCATTGGCACGGTGCTGCACCCGGCCATCCGATGGTCCACCTTGCCGTGCAGGAGGCCGACGAACGCGGCGAGGTCGTCACCTGGATGGAGAACTTCAGCGTCTAGCTGAGGCTACATATTGCCGACGCCGATGTCGGCCAGCTTGGCCTCGGTGTTGTCGGGGTCGAGGTATTGCTCGACGGTCTGTTCGAAGATGCCGCGCGCGTGGAGCAAAAAATCGATGGCGTCCCGGCCGGCGCCGTAGCCACCGGGGTGGGGGGTGACGAAGTGGGCCGCGGCCTTGACCTGGGGGCGGGCGTTGGCGGAGGCGATGGCGAGGCCGACCTTGCGGAGGACGGGGAGGTCGATGATGTCGTCGCCGACGTAGGCGATCTCGTCGAGGGTGCAGCCTTCGTCGGCGATGACCCGGTCGAGCGCCTGGATCTTGTAGTGCTGGCCCTGGTAGAGGTGGTCGATGCGGAGGTCGCGGGCACGGATCTGGACGACCTGGGACTGGCGCTTGGTGATCCAGCCGATCTTGAGGCCGGCGACGCGGGCGAGGGCGATGCCCATGCCATCGTGGGCGGAGAAGCTCTTGATCTCGGTGCCTTTGCCATCAGGGCTGGGGATGATGGTGATGCTGCCGTCGGTGAGGACGCCGTCGACGTCGAAGAGGAGGACCTTGATGCGGCGGGCGCGATCTTCGGGGGAGAGTTCAGCCATGAGGCTGATGATACAGGCGGGTTAAGCGACGAACGGCGAGCTGAAGATCGGCTCGCCGTTCGAGTTTTTGTGGGAAGCTCAACTATGCCCAGTGGCCTTCCACCCAGAACCAGCCGTGGTGGCGATGGTCCCAGTGACCGGGGACCCACGTGGCATGGGGGCGGGGAGGAGCGACCCAGGTACCGGGGACCCAGACGTAGGCGTTGCCGTCCCAGCGCTCATAGCCAGCCTGCCAAACCCAATCCGGGTTTGGGGAGGGTGGAGGTGGCTCCACAGCATGAGTCGGGGGGGCGACCTGAACGTATACCTGCGCGCTGAGGACTGGTGTGGCAGCCAGAAGTGCCGCTCCAAGGGCCGTTCCAAGGGCGGCGTTAAGCAACTGCTTTCTCATTCGTTGACTCCTTCCGGGGCCATTGCCCCATGGGAAGGTGAGACGCCGATCGAGACGTGAGAATGTTGTCCTGAGGAGGAGAGAGGTTTTGAGCGGATGAAGGATTGAAGGTGGTCCCCTCCCTACCGCTTTTTGCGCAAAGTCTTCAAAGGAAATGAGTTAGCTTTGGACTTGATGTGCAAATTCTTGCATCGAAAGGCTTTATGCGCAAAGTCTTCAAAGGACCGGGGTTAGAGGCCAGTCCTGAGGATCCGCAGCAGCGTGTCTTCGCGCAGGTCTTCGAGCGGGCGGAATATCGCCTGTCTCTATTTTAGTGGTTTGGGTGGGGTTGCTGCGCCATGGAGTGGGCGGGAGTTCGGGTTTTGGTTTGTTGGGGATGCAGTGGAGGGGCGACGGGTGGGGCTTGACAGGGTTTTGGGACGGGTCTGCCGGGGAGGTTAACTGATCGGCGACTTCCACCTTCGAAGCATTACTTTGGTCATGGGGCGCGGATAGACTTGGCGCTGTACCTACCCCCTGATGTGGAGCTTGTCTGTATGCGTTTCGGGCCGTGCGTTTCTGTGGCTTTGCTTGCCTTTCTGAGTGTCGGCGCCAAGGCCGATACGAGTAACCCGGTGGGTGGATCCGGTGGGGGATTCAGCGGTTCCGGAACCCTGTATGCGACCAGCAATGGGGATGGGAGCTACACGATCACCGGGATCGCCGGGACGGGCGTGACCGGGCTGCTTGGGCCGGGGCAGTTCAACGGGAACGACAATCAGCTGTTTCCGGATGCGACGCCGGTGCTGGATGCGAATGGGTTGGGGTTTACGGACACGATGGGAGATACGGACTTCGACGTGGACCTGGGCTGGTCGAGCGCGATGGACAGCTACGCGGCGTACATTGTGGACTCGGACGGCGTGCAGATGGAGATTCCGGTGACGTTCTCGCTGACGGATGGGATGAGCGAGAGCCAGATGTTTGCGACAGATTTTGTCGTGCCGACGACGTTTGATTTTTCGTTTGCGAGTGTGACGGCAACGCCGGAGCCCTCGAGCCTGGCGCTGCTGGGGACGGGCGTGCTGGCGCTGGCCGAGTTGATTCGGCGGCGGATGCGGGCGTAACGGGTCAAGAAAATGGACCGACGAGCCCCGACTTTCGTCGGGGCTCTTTGTTTTTGGGTCTAGAGGGTGCGGCGACGGCCGAAGAGGAGCCAGAGCAGGACGATGAGGAGGATGAGGTCGAGGCCGCCGCCACCGTAGTAGCCCCAACCGGGACCGGCGTAGAAGCCGCCGCCGCCAATGAGGAGGATCAGGATGATGAGCAGGAGGATCATGGCGCGGAGTGTAGCACGCGGAGGGTGGAGGTGGTCCGGAGGAGGGGCAGTTCGGTCGCTTCGAATCCGCTCAGGGCCGCGGCGGTTCGATTTCTAGCGGAGGAGACGGGGGAGATCCTGGACGGCGTGCAGGATGCGGTGGACGCGGAGCGGAGAGCCCATGGAGTAGATGATCCAATAGGGCCAGTGGGAGAAGAAGCGGACCGGGCGGCCAGTTACATCGGGGCGCGTGCGGCCCATCTGTGGAAAGTCTGCCAGGAGCTGCATGGTTGTGAAGAGGTCGTCCTGCACTCGTGAGGCGATGGCTTCTCCGAAGCGCTCGGCCGTCCAGTTGTCGATGTCTTTGAGGTCCGCGAGTGCCGCAGGGAGGATGCGGAGGGTCATGCGGGACGGTGGGAGGCCAGGAGGCGGCGGGCCTCGTCCGGCGAGTGACCCTCACCGCGCCCGTCCTGGGCGAAGCTGACGTCGAGGCGGTCATTGATCGCGTCACGGTTGCGGAGGAGCCAGTCTTCTTCGGCGGCGACGAGATCAAGGGCGTGGGCGATGAGCTCGGCGGGATCGCGGTAGGTTCCGCGGGCGAGCTCGCGCTGCAGGCGCTGTTCGGTGGCGTCGTCGAGGATGAGGCTCATGGGGGGAGTATATCGTCTTGACGGGGTGATTCGAAGGTACCTGAGGGGCTGAAGCCGCGGGATGACGCGGAGGAGTTACGTCACGGCTGAAGCCGTGCCTTTAACGATTCGTGGTGGTGGGGATGGCTTCGTTCGGCTCCGCTCAGGACAGGAGCCGTGCCCGTTCGGGTTGATGGTCAGGGGGTGAGGAGGTGGGTGGCGAGGGCGGTCCACTCGTCGGCGAGGGAGCCGGTGAAGGCGGGCTTCCCTGTCCTGGGGTACCAATACGCTGCATTGGAGGCGTCGCCGTTCTTGCGATGGAGGTAAGCATGGACCGAGCAGCCGTCGGGGGTCTCGAGTTCGTCGACGAGGGAGTGGGCGGCGGTCCAGTCGCCGTGGGCGTCGAGCCAGAGGGCGTGGAGGAGTGGTGGGAGCGCGACGGCTTCCGAGGCGGAGAGCGAGCGGAGCGTGGCGTGGGTCATGGGGTGATTATGCGCGTGGCGGTGGTGCGGCGGACAATTTTCGTCCCCACCCGTCCGCAAGAGACGCGTACGAATGGGGCACCCGAGCCTTGTGGGCTCGGGATAAGAAGACGCTACGGGTAGGCCACCCGCCGCAGGCGCCCGGTTGCTCGAATGTTTGTCAAGCCCCTGAACGGGCTAAGCATATGATTAGATTGGATGAAATCGTTGCACATTAAGTATCTGCACCCTCGTAGAATTAAGTAAGGATGGTATCCAACAGGGAGGCCCTCTGAAACGTCTACAAGTAGTGAACACAAAGCGTTTGGTTTGCGCCATAATGTTGTACACTTTCGCACTGATCGGCGGTTCCAATGAACTCGCACGTTAAAGTTCTCACTCGTTCAGACGTGGACTCGGCTCTGCTTGCCCTTGAGCAGACTTATCGCTTGTCCACGACTGAGTTCGTACGTTCTGAGATCTGCGATATTCCCGATGAAGATGTCGCTGAATGGGAGTTTCTGTTTGAGATGAGAGAGTCCATGCGGACCCGTGATCTCGCCACTATGGGGGACTATTTGAGCACCGTCTCCGACGAACCCGTCACGAATTCGAACGTTGATGAGCCTTGGAAGATCGCCGCGTAACCAGTGACGTTTGAAGCACATCAACTTCTGTTTGACGTCGAACGGCAGGCACTCGAGCGAGAGTTCGGACCTGCCGTTCGTAGTTGGTGGCATTTGCTGGCGCAATCAGCTTCCGAAGCGCCGCCACCGTGGAAACTCGAGTGGTGCATCGTTTTTCCAAACTCTGAATACATCTACATTCGTGAGCATTACACGTTGCTCAAGGGCTGCCGCCTAACCAATGAGGGCGTGAGGACTTTTTTCTCCTATCATTATGGCGAGCGGCCGATGTCCGATTCCAGTGGACAGCGCCATTACCACCACTCGAACCCGACTATCCTCAGGGTTTGCTATATCACCAGCAAGGGGAAAGCTCCCCACCTTCATTATCTTGGGCCTGATCATCACGACCAAACAGGCATTAAGGGCTTTCCGATCTCAGATGCTCAGCTTTCCACATTTGTGCGCGCCGTCCTCGAGCATCGGAGCGGTGATGTGCCGCTCTCTGAACTGCTTGGATTCGAGATTCTTTGACTATGTCTAAAAGCTTCACAGCTCCGATTACTTATTTCCTAGAGGAAGGCCAGGCCAATCTCTCGGAGTGCATGAAAATCGCCTTCGGCGCCGCCGTGCGGCACAACATCAACAGGATTGTGATTTTTACAAGTCGTGGTCGGGGTCTTCGTATTGCTGCGGAGGAGTTCTGTTCTAGACCGGAATACAGAGGCATTGACGTGATCGGGGTACGCTTCCCGGCCGGGAAGCGCTTCACTGACAAGGCAAACAACCCTGTTGACGTCGATATTTCGGTCGAGGATCGGGCCTTCTTCTCTCAAAGGAATATTCCGATCGTTCGCGCGAATTTGCCCTTTGATTCTGTTTGGGCGCACTACCCGGGTGAGGGCTCTCTTGGACAAGATCTCAGTTTAGTTCGGAGTGCCCTGAATGTATTTGGCGGAAGCATGAGCCTCTGCATCCAAGCCATTCTTATGGCGTGTGACGCGGGTGAAATCGACGAGGGCGAGCATGTAATTGCTCTGACCTCTGACACTGCCATCCTCGCGCGCTCTTCTGCCACGATGCATTTTCTGACGGAGTTCATTGTTCGCGAGGTTCTTTGTAAGCCCGCGATTCTTACTGTGGTCAAGCGCGAAGAGGCGTCCCAGCAGCGTCTGCTTCTCGACATGGAAGACGGTATTTCTACTCCGGCCTCGCTTGATTTGTCGGATGGCGGCCAAACGAAAATGCTTCCGGACGGCGGGGAAAATTCAGAGTAGTTGTGAAAAAGAGGAAGCCAGCCCGAAGGCTGGCTTTTCCCCTCAATCGCGAGGCTTCTCGCGTGTATCTGCTAGCTCTAAGTCTAGCGATATCTTCTTCGTTGTCAAGTGGAAAACCCCCGGCGAGACTCGAACTCGCGACCTCGTATTTAGCAGATACACGCTCTTCCAACTGAGCTACGGGGGCACATTGATTTTAGCTGACGCTAGTGTTCGCTAGGAACAGCCGGAGGTGCTGCCGCATTCCATGCAGCGGTAGCAGGAGCCGTTGCGGGTCATGATGGCTCCGCAGGTGGAGCAGGAAGGGCTGTCGCCCATCTCGTAGAGGGACTTCATGGCGGTGGCGGCGTGGAAGATGCCGCGGTCGGGGGTCTCAAGGGGTGAAGCAGGTCCTCCCGCTTCCCACCCCCGCGAGCCAGGACCGCTCGCCGGGGACCCCGGACCGCGGAAGGATGACAAATTGGTGGGGGTGAGGCCAGCCGAGGCGTTGAGGTCAGGAGCGATGCCCTGCTGCGGGGGGCGGCGGTCGTTGCGCTCGTGGGCGGCGAAGGCTTCGCCGTGGAGCTCATGCGATTGCGGCTCTCCACCCCAGCCAGCCAGCTGGCCGGGGGCCCCGGGCTCGGCGGCGGCGTAGAGGTCGGGAATGCGGTTGGTGGTGGCGTCCTGAGAAGCAAATACAGGGGTCTCTCCACTGCGCTGCGCTTCGGTAGAGATGACGGCGTCTGAAGCGGGGGCGAGCGCGGGCGTGGCGGGTTGGAGGCCAGCGAAGAGGGAGAGCTGGTGGCCGGAGAGGAAGCGGAGCTGCATCCAGCGGAAGAGATAGTCCATGAGGGACTTGGCGTAGCCGATCTGCTCGTCGCCGGTCCAGCCGGAGGGCTCGAAGCGGGTGTGGGCGAACTTTTCGCAGAGCACCTTGAGCGGGACGCCGTGCTGCAGGCAGAGCGAGGCGGCGGTGGCGAAGGAGTCCATGAGGCCGGAGATGGTGGAGCCCTCTTTGGCCATGCGGACGAAGATCTCGCCGGGCTGGCCGTTGGGGTAGAGGCCGACGGTGACATAGCCCTCGTGGCCGCCGATGGAGAACTTGTGGGTGAGGGAGGCGCGCTCGGCGGGGAGGCGGTGGCGGACGGCGCGGGGCGGGGCCTGGGAGTCGAGCGCGTCGTTGCCTTCGGTGATGGCGCGGCGGAGGGTTTCGAGCTGGGCGCGGAGGGTGGCGTTGGCGGATTCGGCGGAGGCGAGACGGAGGTTGGTGGCGAGGAGCTCGGCTTGTGTCGCTGCGTGGGTAGAGGAGGGATCGGCGGTGGTGTCGGCGGAGGAGACCAATACAGGGGTCTCTCCGCTTCGCGGCTGCGCCGCTTCGGTCGAGATGACAGACTCTTTTTTGTCCGAGGACTTTTCGGCCACGCCGGCTTCTTTTTTCTCGGCTACGCTGACATTCAAGGGCTGGGTGCCCTTGGAGCCGTCGCGGTAGATGGCTACGGCTTTGAGGCCGAGGCGCCAGGCTTCCATGTAGGCGTTGGCGATGTCGTCGGCGGTCGAGTCGTTGGGGAGGTTGACGGTCTTGGAGATGGCGCCGGAGAGGAAGGGCTGGGTGGCGGCCATCATCTTGACGTGGCCGAGCCAGGCGATGGAGCGGGTGCCCTTGGCGGGCTTGAAGGAGCAGTCGAAGACGGCGAGGTGCTCGG
>DATAXW010000017.1:0-28623 GCA_036272895.1 Acidobacteriaceae bacterium | reverse complement strand
CTCCACATCCCGCTGCTCTCCCGGGTCCTCGGTCCCCTTCGCTACGACTTCTTCATCGGCTCGCTCAAAGGCCACTCCGCCCCCAATGATCCCTGGGTCCACAGCGAGATGTTCGCCTTCCGTCCCACCGTCAACTTCGAGTTCGGCTTCCAGCGCACCGTCATCTGGGGCGGTAAAGGCCACGGCTGTCAGGACCCCACCACCGGCATCATCACCCCCTGCAACGAACCCATCACCATCCACACCTTCCTCAAGAGCTTCTTCGATCTCAGCGACACCACCGGCCTCGAAAAGTATTCGCGCGACGATCCCGGCGCGCGCTACAGCGCCTTCAACTTCTCCTGGCGGCTGCCCTTCCTGCGCCGCTACGTCACTCTCTACACCGACTCCATCGCCCACGACGACGTCACGCCCATCAGCGCGCCGCGCCGCGCCGCCTACCGCCCCGGCGTCTTCCTCTCGCACATTCCCCGCCTGCCGAAGCTCGACTTCCGCATCGAAGGCGTCAGCACCGACACCTCCACGCTGCGCAGCCTCAACGGCCAGTTCAACTACTACGAGATCGTGCAGAAGCAGGGCTACACCAACAAAGGCGTACTCATGGGCGACTGGATTGGCCGCGAAGCCAAGGGCGGCCAGGCCTGGCTCACCTGGCATCTCTCACCCGACGAGCAGATCCAGCTTCAATATCTAAACAAGAAAACCCCCAAGGACTTCATCCCCGGCGGCACCACGCAGAACCAGTTCACCATTGACGTCATCAAGCGTTTCCACAAGGACATTGAGTTGAACGCCTGGATGCAGTACGAACATTGGAAGGCCCCCATCTACAAACCCGGCCCCAACAACGACACCACCCTCGCCGTCCAGATCAGGTTCTTCCCCAAACTCCACACCATGCCCCAGCCCACCGCAAAATAGAGGCGAGATACGAGAAGCGAGATACGAGATTTTAGATTCGAGCACGAAAGAGCCGCGTCACCTCACTCGCTCCTCTAAATCTCGCATCTAAATCTTATTACCTCGTCTCTCGCTTCTCGTATCTCGGCTCCGTCCTCTCCGCCGCCGCACACGCCTTGAAGTACTCCAGCGACCGCGCCAGTCCCTCGCGCAGCGGCACCTTCGGCTCCCACCCCAGCAGCGCCTTCGCTTTGGTGATGTCCGGTCTCCGCCGCGCCGGATCGTCCTTCGGCAGCGGCATATGCACCAGTTCTTGCTTCGACCCCGTCACCGCCAGCACCTCGCGCGCGCACTCCAGCATGGTGAACTCGCCTGGGTTGCCGATGTTCACCGGCCCGTGCTCGTTCGACACCGCCAGCCGCAAAATCCCCTCGATCAAATCAGCCACATAGCAGAAGCTCCGCGTCTGCTGCCCATCGCCATAAATCGTCAACGGCTCGCCGCGCAGCGCCTGCATCATGAAGTTGGAGATCACGCGCCCATCGTTCGCCTGCAGCCGCGGCCCATACGTGTTGAAGATCCGCACCATATGCGTATTCACGCCGTAATACCGGTGCCACGCCATCACCGCCGCCTCGCTGAACCGCTTGGCTTCGTCGTACACACTGCGCGGCCCAATCGGGTTCACCCGCCCCCAGTAGCTCTCCACCTGCGGATGCACCTCAGGGTCGCCATAGCACTCCGACGTCGACGCATGCAGATATCCCGCGCCGTATCTCTTCGCAATCTCCAGCGTATTCAGCGTTCCCGCCGATCCCGCCCGCAACGTTTCAATGCCCAGCCGCATGTAGTCCACCGGACTCGCCGGCGACGCGAAATTGAACACATAGCCAATCCGCCCCACCTCAAGCGGCTCGCAGATATCCGCCTGCTCAAAGCGAAACCGCGGTTCGCGCTCAAGATGCTTCAGGTTGGCAAGGCTTCCCGTCGAGAGGTTGTCCACGCCGACAATCTCGTGGCCCTCCGCCAGCAGCGCATCGCATAAATGCGATCCCAGAAAGCCCGCCGCACCCGTGACCAGAATCCTCTGTGATCCCATCCCCGCTCCCTCCACGCAGAAGATTCCGCACCGTCTCGTCTCAGACCGCGGCGAGCGCCTCACGCACTGGCGTCGCCGCCGCCCGCCCCACGCTCATGTATGTAAAGCCGTGCTCCCTCATCGCCACCGGATCGTATAGATTTCTCCCGTCAATCACGATCGGATATCGCAACGCACCGTGCAGCCGCTCGAGATCCAGCGCCGCGAACTCCGCCCAGTCCGTCAGAATCAGCAGCGCGTCCGCGCCCCTTGCAGCCTCGTACGCATCCGCGGCGTAGCGCATCTGTGGTGAGGATGGCAGCTTCAACTGCGCCCGCTGCATCGCAGCCGGATCGTAGGCCGTCACACAACTGCCCTCCGCCAGCAGCATCGCCACCAAATCGATCGCGGGAGACTCGCGAATGTCGTCCGTCTCTCCCTTGAATGCCAGGCCAAGCACCGCCACCTGTTTCCCACGCAGCGTCCACAACGCCGACCGCACCTTGCTCAGAAACCGCTTCTTCTGCTGCACATTAATCTTCTCCACCTCGGCCAGCAGACTGAAGTCCACGCCCATCTGCTGCGCCACGGAGCGAAACGCCGCCACATCCTTGGGAAAACACGATCCGCCGTACCCAATCCCCGGCCGCAGAAACTTCGGCCCAATACGCGAATCCAGTCCAATGCCGCGCGCCACCTGCTCCACATTCGCGTCCGCCGCTTCGCACAAATTCGAAACCGCATTGATAAACGAGATCTTCAGCGCGAGAAACGCATTCGATGCGTGCTTGATAATCTCCGCGCTCTTCGCCGAGGTCAGCAGCAGCGGCGGCGGCTCCTGCTTCGTGCATCTGCCCCCGATCGCCTCGCTCCGCTGATAGTAGGCGCCTGTCGTCAACGGCGCATAGATCGTCTGCAGCAGGGCCGCAGCCCGCTCGCTGTCCACACCCACGACAATCCGGTCCGGGTGCAGAAAATCCTCAACCGCGGTCCCCTCGCGCAGAAACTCCGGGTTCGAGACCACGTCGAACGCCTCGCGGCTCACTCCACTGCGTTCAATCACGCGCCGAATCCACTCGTTCGTATACACCGGAACCGTGCTCTTCTCTACGATCACCTTGTAGCCGCTGATATGCCGCGCGATCTCGCTCGCCACCGCCTCCACATAGGAGAGGTCCGCATCTCCGTTCTCAGCCTGCGGCGTCCCCACGGCGATAAAAATCGCATCCGACCCGCGCGTTGCCTCTGCCAGATCGGTGGTAAATTGCACCCGCGTGTTCCGGTAGCGCTCCAGCATCTCCGGAAGGTGCTTCTCGTGGATAAGGCTGTCCCCGCCGCGCAGCGCCTCCACCTTGCGCTCGTCGTTGTCGACACACACGACCCGATGCCCCATCTCGGCGAAACACATGGCGGTCACCAGGCCCACATATCCCGAGCCCACGACCGCTATCTGACGCGCCTCTTCCATCGTCCAACGCCCCCCCAAAAAGCCTTCTCGTTCCGCTGTGCTTGCATTGTAGAACCTGCTCCGGTTCCCCGCGCCCGCCGCCTCTCCGGATTGTGTCCGGAAAGTCCGGTTTCGCGTAAACTGGGGCCAATGACCTCCGGAAGGCCTGAAGCTTCCCCGCTACTAGAAGACCAGAGCACTGTGGTAGTGGGTGCCGGGAACAATCCCGCCGACACGACCCTGTCGGAAGCACTCCTCACCATCCGGAAGCGCAAGTACATCATCGGCGCCATCGCGCTCCTTGGTCTCATCTACGGCCTCTACAAAGGAACAACGCAGCCCCGCCTCTACGAGGCCTACGGCACCATCGAGATCCGCTCCGGTTCCTCCAATCAATTCCGCATTAACAACAACGCAGGGTACGGTTCGTCCAGCTCCTCGCTCCCGACCCAGGTTGCGATCATTAAGAGCGACACCGTCCTGCTAACCGTAGCCCGCGATCTCGATCTGCCCAACAACGCCGCCTTTACCGGATACTACGGCCCCTCGCGCCATCTCAGCCTCGACGATCTCAACGTGCGCCAAAGCACGCTCAATATCATGAACGGCGACATCATCGTCACCGTCGTTCCCAAGACCGACCTCGTGCGCATCAGCTGCAGCACCCTCGATCCGAAGCTCTCCGCCGACATCGTCAACCGTCTCATCCATGAGTTCATCCAGCGCAGCCTCCAATCCAGCTTCGAGGCAACCCAGCGCGTCTCGGACTTTCTCTCCCTCCAGCTCCGCGATCTGAAGCAGCAGGTCGAGAACGCGCAGGAGCAGCTGATCGACCTCCAGAAGCGCATCGGCGTCGTCGGCTTTGACCCGCAGCACAATGAGATCCAGACCACCCTTGACGACCTCACGCGCGCCGCCGGCCAGGCCCAGATCATGCGCATCGCGGAGGAGTCCCGCTTTCACACCCTGAGCACGATGAACCCCGACGCACTCGACGGCTCCATTGGCGCTCAGGCAGGCACAGGCCTGCAGACCGCGCTCCCCAACCTCCGTTCGATCCGTGAACAGTTAGTTGCGCAGCTTGCCCAACTGAACGTCACTCTTGCACCCAAGAACCCTCGTATCGTTGCCCTGCGTGCGCAGATTGCGGCGCTCAACAAGCAGATCACCGACGAACAGAATCGCCTTCTCGATCAGGCTCGCGAGGCCTACGTCGCGGCTCGCGATAATGAGCAGCAGATCCTTGCGGCTCTCGAAGCGGAAAAGGCCGATGCCTATAAGCTTCGCGATGCCCTCGTCGAATACACCCTTCGCCAGCGGGACTTTGAATCCAACCGCACCCTCTACGAAGGCCTCTCTCAACGCCTGCGTACTGCGGGCATCGAGGCCGGCCTCGAGTCGACCGAGATCGACATCATCGACAACGCCGTTCCTCCTGTGCAGCCCTCGCTGCGTTCGCGCTCCACCATGATGATCGTCGACGGGCTCGTCATGCTGACCTTCGGCATCGTCATAGCCTTTATCCTGGAGAGTCTCGATACCGGCATCCGCACGGTCGCGCAGATTGAGTCCATCTCCGGCCTGCCGTCGCTCGCCCTCATCCCGCGCATTCGCCGCACTCCGGCCGACCTCACTGCGCAGACGACCGTGCAGCGGAACCTCGGTGTCATCGGCAATCCCATGTCGCAGTTCGCCGAGGCCTTCCGCGCGCTCCGCACCTCGCTTCTGCTCTCCGTCGCCGGCGGTGAACCCAACGTCATTCTCCTCACCAGCGCCACCCCCACCGAGGGCAAGACCACAGTGGCCATGAACCTCGCCTGCGTGCTCGCTCAACGTGATGTGCGCGTCCTTCTCATCGATGCGGACCTTCGCCGTCCCACTGTGCACCATCGCTTCAGCATCAACGGCAAGGTCGGCCTCAGCTCCGTCCTCACCGGCAGCGCCACCCTGGAGCAGGCCGTCCAGCGCGTGCCGGAAGTTCCCAAACTCGACATTCTCGCCAGCGGTCCGGTTCCACCCTTCCCCACCGAGATGCTCAGCTCCGAAGTGATGCATCAGCTCATCCAGCACTGCCGCGGCATCTATACCCACGTCGTGCTCGATTCGCCACCGCTGCTTTCGATCACTGACAGCGTTGTGCTCGCGCGCGAAGCAGACGCCATCGTGCTGGTCGTGCGCCAGGGCAGGTCCAACAAGCACGCGGTACGCCGTGCCCGCGATCTTCTGCTCCGCGCCGGCACGCGAATCGCCGGCACGGTGCTCAATGCCGTCGATCTCAACTCGCCAGAGTACTACGCCTACTACGGCTACTCCGGTTACTCCGGCTACGCCTCGGCCGGCGTGGACAGCAAGGCCTGGGAATCCCGCTCCGGCAAGGGGCGCGGCGCGCGCAAAGGAGACGACTCGTGATCTTTGGCGATAAGCACACGATCTCACGGCGCCCGAATCTTGCTCGCGCGTTCCTCCTCGCGCTTGCCCTTGCCGCTCTCACGCTGCTGCCGTCTCACGCTCGCGCGCAGTTCAGCGGTCCCGGCCCCACACTTTCCTCCTCGGGCACCGCCACCGTCACCACCGATCAGGCTCTGCTCTTTCCCACCGCCCGCGATCCGCAACTGTCTCCCGGAGATCTCATCTCAATCAAGGTCTTCGGTGAACCCGAATATACTCCAGAGGTTCGGCTCGGAGCGGACGGACGGGTGTTGTTGCCATTTATCGGCACAGTCGAATTGAAGGGTCTCACGATCTCGCAGGCCGAGACCCTCATTGAATCGCGACTCCGGGCGGCTGAGATCTATCAAAATCCCCAGGTGCTCGTCCAGCTCATGGAAGGCCCCAATCAGGTGGCGACCGTCTCCGGCGAGGTGCACGGCCTCATCCCCATCGTCGGATCCCGCCGCCTCTTGGATGTCCTCTCCGCCGCGGGCGGCCTTCCGGCCACCGCCAGCCACGTCATCACCATCAGCCGCCCCGGCGTTTCCCAGCCCATCGTGGTCGATCTCGGCACCAATCCGCTTCGCAGCGAATTGGCCAACGTTCCCATCTTCCCCGGCGATACCATCATCGTCAGCCGGATCGGCGTCGTCTACATCGTCGGCGCCTTCAAGACTCAGGGCGCCATCCCGCTGACCCAGTACTCCCCGCTTACCCTGCTGCAGGCGACCGCCCTCAGCGGCGGCCTCGCCTTCGAAGGCAAATACGACGACCTTCGGCTCATCCGTACCCAGGGCGATCATCGGATCGTTGTGAAGCTCAACATTAAGCGCATCGTCGACGGCAAAGATCCCGATCCCATCCTGCAGGCGAATGACATCCTCTTCCTGCCCAACAGTACCCTCAAGGCTTCCATCGGCAACGGAAGCGTCGGTACTTTACTTGGCATCACTGGGCTGCTGATCTCCGTCATCCGGTACTGAGGTGGTCGATCTCACTCGAGCCTCCGAGCCCTCCGCCGCGCTCCCGCAGTCAAGCGTGCGCCTGGCCTATCTCGTCAGCCATCCCATCCAGTACCAGGCTCCGCTGCTCCGCCGCATCGCCCAGGAGCCCGACATCGACCTCACCGTGCTCTTCGGCTCCGATTTCTCTCTGCGCGGTTATCAGGATGCGGGCTTCGGCGTTCAGGTCGCCTGGGATGTTCCGCTCCTCGAGGGCTACCGCCACGAATTCCTTCGCCCCCTGCGCGACACCGGTGCCGTCTCTCCGCTAAGCCCAATCAGCCGCGGAATCTTTCGCCGCCTGCAAACCTCCGAAGGCTCCCCCGCCTTCGATGCCCTCTGGGTGCACGGCTACGCCGGCGTCAACGCACTCGTGGCGATCCTCGCCGCCAACGCGCTCGGCATACCCGTGCTTCTGCGCGCGGAGTCCTGGCTCGCCGACCGCGAGCGCAGCCCCTGGAAGCTAGCCGCCAAGCGTCTCTTCCTCTCCCTGCTGCAGCCCGCAATCGCCGCGACCCTCCCCATCGGCTCGCGCAATCGCGACTACTGGCGCCACTACTTGGGTCCGCAGATGCCTCAATTCCTCATGCCGTACGCCGTCGACAATAACTTCTTCGCGCAGCGCGCCGCCGCCTCGTCCTCTCAGCACCACCAGCTTCGCGCCGAGCTCGAACTCGCTCCCGATCGCCCCGTCATCCTCTTCGCCTCCAAGCTGCAGCCGCGCAAACACGCCGATCACCTCCTCGAAGCCTACCGCCGCCTCTGTGCCGCCACGCCTGCCGCCCGCCAGCCCTATCTCATCTTCGTGGGCGACGGCGAAGATCGGCCCCGCCTCGAGTCCCTCGCACAGCAGCACGGCCTCAGCGGCATTCGCTTCACCGGCTTTCGCAACCAATCCGAGCTCCCGCGCTTCTTCTCACTCGCCGATGTCTTCGTGCTCCCCTCGCAGCACGAACCCTGGGGTCTGATCGTCAACGAAGCCATGAGCGCCGGTTGCGCCGTCATCGTCTCCAGCGACGTCGGCGCGCATCCAGACCTCATCACCAACGGCGTCGAAGGCTTCGTCTATCCATTCGGCGATCTCGATGCCCTCACCCACGCCCTCGGCTGCACCCTCGAGGATCCCGCTGCCGCCCGCCGCATGGGCGAGGCCGCCAAACTCCGTATCGCAGGCTGGAACTTCGAGGCGGACGTCCACGGCCTCCGCCGCGCGCTCGCACAGGTCACACACAAGCTCGTCCCGTAACCGCAAGCCTGACCCAAAAGCTCGTCCCTCCATCACCAACACGTCCCGCCTGGCCCGCAACTGCACTTGCTATCCTGAAGCCCATAGTTCGGAACCAGATACCTCGTCCTCGCATGAGAATCCTGCACATCGTCGGCACCATCAGCCCCGAAGCAGGTGGCCCCACCGAAGTCATTCGCATGCTCGTCCGCTACGCTCCACCCGGCTACACCTCCGAGCTCGCAACCCTCGACGATCCCGCCGCCCCATTCCTCGCCAACCTTCCGTTTCCCGTCCACGCGCTTGGCTCATCGCGCAAACGCTGGTTTCGTCCCAGCCTGTTACGCTGGCTGCGCGCCCATCGCAACCGCTTCGATGGCATCATGGTGCACGGCCTCTGGGAGTTCACCGGCCTCGCCGCACTGCTCGCACACGGCCGCATTCCCTACGTCGTCTTCACCCACGGCATGCTCGATCCCTACTTCAAACGCGCCTTCCCCGCCAAGCACGCAAAAAAATGGCTCTACTGGCTCGCCGCCGAGTACTCGATCCTTCGCCGCGCCAACTGCGTCCTCTTCACGACGGACGCCGAGCGCACCCTCGCCGCGCACAGCTTCTGGCTCCATCACTGGCGCCCCATGGTTCTTCCCCTCGGCTCGGAGCCGCCGCCGACGGATACCGCCTCGCTGCTCTCCGCCTTCCATGCTGCTTGCCCCGGAGCCGCAGGCAATCGCTTCCTGCTCTTTCTCGGCCGCATCAATGAAAAGAAAGGCTGCGACCTCCTCGTCCGCGCCTTCGCCGAGCTCAGCGCCGCGCACGCCGATCTCCACCTCGTCATGGCCGGCCCCGATCCCGCCAACTGGCGCGAGCGTCTCATCGCCATCGCCGCTCCCTTCGGCTGCAATGCGTGCATCCACTGGCCCGGTATGCTCCTCGGCGAGGCCAAGTGGGGAGCCTTCGCCGCCTGCGAGGCCTTCGTCCTTCCCTCGCATCAGGAAAACTTCGGCATCGCCGTCGTCGAAGCCCTCGCCTCATCCCGTCCCGCGCTGCTCACCCACCCCGTCAACATCGCGCAGGACCTCGCCGCCGACGGCTGCGCGCTCGTCGAACCAGACACCGAAGCCGGCATCAAGCTCCTCCTCACCCGCTGGCTCGCGCTCTCGCCCTCCCAACGCGAGCAGATGTCCGCCCGCGCCCACGAGACCTTCCTTCAGCGTTACAACATGCGCCGCAACGCCGAGGCCATTCTCCGTGTCTTCGACCAGCTTCACACCACAAAATCACCCCACCGAAACCCGCTTCCGGAGGCTCGCTGACCATGCCGCGCCCCCCCGACTATCGCGCATCCGACCACATCGGCGCTGAATACGGCGCAGACCTCTACACGCGCCCGGCCTTCTCTCGCCGCAACCGAGCCGCCCGCCTGCTCTGGAACCTCTGCTGGTTGCTCCTCTACCGCCCCTCGCCGCGCCCATTCCATGCCTGGCGCGCCGCTCTGCTGCGCCTCTTCGGCGCACAGCTTGGCCCCGACTGCCACTTCTATCCGCGCTCCCGCGTCTGGGCGCCATGGAACCTTCATTGTGCCGACCACGTCGCCGCCGGTAACGGCGTCGAGATCTACAACCCCTCACCCATCCAGCTCGGCTCGCACGTCATCCTCTCCCAGGACAGTTACCTCTGCGGCGCGACGCACGACTACAACGATCCCGCCTTCCCGCTCATCGCCTTCCGCATGCGTATCGACCCCTACGCCTGGATCTGCGCCCGCGCCTCCGTCGCTCCCGGCGTTCACATCGGCGAAGGCGCCGTGCTCGGCCTCGGCTCCGTCGCCACCCGCGATCTCGAGCCCTGGACTGTCTTCTCCGGCAACCCAGCACAGCCCATCCGCCAGCGCCAGCAACATCCTTCGACCGTCAGCCCGTCCGCGGAGACCGCCGCCCCATGATCTCCGTGCTCATCCTCACCAAAAACGAGGAGCAGGACCTCCCCGGCTGTCTCGACTCCGTCTCCTGGTGCGACGACATCCACATCTTCGACTCCGGCAGTACCGACCGCACCGTCGAAATCGCTCACGCTCGCGGCGCCGCCATTACCACCCGCCCGTTCGACACCTACGCGCGCCAGCGCAACGCCGCTCTCGAGCTCCCCTTTCGCCACCCCTGGCTCCTTGTGCTGGATGCCGACGAGCGCTGCACGCCAGCGCTCTCTGCCGAGATTCACCAGGTCATCAGCACCGTCCCCAACAGCGTCTCTGCCTTCCGCATCCGTCGCCGCGACTTTCTCTGGGGCACATGGCTCAAACACGCGCAGCTCACGCCCTTCTACATCCGCCTCTTGCGCGTCGGCCACATTCACTACACGCGCGACATCAATGAGGTCGTCGAGGTCGACGGCGAGATCCGCGCCCTCCACTCTCCCTTCGACCATCTCGCCTTCTCCAAGGGCATCTCCCACTGGGTCGCGAAGCACAATCTCTACTCCACGCAGGAAGCCGAACTCCTCGCCTCCGGCGACGCCGTTCACGCCGCTCCCATCCGCGACGCCTTCTTCGCGCGCGACTTCCATGACCGCCGCGTCGCGCAGAAGGCCCTCTTTTATCGTTTTCCCACGCGTCCGCTGCTCAAGTGGATTTCTATGATGTTCCTGCGTGGAGCCGTACTCGACGGCTCCGCCGGCGTCATGTACGCCACGCTGCAAAGCTTCTACGAGTACCTGATCGAGGTAAAGTGCCGCGAGATCCTGCGCCGCCGCCAGGGTAAGCCCATCTGATCCGGTCTTAATTTGAGACGAGATGCGAGACACCCAGGTGTCAGCGCCGGTGGAACGTCGCATCGCGGCGTCCGGGCCACCTCTCGTATCTCGCGTCTCGTCTTCTCTACCCGCGCAATTTGGCGAGCAGATCGGTTGGGTGCACCGGCTTCGCCAGAATCTCAAACTCATGGCCCTGCGCGCGTGCACGCTCCAGCAGGTCGGCCGTCGCTGCCTGTCCGGAAAACAGCAGTATCTTGCAACTCGGTAGCTTGGCCCGAGTCCGAATCGCAGCCTCAATTCCGGTCATGCCCGTCATAATTACATCGCTGATCAGCATGTCCGGCTTAAACGTGTCGAGCGCTTCAAGCGCCTTCTCGCCGCTATAAACGGCTCGTGCCTCGAACCCCGCCTGGTTGAGAATGATGGCGAGCGTATTGGCGATCACCTGCTCATCATCGGCTACAAGAACGCGGGGTTTCGAGTCGGTCGTGTTGGTTTCTGCCATGTGGGTCCCTGAAATATCCTTCTGTGAGCCGGCGCCATCCTTGCAAGCCACGCCGCAAATCCACTCTCGTCATCATACGACGGAGTCTTCGGGGCCCGGATACAGTTGGCCTTTCTCCTCTTCGATGCGCCGTCCGCCCTCCACGCTGCCTTCCATCCGCTGGATAAACTTCTGCATCCCGAAGAGTTAGGAGGTGCTACCCTGAGCCCGTGGTTGATCTTCACCACCATCTTCTTCCGGCGCTTGACGACGGCGCCCCCGATCTTTCCACCTCCGTCCAGATGGCCCGTCTGGCCGTCGAGGACGGCATCACCCACGTCGTCTGCACCCCCCACGCCAGCAGCCAGTACGCCTTCGATCCCGTACGCGTCCGGGACACGCTCAGCCAGCTCCGCGCCGCGCTCTCCGAGCAGCAGATCCATCTCATCCTCGGCCTCGGCTGCGACTTCCATGTCAACTACGACAACATCCAGGACGCACTCCAAAACCCGCGTCGTTACACAATTAATCAAGGCGAATACCTCCTCATCGAACTTCCCGACTACGGCCTTCCCCCTACCCTCGAGGAGACCTTTTACTCGCTCCGCCTCGCCGGCATGACCCCCATCCTCACCCACCCCGAACGCAACCCCTCCCTCCAGCAGGACAGCTCGCGCCTCGCTCTCTGGATCCGCGACGGCATGCTCACCCAGGTCACCGCATCCTCCGTCACCGGACGCATGGGCCGCCGTGCCGAGCGCCTCGCCCATCGCCTGCTCGCCAATCGCTGGGTTCACTTCATCGCCACCGACGCCCACGACCTCCGCTACCGAGCGCCCCGCATGCACGACGCCTGCGAGCTCATCGCCAACCGCTACGGCGAGGGTTATGCCCAGAGGCTTTGCACAGAGAATCCACAGGCTGTCTTCGACGGCCGCCCGCTCTCCACCCAGGACGAACCCCTCCACCTCTACGACGATCCCTGCAAGGACGACGAGGGGAAACCCACCGGTTGGCTCTCCCGCCTCTTCAGGCGCTAGCCGGCAGCGGCAATAAGGCGCACCCGCCTAAAGCCCCAGCCCTCCATCCACCATCATCAGCTGCCCCGTAATGAAATGCGGCCCGGTGGCGAAGAACAGCACCGCCGCCGCCACATCCTCCACGCTCCCGTTGCGCTTCATCGGCGTCTTCCCCTCGAAGTGCTCATATCCCGCGCTCACCTCGCCGGTCACAATCATCCCCGGAGCCACGCAGTTCACGCTGATCTCCGGCGCCCACGCCTTCGCCATCGTCTGCGAAAGCATATGCAGCGCCGCCTTCGACGTGCAGTAGTGCGCATGCGTCGCCCACGGATGAATCCCGCCCAGCGATCCAATGTTCACAATCCGCCCACGCGCCGCCCGCAGATACGGATACGCATGCTTGGCCATCAGAAACGGTCCGCGCGTGTTGGTCGCAAACATCGCATCCCACTGCTCGACCGTGATCTCCTCAAGCGCCGTCGTCTCAAACGCGCCCGCGTTATTCACCAGAATGTCGAGCCCCCCAAAATCACCCGCGATTCTCTCAACCGCCTGTCGAACGCTCTCCTCCTCGCGCAGATCGCAAGAGACCGCCTGCGCCCGCACACCCAGCGCCTTCAGTTCGCTCAGCGTCTGCGCAGCGTCGCTCTCTGACTCCCGATACGTAATCGCCACATCCGCGCCGGCCTCCGCCAGCGCCAGCGCAATGCCTCTGCCAATGCGCCGCGCCCCACCCGTCACCAGCGCGCGTTTTTCTGCTAACTCTTTCATCCGACTAGAATATCCCGTGGCTCGCATGCACCACGCAACACGCCCCATGCGTCACCGCCCACACAATCAGCACAACGACTCCGGCAACCCCCAAAACAGCTGCAAGCAGCACCACTCCCACCACCCACAGCACGGCCGGACGTGCCTTCACCATCAAGAGCAGCGATCCCATTCCAGGACCAAGCATCTGCCCCAGCGACAGCGGAAGCTCACCAATCTCCGTCGGGTTCGGCAGCTTCTTCATCACCTCGCTCTCTTTCTGGCCGCCCCACTTGCTCTGTTCGGGCCATGCATCCACCCCAAGAATCCGCTTGACATCGCCGCGTTGCAGATACACGCGCGTCTTCACGCGACCCATCCAATAATCGTGCTCGCGAAACGCTTTGCTGAAGAATCCCACAAACGCCGCCAGCCCCGACCCCGCCAGCTCCGTCCTCCCGTCCGCAAGCACTGCCACTATCTTCATCAGATCGCGCTGGCCTAACCCGGCCGCTGCCTCGAGCGTTGCAATCGCATCAAGAAACGCCTCCGCCTCGTCCGCGCCTCGCACATCCAGCACCTGCTGATACTCCTTCGCATACTGCATCTTCAGACGGTCCAATGTCCTGCTCCGTCTCGTCGGCCCCGGCACAAACATCTCAGTGAATTGAGTAAGCTGCTTAGCATTCGTCGTCAACGACATCTCGAACGGCTTACGAGTCATCCTTCTCATCAGCAAGGCGACGCAGTTGTCCAAGCTATGAATATCGACGTTCATCCCCTCCGCAACGATCCAGTCATGAAACGTAGCCTGCCGAATGTAAGTATGGAACAGCTCCACCAGCTCACTCGCAATCGTCATCCTCTCCGCGCGCAGCTTGTCGCGTGCCTGCGACTTCACCGCATGCGGCGAGATCAGCACATACAGCCGGTCATCCGCCACCGCATTAGCATCATTCCTTCCACTCTCCTGCGCCGCCTTCACTCGTGCATCCACAAAGTTCTTCGCCATCCCCAGCGGCTGGTTCTGCAGCACTCCGCCATCGGCATACGCAAACCTCCGTATGTCCTCAGCTCCCCAATCCACATAGGTCTTCCCCACTTGCTGATGCGCTTTAGAACTCGGCAGCGCCGTTCCGTACTCACAGGATTGCCGCTTCAGCCCCTTCGGCCGGAACGCCGCCGGAAACGCCCCACTCGCCACTGCCGCCCCGCGCATCCGCTCCCATTTCGCCACATTCCCGCGATCGTCCGCCTGGATATGAAACAGCATCTGATCATCGCTGCGCGCATAGTTAAATCCACCCTCGTCGCTTCCCACAATCCGCAGCATGTAATCCACGCCATTCAGATTGGTCATCGCCAGCCCCACATCCAGCGGCTTCGGCTTTCCGTTCTCCTGTTCAATCACCGAATGCGCTCCGCTCAGCGTCTGCCCCGGTGCCATCGAATCGACCAGCGCCTCTCTCCCGATCGTCTCAATCAGGTCCGACGAGAGCAGCGAGTGCCACTTGTTCTCATCCCTCTGCATTCGAACCAGCTGCTTGATGTCGATCCGTTCCACCCACGTCCGATAAAGCGGATTCGTCTCCGCCTCCTCGAGCGACGCGCCATCGAACATCAGCCGCTGGCCCAGCATCGCCGCCGTCATCCCGCCCGCCGAAGCCCCCGTCAGCACATCTACATAAATCTTCCTGTCGGGATCGTTCGTCCTGTCGCACTCGGCGTTATAGCTACGGAACGCCTCCAGCAGCTCATACAAAACCCCCGCCTCATACGCTCCCAGTGAGACCGCTCCCGCGATGGTGATCGCAACGCGCTTGGCCACAGCACACCTCTACATGAGCTCTGCAGGCCCGGAAAACTGCGCTTCCGTACAAACAAAAGTGCCCGCAGAATACGAACTCTGCGGGCACCCGTAAAGCAAATTTTTCAAAATCGTTCGGTCGAATCTCTAGAAGACAGCCCTCTCCTAATTCGGCGCCGCCACAGGCGGCGGCGATGTGCTCTTGTCCGCCGGCGGAATCTTCCGCTCCTGTGTGCCCGGCTGCACCTGCGCCGCCTTTCCATCGTTGTCCACAAACGTCGATACCTGCGCCCGTGGCCGCTGCAGCTTCACCAGCAGGTTCTCGCCCCCGCTCGTCAGGTCGAACTCCGTCGCATACGTCGCAAACCCGTCCGCAATCACCTGCACCAGCACATGGCTGCCCACCTCCAGCAGGTCAATCGTCGCCTTTCCATTCGGGTCCGTCTTCACCTCAAGATTGCCGTTGTCCTTGCCATCGCGCACCGCGTGAAACACCACGCCGGCATTGGCAAACGGCCTCCCGTTGAAGCCCTTCACCACCGTCACCACCACCGTAGCCGTTGGCGGAGGCGGCTGCCACTTCCGGCCGTGCTCCTGCGCTCCTGCTTCCGGACCCATTACAGCCGCGCTCAAAACAGCCGCGGCCAGTGCAAAACTCATCAATCGCATGCCCAACATTTTACCCGTTGGCATCAGCCATTCGCCTCTCCTAAGCCCCAGACCAGCGCGTCCGAACCGCCCGCAGGCTGCGCCGGCCCTTATCTGAGTCACTTTCACTAAGATTTTACGCCCAGCTCTTGACGCTCCGCCCTGCGGGAGACTACATTAGCAGTCGGCAGCAGAGAGTGCCAGACAGCACCCGCCAGCCCCAAACCTGGCCGTCCGGCACCTCCGCCAACCGCTACAAAGGAGAAAAGAGGAACATGGCAGCTAATAAGTTCACGCCGTTGCACGACCGCATTCTGGTCCAGCGCCTGGAAGAGGGCGAGACCCTTCGCGGCGGCATCATCATCCCCGATTCGGCCAAGGAAAAACCGCAACAGGGCAAGGTCATCTCCGTCGGCAAGGGCAAGTCCAACGACGAAGGCAAGGTCTTCCCACTCGATGTCAAGGCCGGCGACACCGTCCTCTTCGGCAAGTACTCCGGCACCGAGATCAAGCTCGACGGCGAGGACTTCCTCATCATGCGCGAGGAAGAGGTCCTCGGCATCCTCAAGTAAGATCTCGCAACTCTGGAATAAGTGGTTCAGCGCGCTGTTTGCTCGCGCCGCTTTCACTAACCACTAACGACTAACCACTAACCACTGGAGCATTCAATGGCAAAGCAGATTCTGCACGGAGAAGAGTCCCGTCAGGCGATCCTGCGCGGTGTCAACCACCTCGCGAACGCCGTCAAGGTGACGCTCGGTCCCAAGGGCCGCAACGTCGTTATCGAAAAGAAATTCGGCTCGCCCACCATCACCAAGGACGGCGTCACTGTCGCCAAGGAAGTCGAGCTCCCCGAGGGCCTCGAGAACATGGGCGCGCAGATGGTCAAGGAGGTCGCCTCCAAGACCAGTGACGTCGCCGGCGACGGCACCACCACCGCAACCGTGTTGGCCCAGGCCATCTATCGCGAAGGCGTCAAGACCGTCGCGGCCGGCGCCAATCCCATGGCGCTCAAGCGCGGCATCGACAAGGCCGTCGAGGCCATCATCGGCAAGCGCGATGAGCAGGGCAACGTGCACGGCGGCTCGCTCAATGAGTTCTCCAAGCCCGTCACCGGCGAGATGATCGCGCAGGTCGGCACCATCTCCGCCAACTCCGACTCCACCATCGGCGTCATCATCGCCGAGGCCATGAAGAAGGTCGGCAAGGACGGCGTCATCACCGTTGAAGAGTCCCGCACCATGGAGACCCAGCTCGACGTCGTCGAAGGCATGCAGTTCGACCGCGGCTACCTCTCGCCCTACTTCGTCACCGACCCCGAGCGCATGGAAGTCGTGCTCGAGAACCCCTCGATCCTCATCTATGAGAAGAAGATCTCCACGATGAAGGACCTGCTCCCGCTGCTCGAGCAAATCGCCCGCACCGCCAAGCCCCTGCTCATCATCGCTGAGGACGTGGACGGGGAGGCGCTCGCCACCCTCGTCGTCAACAAGCTGCGCGGCACGCTCAACGTCGCCGCTGTCAAGGCCCCCGGCTTCGGCGACCGCCGTAAGGCCATGCTCGAGGACATCGCCGTCCTCACCGGCGGCAAGGCCATCACCGAGGACCTCGGCATCAAGCTCGAGGGCGTCAAGATCGAAGACCTCGGCACCGCCAAGCGCGTCACCATCGACAAGGACAACACCACCATCGTTGATGGCGGCGGAGCCGACGGCAAGGTCGAGGGTCGCGTGAAGGAGATTCGCGCCCAGATCGACAAAACCACCTCCGACTACGACCGTGAGAAGCTCCAGGAGCGTCTCGCCAAGCTCGTCGGCGGCGTCGCCGTCATCAAGGTCGGTGCAGCCACCGAGACCGAGATGAAGGAGAAGAAGGCCCGCGTCGAGGACGCCATGCACGCCACCCGCGCGGCCGTCGAAGAGGGCATCGTTCCGGGCGGCGGCGTCGCTCTGGTCCGCGCCGGCAAGGCCGTCGACAAGCTCATCGGCAGCCTCGAAGGCGACGAGAAGGTCGGCGCGCAGATCATCCGCCGCGCGCTCGAAGAGCCGCTGCGCATGATTGTCCAGAACGCTGGCGAGGAAGGCTCGGTCGTCATCGGCAAGATCAACGACTCCAAGGAAGCCAACTTCGGCTACAACGCCGGAACCGGCGTCTACGAGGACCTGGTCAAGGCCGGCGTCA
The DNA here is from genome assembly GCA_036272895.1 of Acidobacteriaceae bacterium. Classification (GTDB taxonomy): domain Bacteria; phylum Acidobacteriota; class Terriglobia; order Terriglobales; family Acidobacteriaceae; genus Granulicella. The sequence goes on along the minus strand of DATAXW010000017.1, from coordinate 10,899 downwards.
TCGACCCCACCAAGGTCACGCGCACCGCTCTCCAGAACGCCGCCTCGATCGCCGGCCTCATGCTCACCACCGAGGCCATGATCGCCGAGATCCCGGAGAAGAAGGAAGCGCCCGGCGGCGGCCACAACCACGGCGGCGGCATGGACGGCATGTACTAAACCTCAATCATCACCACAACACAAAAACCCCGGATCGCTCCGGGGTTTTCTGTTTGCTTCTCCACTACTCACCATTCACTTGCTTACTCAGCCAGTCCCGGCCTCACTCCATCCGGCGCATGCAGCTTCACGCCCGGCTGGCTCGTCTTCAGCTTGATGCGTACCAGCTCATTACTCTTGCCCGTGGCATTCGCTGTAAAGCCAATCGTGTAGCTCTCCGCGATCGCCTTTTGAAACTGCGCAAAGTACGGTGCCAGCGTCACCGGCGTAATCGGCCCGTTATTGAACAGATCTCCGCCGGTCGCGTCGCCTACCTGCTGCAGGTAGCTCTGGCCGCTGAAGCTTCCGCGCCCTCCGCGCAGCCCTGTATCGCCATAGTAGATCGAATACACCGCCACCCCTGCGCGCTGTGCGTCCTTCTGCGCCGCCTCCACATACGGGCTGTCCTGGTTCATGATGGAGGGCCGGCCGTTGTACGGGTCCACGCCGTTCGTAATCATCAGCACAAACCTCGGTCCGGGCTGCGAGGACGGCCAGCGCTTCACAAAGTCCGACAGGCAGAAGTACGGGCTCGCGCTCATCCCGGGACTCGAAAACGGCACCCGCAGCTCAGAGATCACCCGCTCGCGGTTGGTTGAAAACTGGCCGGTCGCCGACCGCACCGTGCCATTCTGCATATAGCCCACCAGCACCGCCGCATCCGGTGGCAACCCCTGGATGAACTTCACCAGATCGTTCATCTGCAGGTTGAACGAGGTGCGCAGCCCATCGTCGATCAACACCGCAATCTGCGGCCGCTCCTCGGCTGCCGGTCGCACCGACGTGATCGGCGTATCATGCCCGTTCACCTGCAACTTCAGCAGTGCCGGATCCAGCTTCACATCATTCTTCGACTGCACATGGATCAGGGCGGTCGTCGGTGCAGGTCCCTCCGCCGGAAGCTCCTGCGCAAATGCAGGCGCGGCAGCCATCGCCACCAGCGCCGCTGAAAGACAAAGCATACGAGTTCGCATCATCATGGTTCCTCTTCTTCCTCTTTAATGAGAGACGATTCGCACGCCAGGTAGTTGCAAGCGAAACGGCAGAGAGAAGTCTGCTCCCTGCCGTTTCGGCCACATTTTTCAGTAGTATCAACACCTCAATCGCCGCCCAGCCTCAGTTTGATGCCCACGCGCGCCGTCAGCGGCAACCCCGGATATCCAATCGGCCCAATGTGCTGATCGTTGAGCAGATTGTCCATCTGCGCAAACGCCGTAAATCCATGCTTCAGCGCATACGTCCCACCCAGATCCAGCTTCACGTATCCAAAATCGAGATCGCGATTCGGCAGCAGCAGCGAGTTCCCATCCACCGTATCCAGCCCCGTCAAATAGGTTGAATCGTCTGCTCTGCTCGCCAGCGCACCATCCAGCGTCGCGCTGAATCGATTCCGTGTGTAATTGACGCTGAAGAATCCCGTGTGGGGCGGCCTGCGAAACGGCCGCGCCCCCACCAGCGGCGAAACCCCGCCAATCGCAATCCCCGGCAGATTCGGATTCTCCGTCGGCATCCCCTGCATCGCCGCCGTCACATCCCCGGTGAACGACTGCAGCACCACCGCATCCAGGTAGGTGTACCCTCCGCGCACAAACAGATGATGCTTCGGCTGCCACGTCAGCGCGACCTCTGCCCCCTGCGCCCGGTACGCCATCGAATTCAGCTCCGCGCCGTACAGGAACACGTTCGGATCCGTCGGCGCAAAGCCAAAGTACGTCTCCAGGTCCTGTGACCCCACATCCTCCAGCTGATGCGAGAACTGATTGTGAAAGTAATCCACCTGCATCACCAGCGTCTGCCGCCAGATGTTCTGGTCCAGCCCCACGTCCGCCGACCGCGAGCGCTCCGGACCCAGCGGCTGGATGTGAAACAGCTGGATGTCCGTCGTGTCCCCGTTCTCCTCCAACTGCCTGTACAGACTCTCGAACTCGGTCGCCAGCGAGGGCTCCTGCACTCCGGTCGCAAGGTTCGCGCGCAGCTTCGTCCCATGCAGCAGCCCATTGCCCGGCCGCACCGGAACAACCGCCACGCCGAACCGCGGCTCGCCCGCATATCCGTACAGATGGTTCTTCTGTAGGGACCCGCCCACGGAATAAAAGAACCTTCCCTTGATGTCTCCCTGAAACTGGGCGTCCCATTCAAAGTTCGTCCGCTGCAGCTGCTCATGCTCGCCATACGGCCCGGGACTGTTATAACTCCCGCGCTCATTGTCATAGCGGAAGCCAAACAGCGCCGAGATGTGCTTCGGAAACGTATAGTCCGACTGGTAGTACAGCTCATCGCGGTTCGAATCCTGATCGCGGTCCGTGCTGAAGAACTGCGCCTGTCCCGTCGCCGTATATCCGTTCGCTCCGCGAATCCTCACCACATTGCCGACATACGCGGGAAACGGCCCATACACCGGATCATTAATCGTCGTCAGCGTCCCCTGATTGCCAAAGTAGTTCGCCTGTTCTCTCTTCCGCGCAATCCCGTAACGCACCAGGTTGTGCCAGTCGCTCTTCGTTCGGTAGTCCAGCGTCAACCCTGAATACAGATCCTGATCGCCCTCCTTGCCATCCTGCGTCACGTTGTAAAAGTCGTACGCATTCGGCAGTCCCTGCGCCGACACGCCATCACGAAACGTGAATCGCAAACTCAGCCCATCGATCACGTCGTAGCCCACGTTCGCCGCCGTCGTCGACGAGTGATGCCGGTCGTACGGCAACGCATTCGACGTATCGAACCGCGAATACCCCGCAAAATAATCCAGCTTGTGCACCGTCCCGCCCAGTGTCACCTCATTGCGCCACGTGTGCAGGGTCCCCGCATCGCCCGAGTACGTCAGCAGCGGCTGTTCCGTCGTTCCGCGCGGCGTCGCAATGCTCACCACCGCCGCCTGCGAGTCGCTCCCATACAACGCGCTGTTCGGATCGCGATAAACCTCCACGCTCCCAATGCCCGTGCTTGACACCGTGCCATAGTCGAAGACGCCCCCGACATCCTCCGCCGGAATCCCATCGATCAGCACCTTGTTCCCATCCGAGGGTCCGCCGCGCACAAACAGCGAGGTCACCGCTCCGCTCTGCCCCGTCTGCACCACATCCAGTCCAGGTATCTGCCGCAGCTCGCTCACCACGCCCACCCGCGTCGCCAGCCGATTCTGCTGAATCAGCGCCACCGGCGCCGTCAACTGCTGCAACGGAGTCGGTATCCCCGTCGCCGTCACGCTGACCTCCTGCTTCACCGTCGTCGCCGACAGCACCACATCCTGCGACACCACATCCACCGCGCCGCCGTAGAACTCCTGCCCAATCGCCGGCAGAAATCCGCCCGCCGAACCCAGCAGCGTAAACCGTCCCGACTCGGTCGACCGGATCTCGTATGCTCCCTTCGCATCCGCGTACGCAATCGCCTCCACCTTACCCTTCACAATCAACTGCACCCGCGCCCCCGGCACAGCCCTGCCCAGCGCGTCCGTCACTCGCCCGCGCACCACCACCGCGCCGCCCGCCAGCGGCATCAACAGCACACAAAGAAGAGGAAGAACCAAACGCCGCACACCCGGCGCACGCAAACGCAGAACGGACGCCACGCGGCGCCCTTGCAATAAAGTCATCACAGTCTCCTCCGCTTCCCCGACGGAAGCGTGGCAGAGGCAGCACTTGATGAACCGGTCTCCTGACTGGCGCGATTTCAAAGCCGGCATTCTCTTCTGGCAACTCCCTTCCCGATTCGCCATTCGCGATCAGTGGGGTAGCCCGGCCGTCTTCACCTTGCATCGCAAGGTGCGCGCTTCACAGTTGCGGGGCAGTGGCGGAGTTTCACCGCGCTTCCCGAACATTCCCAAGCGGTAGCAGTTGTCGTCACGCATCGCTCAAACATCAACGACGCAGGCCATGAGCTCCCAGTGTACGGGTCTGCCCGCTCCCACGCCAAGCAACCCACAAATTCACATCGTCAGCAGCACTTTGCCCGTCGTCTTCCGCGCCTGCAGATCCACATGCGCCTGCCTCGCCTCCGCCAGCGGATACCGCTGCCCAATCCGCACCTTCAGCTCGCCCGCCACCGCCGCCCCAAACACATCCGCGGCCCGTCGCTCCAGCTCCTCTCTTGTCAGCACATAGTCTTTCAGCGTCGGCCGCGTCACATATAGCGACCCCATCAGCGACAGCCTGATCAAATCGAACGGCGGCACCGCTCCACTCGACCCGCCATACAGCGCCATCAATCCCCTCGGCCGCAGGCACCTCAGCGAATCCTCAAACGTCGTCTTCCCCACCGAGTCATACACCACCGGCAGCCCCACGCCCTCCGTCACCCGCTTCACCGCGTCCACAAAGCTCTCTCGCGTGTACAGCACCACCTCCGCCGCGCCCGCCGCCCGCGAAAGCTCCGCCTTCTCCTCCGTCGACACCGTCGTAATCACGCGCGCGCCCATCCGCCTCGCCATCTGCGTCAGCAGCAGCCCCACACCGCCCGCGCCCGCATGCACTAGCACCGTGTCCCCATCGTTCACCGGATAGGTATCGTGCACCAGGTAGTGCGCCGTCATTCCCTGCAGCAGCACCGCCGCCGCATCCTCAAAGCTCAACGCATCCGGAATCCGCAACACCAGCCCCACCGGCGCGCACGCATACTCCGCATAGGTCCCGCGCGCATGGGTCCACGCCACCCGATCGCCCACCACAAACTCGCTCACTCCCTCACCCAGCGCCTCCACGACGCCCGATGCCTCCTGCCCCGGAACAAACGGCAGCGGCGCCGGATACCGCCCCTCGCGCAGATACGTGTCGATAAAGTTCACGCCCGACGCATGAATCCGCACCAGCACCTCACCGGCCTTGGGCTCCGGCTTTGGCAGCTCCACCAGCTCCAGCACCTCCGGCCCGCCGGTCTGTTTCATCTGGATCGCACGCATCATTGTCTTTGTTTTTCTTTCTGTCATTCCCGTAGGGAATCTGCTTTTTCAACAAGCAGCCACAGCCCTACCGCAGCAGGCTCTCTTCCGAAGGCCGCATCCGCACCACGCGATCCACCGCATACGGCGACCGCTGCGACTGCGTAAAGAAGTGCCGCACCTGCAGCTCGCCCAGCAGCCCCACGCCAATCAGCTGAATCCCCGCCAGAATCAGCACGCTCGCAATAATGAACCACGGCGCATGTTCGCCCGCCACATCATGTCCTGAAAGCAGCTTGTGTATCAGCAGCCAGATCGCAATCCCTCCGCCGCCCAGCACACCCGCCGAACCCAGCCCGCCAAAAAAGTGCAGCGGCCGCGTCATGTACTTCAGCAGAAAACGGATCGTCAGCAGATCAAAGAACACGCGGAACGTCCGCCCCAGCCCATAATGGCTCTGCCCCGCGTCGCGCGCCGGGTTGGAGATCGGCACCTCGCAGATCGTCGCCCCGTACCAGCTCGCCAGCGCCGGAATAAACCGGTGCATCTCGCCGTACAGCGGAATGTTCTGGATCACCTCGCGCCGGTACGCCTTGAACGTCGTCCCAAAGTCGTGAATGTCCACGCCCGAAAGCCGCGCCATCATCCAGTTCGCCACGCGCGACGGGACCCGCCGCACAAAGTTGTCCCCCCGCTGCGCGCGCCATCCGCTCACCACGTCATAGCCCTCTTCGAGCTTCGCCAGAAACAGCGGAATCTCCCCCGGATCATGCTGCAGGTCGCCATCCATCGCCAGAATCGACTCGCCCGACGCATGATCGAACCCCGCCGCCAGCGCCGACGTCTGCCCAAAGTTTCGCCGCAACTTAATCAGCAGCACCCGCGAATCGACCGCCGCAATCTCCTCCAGCAGCCTGTACGTCCTATCGCGCGAGCCGTCATCCACAAACACCATCTCAAAGCTCGCGTCCACATGCTCCATCACGTCCTTCACGCGGTCGTACAGCCGCGTCACGCTCTCTTCCTCGTTGTGGAACGGAACGACGATGGAATACTTCGGCACGCTCTCGATGATACGCCGGCCATCTCCTCCCGTCTTCCGTTTCACGCGATCGGAAGGGCACGCCCTCAATCTTTCCGAGCGAGCCTATGAGACGAAGCAGCGGCCTCTCTCGCCGGGCTTGCTAGCCTCACCTCTGGACTCGTTCGCCTCCATCTCTGAACTCGTTAAGGGCACGGCTTCAGCCGTGCCGTAATTCTGCAAGAAGAAGAAGGGGCTTCAGCCCCTGAGGTCCGTTTGGGCATCCCAGGATGCTCACATCCCCCGCGATACACTGAAACCATTGGCCCGGTAGCTCAGATGCATAGAGCAGCGCACTCCTAACGCGAAGGTCGGCAGTTGGAATCTGCCCCGGGCCACCAAAAGCCTCCGCATTCCGCCTGCGCGCTCCGCCACAGGACGCCTGCCCGGGCCACCAAAAACCACATCTGATCGGATCACGCTCTGCATCAGGACTCCTGCCCGGGCCACACAAATCCCCAATAGATACGCGGGTCTTCTTCACTCTTTCCAAAGGAGGAGATACGCCGCAAATACAGAAAAGCTCCCCGCCAGGCCGGAAGAGCCTGGACGAGGAGCGGGCCGGGCTGGAGGTCGGAGTCATAGCGCCGGAACTCTCAGGGATGCGCGAATGCGGTCCTACACGAATCGCCGCTTCAGCAACCCGGCCGCGCCGAGCAGCCCTGTGCCGAACAAGAGAAAGCTGGCCGGCTCGGGTGCGGGCGCTGCGGCGAGGCTGAAGGTGCCGACGCCGAAGCCCGAAGCACCGCCGCCCAATATCTCGCCGTAGTTGTTGCCGGGAGTGATGTCGGTGGAACCCGGAGCATAGAAGCTCCAGACATTCGCCTCAACTCCGCTGGCGGTTTCAAAGGAGACGCCTGAGGTGTCGAGGAAGGTGGATGCGGGGAAGAGGAGATTGTCGTTGCCATCGAAGCTGATAAGCCCGGTGATGGCACTCCCGCCAAGTGTTCCGCTGAAGGAGTTGATTGTCCATTCGCCGGCCGTCTCAGTTGCGGTTAGGGTACCGTTCCCGGTTTCGACAAAGCCGCCGAGCGACGCTGCGGGACCGGTGAGCGTCCAGTCGAAGGTCTCAGCGCGCGCGGCGACAGAGCAGAGAGCGAGTGGAAGAAGAAAGAGGGCAACGCGAAGCAAACGTGGAAGCATGATCTGAGCTCCTTTGAATAATTGCATTTTGTTGTGAGAAGCCCCGAGACAGCGGAGCAACTCCCTGTGATAAGGCAAGTGTGGCTGTGCCGGATAATCGGGAGGTGACGGGCCAGTCACTGCAAGATGAATTTCGATTGTGCGAAGTGAGTAGCCGAGAGCGCCACGTCCTGTGCGCAAGGAAAGCTCCCGCCACGCCGAACAGCGCCTAATAGGGAGCAGCCCAGTGAGAGTTGGAAATATCTCAGTCCGAGCGGAGAACATCGGGGAATTTCTAGATCCCTGGCTGCACGAAGGCATTCCCAGTTCACGAACGGCCCTTGTGGTTCGCTTCGCCGTCACCGCTGCTTCAACTCATGAAGCGTCCGATTGGGCTCCAGCACATTCACCCGCGGCTCGCCCAGCAGCCCAAACTGGCACGGCGTCACATGCTCCCCGTCTTCCTCTCCATCGACCGCGCCCAAGCTCGCAAACCGGGAGGGCCCATCTTTAGATGGGCCGAGAAAGCCGCGCCGCAAGGCGCATCCGCTCTGCCGAAGGCCCGAGGTCCCCGGCGAGCGTTCTTCGCTCGCTGGGGTGGGAGGCCGGAGTGAAGGCGGAGCCGGAACGACTGAATTGCCTTCCTCGAACGCGCCACCAACCCCAACCCTCCGCGATAAACTTCCTCACATGCGCCGCCTGCTCCTCGCGCTCCTCCTCACCGCCGCAACCATCGGGGTCCCCATCCAGCTTGCTGGATGGGGCGTTGCCTCCGCCCAATGGCAGATCCTCGACTCCCACACCACCGCCGACCTGCGCGGCATCGTCAACGTCGGCGGAGGCGTCGCCTGGGCCTCCGGCTCCGACGGCACCATCCTCCGCACCGAAGACGCCGGTCTCATGTGGCAACTCTGCGCCAAGCCTCGCGGCGGCGAGCACCTCGACTTCCGCGCCGTGCAAGCCTTCGACAACAACACCGCCATCGCAATGTCCTCGGGCAAAGGAGACCAATCCCGTCTCTACCAGACCACCGACGGCTGCCAGACCTGGCACCTCGTCTTCACCAACCCCGACAAAGAAGGCTTCTGGGATGCGCTCAAAGCCCACGTTGCCGGTCCATTCGACACGAAGATTTGCCCATCCAAGACTCCCGTCATCGCCGGTGCGATTTTGGGCGACCCGGCAATACACAAATCAAATGTGCGGGACACTACGACACTTCCCAGCTTTTATCTCGCTATGTTCACGACCAATTCTTCGTGTTCGCCCGACAAACTCAACCCAAGCGCGACCGCAATCTTTTCGGGTCCTGGGGAAGCAGCGTTCGCCGCGAGCAATTCTGTTCTCTACCAGCTGGCTCCAAACACATTTTGGTTTGCTACGGACAGAGAGATCATTCAATACGAGCGTGGCACCACGACACCTCATCACTACGGCATCGACGTTGTATGCCCAATCGATGTGCCGCTTCAGCGAGGGCAACCATCGCAGGGCGTCTTTAGCTTTGCTATACGGCCCAACTCGATTGAACAGCCGAAGGCCATCAAGTTTGGACACAATTTTCATTGCATAAAGGCCGATGCCGTTGCTGTGGGTGGAGACTACTCGGCACCAAATAATAGCCAGAAGACAGCAGCCTTCACCGCCGGTGGTAACAAATTCCAAGCTGCCGCCACCCCACCCCACGGCTACCGCAGCGCCGTAGCCTACGATTCAAAATCCAAAATCTGGATCACCGTCGGCCCCAACGGCACCGACATCTCCACCGACGACGGCCGCAACTGGCGCGCCCTCAAACCCAACCCAAAACTCGACCCTCCCGACGCCGACCAGCACTGGAACGCCCTCTCGCTCCCCTTCGTCGTCGGCCCCCACGGCCGCATCGGCCTCCTCCGCCCCTCAGCCCTGCAACAGATCCATCAGACTGCTCCGGCACACCCCTGAACCCGGGTGCCCCATCTTCGCGACGGTTTAATCGTCGCTAAGGTGGGCACCGTTTGCGGTTAGCAAACGAGAAAAAGTGCTACCCCGCGTCTTAACTCACCTGCAATGAAGACTTTGCCCATAACATCCTGTCGAATCAAGACTTTGACAAGGTCCACAACCCTAAGTCCACCCCTAACTTCAATCCTCTGAAGAATTTGCATCAAAACAGGGGGGAGGGGGTACCCATGACGATCTACGCCGCCACCACCAACCCGGGCAAGCTCCGCGAGTTCGCCGGCTGCGCCTCCGCCTCCTCGATCGAAGTCCTCGCCCTCCCCAAAATCGAGCAAATGCCCGAGCCCGCCGAAGACGCCGCGACCTTCCTCGGCAACGCCGAAATCAAGGCCATCGCCTACTCCAAACTCGCCCCCAATCTCCTGGTCTTCGCCGACGACTCCGGCCTCGAGATCGACGCCCTCGGCGGCCAGCCCGGCGTCCGCTCCGCCCGCTTCGCGGACGACCTCGACTTCGAACCCAATCAGGGAGCAAACGACCAGCGCAACAACCGCGCCGTCCTCTCCCTCCTCGCCCAGCTCCCCGAAACCCGCGAAGGCGCCTCCACCCGCGCCGCCCGCTTCGTCTGCGCCCTCGCCCTCGCCCGCAACGGCGAGGTCCTGCTCCGCGCCCGCGGCGAGGTCGAGGGCCAGATCCTCGACGCCCCCCGCGGCGCCAACGGCTTCGGCTACGACCCCCTCTTCCTCATCCCCGCCCTCGGCCAGACCCTTGCCGAACTCCCCGCCACCCAGAAGTGGTCCCTCAGCCACCGCGGCAACGCCTTCCGCGATCTCCTCCGCCAGCTCACCCAGCACCCACCCATGGTCTGACCCGCACCCCCCTGCCACCCCATCCCCGGGAATCGCACATACTCGTCGATTATCGGTCGCGAAACACCAGCTTTTCTTGACGCTGGATTTTCGCCGGTGGAAGAATCATCCTGCCTCTTCCTGCAAAGGCACGGAGAATCAGATGGCCGCAGCCGCTCCGCCCGCAGCGCCCGACAACACCCAAAAAACAGCACAGCGGCGCGTCCAGCCTCTCCGCGCGGGCGAGGGCCACAGCTTCTTCTGGCGCAAGCTGCACTCGCTCACCGGCATCGTCCCCATCGGCGCCTTCCTCATCGAGCACATCGTCTCCAACTTCGAGACTTGGAACGGCCCGCTCGCTTACGCCCAGCAGGTCAAGTTCCTCAACGGCCTCCCGCTCGTCCGCGTCCTCGAGTGGGCCTTCATCTTTATCCCACTCGCCTATCATGCGGGCTACGGCCTCTTCATCTGGTGGCGCGGCCGCTCCAATGTCAACGTCTATCCCTGGGCCGGCAACTGGGGATACTTCAGCCAGCGCATCACCGGGCTCATCGCGCTCGCCTACATCGCCTACCACATCTGGAGCCAGCGCTTCCACGGCATCAGCCTTCCCGAGCACCCCGGCGCCGCCTTCGCCAAGGTCCAGCACGAGCTCGCCAACCCGTGGATCCTCGCCGTCTACATCATTGCGATGGTCGCCACCTGCTGGCACTTCGCCTACGGCACATGGCTCTTCGCCGCGAAGTGGGGCATCACCCCCGGCAACAGCGCGCGCCGCAAGTTCGGTTATGTGTGCGCGGCAGGCGGCACGATCCTCTGCGTCCTCGGCCTCAT